>NZ_JBXAJB010000002.1:405792-1137019 GCF_058796855.1 Pseudomonas sp. GW823-FHT03E05
GTGTAGGAGCCAGCTTGCTGGCGAATGGCCCTTGAACCCTGCGCCGGTCATGCCGCCGCCTTCGCTGGCAAGCCAGCTCCTGCGAGAGTGATCGTGGTCATGCTCAGAACGCCAGGCTGACGCGGCTGTAGTAGTAGCCGCCGCCCAGGCCATAGGGCGAGAACATTCCGTATTCATAGGTTCCCGCCCAGGCCTTGAGGCCGATCTTGTCCGGGTACACGTCGAACAGGTTGTTGGCGCCCACGGCCACGGTGAGGTTCTGGGTCACGTCGTAGGCCACGTCCAGGTCGGTGATCCACTTGGCGCTGTAGGTGCGATCGTTGCTCGGGATGTTCGAGCCTTCGGTGTACTCGCCAAAGCGGGTCAACTGCAGGTTGGTGGTCCAGTCGCCGACCTTGTAGTTGCCGGAGAGGATCCACTTGTCCTTGGGCGTGGATTTAGTCAGGTCGATCTGCTGCTGGCGGTCGAACAGCACATACCCCGCCCCCAGGCGCGACAGGGCCGCCGGGGTGTCCGCCAGGTCGCGGATGGTGGTCTTGTTGTGGTTGTAGGCGACGCTCCATTTCGCCGTGCCGTACTCGCCGAAGGACTGGCGGTAGTCCGCCACCAGGTCCACGCCCTTGGTCCGGGTGTCGGCAGCGTTGGTGTAGTACTGCCCGGCGAGGTTCGGCGAGAGGCCGTTCTCCACCAGGATCTGCGACACCGCCGGGCCCTTGAGGATGCCGGTCTGGAGAATGCGCTTGTCGATGTCGATCAGGTAGAAGTCGGCCGTCAGGCGCAGCCGATCGGTGGGCTCGGCGGTGAACCCCAGGCTGTAGTTGCGCGAGGTTTCCGGCTCCAGGTCCTTGGCGCCCAGGGCCACCGCTTCCGGCGAGTTGGGGCGCATCTGCTTGGTACGCACCGAGGTGGTGGTGCCACCGGCGCCGAATTCGGTGACCGTGCTGGTGGTGGAAAAGACGCTCTGGG
Source organism: Pseudomonas sp. GW823-FHT03E05 (assembly GCF_058796855.1). NCBI lineage: Bacteria > Pseudomonadati > Pseudomonadota > Gammaproteobacteria > Pseudomonadales > Pseudomonadaceae > Pseudomonas > Pseudomonas sp. GW823-FHT03E05. Next base: position 406,759 of record NZ_JBXAJB010000002.1, read on the forward strand.
CCAGGGACGGTGCACGGAAACCGTTGCTCACCGCAGCCCGCACCGCGTACCCGGGGAGGAACTCGTAACGGGTGGTGAGCTTGCCGCTGGTGGTGTCGCCTACCCCTAGGTTGTACTTCTCGTAGCGCGCCGCCGCACCGACGTACCAGTTGGGGGTGATGTTCAGGCCCAGGTCGATATAGGCCGCCTCACTGTGGCGCTTGAGGCTGTAGGCATCTTCCGGGGTCGTGCCGTTGACCGAGAACAACCCCGGGTCCGGCACCACACCGGCGAAAGGCCCGGTGTTAGGGACATAGCTGCCCTGGTTGTAGGAGTTGGGCTCGCCCTCCTCCAGCGCATATTTCTCCCAGCGGTATTCCACGCCGAAGGAGGTTTCCAGCGGGCTGCTCCAGCCGATGTCCAGGGCCCGGGAGAAGTCCAGGTTGTTGGTCCACTGGTCGAACACCAGGTTGCCCAGGTGGAAGTCGTGCTGGCTGTAGGGGCCATTGGAAATGTTCAGGTTGTTGGCCGTGTCGAGCACGCCGCGATCCTTGCCGTAGGTGCTCGACAGGTCCCAGTCCCAGCCACCGAGCAGGCCCTTGGCACCACCGGCGACCTGGAAATCGGTCTCGTGGATTTCCCGCCGCGCCTGGCCGCCGTTGGGGTAAGGCGCATTGGGAATGCCCGCCAGGCTGGTGATGTCGGTGGGCTTGCGGTGCCCCAGGTCCTTGTTGCTATTGCGGTAGCTCAGGGTCGAGAACGAGTACAGCTTGAGGTCGTCCTCCAGAGGCAGCTCGGCGTTGTAGGCCAGGCTGGTGGTGCGGTCGCGGCCCAGGCCGTACTCGGTGCCCCAGCCCTGGCGATTGCTTTCCCGGGGGTCCGGCGAGCCGTCGGCCTGCTTGAAGTACAGCTGGCCGCTGGCGGCACTGGAGCGCTCGTAGGGTTCCTGCAGCTTGGCGTCCCAGGACAGGTTGATGAAGCCGCCGTTCTCTCCCAGTTTGTTGCCCCAGTTGAAGGCTTCGTGGCCGGTGGTGCCGTCGCCGTCGTAGTACTGGCCCAGGGTGGTGTCGGAGGTCAGGCCTTCGGCATTGCGCTTGAGGATGATGTTGATCACCCCGGCGATGGCGTCGGAGCCGTACTGCGCCGCCGCGCCGTCGCGCAGCACTTCGATGCGCTCGATGGCGGCGGTGGGAATCAGGTCCAGGTCCACCGGCACCGAGGCGTTGCCGACCCGTGCGCCGTTGTTGATCAGCGCCGAGTTGTGCCGGCGCTTGCCATTGATCAGCACCAGCACCTGGTCGCCGCCCAGGCCGCGCATGCTCACCCCGCGCACCAGGAACGCCGTGCCGCCGCCGTTGATGGTCGGTACGTTGAACGACGGCAGCAGGCGCCCGAGCATTTCTTTCAAGCCGTTCTGGCCGATGCTGCGCAACTGCTCGCTGTCGATCACATCGATCGGCGCCGGGCTGTCGGTCACCGTGCGTTGCTGGCTGCCGCGCACCCCGGTGACCACCACCGTGCCCAGGGTTTCGTCGGCCGCCAGCAGTTCGGCGGGCAGCGCCAGGCCCAGCAGGCCAAGGCTCAGGGGGGCCGCGCCGAAGAGGATTTTATGCAAGGAAATACTCATGACTTCAGATCCTTTGACAGGCGGCTCAGCGCGCTCGGGCGGCAACGGTTTCGACTTCGATCAAGGCGCCGGGCAGCACCAGCCCCGCCACTTGCACCGTGGTCCGGGCGGGCTTAAGCGGCTGCTTCTGGGTGCCGAAGAACTCGCGGAAGGCCACTTGCAGGCCGTCGAAATCCAGCTTGCCGCCCAGGGCCGGGTCCCCTACCAGGTAGATGCGCAGTTGCACCACGTCCCCCAGGGTCAGGCCCTGGCTGGCGAGGATCGTCTCCACCTTGCGCAGCACCACCCGGGCCTGGGCCTCGGTGTTGCCCTCGGCGTGGATCTGCTCCTTGGACGCCTTGGGATCCACCGGGTCCGGCAGCAGCCCGGAGAGGTAGGTCACCTCGCTGTTGGCGGGCAGGGTCACCGATTGCAGGATCGGCGAATTGGGGTAGCTGGACGGCACGCGCTGGATTCCCGCGGCCCAACTGCTGCTGGCGGCGAACAACAGCCCCAGCCCTACGACGGTGTTTTTCAAAGACATGCAAAGACGCTCCCAAGGTTGTGTGTGCCAGCCTCGGAGGTCCGCTACCCGGCATGGGTTACCGCTGTTGTGTGAGTGCTCGGCTTTTTCAGGCCGTTTGCTGTAGCGACGAGCCTTGCGCCCGTTGGAAAAGTTGCCGCACCACCCGCCGCGCCGCGCCGGCGGCGGCTTCCTGCCAGATGCCCACGCCGCTGTGGGCCAGGCCGTCGCTGGTGAGGTAGACCCGGCCCTGGGGCTGGTTGAGCAGGCCGTAGTCCGGCTCGGCCACTTCATGGCTGATCCAGGGGCCGAAGTTGTAGGGGATCTTGCTCCAGGCAATCACCAGCGGATTGCGCAGTTCCTGGCTGTGCCCGGGGTGCAGGAGCTCCACCGCCTGACGGGAAATCTCGATCTGCTGGGCCAGGGTTTTCTCCCCGAACCGTCGGGCGGTTTCGCCGTTGTTGTAGGCCGCCACCAGCACCCCTTCGGCCTGGTTGAAACCGCCGCTGGGGTACCACAGCCCGGAGGCTTCCTGGTTGATGAACGACAGCCCGCCGTAGATCTGGTACTGGCTTTCCCAGAAGCGCCGCGACTGCCAGGCCACCTTGTTGGCGTAGCCGAACTGCACCGCGCCGATGGCCTGGCGCACCGGGGCGCTGAAGTTGTTCTGCACCTTGGCCAGCAGCGGCAGGGGCAGGCTGCTGATCACGTAGTCGGCCTTGAGGTTGTGGGTGCGGCCGGTGCGCCGGTCCAGGTAGACCACTTCGGCGCTGTCGGCCTGGTTGCTGATGGAACGCACCTCGCTGTGCAGCCGCAACTGGCCTTTCAGGCGCCGGGCAAAGGCCTGGGGAATGCGGTCCATGCCCCCCACCGGCTGGAACATGGTGGGCGAGAACTCCGGGTATTCGTCGATCATCAACGCCGTGGTCAGCGCCGGGTTGAGCAGGGTCTGCAACGGCAGCGGATCATTCTTCTGCGCCAACTGGTCGCCGGCGCCGGGCCAGACCTTGTAGCCGGAGCGGGCCGAACCCAGGTACTCCAGCTTGTCGGAAAGATCACCCCAGGTTTTCAGGAAACTCAGCAGGTTGCTGCGATCGGCTGGTGTCAGCTCCTGATCCAGGGCATGGCGATTGACGGCCTTGGCCAGCAGCTCGGAAAAATGCCCGCGGCTGTCATTGACCGCCTGGCGGATCTGCAACGCCGGCTGGTCAAGGTCCGGACGCACCAGGGCGTTGCGGCTGGTATTGACCAGCACCTCCAGCTCCACCCCCAGCTCGCGGCAGTAGCCGAGCATCAACTGATGGTGGCTGGGCAGGCGGCCGGCCCCGGCATTGAGGTAGAACCCCTCCCCGAATTGCGCGACCTGGGTGCTGCCGTCGCTGTACTCCACCCGATCGCCACCACGCACCGTCCAGTTGCGCCCGCCGACCCGGTCCCGGGCTTCCAGCAAGGTCACCTTGAACCCGGCCTTGCTCAACTCGTAGGCGCTGACCAGGCCACCGATCCCGGCGCCGATCACCACCACGCTGGCGCCCTTGCCCAGCGCCGCCGTGGGCAGCGCCGCGTAGTTTTCCTCGAACGCTTCGGCCGTTGCGCTGGCGCCGAACAGGCCCATGACCGCACTCGCCGCCTGGACCCCGCCGACAGCGGCAATACGGGCGATCAATTGTCTTCTGGTCAGTGGCATGCAAGCGCTCCCTGCTGCGGATGGATAGTGCGTTCGGTTATAGATCGGCGACTTATGCAGTCACTTGGGTCTATGTGAAGCCATCCTAGGGGCGCTTATTTAATAAGAGAAATACATTTTAAGCATATGCAAATATTACTTTGTTTCATATTCAAGCCAAAAGATTCTGCGCTCCGCGCATAGCCCTGCGCCTGGCCGTGCCTGGCCATACTCGCCCCGCCAGGAACCGGCTTGCCAGCGAAGAAGCCCCACGGCTCGCGCCGGCATCAGCGCCCCTTCGCCGGCAAGCCGGCTCCTACGGCCTGGGCGGCGTCGAGAACGCGCAACAAGTTGCCGCCCCAGATCTTCGCCAGGTCCGCTTCGCTGTAGCCCGCCGCCAACAGGCGCTGGGTAATCCGTGGCAGTTGCGCGACATCTTCGAGCCCCTGTACCCCGCCACCGCCGTCCCAGTCGGCGCCGATGCCCACATGATCCGGGCCGACCACTTCCAGGATGTGCAGCAGGTGGCGCAGGTAATCGTCCAGGCTGGCCCTGGGCTGCGGGTAGCGGGCTTCGACCTGGCGAATGCGTTCGGCCAGGTCCGCCACCTGTTCCGGGCTCATGCTCGCCGCCAGGCGGAACTCGCGGTACAACGGCCCCAGGGCCTTGTCCCGCTCGGGATTGGGCGCAAGGTTGATCAGGTCGCTGGGAAAGCTGTTGACCTGCACCACACCGCCCCTGGCCGCCAGTTGCCGCAGGCGCCGGTCATCCAGGTTGCGTGGATGGGCGGTGATTGCACGGCTGCTGGAATGGGAGGCAATGATCGGCGCCCTCGACAGCGCCAGGACCTGGTCGAACACCTGGTCCGAGGCATGGGAGACATCCAGCAATATCCCCAGGCGATTGGCCTCGGCCACCAGCTCCCGGCCCGCCGGGCTCAGGCCGCGCCACTGCGGCAGGGCGGTGGCCGAGTCGGCGAAATCGTTGTTGGCCGAGTGCACCAGGCCGAGCATGCGCAGGCCCTGGCGGTAATAGGTGTGCAAGCGTGCCGGATCGGCGGCCAGGGGCTGGGCGTTTTCCATGCTGATGAAAACCACACGCTGGCCACGGGCGACGATGGCCGGTACATCGCCAGCCGTCAGGGCCAGGGCGAAACCATCGGGGTGGGCGCCCAGCAGGTCGCGGATCCGCGCCAGCACCGCCAGCCCATGTTCGCTGGCCAGGGTCCGGCCTTCGGCGGTGAGCGGCCCCTGGGGGGTGAAAATGGCCCAGAAACCGCCGTCCAGGCCGCCCTCTTTCATCCGTGGCAGATCGACCTGGGACAGGTCGTCCTGGTAGCGATGGCGCTGGGTGATGTCCCAACCGGGGCGGGCCAGTTGCATGGGGGTATCGAGGTGGCTGTCGAGCACGATCAGGCGCTGGTGCAGGGCTTGGGCGGGGTTGTCGGCCAAGGCCCAGGGGCTGGCCAGCGCCAGGCACAGCAAGGTTCGGGTAAACATGCGGCCTCCTGGCCAATGAAAGAATTTCCCCCCGGATCGCAAGAGCTGGCTTGCCAGCGAAAGCGTCATCCTGGCCAGTGCAAGGCTTGAGGGCCTCTTCGCCGGCAAGCCGGCTCCTACATGGGGCGTCAGGTGTTCCGTAGGAGCTGGCTGGCCAGCGAAAGCGTCATCCTGGCCAGCGCAAGGCTTGAGGGCCTCTTCGCCGGCAAGCCGGCTCCTACATGGGGTGTCGGGTGTTCCGTAGGAGCTGGCTGGCCAGCGAAGGCGTCATCGCCCTTTCGCCGGCAAGCCGGCGGCTACAGGCTCAGGTCCAGTGGAAGCTGCGGTCCCACAGGCCGGATACATCCAGTTGCTGGGGCAGTACGCCGGCCTCGAAGAACAGGTCGGCCACGTCCTGCTGGGATTTCACCGCTGCGTCGTCCACCGGTTGCAGCAGGCGCGGGCCGCTCTGGGCCCGGTACTGGGCAAGGAACACTTCCCGGGGCATGCCGAGAATCTGCGCGCTCCTGGTCGCCCATTCCTCGGGGTGGCTGGCAATCCACTGCCAGGAGCGGTACTCGCGCAGGATGTAGTCGGTGATCGCCGCGTGCTTGGCCGGGTCGGCGATGCTCTGCTGGTTGGCGGCGATCACGTAGTTGCCGGACAGGTAGCCCTGGCCGGTCTTCAATACCCGGGCCCCGGCCCGCAGTTCCGCCAGCTGGATGAAGTAGCCGAAGCTGACCCAGGCATCCAGGGCACCGTTCTGGAACGCGGCGAAACCGTCCTGCGCAGTCAACGCCATGGGCACGATATCGGCAAAGCCCAGGCCCTGCTCCTTCAGCGCCTTGAGCAGAAAGTAATGGGAACTGGTGGAGCGGATATAACCGATGCGCTTGCCCTTGAGCTCGGCCACCGACTGCACTGCAGAGCCCTTGGGCACGATGAAGGCCTGGTTGTTGACGTCGCCGGTGAGCACCGCGATCAGCTTCACCGGGGCGTGGTTCTTGATCCCGAAGATCGGCGGGATCTCGCTCATCGGCGAGATGTCCAGGGTGCCGCTGACCAGGGCCTCGAAGCTCAGGTTGCCGCCGGTGAACTCAGCGTACTTGACCTTGTAGGGCGGCGGCTCGATGCCCGCCTCGGCAAAGAAGCTCGGCGCCGCCCCCTTGTAGGTGGCGACGTTCAGGGTGACCCCGGACAGGTCCACGGAGGCTCCCAGGCCCAGGCGCGGCAAGGCGGCGGCCAGACCGGCCAGGGCCGAGAGTTGGAGAAAATGACGACGCTGCATGGGCAATGGTCCTTAATCGAGAAAGTCCGGTTCTTCGCGCACGATCCGCTCGCGGTAAGGCTGGAAACTGAACCAGCCGCCAAACTCGGTGCCGACCTGGCGTGCGGTGTGGCGCGCCACCTCATGGGGAATGGGCCGCGGGGTGCCGGCAGCTTCCGCCAGCAGTTGAGTCTGGGCGGCGTTGTCCATGGCGATGAAGCGCCACACCGCCGCCTCGACGGTTTCACCCACGGTGAGCAGGCCGTGGTTCTGCAGGATCAGCGCCTTGCGCCCCGCCAGTGCGGCGGCGATCCGCGCGCCCTCGCTGGCCTCCAGCACCACCCCGGAAAAGTTGTCGAACAGCCCGTGCCTTTCATAGAAAGCGCAGGCGTCCTGGGTCAGCGGATCGAGCAAGCGCCCCAGGCTCGACCAGGCCTTGCCGTACAGTGAATGGGCATGGGCCGCGGCGACCACCTCGGGATGGGCTTCATGCAGCGCCGCATGGATGGCGAACGCCGCCAGGTTCAACGCGCCCTCGCCTTCGATCACTGCCCCTTCGGGGTTGACCAGCAACAGGTCGCGGACCCGTACATGGCCGAAATACACCCCCACCGGGTTGACCCAGAAATGGTCCGGGCGCCCCGGGTCACGCACCGTGATATGCCCGGCGCCGCCCATGTCGAACCCCAGCCGGGCGAACACCCGGAACGCCGCGGCCAGGCTCTGCTTGCGCTGCAGGCGCTCCAGCTCGACGGTGGCCTGCTGGGGCGGATGCTCCCAGCGAAAAACCGTATGGCCATCGCGGGGCAAGTCATACACCGCGGGGCGAAAATGTGCGGTCATATCCGCTCTCCTTGAAATTGTCGAAAAGGCCCGCTGGGCCTTGCTTGGCGACCGCCCGCCGAACCTTCAGCGGCCTTGAGAACCCCGGCGTCCCTTCGGGCCGTGCGCTGCCTGCGGCAGCGGCTACACGAAGCGCTGCCGGCCAGGGCTGGAACCGCGCGTTAGTAGCCACGCTGGATCTCCACCGGGTTTTCCAGGGGTAAACCATCGCCCCAGCGCTGGAGATTGCGCCCCAGCAGGCGCGCGATATTCAGGTAGACCCGGGGCGAATTGGCCGAGGTGTGGGGCGACAGGCGAATACCCGGGTGGCGATAGAAAGGATGCCCCGCGGGCAACGGCTCGGGGTCGGCCACGTCCAGGCTGGCCAGGGCGATACGCCCGGTGTCCAGGGCCTGCAACAGCGCCGGCTGATCGATCAGCGCACCGCGAGCGATATTGATCAGGTGCAACCCTGGCTTGGCCGCTGCCAGTACATCGGCATCAATGATGCCCCGGGTCTGCTCGGTCAACGGCACCGCCAGCAGCAGGTGATCGGCGCGGGCAAACAGCTCCTGCAGGTCGGCCACCGCCTCCACCCCGGGCACCTCGAACGGCTGCGCCGAACGCCGCAGGGCCAGTACCTGCATGCCCAGGGCCTGGGCCTTGGGCGCCAGCTCCCGGGCGATGCTGCCAAAGCCGAACAGCCCCAGGGTGCTGCCGGCCACCGAGGCCAGCGGCCGTTGCTGCCAGTGTTCGGCACGCTCGATCCACACCTGGGGCAGTTGCTTGGCGGCGGCGAAGATCGCCGCCAGGGCAAACTCGGCAATGCTTTCGGCGGTGCTGCCTCGGGCACTGGCCACCGGCAGGTCCTGGAACAGCCAGCGAGGAAAATAATCCAGGCCCGAAGTCACCAGTTGCACGAAGCGCAGGCCAAACGGCCAGCCCGCCGGCGGCACTGGCGCGTTGCGAAAATCGGCGTGGGGCGCGGCCAGCAGCACTTCGATATCGGCGGGCAAGCCACACGGCAGGCCCCGAGGCAGGCTCAATACTTCCACCCCCGGCAGCCACTGGCGCAACTGCTGGTTGAAGTGCTCGTCGAGCTGGCTGGCGATGCGCGTCACGCCTGGGCTCCGCGGCTGGGCAAGGCAAAGGCGGCGCGCCCCACGGCACCGAGAATCGCGTCGTTCTGCGGGGTATGAATGCGGCTGCACAGCACATCGCGGTAATGCCGCTCGATGGGGTTGCCCCGGGCCAGCCCGGGGTTGCCGATGGCTTCGATGCCCAGCTCCACGGCGCTGATGGCGTTGCTGGTCACCAGGTATTTGATCTGGGTCGCCTCCCCCGGGGCGATCCGCCCTTCGGCGGCGGCATCGAGCAGCACCCGGTTGTTGAGCAGCAAGGCGTCGATGCGCCCGATCAGTTCCTGAAAGCGCGGCAGGCTCGACAGCGGTGCGCCAAGGTTGGCCGGGGCACGCTGGGCCAGCCAGCCCAACAGCCAGTCGCGGGCGGCCCGGGCCACGCCGTCGTAGATGGCCGAGAGCAGCACCGCCAGCCAGAGCACGCCCTTGCTGTCCAGCTCGGAAGGCCGGGGCACGTGAGCCGGCTGGATATCCACCGCCTGTTCCTCGGGCACGAACACCTCATCGAAGATCACGTCGTGGCTGCCGGTGGCGCGCATGCCCAGGTGATCCCAGGTTTCCTCGACGCTGATCCCGGGGCTGTCACGGTGGACCAGCCAGGTACCCACTTGCGGCTCGGCCTCGTCGCTGCGGGCCCAGACCGCAAGCCAGGTCAGCCCGGGAATGCCGGTGGAGTAGATCTTGCGCCCGCTGAGCAGCCAGCCGCCCTCGACCCGTCGTGCCAGGGTCGCCGGCAAACCTCCCCGGGCCGGGGTACCCAGGTCCGGCTCGACCCGCAGGGCGTTGATCAGGGCACCCTCTTGCACCGCCTCCCGGGCCACGCGCTGGCGCAGGTGCAGCGGCCAGGCCGTGTTCTGTTGCAGGCGCGTGTGCTGCAGGTACTGCATCACCAGCACCAGCGCGGTGGAAGGCTCGCCCCGGGCCACGGCGCCTATCACTCGTCGCGCCTGGGCCAGGCTCGCCTCGCTGCCGCCCAGGGCCCGGGGCACGGTCAGGGCCAGCAGGCCATGCTGGTGCAGGCGTTGCAGGTTGGCGTGGGGAAATTCGCTGTGACGGTCGTAGTGCGCTGCGGTGGCGGCGAATTCTTCACTCAGTTGCTGCAGCAGGTCGGCGAACTCGCTGGAGTCTGGATCAGGGACGGGACGGGACACGGACGGAGACGGTTGCACGCTGGAAAGGCTCATCGGCTGGCAGTCCTGCTCAAGGGAAGGGAGATGTCGACGGCCGGCTCGGCCTCGGTTTCCACACCCAGCAGTTGCAGCAACCGCGCGCGCAGTGCCTGGAACCCAGGGGTGGAGGCCTGACGCGGACGCGGCAGGCGGATTGGCAATTGCTCGGCGATTTGCCCGTTGGCCAGCACCAGCACCCGATCGGCCAGCAGCAGCGCCTCGTCGACATCGTGGGTCACCAGCAGCACCGCCGGGGTGTACACCCGCCACAGGCGGATGATCAGTTGGTGCATGCGGATCCGGGTCAGGGCGTCCAGAGCGGCGAAGGGCTCATCCAGCAGCAACAGGTGCGGCTCGCGTACCAGGGCCCGGGCCAACGCCACTCGCTGGGCCTCGCCGCCGGACAAGGTGCCTGGCCAGGCATTGAGCCGGTGGGCCAGCCCGACCTCCTCCAGCGCTGCCTCGGCCCGCTCCCGGGCCCCGGCACCGCGCACGCCCAGGGCAACGTTGCGCCACACGCGCTTCCAGGGCATCAACCGTGGCTCCTGGAACACCGCGGCCATGGCCGAAGGCACCTGCAACTGGCCCTGGTCGATGGGTTCCAGCCCGGCCAGGGTTCGCAGCAAGGTGGTCTTGCCCGAACCGCTGCTGCCCAGGAGGGCCACGAACTCCCCGGGAGCGATGTCCAGATCCAGGCCATCGAGCACCGCCTGCCCGGCAAAGCGCCGGGTGATCCGGCGGCATTCGACGGCAGCGCGCAGGCGGCCCTGCTGGGGCAATGACAAAGTCATGGGTCAGTTCCTGATAAAGGTCGGGCGCCAGGCCAGGGCGCAACGTTCGAGGCCGCGCACCAGCCCGTCGATGCCCAGGCCGAGCACGCTGTAGACCAGGAGGCAGATGACGATCACGTCGGTGCGCATGAAGTCCCGCGCGTCGTTGACCAGGTAGCCGATACCGGCGCTGGCGTTGATCTGCTCCACCACCACCAGCCCCAGCCAACTGATGCCGAAGGCATAGCGCAGGCCGACGAAGAACGCCGGCAGGGCCCCGGGCAGGATCACGTGGACGATCAGTTCCCAGCGTTTGAGGCCCAGCAGGGTCGCGGCCTCCACCAGCTTGGGATCGAGGCTGCGAATGCCGGAAAACAGCGTGAGGTAGATAGGAAAGGTAGTGCCCAGGGCGATCAGCGCGATCTTCGGCGTCTCGCCCACGCCAAACCAGAGAATGAACAGCGGCACTATGGCCAGGAACGGCAGGGTGCGCAGCATCTGCATGGGGGAATCGATGGCGAGCTCGCCGCGCCGGGACAACCCGGCCACCAGGGCCAGGAGCGTGCCCAGGCTGACGCCGATGGTCAGGCCACTGAGGGCGCGCTTGAGGGACACCCACAGGTGCCCGGCCAGTTCGCCGCTGCCGAGCATCTGCCACAGGGTGCCGCCGATGGTACTGGGAGCGGCGATGATCCGCGCCGGCAACAGCCCGCTGCGCGAGGCCAGTTCCCACACCAGCAGAAGCAGCAACGGGCTGACCAGGCGCAGCAGCAGGTTGCCCAGGAGCTGGTATCCGGGGCGCTCGGCCCAGCGACGGGACGAGGTGAGGGGGGCTGGCGCAGGCATCGCAACATCCTTATTTCAGCGCGTTCGAGCCCCATGCTAACTACATAAAAAACGTCCGTGAAATTCGTTTTGGTTCTAACTTAATATACAAAAATTGCATTCAATGATTGCCAAGACATGCAAATCAATAATCAAAAACAATCCGAAGGAGCCGGCTTTCCGGCGAACAGCCCCCTGAGGTTTGCGCCGGCCTCGAGGGCGCCTTCGCTGGCAAGCCAGCTCCTACGGCGCAGCCTTGCCGACGCGGGCGGCGACCATCTCGCCGAACATGCTCACCGGCTCTTGCAGGTTGCCGAGGAACCGCGGGTGGACCAGCCACAGGTCGATCACCGGCTTGAAGTCGCTGACCGGGACGATCTCCAGCTTGTCCCGATGGCTGCTGTTTTCCAGCAGCGGCAGCGGCACCAGGCCATAGCCCAGGCCATTGGCGATCAACCCCAGTTGCAGCTCGGTGCCGAAGGTTTCCAGGTTGATCTGCAACGACAGCCCCTGTGCGCTCAGCGCCCGTTGCAGGCCGGCACGAAAGCCGCAGCCGTCCGGGTTCAGCACCCAGCCGCGCTGGTAACAGTCGGCCAGTTTGCACGAGCGCTTGCGCACCTCGCCCTTGGCCGCCACCACCACCAGGTTCATGCTGCCCAGGGAACGGCCCACCACCCCTTCGGGGAAGACCTTGCCAGCGGGAAACAGCGCCGCCACCACATCCAGCTCACCGTTCTCGACCTTGCTCAACAGGTGGCTGCCCCAGCCCGTGGCCACCGAGGTCTGCAACTGCGGATACAGCGCCTTCAACTGGCTCAGGGCATCGAGCAGCACCACATCGCCGATGGTCTGCGGCACGCCGATGCGCAGGGCACCACTGGGGGCGCCGTCATTGGCCACCAGTTCATTCAGCGCGTCGATGCTGCGCAGCACTTCCAGGCACTGGCCATAGACCCGCAAGCCCATGCTGGTGGGCTTGAGCGGCTTGGTGTTGCGGTCCAGCAATTCCACCCCCAGGGCTTCCTCGAAATTCTGCACCCGGCGGGTAATGGCTGGCTGGGTCAACTGCAGGGCATCGGCCGCCTGGCTGATGGTCTGGCAGCGGATTACCGCCACGAACGCATTCAGATCATCTATCTTCATTCTTTTTTCGCATAATAAATGACTGGAAAAATGTTCGATAAGAATAATACCTTTTAGCTCGCCCGTGTAGTTCGCGTCATTTGCCTTGTGTCCACGGAGGGAGCCCATGCCCCACAACGCCACGACAGTCGCCATCGAATCAGCCAACTTCGCCCGCCTGCGGGACTTTATCGCCGCTCTGGCCGAGCTGCTGGACAGCCATCCCGATGAAGCCCGGGTGCTGGACCAGGGCGCCGCGCTGCTGCACCAGCTGGTGAGCCAGGACGACTGGCTACCCGCGGCCTTCGCCCAGCCGGATCCGCAGCGCTACCAGCAGTTCCTGCTGCATGCCGACTCGCGCCAGCGCTTCTCCATCGTCAGTTTCGTCTGGGGCCCTGGGCAGCGCACACCGATCCACGACCACCGGGTCTGGGGCCTGATCGGCATGCTGCGCGGCGCCGAGGACAGCCAGGGGTTCGAACGCCTGGCCGACGGCCGCCTGCAGCCTGCCGGCGCGCCGCTGCGCCTGGTGCCGGGCCAGGTGGAAGCGGTGTCGCCACGCATTGGCGACATCCATCAGGTGAGCAATGCCCATGCCGATCGGGTATCCGTCAGCATCCATGTGTATGGCGCCAATATCGGTGCCGTGCAGCGCGCCGTGTACGACCTGGACGGCCAGGAAAAACCCTTTGTCTCCGGCTACTCCAACCATTTGCTGCCTAACCTCTGGGACTTGTCGAAGGAGCCCCTGCAATGACCGATTTCCCGACCCGCAGCCCGGCACAGATCCGCCAGGCCCTGCTCGACCGCCAGGAGCTGGCACTGATCGATGTGCGTGAAGAAGCGCCCTTCGCCGAGGCCCACCCGCTGTTCGCGGCCAACATCGCGCTGTCGAAACTGGAGCTGGAGGTGTATGCGCGCATCCCCCGCCGCGACACCCCGATCACCCTCTACGACCAGGGCGAAGGGCTGGCCCAGCGCGCCGCCACGCGCCTGCGGCAACTGGGCTACAGCGATGTCGCCCTGCTGGCAGGCGGCCTGGAGGGTTGGCGCAGCGCCGGCGGCGAGCTGTTCAAGGACGTCAACGTGCCGAGCAAGGCCTTTGGCGAACTGGTGGAAGCCGAGCGCCACACTCCGTCCCTGGCCGCCGAGGAGCTTCAGGCACTGCTCGACCAGCAGGCCGACCTGGTGGTGCTCGATGCCCGGCGCTTCGACGAATACCAGACCATGAGCATCCCCGGCAGCACCAGCGTGCCCGGGGCCGAACTAGTGCTGCGGGTGCGTGAGCTGGCCCCCGATCCCCGCACCCGGGTGGTGGTCAATTGCGCCGGGCGCACCCGCAGCATCATCGGCACCCAGTCCCTGGTGAATGCCGGCATCCCCAACCCGGTGGCGGCACTGCGCAATGGCACCATCGGCTGGACCCTGGCCGGGCAGAAGCTCGAACACGGTCAGAGCCGGCGCTTCAAGGCCATCAACGAGGCCCAGCGGGCCCCAGCCCAGGACGCCGCTCGGGCCGTGGCCGACCGCGCCGACGTGGCACGCATCGACCTGGCCCAGTGGCGGCGCTGGCAGGCCGACCCCAAGCGCACCAGCTACCTGTTCGATGTGCGCACCCCGGAGGAATTCGCCGCCGGCCACCTGCCCGGCGCCCGCTCCACCCCCGGTGGGCAACTGGTGCAGGAAACCGACCACTTCGCCAGCGTGCGCGGTGCGCGCCTGGTCCTGGTGGACGACGACGGCGTGCGCGCCAACATGAGCGCTTCCTGGCTGGCCCAGATGGGCTGGCAGGTGGCGGTGCTGGACGGCCTGCGCGACAGCGACTTCAGCGTGCGCGGCCCCTGGCAGGCGCCACTGCCGGACACCTCGCCGGCCGAAGAAATCAGCCCCCGCACCCTCGCCACCTGGCTCCAGGAGCCCGGCACCCTGGTACTGGACTTCACCGCCAGCGCCAACTACGTGCAGCGCCACATCCCCGGCGCCTGGTGGGCATTGCCCAGCCAGTTGCAGGAAGCCCTGGCCCAGTTGCCACAGGCGGAGCGCTATGTCCTGACCTGCGGCAGCAGCCTGCTGGCGCGCTTCGTGGTGCCGCAGCTGCAGGCCCTGACCCAGCGTCCGGTGTTCCTCCTCAGCGGTGGCACCGCGGCCTGGATCGAAGCCGGCCTGCCCGTGGAAGAAAGCCGCCAGCAACTGGCTTCACCCCGGATCGACCGCTACCGGCGCCCCTATGAAGGCACCGACAACCCGAAAGAAGCCATGCAGGGCTACCTGGACTGGGAATTCGGCCTGGTGGCGCAGTTGGGCCGGGATGGCACCCACGGCTTCTTCGTCATCTGAACCGCTTCGCTGGCAAGCCAGCTCCTACAGACCCCGCCTCTGCACTGTAGGAGCCGGCTTGCCGGCGAAGAGGCCGCAGGCCTGGCATCGCTCGCAAGGGCACCCTCGCGGGCAAGCCCGCTCCTGCGAGGAGGGGTATTTCGGGCGCGTAGGCGGTGCTGGTCGATCATCAATCGGCCTGGATGGCAAATAGCAATAATTCTCGATATCATTCGCGACCTTGTGCTCACCGCGTCGTCAAGAAGGATATCCATGTCTCGCTCCAAGCCCGACTCTGCGTCGGCGGACTCTGTTCGCGGGTTCTATGCGGACATCCTGCATTTCCTGCGTAAACGCACGGACAACGCCAGCGACGCGGCGGACATGACCCAGGACGTGTTCACCCAATGGCTCGACTACCGTGACCGGGCCCAGGTCGAACAGCCCCGGGCCTTCCTGTTCCAGATGGCACGCAACCTGCTGCGTGATCATTGGCGGCGCCAGCAGGTACGCTCCCGTGCTCATCAGGACGGGCAGCACGAGCAAAGCCTGGACAACGAGCCCCTGGCCGACGAGCAGCACGAGCCCCTGCCCGCGGCCCAGCGCCTGCAACGCCTGGAACAGTTGAAAGAAGTCCTCGCCCAACTCTCGCCGCGCCGCCGCGAAGCCCTTATGCTGCACCGCTTCGAAGGGCTGAGCCAGACGCAGATCGCCGAGCGCATGGGCATTTCCGTGAGCATGGTGGAAAAACACATCGCCTTTGCCCTGCTGCACTGCAAGCAGCACCTACAACGAGAAAACGGCAAGGAGCAGCCTGAATGACCCGCTTTTCCGGCACCCACAACGACCTCGACAGCGAGCAGATCGACGCCGAGGCCGCCAGCTGGTTCGCCCGCAACCGCAACGACCCGGACCGCGCCACGCGCAAGGCCTTCGATGCCTGGGTCAGCGAGCCGGCCCACGCCCGGGCCTATGCCGAGTTCGAAGAACTGTGGGTCGATCTTGCGCAATTGCAGCAACTGAGCCGGCCCATTCCCCTGCCCCGGCGCAAGCCCGCCCCCTGGCGCCCGGCCCTGGCGGCGGCCGCGGCGGTGCTCTGTGCGGTGCTGGCAGTCAACCTGGGCACGCCCCAGGGGCCCTACATCCAGCAGGTGGCGGCCCAGGAAAAGGGCGCCCGCGCCTTCAAGCTGCCCGATGGCAGCACCCTGTACGTCAACGCCAACACCCAGGTGAAAGTGGATTTCAGCGCCCAGCAGCGTGATATCTACCTGCAACAGGGCCAGTTGTACCTGGAAGTGGCCGCCGACAAGGAGCGCCCGCTGTGGGTGCACAGCGGCGCGGCCAAAGTGCGGGTGGTGGGCACCGCCTTCGACGTGCGTCGTGGCCAGCGCCAGCTGGTGGTCAGCGTCGCCCACGGCCAGGTGGCCTTCAGCCCGGACGGTAAGCCCGGGGAGTTGACCCTGCTCGGCGCCCGCCAGCAAGCCACCTATGACCTGCACAAAGGCACCCTGCGCCAGCAGACCCTGGACAGCGATGAGGTCGCGGACTGGCGCAGCGGGCACCTGGCCTTTCGCAACCGCGACCTGGCCAGCCTGGTGGATGAGTTGAACCTGTATCGGCGCCAGCCGGTGCAACTGGCCGAGGGTTCGCTGGGGGCCTACAAGGTCTCGGGCAACCTCGATGTCAACGACCCCGACGCCCTGATCAAGGCACTGCCCGTGCTGATTCCGGTAAAAGCCGTCCCCCTGGCCGACGGCCAGCTGAGGCTCGAGGCTCGTTGATCCACTCATATGAGAATATTTTGCATTCGCATATGAGGTTTTTTTTCACTGCCGCGTCTTCCTCCCGTCTGCGATCTGTACGCAGCGCTTTTTTGGCCTTTAAGCCGCTCTGGGGGAAGTCATGTTTCGCGCGCTCTTGCCTGTTCCGTTAGTCCGTACCCGCCCTACCCTGCTCGCCGCCTGCCTGGCATTCAGCCTGCAGGCCTACGCCGGGCCGCTGCATTTCCAGTTGCCGGCGCAGCCTCTGGCCGCGTCCCTGAGCCAGATCGCCCAGCAGGCGAAGATCCAGCTGCTGTTCGATGAGCAACTGCTGCGCAACGCCAAGGCGCCGGCCCTGCAGGGTGACTACAGCCCGGAAGAGGCGATTCGCACCTTGCTGCAGGACGGTCGGTTCAACCTGGTGAAGGTCGACAACACCTACATCGTGCGCCCTGCCGACACCAACCTGAGCAGTGGTTCGGCCCTGCAACTGGGGGCCATGAGCGTGATCGGCAACGGCACCGAGGTGGATTCCTCGAGTGTCGGCCGCTCGACCCTGAACCAGGCGGAAATCGATCGCCACCAGGCCACCAACGTGGTCAGCCTGATCGACACCCTGCCCGGCGTGAGCCTGGGCGGCTCGCTCAAACCCGGCGGCCAGACCATCAACATCTGGGGCCTGGGGGATGCCGAAGACGTGCCGATGAGCGTTGATGGCGCCACCAAGAGCGGCTTCGAACGCTACCAGCAGGGTTCGGTGTTCATCGAGCCGGAGCTGATCAAGCGCATCGAAGTGGAAAAAGGCCCGCACTCCCCCGAGACCGGCAACGGTGGTTTCGGCGGCACCGTGCACATGGAGACCAAGGACGCCCCGGACCTGCTGCAGGAAGGTCGCAACGCCGGCGCCATGGTCAAGTACGGCTACAGCAGCAACAGCCATGAACAGGCCTACACCGGCGCGGTGTACGGCCGTACCGATGATCACCGCTTCGATGCCCTGGCCTACTGGACCAAGCGCGACGGCGACGACATGAAGATCGCCAGCGCCCAGCCCGACCCGCGCAACGCCTACCCGATCAACCCCAAGCGCCTGCCCAATACCGCCCAGGACATGGAAGGCGAGCTGTTCAAGCTGAACATGCAACTGACCGACGAACATCGCCTGGGCTTCAGCTACATGCGCTCCAACAGCGACATCTGGGCGCCCTTCTCGGCCAAGAGCTACCCGACGCCACCGAGCCAGAGCGACATCAACAAGTACGGTTATGACGGCGCCACCCGCCGCTTCCTGGCCCAGCGCAATACCATCGACACCACCTGGATCGCCAAGTACCAGTACACCCCCGTGGACAATCCATGGATCGACTTCGAGGCCAAGTACTCCGATTCCACCACCGACCAGACCGACGAACGCGGGCCGAACGCCTTCTTCCAGCCGGCCTCCGGTGGCCGCAAGATCACCGTGGGCTATGACGACAAGATCCTGGCCCTGAAAAACACCAGCCGCTTCAGCACCGGCCCGCTGGAACACGCGCTGACCAATGGCATCCAGATCCGCAAGCACACTCGCGAAGTGGACATGTGGATGCCGGGCAAGACCTATGAAGTGCCCAAGTACAACTACGGCCACTACCAGCCTGGCTTCATGCCCCACGGCAAGGTCGACAACAATGCCTTCTACATCCAGGACGCCATCACCCTGGGGAATTTCACCCTGACCCCGTCCCTGCGCTACGACCATGTGCGCAACCGCGGCGAGAAGAACGACGCACCGTTCTACAACAGCCCCGACCCGGTGGCGGGCCACGATTACGGCGACAAGACCTACACCGGCTGGTCGCCTCGGCTGTCGGCGTTCTGGACAGTGACCCCGCAATTCGCCCTGTTCGCCGACTACAGCAAGACCTGGCGCGCGCCGGTGATCGACGAGCAGTACGAGGTCCAGTCGGCCGCCTCCACCCGTTCCGCCACCAGCCGCGACCTCGACCCGGAACGCATCACCGCGTTGCGCGCCGGTAACATCACCAGCTTCTCCGACGTGTTCACCCAGGCCGACCGCGTCCAGGTGCGTACCACGCTGTTCCACAACACCATCAAAGACGAAATCATGAAGAACCTCGGGATCGGCTGCCCCGAGCAACTCACCAGCGGCAAGAGCATCAGCCAGGTGTGCAACCAGCCGACCATCGGGGTCTATCGCAACATCGGCGACCTGACCATCAAGGGCTTCGAGGTGGAAAGCTTCTACGACTCGACCTACCTGTTCGGCTCCCTGTCCTACTCATGGATCACCGGCAAGCATGAAGGCGCCTACACCAACCCCTGGGGGCCGAACGTCTGGGCCCGGGACATCCCGCCACGCAAGTGGGTGGCCAGCCTGGGGGTGAAGATTCCTCAATGGGATGCGCAAGTGGGCTGGCAGGGCCAGTGGGTGCGCCAGACCGACCGGGTGCCCAGCGACATCTATGCCGGCGGTCCGGGCAGCGCCCTGGGCGACTCCTATTGGGACCAGTACAAGAACGACCGCTACAACGTGCACGGCCTGTTCGCCAACTGGAAACCCCAGCAGCCTTACCTCAAGGGCACCGAAGTCAACTTCACCCTGGACAACATGTTCAACCGTGACTATCGCCCACCACTGAGCGGCGATAACGCATCCAGCCTGGGGCGCAACGCCAAGATCAGCGTGACCCGCTTCTTCTGACGGCAACTGGCTGCGGTGCATCGGACGCACCGCAACAGGCCAGCCGTTGGCCATCACGGATGTATTGCAAACCGTTAGCCAAGCCCTGCCGCCCGCACCTGCCGGGCTAAGATCGACTCCCCTCTGAACACCGCTGAAATGCCTTTGGGCGCTTTCAGTCAACTTCCCATTGATTCCGTACGACACTTGTCGTACAAACGAGAAGACGTCATGGACAGAGGCTTCAGGAAGGTCAGGCGGGACCTGATCAATGCATTACAAAGCGGCCACTATCTGCATGCCGCGCGTGGCTCGATCGAGGTCAAGAACCTGCTGGCCACCGGCGAGATCTCGACCAGTCAACTGATCCAGGTCGTAGGCGCCTGCAAGGGCCAGGACCACAGTTGCAGCGCCCACCACAGCGTCCCGGGCATCGCGGTCCACGTGCTGAAAAAGGCCGGCTGGTACATCAAGTTCTACTTTATCGAGCCAGATGCGTGGTTCATCAGCGTTCACCGATGAGGGCAACCCATGAAACTCTTTCTGCAAGGCGACCGGGGCAAGGCGCTCTGCGAGCATTGCCAACAGGTCGTCGGCATTACCTACCTGCGGCGCGACGTCCCTTTCAGCGACGGCCATGGCCTGGCCCGGGACATCCTGGTGGGGGTTTGCGACCTCTGCGCCACGGTGGTGGCCATCCCGCCCCAGTCCACTCCGGCGATCAAAGAAGCACGCAAGCAGTCATTGACCTCCATCGAGGCGCGGCTGCCGGCGGTCTACCTCGATGTACTGGATGCGGCGATGCACTGCGTGGTCCCGGATGCCGGAGTGCAGATGCGCAAACTGTTCCTCGGCTACTACTTCAGCGCCCCCGCGGCGTCTTCCCTGGAGCAAGTGCACAGCGGCTTCGTCGCGTACCTGGCCGAGCAGGCCGAGGCCCGCCAGTTGCCTGCCGTGCAGGTCATGAAACGCCTGTCGCTGAAGGTCAACCACTATGTGGCCGAGGATCTTGCGCGCCTGCTGCAAGCCACCCGGATGACCCAGACCGAGCTGCTGAAATCGCTGATCGCGCAGATGCGCCTGGATGTGCTCGAAGGCGGCAACCCCGCGGTGATCGCCGACCTGCGCCAGCTGGCGCGCCTGGGGCTTTGACCTTCAGCCTTTGCCCCGGCCCGCGACCCGCCCCGCCCGCAGGAAATCCCCCCAGCGCCGCACCAGGTAGTTGTGCTCGTCCATCACCGAGTTCCACACGGCGATATGCCCCATGCGCTGCTGGTAGGAACCGCCATCGCGGGTCTCGCCGATATCGATCAGCGGTTCGCCGTCGCTGCCCGGCAACTCTTCCCGGGCCGGTTTGCCGGCGTACCAGTAATCCCACTCGGCGCTGCTCAGGTGATCGCGGGTACGCGCCGGGTTGCCGATGTAGTAGCCCTGACGTGCCATCACCGCACCGGGCCAGCCCGACAGCCACCAGTTGAGGTAGGCATAGGCTGCATCCAGCACCGCGCCCTTGGCGTGGCGCGACAACGACAGCCCGCCGAACCAGGCGCGGTAGCCTTCCTTCGGCACTGCCAGGCGGTATTTGACCCCCGCCCGGTGCAGGCGCATCAGCGTCGGCGACCACAGGCTCTGGATATCGATGCGCGGGCTGAGCATCAGTTGCGCGGCCTCTTCATCGTCCGACCAGAACGCCGCGAAGTGCCCTTCACGCTGCTTGCGCACCAGGATCCCTGCCAGCCGGTCGATCTCTTCGATGCTCAGGTTGCCGATGTCCTTGAAGGATTCCAGGCCACAGCCCTGCACCGCCAGGGCGGCGTCCAGGGCACCGATCGCCGCATCGCTCTGCAAGGCAATGCGCCCGCTCCAGGCCGGCTCCAGCAGCCAGCCCCAGCTTTCGTTGGCGCTGGAAAAACCCGCCGGCAGGCGCTCCGGGCGGTAGGCGAAACTGTCGGCGTTGTGGGTCAGCGGCAGCATGCTGATGCGCTCGCTGGCCGTGCTGCCCAGGCTACCGTCGTGCTGCACATAGAGCCGTTCGCTGGGCACGCTGCCACTGCCCAGGCGATCGTCCGGCGACAGGCGCCCGCGCTTGGGCAGGTCGTTGATCTCGTGCCACAGGGCAATGCGCCGGGTATCGATGGGCTGGATCGCCTGGGCCGGCCAGACAAAATCGACGTTGTGAAACCACTGGTCATAGAGGTCGTAGCTGTCCGGCTGCATCACCGCGATGCGCTGGGCCTGCTCCACATCGTGTACCTGATACACCAGGCGGATGCCCAGGTCCTGCTCGGCGCGCGCCCGCAGGGATTCGAGCAGGGTCACCGAGGTGCCCAGCACCCGCAGGGTGACTGGTTGCGTCGCCGCCATCAGGCACCCTCCCCGGCGGCCGGGGCGAAACTGCGGGCGAACACCTCGAAGGAGCGACGCAGTTGTTCGGGCTCCAGCCCGCGCAGGATAAACACCAGCCGCGAGCGATGGTCGGCACTGGGCCAACGGGGCAGATGCACGGGTGCGTGCAGGCAATGCTGCACGCCATGGATGACGATGGGGGCCTGGTTGGCGTTGATGTTGAGCAATCCTTTCACCCGCAGAATTCGTTCGCCGTGGCATCTTAGCAGCATCGACAACCAGACCCCGAAGCCCACCCAATCCAGGGCTTGCTCGAACTCCAGGCTGCACACTTGCGCCGCGCCATGCTGTGGCGCAGCCGCTTTGAGTGGCCCCTGCAACTGCCAGCGCGCCACTTCCCACTCTGCCGTCGCGCCGCGCAGCCCCTCCCCCAGCAACAGCTGATCGCCACTCTGGATCGCCTGGGTCAGCAACAGGGGCGCCCCGGGATTGAGCTGCTGCAAATGCTCGCGCAACGCTGCCTGGGTTGCGTCGTCGACACAATCGGCCTTGCTCAGCAGCAAGCGATCCGCGGCCGCCACCTGGGCCAGCCACTCCGGGTGCAGGCGCTCCTGCAACGCCGCGTGGCTGGCATCCACCAGGGTCACCAGCAGGCCGATGTGCACCCGCCCGCGCAATTGCGGATCGTTGTTCACCGTGGCCAGGATCGGCGCCGGGTCGGCCAGCCCGGTGGTTTCCAGCAGCACCCGGCGAAAGGCCGGAACCTCGCCCCGGCTACGCCGCGCCAGGAGCGCCAGCAGCGCCTCTTTCAGTTCGCCGCGAACCGAACAGCAGACACAGCCGCTGGGCAGCAGCACCGTGTCCGGCGCCACCTCCTGCACCAGCAAATGATCGATGCCGATATCGCCGAACTCGTTGATCAGCAGCGCCGTGTCCCCCAGTCTCTGGTCCTGCAACAGGCGGTTGAGCAAGGTGGTCTTGCCACTGCCGAGAAACCCGGTGATGACGTTCAGGGGCAGGCTCATGGCTGTTGCTCCAGGTGCTTGAGAATCACAGGGTCGAGAGGATCGAGGGGCCGGCCGAGCATGGATTCGGCCAGGCTCCACAGCTGCTCCAGGCCGCTGGCCAGTTCCTGGCGGCCGGTCGCCCCCAGCAGCAGATAGGCCGAGCCCTGGAAGTCTTCGACCTTGAGCCGCAACGGCACCAGTACCCGGTTGATCGCGGCGATTCTGCGCAAGCGTTCGCGACGCCGGGGCAGTTCATCCCCCAGCGGGTCGCTCCAGTGCACGTCTTCGCCCAGCAGCCCGCATAACCCGCACATGCTCAGCCCTCCTTCATGGCATGACATCCCCGGAGTTCGGGCCCAGGGTCTGGCCGACGAACAGATTGCCCCCCGGCTCGCTGGCCAGCAGCACCGCGGTGGGCGCCACTTCATCGGCCAGGCCGAAGCGCCCCAGGGGCAGCTCGGCGGCCTTGGCGGTTTTCCAGGCGCTGCTGATGCCAGACACCAGCGGCGTCTCGATCGGCCCCGGGGCGATGGCGTTGACCAGCACATTGTCCATGGCCACTTCCAGGGCCAGGGACTTGGTGAAGCCGATGACGCCGGCCTTGGCCGCGGCGTAGTGGGTCAGCTCGGCGCCGCCCTTGATTCCCAGCTGCGAGGCGACGTTGATGATCCGCCCCCAACGCTGCGCCAGCATATGGGGCAAGGCCCGCTGGCTGGCGACGAAGACGCTGGTGAGATCGACCCGCAGCATGTCGTTCCACATCTCGATGGACAGATCGACGCAGCGCGCCTGGGTCAGCATGCCGGCGTTGTTCACCAGGATATCGATACCGCCGAAATGCTCGACACAGGCATCGACTCCGGCCTGGGCCCCTTCGACGCTGCCGACATCGGCCACGCATTCGACGACTTCAGCGCCCAACTCGCGGCAGGCTTGGGCGCTCTCGGCCAGGCGCGCGGGGTCGCGGTCAGCCAGCAGCAGGCGTGCTCCCGCCACCGCGTAGGCCCGGGCGATAGCGGCGCCGATACCGCTGCCGGCGCCGGTGATCACGGCGCGGCGGTTGTACAGGTGTTGCATGGGACTTTCTCCTTCAAGGGTGTGCGGTTCGCTGGCCAGCCAGCTCCTACGGAGGCGGTGAGCCGCCTGCACGAGCCGGCTGGCTGGCGAAGGGGTTCAATCCGGCCAGCGCACCGTCAGGCCGCCATCGATGACGATGCTCTGCCCGGTGAGGTAGCTGGACTCCTCGCTGGTGAGAAAGCGCACCAGGGACGCCACTTCATCGGCCCGCCCGACCCGGCCCAGGGGGATGGCGCGGGCCGCCTTGGCCAGGCCTTCCGGGCCCAGGGAGTTCTGGCTGTCCAGCGACTGCGGGGTCTCGATCAACCCCGGGATCACCGCGTTGCAGCGAATGCCCCTGGCCGCCAGTTCCACCGCCAGCGAGCGGCACAACCCCGGCACCCCGGCCTTGGCCGCTGCATAGTGAGCGTGCTCCTGCCAGCCGTAGACGCCACCGGCAATCGACGAAATCGCCACCAGGGCACCGCCCTCACCCATGTGTTTGACCGCCGCGCGGAAGGTGCGCATGACCCCGGTCAGGTCCACATCGAGCATGGCGTTCCAGGCCGCGTCGGTCATGTCCAGCAAGGGTGCGCGGCGCAGCAGGCCGGCATTGGCCACGGCGTAATCGAGGCGGCCAAAGTGCGCCACGGCCTGCTCGGCCAGGGCGTCCACCGAGGCGCTGTCGGTCACGTCCAGGGGCAGCATCAGGCAGTGCCCGCCCGCCTCGGCCACGCGGTCGCGGGTGGCTTGCGGGTCATGGGGGTCGGCGGGGAAATACCCGCCCACCACCGCCACACCGGCCCGTGCATAGGCCACGGCCAGGGCCTGGCCGATGCCGCTGGCGGCACCGGTGATCACGGCGACTTTTTGAGTCATGGATAACTTTCCTTATTGAACGGATTCAGGACGCACATGGCGCGCGGCGAACATCAGCGCACCGGAGAGGAAACAAGGCAGCGCGCCGAAATACAGCGCCGAGGTCTGCCAGTCGCCACCGGCGGACAGCACCTGGGT
The DNA here is from genome assembly GCF_058796855.1 of Pseudomonas sp. GW823-FHT03E05. Lineage (NCBI taxonomy): Bacteria > Pseudomonadati > Pseudomonadota > Gammaproteobacteria > Pseudomonadales > Pseudomonadaceae > Pseudomonas > Pseudomonas sp. GW823-FHT03E05. The sequence continues at coordinate 431,310 of NZ_JBXAJB010000002.1, forward strand.
GGCGCCGAAACCCGCCACCACCGCGCCGATCGGCCCCATGGCGTGGATGATCGCGCCGCCGGTGGCGCGGATGCTGGTAGGGAAGCTTTCGCTGATGAAGAACAGCGCCGCCGAGTACGGGCCGATCAGGAAGAACAGGCCCAGGCTGTAGAGACCCACCACCATCGGCATGTTGCTCGGGCCGTAGAGCATGCCGGCGAACGACAGGCCGCCGAGCATCCAGCCCAGGCCGATGACATTGCGCCGGCCGATCTTGTCGCCCATCCAGCCGTGGCTCAGGTAGCCGCAGTAGCCCACCAGGTTGGAGAGCACCAGGATGATCAGCGAGTTCTCGAAGGAGATGTGGTGCACGCTGACGATCACCGACGTGCCGAGCACGCTGAACACCTGGATCGCCGCCCAGTTGAGCAGGATCGCCGCGCCGATCACCAGGGTCGCGCGCCGCGCCGGGCCACGAAAGGCCGCAGCCAGGCCGGCCTTGCTGTGCTCGTCATAGTCCACGCCATAGGTCAGCGCCACCGCCTGGGCCTCGCTCACCGAACCACTTTTGCGCAGCTGGCTGATGCGCTGGTGGATCTGGAACTGCGGGCTCTCCTTGAGCTTGCGCGCCATCACCGCAATGACGATGGCCGGGATCGCGGCGAAGATGAAGCAGCCTTGCCAGCCGATGATCGGCAGCAGCACCGCGGTCAACCCGGCGGCGATCAGCGCCCCCACCGGCCAGCCACCCTGCACCAGGCTGTAGATGAAGCCCCGGCGCTTGGCCAGTTGCGGGTCGTCGGATGCCGCGTACAACTCGCTGAGGTAGGTGGCGTTCACCGTTTCCTCGGCATAGCCCAGGCCGCCCAGGGAGCGGATCAGGATCAGCGGCGACTTGCCCCAGGCGCCGCCGATGGCGGTCAGCGCCGAGCAGATGGCCGAGCCGCTGACGGTGAAAATGATGCCCATGCGCCGGCCCAGCTTGTCCACCAGCGGCCCGATGGCCAGGGCCACCACCGCGGTGCCCACCGCCACCCAGGTGGCGATCTCGGCCTGCTCGACCTCGCCCCAGCCGAAGTGCCGGCCGATCTCCGGCAGCAGGGTGCCAAACAGAATGAAGTCGTACACCGCAAACACCCAGGCGAAGAAGGCGATCCAGGTGGCGAAGCGCACTTGGGCCGGGGTCAACTGCTGGGGTTTCCAGCCAGTCAGGTCGAGCTTGTTATAGATAGACATCAGTCACGCCTCGATGAAGTGGCCGGGGTCAGCGGTTGCGCGGGTGGCGGCGGATAAAGTCGTCGGCGATCTCGTCGAAGGTGACGAAGCGCACGCCGGCATGGCTCTGGATGTGTTCGATCAGGCGTTCGAGCATCAACAGCACTTGCGGGCGGCCGGAGACGTCGGGGTGGATGGTCATGGTGAACACCGCGTGCTCATGCTCGCGGTAGACCCAGTCGAACTGGTCGCGCCACATTTCCTCCAGATGCCGCGGGTTGACGAAACCGTGGCTGTTGGGCGCCTTCTTGATGAACATCATCGGCGGCAGGTCGTCCAGGTACCAGTTGGCCGGGATCTCCACCAGGTCGGTTTCCTGGCCCCGCACCAAAGGTTTCATCCAGGTGTCGGGGTGCTGGCTGTAGTCGATCTTGGTCCAGCTGTCGCCGACCCGCACGTAGTAGGGATGGAAGTCGTTGTGCATCAGGCTGTGGTCGTACTTGATGCCCTTTTTCAGCAGCAGCTCATTGGTCACCTTGCTGAATTCCCACCAGGGCGCAACGTAGCCGGTGGGGCGCTTGCCGGTGACCCGGGTGATCAGCTCGATGGATTTGTCGAGGACGATCTCTTCCTGTTCCGGGGTCATGGCGATGGGGTTTTCGTGGCTGTAGCCGTGCACGCCGATCTCGTGGCCGGCCTCGGCAACCGCCTTCATCTGCTCGGGAAAGGTCTCCATGGAGTGGCCGGGAATGAACCAGGTGGTGCGCAGGCCATAACGCTCGAACAGCTTGAGCAGGCGCGGCGCGCCGACCTCGCCGGCGAACAGACCGCGGGAGATGTCGTCCGGCGAATCCTCGCCGCCGTAGGAACCGAGCCAGCCGGCCACCGCGTCCACATCGACACCAAATGCACAGAGAATTTCTTTAGCCATGAGCGGCCTCCAGTGATTGCTTGTGGTTGAAAAAAATCGTCGGAGCTAGCGCGGCAACGCCACCTCCAGCGCCAGGGCCGCATCCAGCAGTTGCCGGTCATGGCCCTGGGGCAGGCTCAGCAACAGCCCGGTGGGCAAGCCCTGGGCATCGCGGCCGCTAGGCAGGGCCACGCCGGGCATGTCGAGGAAACTGCCGGGCATGGTCAGGCGCAGGGTCGCCAGGTTGGTCCGGGCAAAGAGCTCGTCGTCCTGCTCCAGGGGCGCCAGGGGCGGCGCCACATGGGCCACGGTGGGGGTAATCAGCACCGCGCCGTCCAGTTCGTCCTGCACCTGTTGCTGCAACTGGCGCCGCGCCTGGTACAGCCGCAGCAACTGGCTGGCGGGCATCTGCCGGGCGCTTTCCAGGCGCCGTCGCACCCGCGGATCGAGCTGTTCGGCGTACTCGCTGTCGAGCAACGGCTGGTGCAGGGCGAAGGCTTCGGCGGCGCCGAGCCAGCCTTGTTCCTGGATCAGTTGCAGGGTGGCTTGCAGGCTGTGCAGCGGCCGTTGCTCCACCAGCGCCCCGGCCTGTTGCAGGCTTTCGATGACCACCAGCAGATTGGCCCGCACGGCGGCCTGGGTACGGCTGTCGTCAAGCACTTGCGAATCGACCCAGAAGCGTTGCCCCGCCAGGCTGCGGGGCGGCGGCAATTGCCGGGGATCGCCACCGCGCAACAGCCCGTCGATCAGCCAGGCATCGCGCACGCTGCGGGTCAGCGGCCCGAGGCTGTCGAGGCTTTCGGCCAGGGGAAACACCCCCTCGCGGTCATAGCGCAGGGAGGTGGCGCGGTAGCCCACCAGGCCATTGAAGGCTGCGGGAACGCGGATCGAACCGGCAGTGTCGGTGCCCATGGCGATCGGCACGATACCGGCCGCCACCGCCACCGCGGAACCTGCCGAGGAACCACCGGGAATCCGTGGCTGGGCATCACTGTGGGGGTTGATCGGAGTGCCGAAGTGCGGGTTCAGGCCGAGCCCGGAATAGGCGAACTCACTGAGGTTGGTCTTGCCCAGGCTGACCAGCCCGGCCCGGCACAGCTGCCGCACGCTGGGCGCATCCACCTTGGCCGGCGGCGCCTCGCGACGCACCTGGGCGGCGGCGGTGGTGATACTGCCGGCCAGGTCGAACAGGTCCTTCCAGGCCAGGGGCACGCCATCCAGCAGGCTCAGCGGCTGGCCGGCCCGCCAGCGGGCAGCCGCCGCCTCAGCCTCGCGCCGGGCCCGGGCCGGGCACAGGGAAATGAACACATGAGGCGTTGCCTCGGCCAACGCCAGGGCCTGCTCCAGAACCTGGACCGGATCGGTGCGGCCCGAGGCAAAGGCTTGCGCCATGGCCGTGGCGTCGTTCAGCGAATCAGGGTGCATGGCTCACTCCGCAAAAACCTAAAAATGTACTAAATATTAAAATGTACATTTTATACAGAGCAGATTCCGTGCCAGCTCAAAACGCAGGGAGCACCGCGTACTTTCGGAAAATCCCCCAGATTCGCCTGTAATAGCGAGCCAGAGTGGGTTACTGGCAGAGATCGCTCGACGACCGACGGAGAAAATCCTCGCCCAGAGGTCCGCCATTGAAATAATGTATCTTTTATTAAAAAGTACATTTTGGTGCAGAAAGGTAACAACCCACCCAGGGCGGCCCCAGGACGGGGCAACCAAACGTGGCACTCAGTGACACTTGGCAACTGTGAGAGAATCCCCGGCCACCGCGGCCCGGCAACGGGCTCGTCACCCACCGGCAACAGCCCCTAGAGGAACCGATGAAAGCAGTGTCAGCAGAGGACCCGCGCACCGCATCGCGCTACGCCATGATCCGTCAGGTCTTGCGCGACGCCATCCTCCAGGGCACCGCCCTGCAGGGCCTGGTGCTGCTGGAGGCGCCCCTGGCGGAACTGTTCGGCACCAGCCGAGTGCCGGTGCGCAAGGCCCTCGATCTGTTGCACGGCGAAGGGCTGATCAGCCGTTTTGACGGCCGCGGCTACCTGATCAACCCCCAGGGCCTGGAGATCGAACCGCTGCGCCTGCCCCTGAGCCATGCCCACCTGGGGCTGGCCAGCGACGAAGAACTGGTGGACACCCGGCCCCTGGGGGAACGGATCTACGAAGAACTGGGCAGTGCCCTCTCCACCTGCATCGCCTTCGGTCATTTTCGCCTCGACGAACAGGCCGCCGCCGAGCACTACGGCGTCAGCCGCGCGGTGGTCCGCGAAGCACTGATGCGCCTGCGCGATCGCGGCCTGGTGGAAAAGGAACCCTACTCCCAATGGCTGGCCGGGCCGCTGACCGCCCGGGAAGTCACCGAAGACTACGAACTGCGCGCCTGCCTGGAACCCGAAGCCCTGCGCCAGAGCGCGCCGGGCCTGGGCCGCGAACGCCTGGAACAGATGCTGGAACGGGTGACCCAGGCGCAACAGGCCGAGCACTGTGGCCTGGAGGCCCTGGAACGCCTGGAAGAAGACCTGCACCAGCAATGCTTGGGCGGCTTGCAGAACCGCAAGATGGCGGCGCTGATCCGTCAGGCCCAGAGCCCGATGATCATCAACCGGATCTTCTACCGCCTGCTGGGCATCGGCGCCGACCCGGCGATGCTCGCCGAGCACCGACTGATCCTCGAACTGCTGCTGCACGGTGCCTACGACGCTGCGGCCCTGAACCTCAGAGAACACCTGCAACGCGCCCGCCAGCGCATGTTGCAACGCCTCAAAGTGCTGTCGGTGCTCCCGGAACCGGAACTACCCGGCTTCCTCAGCAAAATCAGCTGAGCCCCGTAGCCGCTGCCGAGCCCGCGAGGCTGCGCAAAGGTCCGCAGGACCTTGCCTGGCGATCGCCTGCCAAACCTCCGGTGGCCTTCAGAATCCCGCGTCCCTGCGGGCCGTTCGCAGCCTGCGGCAGCGGCTACAGTGCGTTGCGCTTTACCAGGCTGAGGTCGGGGACGGTGCTGCGGCGCTGGCTCAGGTAGCGGGTGCAACTGACCCGCAGGAAGGAGGCGAAATTCACCACTTCGCCGCGGTAGTCCATGACCTCCTCATACAGCTTGGCAATCAGCTGGTTGGTGGTCATGCCGTCCACTTCGGCGATCTCGCTGAGAATGTCCCAGAACTGGTTTTCCAGGCGCAAGGTCGTGACCACGCCACAGATGCGCAACGAGCGGGAACGGGATTCGTAGAGAATCGGGTCGGCTTTGACGTACAGCTCGCACATGGCGTGGCCCTCGCTTACAGGGTGATTTTGGTGCCCAGCAGGCCCAGGAAACCGGCCAGCCAACTGGGATGCGCCGGCCAGGCCGGGGCGGTGGCCAGATTGCCTTGAACATGGCCTTGGGTCACGGGGATATCGATATAGGTGCCCCCTGCCAGCCGAACTTCCGGGGCGCAGGCCGGGTAGGCGCTGCATTCGCGACCTTCGAGGATGCCGGCCGCCGCCAGCAGTTGCGCGCCGTGGCACACCGCGGCAATCGGCTTGCCGGCCTGGTCGAATTCCCTGACCAGTTGCAGGACCTTTTCGTTCAGGCGCAGGTATTCCGGGGCACGGCCACCGGGGATCAGCAGGGCGTCGTAATCGCTGGACTTCACTTGGGCGAAATCGAAGTTCAGGGCAAACAGATGGCCCGGCTTTTCGCTGTAGGTCTGGTCGCCCTCGAAGTCGTGGATCGCCGTGCGCACGGTCTGCCCGGCGCTCTTGTCGGGACACACCGCATGCACGTTGTGACCGACCATCAGCAGGGCCTGGAACGGCACCATCACTTCGTAGTCTTCGACGTAATCGCCAACCAGCATGAGAATCTTTTTCGCGGCCATGGAGTGGACTCCTTTCAGTGAAAGACGGGGGCGCAAGGAGTATTCAAGGTAGCCCCAATCCACCGGCCCGGGTAATAACCCGGTACTACAGCGACAACTGTACGGACAACTCTGCACCCAGCTGTAGCACCAGGATCGCGCGGCTTTATGGCTAGATGCAGGCACCTGTGTCCCTGTACGAATTCTGGTAGCCATCATGTCCTCGCGCGAAAACACCGGCATGGCCCTCGGCCTGCTGGGTGTCATCATTTTCAGCCTGACCCTGCCCTTCACCCGGATAGTGGTAGAGCAGATGCACCCCTTGCTCAACGGCCTGGGCCGCGCGCTGTTCGCGGCGATCCCGGCGGCCTTGCTGCTGCTCTGGCGCCGGGAAAGATGGCCGACCTGGAAACAGGTCAAGGGCCTGAGCGTGGTGATTCTCGGGGTGATCCTCGGCTTTCCAGTGCTTTCGGCCTGGGCCATGCAGACCCTGCCCGCGTCCCACGGCGCGCTGGTCAATGGCCTGCAACCGTTGTGCGTGGCGCTGTATGCGGCGTGGCTGTCCCACGAACGGCCGTCGAAGGCCTTCTGGGCTTGCGCCGCCCTGGGCAGTGCGCTGGTGCTGGGTTATGCGCTGCTCAGTGGCGCGGGCAGCATCCAGGCCGGTGATGTGCTGATGCTCGGGGCGATCGCCGTGGGCGGCCTGGGTTATGCCGAAGGGGGCCGGCTGGCGCGGGAGATGGGTGGCTGGCAGGTGATCTGCTGGGCTCTGGTGCTGTCCACGCCGCTGCTGATCGGACCGGTGTGGTACCTGGCGGCGCAGCACCAGGGGGCGATTTCCATGAGGACCTGGTGGGCCTTCGGCTACGTTGCGCTGTTCTCGCAGTTCCTGGGTTTTTTCGCCTGGTATGCCGGGCTGGCCATGGGCGGAATTGCTCGGGTGAGCCAGATCCAGCTACTGCAGATCTTCTTCACCATCGCCTTTTCCGCCCTGTTCTTCGGTGAGCAGGTGCAGCCCATTACCTGGGTGTTCGCGGTGGGCGTGATCCTTACCGTGGTCCTGGGGCGCAAGACCGCGGTGCGCCCGGCCACACCGCTGCCCACGCCGCCGGCCAGCCCTCAGCCGAGGTAACCGTCGGCCTTGAGCAGGGTTTCCAGGCAATGTTCGCTGATCTGGTAGAAGGCCTTGAGCTCTTCGATCCTGGCCAGCAGCTGGCTGGGATCCTGCGGTTCGGCGCGCTTGACCGCCAGAATCATCTTGTTCTTGTTGGTGTGCTCCAGGGAGATGAATTCAAAGACCTTGGTTTCATAACCGCAGGCTTCGAGGAACAGCGCCCGCAGGCTGTCGGTGACCATTTCCGCTTGCTGCCCCAGGTGCAGGCCGTATTGCAGCATCGGCTTGAGCAGCAGCGGGCTCTGGATCTGCTGGCGGATCTGCTTGTGGCAGCACGGCGAGCACATGATGATCGCCGCGCCGGAGCGGATACCGGTGTGGATCGCGTAGTCGGTGGCGATGTCACAGGCGTGCAGGGCGATCATCACTTCCAGCTGGCTGGGGGCCACGCTGCGCACGTCACCGCACTTGAACACCAGGCCCGGGTGCTCCAGGCGCTGCGCGGCGGCGTTGCACAGGGTCACCATGTCTTCACGCAACTCGACGCCGGTGACTTCGCCCTCGGCCTTGAGGGTATTGCGCAGGTAGTCGTGGATGGCGAAGGTCAGGTAGCCCTTGCCGGAGCCGAAGTCCGCCACCCGCACCGGCTGGTCGAGCTTGATCGGCGAGCTGCCCAAGGCGTGGCTGAAGACCTCGATGAACTTGTTGATCTGCTTCCACTTGCGTGACATCGCCGGAATCAGCTCATGCTGCTTGTTGGTCACCCCCAGGTCGGCGAGAAACGGCCGGCTGAGGTCGAGGAAGCGGTTCTTCTCCCGGTTGTGCTCGGCGGACGGCGCATCGCGCTGGGTTTGCGGCTTGCCCTTGAACAGCGAACTCTTGCCCTTCTTGCTGTATTCGAGCTGTACCTCGTCGGTGAGGGTCAGCAGGTGGGCGTTCTTGAACGCAGCCGGCAGCAGCTCGGCGATGGCGGCGATGCCTTCGTCCAGGGAGAAGTTCTTGGTGATGTCCCGGGTCTTGTAGCGATAGACGAAGGACAGGCACGGCTGCTCCTTGACCGTCAGTTGCTTGATGATCAGGCGTTGCAGGTCCGCCTCCGGGCCCACGTGCTTGGCCAGTACCAGCTTGATAAAGGCGTTCTGCGTGAGGCTGGTGTCGAGCAGTTGCAGGAACTGGGCGTGATGATCCGGCGCGGGGCGGGCGGAAGGTGCGGTAACAGACATGGGGGCAGGAGCCTCGGGCGATGCGCGGTGTCGATCAGGGAATGGCGGGTATTTTAGGGAGCAAGCCCCGCCGGGGCACGAAGTTATTCACCCGAGGGTAAAATTTTGTCGCCCCCCGGAAAAATCCCCCCCAATCCCGCCCCGTAGGAGCTGGCTTGCCAGCGAAGGCGTCCCCAAGGGCGGTGCAAGGCTCACGGGCCTCTTCGCCGGCAAGCCGGCTCCTACACAGGTAGCACGCCATAGTCCCCAGCTGGGTGGGTCAGTTGAGCACCACCAGGCGGTTGGGCAATTCGTTGCGTACCTGGGTCAGGGGCACATGGGTCTTGAGCAACTCGCCGCTGGCTTCAATGCAATCAAGGAAGCCCTGCAGGGTCTGGCCTTGCCGGACCTGCTGGGTAAAGGCCTGGACAATCGCGTTCCAGTGCTTGTTGTCCAGGCGCCTGGAGATGCCCTCGTCCACCAGGATCTCCACATAGCGCTCGGCTTCGCTGACAAAGATCAGCACCCCGGTGCCGCCCACGGTGTGGTGCAGGTTCTGTTCGAGGAACTGGCGCCGGGCCAGGTTGGAAGCGCGCCAGTGACGCACCGATCGCGGAATCAGCCGGGTGGTGACCCGCGGCAGGCGGAACACCAGGCACAAGACGATAAAGGTCGCCCACTGCGCCAGCAGCAACAGGTGCATGTTCAGCCAGCCGGTGGCGTAGTGCACCAGCCCCGGCACCACCAGCGCCAGCAGGCTGGCCCAGAGCAGCGGGATATAGGCGTAGTCGTCGGCCCGGGCCGCCAGCACCGTCACCAGTTCGGCGTCGGTCTGCTGTTCCACCCGGGCGATGGCTTCGGCCACCTGCCGTTGTTCGAATTCACTGAGTAATGCCATGTCGTTGGATTTCCGCTTTTTATTGTCAGTTACCAGCCGCCGGAGGAACCGCCGCCGCCAAAGCTGCCGCCGCCACCACTGAAGCCGCCCCCGCCGCCGGAGCCGCCACCAAAACCGCCGAAGCCACCGCCTCCGCCACCGCCGCGCCCACTGGTGGTGGTGATCAAGCCGAGCGCCTGCGCCACCATGATCACCAGGATGAACAGCAGCACCAGGAAGATGAACAGCAACGGGTGACGCTGGACAAAGTCGTCCTGGCTGCTGCTATCACCGCTGTCATACACCGTGGTCGGCTCGTCCAGCGGCGTGCCGCCCAGCACCAGGAGCATGGCCGACACCCCGTCGCTGATGCCCTTGCTGAACTGCCCGGTCTTGAACGCCGGGGTGATCACCTGGTTGATGATCACCGAGGCCTGGGCGTCGGTCAGGCGCTCCTCCAGGCCGTAGCCCACTTCGATGCGCAGCTTGCGCTCGTCCCGGGCGACGATCAGCAGCGCGCCGTTGTTCTTGTCCTTCTGGCCGATGCCCCAGTGGCGCCCCAACTGGTAGCCGAACTCCTCGATGCTGACGCCTTGCAGGTTCGGCAGGGTCACCACCACCAACTGTTCGCCGGTGGCCTGTTCGTGGGCTTGCAGTTGCCGAGTCAGCAGGGCGCTGATGGTCGGCTCGATCATCTGCGCGTCGTCCACCACCCGCCCGCTCAGGGCCGGAAACCTCAGCTCGGCCTGGGCCGAGACCGCAAAGACCCAGAGCAACAGCACCAGGCCAATTTTATAGAGTCGCATCAGCACCTCATCCTTAATGTTTGTCCGCGTGTGCTACCAACTGCCGGACGCCCCGCCACCGCCAAAACTGCCGCCGCCCCCGCTGAAACTGTCCGAGCTTGAACTGGAGCTGGAGCTGCTGGAGTCGAACCAGTCGAACGCACTGCTGCTCGAACCGGTGTCGCGCTCGGCCCTGGTTTCGCGCCTGGCCGAATCGCCGCTGGCAACAACCGGCGAGTCATCGCCGCTGCGCCATTGGGTCAGGAACCCGAACAACGGTACACCGACGAACACCAGGTAGAACAACCTCTCGAACCACCACATCCACTCGATGTCCTGGTACCAGCTTTTCTCCACCGAGCGGTACACCAGCATCGGCCGGTCGGTGGACGACAATACGTTCACGATGGACGTGGCCCCGGCAATGATCCCCGAGGAATACAGGTCGTCCTTGAAGTACGGAATGATCGAACCATCGATGATGAAGTGGGCCACCATGTCGTTGAGCCGCCCCTCCAGGCCGTAACCGACCTCGATCCGCACCTTGCGATCGTCTTTGGCCACCAGCAGCAGGACGCCGTTGTTCTTGTCCTTCCGGCCGATCCCCCAGTGTCGGCCCAACTGCAGGCCGAACTCCTCGATGCTATGGCCACCCAGGCTCGGCACCGTGGCCACCACGACCTGGTCGGTGGTGGTCTGCTCGAGCCGCTCCAGCATCTGCGCCAGGTAGACCTGCGCCGATGGCGTGAGCAACTGCGCGGTGTCCACCACCCGCCCGGTCAGCTTGGGAAACAGGCGTTCAATCGGTGCCGCTGTCGCAGTGGTCGGTGCGGGCTCGACCTGGACAGCGGGTTGCGACGAACGCAACGGCACCCCATCCGTGGGTGTGGGCCCGGGTGGTTGCGCCAGTACGGCGCCACCCACCAGCCAAAGCCACAGCAGCGCGCCTTGCAGCACGCGCCGCCCGTGGCTCATCAGAATTTGACTTGCGGCGCTTTGTCGGCGTCGGGGGTGGTGGCCTCGAAGGATTCACGCACCGGCATGTCGCTGTACATCAGGCTGTGCCACAGGCGGCCGGGGAAGGTACGAATCTCGGTGTTGTACTTCTGCACCGCCAGGATGAAGTCGCGACGGGCCACGGCGATGCGGTTCTCGGTGCCTTCAAGCTGGGATTGCAGGGCCAGGAAGTTCTGGTTGGCCTTGAGGTCCGGGTAGCGCTCGGAGACCACCATCAGGCGGCTCAGGGCACCGCTCAACTGGTCCTGGGCCTGCTGGAACTGCTTGAGTTTTTCCGGGTTGTCCAGGGTGCTGGCGTCCACCTGGATCGAGGTGGCCTTGGCCCGCGCCTCGATCACCGCAGTGAGGGTCTGCTCTTCGTGCTTGGCGTAGCCCTTGACGGTTTCCACCAGGTTGGGGATCAGGTCGGCGCGGCGCTGGTACTGGTTCTGCACCTGGCCCCAGTCGGCCTTGACCTGCTCGTCCAGGGTCGGAATGTTGTTGATGCCGCAGCCGCTGAGCAGGCTGGTAAGCAGCAACAAGGCAGCGATGGGCCAGCTCGAACGCAGGCTTTGAGTGATGTTCATGGGTGAGGCTCCTTGCACAACCTGATTGAAATGAAGCTTTTGCCCGCTTTCACACATCCTGTGGGCAAAATCTGCCTGCGCCACTGGAATGCATCGGGCTGATGGGCTAAAAGATGCCCAGCGCGAAAAAGAGTTCAGAAATAAGGCGGTGTGAAAACGTCGCGAGTGAAGGCAAGACAAGGCAAAAACAGGCGAGGAAGCGGAGTGTAGGAGCCTACATGAGCATTCCGAGCCTGTTTTTAACGCCGTATTGCCGAACGCAGCAGTTTTCACATGGCCTGAAGTGTGCGGGAATTATCTGAACAACAATAGTCGCTCCCTAAATTTTGGCTGTTCGACGCGTCACTCATGCGTCGGTCTTGAGCCCTTGAGAACAATATTCATGAAGAAGCTGTGTTTGCTGGGCCTGCTGGTCAGCCTGGCCAGTCACCCTGTATTGGCCGAAACTGCCCCGGTCCCCCTGGAAAACAAAGAAGCCTTTATCAGCGACCTGCTCAAGCGCATGACCCTGGAAGAGAAGATCGGCCAGCTGCGGCTGATCAGCATCGGCCCGGAAATGCCCCGCGAGCTGATCCGCAAGGAAATTGCCGCGGGCAATATCGGCGGCACCTTCAACTCCATCACCCGCCCGGAAAACCGGCCGATGCAGGACGCGGCCATGCGCAGCCGGCTGAAGATCCCGATGTTCTTCGCCTACGACGTGATCCACGGCCACCGGACCATCTTCCCCATCAGCCTGGCCCTGGCCTCCAGCTGGGACATGGATGCCATCGGCCGCTCCGGGCGCATTGCCGCCAAGGAAGCCAGCGCCGACAGCCTGGACATCACTTTTGCACCGATGGTCGATATCTCCCGCGATCCGCGCTGGGGCCGTACCTCCGAAGGCTTTGGCGAAGACACCTACCTGGTCTCGCGCATCGCCAAGGTCATGGTCAAGGCCTACCAGGGCCAGAGCCCGGCCCTGCCGGACAGCATCATGGCCAGCGTCAAGCACTTCGCCCTGTATGGCGCGGTGGAAGGCGGTCGCGACTACAACATCGTCGACATGAGCCCGGTGAAGATGTACCAGGACTACCTGCCGCCCTACCGCGCGGCGATCGACGCCGGCGCCGGCGGGGTGATGGTGGCCCTGAACTCGATCAACGGCGTGCCCGCCACCTCCAACACCTGGCTGATGAACGACCTGCTGCGCAAGGAGTGGGGCTTCAAGGGCCTGGCGGTGAGCGACCACGGGGCGATCATCGAACTGATCCGCCATGGCGTCGCCAAGGACGGACGTGAAGCGGCCAAACTGGCGATCAAGGCCGGCATCGACATGAGCATGAACGATTCGCTGTACGGCAAGGAACTGCCGGGGCTGCTCAAGTCCGGCGAGATCGAACAGAAGGACATCGACAACGCCGTGCGTGAAGTGCTGGCCGCCAAGTACGACATGGGCCTGTTCAAGGACCCGTACGTGCGCATCGGCAAGGCCGAGGACGACCCCGCCGACACCAACGCCGAAAGCCGCCTGCACCGCAGCGACGCCCGGGATATCGCGCGACGCAGCCTGGTGCTGCTGAAGAACCAGAACGACACCCTGCCACTGCAGAAAACCGCGAAGATCGCCCTGGTGGGCCCGCTGGCCAAGGCGCCGATCGACATGATGGGCAGTTGGGCCGCCGCCGGGGTGCCGGCGCAATCGGTGACCCTCTACGACGGCATGCGCAATGTACTGGGAGACAAGGCCCAACTGGTGTACGCCCGGGGCTCCAACATCACCGCCGACAAGAAGGTGGTGGACTACCTGAACTTCCTCAACTTCGATGCCCCGGAAGTGGTGGACGACCCGCGCACGGCGCAGCAGATGATCGACGAAGCGGTGAAGGCCGCCCGGCAATCGGATGTGATCGTGGCCGCGGTGGGTGAATCCCGGGGCATGTCCCACGAATCCTCGAGCCGCACCGACCTGCACATTCCTGCCAGCCAGCGCGACCTGATCAAGGCCCTCAAGGCCACCGGCAAGCCACTGGTGCTGGTGCTGATGAATGGCCGGCCGCTGTCGCTGCTGGAAGAAAACCAGCAGGCCGATGCGATCCTGGAAACCTGGTTCAGCGGCACCGAAGGTGGCAACGCCATCGCCGACGTGCTGTTCGGCGACTACAACCCGTCGGGCAAGCTGCCGATCACCTTCCCCCGCTCCGTGGGGCAGATCCCCACCTACTACAACCACCTGACCATCGGCCGGCCGTTCACCCCGGGCAAGCCGGGCAACTACACCTCGCAGTACTTCGACGACACCACCGGCCCGCTGTTCCCGTTCGGCTATGGCCTGAGCTACACCAGCTTCAGCCTGTCGGACATGGCCCTGTCCTCCACCACCCTGAACAAGAGCGGCAAGCTCGACGCCAGCGTGACGGTGAAGAACACCGGCAAGCGTGACGGCGAAACCGTGGTGCAGCTGTACATCCAGGACGTGGCCGGCTCGATGATCCGCCCGATCAAGGAATTGAAGAACTTCCAGAAAGTCATGCTCAAGGCCGGTGAAGAGAAAGCCATTCACTTCACCATCACCGAGGACGACCTGAAGTTCTACAACGCGCAGCTCAAGTACGCCGCAGAGCCGGGCGACTTCAATGTGCAGATCGGCCTGGATTCCCAGGACGTCAAGCAACAGAGCTTCGAACTGCTCTGAGCCTGCCAGCGGCCGGCGCATGACCTGCGCCGGCCGACTCCTTCTGTAATCCCCACAATCGCTGCAATATCTGTCGCCGCTGCCGAGCCTGCGAGGCTGCGCAAAGGTCCGCAGGACCGTGCTTGTCGATCTCCCGCCAAACCTCCATCGGACTCACGACCGCCGCGACCGCTTCGCGCTCGTTCGCAGCCTGCGGCAGCGGCGACAGCCAGCCGTGTCAGCCGCGTGAGTCAGCCGCGCCGATCCAGCAGGTTGACCACCAGACGGTCGACCCAACCCCAGATCCGCTGCTTGATCCGCCGCCACAGCGGTCGCTTGCGCCACACCGCCAGGCTGACTTCCTCGCTCTGGGCAAAGTCGGCGTCAAAACTCGCCACCACTGCCTGGGTCAACGCAGGGTCCAGGGCTTCCAGATTGGCTTCCAGGTTGAAGCGCAGGTTCCAGTGGTCGAAGTTGCACGAGCCCACGCTCACCCAGTCGTCCACCAGTGCCATCTTCAGGTGCAGGAAACGCGGCTGGTACTCGAAAATCCGCACCCCGGCCTTGAGCAGGCGCGGGTAGTAGCGGTGCCCGGCATAGCGCACCGCCGGGTGGTCGGTGCGCGGCCCGGTCAGCAGCAGGCGTACGTCGAGGCCTCGGGCCGCCGCCTTGCGCAACGAACGGCGCACCGACCAGGTGGGCAGAAAATACGGGGTCGCCAGCCAGATGCGCCGCTGCCCGCTGCTCAGGGCCCGGATCAGCGAATGCAGGATGTCGCGGTGTTGGCGGGCGTCGGCGTAGGCCACCCGGCCCATGCCCTCGCCGGTATCGGGCAGGCGCGGCAGGCGTGGCAGGCCGAAATCGGCACCGGGCTTCCAGGCCCCGCGATACAGGTTGGCGCTCCATTGCCGGTCGAACAGTTGCTGCCAGTCGCTGACCATGGGGCCGGCAATCTCCACCATCACCTCATGCCAGTCGCAGCTGTTGTCCTCGGGCTTCCAGAACTCATCGGTGACTCCGGTGCCGCCCACCACCGCCAGGGCCTGGTCCACCAGCAGCAGCTTGCGATGATCGCGGTACAGGTTGAGAAAGCCCTGGCGCCATTTCAGCCGGTTGTAGAAGCGCAGCTCGACACCGGCCTCGGTCAGGCTGCGGCGCAGGGCCTGGGTAAAGGCCAGGCTGCCGTAGTCGTCGAACAGGCAGCGCACCCGCACCCCGCGCTGCGCTGCCTGCACCAGGGCCTGGACCATGGCCTCGGCGCAGGTCCCGGCTTCCACCAGGTACAGCTCCAGTTCCACCTGGTGCTGGGCGCGGGCAATGGCCACCAGCATCCGCGGGAAGAACTGCGGGCCGTCGATCAGCAACTCGAAGCGGTTGCCTTCGCGCCAGGGGAACACCGCTGCGCGCATGTCAGCGCGCCGTGAAGATCAGCACCGCACCCACCGGCACCGAGAAACTGATGGCCGACAACCCGGCCATCTTGCGCAGGCTGTCGAGGCCGGGGGCCAGGTTGAAGTCCTCGGCGTTGAGCACCAGAGGCTCCAGGGTCACCACCTGGAAGCGCCGGTCATCCAGGCGGGTGGCCAGCAGTTCGGCGTTGTAGGTGTGTTCCTGGCCGTGCAGGGCGACGGTGACCGGCAGCAGCAATTCGATCTGTGCGCCGGGGGCCAGGTCGTTGATCGGTCGCAGGTTGATCTGTGCACTGATCCGCGCCTCGGGAAACTGGGCGATCTGGAACAGTTCCTGGCGCATGCGCTCATCGCGCAAGGGAATCCCGCTGCTCACCGACTCCAGTTCGATCTGCAACTGCGCCTGGCCCTTGCCATCGACCTTGCCATGCAGCACCAGAAAGCGCTGGACCTCGGAAACACTGGCGTTCTTGGTGGTGACGAAGGACACGCGGGAAGATTCGTTGTCCAGGTACCAGTTGGCCTGGGCCGGCAGGGCCAGTACCCCGAGCAGGCTGAAAAGAAGGCGGATCGGCGTACGCATGCAAGCTCCCATGTACAGAAGGCGCCACCTTAACCGCCCGCCAGAAGGCTGGCAAACGTCACGGCAGGCGGCGCAGTAGAGCTAGAAGCGGTAGGTATAGTTCAGGTAGAAGCGTTCGGCGCTATGGCTGATGATGCCTGCCGGTCCTCTGGAGAGGCTCTGGCGCTGGATGCCGTCGGGCTCCCCGTGGGTACGAAAGCGCCCGTGCAGCCAGGCGACATCGAGCCCATCGAACCAGCCGTCGAAGGCATAGCGCAGCACGCTCTGAAATTCCCGGCGGGAAAAACCTGCGTAGCCTTTGGCGTGATTGGAGGCAGCGTAGTGCATATCCAACTTCAGCCGCGGCAAGCCGAAGTCGGCGAAATCCATGCCTCCCAGCAGCTTGAACATCTCCTCGTCCTGCAGGCCGAAGTAGTAGAACAGCTTGCCGCTGCTGTTCCAGGTGCCGTTGTCCTGGGCGAAGAAGGTGCGGTCATAGTCGTCACCCCAGACCTTGTTCCAGGTCAGCCCGGCGTAGTAGCGGCTGAACCGGTACTTGAACAGCAGATCCAGATGCCGAGCATCGTGAGAGCGCTCCGCCTCATACAGCCCGCGCACGCCGGAATACTCGAAGCGCTTGCCGGCATCCTGTTGGCGCCCCCAGATGGCATACACATCGATGCCGCGCTCGGGGGCCAGTTCGAAACTGTGGGTCAGTTTCACCGAGGACGCGCGCAGGTAGTCCCGGGCCACGCCGTGTTCAAGCTGCAGGTTGCTGCCACCAGGCAACACATGACCCAGGGCATAGAGCCGCAGGTCATCGATCCTCTGTCCTCGATAGTTGCGCAGGTCCTGGTTCCAGCCCGAGTCGTTGCGCGGGCTGAAACCGTCGATGCGGCTGAAGTTCAGGCTCAGCGCGCCACGCTCGTAGCTCAGGTCCTGGCCCAGGGTGGCCGCCGGCAGGATGCGCGAATAGCGATCGTCGCGGTAAAGCTGGTATTGCCGGCTTTTTTTCCCCACTCCGGCGCTGAAGGTTCCGGCTTCATCCACCCAGCGCCCACGCAGGTACAGTTCGAGGGGCTTGGCGATGCCATGGGGCTGCTGCACGCTGCGGTCGGCTCGCAGGTTGCTGATGTTGTTGGCGTCTCGCCCTACGTGCAAGGCATCGGCCAGGCCATAGCTGTAGTCGAGACCCAGCACCTCGCGGTACCAGCCGGAACTGAAGCTGAACTGGGTGGCCTGTACCCATTCATCCCGGGTCGGACCGAACCCTCCCCCGTCGTTTTCCTTCCAGTAGGACTGGCTGTAACGCAAGGACCTGCGGCTGTCCTCGAAAAAGCCCTCGGCCAAGGCCCCACCGGCCACCAGACAACACAACAGCCCGCTCAGATAACGTTGCTCAGCCCGCATGAGATCACCTGTTCTTATTATTGGAATTGGCGTCATGGCCGCCGAAGGCGGACCAGGCTTCATTCTCGGAGCAGCGGGGCAAAGGGCAATGGGCACTGGTTCCGCAGAATGGAACCCGGTGTCTGAGGAGAGCGTTGTCCGCGCAGCACGATCAGGGCAGCCGGAATACCCGAGCGGGAGGTTTCAGGCGATGTCTTTCTGCACCTGCTCGACGGTTTCCGCCAGTAGCCACAGGTGGCGGTTGCGCACCTGTTCGACACAGGCCAGGTCCCGCGGCCAGTGCAGGGCGATACTGCCGATCACCCGGCCTTCGGTCTGCAGCGGCAAGGCCACGGCGCGGATCAGGAACGGCAGGCGCACCGGGTATTCCCAGTGCCCTTCGGTGCGCTGGCCGAACCCCAGGTGCTGGGATTCCAGGCACTGTTGCCGGGCTTCGGCCGGCACCTGTTCCTGCTCGGCCAGACGCTCGACTTCTGCACTGGCCAGGGCCCCCAGGCAGGCCTTGCCCATGGCCGAATGAAACAGGCTGGCATGCTGGCCGACAATCCGGCTGTTGCTCGGATAGCGCTTGCGCAATACCTCGGGCACCGCACTTTCCAGGACCTCCAGGCTCTCGCCGTCGAAGCTCGACAGGTCGGTGACCAATCCGGTACGTGCACTCAATTCCAGCAACCAGGGCGCCGCCTGCTCCACCATCTGGCGCTTGAAGCGCTGCCGGCTGTCACCGAACAGGCTCCGGGCGCTCAGGCGGTAGCGCCGGTCACTCAGGCCTCGATAGATCCAGCCCTGTTCCTGCAGGGTCAGCAGCATGCGCGATACCGTGGCCTTGGCCAGGCCCGTCAGGTAGTGCAGCTCCTCCAGGCCCAGGGCCTGGTGCTGGCCGATCAGCTCGACAATGGCCAGGGCCCGCTCCACTGAGCGCACGCTGCCGGTTTCTACCTTGCTGGCCATAGTCCGAGCTCCCTGACTGAGGAAAAGGTTTTACCCAGCAAGATGCGGGCCTGCGGACCTTGGCGACCACACCCCTTTGATTACCGCAGGTTGCCCGGCGGCCGCTGCCGCACCCACTGCGTCAGCTGCTCATGGGCGTAAGCCAATTGCAGCACGGCGTGGTCGGCCTGGGCCGGACCGATGATCTGCAGCCCCATGGGCAAACCGGCCAGGTTGAAACCCACCGGAATGCTGATACTGGGCAAGCCGGCCAGGGTCGGGCCGATCACCACTTCCATCCAGCGGTGGTAAGTGTCCATTTCCTGCCCATCGATCTGCCGCGGCCAGGCTTGCCGTGCATCGAAAGGGAACACTTGGGCGGTGGGCAGCAGCAGGAAATCGTAACGCTCGAACAGGCGCTGCAACGCGCGATACCAGTCGCTGCGGCTCTGGGAAGCGCGATACACATCCGCCGCGCTCAGCTTCGCCGCGCCCTCCACTTCCCAGCACGCTTCCGGCTTGAGCCAACGGCGCTTGTCCGGGTCGTCGTACAGCGCCCCCAGGGAGCCCTGGACCAGCCAGTGACGGTGTACCAGCCAGCAATCCCAAAGCTGGGCCAGGGAAAAGTCCGGCTGGCAGCTTTCCACCTCGCAGCCCAGGCTGGCGAAATCCCCGAGGGCCTTTTCGCACAGGCCCAGTACGCCCTGCTCCATGGCCAGGTAGCCGTTGTAGTCCCCCAGCCAGCCCAGGCGCAGGCCCTTCACATTTCGTTGCAGCGCCGCCTCCGGTTGCGCCGATGGGTCCTTCAGCGACAGAGGCGCCCGGGCGTCAAACCCGGCCTGGGTACCCAACAGCCGCGCCACGTCGGCCACCGTGCGCCCCATGGGACCTTCGGTGGCCAACTGCTGCACGAACAGTTCCGGAGTCGGGCCGAACGGCACCCGGCCCTGGGAGGGGCGCATGCCGAACACGTTGTTGAAGGCTGCGGGGTTGCGCAACGAGCCCATCATGTCGCTGCCGTCGGCCACCGGCAGCATGCGCAGGGCCAGAGCCACCGCGGCGCCGCCGCTGCTGCCGCCGGCACACAGGGTGCTGTCGTAGGCGTTGCCCGTGGTGCCGAACAGCTGGTTGTAGGTATGGGAGCCCAGGCCGAACTCGGGCACGTTGCTCTTGCCGACGATGATCGCGCCACTGGCCCGGACCCGCGCCACGCTGATGGCATCCCCCTGGGGCACATGCTCGGCAAACAGCGGCGAACCCATGCTGGTGGTCATTCCGGCGGTGGCCGCCAGGTCCTTGATCGCCTGGGGCATGCCGTGCATCCAGCCCATGGACTGGCCCTGGGCCAACTGCCGGTCTCGCTCGTCGGCCTGCTCCAGCAGGGCCTCGGGGTCCCCCAGCGAGACCAGGGCATTGACCAGTGGATTGCAGCGCTCGATCTGCGCCAGGTAGGCCTGCATCACTTCGCGGCAGGACAGCTCGCGGGCATGGATGGCCCGGGACAGCGCCAGGGCATCCAGGTCGACAATCGACGCATTGATCGATGGTTCTGCGGGGTTGATCAAGACTCACCTCCCAGGCTCACGGCATCGGGTTTTTCGTCTCTGACCGCGTCATACATGCAGTAGGTACCCAGCAGGCTGAGGACCGAGGTCAGCAGGACATAGAAGGCTGGCGCCACCGGCGTGGCCATGACCTTGCTCAGCCAGGTCACGATCAACGGCGCAAAGCCACCGAACAGCATGACCGTGACGTTATACGCCACCGACACTCCGGTGGAGCGCACCTCGATGGGAAACTGCTCGGCCAGGGCCGTGGGGCCGGGGCCGAAGAAACCGCCGATGGCCCCGCAAAGCAGCATCTGCATCACCAGCAGGCGCTCGATGGATGGCGCCGCAGCGACCCACACATACAAGGGATAGACCATGACAAAAAACGCCAGGGTGAACGCCATCAGCACTGGACGTCGCCCAATGCGATCCGACAAGGCCCCGGCAAAGGGAATCACCAGGGTCATCAGGGCCACGGCGAACATCTGCACCAACAGCACCTGATCCAGGGGCAGGCCGAGGTTGGTGTGGGCAAAGGTCGGCATGTTCACCAGCACCACATAAAAGGACACGGTGCCCCCGCAGCACATGCACATGGACACCAGGATCGCTCGGCGATAGGCCGATACCACCTGCCACAACCCGGGCCCTTTGCCACGCACCTGCTTGCGTGCCTCGACAAAGGCTTGCGGCTCTTCCATGTACTTGCGGATCCACAGCCCCACCGGACCGATCAGCAGGCCGATCACGAATGGCAGGCGCCAGCCCCAGAGTTCCAGGATCTGGGGCGAGAAGAAATGGGTCACCGCCGCCACCATCGCCGCCCCGCTGAATACCGCCAGGCACTGCCCCACCAACTGCCAGGAGCCGTAAAGGCCCTTGCGGTGGGGCGGCGCACTCTCCACCAGGTAGGCCGTGGCGCTGGCGTACTCGCCACCGGTGGCAAAGCCCTGGAGCATGCGTGCCACCACGATCAGCAGCGGCGCTCCGATACCGATGGCCGCATAGTTGGGGGCGAACACGATCATCGCGATGGCCAGGGTCATCAGTTGGATGATCACCAGCATCGCCGCCTTGCGGCCCCTGCGATCGGAATAGATCCCCAGCAGCACACCGCCCACCGGGCGCATGAAGAAGCCCACGCCGAAGGTGGCCAGGGCCATCAGCAGCGAGGTGTATTCATCTTCCGCGGGAAAGAACTGGCGAGCGATGAAGCTGGCGAGAAAGCCGTAGACGATGAAGTCGTACCATTCCAGGGCGTTGCCGACCACGGCGGCAACCACCTGCCGGGTCCTGGAAACAGAGGGAGTCGAGACGCTCATGGGATGTTCCTTGGAGACTTTTGAGCCTTCTGGCGGGCTCGCTAAAGTGCCGGGCGCCTACAACACGCCCGGGGCAGTCAGGGACACAGGAACAGGAAGGGTCAGGACGGTTTGAGCCAGCTTTCCGCCAGGGCGCCCCAATAGGCCGCGCCGGTGAGGAGGATGTCGTCGTTGAAGTCGTAACCCGGGTTATGCACCATCGGCTGGGCCACGCCGTTGCCGATGAACAGGTAGCTGCCCGGGCAGCGCTGCAGCATCCAGCCGAAGTCTTCGCTGCCCATCAGCTTCGGCGTATTGCCGTTGACCGCCTCGGCCCCCACCAGCTCGACACCGATCTTGCGGGCGAACTCGGTTTCCTCCGGGCTGTTGACCAGCACCGGATAGGCCGGGCGATGCTCGATACTGACCGAGCAACCGAAACTCTCGGCCTGGGTGCGGATAATGGCCTTGACCCGCTCCAGCATCTGCTCGCGCACCGGTGCGTTGAGGGCCCGCAGGCTCAGGCGCAGCAGGGCCTGCTGGGGAATGACGTTGGCCGCCTCGCCTGCTTGCAGGGCCCCTACGGTGACCACCGCGGCTTCCTGGGCATCGATGTTGCGCGCTACCACTGTCTGCAAGGCCATGACCATGCTCGCCGCTGCCATCAGCGGGTCTACCGTCAGGTGCGGCATGGAGCCATGGCCGCCGACGCCTTCGACTATCACGTTGAGCAGGTCCTGGGAGGCCATCATCGGCCCCTCGCGAAAGCCCAGGTGCCCGGCCGGCAGCCCCGGCATGTTGTGCAGGCCAAACAGGGCATCACAGGGGAAACGCTCCAGCAGGCCGTCGGCAAGCATGGCCTCGGCGCCACCCTGGCCCTCCTCCGCCGGCTGGAAGATCAGGTTCAGGGTACCGTCGAACTGCCGGGTCGCCGCCAGGTAACGGGCCGCCCCGAGAAGTAGGGTGGTGTGGCCGTCATGCCCGCAGGCGTGCATGCAACCGCTGTAGCGGCTGCTGTAGGGCACCCCGGTGTTCTCGATGATCGGCAGGGCGTCCATGTCGGCCCGCAGGCCCAGGGTGCGGGGGCTGCTGCCGTTGCGCAGCACCCCTACGACGCCGGTCCGGCCCACGCCGGTGTGCACTTCATAACCCCACTCTTCAAGGCTGCGGGCCACCAGCGCCGCGGTGCGGTTTTCCTCGAAACCCAGCTCGGGGTGGGCGTGAATGTCCTGGCGGATGGCCCGCAGGTCGCTGGCGACATCGTTGAGCCAGGCAAGAATGTGCTGGTGTCGGGTCATGGCGTATCTCCTCTGGGCCGGGTGGGTTCCCGTTCTTTTTTTCGGAGCGCTGCACGAGGGCCAGGGCGTGCTCGAAGCTCTGCGTCAGATAACCGCGAGCCGGGGCACAGGACAATCAAATGTGGTTCCACTGGATGGAACACAAAGCTGCCGCCATCGTTTCGACCCCGGTCAGGGGTCCAGGCGGCAACCTTCACGGGCACTGCGCCAGACCGCGCTATGGGTGCGCCCCAGCGCGCTGGCGGTGACACGACGGGGCTGCGGCTCATCGAGAAAAGCGCTGGTGGGCAGGTACTGGCGCACGTAGGCGCGGCAGTAGTCGGCAGGTTGTTGCATGACGTAACGGCAGGAGCAGTACTCCTTGGCGGTGTAGGCCCCGAGGATGTCCGGGAAGGCCTGCAACGCCACCCGCTGCTGCCAGCCCCAGCCCAGCAGCAGGAGCAGCCCGAGCGCCAGCAGGCTGAGCAGCGGACGCCGACGGATCAAGGGCCAGGGCTTCATGGCTGCTCCGGCGTGGCGAAGGCGGCCAGCACCCGCTTGAGCAGTTCATTGTGCTGGTAGCTGCCGTCACGGTCGTCGCCATAGCGCACGATCACCAGGCGCTGCGCCGGCAGCACATACAGCGCCTGGCCCCAGTGTCCCAGCGCGCCGTAGGTATCGGCGGGGGCATCCGGCCAGGGCCGTGGCGCCCCGTCCACCTCGCGGTTGAGCCACCAGTGCCCGCCCGCCACGGCCACGTCCTGGTTGGCCCGATAGCCACGAAAGGGCGTGCGGCAGAATTCGACCCAGGCCTTGGGCAGCAATTGCCGGTCGCGCCAACGGCCATCGCGCTGCATCAGCAGGCCAATGCGAGCCAGATCGCGGGCCGTCAGGTAGAGGTACGAGGAAGCGACGAAAGTGCCAGCAGCATCCCGCTCCCACACCGCCTGGGTGATACCCAGGGGTTCGAACAGGGCACGCCAGGGATAGTCCGCATACTGCCCCTCCCCCACCATGCCCCGCAGGCTGGCCGCCAGCAGGTTGCTGTCGCCGCTGGAATAGCGAAACACCTGGCCCGGCGGGCCGGAGGCGGTCTGTTGCGCGGTGAAGGCGGCCATGTCCCGGTGCCCGCGGGTGTAGAGCATGGCCACCACCGAAGAGTTGAGAGGGGCGTATTCATAGTCTTCCTGCCAATCCAGGCCCGAGGCCCAGTGCAGCAGGTCCGCCAGGGTGATGTCGGGATGGGCCTCGAGCGGCGGGTAGAACTTCGCCGCCGGGTCCTGCAACTGGAACCGCCCCTCGCCAAAGGCCACCCCCAGCAGCACCGCCAGCAGGCTCTTGCTGGCGGACCAGGCGAGATGGGGCGTCTGTGGCCCGGTTGCCCCGGCGTAGCGCTCGTAGAGCAGTCGACCGTCGCGGATCACCAGCAAGGCGTCGGTGCGAATGCCCTGGCGGGATTCATCGTCCCGGGGCACAAAGGCGTATTCCTCCAGGGCCTGCAGCGCCGGGCCGCTGGCTGGCGTGCCCTGGCTCCATTGCAGCGCCGGCCACTCCTCGGCCCGGGCCGGCAGGCTGAGTAATAGAAGCAGGGCCAGCAGCAACCAAGCTTTGGGCATGAAGGACACTCGAGAGCCGTCTGGGGCCGAGCCTATTGCGGGCACATGACCGTTTCGCGACAACCTTCGCCGGCAAGCCGGCTCCTACAGGGTTGGGCGAATATTCGATAGGGCGCGAGAACCGCTTCTTGTAGGAGCTGGCTTGCCAGCGAATGCGGTTTCGGAGACTGCGCATTCCTCGCGGCAAGCCGGCTCCTACAGGGAGGCCAGGGCCTTGGCCAGGCGCTGTGCGCGAGCGCTGGCGGCGAGGTCCAGCAGGGCCTGGTCGCGGGTCCATTGCTCGCGCCAGAGCTGTGGCCCCTGGGCGAAGGCAATGCCGATCTCGGGTTTCAGCGCCTCGAACTGCACGAACAGGCCCGCCAGCAGAATGTGCCCGCTGCTCAGCGCCGGGTTCTGCCGGCTGGCTTCGGCGCAGCCGGCCAGCAAGCCCAGCAATTGCAATTGCAAGGGCTGCGGCCAGCCGCTGTCCTGCCCCACGCCATACAGCCAGGCCAGCATGGCGCTCAGGACATAGATGTCTTCCAGGGTGCGGAACGGCTTGACGTAGGCATCCCAGCCGTCGCCGGCGAGCAACTCGCAGGCGGCGTTGTCCAGCTCCAGGCAGCCGTGGCTGATCTCCGGCATCAAGGCAATGGCGGGCAGGGTCTGGACCTTGACCCCGGGCTCGCCGGGATAGACCACCGTCAGGCGCAGGGCTGCGCGCTCCCCCGGGGCTTCGCAGCGAGCCGCCACCAGCAGCCAGTCGGCGGCATCGCCGGCAGTGACGAAATCCTTGCGCCCGTGCAGGCGCAGATCCTCCAGGCGGGTCTGCATGTCCGCCGGGCGCAGGCTGCGGCGTTCGGTCGCGCACAAAGCCCCCAGACTGGACGGCGCGCTGGGCCACAACATGCGCAATGCCGCCTGGTAGCCCACCAGGAACGCCAGCCCCGGGGTGGCCATCAAGCGCCCGCCGCGCACCGCCAGTTCGAAGGGCGTGACGTTGCCCAGGTGCGCCAGCAAAGCCCCGTAGCCCTCGGCCAGGTCGGGGTTGGCGGGCAATCGTTCACGGCTCTCGAGCAGGGCTTGCCAGGGCATTCGAAGGTCCTCAGGGGCTGTCATATAAGCATCACCAAAGCTTCATGGCGATGACACCGGGGCTACATAGCCTGACTTTGCACAACAAAGTCGATTGGCTGCAACCCAAGGCGGGTCAGTAGCCCGCACGGAGATTCACGATGACTCAGATCGCCCGCATCAGCGACACCGGCACTGAACGCCGCCTGCAAGCCGAACGCCTGATCGGCGCGAAGGCTCTGCAAGAAGCCCAGGCCCTGCGTTTCAACGTCTTCAGTGGCGAGTTCAACGCCAAGCTCAAGGGCGCGGAACTGGGTCTGGACATGGATGACTATGACGTTCATTGCAGCCACATCGGTGTGCGCGACCTGAACACCGGGCGCCTGGTGGCCACCACCCGCCTGCTGGACCACCAGGCCGCCAGCAGCCTGGGGCGTTTCTACAGCGAAGAAGAATTCAGCCTGCACGGCCTGGTGCAGCTCAAAGGGCCGATCCTGGAGATCGGCCGCACCTGCGTCGACCCGGCCTACCGCAACGGCGGCACCATCGCCGTGCTCTGGGGCGAACTGGCGGAAGTGCTCAATCAGGGTGGCTACAGCTACCTGATGGGTTGCGCCAGCATCCCCATGCAGGACGGCGGCGTGCAGGCCCAGGCGATCATGCAGCGCCTGCGCGAGCGCTACCTGTGCACCGAGCACCTGCGGGCCGAGCCGAAGAACCCGCTGCCGAGCCTGGACATTCCGTCCAATGTGATCGCCGAGATGCCGCCCCTGCTCAAGGCCTACATGCGCCTGGGCGCGAAGATCTGCGGCGAGCCGTGCTGGGACGAGGATTTCCAGGTCGCCGATGTGTTCATCCTGCTCAAGCGCGACGAGCTGTGCCCGCGCTACGCCCGGCACTTCAAGGCGGCGGTCTGATGCGCCGGCTGCGGGTCTACGGGCGCATCGCCCGAGTGCTGCTGGTGGTGGCGCTGGGCCTGAGCATGGCCAGTATCTTCGGTTTGCTGGAACGCTTGGGGGTCGCCAACTCCATGGTCCGGCGCCAGCGCTGGTCGCGCTTCTTCATGGCACGCTTGAGCAATGCCCTGCCCTTTCAGGTCTCGGTGCATGGCGAGCTGCCCCGCCAACCGATGCTCTGGATCAGCAACCATGTGTCCTGGACCGATATCCCGCTGCTGGGCATGCTGACGCCGCTGTCCTTCCTGTCCAAGGCCGAAGTGCGCACCTGGCCGGTGGCCGGTTGGCTGGCCGCCAAGGCCGGCAGCCTGTTCATCCGCCGCGGCGCCGGTGACAGCCAGTTGATCCGCAAGCAGATGACCCGGCATTTGCAGGAGCAGCACCCACTGCTGCTGTTCCCCGAAGGCACCACCACCGATGGCCGTGGCCTGCGCACCTTCCACGGGCGCTTGCTGGCCAGCGCCATCGATGCCGACGTCTGCCTGCAACCGGTGGCGATCCGTTACCTGCGCGACGGCCAGATCGATACCCTGGCGCCCTTCATCGGCGACGACGATCTGCTCTCGCACCTGATGCGCCTGTTCGCCAATGACCGGGGCCAGGTGGAGATCCACCTGCTCAAGCCGATTGCCTGCCAGGGCCAGGAACGTGCGGCGCTGGCCTTCCAGGCCCAGCAAGCAGTGCAGAAGGCGCTGTTCGGTGATGTCATGCTGCCCGCCGAACCACGCCGCAACGGCGAACTGGTCGCGGCCTGAAACTCTCTGCAGGAGCCGGCTTGCCGGCGAAAAGGCCCTTGAAACCTGCGTCGGTCATGAGAGCACCTTCGCTGGCAAGCCAGCTCCTAAAACAGCCATCGTGAGTCAGGGCAATTGGATGTGCTGCGCGGCGAATGCCTGCAATTGCGGGTAGAAAGCACGGAAGTCTTCGCTCAACGGTTCATACAGCCGTTCCAGCTCGACCATCGCCGCGGTCAGCTCCTCTGGCCGTGACAGGCGCCGGGCAATCCCCCGCAACACCGGCTCCAGCACCGCGAACTCGCGATAGGAACCCAGCCAGTCATCCGCCGCCATGTAAGGCGCAATCTGCGCCAGCCGCGCCGGCAACTGCGGCTCGGCCGCCAGCACCCGGTACACCTCGGCGGTGAACAGCGGCAGGGGCCGGTCGGCGTAATGCTGCCAATCCCGGGCCAGGCAATGGTCGAAGAACACGTCGATGACGATGCCGGCGTAACGCCTTCGCGTCAGGGAGAAACGCGACAGCGCCGCCACCACCAGCGGGTGACTGTCGGTGTAGGTATCGATGCGCCGATGCAGCTGGATCGCCGCCTCGACCTCGGGCGAAAACTGCCCTTGCAGGCGTCCCTTGACGAAATCGCCATACAGGCTGCCGAGTAATTGACCCGGGCGCTGGCCGCCAAGGTGCAGATGTGCGAGATAATTCATGGACGCAGCTTAGCACTGCGACCAACATATCGTTATAACCCGATATACCGATAAGTAATGATTTAAGACCAAAATCATATTGGTATATCGCGAAATAACGATTTAAATTTCGCTTCATCGCGATACAACGTTTCACAAAAAACGAGCACCGCCATGTCCCTCGACCTCGACGAAATAATAAAAGCCCTGGCACATCCGGTTCGCAGGGAAATCCTGCACTGGCTGAAAGATCCGACTGTCGAATTTCCCGATCAGGCTCACAGCAATGAGCACGGCGTCTGCGCCGGGCAGATCGACCAACGCTGCGGCCTGTCGCAGTCGACCGTGTCCGCCCACCTCGCCACCTTGCAACGCGCAGGCCTGATCAGCAGCCGGAAAGTCGGCCAATGGCATTTTTTCAAACGCAACGAGGAAACCATCCAGCAGTTCCTCACGCAAATGAGCCAACAGCTCTGACCTGACAAGGACCCGACAATGCCCCTTTCGCTTCTCATCCTGGCCTTGAGTGCCTTCGCCATCGGTACCACCGAGTTCGTCATCATGGGCCTGCTGCCCGATGTGGCGGCGGACCTCGGCGTGTCGATTCCCGGCGCCGGCTGGCTGGTCACCGGCTACGCCCTTGGGGTGGCCATCGGCGCGCCCTTCATGGCCCTGGCCACTGCCCGCCTGCCCCGCAAGGCAGCCCTGGTGGCGCTGATGGGAATCTTCATTGTCGGCAACCTGCTGTGTGCACTGGCCAGTGATTACAACGTGCTGATGTTTGCCCGGGTGATCACCGCGCTGTGCCATGGTGCCTTCTTTGGCATCGGTTCAGTGGTGGCCGCCGGCCTGGTGCCCGCCAACAAGCGCGCTTCGGCCGTGGCCCTGATGTTCACCGGCCTGACCCTGGCCAACGTCCTTGGCGTGCCCCTGGGCACCGCCCTGGGCCAGGCCGCCGGCTGGCGCTCGACCTTCTGGGCGGTGACGGTCATCGGCGTGGTGGCGCTGATCGGCCTGCTGCGCTTCCTGCCGGCCAAGCGCGACGAGGAAAAACTCGACATGCGTGCAGAGCTGGCGGCCCTCAAGGGCGCGGGTATCTGGCTGTCCCTGAGCATGACCGCGCTGTTCGCCGCATCGATGTTCACCCTCTTCACCTACGTTGCACCGCTGCTCGGTGATGTCACCGGTGTCTCGCCCAAGGGCGTGACCTGGACCCTGCTGCTGATCGGCCTGGGCCTGACCCTGGGCAACATCATCGGCGGCAAACTGGCGGACAAGCGCCTGGGCGCCACCCTGATCGGCGTGTTCGCGGCCATGGCCGTGGTCTCCACCGTACTGACCTGGACCAGCGTGGCGCTGATCCCCACCGAGATCACCCTGTTCCTCTGGGCCACCGCTTCGTTTGCCGCAGTGCCGGCGTTGCAGGTCAACGTAGTGACCTTCGGCAAGGCCGCACCGAACCTGGTTTCGACCCTGAACATCGGCGCCTTCAACATCGGCAATGCCCTGGGTGCCTGGGTCGGCGGCAGCGTCATCGCCCACGGCTTCGGCCTGACCAGCGTGCCGTTGGCAGCTGCGGCCCTGGCAATCCTGGCCCTGCTGGTGACGCTGATTACCTTTCGCCAGGGCGGCAATGCCGAACTGGCTCCTGCAACCCACTGATCCTCTCCCTATCCCTTAAAGAAGGCTGCACTCCATGACGACTCTCTTTGATCCGATCAAACTCGGCGATCTCGAACTGTCCAACCGCATCATCATGGCGCCGCTGACCCGCTGCCGCGCCGATGCCGGCCGCGTACCCAACGCGCTGATGGCCGAGTACTACGTACAACGGGCTTCCGCCGGCCTGATCCTCAGCGAGGCCACCTCGGTGACCCCCATGGGCGTGGGCTACCCGGACACCCCCGGCATCTGGTCCAACGACCAGGTGCGTGGCTGGGCCAATGTGACCAAGGCAGTACACGGCGCCGGCGGCAAGATCTTCCTGCAGCTGTGGCACGTCGGACGCATCTCCCACCCGTCCTATCTGAACGGCGAAACCCCGGTGGCACCCAGCGCCCTCCAGCCCAAGGGGCATGTCAGCCTGGTGCGCCCACTGGCCGACTTCCCAACTCCGCGGGCCCTGGAAACCGCTGAGATCGCCGACATCGTCGACGCCTACCGGGTCGGCGCGGAAAACGCCAAGGCCGCCGGTTTCGACGGCGTGGAAATCCACGGCGCCAACGGCTACCTGCTGGACCAGTTCCTGCAAAGCAGCACCAACCAGCGTACCGACCAGTACGGCGGCTCCCTGGAAAACCGTGCCCGCCTGCTGCTGGAAGTCACCGACGCGGCCATCGAGATCTGGGGTGCCGGCCGGGTAGGCGTGCACCTGGCACCACGTGCCGACTCCCATGACATGGGTGATGCCAACCTGGCGGAGACCTTCACCTACGTCGCTCGGGAGCTGGGCAAACGCGGTATCGCCTTTATCTGCTCCCGGGAGAAAGAAGGCGCCGACAGCCTGGGCCCGCAACTCAAAGAAGCCTTCGGCGGCCCCTACATCGCCAACGAACGCTTCACCAAGGACAGCGCCAACGCCTGGCTGGCCGCTGGCAAGGCTGACGCCGTGGCCTTTGGTGTGCCCTTCATCGCCAACCCGGACCTGCCAGCCCGCCTGAAGGCCGATGCGCCGTTGAACGAAGCGCACCCGGAAACCTTCTACGGCAAGGGCCCGGTCGGCTATATCGACTACCCGACTCTGTAAGCCTGCATCGCTCGATAAAAAGCCCCGACTCTCGCGAGCCGGGGCTTTTTCATGGCCTGCACATTCGTTGTAGCCGCTGCCGCAGGCTCGGGCCGCGTACGCACGGTCGCCCCGAAGGGGCGCGACCATCTCAAGTTCGATGAAGGTCCTGCGGACCTTGTCGCGGACTGCGGCAGGGGCTACAGAAAGCCATTCAGCGTTTGCGCTGGGCCCAGGCCACCGCCAGGCCGCTGAGGCAGATGACCGCGATACCGACCAGGGCGTACTGGTCCGGGGTATGGTCGAAGATCAGGTAGCCAAAGAGCCCGGCGAAAAGAATCTGCCCATAGCTGAAAGGCGCCAGCATCGCCGGCGCGGCATGGCGGAACGCCTGGGTCAGCAACATGTGGCCGAGCATGCCGCAGGTGCCCAGGCCGATCATGAACAGCCCATGAACCAGCGTCGGCGTGCTCCAAAAGAACGGCAGCAGCGCGCTCATGATCAGGCTGTTGAGGATCCCGGTGAGAAAGTTGCTGGTGGTCGGGCTGTCAACACCACTGAGCTTGCGGGTCAGCAACTGGTAGAAGCCGAAGCACAGCGCCGACCCCAGCGGCAGCAGGATTGCCGGCGTGAACAACGCGCCCCCGGGACGCACCACAATCAGCACCCCGACGAACCCCGCCAGCACTGCCAGCCACTGGGCGCGACTGACCCGCTCTCCCAGAAACGGCACCGACAGGGCAGTCACCAGCAAGGGCGCCAGGAAGTTGACCGCGGTCGCTTCTGCCAGGGGTATATAGCGCAGGCCGGTGGTGAACAGCAGGCTGGTGCCGATCAGGCACAAGGCCCGCAGCAATTGCAGCCCGGGGCGCTTGGTGCGCACCACCGCAGAGAAACCACTGCGCGGCACGAAGACCACCAGCATCAACAGGGTGTGCACCACATAGCGGGCCCAGACCACCATGACGATGGGATAAAAAGCCGACAGGTATTTGGATAACGTGTCGTGGCTGGCAAACAACAGGACCGCCAGGCAGATCAGGGCGATCCCCTTGATGGGGTGTTCCGCGCCGTTGAACGGTGAAGGGCTCACACTCATTCACACACCCGCAACAAAATCCCTACAAAATACGTAGCTCGCTATCTATCAACCTGCAGCAAGCCCGTATATAAAAGCACCCCATTGTGAAGTGCGACCCCGGGTATGAACGTCCCTCGCCTTAAATGTTGACACAACCGGACTCAATTACGCATTTTGTCTTAATGACGGAGGTTGGGGCTCAAGCGCAGCATATCCAGCCCGATGTCGATCCAGCGCTCTGCTTCGGTGTGCAGGGCGAAGCTGTCAGGGGCCAGCAACCACTGGTAGAGAATGCCATCGATGAACGCATGCAACGTGATAGCTGCCCGCGCCGCATCGAGATTCTCGGGCAATTGCCCACGATTCACTGCATTACGCAACGCCAGCTCGATGTGTACGTTGCAGTCCAGGCTGGCAGCGCGACGCTGGCGGCGCAGGTCGCACATTTCGTCGGTGAACTCGCACTTGTGAAACAGGATTTCATTGATGCGTCGGGTTTTCGGGTCCAGGGCAACTTGATGAAACAAATGAATGAGCAGCTTGCGCATGCAGCCCAACGGGTCCATTTCATCTACATTCTCACTGGCCGCGGCCATTTCATCCAAAGGTTCACGCAGGCTGTCGAGCATGGCCTGCACCAGATCGGCCTTGTTGCTGAAGTGCCAATAGATGGCACCTCGCGTGACTCCCGCCAGCGCCGCGATGTCGGCCAGGGTGGTACGCGCCACGCCACGCTCGTAAAAGGCCTTTTCGGCGGCCTCGAGTATCTGGCTGCGAGTTTCTTGAGCTTCCTCTTTGGTACGACGGACCATGGCAGTAAAACCTCGATCAGGATCTTTCAGCGATGCGTGAAGACCTTCTGAATAAATATGGAACGGCATCTCGAGTGCCGTTTGCCCAGCCTACAATTCAACACCTACAGGGGCTTTTGTAACCGGATGGGTACGCCGCAGGGGTATTTACAAACAACCATGAACGTAAGTATATTCCTTAGCAAGCTACTTATCCACTCAGCCAAGCATTTTTACCCTTCCACTTTTCTTGTGCGCATCTTGCGTGCCTGACCCGAGGATTTTCATGCAACTCAAGCCAGCTGTTACCGCTCTGGTCACTGCCGTCGCCCTGGCATCGCTGCTCAGCGGATGTAAAAAGGAAGAGGCGGCGCCTGCCCCTCAAGCCCCTCAGGTCGGCGTCGTTACCCTGCAACCACAAGCCTTTACCTTGACTTCCGAACTCCCGGGCCGGACCACTGCGTTCCGCATCGCCGAAGTTCGCCCACAGGTAAACGGGATCATTCTCAAGCGTCTGTTCAAAGAAGGTGGAGACGTCAAGGAAGGTCAGCAGCTTTATCAGATCGATCCATCGGTCTATGAGGCAACGCTGAAAAGTGCCGAGGCTAATCTGCAATCGACCAAGTCGATTTCTGATCGCTACAAGCAACTGGTCAACGAGCAGGCCGTAAGCCGCCAGGAATACGACACTGCCGTGGCCAACCGCCTGCAGTCGGAAGCCTCGCTGCAAAGCGCCCAGATCAACCTGCGCTACACCAAAGTGCTGTCGCCACTGACCGGCCGAATCGGCCGTTCCTCGGTGACCGAAGGCGCTCTGGTGAGCAATGGCCAGGCCGATGCCATGGCCGTGATCCAGCAGCTGGACCCAATCTACGTCGACGTTACCCAGTCCTCGGTGGAACTGCTGGAACTGCGTCGCGAACTGGAAAGCGGCCGCCTGCAGAAAGTCGGCGACAATGCCGCCAAGGTCAAACTGACCCTGGAAGACGGCAGCCAGTACAAGCTCGACGGCAAGCTGGAATTCTCCGAAGTCTCGGTGGACGAAACCACCGGCTCGGTGACCCTGCGCGCAGTGTTCCCGAACCCTGAGCACACCCTGCTGCCTGGCATGTTCGTCCACGCCCAACTGCAAGCCGGGGTGAACAGCGCGGCGATCCTGGCTCCCCAGCAAGGCGTGACGCGCGACCTGAAAGGCACCCCGACCGCCCTGGTGGTTGGCCCGGATAACAAGGTCGAGCTGCGTCAACTCAAGGCCAGCCGCACGGTCGGCAGCCAGTGGTTGGTGGAAGATGGGCTGAAAGCCGGCGATCGCCTGATCACCGAAGGCCTGCAGTTCGTCAAGCCGGGCATTGAAGTCAAGGCCAGCGAAGCAACCAACGTTCCAGCGAAGAACCCGGCCCCTGCACAGGCAACTGACAAAGCTGCAGGCGGCAAAGGGGAGTAAACCATGTCGAAATTTTTTATCGACCGTCCGATCTTCGCCTGGGTAATCGCCCTGGTGATCATGTTGGTCGGGGCTCTATCGATCCTCAAATTGCCGATCAACCAGTACCCGAGCATCGCGCCGCCAGCGATCGCCATCTCCGTGACCTACCCAGGCGCTTCCGCACAGACCGTGCAGGACACCGTGGTTCAGGTGATCGAGCAGCAGCTCAACGGTATCGACAACCTGCGTTATGTGTCCTCGGAAAGTAACTCCGACGGCAGCATGACCATCACCGCGACCTTCGAACAGGGCACCAACTCGGACACCGCGCAGGTTCAGGTACAGAACAAGCTCAACCTGGCCACTCCGCTGCTGCCTCAAGAAGTGCAGCAGCAGGGTATCCGCGTGACCAAGGCAGTGAAGAACTTCCTGCTGGTGATCGGCGTGGTTTCCGAGGACGGCAGCATGTCCAAGGACGACCTGTCGAACTACATCGTGTCGAACATGCAGGACCCGATCTCGCGGACCGCGGGCGTCGGTGACTTCCAGGTATTCGGTGCCCAGTACGCGATGCGGATCTGGCTCGACCCGGCCAAGCTCAACAACTACAACCTGACCCCGGTGGACGTGAAGACCGCGGTTGCCGCGCAGAACGTCCAGGTATCGTCCGGCCAGCTCGGCGGCCTGCCTGCCCTGCCCGGCCAGCAACTCAACGCCACCATCATCGGCAAGACCCGCCTGCAGACTGCCGAGCAGTTCAAGGCGATCCTGCTGAAGGTCAACAAGGACGGCTCGCAAGTGCGTCTGGGCGATGTCGCGGACGTCGGCCTGGGTGGCGAGAACTACGCCATCAGCGCCCAGTTCAACGGCAAGCCGGCGTCCGGCCTGGCAGTGAAACTGGCCAACGGCGCCAACGCCCTGGACACCGCCAAGGCCCTGCGCAACACCATCAAGGACCTGGAACCCTTCTTCCCGCAAGGGATGAAGGTAGTGTTCCCGTATGACACCACCCCGGTGGTGACCGAATCCATCAAGGGTGTGGTTGAAACCCTGGTGGAAGCGATCGTCCTGGTGTTCCTGGTGATGTTCCTGTTCCTGCAGAACTTCCGCGCCACGGTGATCACCACCATGACGGTGCCGGTGGTACTGCTGGGTACCTTCGGCATCCTTGCGGCGGCCGGTTTCAGCATCAACACCCTGACCATGTTCGGCATGGTGCTGGCCATCGGCTTGCTGGTGGACGACGCCATCGTCGTGGTGGAGAACGTCGAGCGGGTGATGCACGAGGAAGGGCTGTCGCCCAAGGAGGCGACGAAAAAGTCCATGGGCCAGATCCAGGGAGCCCTGGTGGGTATCGCCCTGGTGCTGTCCGCGGTCCTGCTGCCAATGGCCTTCTTCAGCGGCTCCACCGGGGTGATCTACAAGCAGTTCTCGATCACCGTGGTCTCGGCCATGGCCCTGTCGGTGCTGGTTGCCCTGATCTTCACTCCGGCCCTGTGCGCCACCATGCTCAAGGCCGTACCGCAAGGCGAACACGCCACCGAGAAGCGCGGCTTCTTCGGCTGGTTCAACCGCACCTTCGATCGCAGCGTGAAGAGCTACGAACGCGGCGTGGGCAACATTCTGCGCCACAAGGTTCCGTACCTGCTGGCCTACGTGCTGATCGTCCTGGGCATGATCTGGCTATTCACCCGCATCCCGACCGCGTTCCTGCCGGAAGAAGACCAGGGCGTTCTGTTCGCCCAGGTACAGACGCCGGCCGGCTCCAGTGCCGAGCGGACCCAGGTGGTGGTGGACGAAATGCGCGCCTACCTGCTGGACAAGGAAAAGGACACCGTGGCTTCGGTGTTCACCGTGAACGGCTTCAACTTCGCCGGTCGCGGCCAGAGCTCGGGCATGGCCTTCATCATGCTCAAGCCGTGGGGCGAGCGTTCCGCGGAAAACAACGTGTTCAACCTGGCAGCCCGCGCCCAGCAGCACTTCTTCAGTTTCCGTGACGCGATGGTGTTCGCCTTCGCCCCTCCGGCGGTACTGGAGCTGGGTAACGCCACCGGTTTCGACGTGTTCCTCCAGGACCGCGCCGGTATCGGCCATGAGAAACTGATGGCTGCACGCAACCAGTTCCTCGGCATGGCAGCCCAGAGCAAGGTGCTGTCCCAGGTGCGTCCGAACGGCCTGAACGATGAACCGCAGTACCAGTTGACCATCGACGACGAGCGCGCCAGTGCCCTGGGCGTGACCCTCACCGACATCAACAACACCCTGTCGATTGCCCTGGGCAGTAGCTACGTCAACGACTTCATCGACCGTGGTCGGGTGAAGAAGGTGTACATCCAGGGTCAGGCCGGTGCCCGCATGAGCCCCGAAGACCTGAAGAAGTGGTACGTACGCAACAGCGCCGGAACCATGGTGCCGTTCTCCTCCTTCGCCAAGGGCGAGTGGATCTACGGCTCGCCCAAGCTGGCCCGTTACAACGGCGTGGAAGCCATGGAAGTGCTCGGTGCCCCGGCCCCTGGCTACAGTACCGGTGAAGCCATGGCCGAAGTCGAAGCCATTGCCGCGAAGCTGCCGGCGGGTGTCGGTATCTCCTGGACCGGCCTGTCCTACGAGGAACGTCTGTCGGGCTCCCAGGCACCTGCGCTGTACGCCTTGTCCCTGCTGATGGTGTTCCTGTGTCTGGCGGCGCTGTATGAAAGCTGGTCGATTCCGATCGCAGTGATGCTGGTTGTGCCCCTGGGGATCATCGGTGCACTCATGGCAACCAGCATGCGCGGCCTGTCCAACGACGTGTACTTCCAGGTGGGTCTGTTGGTGACCATTGGTCTGGCGGCGAAAAACGCCATTCTGATCGTCGAGTTCGCCAAGGAACTGCACGAGCAGGGCCGCAGCCTGGTAGACGCCGCGGTGGAAGCCTGCCGGATGCGTCTGCGGCCGATCATCATGACCTCCCTGGCCTTCGTCCTCGGGGTCGTGCCACTGGCCATCTCCACGGGCGCCGGCTCGGGTAGCCAGCATGCGATCGGTACCGGGGTGATCGGCGGTATGCTCACCGCGACTATCCTGGCGATCTTCTGGGTGCCATTGTTCTTCGTCACCGTATCGTCCATGGGCCGCAGGAAAGCGGACCTGTCAGAAACTACTGCAACCCCTAATGAGGCTGGCCAATGAGCAAGTCGCTACTCTCCCTGGCAATCACCGCCATCGCGCTAAGTGGTTGCTCGCTGATCCCGGATTACCAGCGCCCGGAAGCGCCGGTGGCGGCGCAGTTCCCCCAAGGCCCTGCCTACTCGCCAAAGGAGGCCGCCAACGTGGCGGCCGCCGAACAGGGCTGGCGGCAGTTCTTCCATGACCCGGCGCTGCAGCAACTGATCCAGACGTCCCTGGAAAACAACCGCGACCTCAAGGTCGCGGCGCTGAACATCGATGCCTATGCCGCGCAGTACCAGATCCAGCGTGCGGACCTGTTCCCGGCGGTTTCGGCCAACGCCAGCGGCAGCCGCCAGCGCACTCCGGCACGCATGTCGCAGACCGGCGAAGCCGGGATCACCAGCCAGTACTCGGCCACCGTGGGCGTCAGTGCCTATGAACTGGACCTGTTCGGCCGCGTTCGCAGCCTGAGCGAGCAAGCCCTGCAGACCTACTTCTCCAGCGAAGAAGCCCGGCGCAGCACCCAGATCAGCCTGGTGGCCAGCGTGGCCAACGCCTACATGACCTGGCAGGCCGACAAGGAACTGCTGAAGCTGACCCAGGACACCCTCGCCGCCTACGAGGAAAGCTACCGGCTGACCTCGCGCAGCAACGAAGTGGGTGTGGCGTCGGCCCTGGACCTGAGCCAGTCGCGGACTTCGGTGGAAAACGCCCGGGTCCAGCTGGCGCGCTACACCCGCCAGGTGGCCCAGGATGAAAACAGCCTGACCCTGCTGCTGGGTACGGCGATTCCGGCCAATCTGCCGAAGGCCCAGCCGCTGTCGGCCGACCTGCTGAGCGACCTGCCGGCAGGCTTGCCGTCGGAGCTGCTGCAACGGCGTCCGGACATCCTCGAAGCCGAGTACAAGCTGAAAGCGGCCAATGCCAATATCGGCGCGGCGCGGGCAGCGTTCTTCCCGAGCATCAGCCTGACCGCCAATGCCGGTACCTTGAGCCCGGATCTCTCGGGCCTATTCAAGGGGGGCTCGGGCACCTGGCTGTTCCAGCCGCAGATCAACCTGCCGATCTTCAACGCCGGCAGCCTGCGCGCCAGCCTGGACTACTCGAAAATCCAGAAAGACATCACCGTCGCGCAGTACGAGAAATCCATCCAGACCGCCTTCCAGGAAGTCTCCGATGGCCTGGCGGCACGCCAGACCTACAACCAGCAGTTGCAGGCCCAGCGTGATTTCGTCAACGCCAACCAGGACTACTATCGTCTGGCCGAGCGCCGCTACCGTATCGGGGTCGACAGCAACCTGACCTTCCTCGATGCCCAGCGGTCGCTGTTCAGCGCCCAGCAGGCACTGATCACCGATCGCCTGTCGCAGCTCACCAGCGAGGTCAACCTGTACAAGGCCCTCGGCGGTGGCTGGAGCGAACAGACAGCGAAGAACGAGCCACTGGCGGAAAAAGCCCCGGCGCTGCACCTGTTCTGAAGCGTCACCTGGCCATATGAAAAACCCACCTGACGGTGGGTTTTTTTATATGTACCAACTGGAACATTTGTGTTCGATTACCGCCCAAAAAGTGTTTCGTCCAATTGATTGGCCCTGATCCGCGACGCACCATTCCCGGCACCTGGACACACCAATAACAACAGGTCCGATGCCATGCCCCCACGCCCTGCCCGCTACGGCTGATACCTCTGGTTCCACCCTGCTCCCCTGAAACCTGTGCCCAGACCCTTTGCGCGGCACTGGCCAGCTGCACCCCTAACAATTAGAGAGACCGACGAATGAAGCCAAGCACCCCGCCGTCCTACCTTCTGCCCAGCCTCCTGGCCCTGGCGCTGAGCAGCACCGCCCTGCCGGCACTGGCCGCAGAGTCGGGCTTTCTCGAAGATGCCCAGGCCAACCTGACCCTGCGCAACTTCTATTTCAACCGCAACTTCACCAACCCGACCAAGGCCCAGGGCAAGGCCGAGGAATGGACCCAGAGCTTCATCCTCGATGCAAAATCCGGCTTCACCCAGGGCACCGTCGGTTTCGGCATGGACGTGCTGGGCCTCTACTCGCTGAAACTCGACGGCGGCAAGGGCACCGGCGGCACCCAACTGCTGCCCCTGGATCACGACGGCCGCCCGGCGGACAACTTCGGACGCCTGGGAGTAGCCTTCAAGGCGCGACTGTCTCAGACCGAGGTCAAGGTCGGCGAATGGATGCCAGTGCTGCCGATCCTGCGGTCCGACGACGGCCGCTCGCTGCCACAGACCTTTCGCGGCGGCCAGATCACCTCGAAGGAAATTGCCGGCCTGACCCTCTATGGCGGCCAGTTCCGCGCCAACAGCCCGCGTGACGACAGCAGCATGAGTGACATGAGCATGTTCGGCAAAGCGGCCTTCACCTCCGACCGTTTCAACTTCCAGGGCGCCGAATATGCCTTCAACGACAAGCGCACCCAGATCGCCCTGTGGAATGCCCAGCTCAAGGACATCTACAGCCAGCAGTTCGTCAACCTGATCCACAGCCAACCCCTGGGCGACTGGACCCTGGGCGCCAACCTGGGCTTCTTCTATGGCAAGGAAGACGGCAGCGCCCGCGCCGGCGACATGGAGAACCGCACCTGGTCCGGCCTGTTCTCGGCCAAATATGGCGGCAACACCTTCTATGTAGGCCTGCAGAAGCTCACTGGCGACAGCGCCTGGATGCGGGTCAATGGCACCAGCGGCGGCACCCTGGCCAACGACAGCTACAACGCCAGCTACGACAACGCCAAGGAGAAGTCCTGGCAGGTGCGCCATGACTACAATTTCGCCGCGCTGGGCGTTCCCGGCCTGACCCTGATGAACCGCTACATCAGCGGCAGCAACGTGCACACCGCCACCGTCAGCGACGGCAAGGAATGGGGCCGGGAAAGCGAAGTGGCCTACACGGTCCAGAGCGGCACACTGAAGAACCTCAACCTGAAGTGGCGCAACTCCACCATGCGCCGGGACTTCAGCAACAACGAGTTCGACGAGAACCGCCTGATCATCAGCTATCCCCTCAGCCTGCTGTAAGCCCCTCCAACACGGGGCCGAGCCAAAAGGCCGGCCCCTGCAGTTGTCGGCCTTGAACCGTGGCGCCCAAGGAGAGGTCCGCTGGTCGGGCTTAGTAAAAAAAATCCAATACACAGATAAAGTAAAGGGGTATTCACTTCAGGCGGGCAGTGCTCGCTTCCAGGAAAGGAAACCTATTAATTCAGTTCCGTTATCCATCGGATGTCGTACGTGAAGCTGACGTAGCCTTGGAGGGTCTGCGTTATGAGCAAGCACATCGTCATTGTCGGAGGAGGTGTAGGCGGTACCATCCTGGCCAATCAACTGGTCAGCAAGCTCTACCCGGAGATACTCAGGGACGAGGTCAAAATCACCCTGCTGTCCGAATCGCCGGATCATTTCTACAAGCCCGCCTTCATGTATGTGGCGTTCAACCTGTTCTTCCAAGAAGAACTCAAGCGACCCGAACGCTCCCTGCTACGCCCCGAAATAACCTTCCGGGTCGACCCCGTCACCCGCTTCGATTTTGCCGGCCAGAGCCTGCACACTCGCAGCGGCAAACGTCTTGGCTACGATTTCCTGGTGATCGCCACCGGCTGCGTGCCGGCACCGGAACGGATCGAGGGGCTCAAGGAAGCCGGCGACCACTTCTACCAATACCAGCCTGCCCGGCAACTGGCACAGCGCCTGAGCCGGATCGACAAGGGCCGGGTGTTCATCACCGTGTCGTTTCCGCAAACACCCAATGTTCCTCATCAATGCGGCATCGCGCCGGTAGAAACGACCCTGATGCTCGATGACTTCCTGCGGCGGCGCGGAGTACGGGATCGGGTCGAGATCATCTACACCTACCCCAGCACCGCGCAGCTACTGCGCAATTGCCTGTTCCTGCAACGCCCGGTCGGCGAGGTGCTGCCGGATATCTTCGAACAGAGGAACATCCGCTTCCAGCGCGGCTTCACCCTGGCCAGGGTCGACCCGGACCGGCGCATCGCCTACTCGGAGGAAGGCGCTGAGCAGCCTTTCGACATTCTCATGGCCACCCCGCCGATCCGGGCCGTGGACGCCGTGCTCGAATCCGGCGCGTCTCAGGCACAGGGCCAGGAGGGCTGGTTGCCGACCCATCACGAAACCCTGCAAGTCTATGGCCTGGAGCGGGTCTATGTGATTGGCGATACCGTCGACCTGCCGATCAGCAAGGCCGGCGGCGCCTGCCACAACCAGGCCCCGGTGATTGCCAACAACATTGCCGGAGAAATCCGCCTGGGCTCTCCCGAGGCGGTTTATGACGGTAGGGTCCAGGCGGTCGCGCAGATGGGCCTCAATGCCGGCATGCCCCTTTGGTACGACTATGCCCACGACGTTCTGCCCACCCCGTCGAGCAAGTTGGGTGGCCTGCTGCGCACCGGATTCAATCGCGGCCTTTACTGGGCCGTAGCCCGCGGAATGCTTTGACCCTGCACAGGGAGGAGACAACGCCATGGACAGCTTTGATCCAAGCATGCCTGGTCCAAGGGCGACCCAGCCTGAAGTCGCCAGCACGCCAGGCCTGGAAGCCCTGATGAAAAAGCTCCAGCCGCTGCTGGACAGCGCTCGCCTGGACAACATGGTCGACCTGTTGTCCCTGCTTTGCGACCTGATCGACATGCTCGATCAGGCGATGATCGAAAAACTTGCGCAACAGTTTGAAGAAGCCACCGCTGCCAGCTGGATGCTGGGCAATGCACTACGCATGGCCAAGGCCGAAACCTCAGCGCAAGGTACCGCTCCCAGCCTGTACGGGCTGCTCTCGCTGCTGCGTGAGGAGGACACGCGACGTGGCGCAGCCCTGCTCCTCAGAACCCTGAATGTCATTGGACGACAACTTTAAAAAGGATGTTTACATGAGTACCAAGCCTCAGCCGACCACGGCCAGGAACCTCAGCACCCAATGGGATCCCCAGGCCTACCAGCAGTTCGTGCGCCTGCGAGAACGACCGGCGGTCGAGCTACTGGATCATGTCGCCCTGCAGCAACCCCATCACATCTACGACCTGGGTTGCGGAACAGGTATCGCCACTCAACTGCTGGCGCAGCGCTGGCCCTACGCGGAGCTGACAGGCGTGGACAGCTCCTCGGAAATGCTTGCCGAAGCCAGCTGCCTGCCGATCAAGGCGCTGTGGCGCAGGTGCGACCTGCTGCAATGGAAAGCCGAACAGCCTGCAGACCTGTTGTTCGCTGCCGCAGTGCTGCACTTCATGAGTGACCACGAACACCTGCTGCCGCGCCTGTTGAACCAGCTCAACCCCGGCGGCTGCCTGGCGGCGCATATGCCCAATTGGCGCGACGCCCTGTGGTATCAGTTGATACTCGAAAGCCTGGAACAGGCAGGACCGGACGGCAAGCCGCTGGGCACCCCGGAGCTGCGGGCGTTCATGGCCGAGCGCCGGGTACTGTCGCTGGATAGCTACTACCGTTTGCTGGCGCCCCTGACTCGGGAACTGGACATCTGGGAAACCGAACACCTGCAGGTCGTGGAAGGCCAGTCGCCGATCTTCGACTGGGTCAAGGTCTCGGCCTTGCGCCCCGTACTCCTGAGCCTGGACGAGCGGCAACGACAATGCTTCCTCAACCATTACCTGGCACGGGTACATCGCTACTATCCGCCCGAAGGCGATGGCCGGACGCTGTTCCCGTTCAAGCGGGTGTTCATTCTGGCCACCGTCTGAAATCGCGCGGTGCAGCCCCGGCGCCTCAACTGCGGGATTCGATGCCCAGTTCGTCCCACACCGATTCCGCCAGGTGGAAGGTGGCGTTGGCCGCCGGGATTCCGCAGTAGATCGCGCTCTGCATGATCACTTCCTTGATCTCGCTGCGGCTCACCCCATTGTTGGCTGCGGCCCGCAGGTGCAGCTTGAGCTCCTCGTTGCGGTTCATGCCGATCAGCATGGCGATGGTGATCAGGCTGCGGGTG
This sequence comes from Pseudomonas sp. GW823-FHT03E05, assembly GCF_058796855.1. Taxonomy (NCBI): domain Bacteria; kingdom Pseudomonadati; phylum Pseudomonadota; class Gammaproteobacteria; order Pseudomonadales; family Pseudomonadaceae; genus Pseudomonas; species Pseudomonas sp. GW823-FHT03E05. The sequence continues at coordinate 474,091 of NZ_JBXAJB010000002.1, forward strand.
TGTCGCGGCAGGCCCGGGCGGGTCCAGATGTCGCCCCAGGCATGGCGGGTGATCATTTCCTGGAACTCCGAGTTGAACTCGGTCAGGGCATTGAGGCTGCGGTCCACATGGGCATCGCCCAACACCGCGCGGCGAACCTGCATGCCTTCGTCATAACGCTGTTTCTCGTCCACAAAGGGCTCCTTGAATCGACTCTCAGACCAGCAGAAAATCCACGACCCGGGCGCTGAAAGCGTCGCCGGCCTGGACGTTGGACAAATGCGCGGCATAGAACTCGGCATACTCCGCGCCCGCCACATGCTGCTGGATGAAGTGCCCGCCGGACGGTGGTGTCACGGCGTCTTCAGTGCCGGCAATCACCAGGGTGGGCACCTTGATCGCCCCCAGCTGTTCACGGAAATCCGCGTCCCGCACCGCCGCGCAGTTGGCCGCATAGCCTTGCGGCGAGGTGGTCGCGAGCATGTCGGTGATCAGCTTGGCCTGGTCAGGGTGAGCTTCGGCAAAGTCGCTGGTGAACCAGCGGGCGATGGAGGCATCGCGCAGTGCCACCATGGCTGCCTGGCCGTCACGTAGCACGGTCTCGATCCGCGGGTTCCATACGGACGGGTCGCCGATCTTCGCCGCGGTGTTGCACACCACCAGCTTGTGCAGCCGCTCGCCGGCATTGATCCCCAGCCACTGGCCGATCAGCCCGCCCATGGACAGGCCACAGAAATGCGCACGCTGGATATCCAGCGCATCCAGCAGCACCACCACGTCGCGGCCCAGTTGCTCGATGCTATAGGGACCTTCGGTGACCAGGGAACGGCCGTGGCCACGGGTGTCCATGCGCAGCACCTGGAAGTGCCGGGTGAAGGCCGCCATCTGCTTGTCCCACATGTGCAGGTCGGTGCCCAGGGAGTTGGACAGCACCAGTACCGGCGCGCCCTCGGGCCCTTCGAGTTGATAGTGCAGTTCGCCCTCGGCGAGTTTCACGAATCCCACAGCAGTCTCCTTCAGGCCTTCAAGGCAAAATGTTCAGCCACGGCGCGCTCGACCCAGGCCTGCGCCTGGCCCAGGTAGTGCGCCGGGTCCAATAGACGATCCAGGTCCGCCGCCGACAGCTCGGCGGTAACCTGGGAATCCTCCCCCAATACCCCACGCAGATGGCGTTTCTCGGCCACTGCGCGCTTGCAGCATTGTTCCAGCAGATGGTGGGCGGTTTCCCGCCCCAGGCGCTGGGCCAGGGCAATGCTCACCGCTTCGGCCAGCACCAGGCCCTGGGTCAGGTCGAGGTTGTGCGCCATGCGCGCGCTGTCGACCTCCAGGCCTTCGGCCACCAGTAATGCTTGTTGCAACGCGCCAGACACCAGGCAGCAGATCTCCGGCAGGGTTTCCCATTCGGCGTGCCACAGGCCCAGGCTGCGCTCGTGCTCCTGGGGCATGGCGGCAAACATCGTCGCCAGCAGGCCGGGAACCCGGGTCGCGGCGCTGATCAGCACCGCCGCGCCCACCGGGTTGCGCTTGTGCGGCATGGTGGACGACCCGCCCTTGCCCGGCGCCGAGGGCTCGAAGACCTCCGCCGCCTCGGTCTGCATCAGCAGGCTGATATCCCGCCCCAGCTTGCCCAGGCTGCCGGCCAACAGGCCCAGCACCGAAGCGAACTCCACCAGCCGGTCGCGCTGGGTGTGCCAGGGCTGCTCCGGCAGGGCCAATTGCAGCTCGTCGGCCAGGGCCTGGGCAATCGGCAACGCCTGCTCGCCCAAAGCCGCCAGGGTTCCGGAAGCGCCGCCGAACTGCAGCACCAGCAAACGCGGCTTGAGCTGCTGCAGGCGCTCGCGGCTGCGGGTCAATGCCCCCAGCCAGCCGCCGATCTTCATCCCCAGGGTCACCGGCGTGGCATGTTGCAGCCACGTGCGGCCGGCCATCGGGGTCGTGGCGTAACGTTGGGCCTGGACAACAAGGATGTCCCCCAGGCGCTCCAGGTCCTGCTCCAGCAGGAGCATGGCGCGGCGCAGTTGCAGCACCAGCCCGCTGTCCATCACGTCCTGGCTGGTAGCCCCCAGGTGCACAAAGCGCTCGGCCTCGCCATCGCTGCGGGCGATCTGCCGGCCCAGGGCCTTGACCAGGGGAATGGCCGAGTTGCCGGCCGTGGCAATCGCCTCGCCCAGCATCTGGAAGTCATACAGCCCGGCATGGCAGGCGGCCTCGATGGGCGCTACTGCACTGGCCGGGATCACCCCGACGCGGGCCTGGGCCCGGGCCAGGGCGGCTTCGAAATCGAGCATGGCCTGGACCCGCCCCTGATCGCAGAACACCCCGCGCATTTCCCGGGCAGTAAAGTAGGCATCGAACAACTGATTGCTCGCAGTCAGGGTCATAAACAGTCCTTGGCAAACCTGCGCCCGAGCCGGGCGCAGGTACACAGGTCAAAGGTCGTGGTGCAGGTAGGCGGCCTGTTTCGGCAGGCGCAGGCTGAACAGGAAGGCAATCGCCATCATCGCCGTGACATACCAGTAAAAGGTGTTTTCCATGCCCATGTTCTTGAAGTTCAGGGCCACCCATTCCGCCGAGCCACCGAAGATCGCATTGGCCACCGCATAAGCCAAGCCCACCCCGAGTGCGCGCACTTGCGGCGGGAACATCTCGGCCTTCACCAGGCCGCTGATGGAGGTGTAGAAACTGACGATGGCCAGGGCCAGGGTGATCAGCACAAAGGCCAGGAACGGGCTGGTGACGGTCTTCAAGGTCAGCAGGATCGGCACTGTGAACAGCGTACCCAGGGCACCGAACCAGAGCATCGAGTTACGCCGGCCGATCTTGTCCGCCAGCATGCCGAACAGCGGCTGCATGCACATGTAGAGAAACAGCGCGCCGGTCATGATGTAGCTGGCGGTCTTGGCGTGCATGCCCGCGGTGTTCACCAGGTACTTCTGCATGTAGGTGGTGAAGGTGTAAAAAATCAGCGAGCCGCCGGCGGTGTAGCCGAGCACGGTGATAAACGCCGCCGAGTGGTTCTTGAACAGCGCAGCGATGCTGCCGGCGTCCTTGTCCTCACGGATTTCCTTGCTGGTGGTTTCCTTCAGCGAACGGCGCAGCAGCAGCGAGATCACCGCGGCGATGGCACCGATCACGAAGGGAATGCGCCAGCCCCAGGCCTTGAGCTCGGCCTCATCGAGAAACTGCTGGAGGATCACCACCACCAGCACCGCCAGCAGTTGCCCGCCGATCAGGGTCACGTACTGGAAGGAGGCAAAGAAGCCGCGCTGGCCCTTGAGCGCCACCTCACTCATGTAGGTGGCGGTGGTGCCGTACTCGCCGCCCACCGACAGGCCCTGGAACAGGCGCGCCACCAGCAGCAGGAACGGCGCCCAGGCACCGATGCTGGCGTAGGTGGGCAAGAAGGCGATCACCAGGGAGCCGGCGCACATCATCAGCACCGAGATCATCATCGAGTTCTTGCGCCCATGACGGTCGGCGACCCGGCCGAACAGCCAGCCGCCGATGGGCCGCATCAGAAAGCCGGCGGCGAACACCCCGGCGGTGTTGAGCAACTGCACCGTCGGATCGTCGGAGGGAAAGAAGGCCGGGGCGAAATAGATGGCGCAAAAGGCATAGACATAGAAGTCGAACCATTCCACCAGGTTGCCGGAGGAGGCGCCGACAATGGCAAAGATCCTTTTGCTGCGTTCCTCTCCGGTGTAGTGACTTGTCGTTGTTGTCATGGTTTTTTCACTCATGGGGGACAGTGTGAGTCTAGACACACTTGGCAACATTCCCGTTCCCTGCGGATAGCGCCCTGCCCGCTCCCGGGCAAGGGTCAATCGACCCTGTCAACCTGTAGCGACTGTAGCCGCTGCCAAGCCACGGCGAGGCTGCGAAAAGGCCCGAAGGGCCTTGCTTGGCGGCCTCAAGCCGAACCTCTGCCGGTCTCAAGCCCGCCGCGCCTGCTACGCAACCCGCGGCAGTGGCCACACAAGGTCGGGTCAGTAGTCGAAGAACACGGTTTCGGCGTCAGTACCCTGGAGGATCACGTTCCACTGGTAGTGACCGTCAGCATCGGCCTTGGCCAGCAAGGTGCCTCGGCGCTCCTCGGGCACGCAGGCCAGCAGCGGATCGCTGGCGTTGGCCGGCTCCCCCTCGAAGTAGATGCGGGTCAGCAGGTGCTTGACCAAACCGCGGGCGAACACCAGTACCACCAGATGCGGGGCCTGGGTCGTGCCTTTCAGGCCCGGCACCGTGCCCGGCTTGATGGTGGTGAAGCGAAAGCGCCCTTCGGCGTCCACCGGCACCCGGCCAAACCCCTGGAAGTTCGGGTCCAGGGGTTTGGCCTGATCGTCTTCGGGGTGGCGGTACTTGCCGGCGGCGTTGGCTTGCCAGACTTCCAGCATGGCGTCGTTGACGAAGTTGCCGTTGCCGTCCACCACCTGGCCGGTGATCGCCACCCGCTCGCCCAGGGTGCCTTCCTCGGTCAGGTCTTCGCGGTTCAGCCAGGTCAGGCCGATGTGGTAGTAGGGGCCGACGGTGTGGGATGTAGTCGCGGTCAGGGTCACGTTATTTCTCCATCGGCGTGGCGTCGCGGCCGCGCAGGACAATGTCCCAACGGTAACCGAGGGCGTAGGAAGGAATGGTTTTCTCCAGGTCGAAGCTGGCGATCAGGCGTTCCTTGGCGCGGGTGTCCGGCACGCAGTTGTAGATCGGGTCATAAGCCAGCAGCGGGTCGCCAGGGAAATACATCTGGGTCACCAGGCGGGTAAGAATGCTCGGCCCGAACAGCGAAAAATGGATATGCGCCGGGCGCCAGGCATTGTGGTGGTTGCCCCAGGGGTAGGCCCCGGGCTTGATGGTCTGGAACTGGTACCAGCCGTCGGCGTCGGTAACGGTGCGCCCGGTGCCGGTGAAGTTCGGGTCCAGGGGCGCATCGTGCAAGTCGCGGTCGTGGTTGTAGCGACCGGCCGCGTTGGCCTGCCAGATCTCCACCAGGATGCCCGGCACCGGCAGGCCGTTCTCGTCCAGAACCCGGCCGTGGATGATGATGCGCTCGCCCTGGGGCTGCCCTTCGTGCTGGGCCGTCAGGTCGTTGTCCCGTTCCTGGATCGACTCGGCGCCGATGCTCGGGCCGGTGATTTCCGACAGCGAGTGGGGAATGAACACCAGCGGCTTGGACGGCGAGCGGGTGTTGGTCGACTGGTAGGCCGGGTGCAGGTAATCAGGCTGAGTGCCCGCTTGCGGGCGCCGGTAACCGGGCTTGTCACTCATGGTGGTTCCTCGTTCTCTTCTTATATAAGGCAGGCAGTCAAACGCGCTCGATAGCCAGCGCCAGCCCTTGGCCGACGCCGACGCACATGGTCGCCAGGCCTTTTTTACCGCCGCTCTTTTCCAGCTGGTGCAAAGCCGTCAGCACCAACCGCGCACCGCTCATGCCCAGGGGGTGGCCCAGGGCAATCGCGCCGCCGTTGGGATTGACCTGGGGCGCATCGTCCGCCAGGCCCAGCTCGCGCAGCACCGCCAAGCCCTGGCTGGCGAAGGCTTCGTTGAGTTCGATCACGTCGAAGTCGCTGACCGCCACGCCCAGGCGCTCGATCAGCTTACGCACTGCCGGCACCGGGCCGATGCCCATGACCCGCGGCGCAACCCCGGCGCTGGCCATGCCCAGTACTCGCGCACGCGGGGTCAGGCCGTGTTTCTTGACGGCTTCGGCCGAGGCCAGGATCAGCGCCGCCGCACCGTCGTTGACCCCGGAGGCATTGCCGGCGGTGACGGTCTTGTCCGGGCCGTTGACCGGCTTGAGCTTGGCCAAGGCTTCCAGGGTGGTGTCGGCACGGGGATGCTCGTCCTGCTCCACCACTGTCTCGCCCTTCTTGTGGGCGATGCGCACCGCAACGATTTCCTCAGCGAAGAAACCGGCGGTCTGGGCCGCCGCGGCACGCTGCTGGCTGCGCAGGGCGAAGGCGTCCTGGTCAGCGCGGGACACTTTGTAGTCATCCGCCACGTTGTCGGCGGTCTGCGGCATGGCATCCACACCGTACTGGGCCTTCATCAGCGGGTTGATGAAACGCCAGCCGATGGTGGTGTCTTCCAGCTTCATGTTGCGCGAAAAGGCGGTATCGGCCTTGCCCATGACAAAGGGCGCGCGGGACATGGACTCGACGCCACCGGCAATCGCCAGCTCCATCTCGCCGCTGGCAATGGCGCGGAACGCCGTGCCGATGGCGTCCATGCCCGAGGCGCAGAGGCGATTGAGGGTGACGCCGGGCACGCTGTCCGGCAGGCCGGCCAGCAGCAGAGCCATGCGCGCCACGTTGCGGTTGTCCTCGCCGGCCTGGTTGGCGCAGCCGAGGAACACCTCGTCCACGGAGCTCCAGTCCACGCTGGGGTTGCGCTCCATCAAGGCCTTGATCGGCAGCGCCGCCAGGTCGTCAGCGCGCACTGTCGAGAGGCCGCCACCAAAACGGCCGATGGGGGTGCGAATGGCATCGCAGATGAATACGTCGCGCATCAGGCTTCTCCAGGGGCTTGGCCATGGGCCGCGGCGGTGCGCGCTTCCAGGTCACGCAGGGCGGTCAGTTCAACCTCGGTGGGTGCTGCGGTCTCGGCCACCTGGTCGGCGAAGCGGATCGCCCAGCCAGTGGCGGCCACCACCTGCTCGCGGGTCACGCCCGGGTGCAGCGAAGTGACGATGAATTCGTGGGTACCGGCTTCCGGCTCCATGATGCACAGGTCGGTGATGATGCCCACCGGCCCCGCCCCTGGCAGGCCCAGGCGCTTGCGCGAATCGCCGCCTTCGCCGTGGCCGACCGAAGTCACGAAGTCGAGCTTGTCGACGAAGGAGCGCGAGGATTGCTTGAGGATGATCAGCACGCTCTTGGCCGAACCGGCGATCTCCGGAGCACCGCCGGCGCCCGGCAGGCGCACCTTGGGCCGGTGGTAGTCGCCGACCACGGTGGTGTTGATATTGCCGAAACGGTCGACCTGGGCCGCGCCGAGGAAACCCACGTCGATGCGCCCGCCCTGCAGCCAGTAGCGGAAGATCTCGCCGGTAGGCACCACGGTGTCGGCGGTTTCCGCCAGCTCGCCGTCACCGATAGAGAGTGGCAGGACGCTGGGCTTGGCGCCGATCGGGCCGGACTCGTAGATCAGCACCACGTCCGGTGATGAGGTCAGGCGTGCCAGGTTGGCGGCCTTGGACGGCAGGCCGATGCCGACGAAGCACACCGAGCCGTTCTGCAAGCGACGGGCCGCGGCCACGGTCATCATTTCATTGGTGGAGTAGGTCATTACTGGGCCTCCGAAGCTGCGGCCAGCTTGGCCTGGAATTCGCTGAAATCGGCACTGCCGTGGATGTATTCGTTGATCCAGGCGGTGAACGCCTCACGGTCGCGGGCGATCGGGTCCCAGGCCTGGTAGAAGCGGTTGTCGCGCTCGGAGTAGCCGTGGGCGTAGGACGGATGGGCGCCACCAGGCACATGGCAGACCGCGCTCAGCGCCCAGGTCGGCAGTACGCAGGCGTTCATCGGCGCGTTCAGGTCGTCGACGATTTCCTCGACGGTGACGATGCAGCGCTTGGCGGCCAGGGCGGCCTCTTTCTGTACCCCGAGAATGCCCCACAGCAGCACGTTGCCCTTGCGGTCGGCCTTCTGCGCGTGGATTACCGTGACGTCCGGGCGCACCGAAGGCACCGCCGCCAGCACTTCACCGGTAAACGGGCAGGTCAAGGTCTTGATCAGGGGGTTGACCTTGGGCAGGTCGGAACCAGCGTAGGCCCGCAGGACGGCAAAGGGCAGGCCCGAGGCGCCGGCAACATAGGCGTTGGCCAGGTCGGCGTGGCTGTGTTCCTCGATCTCCAGGGGCTGTGGCCATTGCTTTTCCACGGCGTCGCGCAGGCGGTGCAGGGAGCCCACGCCCGGGTTGCCCCCCCAGGAGAAAATCAGCTTGCGAGCGCAACCGGCACCGATCAACTGGTCGTAGATCAGGTCAGGGGTCATGCGCACCAGGGTCAGGTCTTTCTTGCCCTGGCGGATGATTTCATGACCTGCGGCCGTAGGAATCAGGTGGGTGAAGCCTTCGAGCGCGACGGTGTCGCCGTCGTTGACGAATTGCTTCACCGCGTCGTGCAGCGAAAGGATTTCAGCCATGGATGGGGTCTCCCGATTGTTATTCAGCGACTGGAGAAAAAGGCGCTCTGGGCGCGCCGCAGTGACTGAAGATTAAGCCGGGGCCAAACCCCAAACAATCCGATAATCGACTGAGCGTTCGATTATCGAACAGATTGTTGCAGGGCTATCGATTGCTTTTCCTCAACCCCGCCACAGCCCTGCCGGCCTTCTGGGGCCGCTGCCGCGGGCGAGGATAACGTTCGAAGAACCCTCTGCGCCCTTCAGGAGCAGCGGGCCCTTCGAGCCCGGCCGCAGCCTGCGGCAGCGGCTACAGGGTAGTCCGCGGTCAGGTCGCGTCTGCGTGACTGACCATGCCCTTGATCACCACCGCGGTGGTGGCCAGGGCCGCCGGAATCACCAGGGCAGTCAGCACTTGTTCGAAGTTCCAGCCCAGGCCCAGCAGGGTCGCTCCCATCCACGCACCGAGAATGGCGCCGAAACGGCCGATGCCAAGCATCCAGGAGACCCCGGTGGCACGCCCCTGGGTCGGGTAGAAGCGCGCGGCCAACGACGGCATTGCCGATTGCGCACCGTTAACGCACATGCCGGCGATCAGCACCAGGGTGGCCAACAGGGTGATGTTGCCCAGGCTCTGCCCGACGGCGTAGGCAAAGACCCCAGCCAGCAGGTAGAAACAGCCGATCACCTTATGCGGGTTGAAACGGTCCATGGCCCAGCCCACGGCCACCGCGCTGAGGACGCCGCCAAACTGGAACAGGGCGCCGATAAAGGCCGCCTGTTCCATGCTCGCCCCGCTGTCGCGCATCAGGGTCGGCAGCCAGCTGGTGAGCAGGTAGACAATCACCAGCCCCATGAAATAGGTCAGCCACAGCAACAGGGTGCCGACGCTATAGGTGCCGGAGAAGATCACCGCGAACACGTTGCGCGCCTTCACGGTCTTCTGTTCCGGCACGCTGAAGCTGCCAGCCTCGCCGACTATGGCCGGGGCAATCGGCGCCAGGGTCTTGCGCACCTTGTCGGTGCCGCGATTGCGCACCACCAGGTAACGCGCGGACTCCGGCAGCCAGAGCACCAGCACCAGGGCCAGGATCAGCGGCAGGACCCCGCCGATCAGCAGCAGGCTGTGCCAGCCGAAGGCCGGGATCAGCTTGGCGGAAATGAAACCGCCGCCGGCCATGCCCAGGTTGAAACCGCAGAACATGCTGGTCACCAGCAACGACTTGTGGCGTTCGGGGGTGTATTCCGAAAGCAGCGTAGTGGCGTTGGGCATGCCCGCCCCCAGGCCCAGGCCAGTAAGGAAACGCAGGACCAGCAACTGGTCGACGTTGGTGCTGTAGGCCGAAGCCAGGCTGAAGGCACCAAACAGCAGCACCGCCCCCACCAGCACCACCTTGCGGCCGAAACGGTCGGCCAGGGGGCCGGAGCCCAGGGCGCCGAAGACCATGCCGATCAATGCAGCGCTCATGACCGGGCCGAGGCTGGCGCGGTCGATGCCCCAGTCCTGGGACAGCGCCGGGGCGATGAAGCCCATGGCCGCGGTGTCCAGGCCATCGAGGAAGACAATCAGGAAACACAGGATCACCACGCGCCACTGGTAACGGGACAGCGGCTGGGCATTGATGAAGGACTGCACATCAAGGCAGTTCCCTACAGCGGATTGGGGTTGGTTCATTGTTGTTATTTCCACGCTAAAACGCAGGCGAGCACAGGCCGCCAGGGCTGATCAGATCACTAAAGGGGTGGCGATATCAGGCGATGCGAGCGGGACGGCAGGAACGGTCGCGGCAACGATGCAGGGAAAGCGTGCTCATGAGTGTTGGCCTCTTCTTTATTATTGGGCGGGCCACCAGCGGCGGGCGAAGATGCCAGCTTGCCGCCGATGACGCTGCCGCGACATTAATGAGCCAGGGGAAACAGCGTCAATTCGCCAAAGGCGTATCTGTGCGTTTATCGAACAGCTTAAGCAAACAACTGCGCGCTCAGATCGCGGCTGGCGCTCAGCAAACCGGGGAGAAAGCGCTGCTCCAGCTCAGCACGGCTGACCCGCCCGGCGTGGGTACTGACGTTCAGCGCCGCCAGCACCTGGCCGGAAGCGTCATACACCGGTACCGCAATGGAGCGCAGGCCCTGCTCCAGTTCCTGATCAACGATGCACCAGCCCTGCTGGCGCACTTGCTGCAGGCACTCCAGCAAGGCTTCCGGGGTGTGCAGGGTGCGGCTGGTCTTGGCTTGCAGGTCCGCATGGTCGAGGTATTCATGCAGCGACGAATCGTCCAGGGCCGCGAGTAGGATGCGCCCCATGGAGGTGCAATAGGCTGGCAAGCGGCCGCCGACAGACAGGTCGACCGAGATCAGCCGCTGGGTCGTGGCGGAACGGGCGATGTAGAGAATGTCGTCGCCTTCCAGGGTGGCCATGTTGCACGCCTCGTGCAGTTGCTCGCTCATGCGGTCCAGGTAGGGCTGGGCGGAGACCGCCAGAGGCGTCGACGAAAGATAGGCGTGGCCCAGGGTCAGCACCTTGGGCAGCAACGAATAGGTACGCCCGTCGGTGGTGGCGTAACCCAGCTTGATCAGGGTGTGCAGGCAACGGCGCACCGCAGCCCGGGGGATTTCCGTGCGATGGCTGATCTGGGCGATGGTCAAGTGCCGCTTGCGCTCCTGGAACGCCTGCACCACCGCCAGGCCCCGGGCCAGAGAGGTCATGAAATCCGGGTCACCGGTCAACGCCTGAATCCTCTTTGCCGCAGACGCCACGATCGGCGGGGCCACTGAGGTAAAGGAATTACGCATCTGATCGTTCATTTCAGGCTCTCTGCGACGAAATTCTTCGGTATTACAAGCCGTATTGGCGAAGAAGCACAAGCTGGGGCCGGCAACATTGGGCGATTATCGAACCATCGACCGATAATCGCAATCCGCCAAGCCTGGCATCCGCGGCAGTGAGCCCGTGGGTTTATTGCAAAAAACCATAGTAATAATCACCAGTGGAATGACCGGTTATCCCGAGTCTTTTGCAACCGACCACTTGCATCAAGATGCAGACTCCCCATATAGACTTGTACCAGCGGAGTAAGAATCAGGCTTTCCTCGTGTAGGAAATGATTAGAACTTTTGTGTCACAAAACGCTCACAATAAAGTTGGTCATTTTAAACTTGCCATCCATAGAGTTATTCTTCGCCGAAGCTATACTGCCGGAGTGAGGAATGTGGAGTCAGTTGCCCCATGCTCCTCTCTCGGGTGGCTTGAAACGGTAATCGGTCACCTGCCGCAAGCGCTTGACCCCTAACCAGATTCGGCCAGCCCGCTTGCTACCAACAACACTGTTGCTACGACAGTTGTTTTCATCCGGTGACGTGGCCGCATGCAATTAACGGCACGCTTGAGAGACTCGAAGTCAAGGCCAGACTGGCACTGACTTCAGCTCCGCGTAGATGCCCGCAAGCAATGCGTCGCACCGGACTGGACCTTCACTCAATTAGGTAACACTGTGACGAAAGATGAACTGCGCGCGGAACTTGAGCGCCAGGAGCAACGTTACAAGGAAGTTTACGGCGGCGAGATCACCCGTTATGCCGCCCAGCCGGAACCTGAACGCAAACCTTGGCGCAAACGCGCCAGTATTCTCGATCAGGCCTTCACCCAAGAACTGCAAAAGATGGAAAAAGAGCTCAAGGCCGAACAGCCGTAATGCTGGCAGCCTGACTCATTCAGGGCTTGCTCTACTTGCCCGCCCGATCATCCCGGCGGCCAGGCAGACCATTGATGCTCGTTACCCCGGGCCCATGGCCATCTCGCCTATCCACAGCGAGAGAGGCTACCGGGCAAGCCCTTTGGTTGAAATTTCATACACGCGTTTTAACCCTCTGATTTCCGCGCCCAGGCCATCGGATTGACCGCTCGTGCCCAATAAACTCAATGGCTTGCCGTGCTTGAGGGGGATGTGCGAAAACTCTGCTCCCGGTCAGTTTTTTCGTTGAAGAATGTTACCGGCGAGCACCTTGTGCATTGATTAGCGGGGTTTTCTGGCATAATCGCGCCCCCTTATGACCGGGTCAGAAAACCTTCATGATCGATTTATTCAGCGGACTGGATGCTTGGGTGCTTGTGAGCCTCTTGCTCGCCCTGGCTTTTGTCCTCGCCTACGAGTTCATCAACGGCTTTCATGACACCGCAAATGCGGTTGCCACTGTTATCTACACCAAGGCCATGCCGCCGCACCTGGCCGTGTTCTTCTCCGGTGTGTTCAATTTCCTCGGCGTGCTGCTGGGCGGGGTTGGCGTGGCCTATGCCATCGTCCACCTGCTGCCGGTCGAGCTGCTGATCAACGTCAACACCGGCCACGGCCTGGCCATGGTCTTCTCGTTGCTGGCCGCGGCCATTACCTGGAACCTGGGCACCTGGTACTTCGGCATTCCGGCCTCCAGTTCCCATACCCTGATCGGCTCCATCCTCGGTGTAGGCCTGGCCAATGCCCTGCTCAGCGACATCCCCCTGGGGGATGGCGTGAACTGGCAGAAGGCAATCGACATCGGCGCTTCCCTGGTGTTCTCGCCGATGGCGGGCTTCATTATTGCAGCGCTGGTACTGATCGGCCTGAAATGGTGGCGGCCGATCTCGAAGATGCACAAGACTCCAGAACAGCGCCGCAAGGTCGATGACAAGAAGCACCCGCCGTTCTGGAACCGCCTGGTACTGGTGATCTCGGCCATGGCCGTGAGCTTCGTGCACGGCTCCAACGACGGCCAGAAAGGCATCGGCCTGATCATGCTGGTACTGATCGGTATCGTGCCTGCCCAGTTCGTGATGGACCTCAACAGCACCACCTACCAGATCGAGCGGACCCGCGACGCCACCCTGCACCTGAGCCAGTTCTACGAGCGCAATCACGAGTCCCTGGGTGAGTTCCTGGCCCTGGGCAAAAGCGTGAAAGACGACCTGCCGGGCAAGTTCCGCTGCAATCCGCAGCAAACCGAACCGACCATCGCCGCGCTCCTGAGCAGCCTCAAGGGCGTTTCCGACTACCATTCGTTGTCGCCGGAAAGCCGCATCGAAGTGCGTCGCTACCTGCTTTGCCTGGATGACACCGCGAAAAAGGTCGGCAAGCTGCCAGGCATCTCGGCCCGTGAAAAGGCCGACCTGGACAAGCTGCGCAAAGACCTGACCGCCACCACCGAATACGCACCGTTCTGGGTCATCCTGGCTGTCGCCCTGGCTCTGGGCCTGGGCACCATGATCGGCTGGAAGCGCGTAGTGCAGACCATTGGCGAGAAGATCGGCAAGCAGGGCATGACCTACGCCCAGGGCATGTCGGCACAGATCACCGCCGCCGGCCTGATCGGCCTGGCGAACATCTTCAGCCTGCCGGTTTCCACCACCCACGTACTTTCCTCCGGCGTGGCCGGGACCATGGTCGCCAACAAGAGCGGCCTGCAGAGCGGAACGGTACGGACCATCCTCCTGGCCTGGGTCCTGACCCTGCCGGCGACCGTGGCCCTGTCCGCCGGCCTGTTCTGGGCAGCCTCCAAGATCCTGGGTACCTGATACCCCAGCCGGCAACAAAAAAGGTGCGTCCCCAGGGACGCACCTTTTTTTATGCCTTGAGCTTTCTTGCAGGCAAAAAAAAGGGCAACCGAAGTTGCCCAAAATGCCTTGCGTGCTCGTTGCCCTGGAAAGACTTAAGGCTTCTTGCGCTTATTCGCGTCTTTCCAGATAAAGAATCCAAACCCTGCGAAAAACAGAACCATGAGGCCGACAGTCAGCACTCCGGCGATCACCACATTGTCGAAAAACATGACTGGCCTCCTGCTCTTGCCCTGTTGCGATGGGGCTAAGTTAACCAAACGGGAGGCGGGGGAAATTGACCGGGGTCAATGTCGCCCATGACTGGGCGCGAGGAAGGGGGAATAAGTGACTTACATCAACAGAAAGCGCCCTGATCAGCGCTTTTTCGGTTTGTTTTTCGGTTTTTTCTTGGCCTTGCCCAAGGGCATGGCGTGTTCGAATGCCTGGCGTACTTCGTTCAGGCGCTTTTCATTGAGATCATGCACACGCTTGGCACGCTCGGCGTTCAGGTCGATCAGCTTGTCGTCTTGATTCATGGCTTGGCTTGCATCACTCGTGGTCAATATCGGCCGCACGCCTTGAAGCGGTGGGCGGCCCTGGCGAATGTGCCAATAATGCGACGTGGCGCCGCACCTGACCAGTGATCAGACCAAGGCGACTGCAATAAAGTCGCTGCCGGGAAGACTTTTTATCCGCACAATGGCCGCCCCTCCCCACAGGAAACCGCATGTGGAAATGCCCAAGCACCTGCCCCCGCTGCTGGCCCTGCGCGCCTTCGAGGCCGTGGCCCGGCACCTGAGTTTCAGCAAGGCGGCCCAGGAACTGTGCGTCAGCCAGAGCGCGGTCAGCCATCAAGTGCACAAACTCGAACAGCACCTGGGCCAGCCGCTGTTTGTACGACGCACCCGGGCCATCGACCTGACTACCGCCGGCGCCAGCTATTACCAACAGATCCAGCCGGCCCTGGAGCAGATCGCCGAAGCCACCCGGACGCTGTTGGCAGCAGAGCCATCGCAGGTTCTGCGCATCGGCCTGCTGGCCTCCTTCGCCACCTTGTGGCTGGCGCCGCGCCTGTCGGCCTTCAGCCGCCGCCACCCTCAGATCCAGCTGGAGCTGCAACCGGCCATCAACCTGGCAGATGTGGCCGGTGCCGAGGTCGACCTGGCCATTCGCTATGGCAAGGGCCACTGGCCCAACGTCCAGGCCACGCGCTTTCTCGCCGAGCAACTGTCACCGGTGTGCAGCCCCGAATTCAAGGCCGGGGCCCTGGCCAACGGCACCTTGCTGATGGCCCGCTCCCACCGGCCCTTTGAATGGGACGACTGGAGCAGGCAGAACGCCGTCGATCTCAGCCCTCACCCCAGCGTCATGCTCCACGACTACAACATCGTGGTGGAAGCGGCGGTGGCCGGCCAGGGCATCGCCATGGGCCGCCGCCAGTTGATCCGGCGCCACCTTGCCCAGGGCAGCCTGGTGGATGCCTTCGACCTCCCGGCTCTGCACAACGATCAGATCGGCTACTGGCTGGTGACCGCCGAAGGTCCGGCGAATCCGGCGGCGCAGTGCTTCGCCCAATGGCTGCTGGAGCAAGGGTGCGACCCATGAAAAATTCAGATACGTCGGATTAGATCTATCCGTTTGTCGCCCCCAGGCTGAACACCGATGCTGCACGCCTTCCATTCGAGGACTTGCCATGCGCGACTCTCTGCAGCAACGAGTACAACAACTGGGTCTTGAACTGCCGATCCCCGGCCAGCCCATTGCCAACTACGTCAACCATACCCAGAGCCAAAACCTGCTGTTCATCTCCGGGCAAACACCGCAAGCAGAGCAGCATCCCCATCTGCTGGGCCGACTCGGTGACAACCTCAGCATCGAGCAAGGTGCCCAGGCCGCGGAACTGGCGGCCCTGGCCCTGCTGGCGCAACTCTCGGCGGCCCTGGGTGACGACTTGTCGCGGCTGCAACGCATCAGCCGGCTGGGGGTGTTCATTGCCGCCAGCGCCGACTTCAAGGGCCATGGCCAGGTCGCCAATGGCGCCTCCAACCTGCTGGTCAATGCCCTGGGCGAGAAAGGCCGGCATGCCCGCACTTCGGTGGGCGTCGCCAGCCTGCCTGCCGGCGTCGCCGTGGAGGTCGACGGGATTTTCGAGCTCAAGCCGTGATGCCCCTGAGCCCGGACCACATCGCCCGGCTACGGGAGGCCACACCGGGTTGCACCCGGGTCTGTCACTTCAACCATGCCGGGGGGTCCCTGCCCAGCCAGGGCACCCTGGACGCCATGTCCGGGCAACTGCAGCGGGAGGCCCACAGCGGGCCGATGGAAGCGGCCGGCGCCGGCGCCCAGTTGCAGGAGCAGGCGCGACAGACCGCCGCCCGAGTGCTCAACACCTGCCCGCAAGCCATCGCCTTTACCAGCAGTGGTTCGGCGGCCTGGGGCATGGCCTTCAACGCCCTGCCCGCCTGGCAGCCGGGCGACCGGATCCTGGTGGGGCGCCAGGAATGGGCCGGCAACCTGGCCTGCATGGCCCCGGCCGTGGCCGCCGGCGCGCAGCTGGAAGTCATTCCCTGTGACAGCCACGGTGCGGTTTCAGTCCCGGCGCTGGAGTCCATGCTCGACTCCCGGGTGCGCCTCATCGCCTTGACCTGGCTACCGGCCAATGGCGGGCTGATCAACCCGGCCGCAGCCATCGGCCAACTGGCGCGCCAATGGCACATCCCCTACTTCATCGATGCCGGCCAGGCTCTGGGCCAGGTGCCCTGCGACGTGCAGGCGCTGAACTGCGATGTGCTCAAGGGCGCGGGGCGCAAGTACCTGCGCGGCCCGCGAGGCACGGCCCTGCTCTATATAAGGCCCGGCTTCCTCGAGCAGTTGAATCCGCTGCCGCGGGACGTGCTGTCGGCGCCCTGGGACGGCCAGGGCTTCGCTCTGCGCAACGATGCCCGGCGCTTTGAAACCAGTGAAGTGTCGATGGTGCTGCTGGCTGGCCTGGCCAATGCCCTGCAGGAGTTCGAAAGCATCGGCGTGGCCGCCATTGCGCAAAGGATCAATGCCTTGAGCGAGCCGCTGCGCAAGAAGCTGCAGCGCTTGCCCGGCCTGCAACTCCAGGACCTGGGCAGCCCGGGGCAGCAATCGGGCCTGATCGCCTTCACTCTCGAAGGTTGGGACGGGCTGGCACTCAAGGAGGAACTGGCGCGGCGCGGCATCAATATCGGCGCCAATGGCGTCAACTACACACCACTGGACATGCAGGCCCGAGGCCTGGGCAACATTGCCCGGATCGCCTTGAGTTACTTCAATACACAAGAGGAAATCGAGCGCCTGTTGCAGGCCCTCGGGGAACTGGCGGGGAACAAGCGCTCCTAGACCTCGACATCCACCCACAGGCCCTGGCGCGGAGCATCTTCGATCAACGGCACCACCGGCACGGTGTTGTCGGCGTTCAGTTCATCGCCGGGCACTGCCAGGTGCTCTTCGGGGTCGTCCTCGGCCTCACGCTCACGGCGCTGCTTCTGTTGCTGGCGCCGCTGTTCCTCGCGCAGCAGCAGGGCGGACTCCTCGGGGTCGCGCTTTTGCAGGTCGATGGTGCTTTCGTTGGAGCTTTCCTGCACCGGTACCACAGGCGGGATGTCCGGTCGCTGGCGGATCGGATCCTGCTGGGCGGTGATCGGCACGGCACTCAAGGGGAGCATCGGTGGCAGCATATTATTGGTCTCCTGTCGGCAGGCTGTCGGCTGCGGCATGGGCGACTTGAGCCATCGGTCGCAAAACTGTGACCCAGTCGTCAGCCGATAGTGCCCCGCCACCCGACGAATGCACGCCGTACGCTACCTTTTAATCCAGGGGATTGATCAGAGTTCTTTGGACTGGAAGCGTCGTTCCGTTAAGATAGTCGGCTTTTTCAAAGCGGGAGTCAGGCAGCATGGCGCAGCAGTATCAACCGGGGCAACGCTGGATTAGTGACAGCGAAGCCGAGCTGGGTTTAGGCACCGTTCTGGCACAGGACGGTCGCTTGCTGACCGTGCTCTATCCGGCCACTGGCGACACCCGCCAGTATGCGCTACGGAATGCGCCCCTCACTCGCGTGAGGTTCTCTCCGGGTGACAGCATCACCCACTTCGAAGGCTGGAAAATGACCGTACAGGAAGTCGATGATGTCGACGGCCTGCTGGTCTACCACGGCCTCAACGGGCAGAACGAAGCCGTCACCCTGCCGGAAACCCAACTCTCGAACTTCATCCAGTTCCGTCTGGCCAGCGACCGTCTGTTCGCCGGGCAGATCGACCCGCTGGCCTGGTTCTCCCTGCGCTACCACACCCTGGAACACACCAGCCGCCAGCTGCAGTCCTCGCTCTGGGGCCTGGGTGGCGTGCGCGCCCAACCCATCGCCCACCAGTTGCACATTGCCCGTGAAGTCGCCGACCGCATCGCGCCGCGGGTCCTGCTGGCGGACGAAGTGGGCCTGGGCAAGACCATCGAGGCCGGCCTGGTGATCCATCGCCAACTGCTCTCGGGTCGCGCCAGCCGGGTGCTGATCCTGGTACCGGAAAACCTCCAGCACCAGTGGCTGGTAGAGATGCGCCGGCGCTTCAACCTGCAAGTGGCACTGTTCGATGAAGAACGCTTTATCGAAAGCGATGCCAGCAACCCGTTCGAAGACACCCAGCTGGCCCTGGTGGCCCTGGAGTGGCTGGTGGACGACGAGAAAGCCCAGGACGCGCTGTTCGCCGCCGGCTGGGACCTGATGGTGGTGGACGAAGCCCACCACCTGGTGTGGCACGAAGACCAGGTCAGCCCGGAATACGCCCTGGTGGAACAGCTGGCAGAGACCATTCCCGGCGTGCTGCTGTTGACCGCAACCCCGGAACAACTGGGCCAGGACAGCCACTTCGCCCGCCTGCGCCTGCTGGACCCGAACCGTTTCCACGACCTCGCGGCCTTCCGCGCCGAGAGCGAGAACTACCGCCCGGTGGCCGAAGCCGTGCAGGAACTGATGGATAAAGGCCGCCTGTCTCCCGAGGCGCACAAGACCATCCACGGTTTCCTCGGCAACGAAGGCGAAGCCCTGCTGGCCGCGGTCAACGACGGCGACAGCGAAGCCAGCGCACGCCTGGTGCGTGAACTGCTGGACCGCCACGGCACCGGCCGCGTGCTGTTTCGCAACACCCGCGCCGCGGTGCAGGGTTTCCCCGAGCGCAAGCTGCACGCCTACCCGCTGCCATGCCCGGACGAATACCTGGAACTGCCCCTGGGCGAACACGCCGAGCTGTACCCGGAAGTCAGCTTCCAGGCCCAGCCCGACGTCAGCGATGACGAACAACGCTGGTGGAAGTTCGACCCGCGGGTCGAGTGGCTGATCGACCAACTGAAAATGCTCAAGCGCACCAAGGTGCTGGTGATCTGCGCCCACGCAGAAACCGCCATGGACCTGGAGGACGCCCTGCGCGTGCGCTCCGGCATCCCAGCCACGGTATTCCACGAGGGCATGAACATCCTCGAACGTGACCGTGCCGCCGCCTACTTCGCCGATGAAGAATTCGGCGCCCAGGTGCTGATCTGCTCGGAAATCGGCAGTGAAGGCCGCAACTTCCAGTTCGCCCACCACCTGGTGCTGTTCGACCTGCCGTCGCACCCGGACCTTCTGGAGCAGCGTATCGGCCGTCTCGACCGGATCGGCCAGAAGCACGTGATCGAACTGCACGTGCCGTACCTGGAAACCAGCCCGCAAGAGCGCCTGTTCCAGTGGTACCACGAAGCCCTGAACGCCTTCCTCAACACCTGCCCTACCGGCAACGCCCTGCAGCACCAGTTCGGCCCACGCCTGCTGCCGCTGCTGGAAAATGCCGATGACGGCGAGTGGCAAGCACTGATCGATGCCGCCCGCGGCGAGCGTGAACGCCTGGAAGCCGAGCTGCACACCGGTCGCGACCGTCTGCTGGAGTTGAACTCCGGTGGTGCCGGCGAAGGCGACGCCCTGGTGGAAGCGATCCTCGAACAGGACGACCAGTTCGCCCTGCCGATCTACATGGAAACCCTGTTCGACGCTTTCGGCATCGACAGCGAGGACCATTCGGAAAACGCCCTGATCCTCAAGCCCAGCGAGAAGATGCTCGACGCCAGCTTCCCCCTGGGCGACGACGAAGGCGTGACCATCACCTACGACCGCAACCAGGCGCTGTCTCGCGAGGACATGCAGTTCATCACCTGGGAACACCCCATGGTGCAGGGCGGCATGGACCTGGTGCTGTCCGGCTCCATGGGCAACACCGCCGTGGCACTGATCAAGAACAAGGCGCTCAAACCCGGCACCGTGCTGCTGGAGCTGCTGTACGTCAGTGAAGTGGTCGCCCCGCGCTCACTGCAACTGGGCCGCTATCTGCCGCCGGCTGCCCTGCGCTGCCTGCTGGACGCCAATGGCAACGACCTGTCGGCGCGGGTCGCCTTCGAGACCCTGAACGACCAGCTGGAAAGCGTGCCCAAGGCCAGCGCCAACAAGTTCATCCAGGCCCAGCGCGATCAATTGGCGCCGAAGATCAACGCCGGCGAAGCCAAGGTCGCACCGCGTCACGCCGAACGCGTGGCCGAGGCGCAACGCCGCCTGGCAGCCGACACCGACGAAGAACTGGCGCGCCTGACCGCGTTGCAGGCGGTCAACCCGACTGTCCGTGACAGCGAGCTGGTGGCCCTGCGTCAACAGCGCGAACAGGGCCTGGCCATGCTGGAAAAAGCCGCCCTGCGCCTGGAAGCGATCCGGGTGCTGGTGGCGGGCTGATAGCCCGGTTGTCAGCACTGAACAAAAGGCCCGCACTGTGCGGGCCTTTTTTTTGCCTGTCGCCTGCCAATGCAGCAACGCGCCCTAGCGGCTCACTGCACCATCGTTGATCGCCGGCAGGCTCACCTCTGCTGGGGCATCAGCGGCATCCCCACAGGCCAGACCCTCTTTCATCCGCTGGGCGTCACGGACAAAACAGCGCGCTGCCTGGAACAGAAACAGCAGGGTCAGGAACAGGGCCACGGGAATCAGGTACATCGCGTCGTGCAGACCGATGGCCTTGAACTCCTCGGTCATCAGCTCTGCGCCTGCGGCATACATTGCCGAATGGGCGAAGTGGTCGGAGAGCGCCCCCACCACCACCGGCCCCAGGCCGCCCCCCAGCAGGTACAGGCCGGCGAAGAACAGGGCCATGGCGGTGGCGCGCAAGCGCGGTTCGACCACATCCTGCAGGGCGGTATAGACGCAGGTATAGAAGTTGTAG
This sequence comes from Pseudomonas sp. GW823-FHT03E05, assembly GCF_058796855.1. Lineage (NCBI taxonomy): Bacteria > Pseudomonadati > Pseudomonadota > Gammaproteobacteria > Pseudomonadales > Pseudomonadaceae > Pseudomonas > Pseudomonas sp. GW823-FHT03E05. The sequence goes on from NZ_JBXAJB010000002.1 coordinate 495,006, forward strand.
GCAAACAGCCAGCCGACACTGAATACCGCGACGAACACCCCGACCTCCACCCGCCCGGCATGCAGTGCCCACCCGGTGGCGAGGGTCGAGATGATCAGGCTGCAGGCCGCGAACAACAAACGACCATTGGCTACCCGCTGATGAATCTTGTCGGCGATCCAGCCACCCAGGGTCAGGCCCACCAGGCCGGTCACCCCGACGATCAGCCCGGTGGCCATGGCGGCTTCCTGCAAGGGCATGAGGAAGTAGCGCTGCAGCATCGGCACCAGGAACGAGTTGCAGGCATAGGTGGCGAAGTTGAAAGTCAGCCCGGCCAGAGTCAGCCAGAGAAAGGTCGGTATCGCCAGCACCCGGCGAATGGGCCGGTCAATCCGCACCTGGGCCACTTTCACCGTTTCCGCCGCGCCGCGCTTGGGTTCCTTGATGAAGAACATGAACACCGCCAGCACCAGCCCTGGTACCGCCGCAATGAAGAACGGCGCCCGCCAGCTGTCGAAGGCCTTGACCATGGCACCGATGGTGAAGAACGCCAGCACCAGCCCCAGAGGCAGGCCGAGCATGAAGATACCCATGGCCCGGGCCCGGCGGTGAGCGGGGAACAGGTCGCCGATCAGCGAGTTGGCGGCCGGGGCGTAGCTGGCCTCGCCAATCCCCACGCCCATGCGCACCAGCAAAAAGCTCCAGAAGCTGCCGACCATGCCGTTGACCGCGGTGAGCCCGCTCCACACCGCCAGCCCCCAGCCCATCAGCTTGCTGCGCGAGCCGGTGTCGGCCAGGCGCCCCAGGGGCAAGCCGGCAATGGCATAGACGATGGTGAAGGCGGTGCCGATGATCCCCAGCTGGAAGTCGCTCAGGTGCCATTCCATGCGGATCGGCTCGATGATGATGGCGGGGATGGTGCGATCGAAGAAGTTGAACAGGTTTGCCAAAAACAACAGGAACAGAATGCGCCAGGCATTTGCCGCTTGAGTCGAATTATCCATGGATCGATCTCTTTTATTGTTATTGGGCCAGACGCGAGCGGGCCTGGAAGCTGCAATCTAGTCAGCCGTACCCACGCTGTCTGTAATCATTCGCCAGCCTGATACCAAGGCATCGCAGGCAGGCGCGGGGATGGCACTTGCGGCTCCCCGTAACAAGCCGCCCGAACTTCGCCACAGCCCCCGCTACCCGGGCCTTTCCCAGTCTTTTCAAGGGCTTGGCCAAGGCCGAAAAAATACCTTGCGCCCCCCCTTCCCAAGGCCGATGCGAAGCCTAGAATAGCCGCCTTGCCAGCCCCCCTTATCAACCCCTCCCCCATCGAATACGCCAATGTCCGAAGCCAGTCCGTGTCTGAATTGCGGTGCCTGCTGTTCATACTTTCGTGTGTCTTTTTTCTGGGGCGAATGCGCCTCATCCGGCGGGACTGTCCCCGACGAGCTGGTGCAAAGCATCAGCCCCAGCCGGGTGGCAATGCTCGGAACCGACTGCAAATCCCCGCGCTGCATCGCCCTTGAAGGCGAGGTCGGCCAGGGTGTGAGCTGTTCGATCTATGACCAGCGCTCCAGCCCGTGCCGCGAGTTCGAGGCTTCCTGGACCGACGGCCAGCCCAACAGCGACTGCGACGCCGCCCGCGCCGCCTTCGGCCTGGCCCCCCTGGAACCGGCGGACACCGAGCCCTGGTACGAGGAAAGCGCTTAGCACCTTTGGCGATAGGGCCCATAAGCAAATCATTAGCAGCAGCGTGCCACCTCCCATTGCAGCCAGCGGGTGCCTTCTATACTCCAAGCACTCGTTGGCGCGCGGCTCCGCCGACCTCAGATGACTCAGAGATGGGCAGGCTATGGACTGGCTGGGCGTGCATTTCATTACCGAGCTTCCACAGGCCGGGCAAGTGGTCCTGCATTGCACCCACAACCCGGTTCTGGTGCTTCTGGCCTACCTGGTAGCCTGTGCCGCCAGCTTCGCCACCCTGGACATGGCCGAACGTGTCAGTCATGCCGAGCGACCGGCCAGCCAGCGCCTGTGGCGCTGGGTCGGAGCCTGCTGCCTGGCCGGGGGGATCTGGGCCATGCACTTCATCGCCATGCTGGCGTTCGAGGCGCCGCTGCAGATCCACTACGACCTGCCCCTGACCCTGCTGTCGCTCCTGATCGCGCTGGTCGCCGCCTGGCTGGCGATGAACACCCTGAGCCACGCGCACATGCCGCTGTGGCGCTATGGCGTTGCTTCGACCTGGATCGGCCTGGGCATCGCCGCCATGCACTACGTCGGCATGGCGGCCATGCGCAGCAGCGCCAGCCTGTACTACGACCCCTTACTGATGGCGCTGTCGGTGCTGGTGGCGATCGCCTGCAGCCTGGCGGCGCTGCTGCTGTCCCGTCACCTGCGCGAAGGCAGCGGCATGTTCCACCAGTTGCTCAAGTACGCCAGCAGCCTGGTGCTGGGCGCTGCCATCGTGCTCATGCACTTCACCGGCATCTGGGCCGTGACCCTGGTGCTGCCCGCCGGCAGCCTGCCCGCCCCCGCCACATCCGACGGGCATCTGCAACTGGGCCTGACCCTGAGCGCGATCGTGCTCTTGATCATCGGCAGCGGCATCAGCGCGGCCCTGGCCGACAAGAAGCTGCAACACAAGGAGCGGGACCTGCGGCGGGTCAATGCCCTGCTTTCGCAACTGGACCAGGCCCGGGTTTCACTGCAGCAGGTGGCCCACTACGACGCCCTGACCAACCTGATCAACCGCCGCGGCTTCAACCAGCTGTTCGCCGAAAAGCTCATCGAGAAAACCACCTTTGGCGGCATGCTGGCGGTGATGTTCCTCGACATCGACCACTTCAAGCGCATCAATGACAGCCTCGGCCACGATGCCGGGGACGAGTTGCTGAAAGTCATCGCCGGGCACATCAAGAGCTCCACCCGCAGCCATGAAGACGTGGTGGCACGCCTGGGCGGCGACGAGTTCTGCATCCTCATCAATCTGTACGACCGCGAAGAAGCCCGGCAGATGGCCCAGCGCATCATGCAGAAAATGAAGGAGCCGATCGAACTGGGAGGGCGGCGCATGGTGATGACCACCAGCATTGGCATCAGCGTCTTCCCCGATGACGGCAAGACCTGCGAGGAGTTGCTCAAGAACGCCGACCTGGCCCTGTATCAATCCAAGGATTGCGGGCGCAACAGCCTGCATTTCTTCAACTCCCACCTCAAGACCCGGGCCACCCTGGAACTGCAACTGGAAGAGGAATTGCGCAACGCCCTGCGCGATGACCAGGGCCTGCTGCTGTATTACCAACCTATCTACGACCTCAAGAGCGGCAGGGTCACCAAGCTCGAAGCCCTGATCCGCTGGCAGCACCCGCAACATGGGCTGCTGACCCCGGATCGCTTCATCTCCATTGCCGAAGCCAACGGCATGATCGCCGAGCTGGACAACTGGGTGCTGCGCAAGGCCTGCGCGGACCTGGCCTACCTGTCGCGCCATGGCTGTGGCGAACTGAATATCGCGGTCAACTGCTCGGCCCTGAACCTGACCCGCGAAGAGCTCGCCGGGGAGATCGAAAGCGCCCTGCGCCAGGCCCAGGTGGCGCCGCAGCGGCTGGAGCTGGAAGTCACGGAAAACGCCCTGATGGGCAATATTGCCAGCACCCTGGCGCTGCTCAAGCAGATCCGCGGGCTGGGGGTGTCGCTGTCGATCGACGACTTCGGCACCGGCTACTCATCCCTGGCCTATCTCAAGCGCTTGCCCCTGAACACCCTGAAGATCGATCGCTCGTTCATCCAGGACATCCCCAAGTCGACCCAGGACATGGAGATCGTCCAGGCGATCATCATCATGGCCCACACCCTGCACCTGCAGGTGGTCACCGAAGGGGTCGAAACCCCGGAACAGCAAGCGTTTCTCCAGCACCATGGCTGCGACTACCTGCAGGGCTACCTGCTCAGCCATCCGGTGCCGCTGCGGGAGTTGCGCGGGGTGCTGGAGGAGCTCGACCAGCGCCACGCCGCGCCGATCAATCCGCGGGCGCCGGGTCCCGATAAAGGCGAACCAGGGTCGCTGGATCTTTTTCCAGATAGCCCTGCCCACCATGCAGACGCATCAACTGCGCAGCTAATCCGCTGATCGGCGTCGCCGAGCCCTGTTCGCGGGAAAACTTCACCGCTCCATCCAGGTCCTTGAGCAGGGTGCGCACATGCCACTTCACCGGCTCGAACCGGCTTTCAGCCATTTGCGGGGCCAGGATCTGCAAAGGTTTCGAGTCGGCAAAGCCACCGGCCAGAGCCTCGGCGATCAACCGCGCATCCACCCCCGAGCGCTCGGCCAGGGCCACCACCTCGGCGATCACCAGGGCGTTGCAGGCGACGATCATCTGGTTGCAGGCCTTGGTCACCTGCCCGGCGCCCACCGCCCCCATATGCGTGACCCGCTGCCCCAGGGTCAGCAGCACTGGCCGCACCCGCTCGACGTCCGTCGCCGCACCGCCAACCATGATGGCCAGGCTGCCGGCCTCGGCGCCCGGGGTACCGCCGGACACCGGCGCATCGACCCAGGCCACGCCGCGGCTCGCGGCCAGTTCGGCGGCCATTTCCCGGGTAGCCGTGGGTTCCAGGCTGGAGAGGTCCAGCAGCAGCTGGCCGGCCCGGGCGCCCTGGGCGATACCCTCGGGGCCAAACACCACCTCGCGCACCACCTCGGTATTGGCCAGGCACATCAGCATCAGGTCGGCATCGGCGCACAGCTGCGCCGGCGTGGCAACTTGTCGCGCCCCGGCAGCCACCAGGGGCGCGCATTTTTCCGGGTTGCGGTTCCACACCGTCAGCGGATAGCCCGCCGCCAGCAGCCGGCGGCACATCGGCAAGCCCATCAGGCCGATTCCGGCAAAGCCGAGTGAAGGTAACGCTGACATCATATTGCCCTCATTTGATTAAAGATCACCGAATACTGGCCGATTCATCATGATTCAGGAAAGGATTCCCCCGAGCGTCGCTCAGAAAAAAACCTGACGCCTTGGGCAAAATTCGCGCTCCACGCAGCGACGAGGTCCCATTCCGTGATGGTTCGACGACACCTCGTCCACGAGCCAACCTGACCAGGCATATGGCGCACAATGACTTCTAAAAACAAACCTGCCAACGCAGTCTCCGAGATGACGCTGACCTCCCCCACAACTAGCCCCTCAGACCCGAAGCCATTGTCCAGTTCACGCCCCCTGTCGACTCAGCAGTACCTGTATTTCACCGAAACCAATACCGACCGCATCCTCGACAACCTCGACGGTCTGCGCGACACGGTGTTCCCGCGGCCACCGCACCTGGAAGGCGAGCCGGACAACCGTCGCGACCAGGAATTTCCTTCGGTCTGCCTGATCGGCCTGGGCCGCTGCGGCTCCAACATCGCCCTGGATGTGGCCGAGCTGGTGTACAACGCCCGCAAGTTCTACCTCAACGAATTCAATAACGAAGACAAGGCCTACGAAGGCGGCTACAGCCCGGGCCAGTGGATCCGCCAGAACCTGCGCCTGGGCCAGAACAAGGCCAGCAAGCCGGTGTTCCTGGTGGAACCGCTGGTGATGCTCGGCGACCTGGACAAGGACATTGCCGGGCGCATCCGTTTCTCGCGCAAGGGCGAGAAAAGCGGCTTCATCCGCGACTACAGCAAGATGAAGATCATGGACCTCTCGGAAGTCCACGCCGGTGGCGCCGGTAACGCGCCGATCCTCGGCCAGTACCTGGCCAAGATCATCCTCAACAAGGACACCCAGCGCTTCTCCAGCCCCGACTGGAAGATGATCCACTCGTACCTGATCGACTCCTGCGGGATCAAGGCCAACCAGTCGCGCCTGTACTTCTCGATCTTCAGTGCCGGCGGCGGCACCGGCTCGGGCATGGCCTCGGAATTCGGTCTGGCCCAGCAGTACTCGTACATGAACAAGACCTTCGACACCAAGCCGATGGACGAGCACGACAGCAAGAGCGGGCACTCCTTCGTCTTCGAGCCGATCTTCACCAGTGGCATCTGCGTGCTACCGAACATTTCGGACCATCGCAGCGAAATGTCCGAGGCGCTGCACATCAACGCCGGCCGCCTGCTGTGCAAATACCTTTCGGAAGAGTGGGACTTCTCCTACAACTTCGACAATGAAGACAGCAGCGAAGCCAGCGTCATGGGACGGATCCGCCCCTGGAACGCGATGATGCTGATCTCCAACGACATCATGCGCTACGCCGAAGAAAGCGATGACGGCAACATCCAGAACATCGACGTCAACGCCATGGAGAAGCACGCCAACCAGTACATCTCCCAGCAGATCTTCAACATCCTCACCGCCCAGGCGGTGACCACCGACTACGACCAGAACTACTTCCGGCGGGCCGGCATCGACATCGGCGAAACCATCCGCCTGGATGCCAACGACCTGTTCATGAGCCTGGCGGGCCCGGTGGCGATCGCCTATGCCGAGTCCGTGGTGCCGGAGCAGCCGGTGCCCACCGGCGACAAGTTCAAGGTGTTCGAAAAAGAACCCCAGCGCCTGAACATCGACGACCTGTTCTTCCGCTCCATCGACCTGCCGCACTTCAACAAGGTGACCCAGGCCATCGAGGGCATCAGCCTGCTGCCGATCGAGTCCAAGCGCTACCGCGCGGCCCTGGAGCAATACAAGGCTTCGGGTTATGACGCCGCGGCGCTGCATGACCTGCACTTCTTCAAGAACTGCTCGTCGGTGGTATCGATCGTGTCCCTGCCCAAGGACTACAAGCTGTCCTACATGGACCTGAACCGGCTCAAGACCCACCTCAACAGCCTGTTCCCCAACACCACCCTCAAGCGCTACGCGCTGGTGATCGGCGCTTCGGCCAACCTGTCGCTGACCACCCTGATCGCCAAGAGCCCGTGCCTGTCGGATGACTTCCTGACCCTGATCGTGGCCTTTATCAAGCGTTGCTTTGCGCGTAATCCATACCGTTTCGACGACACCCTGGACAACTCGGTGCTGGATTTCATCGTCAGTGACCAGTTCGATGAAGACCGCATCGACGATCTGCTCAACGAATTCGAGAACCCGGCGAAGATCCTCGACACCAACTGGTATGCGATCAAGCCGATGTACGAGAAGAAGTACCGCGAGCTGATCAACGACAAGGACAAGTTCGTCTCGATCAACGACATCCGCCTGTCCCGGGATTGCGTGAAGAAGGCCATCAAGTACCTGCGGGAAATCTACCGCCACCGTATCGGCAAGACCCGGGTCATCTCGCTCAACAGTCACACGGGCAAGACCGCGTATTAAGAAGGGCTTCGCCGGCCAGCCGGCTCCTGCACGGCAGGGAAAAACCTCCTGTCCTGTGGGAGCCGGCTGGCTGGCGAATGGTCAATTTGCTCACATCGCGAAACAATTAAGCAGCTCGTCGGCCGGGCTTGAAACTGTTCCCCTTCCGTGAACGTCACCCTGAGGGAAAAGCCCGTGGGGCCTTTCTCTACGGCAAGGTGCCATCACTGGATTCACGGTTACTCGGCTACACACTTTTGTCCGACAAAAACCCGCCCCTTATCGGTGCACGCTCCTAGCGTTATGCCCTTTCCTGGATCAGGATCCAGGGTGAAACCACCACCGCCCACAGCGTCGGATCACGTTCCAGCAGATCGGATGCCCGCGTCGCAGACAGTTTCTCGACCTTTCCTTCGGCCAGCCAGGCCGCCACTTTTTCTGCCTGGTTCTCGGCCACGGCCTGGGCCGCCTCGATCAGATCCAGGTCGGCCTCGACCCACAATAGGGCACCCTTGGCGAAGAACGGCTCCAGTTCCTTCCAACTGATAGATGCGGTCTCACCAAGCAGCTTGGCATAGAGGGTGCTAGGTTCTTGAGTCATGGGACTGTCCAGAAATGAAATCGGCGCAATCATAACGTCGGGGCTCTGGCAGAAAAACCCAGAAGCAAGCGCGACACCGATCGAGAAGCTCAGAAGCGCCAGGGACTGACGCCGAACCGGGCGCAAGCCACGCCGCAAATCTGTCTTTTTCTTTCAATTAAGCGACACCCCGCGTTTTTGCCCCCAGCAGCCAGCTTTTCAAGCGAACAACCGGCGCTCTACACTGTACCGGTACAGTTGCCAGGGGCATTTTCCGACGGGTATTCACGAAATATCTGATTCGGTTCTGCGACCAAGGCCGCCGGAACTATAAAAATTACAACAGTAAGAGTGGAGCACTATGAATAAGGCTACTAAGCAGATTTCCAAACTGTTTGCCGCTATGGTCCTGGCCGGGGTTGCCAGCCATTCGTTCGCAGCTGACACCATCAAGATCGGTATCGCCGGCCCCAAGACCGGCCCTGTAGCCCAATACGGCGACATGCAGTTCAGTGGCGCGAAAATGGCCATCGAACAGATCAACGCCAAAGGCGGCGTCAACGGCAAGAAGCTCGAAGCCGTTGAATACGACGATGCCTGTGATCCCAAGCAAGCCGTGGCAGTCGCCAACAAAGTGGTCAACGATGGCGTCAAGTACGTGGTCGGCCACCTGTGCTCCAGCTCCACTCAACCTGCTTCCGACATCTACGAAGACGAAGGCGTGATCATGATCACCCCGGCTGCCACCAGCCCGGACATCACCGCCCGTGGTTACAAGATGGTGTTCCGCACCATTGGCCTGGACAGCGCCCAGGGCCCTGCCGCCGGTAACTACATCGCCGACCACGTGAAACCCAAAGTGGTTGCCGTGCTCCACGACAAGCAGCAGTACGGTGAAGGCATCGCCACCGCCGTGAAGCAGACCCTGGAGAAGAAAGGCACCAAGGTCGCCGTATTCGAAGGCATCAACGCCGGCGACAAGGACTTCTCTTCGCTGATCGCCAAGCTCAAGCAGGCCAACGTCGACTTCGTCTACTACGGCGGCTACCACCCTGAGCTGGGCCTGATCCTGCGCCAATCCCAGGAAAAAGGCCTGAAGGCCAAGTTCATGGGCCCGGAAGGCGTGGGTAACGACTCCATTTCGCAGATCGCCAAGGATGCTTCCGAAGGCCTGCTGGTCACCCTGCCTAAATCCTTCGACCAGGACCCGGCCAACGTGGCCCTGGCTGACGCGTTCAAGGCCAAGAAAGAAGACCCGAGCGGTCCTTTCGTATTCCCTTCCTACTCCGCAGTTGAAGTCATCGCCGGCGCCATCACCAACGCCAAGAGCGAAGACGCGGCCAAGGTGGCTGAAGCCATCCACGCCGGCACCTTCAAAACCCCTACCGGCGACCTGAGCTTCGACGCCAAGGGCGACTTGAAAGACTTCAAGTTCGTGGTCTACGAGTGGCACTTCGGCAAACCTAAAACCGAAGTTTCCCCTCAGTAAGGCGCGGCCTGACTGACTGCCAATAAAGCCCACGGCGTGCCGTGGGCTTTGTTTTACGAATGTATGGGCCTGTGTTCCGTGATCCGGAATCCCGCCCACCTGAAAATCTCAAAACCGTCATCAGCGGTTCGCTGGCAAAACCCAGCCCGAAGTGGGTGCAGATCCACGGGGCCTGGGCGGGAAAATGACTCCACCAGTGAAATGCGTATCAGGTTTTTAGGAGCGTTGTAATGCCTGACATCTATCACTTTTTCCAACAGCTGGTTAACGGTCTCACCGTTGGCAGCACGTATGCCCTGATCGCCATCGGCTATACGATGGTTTACGGCATCATTGGAATGATCAACTTCGCCCACGGCGAGGTGTACATGATCGGTTCCTACGTGGCGTTCATCGCCATCGCCGGGCTGGCCATGATGGGACTCGACAGCGTCCCGCTCTTGATGACCGCAGCCTTCATCGCGAGCATCGTCGTCACCAGTGCCTACGGCTACAGCATCGAACGGATCGCCTACCGCCCCTTGCGGGGTAGTAACCGCCTGATCCCGCTGATCTCCGCCATCGGCATGTCGATCTTCCTGCAGAACACCGTTCTGCTGGCGCAGGACTCCAAGGACAAATCCATTCCCAACCTGATCCCGGGCAACTTCTCCATCGGGCCAGGCGGCGCACATGAAGTGCTGATTTCCTACATGCAGATCGTGGTATTCGTGGTGACCCTCATCGCCATGCTCGGCCTGACGCTGTTCATCTCCCGTTCTCGCCTGGGTCGCGCCTGCCGCGCCTGTGCCGAGGACATCAAGATGGCCAACCTCCTGGGGATCAATACCAACAACATCATCGCCCTGACCTTCGTGATCGGCGCCGCGCTGGCGGCCATCGCCGCCGTGCTGCTGAGCATGCAATACGGTGTGATCAACCCCAACGCCGGTTTCCTGGTGGGCCTGAAGGCCTTCACCGCAGCGGTCTTGGGCGGCATCGGCAGTATCCCGGGCGCGATGCTCGGCGGGCTGGTGCTGGGGGTGGCCGAAGCCTTTGGTGCCGACGTGTTCGGCGACCAGTACAAGGACGTCGTGGCGTTCGGCCTGTTGGTTCTGGTGCTGTTGTTCCGTCCGACCGGCATTCTGGGCCGTCCGGAGGTTGAGAAAGTATGACTAGGAATCTTAAATCGGCGCTGTTCAGCGCCTTGTTGGTCTGGGCTGTCGCCTACCCGGTGCTGGGCCTGAAACTGACCATCGTCGGCATCAACCTGGAAGTCCACAACACCAGCCCGACCATTCTTGCCACCATCGCGGTGTGCTCGGTGCTGATGTTCCTGCGGGTGCTGTTCCATAGCCAGATCAGCGCCGCCTGGAAGTCCTCTCCCAGCATGCCGTTGATCCCGGCCAAGGCCAGCAACTTCCTGACCCTGCCCAGCACCCAGCGCTGGATCATCCTGGCGTTGATCCTTGGCGCCCTGGTCTGGCCGTTCTTCGGCTCCCGCGGGGCGGTGGACATTGCCACGCTGATCCTGATCTACGTGATGCTGGGCCTGGGCCTGAACATCGTGGTCGGCCTGGCCGGCCTGCTGGACCTGGGTTACGTGGGTTTCTACGCCGTCGGCGCCTACAGCTATGCGCTGCTGTCGCACTACTTCGGCCTGAGCTTCTGGATCTGCCTGCCGATCGCCGGCCTGATGGCGGCCACTTTCGGCTTCCTGCTGGGCTTCCCGGTGCTGCGCCTGCGGGGTGACTACCTGGCAATCGTGACCCTGGGCTTTGGCGAGATCATCCGTCTGCTGCTGCGCAACATGACCGATCTCACCGGCGGCCCCAACGGCATCAGCAACATCGAGAAGCCGACCTTCTTCGGCCTGACCTTCGAGCGCAAGGCAGCAGAAGGCATGCAGACCTTCCACGAGTTCTTCGGCCTGCAGTACAACTCGATCAACAAGGTGATCTTCCTCTACCTGGTGGCCCTGCTGCTGGCACTGGCGGCGCTGTTCGTCATCAATCGCCTGCTGCGCATGCCCATCGGCCGTGCCTGGGAAGCCTTGCGTGAAGACGAGATCGCCTGCCGTGCCCTGGGCCTGAACCCCACCGTGATCAAGCTCTCGGCCTTTACCCTGGGCGCCGCGTTCGCCGGTTTCGCCGGCAGCTTCTTCGCCGCGCGCCAAGGCCTGGTGACCCCGGAATCCTTCACCTTCATCGAGTCGGCGATCATCCTCGCCATCGTCGTGCTGGGTGGCATGGGCTCGCAGCTGGGTGTGATCCTGGCGGCGATCGTGATGATCCTCTTGCCTGAAATGATGCGTGAATTCAGCGAATACCGGATGTTGATGTTCGGCGCCATGATGGTGCTGATGATGATCTGGCGTCCTCAAGGTCTGCTGCCCATGCAACGTCCTCACATGGAGCTGCGCAAATGAGCCGTGAGATCCTCAAAGTAACCGGCCTGTCGATGCGCTTCGGCGGCCTGCTGGCGGTCAACGGCGTGGCCCTGACCGTCAAGGAAAAACAAGTGGTGGCATTGATCGGCCCGAACGGTGCCGGCAAGACCACGGTGTTCAACTGCCTGACCGGTTTCTACCAGCCCAGCGCCGGCAGCATCCTCCTGGACGGCGAGCCGATCCAGGGCCTGCCGGGCCACAAGATCGCCCGCAAGGGCGTGGTGCGTACCTTCCAGAACGTGCGGCTGTTCAAGGACATGACCGCGGTCGAGAACCTGTTGATCGCCCAGCACCGGCACCTGAACACCAACTTCCTCTCCGGGCTGTTCAAGACCCCGGCGTTTCGCAAGAGCGAGCGCGAGGCCATGGAGTACGCCGGCTACTGGCTGGACAAGGTCAACCTGCGGGAGTTCGCCAACCGCCCCGCCGGCACCCTGGCCTATGGTCAGCAACGGCGCCTGGAAATCGCCCGCTGCATGATGACCCGCCCGCGGATCCTCATGCTCGACGAGCCAGCCGCCGGCCTCAACCCCAAGGAAACCGAGGACCTCAAAGCGCTGATCAGCGTGCTGCGTGAAGAGCACAACGTCACCGTGCTGCTGATCGAACACGACATGAAACTGGTCATGAGCATTTCCGACCATATCGTGGTGATCAACCAGGGCACGCCCCTGGCCGACGGCACGCCGGAACAGATCCGCGACAATCCCGAAGTGATCAAAGCCTACCTGGGGGAAGCGTAAATGCTGCAGTTCGAAAACGTTTCCACCTTCTACGGCAAGATCCAGGCGTTGCACAGCGTCAACGTCGAGATCCGCCAGGGCGAGATCGTCACCCTGATCGGCGCCAACGGTGCCGGCAAGTCCACCCTGCTGATGACCCTCTGCGGCTCGCCCCAGGCCCACAGCGGCAGCATCCGTTACCTGGGTGAAGAACTGGTGGGGCAAAGCTCGGCGCAGATCATGCGCAAGAGCATTGCCGTGGTGCCGGAAGGCCGCCGGGTATTCGCCCGCCTGACCGTGGAAGAGAACCTCGCCATGGGCGGCTTCTTCACCGACAAGGGCGACTACCAGGAGCAGATGGACAAGGTCCTGGAGCTGTTCCCACGGCTCAAGGAGCGCTTCACCCAGCGCGGCGGCACCATGTCCGGCGGTGAACAGCAGATGCTCGCCATCGGCCGTGCGCTGATGAGCAAGCCCAAGCTGCTGCTCCTGGACGAACCGTCCCTGGGCCTGGCGCCGATCATCATCCAGCAGATCTTCGACATCATCGAACAGCTGCGCCGCGACGGCGTGACGGTGTTCCTGGTGGAGCAGAACGCCAACCAGGCGCTGAAGATCGCCGACCGCGCCTATGTGCTGGAAAACGGCCGGGTGGTGATGCAAGGCACCGGTGAATCGCTGCTGACCGATCCGAAGGTGCGTGAAGCCTACCTGGGCGGCTAAGCACCTGCGTCACTGAAAACGGCCCTTCGGGGCCGTTTTTTTTATTCCGGGATAAAAAACTGCCCCGGGCTGTAACGAATCCCCATGAGCCTTCTCTAGAGGGGTAAGCAAGCACAGATGCTTCCTTACCCCAACCGTACTGGAGAAACATCATGAGCAACACTCGTACCCTGTCCGCCACTGCCCTGGTCCTGGCCCTGGGCTCTGCCCTCAGTGTCGCCGCCCTGCCCACCACCGCCCATGCCGCGGACGACATGGAAAAGTGCTTCGGCGTGGCCATGAAGGGCAAGAACGATTGCGCCGCGGGCGCCGGCACCACCTGCGCCGGGACCTCCAAGGTCAACGACCAGGCCAACGCCTGGAAGCTGGTACCCAAGGGCAGCTGCGAGAAAACCGCCAGCAGTACCTCGCCTACCGGGTTCGGCCAGCTCGAAGCCTTCAAAGCCAAGTCCTGATCCTGCGCCTGCCTGAGTGTCGACGATGAACACCGCCCCGCTGCACCACCCTGGCCACGACATTCAGGCGCGCGCCTCCAGCCTGCCGCCCCGCGCCGGGCTGGGGCTCAAGACCGAGCATTTCAAACACGTGCTGGAAGAGCAGCCCGACATCGGTTTCTTCGAGGTGCATGCGGAGAACTACATGGTGGCGGGCGGCCCTTTCCACCATTACCTGGGCCTGATCCGCGAACGCTACCCGCTGTCGCTGCACGGTGTCGGCCTGTCCATCGGTGGCGAAGGCCCCCTGGACCTGGCTCACCTGGAGCGGCTGGCCGGCTTGATCGAACGTTATCAGCCCCAGTCCTTTTCCGAACACCTGGCCTGGTCCAGCCACGGCCCGGTGTTCCTCAACGACCTGCTGCCCCTGGCCTACGACGGGCCCACCTTGCGCCGGGTCTGCGAGCACATCGACCAGGTGCAGAACCAACTGGGACGAACCATGCTGCTGGAAAATCCGGCCACCTACCTGCAATTCCAACGCTCGACCCTGGACGAGACCGACTTCATCCGCGAAGTGGTCCAGCGCAGCGGCTGCGGCCTGCTGCTGGACGTCAACAACCTCTATGTGTCGTGCATCAATCACCAGCGCGATCCCCTGGCCTACCTGCAAGCACTGCCGCTGCAGGCAGTGGGCGAGATTCATCTGGCCGGGTTCGCCGAAGACCGGGACAGCCTCGGTGACCGTCTGTTGATCGACGATCATGGTGCCCCGGTCGACGCTGCGGTCTGGGCCCTGTACCAGGAGGTGCTGGGGCTCATCGGCCCGATGGCCACCCTGATCGAGCGCGACAACCACCTGCCGGCCTTTGCCACCCTGATGGCCGAGGCCAGCCAGGCAGAGGCGCTGTTGCTCGGCGCCCAGGTGCAGCCATGAGCGGCCAGGGGGAATTCGCCAGGGCCCTGCTGAGAGCCGAACCGGGCTGCCCACAGGGGCTGTCCAGCAGCAACGGCGCCGATCCGGCCAGCCGCTTCGCGGTCTATCGCAACAATGTGCAGGCCTCGTTGAGCAACGCCCTGGCCGAGTCATACCCGGTCGTCATGCAATTGGTTGGTCGCGAGTTTTTCAACGCCATGGCCGCGCTCTACATCCGGGACTTCGCCCCCGCCAGCCCTCTGCTCAACGACTATGGCCGGGACCTGGGCGACTTTATCCAGGGCTTCGGGCCGGCCGCCGGCCTGCCCTACCTGGCCGACATGGCCCGCCTTGAACGGCTGCGGGTCGAGGCCTACCACGCCGCCGACGCCCGCCCCCTGGAGCCGTCACGGCTACTGGCGGCGATGAACCAGCCCGACCGCCTCGGCCAGGCGCAACTGCTCCTGCATCCGTCACTGCGCACCCTGCACTCCGGCTACGCCGTAGTGAGCCTGTGGGCGGCGCACCAGAGCGACCAGCCCTGGCCGGCTTTCGACCTGCAGCAGGGGCAGAACGCCCTGGTGCTGCGCAACGCCCTGGAGGTCGAGGTGATCGCCGTGGATACCGGCGCCATGACCTTCATTGAAGCCCTACGCAACCACTGGCCGCTGGAAATCGCCGCGGCCCATGCCCTGGACGCCCAGGCCGACTTCGACCTGGGCCAGTGCCTGGGCCTGCTGCTCGGCCACGGCGCTCTTATCGACCTGCAACCCCAGAAGAAGGCCTGACCATGAGCACCCAGACAGAAACACCCATTGCCGGACTGGTGAATCGGATCATTCAAGGGTTTGAGCGCATTCCCTACAGCCTGATCGCCTTTATCGCGCGTTTTTCCATTGCCGCGGTGTTCTGGAAATCCGGACAGACCAAGGTCGAGGGGCTGGCCATCGACCTGGTCGATGGCACCTTCCAACTGGGCTGGCCGCGCCTGGCGGATTCGACCATTCCCCTGTTCAAGAGCGAGTACCACGTGCCCCTGTTGACGCCGGAAGTGGCGGCGCACCTGGCGGCCTTTGCCGAGCATTTTTTCCCGATGCTGATCCTGCTGGGCCTGGCCACGCGCTTTTCCGCCCTGGCGTTGCTGGGGATGACCCTGACCATCCAGCTCTTCGTCTACCCGGACGCCTACCCGACCCACGGCACCTGGGCGGCGATCTTCCTGCTGTTGATGGCCCGCGGCCCGGGCGTGTTGTCCCTCGACCACCTGCTGGCCCGGCATTTTCGCCACCGTCCTCTGTAGCCGCTGCCGCAGGCTGCGAAAAGGGCCGCAGGCCCATCAAGTTCACAAACGACGGTAAAGCCGGAGGAAGCTACAAACGATCCAGCGCCTCACCGCTGCGACGAAACCAGTCCATCAGGTAATCGGCCAGCACCTGGGTACGCTTGGGCAGGCCGCCCTGATAGGAGTGCACCAGGTACATCGGCATGCTGCGGGTCTGGTAGTCCCGCAACAGCCAGCGCAGGCGGCCGTCCGCCAGTTCGCTGTGCAGCACATAGGACGGCAGCCGGGCGATCCCCGCGCCTACCAGGGCAGCCTTCTTCAGGAGGTTGTAGTGGTTGCTGGCGAAGGGGCCGCTGACCCGCACCCGCAACAGTTCATGGCGCTGGTGGTACAACCACTCTTCCCGACCGCTGTAATGGCTATTGAGCAGGCAGCGATGCCCGGCCAGCTCCTGAGGCGTGCGCGGCTCGCCGTATTGCTCCAGGTAGGCCGGGCTGGCGCAGGTCATTTCATGCCAGGCCAACAGCGGCCGGGCCACCAGGCGCTGGTCGTTGGCCACCTCCGAGCGCACGGCCAGATCGAAACCCTCCCGGGTCAGGTCGCGGTAGCTGTTGTTCAGGTCCAGCTCGATCTGCACCTGGGGATAGTGCCGGGAGAACTCCAGCAGCAGGCCGTCGAAAAAGGTTTCCCCCAGGGAGACCGGGACGGTGAGGCGCACCGGCCCGGCCATATCGTCCTTGAGCCGGGCCAGGGCCTGGTGGGCCCGCTCGACCTGAGCCACCAGGGCCTGGGCCTGGGGTAGCAACGCCGCGCCGGCGGCCGTGAGGTCCAGGCGCCGGGTGGTGCGTTGCAGCAGTACCACGGCGTAGCGGGCTTCCAGGGCGCTGATGCGTTTGGAGAGCTGGCCCTTGCTGCACCCCAACCGCTGGGCCGCCAGGGTAAAGCTGCCGGCTTCCACCAGCACCGCAAATGCCGCCAGGTCATCCATCTCGCTCATGGATTGTTTCCATTTGAAAACCAAAGGTTGCCTATTAGCGCGTTAATCCATGAAAAAAACCACTCTAGACTGCAACCTCACCCCCCTTTTCGAGGAACAGCCCATGAAGATTCTCTTGATCGGTGCCAATGGCACCATTGGTTCGGCGGTCGCGCGGGAGCTGGAACAACGTCACGAAGTGGTGCGCATCGGCCGTACCAGCGGTGATTTCCAGGTGGATATCAGCGACAGCCAGTCGATCCGCGCGCTGTTCGAAAAGACCGGGCGCTTCGATGCGCTGGTGTGCGCCGCCGGTAACGTGACCTTCGCGCCGCTGGGGGAAATGACTGCCGAGCACTTCAGCCTGGGCCTCGAGGACAAGCTGATGGGCCAGGTCAACCTGCTGCTGATCGGCCGCGAGTACGCCAACGACGGCGCCTCCTTCACCTTCACCACTGGCGTACTGAGCCATGACCCGATCCGCAGCGGCGCCTCGGCCGCCCTGGTCAACGGCGCCATCGACAGCTTCGTGAGGGCCGCTGCCATCGAACTGCCCCGGGGCCTGCGGGTCAACTCCATCAGCCCCAACGTGCTGCTGGAAGCCATGGGCAGCTACGCGCCCTACTTCCGTGGCTTCAAGCCGGTGCCGGCGGCCGACGTGGCCCTGGCCTACGCCAAGAGCGTGGAAGGCCTGCAGACCGGCCAGACCTACCGCGTCGGCTAAGCCCGTTTGTGCAAAAGCCGGCTTGTGCGGGAGCTGGCTCGCCTGCGCAGGCGTCCTACCGAACCACACAAGGCTCCTGGGCCTCTTCGCCGGCAAGCCGGCGCCTACAGTGGATGGCGCTACTGCGTTCAATCCGGGGTTGTGGTGGCCGGGCGGGCTGCGTAACGTGTCGGACTTCCGCCTGGAGGCCCAATGATGCGCACCGCCCGTTCCCTGCTTTGTTTCGCCCTGTTGCCGCTGTTTGCCGGCTGCCAGATGCTGCCGATGTTCAACCAACAGCCCCAGGCGCCGTCCATGGCCGGGTTGACCCGGATGCAGGGTGAACTCAGTGCCGCCGATGGCAAGCTGCTGTTCAAACCCTGCACCGAAGACCGCCGTTATGTGGTCAACGATGGCGGCAACACCAGTGTGCTGCAGGAAGCGGCAACCCTGGCCGAGAAGCAGGGCAAGCTGTTTGCCGACCTGCGGGGCAAGTTCTCCGCCAGTGCCAGCAGCGACGGCCAGCTGGACCTTCGCCAGCTGTACCGCGTCGAGCGCTCCGCCAGCGCCTGCAGCGATCCGAACTTCCAGCGCCTGATCCTGCGGGCCGGTAGCAAGAACCCGGCGTGGAACGTCGATGTCAGCGCCAAGGGCATGATGATCGAACGCGCCGGCCAGCCGACCCTGGCCCTGCCCTATCTGGAAGAACAGCTGGGGGATGGCCGCTTCAACCTCACCAGTGAAGCCAATCACCAGCGCGTGGAGCTGTGGGTGGCCCCGCAACGCTGCGTCGACCCCGTCACCGGCAGCGTTCAGCACCTGAGCGCAGAGCTGCGGGTGGACGGCCAGGTGCAGCGCGGCTGCGGCTATTTCGGCGGCTCGCGCAACGACTGATTCGACGAGCAGCGGTTTTAGCCTCACGGCCAAGGTGGTTTGCGGCTTATAATCGCCGGTTTGTGCAAAGCAAGCCGGCGCACTGTTGCGCACCGCCTACCCCGGATCCTGTCATGTTACGAATCACCGAACTCAAGTTGCCGATCGACCATCCCGATGAAGACCTGCGCGCCGCCATCGTGCAGCGCCTGGGGATCGCCAGCGATGAGCTGCTCGATTTCACCTTGTTCAAGCGCAGCTACGATGCGCGCAAGAAGTCTTCCGAGCTGTGCTTCATCTACACCATCGACCTCAGCGTGCGCGACGAAGCGCCGCTGCTGCTCAAGTTCGCCGACGACCGTAACGTCAACCCGGCGCCGGATGTCAGCTACAAGGTGGTGGGCCAGGCTCCGGCCGACCTCAGCCAGCGGCCGATCGTGGTGGGCTTCGGCCCCTGCGGGATCTTCGCCGGCCTCTTGCTGGCGCAGATGGGCTTCAAGCCGATCGTCCTCGAGCGTGGCAAGGAAGTGCGCCAGCGCACCAAGGACACCTGGGGCCTGTGGCGCAAGAGCGTGCTCAACCCCGAGTCCAACGTGCAATTTGGCGAAGGCGGCGCCGGGACCTTCTCCGACGGCAAGCTCTACAGCCAGATCAAGGACCCGCAACACCACGGCCGCAAGGTGCTCCACGAGTTCGTCAAGGCCGGTGCGCCGGACGAGATCCTCTACGTCAGCAAGCCGCACATCGGCACCTTCCGCCTCACCGGCGTGGTGGAAAACATGCGCCAGCAGATCATCGCCCTGGGCGGTGAAGTGCGCTTCGAGCAGCGGGTTACCGACGTGCTGATCGAAGACGGTCAACTGCAAGGTGTGGAACTGGCCAGCGGCGAACAACTGCATTCGCGGCACGTGATCCTGGCCCTGGGCCACAGCGCCCGCGACACCTTCCGCATGCTCCATAGCCGCGGCGTGTACATGGAAGCCAAGCCGTTCTCGGTGGGCTTTCGTATCGAGCACCCGCAATCGCTGATCGACAGCGCGCGCCTGGGCAAGTACGCCGGCCACCCGAAACTCGGCGCCGCCGACTACAAGCTGGTGCACCACGCCAAGAACGGCCGTTCGGTCTACAGCTTCTGCATGTGCCCGGGCGGTACCGTGGTGGCGGCGACCTCCGAGCCGAACCGGGTGGTGACCAATGGCATGAGCCAGTACTCGCGCAACGAGCGCAACGCCAACTCCGGCATCGTCGTGGGCATCACCCCGGAAGTGGATTACCCGGGCGGCCCGCTGGCAGGCATCGAGTTGCAGGAGCGCCTGGAGTCCCACGCCTTTGTCCTGGGTGGCAGTAACTACCAGGCCCCGGCGCAGCTGGTGGGCGACTTTATCGCCGGCAAGCCCACCACCGCCCTGGGCAGCGTCGAGCCGTCCTACAAGCCCGGCGTGACCCTGGGTGACCTGGCCCTGGCCTTGCCGGACTTTGCCATCGAGGCCATTCGTGAAGCCCTGCCGGCCTTCGAACGGCAGATCAAGGGCTACTCGCTACATGACGCGGTGCTGACCGGTATCGAGACCCGCACCTCATCGCCGCTGCGCATTACCCGCGACGCCTCGATGCAGAGCTTGAATGTGAAGGGGCTGTACCCGGCCGGTGAAGGCGCCGGTTATGCCGGTGGGATTCTCTCCGCCGGGGTCGACGGGATTCGCATTGCCGAAGCCGTGGCCCGCGACATTCTCGGCATCCAGGCCTGAGGGACGGGCCCTTTCGCCGGCAAGCCGGCTCCTACCGCCTACCGTAGGAGCTGGCTTGCCAGCGAAGGCGTCGTCCAGAACAACGCAAGGCTCAAGGGCCTCTTCGCCGGCAAGCCAGCGCCTACGACAAGTTCAGATACCGGCGCGCAATACGCTGGCAGGTAGCGCCTCACCACGCTCGACACTGGCGGCTACCGCCTCGATCAACACCGTCAGTTCATAACCCTGCTCTGCCAGCCACTGCTCATCGTAGTAGGTGGTTGCATAGCGCTCGCCCCCATCACACAGAATCGCCACGATCGACCCCGACTCGCCGGCCGCAACCATCTGCTGCGCGGCCATCAGCGCGCCGATCAGGTTGGTGCCGCTGGAGCCGCCAACCCGACGACCCAGGCGCTGGGCCAGATAATGCATGGCCGCCAGGGACAGGGCATCCGGCACCTTGACCATGGCATCGATCACCTTGGGCAGGAACGAAGCCTCGACCCGCGGCCGGCCGATGCCCTCGATCCGCGAACCGCAGTCCAGGCGCAGGCTGGCGTCGCCACTCTGGTAATAGTCGAAGAACACCGAGCGCTCGGCGTCGGCACACAGCACCCGAGTGCAGTGCTGGCGATAGCGCACGTAGCGCCCCAGGGTCGCGGTGGTACCACCCGTGCCCGGGCTGGAAATCAGCCAGCTGGGCTCCGGGTACCGCTCGAAACGCAACTGCTGGAATATCGACTCGGCGATGTTGTTGTTGGCCCGCCAGTCGGTGGCGCGCTCGGCATAGGTGAACTGGTCCATGAAATGGCCGCCGCTCTCCCGGGCCAGGCGCTCGGACTCGGCGTAGATCTGCGTCGGGTCCTGCACCAGGTGGCTCTTGCCACCATAGAAGGCGATCTGGGCAATTTTCTCCTGGGAAGTGGTCGCCGGCATCACGGCAATGAACGGCAGCCCCAGCAGCCGGGCGAAATAGGCTTCGGAGATCGCCGTGGAGCCACTGGAGGCCTCGATCACCGGCGCGCCGGGCTTGAGCCAGCCATTGCACAGGGCATAGAGGAACAGCGAGCGGGCCAGGCGATGCTTGAGGCTGCCGGTGGGATGGCTGGATTCATCCTTGAAATACAGCTCGATGCCCGGCAGGCCCGGTAACGGCAGCGGGATCAGGTGAGTGTCGGCGCTGCGCTGGAAGTCGGCTTCGATGATACGGATGGCCTCACGGGCCCACTGGCGATTGTCGCTCATGCTCTATTCTCGTTGGATCGCACGCCGTACCGGCGCAAGAAGATGAAATGCACCCAGCATAGGTGATCCAGGCTCGCGACGGGCAGGCGCCTTTTCCTGGAAAAAATGCCCCGTCAGCCGCTGCGGACGGACATGTTAGGAAATATCCTGCCCCCCTTACAGGTACAGCTATGAAGCAATTGGAAACACAACTGCAAGGGGGATTTTTCAGCAGCCCGCTTGCCTTCTGCATATAACAAAAAAGAATATAACTTTTGTTTTAACAACTAACTGTACGGGTTAGGGTGTGCCACCTTTTTAGTTTTTAGATGGAGAGCGACCTTGCCTCTGCGTAGCACTTTCACTCGTTTCTTTGCCATGGAAGCTGCCAGCGGTCTGTTATTGATCGCCGCTGCCATCCTGGCCCTGATTATCAACAACTCCCCCCTGTCCTGGCTGTACAACGGCCTGCTGGAAACCCCGGTGGTGGCCCAGGTTGGCGCCCTGAAGATCGCCAAGCCGCTGCTGCTGTGGATCAACGATGGCCTGATGGCACTGTTCTTCCTGCTGATAGGCCTGGAGGTCAAGCGCGAAGTGCTGGAGGGGCAGTTGGCCAAGCCGTCGCAGATCGTCCTGCCCGGCGCAGCGGCCATCGGCGGCATGCTGGTGCCGGCGCTGATCTACTGGTTCCTCAACCGTGACAACCCGCCCGCCCTCAATGGCTGGGCGATTCCCACCGCCACCGACATCGCCTTCGCCCTCGGGGTGCTGGCCTTGCTGGGCAAGCGGGTGCCGACCTCGCTGAAACTGTTCCTGATGACCCTGGCGATCATCGATGACCTGGGAGCGATCGTGATCATCGCGATCTTCTACTCCGGCACGCTGTCGACCCTGTCGCTGATGCTGGCTGGCGCCTGCATCGCCGCCCTGGTAGCGATGAACCGGATGGGCGTGGTCAAGCTCGGACCCTACATGATCATCGGCCTGATCCTCTGGGTCTGCGTGCTCAAGAGCGGGGTCCACGCGACCCTGGCCGGCGTGACCCTGGCCTTCTGCATACCCTTGCGCACCCGCAACGCCGAACCCTCGCCGCTCAAGGCGCTGGAACACGCCCTGCATCCCTGGGTATCGTTCGGCATCCTGCCGCTGTTCGCCTTCGCCAATGCCGGGCTGTCGCTGAGCGGCGTGACCCTCGAAAGCTTCACCCACCATGTTCCCATGGGGATCGCGGTCGGCCTGCTGCTAGGCAAGACCATCGGCGTCTTCGGCCTGACCTGGATGGCAGTGAAAACCGGTATCGCTGCCTTGCCGTCCGGGGCCAACTGGGGCCAGGTGCTCGGCGTGGCGATTCTGTGTGGTATCGGCTTCACCATGAGCCTGTTCGTCGGCTCCCTGGCCTTCGAGCCCGGCAGCAGCGAATACGCCGGCATGGACCGCATGGGCATCCTGACCGGTTCACTGTTTGCGGCCCTGATCGGTTACGCCGTCACCGCCGCTGCCAGCCGCAGGAACAACACCCTGGCGTCCTGATCCGCAGCGCTTGGCCAGGCTGAAAACACAAAACCCCGACCAGTTGCCTGGCCGGGGTTTTGTTTTGTAGCAGGGAGGGTCAGCGGGTAACGCGGCTGGTACCGTTGACCGTCATGATGCGCACGCGGTCGCCCACGCGGAACACTTCGTTTTCCTGAACCTGCTGCACATAGGCACGCATGCTGCCGTCGTCTTCACGCACGGTGATTTCAACGCCCTGGGTACGGGTCAGGCCTTCTTCAGTGGCCGAGCCCAGCAGGCCGCCGGCTACTGCACCGATAACTGCGGTGACGATGCTGCCACGGCCGCCGCCGATGGCGCTGCCGCCAACGCCGCCGATCACAGCACCTGCAGCGCCGCCGATCGGGGTCTTGGTGCCTTCGATTTTCACCGGACGCAGGGATTCGATGGTGCCCATGCGCACGGTTTGCACACGACGCGCTTCATCACGGGAATAGGAGTCACCGGTCAGGTTGGAGGCACAGCCACCGAGCAACATTGCCATCGTGGTGAAGGATGCAACCAGCAAAACAGACTTACGCATAGGATCAACTCCAAAGGACAGATAATCATTAGACTCCGCAGCTTGACGCCTGTCACGGCGTCGCCCGGATAAAATTGCTTTCATTCAGCCAAAGTACAGGCTGCGTAAACGCCAGGCTTTCTCATTACGGTAGCTCCAGCTCCCTGCATAGCGCCACCGAACAAAGGATTTTCCATGGACTACTTCATCATCATCGCAACCACCGCAGCTGGCTTGTATTTCCACTGGTGGCTGTATGTACGCATCAAGCGTTGGACCGATCGGGACCTGGCCCTCTCCCTGGCCGGAACCGATGCCCAGAAGAAGCAATTCATGCTGGAGCAACTGGCCGAGGCCCAGCGCCAGAAAGTAAAACGCCGGGACCTGCCGCAATGGCTGGAAACCGCTGCGGCCGGCTACCCCGGCGAGTGACCTGCAATCCGATCAAGGAGCCAGACGTTCGCGGACCCACTCCTGGCCTTGCAGGCGATAGTTCAAACGGTCATGCAGTCGGCTGGGGCGCCCCTGCCAGAACTCGATGCGCTCCGGCAGCAAGCGATAACCACCCCAGTGTTCCGGGCAATCGGGCTGGCTATCGCTGAAGCGAGCCTCAGTGGCCTTGAGCAACTCTTGCAGTTCGTCACGATCGGCGATCACCCGGCTCTGCGGTGAAGCCCAGGCTCCCAGCCGGCTGCCCAGGGGGCGCACCTGATAATAGGCATCGGACTCCTGTGGAGTGACCTTGACCACCCGCCCTTCAATCCGCACCTGACGCTCCAGGGTCGGCCAGAAGAACGTCATGGCGGCGAAGGGCCGTGCAGCCAGCTGCTGGCCCTTGGCGCTCTCGTAGTTGGTGAAGAAGGTGAAGCCCTGCTCATCCAGGCCCTTGAGCAACAGGATGCGGCAGTGGGGGCGACCATCGGTATCGACGGTCGCCACGGTCATGGCATTGGCTTCCACCGGCGGTTGCTCGGTTTTCACCGCATCGGCAAACCACTGGTGGAACAGCGCAAAAGGTTCAGCCGGGGCCTGCGCCTCGGACAAGCCGTCGCGAGTGTAGTCGCGGCGCATATCAGCCAGGGACTGAGTCATGCCTGCTTCCTTATCCTTGAAAATCAGTTTTTAGCCTGGGCGGTAGCCGTTGCGGTCTTCGAAGAGGCGGCGGCCTTCTTCACCGGAGCCTTCTTGGCTGCCGGCTTCTTGGCCACGGTAGCCTTCTTCGCAGGCGCCGCTTTCTTGGCAGAAGCCGCGGGTACTGGAGGCACGGCATCCTGTACGGCAACCATTTCAGTCTCGGAAGGCGTCGGCTGGTTGTACTTGCTCAGCAGGCCCAGCATGGTGCTGCGCTGGGTCAGCATGATTTCCACCCGACGGTTCAGCGAGCGACCCTGGGGGCTGTCGTTGGCGGCACGCGGCATCACCGAACCCATGCCACGCAGCATCAGGCGGTCCTGCTTCAGGCCGCTGAGACTGAAGATTGCCGCTACGGACTGGGCACGATCACGGCTCAGTTTCTGGTTGGCCAGGGTCGGGCCGGTGGCGTCGGCATGGCCGAGAATCAGTACGGCAGTCTTCGGATCACCTTCCACCGCCTTGGCGACGCGGGTGAACGGACCCAAGGTGACCGGCAGCAGCATGGCTGGACGATCCGGGTTGAACGAGGCATCTACCAGCGCAGTGACCACCAGCACGTTTTCACGACGCTCGATCTGCAGCTTGCTGTCCTTCACCGCTTCGCGCAGGCGTGGCTCGTAGTCGTCCAGCCAGGCCTGGGTGATTTTCGGGTCGGGCATCGGGATGTCCGCTACATTGACCTTGCTCAAAGGCTTGGGCTGGCTCTTGGGGAACGGCCACCACCAGTGGGTTTCGGAGTCGGCTGCCGCTGCCACTGCCGGCGCTGGGGCAGGCTCGGCCTTCTTCGCTTCGGCCACTGGCTTGTCGGAAGAATCCTTGGAGGAGAACGGCCACCACCACTTGCTGCTCTCGGCCTTGGCGGCAGGAGCGGCAGGGGCTGCGGCAACGACCGGCGCTGGAGCTGGAGCTGGAGCGGGCTCGGCAGCAGCGACAGGCGCCGGCTTGGCGCCAGCAGCGGCCTTGGCGGCAGGGGCCGGGTGCTTGCCAGCGGCTGTGTTCTTGGCAGCAGGGGCCGGTGCAGCGGCCTTGGCCACTACCGCAGGCTTGCTTGCAGAAGCGGCAGGTGCGGCTTCAGTGGTGGCAACCGGCTTTTCAGGCGCAGCTGGGGTTTCCTTGCTGCTGGCCTTATCGGAGCCGAATGACCACCAGTGGCCGCCATCCGCTTCATTTTGTGGGGTTTGCGCGCAACCGGTGACGGTCAGGCAGATGGCCAAGGCTAGAGACTTGTTCGACGACATGGGATATCCACAAAATGAGATAAAAAATTCGGTCTAAACAACCGTTACAAACAGACGCTTGGAAATTATAAAAGCCACAGGGTTCCATCCTGCAGCTTTCCAAGCATGTTTAAGCAAAAAAGTTCTTAACAGCAACCCTTTTACAGACAATCCGACAAAACCCGCACCAGCTTCTGTGCCCGAGGGTCCATCAACACATAAGGCCCCAGGGTATTTGTCACAAAACCGAACGCCACATCGTGCTCCGGGTCAGCAAAACCGATGGAGCCCCCTGCCCCCGGATGCCCGAACGCCCGCGCGCCCAGGCCAAAGGTGGCATTGGCTACCTGGGGCTGGTCGAGCATGCAACCCAGGCCGAAGCGGGTCTGGGTCAGCAACGTCTTGTCCATGCCCAGGCTGTGTTCCCGAGTCAGCTCTTCGAGCATGTCGGCTTCCAGCAAACTGCCGTCCAGCAGGCCGCTGTAGAACCCGGCGAGGCTGCGGGCATTGCCGTGGCCGTTGGCCGCCGGCTGCTGCATGCGCCGCCACTCGGGTTTATTGGTGCTGGTCAGGATAGACGGTGGATTGGTAAACGCCCGAGTACTCATCGCATCGGGTTCGCGCATGGTGACTTGCAGCAGGCGCTGGGCCGCAGCATCGCCGATGTTGCCCTTGCCACGGGCGATATGCGCCACGCGGTAGAACTCCTCATCGGCCAGGCCGACATGGAAGTCCAGCCCCAAAGGCCTGGCGACCCGGGCCACGATGGACTCCCCCGGCCCGCGCCCATCGGCACGCCGGATCAACTCGCCCACCAGCCAGCCATAGGTGATGGCTGCGTAGCCGTGCCCCTCACCGGGCGTCCACCAGGGCTGCTCGGCGGCCAGGGCATCGACCATGGTCTGCCATTCGTACAGGGCTTGCGCGGGCAACAGCTCGCGCACTGCCGGCAGGCCGGCCTGATGGCAGAGCAACTGGCGCAAAGTAATGGCTGCCTTGCCCGCCGCGGCGAATTCCGGCCAGTAGTCGGCCACGGGCGCATCCAGCTTGAGCTTGCCCTCGGCCACCAACTGCAGCGCGGTGACTGCGGTAAAGGTCTTGGTGCAGGAGAACAGGTTGGCGATGGTGTCGCTGTGCCAGGCCTCGGCGCCGTCCTTGTCCGCGGTACCGGCCCACAGATCGATGACGGTTTCCCCGCCGACCTGGATGCACAGCGCCGCGCCGCGCTCCTGGGAGTCCTCGAACAGGGCGGCGAACGCCTCGCGTACCGCTTCGAATTTAAGCTCGTAATGACCTTGAATCTGCACCCCTGACTCCCCCTGCAACAAAGCTCGACAACGTGGCGCGCATTGTTCCAGCCCCGAAGGCATTTGGGAACAGCCGGCGAGCTGCCGGCTATCACCGGCAAACCCTCGTTTCAGAGGGCTGCCCGGGGTTTCCCGGAAAGCCGCTCAGGCCTTGTGAACGTCAATGACCGTTGCCGGCATGGCCTCCGGCGTGCCCGCCCGGGCCCTTGCCGGCGCGGCCTTTGTCAGCACCATCGCTCCCATGCTCGCCAGCCACGGCCTGTTCCGCCTCGACCCGAGCCTGCTCCGCGGCCTTGCCCAACTGGTCAATGGCCTGCAGGTTGCTCTTGCGCACGCTGTCGACAAAGCCCTGGAACGGCACATCGGTGATGCCCACCAGGCCGAAATGGCCGTTTTCACCGTCCAGCAGGCGCCCGGTCACCGGCTGGTCCAGATACTGGAACCAGTGCACGCCGACAATCGACGGCTCGCTGACCGCCTGCTTGAGGAAGTTGGCATAGGCCGGGCCACGGTCCTCTTCCCGGGCCAGCTCGGTCACACCGCCCCAGAACGGACCGCGATCCCGGGAACCGAAGTTGAACTCGGTCACCAGTACCGGCTTGTCGAGGCTGCGCAGGTAGGCAAAGTCCTGACCGTCCTGGGGCTTGAGGGTGTACATGTTGAAGCTCAAAACATCGCAGTACTGGGCGCAGGAAGCCACGGCCTCAGGGTTGCTCACGGCAAACCGCCCGCCCAGCAGCAGGTGGTTGGGGGCGTGCCATTTCAGCGAGTCGGAGATGGTCTTGAAGTAGGTATCGGCGAAGACCTTCTGGAAATACTTGAAGTCGGCCTCGATCTCCGGGTGCTCCGGGCTCGGCAACGGCGGCACGAACCCCGGGTCTTCCATCAACTCCCAGGCCGGCAGATCGATGCCCCAGGCTTTCGACAGCCCGGCCTGGTTGCGGTACTTGTCCCGCAGTTGCTTGAGAAACGCGCGCTTGGCCGGTACGTCGGTGGTCAGGCGCAGGGTGCCGTAGGCCAGGGCATAGCGGGATTTGGCATCGTCGCCGGGGCCGGCCCAGGCCAATTCGTTGTCGGCAAAGTAGCCGATCAGCCAGGGGTCGTCCCGATGGTCGCGGGCGGCAATGGCCACGGCACGTTCGGTGGCCATGGCAAAGCGCGGGTCGAAAGGATCCGGCATGCCGCCCCACCAGTCACTGCCGGTGCTGATGCTGGCGTAATCACCCACGATCGACAGCGGCAAGGTGTAAGGCACCCGGTCGGCCAGCCCCAGGGCCGGAGCGCTCCAGTTGCCGATGGTATTGAAGCCCCAGGCCTGCAAGCGGTCCAGGGTGTGGCCAACCCAGCGTTTCTGGTCGAAGGCCGGTGCCACGCAAGGAGTTGCCTGGGGCGCCGGCGAGGTGTCGGCCGGCGCCTGCTGCGCAGTGGCACTGTTCGCGGTGCAGGGCTTGCCGTAGGTCCGTTGCAGGTTGGCCTGATAGAAGTCATACCAGCGCCCTGAACCATAGCCACGGCCCTGGTCGGCGCCATTGCCGCCACGGTTGTCGCCTTCACCGTAATACGCCGCCAGGGGTTCGTCGTCCTTGGGCAAGGCGCCGAACATCCATTCCCGGCCCGCGACATAGGTCTGGTTGTTGTCGGGCGCCACAGTATTGACCCCCAGGGAATAGAACGGATGCCCCTGCGGGGTCACGAGGAACCAGCGGCCATCTCGTTTTTCCGTGCGAAAGAAGCCGCTGGCCTTGAAGCTCGGCCCCTTGTTCCAGCCACCGTAGCTGTCCAGCGAAGCCTTCTCGCGCTCCCCCAGCCAGCCCTGGAGCTGTTGCTGCTCCTTGGCGTCGGCCGCCTTGAGCTGATCGTCGCTGGTGATCTTTTCCGGCCAGCGGGCCCGGGTCGATTGACCGTAGGCATCCACCAGGGAACCGTAGACCGCCTTGATCACCCCCTCGCCGTCCTGCACGCCGAAACGCTCCAGCAGAATGCTCTGGGCCGCCTTGGGGTTGTCCATGGACAAGGTCACCGACACCACCTGGCTGCGGTCCAGTTGCCCTTCACTGCTGGCCAGCAGGATGCGCTGGCCGTCCAGGGTCATCGGCATCGGTGGCGCGGCCTTCATGCCCTGGCTCAGCGGACTGCTGGCCACCAGCGGCACCAGCAGGGTCTGCGCCGGGCCGGCCGGGAGGTCGACGCGGCTGACCAGAGTCTTGCCATCATTGCTCTGGATGGCCACGTAGAGGGTCAGGGCCCAGTTCATCGCGCTCTGGATACGCAGGCTCATCATCCCCGACTGCGACCAGTCCCAGGCCCCGCTCTGGGGCGCCAGGCTCAGGCTCGGCCGGCTCGTGGGGTTGAAGATGATGCGCCGCAGCACTTCGCCTTCGGCCGTTTGCTCTGCGTTGGATTGCGGCAGGCTGGCATCCTGTGTCGCCACCTGCACCACAGCAGCAGGTCGGACAAAGTTGAACAGCGTCTGTTGTCCGGCAGGGGCCGCCCAGACGGGCGCGGCAAACAACAGGGCAAATACAGCGGGCAACGAACGGCGAATCATATGAACCTGGCTCTCCCTAAAGACCGATGAACGGCCGGTGCTGAAGCGGTGACATGAAATAGACAGCACGGCACGCAAATATGCGGGCCGTGCTTAAGATATTTCTCGGCGAAACGGCGGCAAGGCATTGAGGATAGCCTTGCCATAGCGCTGGGTGACCAGACGGCGGTCCAGCAGAGTGATGGTGCCGCGGTCCTGTTCGGTGCGCAGCAGGCGACCGCAGGCCTGGACCAGCTTGAGGGATGCATCCGGCACCGAGATTTCCATGAACGGGTTGCCGCCACGGGCTTCGATCCACTCCGCCAGCGCCGCCTCCACCGGGTCATCCGGCACCGAGAACGGGATCTTGGCGATCACCACGTGTTCGCAGTAGGCCCCGGGCAAGTCCACCCCTTCGGCGAAACTCGCCAGGCCGAACAGCACGCTGGAATCGCCACCGTCGACCCGCGCCTTGTGCTTGTTCAGGGTTTCCTGCTTGGACAGGTTGCCCTGGATGAACACCTGCTTGCGCCAGTCCCGGTCCAGGCCGTCGAACACGTCCTGCATCTGCTTGCGCGAGGAGAACAGCACCAGGGTGCCCCGCGAGCCCTCCACCAGTTCCGGCAGGTCGCGGATGATCGCCGCGGTATGCGCCGGCGCGTCCCGCGGGTCGGCCCGCAGGTCGGGCACCCGCAGCACCCCGGCATCGGCATGGTGGAAAGGGCTCGGCACCACGGCGGTCACGGCCTTTTTCGGCAGGCCGGCACGCATGCGGAAACGGTCGAAAGTGCCCAGGGCAGTCAGGGTCGCCGACGTAACCAGGGCACCGTAGGCCACGTTCCACAGATTGCGCCGGAGCATTTCCGCAGCGAGGATCGGGCTGGCGTTGACCTCGATGTCGAACAGCGAGCCGCTTTCGGCCAGGGTCAGCCAACGGGCCATGGGCGGATTGTCTTCCGGGTCCTCGACGGTGAACGCGGTCCACAGTTCCCAGTTGCCCGAGGCACGGGCCAGCAGGCTGCCGAACAGCGGGTACCACTCTTCGGCCTGGTTGCTGGCGATACCGATGTTGACCTCGCCATCCATGCCTTCCTTGAGCAACTCGGTCAGGCGGGTGAACAGGTCGGTGAGACGGGAAAAGCCCTTTTTCAACTCAAGGCCCATCTCGCGCATATGCTCGGGGATCAGCCCGCCGACAAAACGGTGGCGTGGCCGCTCGCGGCCTTCCATGTCCTCGCCGGTGCGGAAATCAGCGATCTGCTCGCAGGCGGTGAACATGAACTGCTGCTGGGTCTTGATCTCCCGCGCCAGCTCCGGCACCTGCTCGATCAGGCGTCCCAGATCACCCGGCAACGGGTGCTGGGCCAGCAGCTTGGTGAGGTTCTTGGCGGTCTGCTCCAGCCAGTCGGCAGTGGAGCGCAGGCGGGTGTAATGGGCGAAGTGGCCAATGGCCTTGTCCGGCAGGTGGTGACCTTCGTCGAACACATAGAGAGTGTCGCGCGGGTCCGGCAGCACGGCGCCGCCACCCAGGGCCAGGTCGGCCAGGACCATGTCGTGGTTGGTGACAATCACATCGACCTTGCCCATGCCTTCCCGAGCCTTATAGAAGGCGCACTGGCCGAAGTTCGGGCAATGGCGGTTGGTGCACTGGCTGTGGTCGGTGGTCAGGCGCGCCCAGTCGGCGTCTTCCAGGGCCGTGGGCCAGCTGTCGCGGTCGCCGTCCCATTTATTGCCGGCGAGTTTTTCGATCATGCTGGTGAACAGCTTCTGGCTGGCTTCATCCACTTCGATCTTGAAGCCTTCTTCCTCGAACAGCTGGGCCGTGGCGGTCTGGGCGTGGCCTTCCTGGAGCAGCATGTCGAGCTTGGACAGGCACATGTAGCGACCGCGGCCCTTGGCCAGGGAGAAGCTGAAGTTCAGCCCGCTGTTGCGCATCAGGTCGGGCAGGTCCTTGTAGACGATCTGCTCCTGCAGGGCGACGGTGGCGGTAGCGATCACCAGGCGCTTGCCAGCGGCCTTGGCCGTGGGAATTGCCGCCAGGCTGTAGGCCACGGTCTTGCCGGTACCGGTGCCGGCTTCCACGGCGACCACCGCCGGGTCGCCACTGCGCCGACCTTCGTCGTCGGTGTCGATATCACCCAGGACCTTGGCCACTTCGGCGATCATCAGGCGCTGGCCGTAACGCGGCTTGAGGCTCTTGGCTTCGAGAAAACGCGAGTAGGCGCCCTGGATCGTGGTTTTGAGTTCGTTGCTGATCATGGTTTTTCGGGCGCATAAAACG
Organism: Pseudomonas sp. GW823-FHT03E05; assembly: GCF_058796855.1. NCBI lineage: Bacteria > Pseudomonadati > Pseudomonadota > Gammaproteobacteria > Pseudomonadales > Pseudomonadaceae > Pseudomonas > Pseudomonas sp. GW823-FHT03E05. Next base: position 526,852 of record NZ_JBXAJB010000002.1, read on the forward strand.
CTGGATAAATTTTCAGTGGTTCGAATCGGCCGCTATCATACCCCGCTAATTCATCCCGCGCAGAACGGAGTACCCGAATGACCCCTTTCGCCCTTGCCTACACCCTGCATGTCCTGGCCGCCCTGGTCTGGGTCGGCGGCATGTTCTTCGCCTGGATGGTCCTGCGCCCGGCGGCCATGGTGGCCCTGGAGGGGCCGGCGCGGCTGAAGTTGTGGGCGCAAGTGTTTCCGCGTTTTTTCGTCTGGGTGTGGATCGCCGTGGTGCTGTTGCCGATCAGCGGTATCGGCCTGCTGCATTTGCGCTTCAGCGGCTTTGAAACCGCGCCCAAGTATGTGCAGATCATGATGGGCCTGTACCTGGTGATGACCGCCCTGTTCATCCGCATCCAGTCCCTGCAGTTGCCGGAGCTGCGCAAGGCAGTAGCGGCCGAGGATTGGCCCGCTGGTGCCGCGGCGCTGGGCAAGATCCGCCGGCTGGTGGGCAGCAACCTGATCATCGGCCTGGTGCTGGTCGCCCTGGCGGCGGCCCGGCCGACCTTCTGAAAACAGGCCGCCCGCTACAGAAGCGGGCGGCCGGGCAAGGTTCAACGCAAGCGTTACGGCTTACAGGCGCTGCACCGTCAGCGCGCCAGGCTCGCCGGCCGGGCCGGGCTGCCCCTGGGCGCCGGGCCGTCCGCTCTTGCCACCGTCGGTGCGGTACACCAGGCACCCCTTGGACTTGCCGCCCGCACCCGGCTTGCCACCGGCACCGGCCAGCCCGCCTGCGCCACCATCGACCCAGACCTTGATCTGCTCGCTGGGGAAGTCCCGCGGCAGTTCCACCCGGACCTGGGCGCCTGCCGCACCAGGACGGCCATCGCCGCCATTGTCACCGTCAGCCCCACGCCCCGCGCTGCCCCAGGTGCAGCCCGGTTCCTGGCCATTGGCGCCATCCAGACCGACATAACCCGGCGCACCGGCACCACCCCGGGCGTCCACGGACAGCGTCTCGGCCTGTAACGACTCGATGCGCAGGTTCAGGTTGCGCCCCGGCTTGGCGGCCTTCAGGTAGGTACCCGGCGCGCCGCGGGAAGTGATCTGGCTGCCCGCTTCCAGCTCCGCACGGCGGACAGTCAAGTGCAGGCTCTGTTCGGTAGGGACGATGGCGATCCGCGCCTCATGCCCCAGCCGCAGTTCGTCCACCTTGAGTTCGGTGACATTGGCCGGGATCAGCAAGGTGCCATAGTCCGCCACTTCCAGCCGCTCCAGTTGCAGAGTGCTGGCGGTATTGGGCAGACGCATCAGGGAGTTGGTTTCGACCTTGACCACCTGGGCCATGGCCAGGGGGCTGCAGAAAAGAGCCAGCAGGCAGAGCTTACGCATGGTCGGCCTCGACAACGACAGGAGCAGGAAGAGTCTGCAGGTGGAAGATCCCCACCAGCAGGATGTACAGCCGGTCACGCCAGGGATGTGGCCGATCCTTGAGGCTGCCGTTGAACAGCAGCAGTTCCAGCAAATGGGTCAGCAGCAACAGGCTGCCCGCCAGATTCACTAGAAGATGCAGCGGGTTGATCAACGGCCTGGCCAGGTTGATCAGCACCACCAACCAGAAAACCAAGGTCAGAAACTTCCCCAGCCCCCATAAAACCTTCATACGCTCCCCTCGTGAATTATTCTTTGCGCGCACAGTAACGACTTATCCCGGGGGTAAGCCAGAGGGGAATGAAAATTCTTCACGAAGTGGCTGTTTAGCCACCGGATCGACGAGGATCGCCCGTTACAGACAGGCTGAGCCCATCGCCGAGAAGACACCGGGATCAAAGGCTCCTGCGCCATCAGCATGGTCCTGGCACAGGAGCAGAGGCGGCCACGTGCGGCTCGTCGCCGCACAGGCCCTGGGGTTTCAGCGGTTGATCTGGATTTCCGTACGACGGTTCATCGCCCGGCCTTCGGCGGTCTTGTTATCCGCCACTGGCTTGCTTTCACCGGCGCCGGTTACCGAGACGAAGCTGCTGCGGGGAATGCCGTTGCTGATCAGGTACTCCACGACCGAGTGGGCGCGCTTGTCCGAGAGTTTCTGGTTGTAGGCATCGCTGCCGACGCTGTCGGTATGGCCGGTCACTCGCAGTTGGGCACTCGACGCCTCCTGTTTCAGTCGGGTGACAATGGTGTTGAGCTTGGTTTTGTCGGCATCGGTCAGCTTGGCCGAGTCGAAATGGAAGTGCACATCACGAATGACAATGGTTTCTTCCTTGACCACTACCACCTCTTCTACCACCGGTGGCGGTGGTGGGCAGCCGTTGGCATCGACCTGGACGCCTCTGGGAGTGTGGGGGCACTTGTCGCGGCTGTCCGGCACGCCATCGCCGTCCTCGTCGCCATCACCTTTTACCCAGCAGTACGCACCCGCCAGGCCGCCGACCAACAGTGCGCCGCCGCCCGCCCACGAGGAGCTTTCGGTGGCGCCCAGCGCCGCGCCCGTGACGCCACCTACCGCGGCGCAGATCGGCCAGTCGGTTTTCTGCAAACCTGCACAACCAGTCAACACACTGGTTAACAGAACCAGGGGTACTGCCGTCCGAATGATGCTCATCTGATTTCTCCTGAGGGATCGGCTCAAGGCCGATTCACGGAGTAAAGACCGCGCATTTCATCTGCGCCAGCACCCGGCTATCACCGGTTTCGCCCTGTAAACACGGGAGGTTCGCCGATTTAGTGGTGAACCGCTCTAGGCCCGCAGATGCCGGCGCGCTAGTCTTTAGCGTTCTGACCGAGGAGCTAAGATGAGCGCCGGCATTTCCGACCGTACCCCGCAGCAGGCCCTGGCGGCTTTGCTGGATCGCTACGCACCACAACAGCTGCTGCTGATCGGTGCCAGCGACTTCCCCGCCCTGGCTGCCTTCAAGGAGGCCCACCCCACGACCCAAGTGGCCCAGGCGGCACCCGGCCCTCTGCCTGTGGAACTGGCAGCGCGGCGCTTCGACCTGGCCCTGGCCGTGGATTGCCTGGAGCACTTGCCCAAGCGCGACGGCCTGAACCTGCTGGGAGGCATCCGCAACCTCAATGCCAGCCGGATCGCCGTACTGGCCGATCTGCAGGCCTGCGGCTGGCAGGAAACCGACTTCTATTCCCTGGCGTTGCAGGCCAGCGAACGTTTTCAGCGCGATGAACAGGTCTTGACCCTGTTCACCTACGATCTGCTTGAATACAAGCAAGTGCCCGATTGGCTCAATTCACGCTTCTGGGCAAACCCGGAAAACTTTGGAAAGTATTGGTGGTAACACAATGAGTGCCTCGATTTGTCCCTGCGGCAGCGGCAACCTGCTGGATGCCTGCTGCGGCCACTACCATGCCGGTCATCCGGCGCCCTGCGCGGAAGCCCTGATGCGTTCGCGCTACAGCGCCTATGTGCTGGGGCAGGTGGATTACCTGCTGGCCACCACCCTGCCGGCGCAACAGGCGGGCCTGGATCGCCAGTCCATCAGCGACTGGAGCGCCCAAAGCACCTGGCTGGGGTTGCAGGTCGAAAGCTCGGAAGTCTTCGGCGGCCAGCCCGAGCATGCCTTTGTCACCTTTACTGCCCGCTGGCACGACAGCCAGGGCGAGCATAGCCACCGCGAACGCTCATCCTTCGTGCAGAACCAGGGACGCTGGTATTTCATCGACCCCACGGTTCCCCTCAAATCCGGCCGCAACGACGCCTGCCCCTGTGGCAGCGGGCACAAGTTCAAGAAGTGCTGCGCCAGCTATTTCAGCCGCTGAGCCGCGACCGGCCGCTACCAACCCGGGCCCAGGATGGGCACCGGCATCCAGAGGGAGTCTTGCAATGATCGGTGAGCTGCGTGCGTTACGAACCTTGTGCCTGCTCGGCGCGCTGAGCCTGACGGGTTGTGCCTCCTGGTTCAGCGATGAGTCCGTCGACCCGACGGTGCATCTGGTCAAGGTCGAGGTGGTCAAGGCCAACCTGCTGGAACAACGCTTCACCCTGCACCTGCGGGTGGATAACCCCAACGACAGCGACCTGACCGTGCGTCGCCTGACCTACAAGGTCTACCTGGAGCGCTTCCTGCTCAGCGAAGGCGAGCACGAACACTGGTTCACCGTCACGCCCCACAGCAGCCGCTTCTTCAAGGTGCCGGTGCGGACCAACCTGTGGCCGCAGATCCGCGATGTGGTGAAATTGCTGCGCAAGCCCGAGCGACCTATCCCCTACCGCCTCGAAGGGGAACTGGAAATCGGATTATTCATCGGCCAGGACGTGCACCTGAAGCGCAATGGCGTGATAATTCCCGGCGATTTTATCCCGGAGTAACCCGCAATGACCCAGCAACCTCATGTCCATGGCCCTGACTGCAACCACGATCATGACCATCACGATCACGACCATGGCCATGTTCACGGCCCGCACTGCAACCACGCTCACCAGGAGCCGGTACGCAACGCACTGAAAGACGTTGGCCGCAACGACCCTTGCCCATGCGGCAGCAGCAAGAAATTCAAGAAGTGCCACGGCGCCTGACTTGAGCGCGGGCGGGGCCTGCCTTAGCACTTGCGCCTTCAGCTGCCCCCGGCCTCCTGGGCCAGCAACTGCGCCAGGTCCAGGACGGTGGCGTACTCGCCATCCAGATTGGCCAGCGACATGGCATGCACCTCCTCGGCACTACGGGCCCGACCGTTGAAGTCGGGCTTGTCGAAGGTGTAGCAGGCGTCGGCCACCACCCACACGGCAAAGCCCAGGTTGCCAGCCGTACGCGCCGTCGACTCCACAGAGTTGTTGGTGGCAACACCGACAATCACCAACCCGGCAATCCCCTCGCGCCGCAAATCCGCTTCCAGCGAATTGGCGCAAAACGCATCCGGCACCTGCTTCTGAACCCGCCATTCCCCGTCCCGGAGCTCAAAGCACGGTTGAAACTCCACCCCCGACTGCCCGGGCCAGAACACCGAATCCGGCGAACGCGACAGGTGTTGCACATGGATCACCGGCCAGCCGCGGGCGCGCCAGTGGGCCAGCAGTTCGAGCATCCGCTCCTGCGCCTCGGGGTTGTTGCGCGGGCCAAGCCGAGGCTGGAGGATGCCTTGCTGCTGGTCGATGAGCATCAGTGCGGTGGTGGCCGGAAGGGGCATGTTTTTCTCTGTGGAGGTCATTGAATTTGCCGCACTTGAGCATCACTTAGCTGTTCAGGCAAGCCATCGAATGCAGACAGGACGACCTAATGCCGGAGTTTGCTGTCCTTAAGCACAGATACATCCCAATTGGAGCGTTCCATGATCGACCTGTATTACTGGACCACCCCCAACGGCCACAAGATCTCCCTGTTCCTGGAAGAAACCGGCCTGCCCTACACCCTGTACCCGGTGAACATCGGCCTGGGTGAGCAGTTCAAGCCCGAGTTCCTGAAGATCGCGCCCAACAACCGCATTCCGGCGATCGTTGACCACCAACCCGCCGATGGCGGCCAGCCACTGTCGCTGTTCGAGTCCGGGGCGATCCTGTTGTACCTCGCGGAAAAGACCGGCCAGTTCCTGCCCCAGGACCTGCGCGGGCGCCAGGAAGCCCTGCAATGGCTGTTCTGGCAGATGGGCGGGCTGGGACCGATGGCTGGGCAGAATCATCACTTCAGCCAGTTCGCCCCGGAAAAGATCCCCTACGCCATCAAACGTTATGTGGATGAAACCGCGCGCCTGTACGGCGTGCTCGATCGGCGCCTGGCGGACCGCAAGTTCGTCGCCGGCAGCGACTACAGCATTGCCGACATGGCGATCTATCCCTGGATCGCTTCCTACAAGAAGCAGAGCCAGAAACTCGAGGACTTCCCGCATCTGCAGCGCTGGTTCAACAGCATCCAGGCCCGGCCGGCTACCGAGCGGGCCTATGCCCTGGTAGAGCAGGTCAATCCCGCCTCCTGAACCTTGTGCCTGCAGGAGCTGGCTTGCCAGTCACGGTGCCCGCAAGGGCCAGCCAAGGCCAGAAGGCCTCTTCGCCGGCAAGCCGGCTCCTACGGGTTTTGCCAGGCGCCGACGCGCCGGCGATCGCTATTTGCAGCGTCGTCGAGAAATACCTCCTGCCCCCGCTTGCGCGGCACTCGCCTGCTCACTAACGTAGCGCCTTTATCGACGCTACCCCCCGCAGGAGCTTTGCCATGGCCTCGCCAGCCTTCTCACATTTTCTTCCCCGGTTCGGCGTTGCCGCGGCAGTGGCCAGTGCTCTGAGCCTGGCCGGTTGCCAGTCCTGGAACACTCAAGACACCCTGCCCCCCACCTCTGGCGTGCAACCGCTCAAGGGCCTGGCACAGAACGTTTCCGTGCGGCGCAACGCGGTCGGCGTACCGCTGATCGAAAGCAGCAGCTTCCATGACGCCCTGTTCACCCTGGGTTATGTGCACGCCAGCGACCGCATTGGCCAGATGGTGACCCTGCGCCTGCTGGCACAGGGCCGCCTGGCCGAAATGTCCGGTGCCGACGCACTGGAAGTGGACCGCCTGATGCGCGCGATCAACCTGAAGAAAAGCGCCGATGAGCTGTACAAGGCTTCGTCGCCACGGATCAAGCGCTTCTTCGAGGTCTATGCCCGGGGCGTCAACGCCTACCTGTTCCGCTATCGCGACAAGCTGCCGCCGGACCTGGCAGCCCAGGGCTACACCCCCGAATACTGGAAAGCCGAGGATTCGGCGCTGATCTTCTGCCTGCTGAACTTCGGCCAGTCCGCCAACCTGCAAGAAGAGATCAACGCCCTGGTGCTGGCGCAGAAAGTCGGCAGCGACAAACTGCCGTGGCTGACTCCGAGCTATCCCGATGAACCCCTGCCCCTGGCCGAAGCGGACAAGCTCAAGGGCCTGAATCTCACTGTGCCGGGCCTGAACGAAGTCAGCCGCGCCATCAACCGTCTGGCCCAGCTCAACAGCCTGGGCACCCGCGGCGGCAGCAACCTGGCCATCGCCCCACAGCGCAGCCGCACCGGCCGCAGCCTGCTGGCCGCCGACAGCCACCTGCAAGCCTGGTACTACGCCCAGATCCGCGCGCCGAAATACCAGGCCGCTGGCGCGTCCATCGCTGGCCTGCCGGCGATTCTCCAGGGCTTCAACGGCAAGGTGGCCTGGAGCATGAGCTCGGTGGAGGGAGACAACCAGGACCTGTTCCTGGAAAAGCTCAAGCGCCAGGGCAACGCCCTGTACTACCAGAACAACGGCAAATGGCAGCCGGTGACCGTGCGCAACGAAACCTACTTCGTCAAAGGCCAGCGGCCGATTCGCGAAGCCGTGTACGAAACCCGCCATGGCCCGCTGCTCAACAGCGCCCTGGGGGCAGCGCTCGGTAACGGTTTCGGCCTGGCCCTGCAGACGCCGGAGCTCAAGGACGACAAGACCCTGGACGCCTTCTTCGACCTGTCCCGGGCGCAGAATGTCGAGAAGGCCTCGGATGCCAGTCGGGAAATCCGCGCCATCGCCCTGAACATGGCGTTTGCCGACGCCAGCAACATCGGCTGGCAGGTCACCGGGCGCTTCCCCAACCGCCGCGAAGGCGAAGGCTTGCTGCCCTCACCGGGTTGGGATGGCCGTTACGACTGGGACGGCTACGCCGACCCGATGCTCCACCCCTACGACCAGGACCCGCCCCAGGGCTGGATCGCCACCGCCAACCAGCGAGTGATCTCGCGGGGCTACGGCATGCAGCTGTCCAATTCCTGGCACGCCCCGGAACGGGCCGAGCGCATGGCCGGTCTGGCCTCCAGCGGCAAGCAGGACAACCGCAGCCTGATCGCCCTGCAGTACGACCAAAGCACCCTGTTCGCCGCCAAACTGAAAAAGATGTTCGAAGCTCCGGGCATGGCCCAGCCGCTGAAGCAGGCCATCGAGGCCTTGCCCGATACCGAACGCGCCAAGGCCAGGGAAGCCTATAGCCGCTTGCTGGCGTTCGACGGCAAGGTCAGCGCCGGCTCGGCCGACGCGGCGTTGTACGAATTGTTCCTGCAGGAGAGCGCCAAGCAGATCTTCCTCGACAAGCTCGGCCCCGAGTCCAGTGACGCCTGGCAAGCCTTCGTCGCCAACGGCAACCTTTCCTACTCGGCCCAGGCCGACCACCTGCTGGGCCAGGACGACAGCCCGTTCTGGGACGATTCGCGCACCGCGCAAAAGGAAGACAAGCCAGCCATCCTCGCCCGCAGCCTGGCAGCCGCCATCAGCTCCGGCGAGCAACTGCTGGGCGCCGACCGCAAGGCCTGGCAATGGGGCAAGCTGCACAGCTACCAGTGGACCAACGCCAATGGCCGGCAGATCCGTGGCCCGCTTCAGGCCGGGGGCGACCACAACACCATCAACAGCGCCGCGTACCGTTGGGGGCAGGATTTTGCCATCACTGATACACCGGCCCTGCGCTTGATCGTGGATTTCGGCCTCAGCGAACCCTTGATGGGCCTCAACAGCAGCGGCCAGTCCGGCAACCCGGTGAGCCCCAACTATGCCAACGGCATCGACGGCTGGCTCAAGGCCCAGTACCTGAGCCTGCCGATGCAACCGCAGAACTTCGAGCGCAGCTACGGCAAGACCCGCCTGACCCTGGTTCCAGGCAAGTAACCTTCCCCCACCCGCTTGCACGTCCTGTGCAAGCGGGCCTGCTCCAAAACGAACAGCTCACCGGCGCCCTCAACCGCGCTTGGCACTAGCAGCCCTGTCAGTTCGCCCATCGTAGATTGCCCACCCCTTCGCACCTTATTGGCGCCTGCCAAAAATCACGCCCCATCTCGGCGCACGGGTTCCCTCGTGTCGCTGCTTTCCAGCGCTTTTAAAACACCTGTTCGGGACTCTGGTTCGGAAATTGCTACTTTCATTAAGTCTTATGCGGTCCAGTAACAGTACTCATGCGCCACAAGCGCTCATATTGGTTCTTAGGGATTGAATAATGAAAAAAGCATTGCTGACCCTTTCTGCATTGGCTCTCTGCATGGCCGCCGGCTCCGCGCTGGCCAAGGAATACAAGGAACTGCGCTTCGGCGTCGACCCTTCCTACGCCCCCTTCGAATCCAAGGCCGCCGACGGCAGCCTGGTGGGTTTCGACATCGACCTGGGCAATGCCATCTGTGCCGAGCTGAAGGTCAAGTGCAAGTGGGTCGAAAGTGACTTCGACGGCATGATTCCAGGCCTCAAGGCCAATAAATTCGACGGTGTGATCTCGTCCATGACCGTCACCCCGGCTCGCGAGAAAGTCATCGACTTCTCCAACGAACTGTTTTCCGGCCCCACTGCATTCGTGTTCAAGAAAGGCTCGGGACTGAGCGAAGACACCGCCTCGCTCAAGGGCAAGACCGTCGGCTACGAGCAGGGCACCATTCAGGAAGCCTACGCCAAGGCCGTGCTGGACAAGGCCGGGGTCAAGACCCAGGCCTATCAGAACCAGGACCAGGTCTATGCCGACCTGACTTCCGGGCGCCTCGATGCCTCGATCCAGGACATGCTGCAGGCCGAACTGGGCTTCCTCAAGTCACCGCAAGGCGCTGACTATGAGATCAGCAAGCCGGTGGACGACCCGCTGCTGCCGGCCAAGACCGCGGTGGGTATCTCGAAAGGTAACAAAGAGCTGAAAGCGCTTCTGGATAAAGGTATCAAAGCGTTACACGATGATGGCACCTACGCCACCATCCAGAAAAAACACTTCGGTGACCTGAACCTCTACAGCGGTAAATAACCTGTCGGCGCCCATCCTCGATGGGCGCCTTTTTTATCGCTACGGGTCACAGATCGATGCTCGAAGAACTTCTAAAAAACCTGGGGCTTTCCGCGCTCAGCCTGAAGGGTTTCGGCCCTCTGCTGCTGGAAGGTACCTGGATGACCATCAAGTTGTCGGTGTTGTCGCTGCTGGTCAGCGTTTTACTGGGGCTGATCGGCGCCAGCGCCAAATTGTCCAGCGTTGCCCTGCTGCGGGTTCCGGCACAGCTCTACACCACCCTGATCCGCGGCGTGCCGGACCTGGTCCTGATGCTGCTGATTTTCTACAGCCTGCAAACCTGGTTGACCTCCTTTACCGATTTCATGGAGTGGGACTACATCGAGATCAATCCCTTCAGCGCCGGGGTGATCACTCTGGGTTTCATCTATGGCGCCTACTTCACCGAAACCTTTCGCGGGGCGATCCTTGCCGTGCCCCGGGGCCAGGTGGAAGCGGCCACCGCCTATGGCCTGAAACGCGGCCAGCGCTTTCGCTTCGTGGTCTTTCCGCAAATGATGCGCTTTGCCCTGCCAGGCATCGGCAACAACTGGATGGTGATGCTCAAGGCCACGGCCCTGGTATCGATCATTGGCCTGGCCGACCTGGTCAAGGCTGCGCAGGACGCCGGCAAGAGCACCTACCAACTCTTCTACTTCCTGGTTCTGGCGGCGCTGATCTACCTGTTGATCACCAGTGCCTCCAACTTTGTCCTGCGCAGGCTTGAACGGCGCTACGCCGCAGGCGCCCGGGAGGCCGTGCGATGATCGAACTCCTGCAGGAATACTGGCGTCCCTTCCTTTATAGCGATGGCTACCACGTGACCGGCCTGGCCATGACCATGTGGCTGCTCAGTGCCTCGATCTGCATCGGCTTTTTGGTGTCGATCCCGCTGTCCATCGCCCGGGTCTCGCCCAAGCGCTACATCCGCTGGCCGGTGCAGTTCTACACCTACCTGTTTCGTGGCACACCGCTCTATATCCAGTTGCTGATCTGCTACACCGGGATCTACAGCATCGCCGCGATTCGCGCACAGCCAGTCCTGGATGCGTTCTTTCGCGATGCAATGAACTGCACCATCCTTGCCTTCGCCATGAACACCTGCGCCTACACCACGGAGATCTTCGCCGGGGCGATCCGCAGCATGGCCCACGGCGAAGTCGAAGCGGCCAAGGCCTATGGCCTCAGCGGCTGGAAGCTGTACGCCTACGTGATCATGCCCTCGGCCCTGCGCCGCTCGTTGCCCTACTACAGCAACGAAGTGATCCTGATGCTGCACTCCACCACCGTGGCCTTCACCGCGACCATTCCCGACATTCTGAAAATCGCCCGCGACGCCAACTCGGCGACCTTCCTGACATTTCAGTCGTTCGGCATCGCCGCCATCATCTACCTGTGCGTGACCTTCGCCCTGGTGGGCCTGTTCCGCCTCTCCGAACGCCGCTGGCTGGCTTTCCTCGGGCCGACCCACTAGGACTTGCTGCAGGAAAACCGTCAATGCGCCACGAGATCCACGACCTGCTCGCCCCGCTGCCGGGCACCGCGCGCCAGGTCCACAGCTTTCACTTCGGCCCGCCCCAGGCCGCCGGCAAGGTCTATATCCAGTCCTCCCTGCACGCCGACGAGTTGCCCGGCATGCTGGTGGCCTGGCACCTCAAGCAACACCTGGCCGAGCTGGAAGCCGCCGGGCGCCTGCGCCAGGAAATCGTCCTGGTGCCGGTGGCCAATCCGGTGGGCCTGGAACAGGTGCTGATGGATGTGCCCCTGGGCCGCTACCAGCTGGAAAGCGGGCAGAACTTCAACCGCGGCTTCGCCGACCTGGGCGAACAAGTCGGCGATGCCATCGAAGGGCTGCTCAATGCCGACCCTGAACACAACCTTGAACTGATCCGCCGTCACCTGATCGATGCCCTGGCGCGCCAGCGGCCGCAAACCCAACTGCAGTCCCTGCAGTTGACCCTGCAACGGCTGGCCTGCGATGCCGACATGGTGCTGGACCTGCATTGCGACTTCGAGGCTGTGGCGCATCTCTACACCACCCCCGAAGCCTGGCCCCGGGTGGAGCCGCTGGCTCGCTACCTGGGCGCCGAAGCCTGCCTGCTGGCCACCGACTCCGCGGCCTGGTCGTTCGACGAATGCTTCAGCCTGCTGTGGTGGCAACTTCAACAGCGCTTCGGCGAGCGCTTCGCCATCCCGACAGGCAGCTTTGCGGTGACCGTCGAGCTGCGCGGCCAGGGCGACGTCAACCACGGCCTGGCCAGCCTCGACTGCCAGGCCCTGATCGACTACCTGACCCGGCTTGGGGCCATCGACGGTGAAGCGCCGCCACTGCCCGAGCTGCCCTTCCCGGCCACGCCCCTGGCCGGTGTCGAACCGGTGGCGACCCCGGTAGGCGGGCTGCTGGTGTTCAACGCGCTGCCGGGGGAATACCTGGAAGCCGGGCAACTGGTGGCCGAAATCATCGACCCGATCCACGACCGGGTCACCCCCATCCATTGCAACAACGCCGGGCTCATGTACGCCCGCTCGCTGCGACGCATGGCCACCGCAGGCATGGTGATCGCCCATGTCGCCGGTCGCGAGGCCTATCGCAGCGGTTACCTACTTTCGCCTTGAGGATGCACGCCCCCATGTACAAATTGACCGTTGAAGGCCTGCATAAATGCTATGGCGACAATGAAGTGCTCAAAGGTGTTTCCCTCAAGGCCAGGACCGGCGACGTGATCAGCCTGATCGGCGCCAGCGGCTCGGGCAAGAGCACCTTCCTGCGCTGCATCAACTTTCTCGAAACCCCGGATGACGGCGCCATGAGCCTGGATGGCCAGCAGATCCGCATGGTCAGCGACCGCCACGGCATGCACGTGGCCGACCCGGCCGAGCTGCAGCGGATTCGCACCCGCCTGGCAATGGTGTTCCAGCACTTCAACCTGTGGAGCCACATGACCGTGCTGGAAAACATCACCATGGCCCCGCGCCGGGTGCTGGGGGTCAGCACCAGGGAGGCCGAGGAACGCGCCCGGCGTTACCTGGACAAGGTCGGCCTGCCGGCACGAGTGGCCAGCCAGTACCCGGCGTTTCTCTCCGGCGGCCAGCAGCAACGGGTGGCCATCGCCCGGGCCCTGGCCATGGAGCCGGAGGTCATGCTGTTCGACGAACCCACCTCGGCCCTGGACCCGGAGCTGGTAGGCGAGGTGCTCAAGGTGATCCAGGGCCTGGCCGAAGAGGGCCGGACCATGATCATGGTCACCCACGAGATGAGTTTTGCGCGCAAGGTGTCCAGCCAGGTGCTGTTCCTGCACAAGGGCCTGGTGGAAGAAGAAGGGGCTCCGGAGGACGTGCTGGGCAACCCGAAAAGCGAGCGCTTGCAGCAGTTTCTCAGCGGCAACCTGAAGTAACAGCGGTACCGCGCCCGTTCAGGCTCTGGGCCGGGCGGGCGCGGTACGGGCTTCAGGCGACAGGCGCGGGAGGCGGCTCGTCGGGCAGGGTCGGTTCGCCCGGCTCGGTGGGTTCAAGGGGTTGCGGGGAATCGGGATCCGGCTGGCCGGGAATGCCACCGGCCATGCTGACGGGAGGATGCGCCAGCAGGGTCCAGGCCAGTACGCCAACCTGATTGGGTTCCAGCCTGGCCAAGGTGGCACTGATTCGCGGATCTATCTTCATGAGGGCACTCCTGAGCTGTGCCGGGTACGCCTTGCGCGTACCGGCAGTACCTCCAATAGAGTGCCTGCCGGCTCAGGAATTCCCGCTATTCGTCAGACAGACGAACTCAGGTGCGTGGCAGGGTCACGCCGCGCTGGCCCTGGTATTTGCCGCCACGGTCCTTGTAGGACACTTCGCACTCTTCGTCCGACTCAAGGAACAGCATCTGCGCCACGCCTTCGTTGGCGTAGATCTTCGCCGGCAAGGTGGTGGTGTTGGAGAATTCCAGGGTCACGTGGCCTTCCCACTCGGGTTCCAGCGGGGTCACGTTGACGATGATGCCGCAACGGGCATAGGTGCTCTTGCCCAGGCAGATGGTCAGCACGTTGCGCGGAATGCGGAAGTACTCGACGGTGCGTGCCAGGGCAAAGGAGTTCGGCGGAATGATGCAGACGTCGCTCTTGATGTCGACGAAGCTCTTTTCATCGAAGTTCTTCGGATCGACAGTGGCCGAATTGATGTTGGTGAACACCTTGAATTCGTCGGCGCAACGCACGTCGTAGCCGTAGCTCGACACCCCGAAGGAGATCAGCCGATCCTGGCCTTCGCCACGCATCTGGCGCTCTACGAAGGGCTCGATCATGCCGTGCTCTTGCGCCATGCGGCGAATCCACTTGTCCGATTTGATGCTCATGGCGGGTGTCCTGAAATAGCGAGGTGAAAAAAAACGGTCTGGCATCTTACCGGGGCGCGAGGTCGGGTTCAAAGTCTGGGACGTTTTTCTCGCCTCACGCCACGATTTTCAAGGGCTGGGCGACGAGCGCCCCGCCGTCAGTCACGAAAACCGAGAAACCTTCGCACTGACCATTGGCACGTTCAGGAAAAAGGGTTAAGGTGGCGCCACTGTGCTGCTTGTGTCACTGAGAATCTCTACACGATGTTGAATTTCGATCCAACCATCTCCAAGAATTTTTCCTGCTCTTTGCACTCAGTCTCGGCCAGGGCTTTTCCTGAGTCGCAGTTAACTTTGTCCAAGGAGATACACCATGTCTAATCGCCAAACCGGTACCGTTAAGTGGTTCAACGATGAAAAAGGCTTCGGCTTCATCACTCCACAATCCGGTGACGACCTGTTCGTACACTTCAAAGCTATCCAATCCGACGGCTTCAAAAGCCTGAAAGAAGGCCAACAGGTTTCTTTCATCGCTACCCGCGGTCAGAAAGGCATGCAAGCTGAAGAAGTTCAAGTTATCTAACTTGTACTGATCCAGTAAAAAAGCCCCGCCCTCAACAGCGGGGCTTTTTTGTGCCCGTCACTTTTGTCGGCGCCCTCGTTGAAAAGGCGCCCATGCGTCCCGGGTTACCAGGTCACGCCAAAGCCCACGGTGTAGCGGGTCTTGTCCAGATCGCTGTCTTCGGTACCGCGGATCAGGTCTTTTTCCGCCTTGAGGTTCAATGAAGCCCAGTCGGTGACCTTGTAGCGCAGCCCCATCTCGGCATCCAGTGCATAGTCGGCCACCCCCGAAAGCGGCCGCCCCACCTCGCCATTGGTGAAGAACTCCACCCGCTTGCCGATCAGGTAACGGTTGTAGTCCCACTTCATCGCCAGGGAATAGAAGTTGTCCTTGCCGCCATCGGCGTACTCGTAATCGGTACGGTTGAGCAGCGAGCCCAGGGAGAACGCACCCAGCTCATCATCCCAGAACTGGTAGCCGGGGCCGGTACCCACCACCCGCTGCCGCGCCAGGTCCTCGACCTTGTCCCGCTTGTAGGTCAGGCGCCCTTCCCAGAACCACTTTTCCGTGATGAAACGGTCCAGAGCGTACTCGGCGCTCCAGTTGTCCGTGGTCACCACATGATCCTGGAACTCACGGTTGTATTCGCCCTGGGCATTGTGGCGCCAGGCCCCGTGACGCGCCGAGGTCTTGAAGTCGATGTCGTAGTCATCAGTGTTCTTTTCGGCGCGCTTGTAGTCCATGGCCACATCGACGTTGCCTTTCCAGACCATGTCCTCCACCAGCGGCTTGGGCTTCATGATCTGCTGGATGCTCGCCAGCTCCACCGTCTTGGGCGCCTCGCCGTTGGCCAGGATCACCTTGCCTTCGTCCGCCGCCTGCAGCGACTTGGCCTTCTCCCCGGTGTAGGCATCCTGCTTGACCAGCAGCTCCTGGTCGCTCTCCAGAGTCTTGACCTGCTTCCAGTCAATATTGATGGCGCCGCCATAGTCGGTCTGGATCAACAGCTTGCCGCCGTCGAACACCTTGATCTTGCCACTCAGGCGATCACCGTTCTTCAACCACACGGTATCGGCCAATACAGGCATGGAGGCGCTGAGCACCGCGAAACACAGCAAAGTTCTAGGCAACATAAGCAATAGAGGACTCGATCTTGCGAAAAAAAACGGCATTATTCCTGCTGAACAAGCCTTAGTCAGGACTGACCCGGGTATTGAGAGTGAGTTCAATACTCATCCGGCTTTGATCACCACAGCCGACCAGCGTCCCTCCTCTATTATCTGGAACCGCGAATGTGACCGAACACAGCGAAGAGCCGCAAAGCCCTGCACAGATCCGACGTACGGCGCTGTACCTGACCCTGGCCCAGGTCCCCGAAGGCAGGGTGGTGAGCTATGGCCAACTGGCGGAGATGGCAGGCCTGGGGCGGGCGGCACGCTGGGTCGGGCGCACCCTCAGCCAGTTACCCGCCGACACCAGTCTGCCCTGGCATCGAGTGCTCGGCGCCGGTGGTCGCCTGAGCTTGCCGGCCGGCAGTCCCTCGGGCGACGAGCAGCGGGCCAGACTGCGTGGCGAAGGTGTCTCTATCCTGAACAATCGCGTGGATATTCAGCGCCATGGCTGGCGCCCGGTGGAGCACAGCGGTTAGAGTGCGCGCTTTGTTTCCGTAATCTGAGGCAGACTTCAGCCCATGCCCCGTAAAACCTGGCGCGCCGCACTTGCCGCCTATGCCAGCCCCTCGACGCTCGTGCTGTTGCTGCTTGGTTTCGCCGCCGGCATGCCTTACATGCTGGTGTTCTCGACTCTTTCGGTGTGGTTGCGCGAGGCCGGTGTGGCCCGTGAAACCATCGGTTACGCCAGCCTGATCGGCCTGGCCTATGCCTTCAAGTGGGTATGGTCGCCCTTGCTCGACCAATGGCGCCTGCCCCTCCTGGGCAAGCTCGGTCGACGTCGTTCCTGGCTGGTGCTGGCGCAGACCCTGGTGATTCTCGGCCTGATCGGCATGGGCTTCTGCGACCCGCAAAAGCACCTTTCCTGGCTGATTGCCATTGCGGTGATCGTGGCATTCGCCTCGGCCACCCAGGACATCGCCATCGACGCCTACCGCCTGGAAATCGCCGACGACAGCCGCCAGGCCGCCCTTGCCGCCAGTTACATGTCCGGCTATCGGGTTGCCGTGCTGCTGGCCACTGCCGGCGCACTGTTTTTCGCCGAAGGCTTCGGCTCCACCGGTTTCAGCTACAAGCACTCGGCCTGGACCGGCACCTACGTGCTGTTCGGGGTGCTGATGATCCCGGCCCTGATCACCACCTTGCTGATGCGTGAACCCGCGGTGCCGCTGCGCACCCAACTGTCCGCCGGGCGCTACAGCTTCGCTCACCAGTTGATCTCGGTATTCGTGCTGATCGTGCTACTGGTTTCCGTCCCCGCCACCTTCACCCAGCTGTACAACACCGACTTCGCCAGCGTGATCTTCGACGGCGTCAGCCTGCTGGACCTGCTGCTGGAAGACCGCGCCTTCCTGCGGGCCATCCTCTACATCACCCTCAGCACCCTGTGCCTCTCGGCCATGGGCCGCCGGGGCCTGGCGCCGGTGCTGACGCCGGTCAACGACTTCATCCTGCGCTATCGCTGGCAAGCCTTTCTGCTATTGGGGCTGATTGCCACCTATCGCATGTCGGACACGGTCATGGGCGTCATGGCCAACGTGTTCTACATCGACCAGGGTTTCACCAAAGACCAGATCGCCGGGGTCAGCAAGATCTTCGGGCTGATCATGACCCTGCTCGGTGCCGGCATGGGCGGCCTGCTGATCGTGCGGTTCGGCATCCTGCCGATCCTGTTCATCGGCGGCGCCGCATCGGCCGGGACCAACCTGCTGTTCCTCATGCTTGCCGACATGGGCCCGAACCTGAAGATGCTGATCGTCACCATTTCCCTGGACAACTTCAGTTCAGGCATGGCCACTTCAGCCTTCGTCGCCTACCTGTCGAGCCTGACCAACCTCAAGTTCTCCGCCACCCAGTACGCCCTGCTCAGTTCCATCATGCTGCTGCTGCCGCGCCTGATCGGCGGCTATTCCGGGGTCATGGTGGAAAAGTTCGGCTATCACGACTTCTTTCTCATCACCGCGATCCTCGGGGTGCCGACACTGATCCTGATCGCCATTCACTGGTTCCAGGAGAGCCGCCGCGCCGGGCCGAAACCCGAGCCCGAAAGCTCCGCCAACAGCACCGCAGTCGGCGAAGAATCCTAGAAAATCCCGGGGGTTGCGCACTTTTCGCAGTAGCCCCCGGCCCCTCCGAGCGCAATCCTGTACGCCAGCGGAACTCGCCCGTACAATGCTCCGTCACTTCCAGTCTTCAGCAACCGACAACGGCCTACCATGCGCACCAGTCAATATTTGCTCGCCACACAGAAAGAAACGCCTTCCGACGCGGTCGTGATCAGCCATCAGCTGATGCTGCGCGCCGGCATGATCCGTAAACTGGCTTCCGGCCTGTACACCTGGCTGCCGATGGGCTTGCGGGTGATGCGCAAGGTTGAAGCCATCGTTCGCGAAGAAATGAACGCCGCGGGCGCGCTTGAAGTGTTGATGCCGAGCACTCAGCCGGCTGAGCTGTGGCAGGAATCCGGTCGCTGGGAAGAATACGGCCCGGAGCTGCTGCGCTTCAAAGACCGTCACGGTCGCGATTTCTGCGCCGGCCCGACCCACGAAGAAGTGATCACCGATCTGGCTCGCAACGAGCTGAGCAGCTACAAGCAGCTGCCGCTGAACCTGTACCAGATCCAGACCAAATTCCGCGATGAAATCCGCCCACGCTTCGGTCTGATGCGCGGCCGCGAGTTCATCATGAAGGACGCCTACTCCTTCCACGCCGACCAGGCGTCCTTGCAGGTCACCTACGACCGCATGCACCAGGCTTATTGCAATGTCTTCACCCGCCTGGGCCTGAAGTTCCGCCCGGTTGAAGCGGACAACGGCTCCATCGGCGGCGCCGGCTCCCACGAATTCCACGTGCTGGCCGAATCCGGTGAAGACGATATCGTCTTCAGCAACGGCTCCGACTACGCGGCGAACATCGAGAAAGCCGAGGCCGTGCCTCGCGAAACCTCGCGCCCAGCGCCAGCCGAAGAACTGCGCCTGGTCGATACGCCAGACACCAAGACCATTGCCGCGCTGGTGGAAAAATTCAATCTGCCGATTGAAAAGACCATCAAGACCCTGATCGTCCACGCCGAAGAGCCAGGCAAGCTGATTGCCCTGATCATCCGTGGCGACCACGAACTCAACGAAATCAAGGCCGCCAACCAGCCTGGCGTTGCCAGCCCGCTGGTCATGGCGTCCGATGCCGAACTGCGTGACGCCATTGGCGCCGGCGCCGGTTCCCTCGGCCCGCTGAACCTGCCGCTGCCGATCATCATCGATCGCTCGGTCGAGCTGATGAGCGACTTCGGTATCGGTGCGAACATCGACGACAAGCACTACTTCGGCGTCAACTGGGAACGCGATCTGCCGGTTCCGACCGTGGCCGACCTGCGTAACGTGGTGGCCGGCGACCCGAGCCCGGACGGCAAGGGCACCCTGGAAATCAAGCGCGGCATCGAAGTCGGGCACATCTTCCAGCTGGGCAACAAGTACAGCAAGGCGATGAAGTGCGAAGTGCTGGGCGAAAACGGCAAGCCGGTGACCCTGGAAATGGGTTGCTACGGCATTGGCGTATCCCGTGTGGTGGCTGCTGCCATCGAGCAGAACAACGATGCCAACGGCATCATCTGGAGCGACACCCTGGCGCCGTTCCAGATTGCCCTGGTGCCACTGCGCTACGAAACCGAGCAGGTTCGCGAAGCCACCGACAAGCTCTACTCGGAACTCACCGCTGCCGGCTTCGAAGTGCTGCTGGACGATCGTGACAAGAAGACCAGCCCGGGCATCAAGTTCGCGGACATGGAGCTGATCGGCATTCCTCACCGGATCGTGGTCAGCGACCGCGGCCTCGCCGAAGGCAACCTGGAATACAAGAGCCGTACCGAAGCCGAGGCGCAAGCACTGCCCGTGGCCGACGTACTGTCCTTCCTTCAAGCCCGTATCCGTCGCGAAACCAGATAGAGAAGTCATGTTCAAGCGAAACACCTTAAGCCTCGGGGGCGCCGCTTTATGCGGCGCCCTGCTGGTCAGCGGCTGTGCCAACCAGATGTCGCAACGCAGCGAACACGAGGAACGTGTCGAGCGCAAACTGCTCGATCACAGCCTGCAGATCGATGTCGGTGAGCCTAAGGTGCTTGAGCTGCCGCAACGCCGAGTGCGCATTCACGAACAGAAGACCTTCGAAGTCACCGAGTTCGAGGTCACCCGCCGCTACGATCGCTACACGCCCTACCAACCCTGGCGCGAGATCTACGAGATCCCGCTGGGCGCGGTGGCACTGGTGGCGGGCGTCGGGGCCAATGTGGTCAATGTGTTCGCCCTGGGCAACCTGCCGGACAGCGTGACCAAGGACTGGATCAGCTACGGCGTGTCCGGACTCAACCCGTTCATGAACATGCCCTCCCATGGCCGTGCCCAGCAGAACCTGGCAGCCATCGATGAAGTCCAGCGCGACAAGCGCCTGGAGTATTCGAGCCTGCCATGGAGCGAGCGTCCGGTGCAGGTCAAGGCCGGCAAGCAGACCTACGAGCTGAGCACCGACCGCAATGGCGTGCTGCGCTTGAACCTGCTGGACAATCCGTTTTCCGAGCAGGACCTGAATCACATCGGCAAGCTGCAGATCAGTGTCGAAGACGCTCAGGACGAAGTGCATTCGGACTCCTCCCTGAGCATCAGCAGCGGCCTGCGCAGCAAGTTGCAGGAAGCCCATGCACTGATCTACGACGACCTGGAAGATGATGAGGTGAGCCAGTGGGTGCACCGGGTCAAACGCCTGTCGGAGCTGGGCCTGGAGGAAGAAGCCAGCGAACTGGAGCAAAGCCTGATCGAGCTGACCCGCAACGATCCGGAGCTGCAGAACGAGTTCCTCAAGTCCCTGACCAAGAATGCCGGCCGCCTGGTGGCCGACCCCGGCAGCAACTGACCCCCTGTAGGAGCCGGCTTGCCGGCGAAAGCGATGCCTCGGATGGATCGCAACCGGCCAGCCCCTACCCCCCCCCTCGGAACAGCTCCAGCTGTTCATGAGCGCCGCGCATATCCTGCAAACGCACGCCAATTCCCAGCAGGCGCACCGGCTTGCCGCCGCGCTTGAAGGCCTGGGTCAGCAATTGCCGATAACTCTCCAGGTCACGCCCCGCCCCCGCCTGTTCCAGGGTGGTCTGGGTAAAATCATGAAACTTCACTTTGACGAAAGGCTTGCCCGGCCGGTAGCTGCTGTCGATGCGCGCCATGCGCCCCGCCAGGGTCTCCATCAGTTCCGGCAACTTCTGCAGGCAACTGTCCAGATCCGGCAGGTCCACGTCGTAGGTATTCTCCACGCTGATCGACTGCCGCCGGCTATCGTTCTGCACTGGCCGCTCATCGATGCCCCGGGCCAGGCTCCACAGGCGCTCGCCAAAACTGCCGAACTCGCGCACCAGCGCCAGCTTGCTCCAGTCCCGTAATTGCAGGCAGTCGACAATGCCCAGGCGCCCCAGCTTGTCCGCCGTGACCTTACCCACTCCGTGCAGCTTGCTGACTGGCAGCTCGGAGACGAAATCCTCCACCTGGTCAGGGGTGATCACAAACAGGCCGTTGGGCTTTTTCCAGTCACTGGCGATCTTCGCCAGGAATTTGTTCGGCGCCACCCCGGCCGACACGGTGATGTGCAACTGATTGGAAACCCGACGGCGAATGTCCTGGGCGATACGCGTGGCGCTGCCGGCAAAGCTCGGGCTTTCGGAAACATCCAGGTAGGCCTCGTCCAGCGACAAGGGTTCGATCAGGTCGGTGTAGTCGCGAAAGATCGTATGAATCTCTTTGGAAGCTTCCCGATAGGCCTCCATGCGCGGCTTGACGATCACCAGGTCCGGGCACAGGGTCAGGGCGTGCCGGGAGGACATGGCCGAGCGCACCCCATAGGCCCGCGCCTCATAATTGCAGGTAGCAATCACCCCCCGTCGATCCGCTGACCCGCCCACCGCCAGCGGCTTGCTGGCCAGGTGCGGGGCGTCGCGCATTTCGATGGCGGCGTAGAAGCAATCGCAGTCAATGTGGATGATTTTGCGCTGCATCATATAAAGGCAGAGATCATGAAAGGCACAGGTCGCAATGAAAGCAGAAGGCAAGTATCTACCGACACCTGTATATAGCACCAGTACCTTGCATCTTCGCGCTGACCTTCATCAGGTCCGGCTGAATTTATTTGCTCAATGACAACAACGCCTTCAATAGAGCTGCAAGCCCCGTTCTAGCTAGGCCCGAGCCTTCCGAAAAGCCCCTTCAAGGAAGCTAAGCGATTGAACCGGAAGCAATTTTCAAAATTTAATGATTGACAGGATCTGCCAGCTCTGTAGAATTCGGCCACACAGACGCGGGATGGAGCAGTGTCTGGTAGCTCGTCGGGCTCATAACCCGAAGGTCGTCGGTTCAAATCCGGCTCCCGCAACCAAACATCAAAAAAGGCTACTCGAAAGAGTGGCCTTTTTTGTGCGCGCGTGTTTTTCCCTACCTTCACGCCCTGTAAAACTCCTTGCAGGTCCATGACTTAAGTCGGCCAGCCAGGTTTTCGACGTTAATTTGACCTCTGGGACCATTAACGGTTGACACTCGGTCGTTCGCCTGTAGAATGCCGCCACACA
Organism: Pseudomonas sp. GW823-FHT03E05; assembly: GCF_058796855.1. Classification (NCBI taxonomy): domain Bacteria; kingdom Pseudomonadati; phylum Pseudomonadota; class Gammaproteobacteria; order Pseudomonadales; family Pseudomonadaceae; genus Pseudomonas; species Pseudomonas sp. GW823-FHT03E05. Next base: position 549,170 of record NZ_JBXAJB010000002.1, read on the forward strand.
GACGCGGGATGGAGCAGTCTGGTAGCTCGTCGGGCTCATAACCCGAAGGTCGTCGGTTCAAATCCGGCTCCCGCAACCAAACATCAAAAAAGGCTGCTCGAAAGAGTGGCCTTTTTTGTATCTGTTGAAAAAGTCCTTTGGCAACAATGATCTGGCAATGTGTTGCGAACCTTTAGCAGCGCGTCGACTCTTCACCATGCAAGCTATGCTCTGTCTCGGGGCAACCACCTTGCGTTGATCGCGCAGGCTCGCCGGGCCACGGTGAGACGCGTTAATATTTGAAATTATTTTTTCTACAGGGATTGGTAACTTGGCTGGATACCCCCATCCTGTCGCGCACAATCCACGAGGTGATTGATGCGCGCCAACATGTCTGATTCACAAGACGCCGATACCGCTACCGCCACTCAACCCATTACAGTCACTCGCTTGCGCTGGCTGGACCTGTTGAGCAAATACCGCCAGCCGCTGGGCCTGGCCGTGACCCTGCTACTGTTCGCCATTGCCCTGATCGCCTGTCGCCACCTGCTCAGCGAGCTGGACTTCTACGCACTGCACGACTCGATCCTCGACGTGCCCAAGCCGGCCCTGCTCGGCGCCCTGGGCGCGACCATCGTCGGCTTCATCATCCTGCTGGGCTACGAGTGGTCCGCCAGCCGCTATGCCGGGGTCAACCTGCCCGGCCGCACCCTGGCCCTGGGCGGCTTCACGGCCTTCGCCATCGGCAATGCCATAGGCCTGTCGCTGCTCTCCGGCGGTTCAGTGCGCTACCGGCTGTACGCCCGCCATGGGCTGGGGGCCGCCGATGTGGCCCACATGACCCTGTTCGCCAGCCTGTCCCTGGGCTGTGCCCTGCCTCCGCTGGCAGCCCTGGCCACACTGAGCAACCTGCCGGCAGCCTCCGCGGCCCTGCGCCTGCCGGAAAGCCTGCTGGCGGGTATCGCCCTGGCCATCCTGGTGCTGGGAGCGGTGCTAGCCATCGGCATCTATCGCCGGCGCCTGCCGGAACAGCCCCTGCGCGACAACCTGCTGGTGCGCGTCGGCCGCCGCACCCTGCGCCTGCCCGGACGCCGCCTGACCTTCCTGCAACTGATCATCACCGCCCTGGACGTCGCCGCAGCCGCCACCGTACTTTATCTGCTGCTGCCCGAAGCGCCGCCGTTCGGCGCCTTCCTGCTGGTGTACCTACTGGCCTTGGCCGCAGGTGTGCTCAGCCACGTGCCCGGTGGCGTCGGGGTGTTCGAAGCCATCCTGCTGGCGGCCTTCGCCGACAAGCTCGGTGCCGCGCCCCTGGCTGCGGCACTGCTGTTGTACCGATTGATCTACGTGGTGCTGCCGATGCTGGTGGCCTGCGTCCTGCTGCTGATCAACGAAGCCCAGCGCCTGTTCCAGACCCGCCAATCGCTGCGGGTGGCGTCCGGCCTGGCCGCTCCAATCCTCGCGGTGCTGGTGTTCCTCTCCGGTGTGGTGCTGCTGTTTTCCGGCGCCACCCCGGAAATCGATACCCGCCTGCAACACATCGGTTTCCTGATTCCCCATCGCCTGGTGGATGCCTCGCACTTCGGCGCCAGCCTGATCGGCGTGCTCTGCCTGCTGCTGGCCCAGGGCCTGCGCCGGCGCCTGTCGGCGGCCTGGATGCTGACCACCATTCTCTTGCTGGTGGGTGCCCTGCTCTCCCTGCTCAAGGGTTTTGACTGGGAAGAAGCCTGCCTGATGACCCTCACCGCCAGCCTGCTGGCCGTGTTCCGCCGCTCGTTCTATCGCCCCAGCCGCCTCACCGAACTGCCGTTCTCGCCGCTGTACCTGGTGGCCAGCGTCTGCGTGCTGGGGGCTTCCATCTGGCTGCTGCTGTTCGCCTATCAGGACGTGCCCTACAGCCATCAGCTGTGGTGGCAGTTCACTCTCGACGCCGACGCCCCCCGTGGCCTGCGCTCGCTGCTGGGCGCCGCGGTGCTGCTGCTGGTGGTGTCCCTGACCTGGCTGCTGCGCACCGCGCGCCCGGTGATCCACCTGCCCACCAGCGAGGAGCTAGACAAAGCTGCGAAGATCCTAATGGCCTCGTCCCAACCCGATGGCGGCCTGGCCCTGACCGGCGACAAGGCGCTGCTGTTCCACCCCAACGACGACGCCTTCCTCATGTACGCCCGCCGCGGCCGCAGCCTGGTGGCGCTGTACGACCCCATTGGCCCGACCCAGCAACGCGCGGAAATGATCTGGCAGTTCCGCGACCTGTGCGACGTGCACCACGCGCGCCCGGTGTTCTACCAGGTACGGGCGGAGAACCTGCCCTACTACATGGACATCGGCCTGACCGCGATCAAGCTCGGCGAAGAAGCCCGGGTCGACTTGCAGCGCTTTGATCTCGAAGCCAAGGGCAAGGAGATGAAGGACCTGCGCTACACCTGGAACCGTGGCACCCGCGACGGCCTGTCGCTGGAGATCCACGAGCCGGGCCAAGCACCGATGGACGAGCTGAAAGTGATCTCCGACGCCTGGCTGACCGGCAAGAATGTCCGCGAGAAAGGCTTCTCCCTGGGCCGCTTCAGCGACGACTACCTCAAGCACTTCCGCATCGCCATCATTCGTTTTGAAGGGCGCCCGGTGGCCTTCGCCAACCTGCTCGAGACCTACAGCCACGACCTGGCCAGCCTCGACCTGATGCGCGCGCACCCGGACGCGCCGAAGCTGACCATGGAGTTCATGATGGTCGGCCTGATCCAGCATTATAAAAATCATGGATATGCCCGCTTCAGCCTGGGGATGGTGCCGTTGTCCGGCCTGCAACCACGGCGTGGCGCACCGCTGACCCAGCGCCTGGGCTCGATGGTGTTCCGCCGTGGCGAACAGCTGTACAACTTCCAGGGCCTGCGCCGTTTCAAAGACAAGTTCCAGCCTGACTGGGAACCCCGTTACATGGCCGTGCCGGCAGGGCTGGACCCGCTGGTTGCACTGGCCGACACTGCCGCCCTGATCGCAGGCGGCTTGACTGGATTGGTGAAACGCTAATGATTCAACGCTCTTGGCGGTACCTGCTGGCGACCCTGGTGGTGCTGGCTCTGATTGCAGGTGGCGGCTACTGGTGGTGGAACCGCCCCGCTCCCGAACCGACCCTGGAACAACTGACTCAGGCCGACGGCTCGACCCTGAACCGTGTGACCCCAGGTACCCAGGCCAAGGCCCGGGTAGTGGTGGCAGTGCTGCCTGACGCGACCCTGACCGACAAGCAACTGCTGGCCCTGAGCCGCAGCGGCGCGGCGCAGATCGTCCAGGTGGTCCTGCCCAAGGACGACTGCAAGCTGCAGGAACAAGCCCTGCAGAACGCCCTGCCGCAACTCGCCGGCCCGGCCACCCTGGTCAGCGGCATCGGCCCGGGCGCAGCCCTGGCCTGGCGCTGGATCGCCAGCCAGAACGACGACAAGGCCCAGGCCGTGTCGGTGGGTTTCACCATCAACCCGGCGCCCGGCTGCACCGATCCCTTGCCCAAGACCCTGGCCCACGGCCATTGGCTGGTGGCCTGGAACGACAACCCGGATGACGAAAGCGCCGGCTTCGTGCGTGATACCCCCAACGCCACCACCAGCATCAGCGACTACGACATCCACCTGCCCCAGGTACTGAACAACGAGTTGCGCAAGCTGCTGGTGGGTTCGGAAAACGGCGGCCTGAGCATCCCCGTGGTGGAAGTGCCGGCCGGCCAGGCCAAGGACACCGTGACCCTGTTCCTCTCCGGCGACGGCGGCTGGCGCGACCTGGACCGCGACGTGGCCGGCGAGATGGCCAAGATCGGCTACCCGGTGGTGGGCATCGACACCCTGCGCTACTACTGGCAGCACAAGACCCCGGAACAGAGCGCCATCGACCTCACCGAGCTGATGCAGCACTACCGGCAGAAATGGGGCACCAAGCGCTTCGTGCTGACCGGCTACTCCTTCGGCGCCGACGTGCTGCCTGCCATCTACAACCGCCTGCCGGAAGCCGAGCAGCAGCGTGTCGACGCCATTATCCTGCTGGCCTTCGCCCGCACCGGCAGCTTCGAGATCGAAGTCGAAGGCTGGCTGGGCAACGCCGGCAAGGAAGCCGCCACCGGCCCGGAAATGGCCAAGCTGCCGGCCGCCAAGGTGGTGTGCATCTACGGCGTGGAAGAGGTCGATGAAAGCGGTTGCACCGACAAGACCGCCGTTGGTGAAGCCATGAAGCTGCCAGGGGGCCATCACTTCGATGAGAACTACCCGGCACTGGCCAAGCGCCTGGTGGATGCCATCGAGAAGCGCCAGGCCAAGGATCAGGCCACCGCTCAAGAGTGAGCCGAGCCTCGCCCGACAAAGCCCCCGCAGCCTCAGGTTGCGGGGGCTTTTTTACATCGACGGTATAAATGCCCTCACTGAGTGGGGACGGATTAGGTTTGTGGGAAGCCTCCGACCTGCCGCCCCTGGCCAAGGCCTTTGCCAAGGACGCCGCCTACAGCAAGGACAGCGATCGTCAAGCCTGGGCAGCATACTACCTGAGCGCCATGGGCAAGGCGGTGGTGGACGATGTGGTGCAGGCGCTAGCCGCGTAACGACCAAGGGCGATCTCGGGGCCGGTGGGCTCCGGGAGAAACCGTCCTGTCATTAGCATCGATATCGATGGCCGGTCCGTTATCGCGAGCAAGCTCGCTCCTACAGGGCCGTGAAACGAAAAAGCCCCCGTTGCCTTTCGGCAGCGGGGGCTTTTGTTGGCTCGGGGTTACATCTCGACCTGGGTGCCCAGCTCGATCACCCGGTTCACCGGCAGCTTGAAGAAGCGCAGGTTGCCGTTGGCGTTCTTCAACATGAAGGCGAACAGCGCTTCGCGCCAGCGGGCCATGCCCACCAGCTTGGAGGCGATCACCGTCTCGCGGCTGAGGAAGTAGGTGGTCCGCATCGGGCTGAAGTCCAGTTCATCCAGGTGGCACAGTTTCAGGGCTTCCGGTACATCCGGCTCGTCAGTGAAGCCGAAGTGCAGGATCACCCGGAAGAAACCTTCGCCGTAGGAATCCACCTCGAAGCGCCGCTGTGCAGGCACCCGGGGAATGTCCTCGTAGACCACGGTCAGCAGCACCACTTGCTCATGCAGCACCTGGTTATGCAGCAGGTTATGCAACAGCGCGTGGGGCACGGCATCCGGGCGGGCGGTGAGGAACACCGCAGTACCCTGCACCCGATGTGGAGGCTGCACGCGGATGCTGCCGATGAAAATCGGCAGTGGCAGGCCGCCTTCGTCCAGGCGATCCACCAGCAGCTCCTTGCCGCGCTTCCAGGTGGTCATGAGGATGAACAGCACGATCCCCGCCAGTACCGGGAAGGCGCCGCCCTGGAAGATCTTCGGCACGTTGGCGGCGAAGAACAGCCCGTCCACCAGCAGGAAACCCACCAGGAGCGGCACCACCAGCATCGGAGGCCACTTCCACAGCAGCAGGATCACCGCCGACACCAGGATGCTGGTGATCAGCATGGTCCCGGTCACTGCCACGCCGTAAGCCGAAGCCAGGGCACCGGAGGACTCGAAACCGAGCACCAGCAGGATCACACCCACCATCAGCGCCCAGTTCACCGCGCCGATGTAGATCTGCCCCTGCTCGGCGCTGGAGGTGTGCTGAATGTGCATCCGCGGGATGTAACCCAGCTGGATTGCTTGGCGAGTCAGGGAGAAAGCCCCGGAAATCACCGCCTGGGACGCGATCACTGTGGCCAGGGTGGCCAGCACCACCAGCGGAATCAGGGCCCAGCTCGGCGCCAGCAGGTAGAAGGGGTTGCGGGCGGCTTCAGGGTTTTCCAGCAGCAGCGCGCCCTGGCCGAAGTAGTTCAGCACCAGCGCCGGCAACACCAAGGCAAACCAGGCCCGGGCAATGGGCTTGCGCCCGAAGTGCCCCATGTCGGCATACAAGGCTTCGGCACCGGTCAATGCCAGAACCACCGCACCGAGGATGGCGACCCCCATGCCCGGATGGACAATGAAGAAGCGCACGCCCCACATCGGGTTCAACGCCTGCAGCACTTCCGGGTGCTGGAGAATGCCGTTGACCCCCAACCCGCCCAGAACCACGAACCAGGCCACCATCACCGGACCAAACAGCTTGCCGATGCGATCAGTGCCGTGTTTCTGGATCAGGAACAAGGCCACCAGTACCACCAGCGCCATCGGTACTACCCAATGCTCCAGGCCGCTGAATGCCAGCTCCAGGCCCTCTACCGCCGACAGCACGGAAATCGCCGGGGTGATCATGCTGTCGCCATAGAACAGGGCTGCACCGATCAGGCCCAGAATCACCAGCATCGAACGCAAGCGCGGATAGGAGCCGGAAGCCCGCCTGGCCAGCGCGGTCAGGGCCATAATGCCGCCCTCGCCCTGGTTGTCGGCCCGCAGGACGAACAGCACGTACTTGATCGAGACGACCCAGACCAACGACCAGAAAATCAGGGCCAGGATGCCAAACACCCCGTCGTGATTGACCTGAACCCCATAATGGCCGGCAAACACCTCCTTGAGGGTGTAGAGCGGACTGGTGCCGATATCGCCATACACCACCCCGACCGCCGCCACCAGCATCCCCAGAGGCTTGCCCCCGGAGTGCTCGCCACTCGCCGCCTGACTACTTGCCTGACCCATCAATGACTCCTACTACTCAAGACCGGGGCTTCTTATATAGAAAGCGCAAGGTTATACAAGCGCTATTCTCTTAAGTTGCGCAGTTTGCCATGTAATTTGCAGATTCTTATTACCACTAAGGCACCAACTAACACCGTATGAAAGCAACCGGGTATAACGGGACGAAGCATAGTCCAGCGCTCGTCGTATTTCCCCCGCATAAAGCTGGTCAAGCGCTTCGACCATCGCTAGAATTGCGCACTTTTTGATCAGAGGCGCAGCCAGCGCCCAACCGTCGCACTTGCCCCCCAAGTGGCTCGACACCCAATACCGAGGTTAGACATGTCCACCCCCTCCGCGCCGGCCAACCCGAAAGTCGGCTTCGTATCCCTGGGTTGCCCAAAAGCTCTGGTCGACTCCGAGCGCATCCTCACTCAACTGCGCATGGAAGGCTATGACGTGGTCTCCACCTACCAGGACGCCGACGTCGTGGTGGTCAACACCTGCGGTTTCATCGACTCGGCCAAGGCCGAATCCCTGGAAGTGATCGGCGAAGCCATCAAGGAAAACGGCAAGGTCATCGTCACCGGCTGCATGGGCGTGGAAGAAGGCAATATCCGTGACGTGCACCCTAGCGTGCTGGCGGTCACCGGCCCCCAACAGTACGAGCAGGTGGTCAACGCCGTGCACGAAGTGGTGCCACCGAAACAGGACCACAACCCGCTGATCGACCTGGTGCCGCCGCAAGGCATCAAGCTGACCCCGCGGCACTACGCCTACCTGAAGATTTCCGAAGGCTGCAACCACAGCTGCAGCTTCTGCATCATCCCGTCGATGCGCGGCAAGCTGGTCAGCCGCCCGGTGGGCGATGTGCTCGACGAAGCCCAGCGCCTGGTCAAGTCCGGGGTCAAGGAACTGCTGGTGATCTCCCAGGACACCAGCGCCTATGGCGTCGACGTCAAGTACCGCACCGGCTTCTGGAACGGCGCGCCGGTGAAGACCCGCATGACCGAGCTCTGCGAAGCCCTGAGCACCCTGGGCGTATGGGTTCGCCTGCACTACGTCTACCCCTACCCGCACGTGGACGAGCTGATTCCGCTGATGGCCGCCGGCAAGATCCTGCCGTATCTGGACATCCCGTTCCAGCATGCCAGCCCGAAAGTGCTCAAGGCCATGAAGCGCCCGGCCTTCGAAGACAAGACCCTGGCGCGAATCAAGAACTGGCGCGAGATCTGCCCTGAACTGATCATCCGTTCGACCTTTATCGTTGGCTTCCCGGGCGAAACCGAAGAAGACTTCCAGTACCTGCTGAACTGGCTGACCGAAGCCCAACTGGACCGCGTCGGCTGCTTCCAGTACTCGCCGGTGGAAGGCGCTCCAGCCAACGACCTGGACCTGGAAGTGGTCCCGGACGAGGTCAAGCAGGACCGTTGGGAGCGCTTCATGGCGCACCAGCAGGAAATCAGCTCGGCACGCCTGCAACAGCGCATCGGCAAGGAAATCGAAGTGCTGATCGATGAAGTCGACGAGAATGGCGCCGTGGGCCGCTGCTTCTTCGATGCTCCGGAAATCGACGGCAATGTGTTCATCGACGGCGCGGGCGACCTGAAGCCGGGCGACAAGGTCTGGTGCCGGGTGACCGACGCCGACGAATACGACCTCTGGGCCGAAACCCTGTAAGGCGTAAAAAAACTGCCAAGCCCCGCTCTCGCCACGAGATGCGGGGCTTTTTTCGGTCTATCGTTTGCTCTGCCAGGCCTGCAATCACTGCGGCCTATCACTTCAGGGGCAGGCGGCATGCGCCAACACTCGGTCGTGCATACACCCAAACTCAGCGATTACCCGGAACTGACCCAGGTCTGGGAAGCCTCGGTACGTGCCACCCACGACTTTCTCCCGGACAGCTATATAGAGTTGCTGCGCAAACTGGTGCTGACCCGCTACCTGGACGCGGTGATGCTGATCTGCACCCGCGATGCACGCCAGCGCATCACCGGCTTTGCCGGGGTCGCGGCGGGCAAGGTGGAAATGCTCTTCATCGACCCGGCCCACCGGGGCCGAGGCCTGGGCCGCCAGCTGCTGCAGTACGCGGTGGAACACCTCAATGCCAAGCAGTTGGACGTCAACGAGCAGAACCCCCAAGCCCTGGGCTTCTACTTCAGGCAAGGCTTCGAAGTGGTCGGGCGCTCGGAGCAGGACGGCATGGGCCAGCCCTACCCGCTGCTGCACATGCGCCTGAAACAGGCACAACTGCAGGCCCGGCGCGGCTAAAAGCCACAGCCGGCAAATGGACCCGCGATTAACCGGCGCCAGGCAGGTACAATAGCTGCCCTCTTTTGTTACGGCCCCTGTCATGACTGACCCGATTCGTCTCTCCAAACGCCTCATCGAACTGGTCGGCTGCTCCCGCCGGGAGGCTGAGCTGTTCATCGAGGGCGGCTGGGTCACCGTAGACGGCGAAGTCATCGACGAACCGCAGTTCAAGGTCGGCGCGCAAACCGTCGCTCTGGACCCCGAGGCCAAGGCCACCGCGCCGGAGCCTGTGACCATCCTGCTCAACGTGCCTGCCGGCCAGGACCTGGACAGCGCCATGCAGTCCATTGGCGCTGACAGCCTGTCCGAAGAACACCGCTACGGCAAACGTCCATTGCGCGGGCATTTCCTGCGCCTGACCGCCAGCGATGACTTGCAGCCCAACGCCAGCGGCTTGCTGGTGTTCACCCAGGACTGGAAAGTGCTGCGCAAGCTGACTGCCGACGCGGCCAAGATCGAGCAGGAATACGTGGTCGAGGTCGAAGGCGAGATGATCGACCACGGGCTCAACCGCCTGAACCACGGCCTGACCTACAAAGGCCGCGAGCTGCCACCGGTAAAAGCCAGCTGGCAGAACGAGAACCGCCTGCGCTTCGCCATGAAGAACCCGCAGCCGGGTGTGATTGCGCTGTTTTGCCAGGCCGTCGGCCTCAAGGTCGTCGCCATCCGCCGCATACGAGTCGGCGGCGTGTCCATCGGCAAGGTGCCGCTGGGCCAGTGGCGCTACCTGTCGGCCAAAGAGAAGTTCTAAAGCCGCCCCCATTCAGACGCCGTGCCCTTGCGCGGCGCTCCACGCGCATTGATCAGGACTGTAACCATGATTCATAACGATGTACTGCGCAGCGTGCGCTACATGCTCGACATCAGCGACAAGAAGGTCGTCGAGATCATCAAGCTCACCGGTTTCAAGGTCAGCCTGGACGATGTCGTCAGCTACCTGAAGAAGGATGAGGAAGAAGGTTTTGTGCATTGCCCGGACGAAGTCATGGCGCACTTCCTCGATGGCCTGGTGATCTTCAAGCGCGGCAAGGACGAAAGCCGTCCCCCGCTGCCGATCGAACTGCCGGTCACCAACAACATCATTCTGAAGAAGCTGCGAGTGGCCTTCGAACTCAAGGAAGACGACATGCACGCCGTGCTCAAGGCGGCCGACTTCCCGGTGTCCAAGCCGGAGCTGAGCGCGCTGTTCCGCAAGTTCGGCCACACCAACTACCGCCCGTGCGGCGATCAGCTGCTGCGCAACTTTCTCAAGGGCCTGACCCTGCGCGTACGCGGCTGAACCCCTCGCGCGGCCGCAGTACATTCTCAGCGGCCCTGATGAGCCGCTATTGCCCCAGGCAATAGTGGCTCCCCGGCAAGCGCCTGAAGACTAGGGTAGGCACACACCTATCTGCTCAGGACTTCCCATGCATCCCTATTTCTCCCTGCAAGGCCGCACCGCCCTGGTGACCGGCGGCACCCGTGGTATCGGCAAGATGATTGCCAAGGCCTTTGTCGAAGCCGGCGCCCGGGTGTATATCTGCGCCCGTGATCCCGACGCCTGCCAGCAGGTCGCCGAGGAACTGGCCGCATTCGGAGAGTGCCGGGGGCTGGCCGCCAACCTGGCCAATGAGGAAGGCGTGCAGCAGCTTGCCGCCACTTTGGGCCAGCAACTCGACTCCCTGGACATCCTGGTGAACAACGCCGGCACGACCTGGGGCGCGCCACTGGAAAGCTACCCGGCCAAGGGTTGGGAAAAGGTCATGCAATTGAACGTGACCTCGGTGTTCAGCTGTATCCAGCAGTTGCTGCCGCTGCTGCGCCGTGCCGGCTCGGCGGCCCATCCGGCGCGCATCATCAATATCGGCTCGGTGGCCGGAATCAGCTCCTTCGGCGAACAGGCCTACGCCTATGGCCCGAGCAAGGCGGCGCTGCACCAGATGTCGCGGATCCTCGCCCGGGAGCTGGTGAGCCAGCACATCAACGTCAATGTCATCGCGCCGGGACGTTTTCCCAGCAAGATGACTCAGCACATCGGTAACGATGAACAGGCCCTGGCCGAAGACGTGGCGCTGATCCCGATGAAACGCTGGGGCCGGGAAGAGGAAATGGCCGCGCTGGCCATCAGCCTGGCAAGCACTGCGGGGGCCTACATGACCGGCAACATCATTCCTCTGGATGGCGGCTTCAGTCTCTGATCGATGTTGTGCAATTCGCCGGCAAGCCGGCTCCTACAGGTGGCGCGGGTGTTGTAGAAGCTGGCTTGCCAGCGAACGGGTTATCATGCCCTCCCCTTACAGCCTCGACCCCAGAACATGACCTACAGCGTTTCCCCCATCGGCTTCGTGCGCTCCTGCTTCAAGGAGAAGTTCGCCATCCCGCGCCAACCGCAACTGGCTACGGCCGCGCGCGGGGTGCTGGAACTGGTGGCGCCTTTCGACCAGGGCGACGCGGTGCAAGGGCTGGAGCAGGTCAGCCACGTCTGGCTGCTATTCCTGTTTCACCAGGCCCTGGAGGACAAGCCGCGACTCAAGGTGCGCCCGCCGCGCCTGGGGGGCAACAAGTCCATGGGGGTCTTCGCCACCCGCGCCACCCATCGCCCCAATGGCATCGGCCAGTCGGTGGTCAAGCTGGACAAGGTCGAGGCCAACCGCCTGTGGATCTCCGGCATCGACCTGCTGGACGGTACGCCGATCCTCGATATCAAGCCCTACGTGCCCTACGCCGACATCATTGCCACGGCGAGCAATGAGATCGCTAGCGCCGCGCCGCAGATTATTCCGGTGCAGTGGCAGGACAATGCCCTGCAACAGGCTCAGATCCACGCTCAGCGTCTGCAGGAGCCCCTGGTGGAGCTGATCGAGCAGTGCCTGGCTCAGGATCCGCGTCCGGCCTACCAAGTGCCCACGGCCGAGCGTGAGTACGGCGCCCAGTTCTGGGATCTGGACGTGCGCTGGCATTACCCAGAGCCCGGGGTGATCCGGGTGCTGGAAGTGGTCCCGGCGGGCTGAACCCCGGAAACGAAAAAGCCCGCGCTGCCTTTCCAGGCAACGCGGGCTTTTCTGTGTCCGGCAGAAACCGCCCAGTCAGCACCAATGCGCTGCCTGGACGGTCTTCGCGAGCACGCTCGCTCCTACTTTTCGACGAATGCACGCTCGATCAGGTAGTCACCCGGCTCGCGCATGCGCGGCGAAACGGTCAGGCCGAAACTGTTGAGCACTTCGCTGGTTTCATCCAGCATGCTCGGGCTGCCGCACAGCATGGCGCGGTCGTCCTGCGGGTTGATCGGCGGCAGGCCGATGTCGCGGAACAGCTTGCCGCTGCGCATCAGGTCGGTCAGGCGGCCTTCGTTCTCGAACGGCTCGCGGGTCACGGTGGGGTAGTAGATCAGCTTTTCACGCAAGGCTTCGCCGAAGAACTCGTTCTGCGGCAGGTGCTCGGTGATGAACTCGCGGTAGGCGACTTCGTTGACGTAGCGTACGCCGTGGCACAGGATCACTTTTTCGAAACGCTCGTAGGTTTCCGGATCCTGGATCACGCTCATGAACGGCGCCAGGCCGGTACCGGTGCTGAGCAGGTACAGGTGTTTGCCGGGCTTCAAGTCATCCAGTACCAGGGTACCGGTTGGCTTCTTGCTGATGATGATCTCGTCGCCTTCCTTCAGATGCTGCAGCTGGGAAGTCAACGGACCGTCTGGAACCTTGATGCTGAAGAATTCGAGATGCTCTTCCCAGTTCGGGCTGGCAATGGAGTAGGCACGCATAAGCGGACGGCCATTAGGCTGTTGCAGGCCGATCATCACGAACTGACCGTTCTCGAAGCGCAGACCCGGATCGCGGGTGCACTTGAAGCTGAACAGAGTGTCATTCCAGTGATGAACACTGAGGACACGCTCGTGGTTCATGTTGCTCATGTACGGGGGCTCCTAGAAATTGCCTGCGCTGACCATGAGCGCAATTGCACAGCATTCTAATGGCGGCGACAATATCTGTTAACTGGATTATTAAGATAAGGGTTATCGGTTATATCGATATGCGATTTACTCTCCGTCAACTGCAAGTCTTCGTCGCCGTCGCCCAGCAAGAGAGCGTTTCTCGTGCTGCGGGGCTGCTGTCCCTCTCGCAATCGGCCGCCAGTACCTCGATCACCGAACTCGAGCGCCAATCCAGTTGCCAGCTGTTCGATCGCGCGGGCAAGCGCCTGAGCCTCAATGCCTTGGGCAAACAGCTGCTGCCACAGGCAGTGGCCCTGCTGGACCAGGCCAAGGAGATCGAAGACCTGCTCAACGGCAAGTCCGGGTTCGGCTCGCTTTCGGTGGGTGCGACCCTGACCATCGGCAACTACCTGGCCACCCTGCTGATCGGCAGTTTCATGCAGGTGCACCCGGAGAGCCAGGTGAAGCTCCATGTGCAGAACACTGCGCATATCGTGCAACAGGTGGCCCACTACGAAATTGATCTGGGTCTAATCGAGGGCGACTGCAGCCATCCGGATATCGAAGTCCAGACCTGGGTCGAAGATGAACTGGTGGTGTTCTGCGCGCCCCAGCATCCACTGGCCAAGCGCGGCCACGCCACCATGGAAGAACTGACCCATGAAGCCTGGATCCTTCGCGAACAGGGTTCCGGGACGCGCCTGACCTTTGACCAGGCCATGCGTCACCACCGCAGTGCACTGAACATCCGCCTGGAGTTGGAGCACACCGAAGCCATCAAGCGTGCGGTGGAGTCGGGTTTGGGGATTGGCTGCATTTCCCGGCTGGCCCTGCGCGATGCGTTTCGCCGCGGCAGCCTGGTGCCGGTGGAAACCCCTGGCCTGGACCTGGCCCGGCAGTTCTACTTCATCTGGCACAAGCAGAAGTACCAGACCTCGGCCATGCGCGAATTCCTGGAACTGTGTCGCGCCTTTACCGCCGGGGTGCAACGCAGCGACGAGATCGTCCTGCCGAGCATTCCCTGATTCAGATCAGGATCACTGCCCAGACGATGGTGATCATGCTCAGAGCGACAAACTGCGCCGCGCTGCCCATGTCCTTGGCGTTTTTCGACAAGGGATGACGATCCAGGGAGATGCGGTCGATGGCCGCCTCCACCGCCGAATTGAGCAGCTCGACGATCAGCGCCAGCAGGCACACGGCGATCAACAGCGCACGCTCGACCCGGCTGACATTGAGCAGGAAGCTCAGGGGAATCAGGATCACATTGAGCAGCACCAACTGACGGAATGCCGCCTCGCCAGTGAACGCCGCGCGCAAGCCATCGAACGAATAGCCGGCGGCGTTAAGGATACGTTTGAGACCGGTTTGACCTTTGAAAGGCGACATAAGCTGGGCAACTGAAGAAAAAGAAGTGGGGAAGCTAGTTCAACCAAAGTCAAAAAAGCGTGAACAAACAGCCGGTTAATGGCTGGAAATTGACTCAAGTTGTTGCAAGAGCAGCGCTGCCTGGGTCCGGGTACGCACCCCGAGCTTGCGGAAGATCGCCGTCACGTGGGCCTTGATCGTGGCTTCCGACACGCTCAGTTCGTAGGCAATCTGCTTGTTCAGCAACCCTTCGCAAACCATGGTCAGAACCCGGAACTGCTGGGGCGTCAGGCTAGCCAGGCCTTCGCTGGCGGCCTTGGCTTCGGCTGAGACACTGACCTCTTCAAACGCCTGGGGCGGCCACCAGACATCACCGTCGAGCACACTGCGCACGGCCTGCTGGATGACTTCCAGGGAACTGGACTTGGGAATGAAACCGCTGGCGCCGAACTCTCGGGAGCGCACCATGACGGAGGCTTCTTCCTGCGCCGAAACCATCACCACCGGAATTTGCGGGTACTGCCCGCGCAACAGCACCAGACCGGAAAAACCGTAGGCACCGGGCATGTTCAGGTCCAGCAGGACCAGATCCCAGTCGGATTTTTCGGTGAGTCGCACTTCCAGTTCGGCAATGCTTGCCACTTCCACCAGACGCACATCGGGGCCCAGGCCCAAGGTGACAGCTTGATGCAGTGCACTGCGAAAAAGCGGGTGATCATCGGCAATCAGGATTTCGTATGTGGCCATTTTTCAAATGATCCTGTTTTTCATGGCAGGACTGATGCATTCAGCCCTCACCAAAGCAACACGGAGGCACGCCAGAATACCGCACCCAAAGAGCACGAACGCCGCGAAAAGCCTGAGCAAAACAGTGGTTCAAACAGCGCCGGCGCCCTAATCGGCGCCAAGCATGCCCAGCCAAGCCAGGGTGGTCAAGCGTGAAGCTTTGCGGCATCTTAGCTGGCTAACTAATAAGAGAGCCATCATGCGCAGCCAAGCCTTGCGTGCCGATGTCCTGATGCTGATTACCGCGGTGATCTGGGGCTCGGCGTTTGTCGCACAAACTTCCGGTATGAATCATATCGGCCCCTTCCTT
This sequence comes from Pseudomonas sp. GW823-FHT03E05, assembly GCF_058796855.1. Lineage (NCBI taxonomy): Bacteria > Pseudomonadati > Pseudomonadota > Gammaproteobacteria > Pseudomonadales > Pseudomonadaceae > Pseudomonas > Pseudomonas sp. GW823-FHT03E05. The sequence continues at coordinate 564,466 of NZ_JBXAJB010000002.1, forward strand.
TATTCCGGCCTGCGCTTCGCCCTGGGCTCACTCTGCCTCTTGCCGCTGGTGCTGCGTAAAACACCCACGGATCGTCAGCCCGAACCCTTGCTCAATCGTGGGCTGCTACTGGGCGGCGTACTCATGGGGCTGGCCCTGGCCCTGGGCATCAATCTGCAACAAGTGGGGCTGATGTTCACCACCGTCACCAATGCAGGTTTCATCACCGGGCTCTATGTCATTGTAGTGCCGCTTCTGGGGCTGCTGATTGGCCACAAGACTGGCTTGGGTACCTGGCTCGGCGCCGTGCTGGCGGTGGTGGGCATGTTCCTGCTGAGCGTCAGCGACAGCTTCCACGTTGCCTCGGGAGATTGGCTGCAGTTGATTGGCGCCTTCGTCTGGGGTGGGCACGTGATTCTGGTGGGGGTTTTCGCCGGCCGTCATGACCCGATTCGCCTGGCGTTCCTGCAATTTGCTACCTGCGCGGTGGTCAGCCTGATCCTGGCGTTGTGCCTGGAACCGCTTCGCTGGGAAGCGATTGTCGGCGCCGGGCCGGCCATTCTCTATGGCGGGGTGGTGGCCGTCGGTATCGGCTACACCTTGCAGGTGATTGCCCAAAAGGACGCAATCGCCTCTCACGCGGCAATCATTCTGTCCCTGGAAGCGGTATTTGCCGCCATTGCCGGGGCCTGGTTGCTGGATGAGTCGCTGCAGGCCCGCGGCTACTTCGGCTGCGCGCTGATGCTCAGCGGCATGCTGGTAGCCCAGCTATGGCCACAAAAGCCTCATTCCAGCACGACTACACAAAGGGCTTGAGCCGGGCATGCACATCGTCATCCGGATCGATGGCCTTCTGGAACTTCGCTGACAGGTAATGGGTGCTGAACACATCGAGGTAGGCATCCAGTACCTGGCTGACCTGCTCATCGCCGGCCAGTTCCAGGCATAACGCCGCCACTTCAGCGGTACAGAAGTGATCATCACGCTTGGAGCGACGCAGCTTGTAGCGCGAGAGCTTCTCCGGGGACAGGCTGAGAACCGGCAAGTGCTCCAGGTAAGGGCTCTTGCGGAACATCTTGCGCGCCTCGCTCCAGGTAGCGTCCAGCAGAATGAACAGCGGCCGCTTGCCCTCCTCCTGCCTGACTTCGCTGACCACCCGTTCGGGCGCGACGAACTCGCCCGGAAACACGATATAGGGCTGCCACTGCGGGTCGGCCAGCAACGCCAGCAGTTGCGGGTCGACCTCAGTACGCGACCAGCTGAACGCCGTCGTGTCGCCGATCACATCGGCAATCAGCCAACCGGTATTGCTCGGCTTGAGCGGTTCGACGTCGTGCATCACCAGGCACATGGCTGACCGGGCAACGACTTTCGGTCGCCAGGCACACAGGCAATGGCTGGGAATCACTCGGCAGCGGGGGCAGCGTTCAGCCCGTGAGCCGCGTGCGAAAAAGGGCTTGGCCACGCGCGCCATCCGCAGATCACGTAGACGGGAAACCGCATGACTCATCGCAGGACATGCCAGCAAGAAACAGAAATCAACACGACAAACACTCAAGAGGGTAAAAAGTCGGACAAGTTTATCAGAGCTATCTGTTCAAACCTGTACCGCCCTGCGGCCTCTCCCCCTATAATTCGTCGCCACTGAACGCACAGTCGAGTGGCTGGTCGAAGCATCAGTCACTGCACCAGGAGAGTTTCATGTTGCGCTTTACCATTCCTACCGTCGCCCTTCTGCTGGCCCTGCCCCTGGGTGCCCAAGCTGCGTCCCTGCAAGAATTCGAACTGGGCAAAATGCTGGAGAAGGTCGCTGCGGAAAGCAACGTCGGCACTCCTCGGGAAATCAACGAGAACATTCTCGACCAGGGCTATACCGTTGAAGGCAAGGAACTGATCAACCACCTCAGCGTGCAGTCTGGCCATGCCGAGCAGATGCGCGCCAATCCCAAGGCGGTCTACCTGCAGCTTGGGGCAAGCGTCTGCCGCAATCCCAACTACCGCAAGCTGATGGCCAAAGGCGCCATCATGCGTTACGAGTTCACTGAAAACCGCACCAATCGCCCAGTGGCCTCGGCGCGCTTTCAGGAGTCGGATTGCCCGGCGCAAAGCACGCCCAAGAAAAAGTAATCACGAACGAGCGGCGCGCCGCTGCTGATCATCGGCGCGAAGTTCGGCGACCAGGGCCTGTAGGTATCGCGATGGCCGCTCCTGTGCTGCCAATCGGCGCCGGCACTCATCCTCCAGGCTTATTTGATGGTCAGCGGCGGCGGCTTGCAGCAGCTGATACAACTGCGGATCAATCTCCAGCGTGACAATGGTCATCCCCTGCCTCCCTGCTCTGGGCCTGCATGGCCCAGAACCCGCTTGCCTCTCTCCGGCCCCTGCTCCTGCGCCAGACGCTGCACCTTAGTAAATCAGAGCCGTCATCCCTTGCCGCCCCTCCTGACCAGCGGTGCCAGCCTGGGGAAAACCGCGAACAAGCGGTTGCCAGCCAAGACTTTATGAGCACATGATCAAGCCATGTCCGAAACGGCTTGCGGACGGTTGAGGAGGCCGTCCTTGTGCGTCTTGCTGTGCAAATGTTCTCAAATAAAGGAAAGCAGGACCTCTGTGGATGACCCCAACACTGCCCAGCGATTATCAGCTGTGATCGGGTCCGGAAATTCGCTCATTCGCTGGGCTGAGTAGACAGCGACACAGGCAGTGTCGTGGCACATTCGAATATCTCGATCGTGCGCAAGGTTCTGTGCAGAAGGAGAAGCTGAATGCCTTACCAATCGAATGACCTGTTAAGTCGTCATTTTCAGAGCAACGGTGTCGACCTGACGAACCAGGTCGAAGCGCAACTCAACCAGATAGCCCCCAACAGCCCGAATCTTCCTCTTTACCGCGACATGGTGCTCACCGTCCTGCGCATGGCCGAGGATGACCTCAATCGCTGGAATGCCAAGATAACCCTGCAGGCCCTGCGCGAACTGGAGCACGCCTTCCGTGTCCTGGAACAGTTCAAGGGCCGACGCAAAGTGACGGTCTTCGGCTCGGCACGCACCCCCAGTGAACACCCGCTATACGCCATGGCCCGAGAGCTGGGCGCGGCCCTGGCCCGCTCGGATCTGATGGTCATTACCGGGGCCGGCGGGGGCATCATGGCCGCCGCCCACGATGGTGCAGGCCTGGAGCACAGCTTGGGGTTCAACATCACCCTGCCTTTCGAGCAGCATGCCAACCCCACCGTTGGCGGTACGGAGAAGCTGCTGTCGTTCCACTTTTTCTTCACCCGCAAGCTGTTCTTCGTCAAGGAGGCCGACGCACTGGTGCTTTGCCCTGGCGGCTTTGGCACCCTTGATGAAGCCCTGGAAGTACTGACCCTGATTCAGACCGGCAAAAGCCCGCTGGTACCCGTGGTACTGCTGGACATGCCGGGTGGACAGTTCTGGCAAGGCGCCCTGGACTTCATCCACAACCAACTGGAAGCCAATCGCTACATTCTGCCCAGTGACATGAAGCTGGTGCGCCTGGTGCACAGCACTGAAGAAGCGGTGCAGGAAATCCAGCAGTTCTATGCCAACTTCCACTCCAGCCGCTGGCTCAAGCAACAGTTCGTCATCCGCATGAACTACAACCTCAATGAGCAGGCGCTGGAGCAGATGCAGACAGCATTCGCCGACCTGTGCCTGAGTGGCCAGTTTCAACAGCATGCCTACAGCGGGGAGGAACACGACGAAGTGCAGTTCAGCCATCTGGCGCGGCTGTCATTCGCCTTCAATGCTCGCGACAACGGTCGCCTGCGCGAGCTGATCGACTTCATCAACCTGCCGGAAAACTGGGCCAGGCCTCAGCCCCAAACAACGCAACGGGCACGAGAAACCAGCAAAGCCAACTGACCCCAGCCCTAGCCCGCTGCGTTATGCAGCGGGTACGGCGTCAGTCGTCCATGCCTCGGCCACTCAACAAGCGGCTGATCATGTCCATGGAATACCCGCGATAACTCAGGAAACGCCCTTGCTTGGCACGCTCTCGAGCATCTACAGGAAACCGCCCGGCAAACTTGCGCTGCCAGACGTCACGCAATTGTTCCTGCCAATCGATACCGCACTCGCGCAGCGCAAGATCAATATCGCTGCGCTGCAAGCCGCGCTGGCCCAGTTCTTCGCGAATACGCACGGGCCCGTAACCGGACCGTGCACGATAGGAAACAAAGCTTTCGAGATAACGGGATTCGGACAGCAGGCCCTCTTCCGTCAAACGGTCAAGGGCTGCTTCGATCATTTCAGGAGGGGCGCCGCGCTGACGCAGTTTACGCGTCAGCTCGACACGACCGTGCTCGCGTCTTGCGAGCAGGTCCATTGCGGTTCGCCGCACCGCGACGAGGGTATCGAGTACGGCGGTCATTGGATCAATCAGATATCAGCGTCGGCCATATCGTCTTCGGTCTCTTTGACCGGGTTGGCTTTGACGTCTGGCGATGCAGTCAGCAGTTTTTCACGGATCTGCTTCTCCAGCGCGTTGCCGATTTCCGGGTTGTCCTGCAGGAACTTGGCCGAGTTGGCCTTGCCCTGACCGATCTTGTTGCCCTGGTAGCTGTACCAGGCACCGGATTTCTCCAGGAAGCCATGCAGCACGCCCAGATCGATGATCTCGCCGTTGAGGTAGATGCCCTTGCCGTAAAGAATCTGGAACTCGGCCTGACGGAATGGCGGAGCCACCTTGTTCTTGACGATCTTGACCCGGGTTTCGCTGCCCACCACTTCGTCGCCTTCCTTCACCGCGCCGGTACGGCGGATGTCCAGACGGACCGAAGCGTAGAACTTCAGCGCGTTACCACCGGTGGTGGTTTCCGGGCTACCGAACATCACACCGATCTTCATGCGGATCTGGTTGATGAAGATCACCAGGCAGTTGGCGTTCTTGATGTTACCGGTGATTTTACGCAGCGCCTGGGACATCAGGCGGGCTTGCAGGCCCACGTGCATGTCGCCCATTTCACCTTCGATTTCAGCCTTGGGCACCAGGGCCGCCACGGAGTCGACGATGATCACGTCAACCGCGTTGGAACGCACCAGCATGTCGGTGATTTCCAGGGCCTGTTCGCCGGTGTCCGGCTGGGAAACCAGCAGGTCGTCAACATTCACACCCAGCTTGCCGGCGTATTCCGGATCCAGTGCGTGCTCGGCATCGACGAACGCACAAGTGGCACCGGCTTTCTGCGCCTGGGCAATAACCGACAGAGTCAGGGTAGTTTTACCGGACGACTCAGGGCCGTAGATTTCAACGATACGGCCTTTTGGCAGACCGCCAATGCCCAGAGCAATGTCCAGACCCAGAGAGCCGGTGGAAATGGCCGGGATCGCCTGACGGTCGTGATCGCCCATACGCATTACGGCACCCTTGCCGAATTGACGTTCGATCTGACCCAGGGCCGCAGCCAAGGCTTTCTTCTTGTTGTCGTCCATTAAAGTCCTCACGTAATCAATAAGGCCTGACGGCCAACACCTGTATAAGTAGCCAGTATTATTCCACAGCGCTCGAGGATCGCCTACCCCTGATTTGCGATTTCTGCCGCAGCATGTTGCAGCAACCCCTCTAGCGCGGCCTTCACCGTTTGTCGGCGGACCTCATCGCGATTCCCCGGAAAGTGCCGGCACTCGGTGGTCAGCGTCTCTCCCGCCCCCCAGGCCAGCCACACAGTGCCCACAGGCTTCTGCGCAGAACCGCCATCCGGCCCGGCGATACCGCTGACCGCCACGGCAAAATGCGCATGACTCCTGGCCTGTGCCCCCCGGACCATGGCCTCGACCACTTCACGACTGACAGCGCCGACCGAATTGAACAAATCGGCCGGCACATTCAATTGCAGGGTCTTCTGGCGATTGGAATAGGTGACATAACCGGCCTCGAACCAGGCCGAACTGCCAGGGATCCGCGTGATCGCCTCGGCGATGCCTCCCCCGGTGCAGGACTCTGCGGTGGTGACGTGGGCATTCAGAACCTGCAAACGCCTGCCGAGTTCAGCGGCAAGCTGGGTGATTTCTTTCACAATCCTCTCCTGATGGGGCTGGCGTGTGCTTACCGTACACCAGGCGAGGTGGCTTGCAAGTGACAAGCCGTAGGGCGACTAAACAACCTTCCAAAACCTGAACTCTTGCCAAAATTCTCAATAAATTTACAACCCAAGCCTTTGCCACGAAGGCAAAGGCAGGGCTCAAAGCGCTACGCCTGATTCAAGCCAGCAAGTCCCAGGTCAGGGCAATACCTGCCGGACGCGGAGTAGTTGCAGGCACTGAAGTACCGAGCCACAGGCCCTTGCCTGCTGGAACAAAGAGCGGATAGGGCAACACCACCTCAGAATGCGATCCAGCGGCGCTGTTCCCGTTACCAGAGAAGATAATCGGCACAGTTCTATCACCAACAATTTTCGGTGCGGTGACGCCACAATAAACGTCAACAGCTCCATTCGAAGGGGCGATATAACCCGTGCGAATGATAACTCCGTTAGTGTTAGAGGCCGGGTCAACGATGGTAGTTACACCGCTGGGAATTGGGTAAATCGATACGAAGTGGTTACCAACTGGTACTGCGTCCATTTTTTACACCTTATTAGGTCAAGTGATTGTGCGCGGAGAATCCGCATTCATATCGCTCAAAGGCGTTTGCTCGAGGCTCGTAGCCTTCACATGATTCAAGGTCCCGCATCGGGAGCATTTGATCTGGAGCTCGGTAAACTCACCCACTCGGGCGAGAAGTCTTTTGCAATGACCGCATCTGCACTCTTTTAGCATCGGCACATCCGTTTGATGGTGTCCTGACTGTTACCCCGTACTTATGGGCAACGTTGTGTCCCTTTACTCTCAGTGCCGTTGCTCGGCTGTCGAAGCGCCCCCCAGCACAGCCTGGGATTCGCGCACCCACCGCTGCAACGCCTTCAATTGCTCGGCATTGGCGTGGCATTCGCTGTAGTTGTCGACGACGCTGGCGGCGACGGTAGAGAGTGCAAGGCCCGAGGCGGCGCCATCAGTGACGCTGGGGCCTCCGGCCACGGGCAGGTTGGCGGCGCCGGCGTCGTGCACCCGGACAAAACCAGCAGGCACAACGCAGGATCTATCAGCCGCTTTCGAAACATAGACAGGAACCTCCTTGGTGATGGTGGCGCCCGCCTGATAGACCTTGACGATACGGTCGACGTACTCGACCACCACCTTTTCCCTGACCGTGCCCAGGGCCCGGCCTTGTTCAAAGGATTGTTTGAGACGAGCCTCATCGAGGCGTTGGTTGTTACTGCGCTCACTGCCGGCACCGCTGACGTAGCCGAGTGCATAAAGCAACCCGGCCGCCACAGCGATGGCCAGCCAGCCACGGATATTCATCAGCCCTCCTGAGGCGGGCAGGAAATGAGTCACCCAGCCTGCCAAAAAAACCTGTAGCCGCTGCCGCAGGCTGCGAAAAGGTCCGCAGGACCTTCAGACGGCAGCCCTCACACCACCGGCGAACACAGCACCGCCCGCGCCCTGGCCCAGAGTTGCAGGCGGTCCTGCAAGCCATTCAGGCCCCCATTGATCCGCCGGGTAATGCTGTTGAACTCATCGCGATCAGCCAGGGCATTGAGCCCACCGCGCTCCCAGAACCAGGCCGCCGACTCGGCGGCCCATTGCGCTTGCTCCAGCAGCTCCGGCAACTCCAGCAGGCGCTCATCGCCAAACAGCCCGAGGCTGCACTGGTGATAGTTGCTGCGCCCGGTGATCTGGATCAGCCCGCGCCCGCGATACCGCTGGCCGTCGCCATCCGCCTCGGGGGTATTGCCCAGGCGCGCGGCGAGAGGGCCCGTGTCGTACTTGCTCAGGTATTGATCACTGCCCAGTTCGCGTACGTATTGCAGCTGCCCGGATTCGTGTCCGATCTGAGCCAGAAAGGCCGCCTGGCGCTTCGGCGTATCGATCTGCCGCTTGGCCATGGCGGTGTTGAGTGGAGAAACAAAAACGCCCGCTTGGCGGCGGGCGTTAGGCATGATTTGCAGCAGTTGTTCTTCGGTTATTGGCATGGTCAGTGTTTGCAGGTCGGATAAGAAAACGCCCCGGCGGTACGGGGCGTTTATTCAGTTTGTTCAGTAACCCAGGATGGCGCGACAGGGCGGTACTGAGAATCGGGGAAGTGCGGCGATTGCGGCCAGTCACGCAAGGCCTGCATGTACACAAGCAGTTGCTTGAACTGTGCACTGGCAAGCGTTGTAGGTACTTCGATCTCCAACTGATCACGGTGCCGCTCACGCAACCACCTCACCGAATCCAGTGCTGAATCACGCCAGACACGCTCTCCTACCGATACAGGTGACGGCGCCGTCGCGCTTTCTATGTGGAGCCGAACTTCCTCTTCGGACATCGGGATCAACTGGCTGGATATGAAATGCGCGGGAGCATCGTCATCGTAAGCATGGACACGGTTTGTCTCGGGATTATGGAAATACTTCATGCACGTAACTCCGACCAAACTGGATTGACTGGACTACCAAAAGTTACTGAGTAAGTTGCTCCGACCGGCACCACGAACGATGCGTGATAGGCGGAAGTTGCCACGGCCACACCACCGCAAGTTGCAGTAACCGCTCCGGTCGTAATAGATGCCTGAACTTGAATCGGGCGCCCCGTAGTATTGGTGTAGACAGTGCCTGAAACGCGACTGGCCGTAACATTCTGCCAGGCCTGTCCATCACCCAAGCCCCGAGGTCGGGCCTCTAACGCTGAAACGTTTGCAGCCAGACCGGAAATGTCGATATTCCCCTGGTTGATGGGAGCGTTCCAGGCCTTAATGCACCACATAACCGCCAGGTTGCGAGGGCGGGTTTCAATTCCGCCTGTTGGATTGGTTTTTAGATTTTCGTCGTCGGTGACTCCATTTCCAGTATCACCATAAACCCAAGAATCAAACACATTTCCAGCACTCGAGCTGTCCTTCACTGAGTGTGTATGACTCTTGAACTCATCGGCCTGCCAGCTGCCTACCGCCCGCCCAGCATCCACCCCCCGCCCATGATCCCAACCCCGCAAAAACTCGCCTCGCGACTCAGGCAAGCGGAAGTTACCCGCCCCCTCACCCCCGGTATTGAACATAGTCCCCAGATAAGCCGCCAGATCCGGATAGGTCGCAGCACTCTGCACACTGCCATCCACCTCCAGGAATCCGGCCGGCACCGTGCCCTTGGGAAACGGCACCATCGCCCCCACCGGCAAGGCCGACATGTTCTTCAACAGCGCCTCGATCTCCGCCTTGGTATAGGTCACCGACTTGGTATAGGCATCGGTGATCCCGTACTCGGCCAGGGTGGTGCGGATCTTCTCCGGTGGGATCGAATCACGCACGATCGCCTTGATCGCCGCCAGCAACTGGTCATGCTCGGCCTCGGCCGGCTCTTCCCCTCCCGCACGAATCACGTTGAGCAATTCGTCGGTCACTGCATTACCCCAATCGGAAGAAATCAGTGAACCCACTTGCCCCGTGACCGGGTTTTCATCGACAAACTTCCCATTTACCAGCCCGACACTGGGCACACTCTTTGGATAATCCACTCGTCTGTCCTCTAGTTGTAATTGAAACGCGCCGGCTCAAGCTCGGCGCGTGGCAATAAATCAGAGACTCCAGGCCAGGACCTGGAACGATCTCAATGTGCTGTGCTCATCAACTCGCCCGGGCGCCATCCCCGGTAATGTCGATGGCGAACAAAGTCGCCACCGACAACTAACCGGTGATATCGGCGTCGGGATTTATCAAAGGGTAAGAAAGATGGGGCTCCTCATTAGAAAACGAGAAGTCCGAAACAATGCCTTTAGGCACTGTTCAGAGAATCAGGAGGTTTTGAACTGGTTATTCGTAAAAACTTAAAACGTCAGAGCACCACTATTAAATGGAGTCAGGCACTGCGCTGAAAGCTATGGCCGGCCAACCAGTCTCCAGCATCCTGGCTTCATACACGCCGGCATTGACCGCGGCGACCAACTCGCTCTCGCGGATAAAACAGGCCTGAACATAGGCATCGACAGCGCTATCGCAGGCCTGCACCTGATACGCATCGAGTTGTACAAAGGCGCCGTTTTTCTGTTTCCAATGAATCAGGTAGCTGATATCTCGACTCGCCCTGACGGCGGCTCTAGTGAGCTTCGCCTGACTCGAACGATCGGTTTGAATAGCCAGGCCTTGAACAACGATGCCAGCCTCCTCGCGCTTGAATCGCTCATTGGCAATCAGCATCAACACGTCAGCGCTGGCAACCGCAAGCGTCGGGTACTCAGCAGAAAAAATTTCCCCGTCCAACAGTTGATCGACACTGTCCACTGCCCTGCAACCCCGGCCATCGGCTCGAACTGCAAAACCATTCATAGGTTGTCCTCCCATCCAATACATTGCAAAACACCTGTCGCGGCATAAGAGCCAAAACGAATCGTTGGCCCTTCCAGCAAAAACAGTCCATTGGCAGTAGGTACGGGCGACGAAGGGTTGAAACCACCAACAAAGGGAGCAGCGTTGAGCGCTGCGGTATTCAAGTAGATAAGCGCCTGCGCGGTATAGGCACTGCTTGGAGCAAAGCCAACGTAACCATTGTTGGTACCGGCAGTGAGTGAAATCTTTGCTGCCGTTGGTGGAACAAAGGCAGACACGGCGACATCTGCAGCCGGGCTGATAACCCCGGAGGCCATGACCGGCAGATTAGGCACATTGGAGCCAGGCACAACCTTGTATTGAACGCTGTTACCCGCCTGGATAAACGACAGTAGAAACCTGTTGGCCGTGGAGTCGGTTCGCGTCCAGCTGACTCGGGCCTTGTGGGTGTAACCGGCAGGCAATACTGGAGTTTTCACACTGAGCGAGAGTAAACCTGCAACACCCGTACCTCCCCATATCACCCAGACGCTGTACCAGGTGGAACCGGTCAGCAGCCCGCTGTCGAGTCCATTGGCGCCGACAGTCGTAGCGTTGATGACGAGATTCACGTCACTGACTGTCTTGAATGAGAGATCGTTGCCAACCACCAGTTGATCGGCCATCACATTGACAGTTGAACCGAGCCCGGAGGCCGAAGCCTTCAATCCTTTGCAAATCCCGACAACAGCGTTTTTCTGTGCATTACGAACATCAACCGCGAGAGCAGCGATGTCGATGTTTCCCTGATTGATCGGGGCGTTCCAGGCCTTGATGCACCACATAACAGCCAGGTTGCGAGGCCGGGTTTCTGTAGAAGTTCTAGCCACTCGGCTTGCATCAAAGTCAAAGGATGCGGAACTCCACGCCCCGCCTCCAGCAATACCAGTAGGTACACCGGATCGAGCATTCGTTTTGAACGCCCCAGTACTGTTTAGCGGCGCGGTGCTTCCTGTGGGAAACGTTGATGATTCACCTGTGATGTTCTGCAACGCATCCTGCTGTTCGCTACCAATTACCCGACCAGCATCAACCCCACGCCCATGATCCCAACCCCGCAGAAACTCCCCCCGCGACTCAGGCAACCGGAAATTCCCCGCACCCTCGCCTCCGGTATTGAACGCAGTCCCCAGGTAAGCCGCCAGGTCCGGATAGGTCGCAGCACTCTGCACACTGCCATCCACCTCCAGGAATCCGGCCGGCACCGTACCCTTGGGAAACGGCACCATCGCCCCCACCGGCAAGGCTGACATGTTCTTCAACAGCGCCTCGATCTCCGCCTTGGTATAGGTCACCGACTTGGTATAGGCATCGGTGATCCCGTACTCGGCCAGGGTAGTACGAATCTTCTCCGGCGGTATCGAATCACGCACGATCGCCTTGATCGCCGCCAGCAACTGGTCATGCTCGGCCTCGGCCGGCTCTTCCCCTCCCGCACGAATCACGTTGAGCAATTCGTCGGTAACCGCGTTTCCCCACTCAGAGGAAATCAGTGAGCCGACTTGCCCGGTCACCGGGTTCTCGTCAACAAACTTCCCGTTCACCAGCCCTACGCTGGGAACACTTTTCGGATAATCCACTTGTTCTTGTCTTCTCTAGTCATAGTTGATGTACACCTGTGTATGCGCCGGTGTACTGCGATGGATAAGGCACTCCAGGGCGCTGCCCGGGTTCATGCCAAAACGTTCGCCCCAATAGCTGGCGCCGAAGCGCCGGCCCAGTTGCAGGCGGCCGCCGGTATTGAGGGTCCACATGAAGTTCGCCCGCCAGGTGCCGAAATGCGCGTGACCAAAGCGTGAGCGGCCCATGCGCGGGGTACTCAGCTCAGTGACGCTGGCATTGGGATAGCCCTGGCTGCGGGCGATTTCGACGAAGTAGGCGGCACGCTGGCTGCCCACCGCCAACAGACGCCGGCGCACGGCCAGGCGCCGGTCTTCGAACAGCGGGGTCAGGCCCAGGCAGGGGTCGGGCAGGTCCATGACCTTTTCCCAATCCGTCACCAGTTCGCTGACGCTGGCCGGGTCCATTTCGTTTTGCAGGTCCACGGCCCGGGCGTCGATGCGCGCCAGCTCCTGGGAGATGCCCTGCAACACCCGTTCAAGCTCCGGCACCCGTTCCGGGTCCCAGGCCGGGCCGCTGGGCAGCAGGCTGCGCAGCTGGCCCTGGTACTGGGCGGCGCTTCTTATTGCAGCCATTGGCAACCTCCAAATACCAGCAGTTGGTTGCTGCTTGCCGGCACATCGGCCAGCGGCGCCAGCAGGCGGTGATCCTGTTCACCGGTGGCGCTGCTGATGGCCTCGCGGATGTGGCTCAAGAGCAGGGTTTCTCCCAGGCCGGCCTCGCGGCTGTGCAGGTCGCGCAGTTGGTCCTCGACCGCGGCCCGCACCGCACTGGTGTCGGGGGTCAGGCGCACCTGGTAGATCACCGGCTGTATCACTGGCGCCAGCACATGCACCTCGGCGGTTACCGGGCGCAAGGGCTCGATATAGGCCAGAACCCGCGCCAGCTGCTCGGCATTGGGAATCGGCTGCAGGTCGTCGTCACGCATGACGAACAAGCCCACGGTGCCCGGCCCCAGGTAATTGCGCCGGCACCATGCACGGGTGATGCCCGGGCACTCCATGGCCCAGGTTTCGTAGTCGTCCGCCGAGCCGCCATGGGGAATGATCCGATAGGAACGGATCACCCGCGAGCGCAGGGATTCGAGGCTTTCCCGGGCCACGCCACCGCTCAGGCCCGGGGCCAGGACGGTGAACGAGTTGCTGATGCCCTGCACCGGCTGCACCGCGGTCAGCTCCAGGCCGGCATCGGCATTGCCCAGGGTACCGCCGTCGACGGCCTGGATCGTGGTGCTGTTGAGGCCTGCGCTGGTGGTGCGCGCGGCGGTCACTGTGTAGCTGCGACCGTCGCTGCTTTGCAACAGGGTGCCGAGATCCAGCACGGCGCCGGCTGCCGCGTTGAAACTGACGCTGCCACTGGCCGCCTGGGCAGCCTTGCGCGGCTGGTTCAGGCGCAGCGCGGCTATGCGCTCCAGGGTCGACTCATCGGCCTTGTCCGGAAGGATCTGCTCGGCGATCCAATCCAGGTAGCCATACAGGCCAAAGGCGGCACCGCTCAGGGTGCGGGCCAGCACTTGGGCATCGGACTGGCGCAGCGAATCGCTGGCCAGGTCGCTTTGGGTGCGCTGAATCAGCACCGGCAGCGAAGGGGTTTCAAACGGCATAGGTCACCTGCCAACTGTGAATGGGGTTGATGTCCAGGCGCTCGCCGTCGGCCAGGATCAGCACCGTGCGCAGGTTCAGGCGCTGGGCATCGAGGCGCTCGGTCATGATCTCCACGGCGTTGCAGTGGCCATCGTCGATCAGCCACTGCAGGGCCTCGCGGGCATAGAACTCGGCATCGAGCTGGGTCTGCCGGCTCAGCTTGACCCGGCGCAACAGCCACAGCCGCGAGCCGATACGGTCGTCGGCCACGCTGGGAAAACTGTCGCCCCACCAGCCGTAGCGCTGGTCGTCATCCAGGGCGTCGTCATCGGCGGCGCGGCGCCAGGTGAACAGGCTGATTTCCACGGCCCGGGTCAGGGCGTTCTTCAGGTCATAAGTGGCGAACATGCTTAACCTCCCACCGGCGCGCCGGTCTGCCCCGGGCCGGGTTGCACGCCGCTGTGGACGTGGTTGATCTGGCTGATGCCGGCGGCGACCTGATCGCCCTGGGAGACGATCTTGCCGCTCATGCTCAGGGTCGGGCTGTCGATGATGACGCCGCTGCTGGCGCGGATATTCAAGGTGGCGGTGTCGATGTCGATGACCCGCCCGCGCTTGAAGTGAATCTTGTCGCCCTCGTCGGTGTAGATCGCCACTTCACCGGCGGCCAGGGCCTTGAGGCGATAGCGCCGGTCGGCCACCACCAGCACCACTCCATGGGAGCGATCGCCGCCGAGGAAGGTGGCGATGCCCTCGGCGCCGGCCAGGGGGTTGCTGGTAAAACCGTAAGGCTCGAAATGCTCCATGTCGTCGTTGACCTCGCCGGCGGTGAGGCGCATTTGCAGCGATTGCAATTTGTTGGCCGAATGGGCGAGCACCACGGTGCCCCGCGCCAACAGGCGTGTCAGTAGGCTCATGCTGGGTTCCTTGGGGGGAGAAGAGCCGGCTTGCCGGCGAACAGGGATTGCGCGGTTTCGTGCCGGGTGCCTTCGCCGGCCAGCCGGCTCCTGCGGTTGGGCGCAGGTTTCAGTTTTTTGCGGGTGTCGGGTTGGCATCGAAGGTCTGCGGCGGCGCCACCTGCAAGGTGGTGATGGAGCCCTGGTCGGACAGCGACCAGGTGACCTTGGAGATCAGCATGTCCTGGTCGAAACCCAGCACCGGGTCGATGACCCTCACCAACGTGTTGTGTCGCCACAAATCACCATTGCTCTGGCGCCAGCCCTGCACCTGATAGGTAGTGGTCAGCGCCTTGCCGGTGCGGGTGCCGCACTCCCAGTCAGCCCGCTGCTGAGCCAGTTCCGCACTCAGTTGCGCCGCCTCGTTGATCACCGTCACCCGTTTGCGCGAAGCCCGGGCATCGCTGGCCTGGCCAGACACCTCGCAGACCGCGACACCGCTGCTCTGGTCGCTGCCCTTGTGCTGGCCGATCACCCGGTACTCGGAAAACACCGCGGAAAAATCCATCGCTGCATTGGCCGAAAGAATGTTCTTGCCCAGCTCCAGGGCATCGCTGGCGCGCCCGCCGCTGCCCGGTGCCGCCAGCAGCAGGTAGCCGTCGGCGTCATCGGTGGAGAACACCCGGTACAAGGTCAACAAGCGGTCGATGGAGGCAAACACCGTCTCCCCCGGCACGATGCTGTGGGTGTGCAACTTGCTGGTGGGTGCAATCTCGCTGCGCACTCCCACCCCGTAAGAGCCGGCCAGGGCGCGGACGATGCTCAGCACATCCTGCTGGCGCCACTGGCTCGGCCGGTTGATGGCCGCGCAATCCACCAGATCCTGGGTCAGGGAGCTGCCCTGGATGCTCAGGCTGATCTGCCTGCCGTCATAACTGACCGGCGCCTTGTAGACATGCCCGGTGAGCACCAGGTCGCAGCCGATGCGCACCTGGCAGCGAGCGCCCGGGCGGATCCGCACCTGCCCATCCTGCCCCGGCCATTGCCAGGTGATGTTGAGGCTGAAGGTGCGGAACTGGCGCTCCAGGTCTGCCGTGATCTCCACGCTTTTCCAGCCGCTGTAGTCCAGCCCGTCCACCGTCAGGGTGACGATATTTGCCAGTTCGTCCATGGGTCACTCCCGCGCAATCTGCAGATCGGCCGGCGGCAGGAAGCCCGGATGGGCCACCCGGTTGCGCTGTACCACTTCACCGACCCGCGTCGCATCGGCAAACCGCTCATAAGCCAGGACCAGCGCCGGCATGCTGCTTTTGGGGCTGAGACTGACCAGCCGTACCCCGGACGAAGCCACTGCATTGAAATGGCCCTGCAGTTGCTGGCGCAGGGTGTTGAGCGCCTGGTAATGCATCGGGTCGGCCTTGAGCGCGGCTTGCCAGATCACTTCGTTGAGCTGGTCACGCAGGGCCAGTACATCGTCGGCCACCGGCACCTCCAGGCGCTGCACCGGCTGGCTGGCCTGCTGCGCCAGGGGCGGCGTGCTCTTGAGCTTGACCACCGGGGTGGCCACCGGCAAGGCCGATACCAACCGGGCGATCTGCACCAGCAACGCATCCTGGACCAGGTTCGCTACCGCCTCGGCCGCCGCGGTGGTGTCCTTGCCGGTGGTCAGCTTGGGCGCATCGATGCGCCTGGCCGCCTCCACCTGCTGGGAAATATCGGCGAGCATCTGCCGATAGCCGGTGCGGGCAAAATCCTTGAGCCCGCGTACATCCTCCAGCAACCCCTTGAACTCCGTGCTCAGCTCCTTGGGTATTTCCTTGACCGCCTTGACCAGGGTGTTGAGGTCGCCATAGAACTCGATCAGCGGCTTGAACTCGTGTTCGATGACCGCGTACACCTCAGTCAATCCCTTGCGCAGCGAATCCACGCCGATCCGCGCCTGCTTGATCAGGTTGGTGGCGAACTCGAACCGCAGCACCGCCGAGCCCAGCAAGGTATCGCTGGCCACCAGTACCTGCTGCTGGGTATTGACCACCGCCGAAGGAAAGCGCAGCGGCTGGTCCGGGTAGAACTTCAGGCTGAAGGTCACCAGGCCACCATCCTGGCGGCTCTGGGTCATCTCGCACTCGCCGACCTTGACCTGCATCCGTCCAAGCCACGGATGCACCAGCTCGCCGCTGCCCTCCTCCAGGGCCTTGAGCAGCCTGTCGCGCTGCTCCAGGCAATCGGCGCCGACGATGAAGGCCGTCAGGTCATGGACTTTCGCCTGCTGGCCAAGGCCCTCGAAAAACGGTTGGTCGCGCTGCGGGTACTCATGCAACTGGCCTTTTTGCCCCACCGGGGTTTTCGCCTGGTCGACCCAGAAGGGCACGCCGCGAAAGGATGCGGGCAACAAACGATCACGCCAGTTATCCGCCATGGGAACCTCCTAGGGAAAGTGAGCGATAGCCCAGGGTCGAAGCGATGTTCAAACCCGGTTGATTGGTCGTGGCCTGTTCGGCGCGCAGGCCAGCCGGGGCGTTTTCGAAGCGCACGGTCAACCCGCCTTCGAGTTGGGTGCGGTTGTTCGCGGCGTTCTGCTGGATCAGCGCACTGGAGCCCTGGGTCAGCGAGCCGCCCCGGGTTGCGGCAAAGGGTGATGCCAGCCCGCCTTTACCCTCGGCGTTGATCTGCTTTTGCGCCTCGGTAAAGCCTTCGACCTTGCCGGTGACAGTGGCAATCAACCCTCCGAAGCCGCCCTCGAACAGCTCCTTGATCGGCACCATCAGCGCTTGAAGCTGGCTCCACAGCCCGGAAAACCAATCGGCGATGGGCGCCCAGTTGCTCATGATCAGCTCCATCGGCGACCAGTCGAACAGGGCCTCGATGGCCTTCCTGATCGAGTCGATACCCGGTTGCAACTCGGCCCAGATCGAACCGAAGAAGCCCGTGACCGCACCCCAGTTGTTGTAGAGGATCACCAGCGGGGAAAAGTCGAACAGGGTGTGCAGGACTTTCTTGACCCCGTCGATACCCGGTTGCAGCCCCGCCCAGATCGACGCGAAGAAGCCGGTGACTGCCCCCCAGCTCCTGGAGATCATGTCCATCGGCACCCAGTCGAACAGGCCTTTTAGAAAGGCCATCGCCGGCACTGTCAAGGCCTTGAGGGATTCCCAGATAGAGGCGAATAACCCCGTCAACCCAGCCCAGTTATCGATGATCAGTCCCAGAGGCGACCAGGAGAACACCTCCTTGAGGAAGCCGACGATCGAAGCCGTCATCACCTGGATACTGTCCCAGAGCCCGGCAAAGAACGCCGTGATCGCCCCCCAGTTGCCAATCAGCATGCCCAGGGGCGTCCAGCCAAACAGAGTACTGAGCACCTCCATCGCCTGAGCCGCGAAGCTCTGCACACCTTCCCAGAGGCTGACGAAAAAGGCCGAGATCGGCGTCCAGTTGGCAATGATCACCCCGGCGGCCAGTGCAATGCCCATGGCAATCAACATCACCGGGTTGGCCTTGGCCACCGTGCCCATCAGATCGAGCACCTGGGTCGCCCCGGTCACGGCGGTTTGCATCGCCGAGAAGGCAATGGCGCCCATCGCCAGCCCCTCAACCAGCTTGGGGTTGTCGTCGAGCAGCGTCCCCACACTGTTGAGCATGGGCTCCAGACCGACCACCAGCGCCCCCACCGCCGGCGCCAGGGCGGCATCAATGGCCGAGGACACCTTGACCATCGACTGACTGAATACATTCATGTCTTTGGCCGCATCAGCCGGCGCGCTGGAGTCGCCGACTTCGGCCAGCTTGCCCTTGAACGCATCGCAGGCCTTGATCCCGTCCAGAAACGGGGTGATCAGGCTGCCGCCCTTGAACAGCCCGCTGATATCCAGCTTGCCCAGCCCGGTCTGCTCAAGGTTTTTCTTGAACGAGTCGACCTTGCCTTGAAGGGCGACGAGTTTGGGTGACAGTTGGTCTATGCCGGTCAACAGCACCGACTTCTTCTCTACGGTTTGTGTGTCTGCCATCACTGCACCTGCTGCATCGCATTGATCCGTTGCGCGTGCTCCAGGGATTCGCGGAGCACATCCAGTGGCCTGGCCATCATCTGTTCGGGGTCGACCTTCCAGAACCAGGCCAGGTCATAGGCGACAGCGATCAGGTCGGCGATGGCTGCGATGCCGCACTCATGAAAAAACTCGCCACCGCCCAGCTCAGGGCGTTGAGGTCCACCAGGTCGAGCTGGTTCACCGAGGACGGTGGAATGCCGGCGCAGACCGCGATGTATTTGGCCGCGACGTCCATGTCGAGGCTGACCTCTTCGCTCTTGTCGATCTTGTACGGCAGCGCCTTGATCGCTCGCACTTCCTGCACCGTCGGGCGGCGCAGGCTGAGTTCGGCCAGGGGCTCGCCGTGGGCCTCGATGGGCACCTGCAGCTTCACCGTGTTGCTCATTGCCAGGTCCCCTTCTGCCCTTCGAAGTTCAGCTCGATGCTGGCGTCGTCGCCCTTGGCAATAGGCTCGTCCACCAGGTAGGCACCGGCCAGTACGTAGACCTTGCCGTTGGCGAACTCGCAGGTGACGGTCATGTCGACGCCTTCGATCAGTTGCTTGAGCGGAAAGTCCGGGGTGTGCAGCGCGGTGACTTTGAACGACGGCGTGAGGTCGGTTTCCTTGTAGAAGCCCGGAACCACGGTTTCCCGCTTGACGGCCATCAGTGGTGCTTCGCAGCCGCCGCTGATGGTCAGTTGAGCGCCGTCCACTTTGACGTAGCAGGTGCCCGCTATCAGTTGACCCATGTTGTTTCTCCCAAAAAATAAGCCCGCTCAAGGCGGGCTGAAAAAGCGCAGCGATGCAGGTCCGGCTCAGGCCGCCGCGTCGTACTGCAGGCGGAATTGGTTGAGCAGCGCGAATACCCGCAGGCCGTTGATGTAGTCCGGCGGAAACAGCACGTTGACCCGGCTCGGGTCCTGCACATCGCGTTCGACGATCAGGTGCTCGGCGAACAGCTCGGCGTTCTCCACATGGCCCTCCAGCTCCAGCTTGGCGTACTGGGCAATCAGCTCACCGCGAATGGTGCTCGGGGTAACGATCGGCTGGCCGGCGCCGAAACGAGTGCCGTCGGCAGCCAGCTTGTGGCGCCCGTATTTGCTGGTGATCACGCTTTGCAGGCGGCGCACGATGAACGCCGACTGGTGCATGGTTTCGCTGTCCAGGTAGGAGTTGTCGGCCTGGCCGTAGGCGTTCTTCTGGTAGGTGGTGATCGCCCGCTGAATACGCATGTAGCCGCCTTCGTAGTAGGCGGTGGCGATGCCGTAGCTCAGCAGCGACTGGCGCTCGGTGAGGGTGAAGCGCTCGCTGGCCGGCGCCGGGTCGACGCCCGGCAGGCTGCCGCTCTGGGTCGGGCGGCTGGCATCGGCGGAGATGAACACCGAAGTCCGCGCCGCCAGGGCGGCGGCCTGGACCCACACCGGTTGCGGCACGCCGGTTTCCAGGGCCTGGATGGTGATGTGCTGGTCGTTGCGTGCCTGGCCGGCCGCTACCAGGGTGCCGACGGTGCCGCGCTTGGCGCTGTAGACATGGCCGAACAGCTGCTTGGCCCAGGACCAGCGGCCGGTGTTGTCGTCCATCACCGCTTGCCAGGCATTGAGGCTGGCGGTGTCGGTCCAGGGCATGCAGATAAACTCGAACGGCTCGTCGCCCAGGGCGGCCAGCGCCGCGACCTGATCCGGCACGCCGGTGCCGCCGGCCATCTTGCCCAGCACCAGGGTCAGGCCGGCCGGGGTTTCTTCGCCATTGCTCTTGCCCAGGCGATTGAGTTGCAGGCTGATGTCGTTGCCGCTATCGCCAGTCCACTTGGCGTTCAGGGTCACAGTGCCCTCGGCCGCGGTGGCGGTCACCGGCAGATCTACTGCAGCGTTGACCTTCAAGGCCAGGGCGCTGGCCGCTTGTGCGGCACTGGCGCCGCTGACGATAGAGGCTTGCACCCGCACCCCACCGACGTACAGGTTGAGCAGGCCGGCGGCGCTGGCGCTACCGCTGATCTTCAGCTCGGCCTTGGCCACGCTGCCCTCGGTGCTGTGCAGCGGCAGGCACCAGATCTCGCCCACCGGGTCGGTCTTGCGCCAGGTTTCGTACATCGAAGCGAGCATCGAGCCCTGGCCGCCGATGCTCCTGGCCAGGGCCACGCTGGACACCAGCACCAGTTTGCCGAGATCGTCGCCGGCCTGGTTGTCGTTGACCTGGGCGACGATCAGACGACGCATGGCCGAGGACGCGCTATTGGCCGCCGAATTGTCCATCTCGGCGTAGAACAGCGGCACACGGATGTCCGCCGGGATATTGCTGAAACCGATCGCCATTATTTGGCTCCTTGAGATTTCGCCGCTTTCACGGCTTTGCTAGTGATATCGCCATCGGCCAGACGCCGGCGCCACCAGGCGCTGTCCGACACTTCACGGCCGGAAGCGGGCAGCAGATCGCCCGCTTCCGGGTCCGGTACGGCGCGGCCGGCGACCGGCAGCACGGTGATGCGTTTGCTCATTGCTTCAGCTCTCCTGAAAAAGTCAGCTCCAGGCGCCCATCGGGCCCTGGGCGTTGCAGATTGGGGTCCGCCGGATCGATGGCATCGACCCGCACCGTGACCCCGGTAAAGGACGGCAAGCCGTCGAGTTCACGTTCATGCCAGGTTTCCGCCGGCTGGCCGGACAGGTTGCGCCCCAGCTGGAACTCGGCGAAAAAGCGCAGGCGGTAGAGCAGGCGGGTGGCGTCGAACGACACCAGTTCACCGCCGTCGTATTGGATCGGGTTGTACTCGGCGCCGGGTTTGAAACCGACCAGGGCGCGCCAGAGTTCGGCGCGCAGGTCGTGCAGCGGATTCAGCGCTTTTGCAGGCTCGGCGGCGCCAAGCGCCAGGACCACCTCGAAGCGGTCGCGGATGGTCTGGCGAATGATGTTCTGCCCGGCGCTGGCACTGGCCAGATCGTTGCTGGGCGCCAGATAGGCGACTGGCATTGGCGCACCAACGCCTGAAGCAGAATCGGCATGGGTGCCGACAATGATGCGCCCGGTAAAGCTCGGGCACTGTGCTTGTAGCTGATCGAGAACAGCCGTGAGTTTCATGACAAGGCTCCTGGAACGGGATGAGGCTGCGGTGAGGCTTGTTTCTGCCGGGCATGAAAAAACCCGTCGAGACGGGTTTCGCAAAAGCGCCCTGGAATCACGGCCCCAGGCGTGCTGCAAAATCTGTGGCAGCCAGCTCCAGAGCCCATCCGGCCAGTCACTCCCGCCCGGTCGGCAAGAGCTCATTGCTGGCCTTGAGCCCTGACTGCAGCGCGGTCCAGAACCCGGCATTTTCATAGCCCATGGCCCAGACGCTGGTGCCGCCCAGGCCCAACCTGGTCACCAGGGCGGTCTTGGTCTTGACGCTGGCGGCATCGTCGTACCAGAGCACGGGTTGCGCTCGTTCCGGGGTCCATTCCACGCCATCGGCGAAGCTCTTGACCGGGCCCCAGGTGGCATAAGGCGTCGCAGAAGCGGCATCCCGGTGAGTGGCTGCCCGGTGCTCGGTAATGATTTCCTGATAGGCCGACCAGTGCACCCGGTTGCCGATGCTGTAGTCCTGGCCGTATGCGGGCAGCCCCGCCAGGACCTTGCTCGCCGGGACTCGGGAAACGGCGTAACTGAGCAGCGCCTGCTGCCAGTCGAAGCCCGATTCGGGGCCGGGCCAGGCTTCATTGTGAAAGCCGCCGCTGCTCCAGCCCGGCCCGACCTGGTCGTAGGTCATCACCTGGAAGTAGTCCACCGCCGCGCCCAGGGCCTTGTAGTCGTAGCCCTGCAGGTACTCAGGCTCGGTGTCGCTGAGCTTGGGCGGGATGCTGATGATCAGCTTCTTGTTGCCGGCATGCAGGGCGTTGCCCAGGGTCTTGACGAAGGCGCAAAACGCGGCGCGATTCCTGGGTTCGACCTTCTCGAAGTCCAGGTTGATGCCGGCGAATCCGCCCTCTTTGGCCAGCTTGACCAACTGCTTGACGGTGCCGGCGCTCAACGCCCGGTCGTTGAGGATGGAGTGGGAAATAGCCGGGTCGAAGGCGCCGATGTCTTCGTTGTAGTCGGAAACAGTCGGGTACAGCGGCAGGGATTGGCTCTTGGCAAAGCGGATGATGTTCTGCGTGGTTTCGTTCATGCCGTCCTGATGCAGCTTGCCGGTGACGGTCAGGCCGTAGGTGCTGCCCAGGCCGACGGCGGACAGGTTGCGGTGGAACGCCTGCAGATTGCTGTAGGACGCTTCGACCTGGCCGTCGGTATAGGCCAGGACAAAGGGTGCCGCATGGGCGGCAGCGGCCAGCAGCAAGCTGCAGCCGACGATCAAGGTCCGGAGAAAATGCCGGATCGCCAGGGTGATGCCTGGTTTCATGAATACTCCTGTGGGCGGGTTGCCTCGTCAGTGGGAAATGTGATCAAGGCTCAAAGCTGCTCGACCCTGAGGGGTTTGCGGGCCTGGGGCGGCTTGCCCTTGGCCTTGGCCTTGCCTTGCTTGCCGCCGTTGCACTGGACCGTGGTCGTCCATCCGGCCTGGGTGAACAACTGCTCGACCGAGTCCACCAGATAGTCACCGTCGAGCCCGGCCTTGAAGCCCTGGGCATTGATCATTCGCTCGGCGAACAGATCGGTGCGCCCCGCAAGGTCCAGGCGCAGGCTGGCGGTGCTGCGGTTGAAGGCCGCCAGGCGCGCCTTGGCGGCCTGCTCGGCGGCAGACTGGTTCGGGTAGAGGTGGCGGTCGGTGTGCACGGCGGGCGAATCATCCGGCGAGCCATCGTTCCCCAGGTCGATGACCCGCAGCTTTCCGCTCCTGGGGTCCTGGTGCCGGGTCTGCACTGCCTTGTGGGTGCTGCCGTCACTCAGGCGGAACTGGTAGCGGCTGACATCGCCACTCCCGAGGGTGACAACCCCCAGGGCCTTGCCGCTGGCGCTCTGTCCGGCCTGGCGGGGCAACACCAGCAGCTTGCCTTCGGCCACCTTGGCGGTGCAGTCGTATTGCCGGGCCAGGCGGGTGATGAAGTTGAAATCCGACTCGTTGAGCTGATCGATGCGCGGCACCTTGATGGCGAGCGGGCAGACCGGCTGCCATCCATTGCGCGCCGCCAGGTCACGGACGATGAGCTGCAGCGCAACGTTCTCCCAACTGCCGCTGCGGGTGGTCTTGCCACTGCCGCGCATGTCGCTGGCCTTGCCACGGATCTCGAGCGTATCGGGCGGCCCGTTCACCACCACTTCGTCCACGGTGTAGCGCCCCAGGCGAGTCAGCTCCTGGCCGGCGTAACCGAGGAACACTTCAATGCTCGCGCCGCGCCGGGGCAGCGCCACGGCGCCGTCGCGGTCATCGATGCGCAGCTCGAATTCATCCGACTCCAGGCCGGGCTTGTCCGTGGTGCGCAGGCTCAGCAAGCGGTCGTTGATCTGCGCGGTGATGTCCCGGCCATCGGCGACGATGCGAAACGCTGGGGTCATGTGCCGTACTCCAGAAAAAGCCAACCCCGTGCTCGACGGGGTTGGGTAAAGGGGTTGGGGCTCAATCCCATAGCTGGACCCTGGCCTCGGCCCGGGCCGGTAGCTCCGGCAGCCGGATCAGCAGCCCGGCGCGAAACGGCTGTACCTCGTCGGCCAACCCCTGGTTGGCGTCCAGCACCGCTTCGACACAGCCGTTGAGGTGGCCGTAATACTGGTAACACAAGGTATCGAGCAGATCCCCGTCAGACGTTCTGCAAGTCGTCGCCATAGCTTACGAACTCCAATGAAAAACCTTGTTTGCGCGGGATACCGCCGGCCAGCAGGTGGCTCTGATCTTCCTCGATGCTGGTCAGGCACCAGGTGCCCAGCACTTCGCCGTAGCCGGTGGTCAGGCTCAGCGGCTGCAAGCGCCGCCCGATGCTGCGCAAGGTCTGCAACTGCCCCAGGCCGCCCTTGAACCCGGGAAACACCGTGCCTTTGAGAGAGATCCGCTCTTCACCCTGGCCCACCGCCTGCTGGGCGACACTGCGGCTCAAGCGCTCCTGACCGGCCCAGCGGAATCCGCTCTGCCGGCGCAGCGCCTCGAAGGCTGCGGTATCGACGTTGAAGTAGTAAGGCTGGGCGCCCGCCCCGAGCGGTTGCAGGATCAACAGGTGCGCGAAGGGCTTCACCGCCTCGGCCGCCGGAGTGGTCTGTTCGGCAAATGCGGCGGTCGGGAAGATGTTGCCCAGGGAAGGACTGATCTGCCCGCCGATCCGATTGATTGCCGCGCCGGCCTTGGCCACCTGTTCCTGCAGGGCGCCAAGACGCTGCTGCATCTGCCCGGCCACGGTCACTGCCTGGCTGTACTTGGCCGCGACTTCCCCCACCACCGACTGCGCCGCACCGATACTGCGCATCGTGCGTTGCAGTTTGGCGCCCAGCTCCGGCCCGACAACGGGCAGGCTTTCAAGCTCCAGGGCGGCGCCGCTGATGTCGCTGATGGCGCCGTTCATGGGCCCGAGCATTTCATCAGCACTGCGCCGCCCCGCTTCCGCTGCCGCCACCAGGGAACCCAGCCCCGATTGCAGCTGCTCCATGTAAGCCATGCGATCTCCTTAAACGTGTGCGGCGTCGAACAGCTGGCGAGCGGCAGCCTGGCGGCTGAACTCGTCGAACTGCCAGCGCAGGTGGGGTTCCAGTTCCCGGGCCAGTTGCGCGGGGTCGCGCACATCACCCTGGACCGAGATCGACAAGTAGGGCGCGAAGCTGAACTGTTGCTCGATGACTGGAGGTACCTGGGGTTTGAGCGACTCCGGCGCGGTGATCGTGGCCGGCGCCGCAGCAGACGACGATGGGCTGAGCATCGAGCGCGCCGCCTGCCCCATCAGCGGGGGCGTCTGGCCTTTCTGGAAGGATTTGGCGATATCGCCCATGACCGGCGGGATGTTCTGTCCAGCGTTGCGCATCATCAGCGGACCGGCGGCGGGCAAGTGCTTGAGCGACTCGTCGGAGCCGAACAGCTTTTTACCCAAGGCGCCACCGGCGGCCGAACCGCCCCAGGCCCCCAGGGCGCCGCCCACCAGCCCGCCAATCACCGTGCCGATCACCGGCACCACGGAGCCAATGGCCGCCCCTGCTGCTGCACCCGCGGCGGCGCCAGCAAGATTGCCCGCCGCCTCGCCGTAGCCTTCGGCTTTTTCATCCTGGGTCTGGGCATTCAGGTAAGTGTCCGCCACCTGGAAGCCTGCACCGAGCACCGAAAGGATCGCACCGCCCTTGAGCAACGGCGCGACTCCCTTGGCCAGGGAACCGGCGCCTTTCATTACGGCACCAGAGGTGGCAGCCCCTCTGGCCACTCTCTCCAGGCCGCTGGGCGTCAAAGGGCTCTTGAAGCCTTTGCTGCCCATGCCCCTCGAACGAGGCTCGCGCCTGGGCGTCTTGCGCCCGCCACGGCCCTTGCGGCGTTTTTTGTCCGGGCCGCAATCGAGCATGGGCGCACAACAGTCGATACCGCTCGCAGTGCCACCAGAGGAGCGCTTCGCCATTTTGCGGCCAACCTGCAGTGAACCTCGAGCGACATTCAGCAGGCCCTTGCCAATGGTGTAGACAGCCATCAGCTTTTTCACCGCGACATAAGCGGCGCCCAGGGCAGTCACCCCCAGTACCAATGAGGGTGCCTTCTCCGCCAGTTCGGTCAGCTTGCCGACCACCAGCGTGATGCTTTGGGCCACCAGATCCGTGGCCGGTTGCAGGGCCTTCCCCACGGCAAGCATGCCACCGTCGACCGCCTGCGCGGTTTCCTTCCACAGCTGGGCGGAGGCTTGCCGACGCTCGGCCAGGTTCTTGTCGATAACCCCCGAAGCACTCAACGAGTCCTTCTTCAGTTGCTCGTATTGCTGCCGGCCCTGGGTGTGAGCCAGCAAGGCCGCCTTGATCTGCATATCGGTGAACAGGTCACCGGTACGCAGGGACTCTTCCAGAGCCTCAAGCATGGACTTGGCCTTCGCCGGATCGGTTTCCTTGCTGATCTGCGCCTGGGCCTCGGCCATCTTCGCGGCCTTGGCCGGGTCGATGGCCCTGACATAGCGCATGGCCAGGGCAAAGCTCGCCTCCAGGCTCGACATACCCTTCTGGATACCGGTGTTCAGCGACGCCTGATAATCAATGCCGGCATCTTCGTAAGCCTTGACCGCCTCACTGGAACCGATTTTCTCGATCCAGTTCTGCAGTTGACCGGCGGCCTGATCAGCACCGCCCGCGGTGTTCATCTGCACTTGCAGCATCGAGCCCAGCTGGCTCACCGCATCCATGCCGGTGAGCCCCTCCCCGCTCGCGCTCTCGAGCAGCGCCGGGAGCAAGCGCGCCATGTCGGTAGCCTCGAAGTTGCCCGCCTGCCCCTGCAGGGCGATGGCCTCCAGGGCCTGCTCCATGACCTTGGGGTCGCTGATCCCGGCCTTCAGCTCAAGGGCCCGCATCAGGTTCGACGTATCTTCGATACCCGCGCCCTGCCCCACCGCGAACCTGGCCGCAAGCCCCGCGTAACCTTGCGCCTTGTCCAGCGACATGCCCTTGGCAGTCATCTGCCCCACCAGAGCCGCCACCTCGTTGCGGGCCATTCCCGTATTCCGTGAAGTCTGAACGACGCTGCGGCTCAGCTGCGCTTCCTGAGGTTGATTGGCCACACCGGCCTTGATAGCGATGTCACGGATCAGCGCCTGATAGTCGGCATTGATCTTGACCGGAATGGCCAGCTTGCCGACCCCGTCCTTGGCCAAGCCATACGCCGCCTTGAAGTCGGCCTTGCCCTGGTCGATCTGCTGGTGCCCCCGGGCCTGCAGAGCGGAGCCCCGGGCCACCTTACCCAGCGCCTGATATTCCTGACGCAGTTTATGTACCTGCACACCTTGCTGGCGCAGGCCATCACGGCTCTGTTCCAACCGGCGCAACAGCCCGGCGGCAGAAGCAGCACCGGTGTCATGGGCCTTTTTCCATTCATCCTGCAGGCGCAGGGTCTGGCCAATGGTCTTTTCCAGTACCCTGGCCTTGCTGCCCTGCTGCTCCAGTTGCTTGATCCGGCCTTCCACCGTCTTGAAGGCGGCGTCCCACGTCGAACTGAGGGCGGTACCCACCACCAGCCCTGATTCCAGCTTGTTCGCCATCTGCTTCTCCTGCTCCTTGGGTGACGGGCTCAATCCGTGAGCCACCAGACCATGTCGGAAAACCTCATGGTCATGATTTCCTCGGCGGCGAAATGCAGCTCGCTGGCGAGCCGCTTCGCCGCCATCTTCATCACCGCAGGGTCAAAGCTCGTCGTCTTGCACCAGGCGAAAATAGCCGGCCTGCAGGCGCTGATAGTCCTTGAGCGCCATGCCCTCCAGATCCTTGGCACTGATTTGCGCCAGGCTGGCAAACAGCATCAGTTCGCGCTGTTCATCATCGCCGGCAGCTCCGGAGTTGGCCGCACGCACATCACGCACGGTAGGGGCGCGCAAGGTGACCTTGTCGCAGACCACGCCATTCATCTCCACCGGTTTGCTCAGCGCCAGCACCACGCTGTCGCTGCTCAGGGTCATCCAGGACGGGGTCTTGTCGATTGCTTGAGACATGTTTTTTCCTTACAGGCCCAGGGCAGAACGTTGCGCGGCCAGTTGGTCGACGCCGTTGATCACGCGCTTCATGCCCAGGGCATCGATCTCGTAGATCAAGCGACCATCGACTTCCAGCTTGTAGTAGGTCAGGGCCACGTTGTGCTTGACCTCGGCCTTGTCGCCGGATTTCCAATCGCCCATGTCGACTTCCTTGAGCAAGCCGCGCAGGGTCACGATCACCGGCGTGACCTTGCCCTTGAGGCCCTTGAAAGCGCCACGGAACACGCCGTTGAAACCGCTGCCATCGGCCAGGCCGAACATCTTCAGCGACTCGCGGCGCACACCGGTGGTGGTGAAGCCGGCTTCCTGCTTCTCCATGCCCATGTCCAGCTCGACGGGCACATCCATGCCGCCGACCCGATGTTCCTCGGTCTTGAGGGTCAACTTGGGCAGGGTCAGGCTCGGCACGTCGCCTTGAAAGCTGATGCCATCGACGAACAGGTTCATGTTCGCCAGGGTTTCGGGAATCATTGCCATTGCTGCTGCTCCTTAAGCGGTGTGTTCGAGGACTTCGGTCAGCCACTGGTTGGTGACCTCGACGCGGAAGTTGGGGTTTTCGGCCGGTGGCACGTCGGTGAAGCGGATGTTCCAGTACACCTTGCCCTGCTCCAGCTGGCTGGCGGTGTTGAGTTCGGTGTCGGCGTAGACCTCGAAGTTGATGATCGCGCCCTGGTTCTTCAGATCACGCATGAACGCCTGCAGGCCCTCGGTGACGTCCTTGACGTAGGTCGCGGTGATCGAGCGGTCCACTGCCCATTTGTGGCCGTAGAGGATCGCGTCCATGACGATGTCCATGGTCCGTACCCGGGTGACAAAGGCCCACTTCGGATCGCTGGACAGCGTGCGGTTGCCCCATAGGCGAAAACCTTCATCACGAATGATGGTGGTGATGTTGGCGTTGTTCAGCAGGTTGGCGCGGCAGGTTTCATCGCCGTCCAGGAACTCGATGGCACGCGCAGTGCCGGTGATGCCGACAAACTCCTTGTTCGACGGCGAGGCCCAGAAGCCGTACTCGTTGTCGGTCCAGGCAAACAGGCCCGCGACCCAGGCCGAAGCCGGCGCATCGACGGTGGCGCTGGCGCCGTTGTCCCAGTACTGAATGCCCGGGTCGACCATGTAGGCGCGCTTGGCGCCGAAGTGCTTGGCATACGCCATGGCCGCTTCGTCGGTGCTGTTGGGGCCATCGATGATCGCCAGGCCACGCAGCTTGTCGGCCAGGGCCACCAGCGCAGTACCGACCGCCTGGGTCGAACTGTGCTTGGGGGTCACCAGCAACCGCGGCTGGGCGTTGAAACGGCTCTTGCCATCCAGCAAGGCTTGCAGGCCGGTACGCTTGCCGTCGGCCAGCACCCCGCCGATGATCGCCGAGGTCTGCTCGGCCGCATCCGCCACCTTGGCCACGCCGCAAGCGACGATCACCGCCTTGGCCCGCTGGTAGATGGCCTGGCAGGCCTTGGTGATGGCCGCATCCGGGCCCCAGGCCGCGATAGCCTCTCGCTCGTTGGTGATCAGCAGCAGGTCGTTGGGCTTGGCGCTGAAGTCAGGGCCTTCGGTGAAGGTATCCACCAGGCCGATGATCGAAGACGTGGGCAGCGAGATGGTGCGTGCGCCGGTGTCGACGTTGGTGACAGTAACGCCGTGGAAAAAACCACTCATGGATAAACTCCAGACATGAAAAAGCCCCGGGTGAAGGGGGCTCGTAGGGATGATTGATTAGTGGGAAGCGGGAAAGAAAACGCCCCGGCGGTGCGGGGCGTTTATCGGGTTTGTTCGGCGATCCAGGATGGAGCTGCCGGGCGGTGTTCGGTCTGTGGGAAGTGTGGGGATTGGGGCCAGTCGCGCAAGGACTGCATGTAAATCAGCAGTTCCTTGAACTGCTTCCCATCAATGCTCGTTGGGGCTTCGATCTCAAGTTGATCACGGTGCCGTTCGCGAAACCACTTGACGGATGAAAGCTCATTATCACGCCATGCCCGCTCTCGCATAGAAAGATCGGTAACCGGTAAAGGAGCATCGACCAGGTAGGGCACCCCATGCTCATCGTGAGCACGAATCTTTCCAATGGCTGGATTACCGATTACCGACTGATAAAGAGCTTCGGACATCTCTACCGCATCCTCGGGTATCGATGCATGAAATCCATATAGATAAGTTGTCTGCGTACTTGGGCTGTAAAAACGTTTCATTGAGTACCTCTACCTCTCATCGCCCGATCGCAACCAGCTTCGGGTAGATCAGTGTCGAATCGGAGTTTGCATATGCCTGCAGGTAGACCTCGCTGGAGGTCAGCCCAGGAATACCGATTGTTTGATAAGCGCTGTTCGCGTAGGCAGAAGCCGAGGCTGCGTGAGTCGATACAACACGGAAGAAAACTTCATTCGGAAAGGCCATGGGATATGCAATGGTCTGGGCCCCTTCGGTTGTAACGCCAACCCCTGTGGTCCATTGGATGATCAAGCCACCGAGCCAAGATGGAAAAGCGATGTAACCATTTTGAGCCAGGTTTATCGCAAAGCCCTTACGAAGCGTCTTCGGAGTGACCACCACCTTGTCGTTGCTACCGTCCAACATCTGGGCATCGCTTGCGACTTTCAATGTGCCTTGGTTGGTTTCAGTGGCCTGGCTCGCCAGCGGAGCCAGTGCGGCGATATCAATGTTTCCCTGATTGTTCGGCGCGCTCCAGGCCTTGATGCACCACATGACCGCAAGGTTGTGCGGTCGGGTTTCGTTTGACGTGCGAGCAACTCGGCTGGCATCGAAAGTCAATGAACTCCCTTGTTTATCTGAAACAGCACCGTCAGCAAACGAATTGCTGGTGCGCTCAGTCAACGCAAATGCACCGGACGCCGTTACCCCTTCACCCAAAAACTGATATGCCGCTGAAGGGTTAGCGTTCAACCCCGCAATGATATTTTGCAGGGCATCTTCTTGCGCAGTGCCACACCCCCGACCTGGGTCCATGCCTCGCCCATGGTCCCATCCACGCAGGAACTCGCCCCGAGACTCAGGCAGGCGGAAGTTACCGGCACCCTCATTGCCCTTGTTGAAGGTCGTCCCCAGGTACACCGCCAGGTCGGGATAGGTCGCAGCGCTCTGCACACTGCCATCGATCTCAAGGAACCCCGGCGACACGCTCGACTTGGGAAATGCCACTATCGAGCCAACCGGCAACGACGACGCTTGCGCCACAATCGACTCGATCTCAGCCTTGGTGTAAGTATCGGTGATGCCATGCCCGGCCAGGGTGGTCGGGTTCGTACCTGCAATCACGCGGCCGTACTTGTCGACCGTGACATTGGCATAGGAGCCCGCGCTGATACCGGTTCGCCCCGTCGCCATCTCGAAGGTCAGCGGCGTGGTGCCGAGAACAATCGCCCCGTCGGTGACCAACTGCCAGACGCTGTCGCCGTTGACCGTGCCCTTCTCGATGCTGACGAACAGCCCGGGGGTGACCTCCAGGCTGGTATCCGCATCCTGGGCACGGGTCCAGACGCCCGTCGGCGACACGACATACAGCCCGTTGTCCTTGGCCTGGGCCTGGTTTTTCACCAGTACCCGGGCATCAGCCGGGAGCAGTACGCCGTCGATGGTCTGAATCCCGCTCAGGGCAATATTGGCGGTGGTGGCCACCAGCGCCGAGTGCTTGAAGTCCAGCTTGGCCAGCGCTTCGATCACCGCATTGTCGACATACTCGCGGGTGGCCAGCACCACCGCCGGATCAATCTTCAACACGATCTGCGCAGTGTTGGCGACGATGAAGTTCATGCGGATGACCTGGGTCTTGCCGGTACCCTGGGCCAGCAGGGGCTTGAAGCTTGGTGCGCAGTTGGCCACCGCCACCAGGTCGCCGTCTGCGTCGAGCAGGCCGATTTCACGGATCCAGCGCCCGCCGACATCAGGCGGAATCACCTGTTCGGTGATGATGATGTTGGGGTTGGCCGGATCAGTACGCACCTGATTGACCGGGGCACGTCGCCATTCGTTGATCAGCTTGGTCTGGGTTCTGTTCGGGATGGGGTCGGTGCCGTTGGCATCGCCGATAGCCATTTCCTTGAAGGTCCAGGGCGTGCCCAGGGCAGTGGCGTTGGCCTGTTTCGCCTCGCCCACCGCAGTGAGGATGGCGAAGAACTGACTGTTGGAATCGATCATGAGTACACATCCAGGGTGTCTGTTTCATCAATGCACATGACCTGGCCGTAACGGCCGATCACTTCAATATCGCGAGGGGTCGGGGGGTAAACGTCGAGTACTTCACCCTGGTCCACATAAGCGCCGTAACCGATGACACCGGAGGTTTCCAGGCTGATGGCAAGGCCCGTCATGTGCCGGCTCACCGGCCTGGCGTCATCGATCAGCCGGGTCAGTTCCTGGTACATCTGTTCGGTGATGCCGGTATCCAGCACCCCGACTTTCAGGGCAAAGGTGGCTGGCTCGCCTTGGGGAGCCATCTGCCACCACTCGACCACTTCAATCAGGTAGCCCAGCGGTTCCACCACACGGCGCAAAGCGCCGATGGTGCCCTTGCGGGCATGGATGAAGAACGAGGCGCGAATGGCATTGCGCTTGACCGTCTCGCTCCAGCGCGGGTCCCAGCGATCCACCGACCAGGCCCAGGCCAGCTGTGGCAGCAGGTGCACCGGGCAGGTCGAGGGGTTGTACAGGGTGCGCAACATGGTGGCGGTGTCGCTGCTGTTGGTCGCCTCCAGGGCGCGTTCCAAGAGTGTGCTGTTGCTTGGCAGCAGGCTGGTCATATCAGCTCCCCAAGGTGACGCTGTAGCCGTTGCAATACGCGGCCTGGGCCTTGCTCGGAACTATGTCCTGCCAACCCCGCAGTTCAAC
The DNA here is from genome assembly GCF_058796855.1 of Pseudomonas sp. GW823-FHT03E05. NCBI lineage: Bacteria > Pseudomonadati > Pseudomonadota > Gammaproteobacteria > Pseudomonadales > Pseudomonadaceae > Pseudomonas > Pseudomonas sp. GW823-FHT03E05. The sequence continues at coordinate 597,406 of NZ_JBXAJB010000002.1, forward strand.
CCGGGCCACGCCGGCCACATGCAGCTGGGCATCGACGGCTGAACGCGCCACTTCGATGCCCAGGCGCCGGCGTGGGTTGACCCAGGCGGCCAGCTTGCGCTCGGCCTCTGCCAGGGCGGCGTCGCTTTCCGGGCCCGGCCCTTTCATGTGCAGCACCGCGTCGATGCGATACGGCAGTATCTGGGCGCTGTTCACCGTGACCCGATCGCCTAGCGGTCGCACGTCCTCATCATTGAGGGCCGCGGCGACCGTCGCCAGCAGTTCCGGCGCTGCTGCGCCGTCACCTTCCAGGCTCAACACTGTAACCGTGACGCAGGCCGGTGACGGGCTTTCGGCCTCGGCGTCCGCCACCCGGGCCGAGGCATTGCGGGCATGCAGGATGTAGCTGTTGCGCGGCCCGGCAGTGGTCAGGCCTTCGTAGGCCAGTTGGACACGCTCGCGCAGTGCGTCGTCGGCTTCCTTGACCTGCGCTACAGGCGGCACCGCTTGCGGGTCACCAGCCTGGATCACCAGGCGCTGCAGGTTGACGTTGGCCGCCAGCTGATCCAGGTCCGTGCCTTGGGCATGGGCCAGCAGCAGCGCCTTGGCCGCATCGTTGACCCGGGCCCGCAACAGCATATCGCCGTAGGCGGACAGCTCCAGTTGCTTGGTGACCGGATCGCTTTCCAGATTGGCCGTCCAGTTGTCGCCCATATAGCGGCGAAAGGTCGCCAGCTTGCCCTGATACAGCGCTTCAAAATCCAGGGTTTCCAGCACCTGCGGCGCCGGCAGTGCCGATAAATCCAGCATGCTCATGCCGTCACCTCCAAAACCGCGTCATTACCCAGGTAGCGGCCCGTCAGTTGGAAACTGACCTGGCCCTCCACCACCGCTACAACCTTTACCCGCTCCAGCTTCAAGCGGGGCTCCCAGCGCAACAGCGCCCGGGCGACTTCGGCCTGAACCGCGCTTTTCCAGCCACCGGTCACCGGCAAGTCGACATAACGGCGCAGGTTGCTGCCGTATTCAGGAAGCATCCGCCGGCTGCCCAAGGGCGTGGTCAGGATGTCCTCGATGGACTGCCGCAAATGCTCGATGCCGGACAGCGGCAAGCCGGTACGGCGATCCATTCCGATCATGGTGTTACTCCTGCAACTGAAAGTCCGGGTGCTGCTCCAGGTAGCCTCGGGCGAGGGTGTCGCTGACCGGTACCGATACCTCGCCCTGGGCCACCGACATTGCGCGGCCGTCCGCCAGGATCAGAAGGCGCGAGGTGTAGAGGGTGTCGCGAAAGACCGCAGTGCCACTGGTGGCCGTGCGGCCGGGCTTTTTTTTCGGGATTGCCATGCTTTTCTCCGGGTACAAAAAATCCGCATTCGGCGGATTGATCGGGTTTATCGGCGTTGTAGGTTGGGTGGCCGGCGTTGATCGCCAAGGCGTCACTGCGGTGGAGCGGTTGCTCCGGGGCCGGGCATCACGCCCGGATGGATGTGGGTCGAGCCGACATTCACCCCGTTGTGCTTCAAGCTCGCACCGTTGATTTGCACCTCGCCATTCAAGGTGATTGCCCCCGTCAGGGTGATGCTGTCGGCGTTGCCGGTAATGCTGCTGTCCGTCACCACGACCGAACTGGTGCCGACCTGAATCGTCACCGTGCCGCTGGGCAGGGAGATGCTGTAGCTCTTGGCCTGCCAGTCGTAGACCAGCGAGCCGCCATCATCGAAGCGCCAGACCTCGACGTGCTCGCGGTTATCCGGCTGGGCACCGGCATCGCCATACAGGCCGGGAACGAAGGTGCCCTGCGCCGGCTCGCCACTGGGGCTGATCAGTACGCCCTGCTCCCCCAGGCTCGGCGCCCGCCAGTGCCGGGCCTTGCCGGCGGCCTGGCTGTGCCAGCGAACCCAGGCGCTGGTCCAGCCCGCGCCATCGGATACCCGCAGTCTGCCCGCGGCAAGGTCCACGCCGACCACAGCGCAAGGCAGGATCAGGCCAGAAAGCATTCGGTCGTGAGTTGCGGTGACGTAATTCACGACATCTGCTCCGGCGCCTGATAGTGCCCCTCGTGACCGGGGCCGGTGTCGGGACTGAAACCCAATACCAGTGTTCCCGGGGGTTGATCGGGCCAGGGCCATTGTTCCTGGCCCAGGTAGATGGACTGCTGCCATTGCACGGTCCACTCGGTTTTCGGCGCCGAATCCACGGCCGTGCCGGCTGGTTTGGCCCACACCGCCTTCGCACTATCGACAGAATCAAGATTCCAGTACTGGCAACGCAGCAGGTCCATGAGCTGCGCTGCCAGAACAACCGCCTGCAAGGAGGCTTGCGCAAGGCTCGGGTCAACCCGCACCCGGGCCTCGAAGGTCGCCCGCAGGCAACTACGGCCGTCGCCCGGATCAGCTCCCGGGTCCATGCCGGTGATTGCAAAGTAGATCGCTGTCTCGGCGGAGCCATCAACGGTCTCGGGAAATGCCTCGACCTTGTGCAGATGCGGCATGGCCGTCTTGATCGTGGACGTGATGGCCTCGGGTAGCTGCGTCAGTACGCTCATTGTCTGCTTCCAGAATCAGGCCGAAGCGGCCCCGGCGGCGAAAGCCCGGGGCGCACGACCGTGTTGAGGGCGGTAGCCGCCCGGTGAGTCAAGGCTGGTCAGAATGGGAATCCCGCGAAGGCGGTTCGCATACCCCGATGCGCTTGGCCGCCCAGCGCTCATAAAGGCCGATGGCGACGTCGGCGCCGGCCATGGCGGTCAGGCAACCGAAGGCGCAGGCGGTCCAGATCGACACGCCGGCGGCATACAGCAGCATGATCGCCGAGACCCCACAGACCACGCAGGCCCCGGAGCGCAGCGCCAGGCGCCGCAGCAGCGACCAGCCACGGGCGCCCTCCTTGTCGGCGCGCCACATTTCGCCGGAAACGCCACCGACCAGCGCCAGGACGATGACCAGCCAGATCGGCATGTCCAGCAACGCTTGTTGCTCGTTTGTCATTCACGTCTCCCGTGCGGATTGAGGCCAGCGAAATGGCCGGTTGATAGAAGGCTGATAACGATGTTTCAAAGGGTCCCTGTCTGTTGGTGGCCCACGTTAGGCAGGCATTCCAAAAAGCCCGGTCGCCCGGGCTTTTCAGTAATGCAAACCTTGGTCTTTCGGCACTACTGGTGCGGTACGGACCCATTCAAATTGTTCCTCCGACCGCGACCCTGTCCGCCGGATAACTGCTTCTGGTGCTTTACGCTGCACACCCGGGCCAGTTGCCAACCCTCTGAACCGTCGAGGCCGATTCATCGCTGCCTTTGCTTTGCCACTAAAGAGCGTCTTTGCAGCCGCTGTTGCGCGGCTTGAGGCTCATATTATGCATTCATGCATATGCAGTCAATGCGTAAATGCATTTATTTATGCACAGGATTTGCTGGAATGCATGGAAGGCGCATGAACAAAGGGCTGGGGATTTTTCGCGGGCAAAAAAAAAGCCCGCTCAAGGGCGGGCTTTGTTCAAGAGGGCTGGCTTAGCGAGCGTACATGCCCCACCAGAAGACGTGACCGAGGATGCTGATCTGCTCTTCCTGGATCTCCTGGAAGCTGTAGTCCTCATCCGGGTGTTCATCGCGGTTGAAGCTGCGCAGGCGGATCCCTGTAGGTAGGCGATACAGCTGCTTCACCCGCAATTGGCCGTTGTGGTTGATCGCGTAGAGGTCGCCATCAACGATGTCGCCAATTGCGCATTTGCCGGCATTGACGCCCACCGTGGCGCCGTCCCGCAGCACCGGCAACATGCTGTTGCCACGCACCGTGACGCACTTGGCCTGGTCGAACTGCACGCCGTTGTGCCGCAGGCTGCGCTTGCCGAAGCGCAGGCTGGCGCGCTCGCTTTCCTCGATGACGAATCTTCCTGATCCAGCAGCCAATTCAACCTCACGCAGAAAAGGAACCGACACCTCGTCGTCATCGACAGGGGTATCGTCGTCCCACAGGCTTATGTCCTTGAGTTCCGAATGAATCTCGTCACGGGGCGCAGCAGCCCGGGCAGGCGCGATATCCACGCGCCCACGCAACTGGTCGGTGCTCACCTGGAAGTATTCGGCGATCCGCGAGATGTGCTTATCCGAAGGATCGACGATCTTCCCGCTGAGAATCCGCGAGAGGGTGGATTGAGGCACACCGGTGCGACGGTGAAGCTCCGTGGGGGAGATTCCGTCGCGATCCAGCAGCTCTCTTAAGACGGTAGAAACATTGCGTATTTGCATAGAACGCATATTGCTCGAACTTTTAGTCAATGACAAATGCTGTTTTGCATATTTGTGCTGCATTTACCGGACAAACACAGTAGCGCCTTGGTGCCTGCGAGGCCGGGGCACCCATGGTAACCTTGCCGCCATCTGCAAAAAGCCGAGCCCAGCGCTCCTTTGCTTCACCCATTCAACGAATCCGCCTGAATACCGATGAGTAAAAATACCTCCGATCTGTCCTCCCACACGCCGATGATGCAGCAGTACTGGCGCCTCAAGAACCAGCACCCTGATCAGTTGATGTTCTACCGCATGGGCGACTTCTACGAGATCTTCTATGAAGACGCGAAGAAGGCCGCCAAGCTGCTGGACATCACCCTGACGGCGCGCGGGCAGTCGGCCGGCCAGGCGATTCCCATGTGCGGTATTCCTTACCACGCCGCCGAGGGCTACCTGGCCAAGCTGGTAAAGCTCGGCGAGTCGGTGGTGATCTGCGAACAGGTGGGGGACCCGGCGACCAGCAAGGGCCCGGTGGAACGCCAGGTGGTGCGTATCATCACGCCAGGCACCGTGAGTGACGAGGCTCTGCTGGATGAGCGCCGCGACAACCTGATCGCCGCCGTGCTGGGCGACGAGCGTCTGTTCGGCCTGGCGGTGCTGGACATCACCAGCGGCAACTTCAGCGTCCTGGAGATCAGGGGCTGGGAGAATCTGCTGGCCGAGCTGGAGCGGATCAACCCAGTGGAGCTGCTGATCCCCGACGACTGGCCACAAGGCTTGCCGGCAGAAAAACGCCGCGGTGTGCGACGCCGTGCCCCCTGGGATTTCGAGCGGGACTCGGCGCACAAGAGCCTCTGCCAGCAGTTCTCTACCCAGGACCTCAAGGGCTTTGGCTGCGAAACCCTGACCCTGGCCATCGGCGCCGCCGGTTGCCTGCTCAGCTATGCCAAGGAAACCCAGCGTACCGCCCTGCCCCACCTGCGCAGCCTGCGTCATGAGCGCCTGGATGACACCGTGGTGCTGGACGGTGCCAGCCGTCGCAACCTGGAACTGGACACCAACCTGGCGGGCGGGCGCGACAACACCCTGCAATCGGTGGTCGATCGCTGCCAGACCGCCATGGGCAGCCGTTTGCTGACCCGCTGGCTGAACCGCCCGCTGCGCGACCTCAAGGTCCTGGAAGCGCGCCAGTCCTCCATTACTTGCCTGCTGGACGGCTACCGTTTCGAACGGTTGCAACCGCAGTTGAAGGAAATCGGCGATATCGAGCGGATTCTGGCGAGGATCGGCCTGCGCAATGCCCGTCCGCGGGACTTGGCCCGTCTACGTGATGCCCTGGCTGCACTGCCGGAGCTGCAAGAAGCCATGACCGAACTGGAGGCCACTCACCTCAATCAGCTGGCTGCCACCACCAGCACCTACCCGGAGCTGGCCGCTCTGCTGGCCAAGGCCATCATCGACAACCCGCCGGCGGTGATCCGTGACGGCGGTGTACTCAAGACCGGCTACGACGCCGAGCTCGACGAGCTGCAGTCGCTGAGCGAGAACGCCGGACAGTTCCTGATTGACCTGGAAGCCCGCGAGAAAGCCCGTACCGGCCTGGCCAACCTCAAGGTCGGCTACAACCGTATCCATGGCTATTTCATCGAGCTGCCAAGCAAGCAGGCCGAACAGGCCCCGGCGGACTACATTCGCCGCCAGACATTGAAAGGCGCCGAGCGCTTCATCACTCCGGAACTCAAGGAGTTCGAAGACAAGGCGCTATCGGCCAAGAGCCGTGCCCTGGCCCGGGAGAAGATGCTCTACGACGCGCTGCTGGAAACCCTGATCAGCCATTTGCCGCCGTTGCAGGATACCGCTGGTGCCCTGGCTGAGCTGGACGTGCTGAGCAACCTGGCCGAGCGCGCCTTGAACCTGGACCTCAACTGCCCACGTTTTGTCAGCGAACCTTGCATGCGCATCACCCAGGGTCGTCACCCGGTGGTGGAGCAAGTGTTGACCACGCCGTTCGTGGCCAACGACCTGAGCCTGGACGACAACACGCGGATGCTGGTGATCACCGGTCCGAACATGGGCGGTAAATCCACCTATATGCGCCAGACGGCCCTGATCGTGCTGCTGGCCCATATCGGCAGCTTCGTCCCGGCGGCGAGCTGCGAGCTGTCCCTGGTGGACCGGATCTTCACCCGTATCGGCTCCAGCGACGACCTGGCCGGCGGCCGTTCGACCTTCATGGTGGAAATGAGCGAAACCGCGAACATCCTGCACAACGCAACGGAACGCAGCCTGGTGCTGATGGACGAAGTGGGACGCGGTACCAGCACCTTTGACGGACTTTCCCTGGCCTGGGCTGCGGCAGAACGTCTCGCCCACCTGCGCGCCTATACCCTGTTCGCCACCCACTATTTCGAACTGACGGTACTGCCGGAAAGCGAGCCGCTGGTGGCCAACGTGCACCTCAATGCCACCGAGCACAATGAGCGCATTGTGTTCCTGCACCATGTACTTCCAGGCCCAGCCAGCCAGAGCTATGGGCTGGCGGTAGCCCAGCTGGCCGGGGTTCCCAGCGCAGTCATCACCCGCGCCCGGGAGCACTTGAGCCGCCTGGAAACCACCAGCTTGCCCCATGAAGTGGCGCCTCAAGCACCGGGCAAACCCTCGGTTCCGCAACAAAGCGACATGTTCGCCAGCCTGCCGCACCCGGTGCTCGACGACCTGGCCAAGCTGGATCTGGATGACATGACGCCACGCCGAGCGCTGGAAATGCTCTATACATTGAAGACACGCATCTAACGCGAACGCCTTCAAGCTGTTAGAATCTCGCGCGGTTTGGGATGCTGCGGACTATTAGCCTGGTTGCGCAGACTATCGCTCCCAAACCTGGCGACCCCGTCATGTAGGGGCTCCGCTGCCGCCGCCTGAGGAGAGAATTAGAAATGACCTTCGTCGTCACCGACAACTGCATCAAGTGCAAGTACACCGACTGCGTAGAAGTCTGTCCGGTGGACTGCTTTTACGAAGGCCCGAACTTCCTGGTGATTCACCCGGATGAGTGCATTGATTGCGCACTGTGTGAGCCTGAATGCCCCGCTGTAGCGATTTTCTCCGAGGATGAAGTCCCGGAAGAGATGCAAGAATTCATTCAGTTGAACGTCGAGCTGGCAGAGATCTGGCCGAATATCACTGAAAAGAAAGATCCGTTGCCGGATGCCGAAGAGTGGGATGGCGTCAAAGGCAAGATCAAGGATCTCGAACGCTGATTCCCCCCGCGTTCCCAAAAGGCCCCTTGCGGGCCTTTTTGCGTTTCTGGGGCAAGGAAATGCTGGCGGGACTTTTCGACAGACGAAAAAAAGGGGCGGTATGACCCGCCCACATTTTTCCCTAGTCCCTGTGTTCCTTTTCATCGTCCTGATGAATCGCTTCCTGCGATGTCCTGACCATCGTCCTTGATGGCTGTGTCTATCCGTCGACACAGGGCTGATATTAGAGAGTTCCCCGGCAAGAGCAATCGCACTATTCGTGTGAAACTTTGTCGAAACTCATAGCCACTCATAAAAAATATTATATAAATCAACAATATAAAAAACAGCCTACGCAAAACTAGACAACGCAGAAGTAGCCGAGAACCGAATGCGTACGAAAAAGTAATCTTTGGCTTACATGACGGTTAAGAGTTAAGCCAACTTCTCTGGCAATAGCCCATTCAAAACCACAAGCTGCGTGCAATAAAAAGCCCCGAGTCGATCGGGGCTCTTGTGAATCGATCCAGTGGCTACTGAAACAGCGACTCACTGGACAATCCATTCTTCTCGAGAATTTCCCGAAGGCGCTTGAGCCCTTCAACCTGGATCTGCCGAACCCGCTCACGGGTCAGACCGATCTCCAGGCCCACATCTTCAAGGGTGCTGCTCTCGTGTCCACGCAGACCGAAGCGTCGAACCACCACTTCGCGCTGCTTCTCGGTCAATTCGGAAAGCCACTGATCGATACTTTGTGACAGATCGTCGTCCTGCAACAGCTCACAAGGATCTGTCGGACGGTCGTCGGTCAGGGTATCCAGCAGGGTCTTGTCCGAATCCGGGCCCAGGGAGACATCGACCGAAGAAACCCGCTCGTTCAGGCCGAGCATGCGCTTGACTTCGGCCACCGGCTTCTCCAGCAGGTTGGCGATTTCTTCGGGGGAGGGTTCATGATCGAGTTTTTGCGTCAACTCACGGGCGGCGCGCAAGTAGACGTTGAGTTCTTTGACCACATGGATCGGCAACCGGATGGTCCGGGTCTGATTCATGATGGCCCGCTCGATGGTCTGACGAATCCACCAGGTAGCATAAGTCGAGAAGCGGAAGCCGCGTTCCGGATCGAACTTCTCCACCGCTCGGATCAGCCCGAGGTTGCCCTCTTCGATCAGGTCCAGCAGCGACAGGCCACGATTGACATAGCGCCGGGCGATTTTCACCACCAGCCGCAAGTTGCTTTCAATCATGCGCTTGCGCCCGGCCGGATCACCACTTTGCGACAACCGCGCAAAGTGCACTTCCTCTTCGGGGGAGAGCAATGGAGAAAAGCCGATTTCATTGAGGTACAGCTGCGTCGCATCGAGTGCACGCGTGTAATCAATGTATTTATGTTGCTTTAATGAAGCGGAGCTTTTGGATTTGGTGCGAACGGAAGGTGGAGTTGCCCCCTCATTATTCGACATCGAATCCATATCGATGCTGCTCTCCATAAGGAGAACCTCATCGTCGATGTCAAACTCCGGCACTTCTTTACTGAGAGCCATTGTTATAGTCCTTTGGTGAGTTCGACCTCAGGCTCAAGCGGCGCCTTTATCCCTGGCAACGCTGGAGCCTGTTCCCTCTACGTGAGCGGAACAGGCTGGTAACGGATCAACGACGTGGCAGGAATTGCAGCGGATCTACAGGTTTACCTTGTCGGCGAATCTCAAAGTGCAGTTTCACCCGGTCTGTACCAGTTGATCCCATCTCGGCAATTGTCTGTCCGACTTTGACCTGCTGTCCCTCCCGAACCAATAGCTTGCGGTTGTGGCCGTAAGCACTGACGTAGGTTTCGTTGTGTTTGATGATGACTAATTCGCCGTAGCCCCTTAAGCCACTCCCGGCGTAAACCACCGTCCCATCAGACGCAGCTAAAACAGGCTGTCCCAAATCTCCGGCGATATCAATGCCTTTATTCAAACTACCGTTTGAAGAAAATTTTCCAATCAGAACACCGTTCGAAGGCCATCCCCAACCCGTAGGAGCGGGGCCCGCGGGGGTAGCCGGAGCAGGCGCCGGCTTGCTCGCAGGGCTGGTGGTGGTCGCAGTTGCAGGCGTTGTCGTAGTGCCTGCCGGGCGACGAATGACCGTGGTCTTGCTGGAGGAGGAGGCACTGGACTGGGTGCTGGTAACAACCGTCGCCGGCGTAGTGCCAGTGCGGCCGTCAAAGCGAATGACCTGCCCGGGATGGATGGTGTAAGGCTCGACGATGTTGTTGCGAGCGGCCAGCGCCTTGTAGTCCCAGCCATAGCGGAAGGCAATGGAAAACAAGGTGTCTCCGCGACGCACCGCGTACTGCCCGGTGGTCACCGTGGGGCGCTGCGGCGCAACAGTGTTACTGCGCTCGACCACCCCCACGCTGCTGGATTTGGTGCTGGAGCAACCGACCAACAAGGAACTCAAGGCAAGGCCAATCATCAGTCGCTGAAAGCTTGTTGTACCTATACGCTGCGCAATGACTGTGAGACTCACCCGCCGCTCCCTTTGTGGTGGTTGACGATATAGATTGCCTGACTCAGGCGTGAAGTGACGCAAGTATAACTGGACACAGGCGCTTTACCGCTGGCCCAGCACAAGGACAGCCGCAAGAACCTGCCTCTGACCGTCGTATCACTCATTGACGATCGATACGGCACTAAGACACAGCCCGCCAGACAGAATTCACCCCAGCCTGATAAATGCCTTCAGGCCAGGGGACCATTGAGCAACGGCACAAAACGCACCGCCCCCAGGACGTGCCGGGCAAAGCCCTGTTCTTCACGGATGATCAGCATCAACTGCTGCACCTCCCCTGCCCCCACCGGAATCACCAGGCGCCCGCCAGGCGCGAGTTGATCGAGCAGGGCCTGGGGGATATCGGTGGCGACGGCAGTGACGATGATGCCGTTATAGGGCGCCAGCGCCGGCCAGCCTTCCCAGCCGTCGCCCCAGCGAAACACGACGTTGCGCAGGTTCAATTCCTGCAGGCGCTCCTTGGCCCGGTCTTGCAGGACCTTGATCCGCTCCACCGAAAACACCCGCTCCACCAGCTGCGACAACACCGCCGTCTGGTAGCCCGAGCCGGTACCGATCTCCAGTACCTTGTCCAGCGGCCCAGCCGCCAGCAGCAGCTCACTCATGCGGGCCACCATATAAGGCTGGGAGATGGTCTGGTTGTGGCCGATCGGCAGCGCCGTGTCTTCATAGGCACGATGGGCCAGGGCCTCATCGACAAACAGATGCCGCGGTGTGCGCCGAATCACTTCCAGTACCTGAGGGTTGGACAGCCCCTCGTCATACAGGCGCTGGATCAGGCGTTCGCGGGTACGCTGGGAAGTCATGCCGATTCCCCGCCGCAGCAGATCGTCTTGCTCGCGAGCCATCAGCGCAGCCCCTCCAACCAGCCATCCAGACTCCTGAACGCGTCATTGAAGGTGCGATCCAGCTGCAGCGGCGTGACAGACACGTAGCCTTGCATCACTGCATGAAAGTCGGTACCGGGCCCGCCATCCTCGGCGTCGCCGGCGGCAGCGATCCAGTAACCCGCCTTGCCGCGGGGGTCGACCACCTTCATCGGTGCCGCAGCACGGGCGCGATGGCCCAGGCGGGTCAACTGGATGCCCCTAATATGATCAAGCGGCAGGTTGGGAATATTCACGTTCAACACCGTCCGTGGTGGTAAATCCAGCAAGCCCTGGGCTTGCACCAGCTTGCGCGCGAAATAGGCTGCGGTCGCAAGGTTCTCCACCTGGCGCGAGACCAGCGAAAAGGCGATCGCAGGGCGTTGCAGGAAGCGCCCTTCCAATGCAGCGGCGACCGTCCCAGAGTACAGCACGTCATCACCGAGGTTGGCCCCCAGGTTGATGCCCGACACCACCATGTCCGGGTCATGCTCCAGCAGGCCGTTGAGCCCCAGGTGAACACAGTCGGTGGGGGTGCCATTGATGCTGATAAAGCCGTTGCCAAGGGTGTGCGGATGCAACGGACGGTCGAGCGTCAGCGAGCTGCTGGCGCCGCTTTTGTCTTGATCCGGAGCGATAACCACGCACTCGGCGTAATCCGCCAGCGCAGCGTGCAACGCCGCGATACCGGGTGCAGTTACCCCATCATCGTTAGAAATCAGAATGCGCATGAGCTGTCCGTCTGCCCCACCGGCACCAGATCGACGAGTTCACGCACCAAGGCGGTGGCGAAACATCCGGCCGGGAGGACGAATTCCAGTTGCAGAATATCAGGCTCGGGATAATGCCACGTCAAACCGCCAATGGGCAGCCGCAGGATGCGTCGTTCGTGGCTCATGCCGGCTTTTATCAGCCATTCGCACAGTGCCGCCTCGCGGTCGGCCATCTGCTGTTCAAGTTCATGAACCGCACCACCCGCCGGAGACTCGCCTTCGCCCCACAACGGGCCTGTGGGATGCAAGTCAAGAATTGCCAGGCGCGGATCCGTGCATTCATCCGGGCCGGCCATGAAAAAGCTGCGGCTGTCGGTAAATGCCAGCAAGTCGCCCACTTGCGCCTGCTGCCAAGTGCCGTCCGCCACTCGCGCTGCCAGCGCCTGGTTGAACAGGTAGCTGCGGGCGGTGGACAACAGGCGCGAACGCACATTGCGCTGCTCCGGCAGCGCCTGGCGGGCAGCCCAGCTACGGGCGTCCGCCAGGTTGCCACCGTCGTGGCCGAAGCGCTGGGCGCCGAAATAGTTGGGAATACCTTGAGCGGCAATCCTCTTCAGGCGCTCGTCGATGGCTGCCTGATCCGCCTTGAGCTCTGTCAGGCGCAAGGTAAAGCCATTGGCGGCATGGGCCCCACGCTGCAATTTGCGCTTGTGGCGGGTGGCCTCGAGGATCTTCAGAGTGTGATTTTCCGCTGCGCCAAGATCCGGGTCGGCCTTGCCCGGCAGTTGCACACTGAACCACTGGCGGGTCAGCGCCTGGCGATCCTTGAGCCCGGCATAGCTGACAGTGCGCAACGACACCCCCGCCGCCTTGGCGATCCGCCGCGCCGCTTCCTCGGTGTTCAAGCCGCGTTTTTCCACCCACAGCCACAGATGCTCGCCTTCCCCGCTCAGCGGGATATCGAGTACTTCATCAACCTGGAAGTCTTCGGCAGTGGCCTTGAGTACGGCGCTGCCCAGGGCATCGCCATAGGCCCGCGGGCCCAACAGTTGCAGTTCATTCATGGGCGTTGCAACAAGGCCACGGAATGCACGGCGATGCCTTCCTCGCGGCCGACAAAGCCGAGTTTTTCGGTGGTGGTTGCCTTCACGTTCACCTGGTCCAGCTCGACCTGCAGGTCCTCGGCAATCAACGCCCGCATGGTTTCAATGTGAGGTGCCATTTTCGGTGCCTGGGCGACGATGGTGTTGTCGACGTTGCCGATCTTCCAGCCCTTGGCATGAATCAGCGCGACAACATGACGCAGCAGGACACGGCTGTCGGCGCCCTTGAACTGCGGGTCGGTGTCCGGAAAGTGCTTGCCGATATCACCCAGCGCGGCAGCGCCCAGAAGGGCATCACTGAGTGCGTGTAACAGCACATCACCATCGGAGTGCGCGAGCAGCCCGAAATGGTGGGCAATACGCACCCCCCCCAACGTGATGAAGTCGCCCTCAGCGAAACGGTGCACATCGTAGCCGTGGCCAATACGCATAAAAAAACGCCCCGAAAAAGTCAGGGCGTGATTCTACCTGCTTTGGCAGGTATTAGGCGTTAAGAGCACGTGCATGGTGCTGCAAGTGGTCGTCTATGAAACTGGCGATAAAGAAGTAGCTGTGGTCGTACCCCGGCTGCATCCGCAACGTCAGCTCATGCCCGGCATTCTTTGCCGCTTGCTGCAAGACCTCAGGCTTGAGCTGGCCGGCGAGGAAGTCGTCACGATCCCCCTGATCCACCAGCAACGGCAGCTTCTCGGTGGCTTCGGCGATCAGCACGCTGGCATCCCACTCGCGCCAGCGTGAGCGTTCCTCCCCCAGGTAACGGGAAAACGCCTTCTGCCCCCAGGGGCAATCCATCGGGTTGCTGATGGGAGCGAAGGCCGAAACCGACTGATAGCGCCCCGGATTACGCAGCGCGCACACCAGTGCCCCGTGACCGCCCATGGAGTGCCCGCTGATCCCACGCTTGTGCGAAGCGGGAAAATGCGCCTCCACCAGCTCCGGCAGCTCGTTCACCACATAATCGTGCATCCGGTAATGCTGGGCCCAGGGCTCCTGCGTCGCGTTCAGGTAGAACCCGGCACCCAGACCGAAATCCCAGGCACCGTCCGGGTCACCGGGCACGCCGGGGCCACGCGGGCTGGTATCCGGAGCGACGATGATCAAGCCCAGCTCGGCAGCCATGCGTTGAGCCCCGGCCTTGTGCATGAAGTTCTCGTCGGTACAGGTCAGACCGGACAACCAGTAAAGCACCGGCAGCTTGCCGCCCTGCTCGGCCTGGGGCGGCAAATACACGGCGAACACCATGTCACAGCCCAGCACCCGGGAATGATGCTTGTAGCGTTTATGCCAGCCGCCGAAGCTTTTCTGGCAGGAAAGGTTTTCCAGACTCATGGCAGACCTCCAGCGGCACGCCGCAAGCCATGGGCCGCAAGCGGAACTCCCGCTTGGCGCCTGTGGCTTGCGGCTTGCCGCTGCTCTTAGAAGTGAATGACGGAGCGAATGCTCTTGCCTTCGTGCATCAGGTCGAACGCCTTGTTGATATCTTCCAGGCCCATGGTGTGGGTGATGAAGGTATCCAGGGGGATCTCGCCGGTCTGGGACATTTCCACGTAGCTTGGCAGCTCGCTGCGCCCGCGCACGCCACCAAAGGCTGAGCCGCGCCATACCCGGCCGGTCACCAGTTGGAAGGGACGGGTGGAGATTTCCTGGCCGGCACCGGCCACGCCGATGATTACCGATTCGCCCCAGCCCTTGTGGCAGCACTCCAGGGCCGCACGCATCAGTTGCACATTGCCGATGCACTCGAAGGAGAAATCCACGCCGCCATCAGTCATGTCGACAATGACCTCCTGAATCGGACGGTCGAAATCCTTCGGATTGACGCAGTCGGTGGCGCCCAGTTGCTTGGCGATCTCGAACTTGGCCGGGTTGATATCGATGGCGATGATACGCCCGGCCTTGGCCTTGACCGCACCGATGACCGCCGACAGGCCAATGCCGCCCAGGCCGAAGATGGCCACGGTGTCACCGGCCTTGACCTTGGCGGTGTTGATCACCGCTCCGATCCCGGTGGTCACGCCGCACCCCAGCAGGCAGACCTTTTCCAGCGGGGCTTCCTTGGGAATCTTGGCCACGGAGATTTCCGGGAGCACGGTGTACTCGGAAAAGGTCGAGGTACCCATGTAGTGGAAAATCGGCTGACCCTTGTAGGAAAAACGCGTGGTGCCATCAGGCATCAGGCCCTTGCCCTGGGTGGCGCGAATGGCCTGACAGAGGTTGGTCTTGCCCGACAGGCAGAATTTGCACTTGCCGCATTCCGGGGTGTACAGCGGGATCACATGGTCACCCACAGCCACCGAGGTCACGCCCTCGCCCACCGCCTCAACCACCGCACCGCCTTCATGACCGAGGATCGCCGGGAAGATGCCTTCAGGGTCGGCACCAGACAGCGTGTAGGCGTCGGTGTGGCAGACGCCGGAGGCGACGACCCGCAGCAGCACCTCGCCCGCCTTGGGCATGGCGACATCCACTTCGACGATTTCCAGCGGCTTCTTGGCCTCGAAGGCTACGGCAGCACGTGACTTGATCATCCTGACTCTCCAGCGAATAAAAACGAGGCACAGAGTGTAAAACAGCGCAATGCGATGAATAATCCAGGCAAAAGCAAAACATTATTGCTGTATGGGGACAATCAATGAATGACAACCGTTGGGAAGGTATCGACGAATTTGTCGCGGTCGCCGAATGCAGCCAGTTCACCGCTGCCGCCGAGCGCCTGGGGGTCTCTTCGTCCCATATCAGCCGTCAGGTGGCACGGCTTGAGGAGCGCTTGCAGACTCGCCTGCTGTATCGCAGTACCCGCCGGGTAACCCTGACCGAGGCCGGGCAGACCTTTCTCCAGCATTGCCAACGTCTGCAGGATGGTCGCGAGGAGGCCCTGCGGGCCGTAGGCGACCTGACCAGCGAGCCCAAGGGCATGCTGCGCATGACCTGTGCAGTGGCCTACGGCGAGCGCTTTATCGTGCCGCTGGTTACCCGGTTCATGAGCCTTTATCCGCAGTTGCGGGTGGATATAGAGCTCAGCAACCGCCCCCTGGACCTGGTGCATGAAGGGCTGGACCTGGCGATTCGCTTGGGGCGCCTGCAGGACTCGCGCCTGGTCGCCACTCGCCTGGCCCCACGCCGCATGTACCTATGCGCCTCGCCCTCCTACCTGGAACGTTATGGACGCCCACACAGCCTGTCGGAGTTGAGCCGGCACAACTGCCTGATCGGCAGCTCGGATATCTGGCAATTGGAACTGGATGGGCGCGAATTTTCGCAACGGGTGCAGGGTAATTGGCGCTGCAACAGCGGGCAGGCGGTGCTGGACGCGGCCTTGCAAGGGGTGGGGCTGTGCCAGTTGCCGGACTACTACGTCCTGGAGCACTTGCAGAACGGTACGCTGATTTCCTTGCTGGAAGCTCACCAACCGCCCAACACCGCAGTCTGGGCGCTGTACCCGCAGCAACGGCACCTGTCACCGAAAGTGCGCAAGCTGGTGGATTATCTGAAACAAGGGCTGGCGCAGCGCCCGGAATACCGCGACCTGTAGCTGCTGCCGCAGGCGGTGACAAGGCCCGCAGGGCCTTCAGGGCCTCAAGAGCGGCGCCTCCTTCCGAGTCGTTCGCAGCCTGCACCAGCAGCTACAAGGTGCAGCGCAAGCCAGCAGTCAGCGGCGGTTGGACCAGCGCTGGCGCAACCATTCCAGGTCTTCGGGACGGGTGACCTTGAGGTTATCCGAGCGGCCTTCGATCAGGCGCGGCGCCTGGCCGGCCCATTCCATCGCCGAAGCTTCATCGGTAATCGCCACATCGGCCACCAGGCTGTCGGCCAGGGCACGATGCAGGGCACCGAGGCGGAACATCTGCGGTGTGTAGGCTTGCCAGATCAAACTGCGGTCAACGGTTTCCAGCACTCGACCGTGCTTGTCCACACGTTTCAGGGTGTCCCGGGCCGGAACTGCGAGCAGCCCCCCCACCGGGTCATCCACCAACTCACCCAGCAGTTTGTCCAGGTCATCCCGGGAAAGATTGGGCCGGGCGGCATCGTGAACCAGCACCCAGTCGTCATCGGCAGCGCCCTGGGCGTGCAGATGGAGCAAGGCATTGAGCACCGAGCCGGAACGCTCAGCACCACCTTCGACCCGCTGGATCCGCGAATCATGGGCGCAAGCCAGGGCCGGCCAGTAAGGATCATCAACCGCCAGGCTGACCACCAGCCCCTTGAGGCCGGGGTGGTCGAGAAAGCAGCCCAGGCTGTGTTCAAGAATTGTGAGTCCACCCAGTTGCAGGTACTGCTTGGGGCGGTCCGCGGCCATGCGGGCACCAACGCCCGCGGCAGGAATCACGGCCCAGAAGGCCGGCAATACGTCGCTCATTGGGCCAACTGGTAGAGGGTTTCACCCTCCTTGACCATACCCAACTCATGGCGAGCCCGTTCTTCCACGGTCTCCATGCCTTTTTTCAGCTCCATGACTTCCGCATCGAGTACGCGATTTCGTTCCAGCAAACGCTCGTTTTCAGCGTGCTGGTCGGCAATCTGCTGAGTCAGGTCAGCAACCTGGGCCAAGCTGCCGTTCCCCACCCACAGGCGGTACTGCAAGCCAGCCAGCAGCAAGAGCAAGACCAGGAACAACCAATTGGGACTGCGCATCGAATATCGGGTATCCAGTGAAAAAAGACAGCCATGCCAACAACTTCGGACCTACTGATAGCACGAAGCCTGGAAGACCCAGGCTTGTGCTCTTAAGGCATCAGATTAGTGGCAAAAAACTCGCTGTAGCGATTTTCCCGACACAATCCGGTGTCTTTTTACCATCTACTGCTTAGCCGCGAAACTCACCGCGACCGTTGTACTTGGCCTTGCCGTTCAATTGCTCTTCGATACGCAGCAATTGGTTGTACTTGGAAACGCGGTCGGAACGGCACAGGGAGCCGGTCTTGATCTGGCCAGCCGAGGTACCCACGGCCAGGTCGGCGATGGTCGAATCTTCGGTTTCACCGGA
Organism: Pseudomonas sp. GW823-FHT03E05; assembly: GCF_058796855.1. Taxonomy (NCBI): domain Bacteria; kingdom Pseudomonadati; phylum Pseudomonadota; class Gammaproteobacteria; order Pseudomonadales; family Pseudomonadaceae; genus Pseudomonas; species Pseudomonas sp. GW823-FHT03E05. The sequence continues at coordinate 615,065 of NZ_JBXAJB010000002.1, forward strand.
ACGGTGGGAGATCACCGCAGTGTAGCCGGCAGCCTTGGCCATCTGGATGGCTTCCAGGGTTTCGGTCAGGGTGCCGATCTGGTTGAACTTGATCAGGATCGAGTTGGCGATCCTCTTGTCGATGCCTTCTTTCAGGATCTTGGTGTTGGTCACGAACAGGTCGTCGCCGACCAGTTGAACCTTCTCGCCGATCTTGTCGGTAAGGATTTTCCAGCCGGCCCAGTCGGACTCGTCCAGGCCGTCTTCGATGGAGATGATCGGGTAGCGCTGGGTCAGGCCTTTGAGGTACTCGGCGAAACCTTCGGCGGTGAACACCTGGCCTTCGCCGGACAGGTTGTACTTGCCATCTTCATAGAATTCGCTGGCAGCGCAGTCCAGGGCCAGGGTCACGTCGGTGCCCAGGGTGTAACCGGCGTTGGCCACGGCTTCGGAGATCACTTTCAGAGCGTCTTCGTTGGAAGCCAGGTTCGGTGCAAAACCGCCTTCGTCACCCACTGCGGTGTTCAGGCCACGGGCCTTCAGCACGGCTTTGAGGTGATGGAAGATTTCGGTGCCCATGCGCAGGCCTTCCGAGAAGGACTTGGCGCCAACCGGCTGCACCATGAACTCCTGGATGTCGACGTTGTTATCGGCGTGCTCGCCACCGTTGATGATGTTCATCATCGGTACCGGCATCGAGTAGACGCCCGGAGTGCCATTGAGGTTGGCGATGTGGGCGTACAGCGGCAGGTCCTGGTCCTGAGCGGCGGCCTTGGCAGCAGCCAGGGACACGGCGAGGATCGCGTTGGCGCCCAAGGTGGCCTTGTTCTCGGTACCGTCGAGCTTGATCATGGCCTGATCCAGGGCCTTCTGATCGATCGGGTCCTTACCCAGCAGCAGGTCGCGGATCGGACCGTTGATGTTGGCTACCGCCTTGAGCACGCCCTTGCCCAGGTAACGGCTCTTGTCGCCATCACGCAGCTCCAGCGCTTCGCGCGAGCCGGTGGAAGCACCGGACGGCGCGCATGCACTGCCGATGATGCCGTTGTCGAGAAGCACGTCCGCTTCGACAGTGGGGTTGCCACGGGAGTCGAGAACTTCACGACCTTTGATGTCGACGATTTTTGCCATTGTTGTAAACACTCCAAAGTTGACGAAAACGACGCAGCTGTAGGAAATCTTTTACCGTCGGCAAGGCGGGGAAAGCGGGCAGTCTTGCAGACGATAAGGCTCAGGCCCGGGGGCCTGAGCAATAATCGTGCGGTACTTTACCGGAGAAATCGGTTTTACGCGGTTTCTACCGTCGGAAAACTCTTGACCAACTCGTCCAGGGCCTTGAGCTGGGCCAGGAACGGCTCGAGCTTGTCCAGGCGCAGGGCGCAAGGACCGTCGCACTTGGCGTTGTCCGGATCCGGATGGGCTTCGAGGAACAGCCCGGCAAGAGACTGGCTCATGCCGGCCTTGGCCAGGTCGGTGACCTGGGCCCGGCGACCGCCAGCGGAGTCGGCGCGACCACCCGGCATCTGCAGGGCGTGGGTCACATCGAAGAACACCGGGTATTCGAACTGCTTCATGATGCCGAAGCCGAGCATGTCCACGACCAGGTTGTTGTAGCCGAAGCTGGAACCGCGCTCGCAGAGGATCAACTGATCGTTGCCCGCCTCTTCGCACTTGCTCAGGATGTGTTTCATTTCCTGGGGTGCGAGGAACTGGGCTTTCTTGATGTTGATCACCGCGCCGGTCTTGGCCATGGCCACCACCAGGTCGGTCTGCCGCGAAAGGAAGGCCGGCAGCTGGATGATGTCGCAGACTTCGGCGACCACGGCAGCCTGGGCCGGCTCGTGGACGTCAGTGATGATCGGCACGCCAAAGGCCTGCTTCACGTCTTCGAAAATCCGCATGCCTTCTTCCAGGCCCGGGCCACGGTAGGAGGTCACCGACGAACGGTTGGCCTTGTCGAAACTGGCCTTGAACACGTAGGGGATACCGAGCTTCTCGGTGACCCGCACGTATTCTTCACAGACCTGCATCGCCATGTCGCGGCTTTCCAGCACGTTCATGCCGCCGAACAGCACCATCGGCTTGTCGTTGGCGATCTCGATGTTGCCTACGCGGATGATCTTCTGCGCCATCAGGGTCACGCCTTCTTCTGGTGTTGAGCCAATGCTGCTTTGACGAAACCGCTGAACAGTGGGTGGCCGTCACGGGGAGTCGAGGTGAACTCGGGGTGGAACTGGCAAGCGACGAACCATGGATGATCCTGGGCCTCGACCACTTCAACCAGCGCGCCGTCACCCGAGCGACCGGAGATCTTCAGGCCAGCTTCGATCAGTTGCGGCAGCAGCTTGTTGTTCACTTCGTAGCGGTGACGGTGACGCTCGATGATCACGTCCTTGGCGTAGCAGTCGTGGACCTTGGAGCCCGCTTCCAGCAAGCATTCCTGAGCGCCCAGACGCATGGTGCCGCCCAGGTCGGAAGCTTCGGTACGTACTTCAACGGCACCGGTGGCGTCTTCCCACTCGGTGATCAGGCCGACGACCGGATGGCCGCTGGTGCGATCGAACTCGGTGGAGTTGGCGTCTTTCCAGCCCATGACATTACGGGCGAACTCGATGACCGCCACTTGCATGCCCAGGCAGATACCCAGGTACGGCACCTTGTTCTCGCGAGCGTATTGCACCGCGGTGATCTTGCCTTCCACGCCACGCAGGCCGAAACCGCCTGGAACCAGGATCGCGTCGACGCCTTCCAGCAGCGCGGTGCCCTGGTTCTCGATGTCTTCGGAATCGATGTAGCGCAGGTTGACCTTGGTACGGTTGGTAATGCCGGCATGACTCATCGCTTCGATCAGCGACTTGTAGGCGTCCAGCAGTTCCATGTACTTGCCGACCATGGCGATGGTGACTTCGTGCTCTGGGTTGAGCTTGGCGTCCACCACTTTTTCCCACTCGGACAGGTCAGCACCGTTGCACTGCAGGCCGAAACGCTCGACGACGAAATCGTCCAGGCCCTGAGCGTGCAGCACGGCAGGGATCTTGTAGATGGTGTCAACGTCTTCCAGGGAGATCACCGCACGCTCTTCAACGTTGGTGAACAGCGCGATCTTGCGGCGCGACGACACATCCACCGGATGGTCGGAGCGGCAGATCAGCACGTCCGGCTGCAAGCCGATCGAACGCAGCTCTTTTACCGAGTGCTGGGTCGGCTTGGTCTTGGTCTCGCCAGCGGTGGCGATGTACGGAACCAGCGTCAGGTGCATCAGCATCGCGCGCTTGGAACCGACTTCCACACGCAGTTGACGGATGGCTTCGAGGAACGGTTGCGACTCGATGTCACCCACAGTACCGCCGATTTCCACCAGGGCCACGTCGGCATCGCCGGCGCCCTTGATGATGCGACGCTTGATCTCGTCGGTGATGTGCGGAATCACCTGGATGGTGGCACCCAGATAATCACCACGGCGCTCCTTGCGCAGCACGTGCTCGTACACGCGGCCGGTGGTGAAGTTGTTGTTCTGGGTCATGGTCGTGCGGATGAACCGCTCGTAGTGGCCCAGGTCCAGGTCGGTCTCGGCGCCGTCGTGGGTGACGAACACTTCACCGTGCTGGAACGGGCTCATGGTGCCCGGGTCGACGTTGATGTACGGGTCCAGCTTGAGCATGGTGACCTTAAGCCCCCGCGCCTCCAGGATGGCCGCCAATGAAGCCGAGGCAATGCCTTTCCCCAATGAAGAAACAACACCGCCCGTGACGAATATGTAGCGCGTCATGAAAAACCCTAGAAGTCTGCGTTAAAGCGGTCAGTGCCGCCGGGGAAAGCGAAGGAAGGCCGAAGCCCCCGATCACCTGCATTAATCACAGTGCACCTTTCAAAAAAACCGCCGCGTGGTGACAGACCGGATACAAAAACACCGGTAGGTTGCTCGCTACACATTTTTTGGAATCGCCCAGCAAAGACTGCTTGGTAATCGGCAACTCCTGCAATTCAGGCGAATCCACAGAAGTTGTATCAAGAAGGGAGCGTAGTCTACCGGAAAGCCCCTTTCAGCTCAAACCTTGATCGCTGGTTGGTGGCAGCCATTGCAATGGCCAGCCACCCTGGGGGTTTGTCGCAAGTGCCGGCAGGTTCGCCACCGCGAGCAAGCGGTCGTCCTGATACAGCAGCGGCAATCTGCCACGGACGAAACCCGGCAGCCCGCTTTCATTGAGCAAACGCTTCAAGTCCCGATGGCCGCGGCCGGCCAGGTGCATGATCTCGCCCCCCTGGCGATAGCGGATATGCAGCGACCCGGTCGGCACTGGCCCAGGGAACGACACCTGACCGTTGCCCGGCAGATGCAAGGGCTTTTGCGGATCGAGCCACTGCAACCGTCCGTCGACCGGTTGCAGCCAGCTGCCGGACAACCACCAGACTCGCCCTGCCGCACGATGCAACTCGCCATCGGCCAAACGCCACACCGGTCGCCCTTCGGCACCCGCATCTCGCAGGCTGTCCCAGCCACGCCAGTGATCGGTATCCGGCAAACGGCCAAACCGGCTCAACCAATGGCTCAGGGCATTGCGTTGGCGCGCGCCCGACAAAGACTGCAAAGGTGCCAGAGCCAGTGAGGGCAGATCCAGCCAGGGCCAGACGCTAGCACCGCGGGCTGCATCCAGATCCATGAGCGCCAGCTCATCGAGCAGGCCCTGGGCTTCATTCAAGTGCGCGGCGCTGCGGCTCATGCTGAGTGCCGCCTGGGGCCAGCGCGCGGTAATCGCCGGCATGACCTGGTGGCGCAGGTAATTGCGCGAATACTGATGATCGGCGTTGGATGGGTCTTCGACCCAGCTCAACTGATGCTCCACGGCGTAGCACTGCAGTTCGGCACGTGACACATCAAGCAAGGGTCGCAGCAGGTGCCCGTCGCCCAATGGCCGCGCTGACGGCATTGCCGACAAGCCCCTGACTCCGGCACCGCGCAGCAGGCGGAACAGCAGCGTTTCCGCCTGGTCGTCACGATGCTGCGCCGTCAGCAGCACTTCAGTGCTCGCCGTGAGCCGTGCGAAAGCGCCATAGCGTGCCTCGCGGGCGGCGCGCTCCAGGCTGGCACCGGCTGGCACCTGGACGCGAAGCACCTGCAGCGGCACCCCCAGCGCATCACAGAAGGCCTGACAATGCTCCGGCCAGGCGTCGGCCGCAGCCTGAAGCCCATGATGGATATGCACAGCCGAAAGTGGAGGAAGGCGATGGTGCTGCGCCAGATCGGCGAGCAGATGCAACAGGACGGTGGAATCCAGGCCACCGGAGAAAGCCACGCGCCAACTCCTGGAGTCGCGCCAGGGCGCGAGGCTGTACAGTAGTTTGGCGGAGAGAGCGTTCATGACGTGTTCAAGACCCGTAGGAGCGGCCGGGTGGCGTACTGCTTGCCCGCATAAGCAACAACGCCGCCATCGAATCGATGGCGGCGCCTGGGTCGCGAACGAGCGTGCCCCTACAAGGGGAGGCAGTGCTCGATCAGAGACCGTAGCTCATCAGGCGGTCATAGCGACGGGCCAGCAAGGTGTCGTTGTCCATTTCCTTGAGCATGGCCAGCTGCGTGCTGAGTTCGGCACGGATCGAGGCCGCTGCGGCAGCCGGATCCCGATGGGCACCGCCCAATGGCTCGCCGATGACCTTGTCGACAATACCCAGGCCTTTGAGGCGCTCGGCGGTAATACCCATGGCTTCGGCGGCATCGGCAGCCTTTTCCGAGGTTTTCCAAAGGATCGATGCGCAGCCTTCCGGCGAGATCACCGCGTAGGTGGAGTACTGCAGCATGTTCAACTGGTCACAGACACCGATGGCCAAGGCACCGCCAGAACCACCTTCACCGATCACGGTGGCGATGATCGGAGTCTTCAGGCGCGCCATGACTCGCAGGTTCCAGGCAATGGCCTCGCTCTGGTTGCGCTCTTCAGCGTCGATGCCCGGATAGGCGCCCGGAGTGTCGATGAAGGTCAGGATCGGCATCTTGAAGCGCTCGGCCATTTCCATCAGGCGGCAGGCCTTGCGGTAGCCTTCCGGACGCGGCATGCCGAAGTTGCGGCGGACCTTTTCGCGTACTTCACGGCCTTTCTGGTGCCCGATGATCATTACCGGCTGCTCGTCCAGGCGAGCAACGCCGCCTACGATGGCGGCGTCGTCAGAGAAGTGGCGATCGCCATGCAGCTCGTCGAACTCGGTGAAGATGTGCTGGATGTAGTCCAGGGTGTACGGGCGACGCGGGTGCCGCGCCAGACGTGCGATCTGCCAGCTGGTGAGCTTGCCGAAGATGTCCTCGGTCAGGGTGTTGCTCTTGTCCTGCAGGCGGGAAATCTCATCGCCGATATTCAGCGAATTGTCATTACCGACCAAGCGCAACTCTTCGATCTTGGCTTGCAGGTCGGCGATCGGCTGTTCGAAATCAAGAAAATTCGGGTTCATAGGCGTCCGTCTGGGCTCGACGTCCAAGGGAGCTTGGGCCGGCCGGTTGTCTATTCGCGCCCTACCTTAAGGGACGGACGCGTTGAGGTCGAGATTAAAAATTCAAGTGACGATGAGGCGCAATGATGGCACCTCACCGTCAACGGTATTGGAGGAAGACGTTGTCTCGCCCGAACTGGTCACGCAGGGCTTGAATCAAGCTGTCCGCCGGATCGATCCGCCAGTTCTCGCCAAACTGCAGCAGGGCCTTGGCGTCATCCCGGGTGTACTCCATGGTGATCGGGCATGCGCCGCGGTGGCGCTTGAACAGATCACCCAGCCAGCGTAGCTGATCGCCCTTCAGGGCATCGCTGTGGATCTTCAGGCGCAGGCTTTCCGCCAGGTTGGTCCGCGCATCCTCCATGCTCATCACCCGCTTGACCCGCAGGCGCAGGCCGCCGGAGAAGTCGTCGTTGCTGACCTCGCCCTCCACCACCACCATGGCGTCGGTCTGCAGCAGCGACTGCGCCGAGTGGAACGCATCGGCAAACAGCGAGGCTTCGATCCGCCCCGAGCGGTCGTCGAGGGTGATGAAGCCCATCTTGTCGCCCTTTTTATTCTTCATCACCCGCAGGGCGATGATCATGCCAGCCACGGTCTGGGTATCCCGGGCCGGCTTCAGGTCGATGATGCGCTGGCGGGCGAAACGACGGATCTCGCCTTCGTATTCGTCGATCGGGTGCCCGGTCAGGTACAGCCCCAGGGTGTCTTTCTCGCCTTTCAGGCGTTCCTTGAGGGTCAGTTCCTTGGCCTTGCGATGGTTGGCGTAGACATCCGCATCCTCATCGACGAAGACCCCGCCGAACAGATCGGCGTGGCCGCTGTCGTGGGTACGGGCGGTCTGCTCCGCGGCCTTGATCGCTTCTTCCATGGCCGCCAGCAGCACGGCGCGGTTCTGGTCGATATTGGCCTGGTAGGCCTTGGGCTCATCGAAGAAGTGCGGCCCCAGGCGGTCCAGGGCGCCGCTTCGAATCAAGCCGTCCAGGGTCCGCTTGTTGATGCGCTTGAGGTCGACCCTGGCGCAGAAATCGAACAGATCCTTGAAAGGGCCTGCCTCGCGGGCTTCGGTGATGGCTTCCACCGGCCCCTCGCCGACGCCCTTGATCGCCCCCAGGCCGTAGACGATGCGACCTTCGTCGTTCACCGTGAACTTGAACTCGGAGGTGTTCACGTCCGGCGCGTCGAGGCGCAACTTCATGATCCGCACTTCCTCGATCAAGGTCACGACCTTGTCGGTGTTGTGCATATCCGCGGAGAGTACCGCCGCCATGAACGGCGCCGGGTAGTGCGCCTTGAGCCAGGCGGTCTGGTACGACACCAGGCCGTAGGCGGCGGAGTGGGATTTGTTGAAGCCGTAGCCGGCGAACTTTTCCACCAGGTCGAAGATGTTGCCCGCCAGGTCTGCATCGATGTTGTTGCTGGCGCACCCCTCAATGAAGCCGCCACGCTGCTTGGCCATCTCCTCGGGCTTTTTCTTACCCATGGCCCGGCGCAGCATGTCCGCACCGCCCAGGGTGTAGCCGGCCATGACCTGGGCGATCTGCATCACCTGTTCCTGGTACAGGATGATGCCGTAGGTCGGCGCCAGTACCGGCTGCAGGCCGTCGTACTGATAGTCCGGGTGCGGGTAGGCCAGCTCGGCGCGGCCGTGCTTGCGGTTGATGAAGTCATCCACCATGCCCGATTGCAGCGGCCCCGGACGGAACAGGGCCACCAGTGCGATCAGGTCTTCCAGGCAGTCGGGCTTGAGCTTCTTGATCAGCTCCTTCATGCCCCGGGATTCAAGCTGGAATACTGCGGTGGTTTCAGCTTTCTGCAACAGGCTGTAGGTCGGCTTGTCGTCCAGCGGGATAAAGGCGATATCCAGCGGCTCCTCGCCGACCTTGGCGCGGTCGCGGTTAATGGTTTTCAGTGCCCAGTCGATGATGGTCAGGGTCCGCAGACCGAGGAAGTCGAACTTCACCAGGCCAGCAGCCTCGACGTCATCCTTGTCGAACTGGGTCACCAGGCCGCCGCCCTCTTCGTCGCAGTAGATCGGCGAGAAGTCGGTGAGCTTGGTCGGAGCAATTACCACGCCCCCGGCGTGCTTGCCGACGTTGCGCACCACGCCCTCGAGCTTGCGCGCCATCTCCCAGATTTCCGCCGCCTCTTCATCGACCTTGATGAAGTCCCGCAGGATCTCCTCTTGCTCGTAGGCTTTTTCCAGGGTCATGCCGACTTCGAAGGGGATCATCTTCGACAGACGGTCGGCCAGGCCGTAAGACTTGCCCTGGACCCGCGCCACGTCACGCACCACCGCCTTGGCCGCCATGGAACCGAAGGTGATGATCTGGCTCACCGCGTTGCGGCCGTATTTCTCGGCCACGTAGTCGATCACCCGGTCGCGACCGTCCATGCAGAAGTCGACGTCGAAGTCGGGCATGGAGACCCGCTCCGGGTTAAGGAAACGTTCGAACAGCAGGTCGTATTCCAGCGGATCGAGGTCAGTGATCTTCTGCACATAGGCCACCAGGGAACCGGCACCCGACCCCCGGCCCGGACCTACCGGTACGCCGTTGCTCTTGGCCCACTGGATAAAGTCCATAACGATCAGGAAGTAACCGGGGAAGCCCATCTGGATGATGATATCCAGTTCGAAATTCAGCCGGTCGACGTAGACCTGACGCTTGGCCTCGTAGTCCTCGGTGGTGTCCTTGGGCAGCAGCACGCTGAGGCGCTCTTCCAGGCCGTCGAAGGAAACCTTGCGAAAATACTCATCGATGGTCATGCCATCGGGAATCGGGTAGTCAGGCAAGAAGTGCTTGCCCAGCTTGACCTCGATGTTGCAGCGTTTGGCGATCTCGACAGTGTTTTCCAGCGCCTCGGGCAGGTCACTGAACAGCTCGGCCATTTCTTCGGCGCTTTTCAGGTACTGCTGGTCGCTGTAGTTCTTTGAGCGACGCGGATCGTCCAGGGCCCGGCCTTCACCGATGCAAACCCGGGTTTCGTGGGCTTCGAAGTCTTCCTGCTTGATGAAACGCACGTCGTTGGTAGCCACCAGCGGCGCGCCGATCTTGTCGGCCAGGGCCACCGCAGCGTGCAATTGCTCTTCGTCGTTGGGGCGGTTGGTACGCTGCACTTCCAGGTAGAAGCGCTCGGGGAATACGGCCATCCACTCCCGGGCCAGGGTCTCGGCAACCTCGAGATCGCCGGCGATCAGGGCCATGCCGATCTCGCCCTCCTTGGCCGCCGAGAGCATGATCAGGCCTTCCGCGGCCTCCGCCACCCACTCACGCTCGATGATGATCTGGCCGTTGCGCTGGCCATCGATGAAGCCGCGGGAAATCAGCTCGGTCAGGTTGCGATAACCCACGGCGTTCATCACCAGCAGGCTGATGCGGCTCAGGGGGTTATCCGGGTCCTTGTTCGACAGCCACAGGTCGGCGCCGCAGATCGGCTTGATCCCCGCCCCCATGCTGGTTTTATAGAACTTGACCAGGGAACACATGTTGTTCTGGTCGGTGACCGCCACCGCCGGCATGCCCATGCCGGCCAGCGCCTTGACCAGCGGCTTGATCCGCACCAGACCGTCGACCAGGGAATATTCAGTGTGCAGGCGCAGGTGAACGAATGAAGCCGGCATAGTGATCCTGTATTAAGCGCGAAAACAACAAGGCCCGGATTGTACCGGGCCTCGACTAAAACATCAGCCTCAGGACTGAATCTCGCCCAGCGCCTCGCGGGCTTCGTAGGCTTGCCGCACCGGAGCGAAAGAGCGCCGGTGAATCGGTGTCGGCCCCAGGCGGGCCAGGGCCTCCAGATGCACCGGGGTCGGGTAGCCCTTGTGGCCACCGATGCCATATCCCGGATAGATCAGCTCGAAAGCGGCCATTTCTCGGTCACGGCTGACCTTGGCCAGGATCGATGCCGCGGCAATCGCCGGAACCTTGCTATCGCCCTTGACCACCGCTTCAGCCGGCATCGCCAGCTTCGGGCAACGGTTGCCATCGATCATCGCCAGCTTCGGGGTCACACTCAGCCCCTCCACCGCGCGCTGCATGGCCAACATGGTGGCATGGAGGATATTCAGCTCGTCGATTTCCTCGACCTCAGCCCGGGCGATGCACCAGCTCAGGGCTTTCTCGCAGATTTCGTCGAACAGCTTCTCGCGCCGGGCTTCGGTGAGCTTCTTCGAGTCGTTGAGGCCGAGAATCGGCCGCGTCGGGTCGAGAATCACTGCCGCGGTGACCACTGCACCACACAAAGGGCCACGGCCGACCTCATCGACCCCGGCCACCAGGTCCTCGGCGTCCGCCACCAGGGTGAAATCCAGGCCCATTTGCATTTTCGGGTTACTCACAGTCATTTGCCGATCAGCCCAAGCACGGCTTGCGCGGCCTGGTTGGATGCGTCGCGACGCAAGGTTCGGTGGATCTCGTCAAAGCCGCGAGTCTGCTCTTCACCACCTTCGATCAACGGCGACAAGGTCTGGGCCAGAGCATCGGCCGTGGCATCGTCCTGCAGCAGCTCAGGCACCAGGAGGCGCTGGGCCAGCAGGTTCGGCAGGGAAATGTACGGGCTCTTGACCATGCGCTTGAGAATCCAGAAGGTCAGCGGCGCCAGGCGATAAGCCACGACCATCGGGCGCTTGTAGAGCAAGGCTTCCAGGGTCGCGGTACCGGAGGCGATCAACACCGCATCGCAAGCAGCCAGCGCCTTGTGGGACTGGCCATCGAGCAACGTCAGTGGCAGATCACGATTGGCCAGCAACTGCTCCAGCTGGACCCGCCGCTCCGGGCTGGCGCAAGGCATGATGAAACGCACGCCGGGGCGCATGGCCCGCAGGCGCTGAGCGGCATCGAGGAACAAGGCACCCAGGCGCCCTACTTCGCCACCGCGACTACCGGGCATCAAGGCCACCAACGGCCCTTCTGGCAACCCCAGCTCCGCGCGTGCAGCGGCTCGGTCGGCCTCCAGCGGAATGGCATCGGCCAGAGAGTGACCGACGAACTTCACCGGTACCCCCTTCTCTTCATAGAAGCGGGCTTCGAAGGGGAACAGGGTCAGCATCAGGTCGCAGCCTTCGCGGATCTTCAGCACCCGCTTCTGCCGCCAGGCCCAGACCGAAGGGCTGACGTAGTGCACGGTCTTGATCCCGGCCTGACGCAGCTTGAGTTCGATATTCAGGGTGAAATCCGGGGCATCGATACCGATAAACACATCCGGCTTTTCAGCAATCAGGGTCTGGATCAGCTTCTTGCGTCGAGCCAGCAGCTCACGCAGGCGCCCAAGCACCTCTACCAGCCCCATGACCGCCAGGCGCTCCATGGGGAAGTAGGAAACAAGGCCTTCGGCCTCCATCAGCGGACCACCGACCCCTATGAATTCGACGGCCGGGTGCTGAGCCTTGAGAGCTCGCATCAAACCGGCGCCGAGAATGTCGCCGGAGGCTTCGCCAGCCACCAGCGCAATACGCAGAGTGCTCATGATTAACGGGTGATGCCGCGAGTCGAGGACTGGATCGAGTCACGAAAGACCGCGACTTCAGGGAACTGTGCAGCCGGCTCGGCCAGCTCGGCCAAGGCCTGATCAACCGTCAGCCCCTGGCGATAGACCGTCTTGTAGGCACGACGCAGCGCGTGGATCGCATCTTCGCTGAAGCCGCGACGGCGCATGCCTTCGAAGTTCATGCTGCGGGCTTCGGCGGGGTTGCCGAATACGGTGACGAATGCCGGCACGTCCTTGCCGATGGCGGTGCCCATGCCGGAAAAGCTGTGGGCGCCGATATGGCAATACTGATGCACCAGGGTGAAACCGGAGAGAATCGCCCAGTCATCCACATGCACATGGCCGGCCAAGGCGGTGTTGTTGACCAGGATGCAGTGGTTGCCGATAACACTGTCATGGCCGATGTGGGCATAGGCCATGACCAGGTTGTGATCACCCAGAGTGGTTTCGGAACGATCCTGGACGGTGCCACGGTGAATGGTCACGCCTTCGCGGATCACGTTGTGGTCACCGATCACCAGGCGGGTTTCCTCGCCCTTGTATTTCAGATCAGGCGTGTCCTCACCTACCGACGAAAACTGGTAGATGCGGTTGTGCTTACCGATCCGGGTAGGGCCCTTGAGAATCACATGGGGCCCGATCACTGTACCCTCGCCGATTTCCACACCAGCGCCGACGATCGACCACGGGCCAACCTCAACGTCGTCGGCCAGGACGGCCGTCGGATCGATGATTGCGCGAGGGTCAATCAAACTCATAGTTTGCGTTCCGCACAGATGATCTCGGCAGAGCACACCGGCTTGCCGTCGACCGAAGCCTGGCATTCGAACTTCCAGATCTGGCGCTTGCAGCTGATGAACTTGGCTTCAAGGATCAACTGGTCGCCCGGGAGCACCGGCTGGCGGAAGCGCAGCTTGTCGGAACCGACGAAGTAATAGAGGGTGCCGTCGGCGGGCTTCACGTCGAGCATCTTGAAACCGAGAATGCCCGCAGCCTGAGCCATGGCCTCGATGATCAGCACGCCCGGCATGATCGGGTGCGCAGGGAAGTGACCATTGAAGAACGGTTCGTTGATGCTGACATTCTTGTAGGCACGAATGCACTTGCCTTCAACATCCAGGTCCACTACCCGATCCACCAACAGGAAAGGGTAACGGTGAGGCAAGTATTCGCGAATCTCGTTGATGTCCATCATTTCGGGGGGAAGCCTGTAGTAAAGAGTGGGAGCGCGCGACTAACGCACGCTCCTCTAGCAAATCAAGGAGGCAGTCTAGCGGCTGTGCACACTTGATATGGAAATGGTATCAGCCATCAGATGAAGCATTGCCGCCGGGGGTCACGTCCCCAACGCGCTTTTCCAACTGACGCAGGCGCCGTGCAAGGTCATCCAGCTGGCGGATGCGTGCCGCGCTTTTGCGCCACTCGGCAGCAGGCTGCATGGCCGTACCGGAAGAGTAGGCGCCCGGCTCGGTAATCGAGTGGGTCACCATGGTCATCCCGGTGAGGAATACGTTGTCGCAAATATCGATATGCCCAACCAGGCCCACGCCACCGGCGAGCATACAGTGCTTGCCGATCTTGGTACTGCCGGAGATCCCCACACAAGCAGCCATGGCGGTGTGATCACCGACCTGGACGTTGTGGGCGATCTGGATCTGGTTGTCCAGCTTCACGCCATTGCCAATGACGGTATCGGCCAGGGCACCGCGGTCGATCGCCGTGTTGACGCCGATTTCCACATCGTCACCGATGGTCACGCCGCCAATCTGGGCGATTTTCTGCCAGACGCCTTTTTCATTGGCAAAACCAAAGCCTTCACCCCCCAGCACAGCACCTGACTGAATGACCACACGCTTGCCGATACGCACGTCGTGATACAGGGTCACCCGTGGTGCCAACCAGCCACCTTCGCCGATTTCGCAGCGGGCGCCGATAAAGCAGTGAGCGCCGATGGTCACACCTGCAGCAATCCGCGCACCGCTCTCGATCACGGCAAAGGGGCCAATGCTGGCCGCAGGATCTACCTGCGCATCAGCGGCAATCACCGCAGAAGGATGAACACCTGCCTGTGCCTTTGGCTTGGGATCGAACAAATGGGAAATGCGCGCATAGGCCAGGTAGGGATCGGCCACTACCAGTGCATCACCGGCATAGGCTTCGGCATCCGCGGCCTTCAACAGCACCGCGCCGGCCTGACAATCCACCAGGTACTTGCGGTACTGGGGATTTGCCAAAAAGCTCAACTGAGCTGGGCCAGCCTCCTGCAAGGTGGCTAGCCCAGTGATTTCCTTCTCCCCGTCGCCACTCAAGGTGGCGCCGAGGAACTCGGCCAACTGGCCGAGCTTTATGGTCGCGGTCATGGCTTACTTCAGCTGATTCATACGCTCGATAACCTGGCGAGTGATGTCGTACTGAGGTTTGACATCAATCACTGCGCCACGCTCGAAGACCAGGTCGAAACCGCCTTTCTTGATGACTTCTTCCACAGCGCTGTCCAGCTTCGGCTTCAGCTGCTTGAGCATTTCGCGGTCGGCAACGGCTTTGGCTTCGTTCAGCTCCTTGGACTGGAACTGGAAGTCACGGGCCTTTTGCTTGAACTCGAGCTCCAGGCGTTCACGCTCGCCCTGCTGCATCTTGTCGCCACCGGCCACCAGACGGTCCTGGATGCCTTTGGCGCTGCTTTCCAGAGTCTTCAGCTTGGTCAACTGAGGGCCGAACTTTTTCTCGGCATCCACGGCGTACTTCTTGGCTGCGTCAGATTCCAGCAGGGCCATCTGATAGTTCAGGACGGCGATTTTCATTTCGGCAAATGCCGGGCTCGCGACCAGAACGGTGGCCAGGAGAACCAATTGAGTCAACTTACGCACGATGCACTCCTACAAAATCCATTGTCGTTATCTTGGATCAGGCTATTAGAAAGTCTGACCGAGAGAGAATTGGAACACCTGGGTTTCAGCGTCATCCGGTTTCTTGATCGGCATCGCCAGGGCGAAGCTCAATGGACCCAGAGCGGTGACCCAAGTCACACCGACACCAACCGAACTGGCCAGATTGCTCAGGCTGATATCGTTGCACTGCGTTTTCACGTTCGACGCCGCAATGGTGTTTGACGTGCTTTCACAGCGAGAGTTGAAGACGTTACCCACATCCCAGAACAAGGAGGTACGCAGCGAGCGCTGATCCTTGACGAAAGGCAACGGGAACAGCAACTCGGCACCACCCTGGATCAATACGTTACCGCCGAATGGCAGTGGATCCTGGTCCGGGTCGGCAGCCGTACCGACGTTACCGGTTACACCAACACCACGACTAGGAGTACTGCGTGGGCCCAGAGTGCTGTCCTTGAAGCCACGTACCGAGTTGAAGCCACCAGCATAGTAGTTCTCGTAGAACGGCAAGCCCTTGGTATCACCAAAGCCGTCGCCATAACCCAGCTCGGTATGGAAGCGCATGGTGTAGTTCTCACTCAACGGCGTGAACAACTGGCCACGGTAGTCGAGCTTGAAGAACGACAGGTCGCTGCCCGGGGTAGTGGTTTCCAGCACCAGGCTTTGCGAGTGACCGCGGGTCGCCAATACGCCTTTGTTCAGGGTCGACTCGGACCAGCCGGCCGAGGCCTTGAAGTTCAGGTAGCTGTCGCCCTGCTTGTTCACGAAGTCGAAGATTTCGTCGACGGTGTACAGGCCGGTCTTGATCTTGTCCTGCTGCGCAGTCAGACCGAAGGTCAGACGCGAAGTCTCGCTGATCGGGTAGCCCACGCTGACGCCGGCACCCAGGCTGTCCACCGCATAGCTGGCCACGTCGACGTCGAGGTCTTTGTAGTCAGTGGTGCGATAGAAGGCGTTGTAGCCCAGGCTCACGCCATCGGCGGTCCAGTAGGGGTCTACGTAGCCGAAGTTGTAGCGGCTCTGGTATTCGCTGCGGGTCAGGCCGATGCTGACCTTGTTACCGGTACCCAGGAAGTTGTTCTGGGTGATCGAACCACCGAGGATCAGGCCCGCGCTCTGGGCAAAGCCGACGCTGGCGGTGATCGAACCGGACGCTTGTTCTTCAACCGCGTAGTTCACGTCTACCTGGTCATCCACACCCGGCACGGCCGGGGTCTCGACGTTGACTTCCTTGAAGAAGCCCAGGCGCTCAAGACGGGTCTTGGATTGATCGATCAGGTAGGTCGAAGCCCAGCCGCCTTCCATCTGGCGCATCTCGCGACGCAGCACTTCGTCCTCTGACTTGGTGTTGCCACGGAAGTTGATGCGGTTGACGTAGGCACGCTTGCCCGGGTCCACCACAAAGGTGATGTCCACGGTGTGGTCTTCATCGTGAGGCTGAGGCACGCCGTTGACGTTGGCGAAGGTATAACCCTCGTTGCCCAGGCGGCGAGTGATGAGTTCGGAAGTGGTGGTCATCAGCTTGCGCGAGAACACCTGGCCCTTCTCCACCAGCAGCAGCGCCTTGACCTGGTCTTCAGGGACTTTCAGGTCACCGCTGAGCTTTACGTCACGAACGCTGTACTTCTCGCCTTCGTTAACGTTGACGGTGATGTAGACATGCTTCTTGTCCGGGGTGATGGACACCTGGGTCGAGGCGATATCCATGTTGATATAGCCGCGGTCCAGGTAGTAGGAACGCAGGCGCTCCAGGTCACCGGAGAGTTTTTCACGGGCGTACTTGTCGTCGTTCTTGAAGAACGACAGCCAGTTGGTGGTCTTGAGTTCGAACAGGCCGATCAGGTCTTCATCGGGAAAGACGGTGTTGCCTACCACGTTGATGTGCTGGATGGCTGCGACTGTGCCTTCGTTGATCTTGACCTTCAGGCCAACCCGGTTACGTGGCTGCGGCACGACTTCGGTTTCAACGCTGGCCGAGTAACGACCCTGAGCGACATATTGACGCTGCAGCTCGTTGCGCACGCCTTCGAGGGTCGCGCGCTGGAAGATTTCACCTTCCGCCAGGCCGGACTGCTTGAGCCCTTTCATCAGGTCGTCAGTGGAGATCGCCTTGTTGCCTTCGATCTCGATACTGGCAACCGACGGCCGTTCGACTACCGTGATGACCAGGACGTTGCCATCGCGGCCCAGCTGGATGTCTTGAAAGAAACCGGTTTTGAACAGCGCACGAGTGGATTCCACCAGGCGACGGTCGTCCGCCTGCTCGCCGACGTTCAACGGCAAGGCACCAAAGACGCTACCCGCGGAAACGCGCTGGAGGCCGTTGACGCGGATATCGGAGATAGTGAAGGACTCGGCGTGAACTTCGGCGATCATCAATACGGTGAGAACCGCAGTTAGCAGCAGACGTTTCATGAAGTCCTTTCTTATTCCAACTGGCAATAAACAAACTGCCGCAAAATGCGGCAGATTCGCAATTCAGCGAAGCGTTACAGACGACCCAGATCGTTGACCAGAGCAAGCAGCATGACTCCGACCACCAAGCTGATACCGATCTGTATCCCCCAACCTTGCACCCGATCCGACAAGGGACGACCACGCGCCCACTCGATCAGATAAAACAGCAAATGCCCCCCATCCAGTACCGGGATGGGCAACAAATTCAGAACACCCAGGCTAATACTCAGATAAGCAAGGAAATTCAAGAAATCAGCAATGCCCGACTGGGCAGAAGCGCCCGCCACTTTAGCAATGGTTATCGGTCCACTCAAGTTTTTTACCGAGAGCTCGCCGAACAACATTTTCTTCAGCGATTCGAGGGTCAGGACGCTCATGGTCCAGGTCCGTCGGGCCCCTTCACCAATCGCCTCCAACGGCCCGTAGCTGACCTCGCGAAGCATCTGCGGCGGCCAATCTACCGCTTTCACCCCGGCCCCCAGGTAGCCATTTGGCGCTTTGCTTTCGCCGCGGCTGGCCAAGGTCACGGGGACGTCGATTTGAGCACCATCGCGCTCGACATGCAGCACAATTTTCGTATCAGGGTGCACACGGACCCAATCCACCACTTGCTGCCAGTCATTGAGGGGCTGGCCATCAAGGGCCAACAGACGATCGCCGGTCTTCAGGCCAGCGGCCTGGGCCGGGCCCTTGGGGTCAAGTTCAGCCAGCACCGGCGGCAGGGCCGGACGCCACGGACGAATGCCCAGGGAGCGAATCGGATCCGGCTCATCAGCCCCTTTCAACCATTTATCCAATTCCAGCTGGCGTGGCGAATCCACAGTGGCGCCCTGCTCACGCACCAGCACCTGCAGCGCACCGCTTTCACCCAGGCGCCGCACCAGTTGCAGGTTCACGGCCGCCCAGCCGGTAGTCGGCTCGCCGTCGATGGCGACGATTTCCTGGCCGGCACTGAGCCCGGCCTTGGCAGCAATACTGCCAGCCTCTACATCACCGATGACCGGCCGCACCTGCTGGCTGCCCAGCATCGCCAGGGCCCAGAAAAACACCAGTGCGAGGAGGAAGTTGGCAATCGGACCGGCAGCAACAATCGCGATACGCTGGCGAACCGACTTGCGGTTGAAGGACTGATCGAGCTCCTCGGCAGCTACCTCGCCTTCACGCTCATCCAGCATCTTCACATAGCCGCCCAGCGGGATAGCGGCGATGACGAACTCGGTGCCGCGACGATCATGCCAGCGCAGCAAGGGCATGCCAAAGCCCACGGAGAAGCGCAGAACCTTGACGCCACAGCGACGGGCGACCCAGAAGTGACCGAATTCATGGAAGGTGACCAGCACACCCAGGGCTACCAGGGTGCCGACAATCATATAGAGCGCGCTCATCTACTTTCTCCGCAATCCTATTCGCCGCCACTCGCCCCGGTCGCGAATCCTATCGCCCGTTACGCTGCAACCATTGTTGCGCCAGGACTCGAGCCCTGGCGTCTGCCGCAAACACTGCGTCGAGTTCATTGACTGCGACCACAGGCTCACGGGTTAAAACCTCATCGATGATACTCGCGATCTCCGGGTAGCGGATGCGCCGCTCGAGAAACGCCGATACCGCCACCTCATTGGCCGCATTCAGCATGGCCGGAGCGCTGTTACCCGCCTCGGCAGCTTGCCGTGCCAGGCGCAGGCAAGGGAACCGCTGCTCGTCGGGTGCCTGGAAATCCAGGCGAGCAATGGCGAACAGATCCAGCGGCGCTACACCGGAATCAATGCGCTCCGGCCAGGCCAGGGCATTGGCGATCGGGGTGCGCATATCCGGATTACCCAACTGAGCCAGGACCGAGCCGTCGACGTAATCCACCAGCGAGTGGATCACGCTTTGCGGGTGCACCACCACTTCGACCTGGGAAGGCCTGGCATCAAATAGCCAGCAGGCCTCGATCAGTTCCAGCCCCTTGTTCATCATGCTTGCCGAGTCCACGGAGATCTTGCGCCCCATGGACCAGTTCGGATGGGCACAGGCCTGTTCGGGGGAAACATGCTCAAGCTCTTCCAGAGGCGTCTGACGGAAAGGACCGCCCGAAGCCGTCAGAAGAATACGTCGCACACCGACCCGACTCAGCCCGCGGGAAAAATCCGCGGGCATGCATTGAAAGATCGCATTGTGTTCACTGTCGATAGGCAACAGCACGGAACCACTCTTGCCCACTGCCTCCATGAACAGCGCGCCAGACATCACCAGCGCTTCCTTGTTGGCCAACAGGATCTTCTTGCCAGCCTCAACCGCCGCCAGAGTCGGGCGCAACCCCGCCGCACCGACAATCGCCGCCATCACGGCATCGACTTCCGGAGCCGAGGCCACCTCGCACAACCCCTGCTCCCCCACCAGCACCTGGGTAGCCAGGCCGGCGGCGCGCAAATCTTGCTGAAGGCGGCTGGCGGCCGCGGCCTCGGGCACCACCGCAAAACGGGGCTCATGTTTTACGCACAACGCCAGCAACTCGGCCAGACGCGTGAAGCCCGTCAGGGCAAACACTTGATAACGATCCGGATGACGGGCAATCACATCCAGGGTGCTCAGACCGATAGAGCCGGTAGCCCCCAGAACCGTGATCTGCTGTACAGCAGTCACAGCGCAGCCATCCACAACAGCACGGCAAACACCGGAATGGCCGCGGTCAGGCTGTCGATGCGGTCCAGCACCCCACCATGACCGGGCAGCAGGTTACTACTGTCCTTGATACCCGACTGGCGCTTGAACATGCTCTCGGTCAGGTCGCCGACCACCGAAATGAATACAACGATCGCTGCACCCAGCAGCCCCAGAATCATCTGCCCCAGGGTCCAGTCACGCACCAGCCCCACCACCGCGGTGATCACCAGGCTCAACGCCAGGCCGCCGTACACGCCCTCCCAGCTCTTGCCCGGGCTGACCTGGGGCGCCAGCTTGCGCTTGCCGAAGGCCTTGCCGGAGAAGTAGGCACCGATATCCGCACCCCACACCAGCACCATCACCGCCATGATCAACCAGTTGCCCAGTGGCAGTTGCTTGATGAACACCAGCCCTTGCCAGGCCGGCAGCAGGATCAGCAGGCCGATCAACAATTTGGGTGCGGCACCGGACCATTGCTCGCTGGAACGCGGATAGGTCAGCACCAGGTAGGTCGCCAGCGCCCACCACAGCACCGCAGCACCCAGCACCCAGGGCGCAACGCCCGGAACCAGATGCATCAGGAACAACAGCGCCGCCACCACCACGGCGAAGGCCACCCGAGCCGGCTGCGCCTCGAAGCCCGCCAGACGCGCCCACTCCCAGGCACCGAGGCTTACCACCAGACCGATGAACAGGGCGAACCCCGAGCCTTCGAGCAGGAAGAACCCGCACAAGGCGATCGGCAGCAGGATCAGCGCAGTAATGATTCGTTGTTTAAGCATTAAACCCGGGCTCCAGCCTCGACCTGCTCGCTCGTCTTACCGAAGCGCCGCTGCCGAGATGCGTAATCGGCCAGCGCATTGCGCATGGCTTCGTGTTTGAAGTCCGGCCAGAACAGGTCGGAGAAATACAGCTCGGCATAGGCCAGCTGCCACAACAGGAAATTGCTGATGCGATGCTCGCCACCGGTCCGGATGCACAGGTCCGGCAGCGGCAGGTCGCCGGTCGCCAGGCAGGTCTGCAGCAGGCCCGGAGTGATGTCCTCGGGCCGCAGATGCCCGGCCTGGACCTCGCGCGCCAGGCGTTGGGCGGCCTGAGCGATATCCCACTGGCCGCCATAGTTGGCGGCGATCTGCAGGATGAAACGATCACTACCCGCGGTAATGGCCTCCGCTTCGCGCATCGCCGCCTGCAACTCGGGATGGAAGCGTGAACGATCGCCAATGATCCGCAGGCTGATGTTGTTCTCGTTGAGGCGCTTGGCTTCACGACGCAGGGCCTTGAAGAACAGATCCATCAAGGCACTGACTTCGTCAGCCGGGCGCTGCCAGTTTTCACTGGAAAAGGCAAACAGGGTCAGCACCTCGACCTTGGCCTCAGCGCACACTTCGATCACTGCACGTACCGCATCGACACCCGCCTTATGCCCGGCGACACCCGGCATAAAGCGTTTTTTTGCCCAGCGGTTATTACCGTCCATGATGATCGCCACATGGCGCGGCACCGAGGACAACACAGACTGCTTGGTCTTTTCCATGAAAACGCCTGACCCTTATACGGCCATCAAGTCCTTTTCTTTTTCCTCAGTCGCCTTGGCGATCTGAGCTTCAAAGTCCTTGATCAGCTTATCGATTTCGGCGCTGCCACGGCGCTCTTCGTCTTCGCTGATTTCCTTGTCCTTGGTCAGCTTCTTCAACTCACCCAGGGCATCGCGGCGAATATTGCGCACTGCAACCCGCGCATCCTCGGCGGCAGCACGCGCCTGCTTGGTGAAGCCCTTGCGGGTTTCCTCGGTCAGCGGTGCCATCTTGATCAGCAGCAGCTCACCCAGGTTGGTCGGATTGAGGTTAAGACCGGCACTGCCGATGGCCTTGTCGATGGCTCCGAGCATATTGCGCTCGAACGGCACTACCTGCAGGGTCTGGGAGTCCTTCACGGTAACGTTGGCAACGCCACTCAACGGTGTGTCGGTACCGTAGTAAGGCACCATCACACTGCCCAGGATGCTGGGGTGAGCCTTGCCGGTGCGAATCTGGCCGAATGCATGGGCCAGGGACTCCAGGGATTTCTTCATGCGCTCTTGAGCGTCTTTCTTGATTTCGTTGATCATTGCTCGCCTTCCTCGATCAGGGTTCCTTCAGCGCCACCATGCACGATATTCAGCAGGGCGCCGGGCTTGTTCATGTTAAATACCCGCAGCGGCATCTTGTGGTCGCGGCACAGGCAGATTGCCGTCAGGTCCATCACTCCCAGCTTGCGATCCAGCACTTCATCGTAAGTCAGATGATCGAACTTCTCGGCATGCGGGTCCTTGAACGGGTCTGCAGTGTAAACACCATCGACCTTGGTTGCCTTGAGCACCACGTCGGCATCGATCTCAATAGCGCGCAGGCAGGCTGCGGAGTCGGTGGTGAAGAACGGGTTGCCGGTACCGGCCGCGAAGATCACCACCTCTTTGGAGTTCAGGTGGCGCATCGCCTTGCGACGGTCATAGTGATCGGTCACGCCGACCATGGAAATAGCCGACATCACGATGGCCGAGATATTCGCACGTTCCAGTGCATCACGCATGGCCAGGGCGTTCATCACAGTGGCCAGCATGCCCATGTGGTCGCCCGTGACCCGATCCATCCCGGCCGCGCTCAATGCAGCGCCACGGAACAGGTTGCCACCACCGATCACCAAGCCTACCTGGACGCCGATACCAACCAGCTGGCCGACTTCCAGCGCCATGCGATCCAGCACCTTGGGATCGATCCCGAACTCTTCCGAGCCCATCAGGGCCTCGCCGCTAAGCTTGAGTAGAATGCGTTTATAGCGAGCTTGATAACCACTGCCCTGCTGAGCCATTGCGAATCTCTCCTGCGGCGTATTTAAAAAATTCTTTGCGGGCTGTTTACAGCCTGCGTTCACTCTAGCTTGACGCTGTCACAGCGCCATCAGAACACGACTTTGTAAGGCGGTTCCGAGGATAAACAACTAAATTACCCTGCCCATTTGAAAAGAGGCTGCGCGCGTGAGCGGGCAGCCTCTTCTGGGCGACAGTTGAAAAAACCGTCTTACTGTTGCTTGGCAGCAGCCAGTTGTGCAGCAACTTCTTCGGCGAAGTTGTCTTCTTTCTTCTCGATGCCTTCACCTACCGCGAAACGGGTGAAGGAAACGATTTCAGCGCCGCCTTTCTTGGCCAGAGCACCTACGGTGATTTCTGGGTCCTTGACGAAAGCTTGCTCAACCAGGCTGGCTTCGGCCAGGAACTTGCTGATACGGCCAGCGATCATTTTTTCAACGATTTCGGCTGGCTTGCCTTTCATCTTGTCTTCGTTCAGCTGCAGGAACACAGCCTTTTCACGCTCGATCGCTTCAGCCGAAACTTGCGATGGCAGCAGGAACTCAGGGTTGCTGGCCGCTACGTGCATGGCGATGTCTTTGGCCAGTTCAACGGAACCGCCTTTCAGAACGACCGCAACACCGATCTTGTTGCCGTGCAGGTAGGTGCCGACCACGTCGCCTTCAACGCGAGCCAGACGACGGATGTTGACGTTCTCGCCAGTCTTGCCAACCAGGATCAGGCGGGCAGCTTCTTGAGCTTCGATCAGCGGAGCGGCGTCGGTCAGCTTGTCAGCGAAAGCCTTTTCCACGCTAGCGGCAACGAATGCCTTGAAATCGTCCTGCAGAGCCAGGAAGTCGGTCTGCGAGTTGACTTCCAGCAGGACAGCGGCTTTACCGTCGTCCTTGATGGCGATAGCGCCTTCAGCAGCAACGTTGCCTGCTTTCTTGGCAGCCTTGATGGCGCCGGAAGCACGCATGTCATCAATGGCTTTTTCGATGTCGCCGCCGGCCTTGGTCAAGGCCTTTTTGCAGTCCATCATGCCTTCGCCGGTACGCTCGCGCAGTTCTTTGACCAACGCTGCAGTAATCTCTGCCATTTTCAAAATCCTCTTGGATAGGTTTTCAACCATTCCACCCGATCGAACGGGCGCTCAATTCTTGGGCATTGCCCCGAAACCACTTCATAACAGCCCCGCATTACAGAAACTGTCGGGGCGCGACGACGAAATGATTTTCGAGTTGGCAAAAAGGGGGCCAAGCCCCCTTTTTGCGTGCTGAGTCAACGCTACGCGTCAGTTACTCAGGCTTCAGCCGCCGGTGCTGCAGCTTCTTCGAACACTTCGGTGCCGCCAGCAACGTTGTTGCGACCACGGATCACAGCGTCAGCCATCGAACCCATGTACAGCTGGATGGCGCGGATGGCGTCATCGTTGCCTGGGATGATGTAGTCAACGCCTTCCGGGCTGCTGTTGGTATCGACAACGCCGATGACCGGGATGCCCAGCTTGTTGGCTTCGGTGATCGCGATGCGCTCGTGGTCAACGTCGATCACGAACAGTGCGTCAGGCAGGCCGCCCATGTCCTTGATACCACCCAGGGAACGATCCAGCTTTTCCAGATCGCGAGTGCGCATCAGCGCCTCTTTCTTGGTCAGCTTGGCGAAGGTACCGTCTTCTGCTTGCACTTCAAGGTCACGCAGACGCTTGATGGAAGCACGGATGGTTTTGTAGTTGGTCAGCATGCCGCCCAACCAGCGGTGATCGACGTACGGCGAACCGCAACGTGCTGCTTCTTCAGCAACGATCTTGCCAGCGGAACGCTTGGTGCCGACGAACAGAATCTTGTTTTTGCCCTGGGCCAGACGCTCTACGAAAGTCAGAGCTTCGTTGAACATTGGCAGGGTTTTTTCAAGGTTGATGATGTGGATCTTGTTGCGCGCGCCGAAAATGTACTTGCCCATTTTCGGATTCCAGTAACGGGTTTGGTGACCGAAGTGCACACCGGCCTTCAGCATATCGCGCATGTTGACTTGGGACATGATAGTTCCTTAATAAGTCGGGTTAGGCCTCCACGTATCCCAATGACCAACCAACAGCTTGTGCTGAGGGCACCCAGGTCATCGTGTCGACACGTGTGTGGGTTTGAGCTTTTCGGGGCATCCCCGGAAAGCGGCGCATTTTATACCACAGCAAGGGCAAAAACGGAACCCGGATTCACACTCGGCGATCCGCAGGCATTTTGCCCGCCTCTTGGAATCGGTCCAGAATGCACCATTGTATAGAGAGAAGCGCCAGCAGAACCTCAGATTTGCGCTGAGCCTCTGTTAGAATCGCACCTTTGCGGCTTTTGAAAACCTTGCTGGCCCATCGTAGGCCAAGCTTTGCGCATGCGGGTTTTCGAGCCATTTCCGTGTTTATCGCGCCCCTGGGCGTCAAGAGAGCCTGTATGACCGTCACCCTCAAAACTCCCGAGGACATCGCCAAAATGCGTGTCGCCGGCAAACTGGCCGCCGACGTGCTGGAAATGATTGCCGAGCATGTCAAACCCGGTGTCACCACCGAAGAACTGGACCGCATCTGCCATGACTACATCGTCAATGTGCAGGGTGCGATCCCTGCCCCGCTGAACTACAAGGGCTTCCCCAAATCCATCTGCACCTCGATCAACCACGTGGTGTGCCACGGCATTCCCAACGAGAAGCCGCTGAAGGATGGCGACACCCTGAACATCGATGTGACCGTCATCAAGGACGGCTACCACGGCGACACCAGCCGCATGTTCCACGTTGGCACCGTGCCGGTCTGGGCCGAGCGCCTGTCGCAGATCACCCAGGAATGCATGTACAAGGCCATTGAACTGGTGAAACCGGGCTGCCGCCTGGGCGACATCGGCGAAGTGATCCAGAAGCACGCGGAAAAGAACGGTTTCTCGGTGGTTCGCGAGTTCTGCGGCCACGGCATCGGCAAGGTGTTCCACGAAGAGCCGCAGATCCTGCACTACGGCCGTGCCGGTACCGGCATGGAACTCAAGGCCGGCATGACCTTCACCATCGAGCCGATGATCAACCAGGGCAAGGCCGACACCAAGGTCCTGGGCGACGGCTGGACCGCCATCACCAAGGACCGCAAGCTCTCCGCGCAGTGGGAACACACCCTGCTGGTGACCGAGACCGGCTACGAGATCTTCACCCTGCGCAGCGATGACACCATCGCCCGGGTATCTGCCTGATCCACAACGCTGCGTCCCGACCTTATAGATAGAAAGGAAAGCCAATCGATGCCGCAGGTGGACCCCGAACTCTTCGACCGCGGCCAGTTCCAGGCGGAACTGGCCCTGAAGGCCAGCCCTATCGCCGCCTTCAAGAAGGCCATCCGCCAGGCACGGGAAGTGCTGGATACGCGCTTTCGCAGTGGGCGGGAGATCCGTCGGCTGATCGAAGACCGCGCCTGGTTCATCGATAACATCCTGCAAAAGGCCTGGGACCAGTTCAGCTGGAGCGACGACGCCGACATCGCCCTGGTGGCGGTCGGCGGCTACGGTCGCGGCGAGCTGCACCCCTATTCCGACATCGACCTGCTGATCCTCCTGGACAGCGCCGACCACGAAATTTTCCGCGACTCCATCGAACGCTTTCTTACCCTGCTCTGGGACATTGGCCTGGAAGTCGGGCAAAGCGTGCGCTCGGTGGACGAATGCGCCGAACAGGCGCGGGCCGACCTGACGGTGATCACCAACCTGATGGAAAGCCGCACCATTGCCGGCCCCGAGCACCTGCGCCAGCGCATGCTGCAAGTGACCAGCACCGAGCACATGTGGCCGAGCAAGGATTTCTTCCTGGCCAAGCGGGCCGAGCAGAAGGCCCGCCATCACAAGTACAACGACACCGAATACAACCTGGAGCCCAACGTCAAAGGCTCGCCGGGTGGGTTGCGGGACATCCAGACCATCCTCTGGGTCGCGCGCCGCCAGTACGGCACCCTGAACCTGCGGGCCCTGGCCGGCGAAGGCTTCCTGGTGGAAAGCGAAAACGCGCTCCTGGCCTCGTCCCAGGAGTTCCTGTGGAAGGTCCGCTACGCGCTGCACATGCTCGCGGGGCGCGCCGAGGACCGCCTGCTGCTCGATCACCAGCGCTCCATCGCCACCTTGCTGGGCTTCGAGGGCGAAGATGCGAAACAGAGCATCGAAAGCTTCATGCAGCAGTACTACCGGGTGGTGATGAGCATCGCCCAGTTGAGCGACCTGATCATCCAGCACTTCGAGGAGGTGATCCTCGCCCCCGAGGACGAGGCACCGCCACAGCCGATCAATGCGCGCTTCCAACTGCACGACGGCTACATCGAGGCGATCAACGACAACGTGTTCAAGCGCACGCCGTTCGCCATGCTGGAGATCTTCGTGCTGATGGCCCAGCACCCGGAAATCAAGGGCGTGCGCGCCGACACCATCCGCCTGCTGCGCGAACACCGGCATCTGATCGATGACGACTTCCGCCACGATATCCGCAACACCAGCCTGTTCATCGAGCTGTTCAAGTGCGAGATCGGCATCCACCGCAACCTGCGGCGGATGAACCGCTACGGCATTCTCGGACGCTACCTGCCGGAGTTCGGCTTCATCGTCGGGCAGATGCAGCACGACCTGTTCCACATCTATACCGTGGACGCCCACACGCTGAACCTGATCAAGCACCTGCGCAAAATGCAGTACACGCCGATCTCCGAGAAATTCCCGCTGGCCAGCAAGCTCATGGGCAAGCTGCCCAAGCCCGAGCTGATCTACCTGGCCGGTCTGTACCACGACATCGGCAAGGGCCGTCATGGCGATCACTCGGAAATCGGCGCCGTGGATGCCGAAGCCTTCTGCGTGCGCCACCAGTTGCCGCAGTGGGATACCCGGCTGATCGTCTGGCTGGTGCAGAACCACCTGGTGATGTCCACCACGGCTCAGCGCAAGGACTTGTCCGACCCGCAGGTGATTCACGATTTCGCACAGATCGTGGTCGACCAGACCCGCCTCGACTACCTCTACGTACTGACCGTCGCCGATATCTACGCCACCAACCCGACGCTGTGGAACTCCTGGCGCGCCAGCCTGTTGCGCCAGCTCTACACCGAGACCAAGCGAGCCCTGCGCCGCGGCCTGGAAAACCCGGTGGACCGCGAAGAGCAGATCCGCCAGACCCAGAGCGCCGCCCTGGACATCCTGGTGCGCAACGGCACCGACCCGGACGAAGTGGAACAACTCTGGTCCCAACTGGGGGACGACTACTTCCTGCGCCACACCGCCGGCGACGTGGCCTGGCACAGCGACGCGATCCTCCAGCAGCCGGCCGATGGCGGGCCACTGGTGCTGATCAAGGAAATCACCCAGCGCGAGTTCGAGGGCGGCACCCAGATCTTCATCTACGCCCCGGACCAGCACGACTTCTTCGCGGTGACCGTGGCCGCCATGGACCAGCTCAACCTGAACATCCATGACGCGCGCATCATCACCTCCAGCAGCCAGTTCACCCTCGACACCTACATCGTCCTGGACAACGACGGCGAATCCATCGGCAACAACCCGCAGCGAGTCGAGCAGATCCGCAAGGGCCTGACCGACGCCCTGCGCAACCCCGACGACTACCCGACCATCATCCAGCGCCGGGTGCCGCGCCAGCTCAAGCATTTTGCCTTCGCCCCCGAGGTGACTATCCACAACGACGCCCAACGCCCGGTGACCGTGCTGGAACTCAGCGCCCCGGATCGCCCGGGTTTGCTGGCGCGGATCGGCAAGATCTTCCTGGAGTTCGACCTGTCGCTGCAGAACGCCAAGATCGCCACCCTGGGCGAGCGCGTGGAAGACGTGTTCTTCATCACCGATGCGCACAACCAGCCCCTGTCCGACCCCCAGCTGTGCAGCCGCTTGCAGGATGCGATCGTCGAGCAGTTGAGCGTCAGCCACGAACCGACTATCGAAATGACCCGCCTGAGCATCTGACGGGTCCGAACCACCGCTTTGAGTGAGATACCGCCTCCATGAACAACGCTCTGAACCAGTTGCAGCCCTACCCGTTCGAAAAGCTGCGCGCCTTGCTCGGCACCGTGACGCCCAACCCGGACAAGCGCGCCATCGCCCTGTCCATCGGCGAACCCAAGCACCGCTCGCCAAGCTTTGTCGCCGAAGCCCTGGCCAGCAACCTCGATCAGATGGCGGTCTACCCCACCACCCTGGGCATCCCGGCGCTGCGCGAAGCCATCGCAGGCTGGTGCGAGCGGCGCTTTGGCGTGCCCGCGCTCTGGCTCGACCCGGCGCGCAATGTACTGCCGGTCAACGGCACCCGCGAAGCGCTGTTCGCCTTCACCCAGACCGTGGTCAACCGCGGCGAAGACGCCCTGGTGGTCAGCCCCAACCCCTTCTATCAGATCTACGAAGGCGCAGCCTTCCTCGCCGGGGCCAAGCCGCACTACCTGCCGTGCCTCGACGAAAACGGCTTCAACCCGGACTTCGACGCCGTGCCGGTGGAGATCTGGCAGCGCTGCCAGATCCTCTTCCTGTGCTCGCCGGGCAACCCCACCGGCGCGCTGATCCCGCTGGATACCCTGAAGAAGCTGATCGCACTGGCCGACGAGCACGACTTCGTGATCGCCGCCGACGAGTGCTACAGCGAGCTGTACTTCGACGAACAGACACCGCCGCCGGGCCTGCTCAGCGCCTGCGTCGAACTGGGCCGCAAGGACTTCAAGCGCTGCGTGGTGTTCCACAGCCTGTCCAAGCGCTCCAACCTGCCGGGCCTGCGCTCGGGCTTCGTCGCCGGTGATGCCGAGATTCTCAAGGGCTTCCTGCTGTACCGCACCTACCACGGCTGCGCCATGCCGGTGCAGACCCAACTGGCCAGCGTCGCCGCCTGGAACGACGAAGTGCACGTGCGCGCCAACCGCGCCTTGTACCGGGAGAAATTCGACGCGGTGCTGGCGATCCTTGCGCCCGTGATGGATGTGCAGCGCCCGGACGGCAGCTTCTACCTGTGGCCGAACGTGGCCGGGGATGACGCAGCCTTCTGCCGCGACCTGTTCGAACAGGAGCATGTGACCGTGGTTCCGGGCTCCTACCTGTCGCGAGAAGTGGACGGCACCAACCCGGGCGCCGGCCGGGTACGCATGGCACTGGTAGCACCGCTGGCGGAATGCGTGGAAGCCGCGGAACGGATTCGCGATTTCGTGCTGCGTCGCACTTGAGGCCTTTCGCCGGCAAGCCGGCTCCCACAGCAGGAGCCGACTGCCGGCGAACGCCTCACTTCACCTGCCCCAGATTGGCCTCGCTCATATCCAGGTCGGCCAGTACTTCGCGTAGCACATCGTCGCCAATCTGATGCTGGCGGCTCAGCCGATACAGCTCCAGCCGTTGCGCTCGCAGGGCCTTGATCCGCAGGCGCCGCTCCAGCAAGTCCATCTGGAACGCCAGGGCCTGGGCCTCGGCGGAATCGTTGTAGACCTCCAACTGATGCCGGTACTCGGCCATCAAGCGCCCCTTGAGTTCGGTAGCCAGGGCCGCCTGGGCAGCATCCGGGGTTTCACCGGTGTCAGCCACTTCTTCGGCTTCCAGGGCATGGATCGCCGCTTCGGCAGTCTTGCGCCAGGCATCCCGCACTTCCCCACGGCGCTTGTCGTCAGGGCTCTTCACAATGCCGCGCAGCAGCAGCGGCAGGGCAATGCAGGCCGCCACCAGGGACAGCAGGATCACCCCGGCAGCGATGAAGATCAGCAGGTCGCGCTCCGGAAAGGCTTCGCCGGCACCGAGAAACAACGGTACCGACATCACACCGGCCAGGGTTACCGCCCCGCGCACTCCACCCACGGTCAGCAACCAGCAGGAACGAGCGGTCGGCACCAGGGTCAATTCGCCCTTGCCGCGCCAGCGCCGCAGCAGGCCGGACAGGCGCCAGATGCTCTGCACCCAGATGAAACGCAACACCAGCAGCACCAGGAAAATCGCCACCACATCCAGGCAACGGTAGAACAGGGTCGGCCACAGCGAGGTCTCGTGACTGACCACGGCCTTGATGATGTCCGGCAGCTGCAACCCCAGGAGCAGGAAGATCAGGCCATTGAAGGCGAACTCCAGCAGTGACCAGACGCTGCGATTGAGCAGCCGGGTGCTGGTCTGGCGCGGCAGCAGGTCGAGCCAGCTCTGCATCATCCCCGCCGCCACCGCCGAGAGAATGCCCGAGGCCCCCAGGCGCTCGGCCAGCACATAGGCGGCGAACGGCAAAAGCAGCATGAACACCACGTGGGTCGCCGGGTCATCCCAGCCTCGGGCGATCATCCAGGCCCGCAGGCGCCCCACCAGCCAGCTCAGTGCCACCCCGACCGCCAGGCCGCCCACCGCCACCAGGACGAAGGTCAGGCTGGCGTTGGCCAGGGAGAACACCCCGGTCACCGCCGCTGCCAGGGCGAACTTGAAGGTCACCAGGCCCGAGGCGTCATTCATCAGCGCCTCCCCCTGGAGCATGTGCATCAGGGGCGTGGGCAAGCGATTCTGGGAAATCGCCGATACCGCCACGGCGTCGGTGGGCGAAAGCACGGCGGCCAGGGCAAAGGCCACCGGCAACGGAATGCTCGGCAGCAGCCAATGGATGAAGTAGCCGGCGCCCACCACGGTGAACAGCACCAGCCCTACTGCCAGGGTCAGGATCGGCCCGCGCAGGCGCCAGAATTCGCGCTTGGGCATGCGCCAGCCATCGGAAAACAACAGCGGCGGCAAGAACAGGAAGAGAAACAGCTCCGGGTCCAGGGCCACGTGCAGCCCCAGGGTCGGCCAGGCCAGCAAGGCGCCGGCGGCAATCTGCACCAGGGGCAGCGGCAGTGGAATCACCCGTCCGACAAGACGCGAGAGGCTCACCAGCATCAGCAGGATGAGGACGGTATAGGCGGTTTGCATAAAGCGGGCTTCCCGATCTGAAACTTCAAAGCAGACACACAACAGCGGCAGGAATTCACCGCAGAAGTGCCATATTAGCCGCTTAAGCTGCGTTTACGCCGCTGCACAAAAGTCGCAACGGCGCCCGGGCGTGGAAACACAATGCGACAAAGCCCCGCAGCAGCCGACGCCGAATCGGCGCGGTCGTGGCATAATCCGTGACCTTTCATCTCCAGCATCTCCAAAGGGGGCAATTCCTTGACCGCTTCAAGCAAAACGTTGCACCTTTTCGGCATCAAAGCCTGTGACACCATGAAAAAGGCGCGCACCTGGCTCGATGAACACGCTGTCAGCTATGACTTCCATGATTACAAAACCTCCGGCATTGACCGTGAGCACCTGAATCAGTGGTGCGACGAGCACGGCTGGCAGGTGGTGTTGAACCGCGCGGGCACGACCTTTCGCAAACTCGATGACGAAAGCAAAGCCGATCTCGACCAGGCGAAAGCCGTTGAACTGATGCTCGCGCAACCTTCGATGATCAAGCGCCCGGTGCTCGATCTCGGAGACAAGACCCTGATTGGCTTCAAGCCAGACCTTTACGCAGCAGCGCTCAAGTAAGCCTGCTCAATCAATTTCGCAAGAGGTAACTGCATGTCCACTACCCTGTTCAGCCTGGCATTCGGTGTCGGCACCCAGAACCGCCAAGGCGCTTGGCTGGAAGTGTTTTACGCATCGCCCCTGCTCCAGCCTGCGGCTGAAATCGTCGCTGCCGTAGCGCCGATCCTCGGCTACAGCGAAGGCAACCAGGCCATCACCTTCACCACCGCCCAGGCCGCGCAAATGGCCGATGCCCTGAAAAGCATCGACGCTACCCAGGCAGCCCTGCTGACCCGCCTGGCCGAAAGCCACAAGCCGCTGGTAGCGACCCTGCTGGCCGAAGACGCTCAACTGACCTCCACTCCAGAGGCCTACCTGAAGCTGCACCTGCTGTCCCACCGTCTGGTCAAGCCGCACGGCCTGAGCCTGGCCGGCGTGTTCCCGCTGCTGCCGAACGTGGCCTGGACCAGCCAGGGCGCGATCGACCTCGGCGAGCTGGCCGAGCGTCAACTGGAAGCCCGCCTGCGCGGCGAGCTGCTGGAAGTGTTCTCCGTGGACAAATTCCCGAAAATGACCGACTACGTGGTGCCGAGCGGCGTGCGTATCGCTGACAGTGCGCGGATCCGCCTGGGCGCCTACATCGGCGAAGGCACCACCGTGATGCACGAAGGTTTCGTCAACTTCAACGCCGGCACCGAAGGCCCGGGCATGATCGAAGGCCGGGTTTCCGCAGGCGTGTTCGTCGGCAAGGGGTCGGACCTGGGCGGCGGTTGCTCCACCATGGGCACCCTGTCGGGTGGCGGCAACATCGTGATCAAGGTCGGCGAAGGCTGCCTGATTGGCGCCAACGCCGGTATCGGCATCCCGCTGGGCGACCGCAATACCGTGGAGTCGGGCCTGTACGTGACCGCCGGCACCAAGGTGGCGCTGCTGGACGAGAACAACCAGCTGGTCAAAGTGCTCAAGGCCCGGGAACTGGCCGGCCAGCCGGACCTGCTGTTCCGTCGCAACTCGGAAACCGGCGCCGTGGAGTGCAAGACCCACAAGTCGGCCATCGAGCTGAACGAAGCGCTGCACGCTCACAACTAAGCAGCGATTCGGTTTCACTGGAACCGGCCAGGCGCTTATCATCGGCGCCCGGCCTGTTCAAACGAGTTCTGCCACCATGCTTGTAGCCTCCCCCTGGCGCGCCGACTTCCCGGCCATCGCCGCCCTGCATCGCCAGGACCAGACGTACCTGGACAACGCCGCCACCACGCAAAAACCCCAAGCCCTGCTGGACGCGCTGGCGCACTACTACGCCAATGGCGCGGCCAATGTGCATCGTGCGCAACACCTGCCCGGCGCCCACGCCACCCAAGCGTTCGAAGACAGCCGCAGCAAGGTCGGCCAATGGCTGAATGCCGGTGACAGTGGGCAAATCGTCTTCACCCACGGCGCGACCTCCGCGCTGAATCTTCTGGCCTACGGCCTGGAGCACCAATTTTCCCCGGGCGATGAAATCGTCATCAGCGCCCTGGAGCACCACGCCAATCTGCTGCCCTGGCAGCAACTGGCCCAACGTCGCGGTCTCAAGCTGCTGGTCCTGCCCCTGGACCCGGACGGCCTGATCGACGTCGACGCGGCAAGCCGCTTGATCGGCCCGCGCACCCGTTTGCTGGCGGTGAGCCAGCTGTCCAACGTGCTTGGCGCCTGGCAACCCTTGACCCCACTGCTGGCCATGGCCAGGGCCCAGGGCGCACTGACGGTGATCGACGGCGCCCAGGGCGTGGTCCATGGCCGCCACGATGTCCAGGCCCTGGGCTGCGACTTCTATGTGTTCTCCAGCCACAAGCTGTACGGCCCGGATGGGGTCGGCGTGCTGTTTGGCCGTCATGCAGCACTCAAGGGCCTGCGCCACTGGCAGTTCGGCGGTGAAATGGTCCAGGACGCCGATTACCAGCACGCCAGCTTCCGCCCCGCCCCCCTGGGCTTCGAGGCCGGTACACCGCCGATTGCCGGGGTCATCGGCCTGGGTGCCACCCTGGATTATCTCGCCGGCCTGGATCAGCAAGCACTGGCCGACCATGAAGCAGCGCTGCACGCCTACCTGCTGCACGGCTTGCAGGCGCGCAATGGCATCCGCCTGCTGGGCTCGCCGCAAGTGGCCCTGGTCAGTTTTGTCGTGGATGGGGTGCACAACGCCGACCTGGCGCACCTGCTGACCGAACAAGGCATTGCCGTACGCGCCGGGCATCACTGCGCCATGCCGCTGATGAAGAGCCTGGGGTTGGCCGGAGCGATTCGCGTGTCATTGGCGCTGTACAACGATTCCGAGGACCTGGAGCGTTTCTTCGAAGCCCTGGATCAGGCCCTGGAACTGCTGCGATGAGCCTGCCGGCGGATGCCGTCGCCGCCCTGGAGATTTTCCAGGGGGCTGCCGGCTGGGAACAGCGGGCGCGCCTGCTGATGCAATGGGGCGAGCGCCTGCCGCCCCTGAGCGAGGCCGACCGGGTCGAGGCCAACCGGGTGCACGGCTGTGAAAGCCAGGTCTGGCTGGTGGCGGCCCTGGAAAACGGTCATTGGCAGTTTGCCGCGGCCAGCGACGCGCGGCTGATTCGCGGGCTGGTGGCCCTGCTCCTGGCGCGGGTCAATGGCCTGACGGCACAGCAGTTGCGGGAAGTGGACCTGGCCGACTGGTTCAACCAGTTGGGCCTGTCGCGCCAGCTCTCGCCCTCGCGCAGTAATGGCCTGAACGCCGTCTTGCAACGCATGAGCGAACTGGCCAGCGCCCCCTAACTCCGTAGGAGCCTGCTTGCTGGCCAACAGGCCCATAAGCCTTGCACCCTCCTCGCGGCCCTCTTCGCTGGCAAGCCAGCTCCTACGGGGCGGCGGGCTTGCTGCGCTCCGACGGGCGGCGCACGCCGGCGACAATCTTGTCCACTGCCTTGGTCGCCGCCACCATGCCGAAGGTCGCGGTCACCATCATCACCGCGCCAAAGCCGCCGGCACAGTCGAGCTTGACGCCATCGCCGACAAAACTCTTCTGCAGGCAGATGCTGCCGTCCGGCTTCGGATAACGCAGCTGCTCGGTGGAAAACACGCAAGGCACGCTGTAGTGCCGGGTTACGGTGCGCGAGAAACCGTAGTCGCGGCGCAGGGTGGACCGCACCTTGGAGGCCAACGGGTCATTGAAGGTACGGTTCAGGTCGCAGACCTGGATCAGCGTCGGGTCGATCTGCCCCCCCGCGCCGCCGGTGGTGATGATCTGGATCTTGCGTCGCTTGCACCAGGCAATCAGCGCCGCCTTGGCATTGACACTGTCGATGCAGTCGATCACGCAATCGATGTCTGGGGTGATGTACTCGGCCATGGTCTCGCGGGTGACGAAGTCCGGCACCGCGTGCACCCTGCAGCCCGGATTGATGCCCCGCAGGCGTTCGGCCATGACCTCGACCTTGGGCTTGCCCACGGTGCTGTCCAGCGCGTGCAACTGGCGGTTGCTGTTGCTGACGCAGACATCGTCGAGGTCGAACAGCGAGATCTCGCCCACCCCGCAACGGGCGATGGCTTCCGCCGCCCAGGAACCGACCCCGCCGACGCCAACGATCGCCACATGGGCCGCCCGCAGCCGTTCCAGGCCTTCAATGCCATACAAACGGGCGACGCCGGCAAACCGTGGATCTTCTGTACTCATGACCATCACCTAAAAAACCGGCGCGCATTATAGGGCCTCAACGCGACAAGTTTTAACCTTGAAGCTACAAGTAAAGAACTTAAACCCGAATACAGTGCCCAAGGTCTGGCTTTCCTCTGTGCGCTGTACGCTCAGTTGAGGGCCGGTGTAGGATGCCCGCCGTTTGGCGCCTGCCAACCCTTCCCTCGTTCCACACCTTTTGGAACCCGAAATAGCTATGTCATCGCGTAAATTTGGACTCAACCTGGTGATAGTGCTGGCCATTGCCGCGCTGTTCACCGGTTTCTGGGCGCTGATCAATCGCCCGGTCTCGGCCCCCGACTGGCCGGAACAGATCTCCGGTTTTTCCTACTCGCCTTTCCAGCAGGGCCAGTTCCCGCAGAAGGACCAGTACCCGTCCGACGATGAAATGCGTCGCGACCTGGAGATCATGAGCAAGCTGACCGACAACATCCGTACCTATTCGGTGGACGGCAGCCTGGAAGACATCCCGAGGCTCGCGGAAGAGTTCGGCCTGCGCGTGACCCTGGGGATCTGGATCAGCCCGGACCTGGAGCGCAACGAGCGGGAAATCATGCGTGCCATCGAACTGGCCAATACCTCCCGCAGCGTCGTGCGGGTGGTGGTGGGTAACGAGGCGATCTTCCGCAAGGAAATCACCGCCGACCAACTGTCGGTGATTCTCGACCGGGTGCGTGCCGCGGTAAAAGTTCCGGTCACCACCTCGGAGCAATGGCACGTCTGGGAGGAAAACCCGGGGCTGGCCAAGCACGTCGACCTGATCGCGGCGCACATCCTGCCCTACTGGGAGTTCATCCCGGTGGACAAGGCCGAGCAGTTCGTCCTCGACCGCGCCCGGGACCTGAAGAAGATGTTCCCGAAAAAACCGCTGCTGCTGTCCGAAGTGGGCTGGCCGAGCAACGGCCGCATGCGTGGTGGCGCCGACGCCAGCCCGGCGGACCAGGCGATCTACCTGCGTACCCTGGTCAACAAGCTCAACCGCCAGGGCTACAACTACTTTGTCATCGAAGCCTTCGACCAGCCGTGGAAGGCCAGCGACGAAGGTTCGGTGGGCGCCTACTGGGGCGTGTTCAACGCCGCGCGCCAGCAGAAATTCAACTTCGAAGGCCCGGTGGTGGCCATCCCGCAATGGCGGGTGCTGGCCATCGGCTCGGTGGTGCTGGCGCTGCTGTCGCTGACCCTGCTGATGATCGACGGCTCGGCCCTGCGCCAGCGCGGCCGGACCTTCCTGACCTTTATCGCGTTCCTCTGCGGTTCGGTGCTGGTGTGGATCGGCTACGACTACAGCCAGCAATACAGCACCTGGTTCAGCCTGACGGTGGGCTTCCTCCTGGCCCTCGGCGCGCTGGGGGTGTTCATCGTGCTGCTGACCGAGGCCCATGAACTGGCCGAAGCGGTGTGGATCCACAAGCGCCGGCGCGAATTCCTGCCGGTGGAGGGGGACTCCAGCTACCGGCCGAAAGTCTCGATCCACGTGCCCTGCTACAACGAGCCGCCGGAGATGGTCAAACAGACCCTCAATGCCCTGGCCAACCTCGATTACCCGGACTTCGAAGTCCTGATCATCGACAACAACACCAAGGACCCGGCGGTCTGGGAACCGGTGCAGGCCTATTGCGAGACCCTCGGCCCGCGCTTCAAGTTCTTCCACGTCGCGCCCCTGGCCGGCTTCAAGGGCGGTGCGCTGAACTATCTGTTGCCGCACACCGCCAAGGACGCCGAAGTGATCGCGGTGATCGACTCCGACTACTGCGTCGACCGCAACTGGCTCAAGCACATGGTGCCGCACTTCGCCGATCCGAAGATCGCCATCGTGCAGTCGCCCCAGGACTATCGCGACCAGAACGAAAGCACCTTCAAGAAGCTCTGCTACGCGGAATACAAAGGCTTCTTCCATATCGGCATGGTCACCCGCAACGACCGTGACGCGATCATCCAGCACGGCACCATGACCATGACCCGACGCACAGTGCTCGAAGAGCTGGGCTGGGCCGACTGGTGCATCTGCGAAGACGCCGAGCTGGGCCTGCGGGTGTTCGAGAAAGGCCTGTCGGCGGCGTACCACCACGAAAGCTACGGCAAGGGCCTGATGCCCGACACCTTCATCGACTTCAAGAAGCAGCGTTTCCGCTGGGCCTATGGCGCGATCCAGATCATCAAGCGCCACACCGCCAGCCTGCTGCGCGGCAAGAACACCGAGCTGACCCGTGGCCAGCGCTACCACTTCCTCGCGGGCTGGCTGCCGTGGGTAGCGGACGGCATGAACATCTTCTTCACCGTCGGCGCCCTGCTGTGGTCGGCGGCGATGATCATCGTGCCGCAACGGGTCGACCCGCCGCTGCTGATCTTCGCCATCCCGCCGCTGGCGCTGTTCGTGTTCAAGGTGGGCAAGATCATCTTCCTCTACCGCCGTGCAGTGGGGGTCAACCTCAAGGACGCGTTCTGCGCGGCCCTGGCGGGCCTGGCCTTGTCCCACACCATCGCCAAGGCGGTGCTGTACGGCTTCTTCACCAGCAGCATTCCGTTCTTTCGCACCCCGAAGAACGCCGACAACCACGGCTTCTGGGTGGCGATCTCGGAAGCCCGGGAAGAGCTGTTCATCATGCTGCTGTTGTGGGGCGCGGCGCTGGGGATCTTCCTGGTGCAGGGCCTGCCGAGCAACGACATGCGCTTCTGGGTGACCATGCTCCTGGTGCAGTCTTTGCCTTACGTGGCAGCGCTGGTCATGGCCTTCCTTTCGTCGCTGCCAAAACCGGCGGAAGAAAGCCAGCCGGCTCCAGCTGCCTAAATCGATCCAAAGCACTAAACGGCGGCCTCTGGCCGCCGTTTTGCTTTAAGATATCCGCCATTTTGCGCGCCTCGCCCAACCCTGTAGGAGCTGGCTTGCCAGCGAACCAAGCAACGCGGTGTATCGATTAAACCGCCCTCGCCGCCCCGCCGGCTCCTGCACAATGCCTTGCACCGGAGTTACCCATGACGGCCCATGCCGAGCTTTCGCCGACCCTGCAACTTGCCTGTGATCTGATCCGTCGCCCCTCGGTGACGCCGATCGACGCCGACTGCCAGAAGCTGATGATGCAGCGCCTGGGGGATGCCGGCTTCAAGCTGGAACCGATGCGCATCGAGGACGTGGACAACTTCTGGGCCAGCCATGGCCAGCATGAAGGCCCGGTGCTGTGTTTTGCCGGCCACACCGACGTGGTGCCTACCGGCCCGGTCCAGGCCTGGCAGAACGACCCGTTCGACGCTCTGATCGACGAGCACGGCATGCTCTGCGGCCGTGGCGCAGCGGACATGAAGGGCAGCCTGGCAGCCATGCTGGTGGCCGCTGAGCGTTTCGTCACCGACTACCCGGACCACAAGGGCTCGGTAGCCTTCCTCATCACCAGCGACGAAGAAGGCCCCGCGCACCATGGCACCAAGGCCGTGGTGGAGCGCCTGGCAGCACGCAAGGAGCGCCTGGACTGGTGCATCGTCGGTGAGCCTTCGAGCACCAGCCTGGTGGGCGACGTGGTCAAGAACGGTCGTCGTGGCTCCCTCGGCGCCAAGCTCACCGTGCGCGGGGTACAGGGCCACGTGGCCTACCCGCACCTGGCGAAGAACCCGATCCACCTGGCGGCCGCAGCCCTGGCGGAACTGGCGGCGGAGCACTGGGATGACGGCAACGCCTTCTTCCCACCCACCAGTTTCCAGATCTCCAACCTCAATTCCGGCACCGGCGCCACCAACGTGATCCCCGGTGATCTGGTGGCGGTGTTCAACTTCCGCTTCTCCACCGAATCCACGGTGGAAGGCCTGCAGCAGCGGGTCGCGGCCATCCTCGACAAGCACGGCCTGGACTGGCATGTGGAGTGGGCCCTGTCCGGCCTGCCGTTCCTCACCGAACCCGGCGCCCTGCTGGACGCGGTATCGGCCAGCATCAAGCAGGTCACCGGGCGCGACACCAAGGCCTCCACCAGTGGCGGCACCTCCGACGGGCGCTTCATCGCCACCCTGGGCACCCAGGTGGTGGAACTGGGCCCGGTCAACGCCACCATCCATCAGGTCAACGAGCGGGTACTGGCCAGCGACCTCGATGTGCTGACCGAAATCTACTACCAGACCCTGATCAAGTTGCTCGCCTGATGCTTGCCTGTCCTCTCTGCAGTGCCCCGCTGAACGCCGTGGACAACGGCGTGGTCTGCCCGGCCGGGCATCGTTTCGACCGGGCACGCCAGGGCTACCTGAACCTGCTGCCGGTGCAGCACAAGAACAGCCGTGACCCGGGCGACAACCAGGCCATGGTCGAGGCCCGCCGCGACTTTCTCAACGCCGGGCACTACGCCCCGGTGGCCCGGCGCCTGGCGGAGCTGGCGGCAGAACGCGCGCCCCAGCGCTGGGTCGACATCGGCTGTGGCGAGGGTTACTACACCGCGCAACTGGCCCAGGCCCTGCCCGCTGCCGATGGCTACGCCCTGGATATTTCCCGGGAGGCGGTGAAGCGCGCCTGCCGTCGTGCCCCGCAACTGACCTGGATGGTCGCCAGCATGGCGCGCATCCCCCTGGCGGACGCCAGCTGCCAGTTCCTGGCCAGCGTCTTCAGCCCCCTCGACTGGCTGGAGGCCAAGCGCCTGCTCAGCCCCGGCGGCGGCCTGATGAAGGTAGGTCCCACCAGCGGCCACCTGATGGAACTGCGCGAACGCCTGTACGACGAAGTACGCGAATACACCGACGACAAGCACCTGGCCCTGGTGCCCGAAGGCATGGCCCTGGCCCACAGCGAAACCCTGGAGTTCAAGCTGCACCTGGAACGCCCGCAAGACCGCGCCAACCTGCTGGCCATGACGCCCCACGGCTGGCGCGCCAGCGCCGAGCGCCGCGCCGCGGTGATCGAGCAGGCCGAGCCTTTCGAGGTCAGCGTATCGATGCGCTACGATTACTTCGTGCTGCAATAACCCACTAAAACCCAAGGCCCCGAGCCTGTGCTCGCGGCCGAAGAAATCCGCGAATGGATTTTTCAGACCGGCAATGAGGACATCCATGCGCCAGCCCGATATCGAGATTTACCTGAAAGACGCCGACGTCGACTACAAGGCCATCGCCGCCTGGCTTGGCGCCGTGCTTGGCCCGTGCAGCGACTGGGTACAAAAAGGCCAGACCTACAAATGCACCGCAGGCCAGGTGCCCGTGACCTGGCTGCCCAAGGCCGTGGGCAAGTGGAACAGCCTGTACCTGGAAAGCGACCAGACCCCGTGGGATGACGACATCGCCTGCGCCCGCGCCGCCTTTGCCGCGTTGAATGTGGAGGTGCGCTGCGCACCGGGCAGCTGGGTCGAGGAAGAGGGTGAAGAGTCCGCCGATCGCTGGATTCGCATCAGCGCCGACGGTGAAGAAGAGATTACCTGGCGCACTGCCTGAACAGTGCATACCCGTAGGAGCCGGCTTGCCGGCGAAGAGGCCTTCAAGACTTGCGTTCGATAGACGGGCGCCTTCGCTGGCAAGCCAGCTCCTACAGGGTGGGTTACAGGCCGACGACGTCTTCGGCTTGCAGACCTTTCTGGCCTTCGACCACAGCGTATTCCACCTGCTGGCCTTCGGTCAGGGAGCGGTGGCCTTCGCCACGGATCGCCCGGTAGTGGACAAATACGTCCGCCCCGCCTTCACGCTGGATAAAACCGTAGCCCTTGGCGTCGTTGAACCACTTCACGTTGCCTGTCTCACGAGTAGTCATGAATCCATACCTCATTTTTTTATTATTGGATTGGCGCACTGCAACCAAACCCTGAGAACTTTCCCCCAGCCTGCCTCTCTATGAGTGAAAGCGATACGACCGCGGGAGAGTCGGCCGAGTATATGACAGGCGTAAAAACTCTCAACTCAATCTTGTTTCGGCGCTTTTTTGCCGATTTTCGGCGAATCCGGCACACTACCGGCCCCGAGCAGTTGCTCGGTTTTCTACTCACTCACGCAGAAGCCGTATGACCCGCTCCCCGATCCGCCGTCTTGTGTTTGGCACCTTGCGCCGACTGCTGTACCTCTGGGTCCGCTCGGAAACCATCAACCAGTCGTCCTTCACCCTCGACCTCGACCGCAGCCGACCGGTGTTCTACGTCCTGCAAAACCCGTCCCTGACCGATCTCGCCGTGGTCGATACCGAATGCACCAAGGCTGGACTGCCACGTCCGGTACTGCCGGTGTCGGTGGGCAACCTGCTGGAACCGGCGGCCTTCTTCTACCTGACCCCGGAGCCCGACTGGCTTGGTCGCCAGGACAAGCGCGGGGCGCCACCGACCCTGACCCGGCTGGTCAGCGCACTGACCCAGAATGCCGCCGAAGATGCACAGATCATTCCGGTCAGCGTGTTCTGGGGCCAGTCGCCGGACAGCGAGTCGAGCCCGTGGAAGCTGCTGTTCGCCGACAGCTGGGCGGTCACCGGGCGCCTGCGCCGGCTGCTGAGCATCATG
This sequence comes from Pseudomonas sp. GW823-FHT03E05, assembly GCF_058796855.1. NCBI lineage: Bacteria > Pseudomonadati > Pseudomonadota > Gammaproteobacteria > Pseudomonadales > Pseudomonadaceae > Pseudomonas > Pseudomonas sp. GW823-FHT03E05. The sequence goes on from NZ_JBXAJB010000002.1 coordinate 657,469, forward strand.
ATCCTGGGACGCAAGACCCGGGTGCAGTTCTCCGCACCGATCAACCTGCGCGAGCTGATCGAGCACAACAAGGGCCACGAGCGCACCGTGCGCATGGCCCAGCGCATCCTGCGGGTGCACTTTCGCAACCTCAAGGCTGCGGTCATCGGCCCGGACATTTCCCACCGGCGCAACCTGGTCAAGGGCCTGCTCAACCAGCCCCTGGTGAAACAGGCGATCCTCGACGAGGCCGAGCGCGAAAAGATTTCCCCGGAAAAAGCCAAGGCCCAGGCCCTGCGCTACGGCAACGAGATCGCCTCGGACTACACCTACACCGCGATCCGCTTCCTGGAAGTGGTGCTGAGCTGGTTCTGGAACAAGATCTACGACGGGATCAAGGTCAACCACCTCGAAGGCGTGCAGAAGATCGCCCAGGGCCACGAAGTGATCTACGTGCCCTGCCACCGCAGCCATATCGACTACCTGCTGCTGTCCTACCTGCTGTTTCGCAACGGCCTGACCCCGCCGCACATCGCCGCCGGGATCAACCTCAACATGCCGGTGATCGGCGGCCTGCTGCGTCGCGGCGGGGCCTTCTTCATGCGCCGCACCTTCAAGGGCAACCCGCTCTACACCTCGGTGTTCAACGAATACCTGCACACCTTGTTCACCAAGGGTTTCCCGGTGGAGTACTTCGTCGAGGGCGGCCGTTCGCGCACCGGGCGCATGCTGCAACCCAAGACCGGGATGCTGGCAATCACCCTGCGCAGCTTCCTGCGCTCCTCGCGCATGCCCATCGTCTTCGTACCGGTGTACATCGGCTATGAAAGGGTGCTGGAAGGCCGGACCTACCTGGGCGAGCTGCGCGGCGCGAGCAAGAAGAAAGAGTCGATCTTCGACATCTTCAAGGTCATCGGCGCCCTCAAGCAGCGCTTCGGCCAGGTGGCAGTGAACTTCGGCGAACCGATCAAGCTGGCGGAATTCCTCGACCAGGAACAGCCGGACTGGCGGACCCAGGAGCTGGGCCCGCAGTACCGCCCGGCCTGGCTCAATGAAACTACCAACCGTCTCGGCGAGCGGGTGGCCCAGCACCTCAACGAAGCCGCGGCGATCAACCCGGTGAACCTGGTGGCCCTGGCCCTACTCTCCACCACCCGTCTGGCCCTAGACGACCGCGCCATGGCGCGGGTCCTGGACCTGTACCTGGCACTGCTGCGTCGCGTTCCCTACTCGCCCCATACCACCTTGCCCGAAGGCGACGGCCGGGCTCTGATCCAGCACGTCAAGGACATGGACCTGCTGGCCGAACAGAGCGACGCCCTGGGCAAGATCCTCTACCTGGACGAGCAGAACGCCGTCCTGATGACCTACTACCGCAACAACGTGCTGCACATCTTCGCCCTACCGGCGTTGCTGGCGAGCTTCTTCCAGAGCTCGTCGCGCATGAGCCGCGAACAGATCCTGCGCTATACCCGCGCGCTCTATCCCTACCTGCAATCGGAGCTGTTCATCCGCTGGCCGCTGGATGAGCTGGACGCGGTGGTGGACCAGTGGCTGGAGGCCTTTGTCGAACAGGGCCTGCTGCGCTTCGAGAAGGACCTGTACCAGCGCCCGGCCCCAAGCTCGCGGCATTTCGTCCTGCTGACCCTGCTGTCCAAGAGCATTGCCCAGACCCTGCAACGCTTCTACATGGCTATTTCCCTGTTGCTCAACAGCGGCCAGAACAGCATCAGCGCCGAGGAGCTGGAAGACCTGTGCACGGTCATGGCCCAGCGCCTGTCGATCCTGCATGGCCTCAATGCCCCGGAGTTCTTCGACAAGAGCCTGTTCCGCCACTTTATCCAGACCCTGCTGGACCAGGGTGTGCTGCGCCGCGACGAAGCCGGCAAGCTGAGCTACCACGAAGCGCTGGGGGAACTGGCCGAAGGTGCCGCCAAGCGCGTGCTGCCGGCAGAAATTCGCCTGTCGATCCGCCAGGTCGCCCTGCACCGCAGCGAAGACGCCGCCGACCAGCTCGCGGCACCTGCGCAAAACGACTAGATTCTTACGGGCGCCGGGAGCAGCTGCGGCGCCCTCGATACGGAGATCCGCGATGAAAAAGCTCAGCCTGCTGGCCGCCACTGCGCTGCTCGGCGCTTGCCAGTCCATGAATCCCGCTGCCAAGGCCAGCCTCGACGGCGAAGTCTTCTACTTGCAGCGCATCGCCCTGCCTCCGGCCGCCACCCTGAGCGTGAGCCTGCAGGACGTGTCACTGGCCGACGCCCCTGCCGTGGTCCTGGCCGAGCAGAGCGGTCCGGTCAAGGGCCAGGTGCCGCTGCCCTTTCACCTCAGCTACGACCCGGCCCAGGTCAAGCCCGGCCACCGCTATTCGGTCAGCGCGCGGATTGAAGTGGCTGGCCAGCTGGTCTTCATCACCACCGAAAACAACGCCGTTAAACTCGACGGCAGCGACCCGCAGCCCTTGAAGCTGCGGGTCGACGCTGTTCGTTAATTCTTATTGCACAAGGAAGCCGCCATGCTCCGTACTTCGCTTCGTTTCACCAGCCTGTGCGCTGGCCTGTTGATCTCCGCCAGCGCCCTGGCCCTGTCCCTGAGCGACCTGTCCCAGGGTGACGCCAGCGGTGGCCTGAAAGATGCCCTGACCCAGAGTGCGCAGATCGCCGTCAAACAGCTGGGCACCCCAGGTGGTTTCAGCAACAACCCCGAGGTGCGCATCGAGCTGCCGGGCAACCTGGGCAAGGTCGCGAAAAAAATGAAACAGTTCGGCATGGGCGACCAGGTCGATCAGCTTGAAACCAGCATGAACAAGGCTGCCGAGGCCGCTGTGCCGCAAGCCCAGGCCCTGTTGGTGGATGCCGTGAAGAAGATGACCGTGGCTGACGCCAAGGGCATTCTTGCCGGCGGCAAGGACTCCGCCACCCAATACCTGGACAAGAGCAGCCGCGAGCAGATCCGCGCCAAGTTCCTGCCGATCGTCAAGCAGGCCACTGACCAGGTCGGCCTGGCCAAGCAGTACAACTCCTTCGCCGGCCAGGCTGCGACGCTCGGCGTGCTGGATGCCAAGAGCGCAAACATCGAGAGTTACGTGACCGAACAAGCCCTCAATGGCCTGTTCGAAATGATCGGCAAGCAGGAAGAAACCATTCGCCAGAACCCGGCGGCAGCCGCCACCAGCCTGGCCAAGAAAGTCTTCGGCACCCTGTAAGCCTCCCCGCTACCTGTAGGAGCCAGCTTGCCGGCGAAGATGTCGCCAGGACAAGCGCCTGCCCCAAGGGCCTCTTCGCCGGCAAGCCGGCTCCTACAGGATGTATTCCCGCATACCGGTTCCTAGGTTTTCTTGACCCTGAACCAGGCCGCATACAGCGCCGGCAGGAACAACAGGGTCAGCGCCGTCGCCACGATCAGCCCACCCATGATGGCCACTGCCATCGGCCCGAAGAACACACTGCGCGACAGCGGGATCATCGCCAGCACCGCCGCCAGGGCGGTCAGCACGATGGGCCGGAAACGCCGCACCGTGGCTTCGATGATCGCATCCCAGGGCTTGTGCCCCGCCTTGATGTCCTGCTCGATCTGGTCCACCAGGATCACCGAGTTGCGCATGATCATCCCCGACAGGGCAATGGTGCCGAGCATGGCCACGAAGCCGAAGGGCTGGCGGAACACCAGCAGGAACAAGGTGACCCCGATCAATCCCAGGGGCGCCGTGAGGAACACCATGGCCGTGCGCGAGAAACTGCGCAGCTGGATCATCAGCAAGGTCAGCACCACCACGATGAACAGCGGCACGCCGGCCTTCACCGAGTTCTGGCCCCGGGTCGAGTCCTCGACCGTGCCACCCACTTCCAGCAGGTAGCCATCGGGCAGCTCGGCGCGAACCGGCTCCAGGGTCGGCAGGATCTGCTGCACCAGGGTCGCCGGCTGCTCCTTGCCGTAGATGTCGGCGCGCACGGTGACGTTGGGCAGGCGGTTGCGGTGCCAGATCACCCCTTCTTCGAAGCCGTACTCCAGGGTTGCCACCTGGGACAGGGACACGCTCTGGCCATTCTCGGTAGGCACGGCCAAGCTCGGCAGCAACGACAGCTCGGTGCGTTCCTCGCGGGTGCCCCGCAGCAGGATCTCGATCAGCTCGTTGTCTTCCCGGTACTGGCTGACGGTGGAACCGATCAGCGAACTCTGGAGGAATTTCGACAGGTTGGCGGTGCTCACTCCCAAGGCCCGGGCCCGGTCCTGGTCGATGTTCAGGTAGACCACCTTGCTGGGCTCTTCCCAGTCCAGGTGCACGTTGACCACATGGGGGTTCTCTCGCACCTTGGCCGCTACCTTGCGCGCCAGGGCGCGGACTTCCTCAATGTGCTCGCCGGTGACCCGAAACTGCACCGGGTAGCCCACGGGCGGCCCGTTCTCCAGGCGCGTGACCCGCGAGCGCAGCGCCGGGAACTGCTCGTTGAGGGTTTCGATCAACCAGCCGCGCAGCTCTTCACGCTCCTCAATGCTCTTGGCCAGCACCACGAACTGGGCAAAGCTGGTGGCCGGCAGTTGCTGGTCCAGCGGCAGGTAGAACCGCGGCGAACCGGTGCCCACGTAGGCCACGTAGTTGTCGATGCCCGCATGCTCCTTGAGCAGGGCTTCCAGGCGCTTGACCTCATCGGCGGTGTTGCTCAGGGACGCGCCTTCCGCCAGCTTCAGGTCGACCATCAGTTCCAGGCGACCCGAGGCCGGGAAGAATTGCTGGGGAACGAAACGGAACAGCATCACCGAGCCGACGAACAGCAGGATGGTCAGGACGATCACCGTCTTGCGCCGCTCCACGCACCAGCCCACTACCCGCCGTACCCGCTGGTAGAAGGGTGTACCGTGGGGATTGGATTCGGCGCCGTGCTTGGCGGCGTGGATCTTCGCCAGGTCCGGCAGCAGTTTTTCCCCCAGGTACGGCACGAACACCACGGCTGCAATCCACGAGGCCACCAGGGCAATGGTCACCACCTGGAAGATCGAACGGGTGTATTCGCCCGTGCCGGACTGGGCCGTGGCGATCGGCAGGAAGCCCGCCGCAGTGATCAGGGTGCCGGTGAGCATGGGGAAGGCGGTACTGGTCCAGGCGAAGCTGGCGGCCTTGATCCGGTCGAAGCCCTGCTCCATCTTGATCGCCATCATCTCTACCGCAATGATCGCGTCGTCCACCAGCAAGCCCAGGGCCAGCACCAGCGCCCCCAGGGAAATCTTGTGCAGGCCGATCCCCAGGTAGTACATGGTGGCGAAGGTCATCGCCAGCACCAGGGGAATCGCCAGGGCCACCACCATCCCGGTCCGCACTCCCAGGGAGAAGAAACTCACCAGCAGCACGATGATCAGGGCCTCGGCCAGCACCCGGACGAACTCGCCCACCCCAGTCTTCACCGCCGCCGGCTGGTCGGATACCTTGCGCAGTTCCATCCCCGCCGGCAGGCTTTTCTGCAGGCGCGAGAACTCGCCTTCCAGGGCCTTGCCCAGCACCAGGATGTCACCCCCCTCCTTCATCGCCACAGCCAGGCCGATGGCGTCTTCACCCATGAAGCGCATGCGCGGCGCGGGCGGATCGTTGAAACCACGACGCACGTCCGCCACATCACCGATGCGGAAGGTACGACCGGCGACGCGGATCGGGAAATTGCGGATCTGCTCCACGGTCTGGAAATTGCCCGACACCCGCAGTTGCACCCGCTCGCTCGGGGTCTCGAAGAACCCGGCGGTGGACACTGCGTTCTGTTCTTCCAGGGCCTGTTGCACCGCCGCCAGGGGCAGGCCCAGGGTCGCCAGCTTGACGTTGGACAGCTCGATCCAGATTTTCTCGTCCTGCAGGCCCAGCAGGTCGACCTTGCCCACGTCCTTGACCCGTTGCAGCTGGATCTGGATGCGGTCGGCGTAGTCCTTGAGTACCGCGTAGTCGAAGCCCTGCCCGGTCAACGCATAGATATTGCCGAAGGTGGTGCCGAACTCATCGTTGAAGAACGGCCCCTGGATACCGGGCGGCAGGGTCTGCCGAATATCGCTGATCTTCTTGCGTACCTGGTACCACAGCTCGGGAACCTCGTTGGAGTGCATCGAGTCCCGGGCGATGAAGGTCACCTGGGACTCCCCCGGCCGCGAGAAGGACACGATGCGGTCGTACTCGCCAGTCTCCATCAGCTTCTTTTCAATGCGCTCGGTGACCTGGCGCGAGACTTCCTGGGCCGTGGCCCCGGGCCAGTTGGTGCGGATCACCATGGCCTTGAAGGTGAAAGGCGGATCCTCGCTCTGCCCCAGCTTGGTGTAGGACAGCGCACCGACAATGGCCAGCAGCAGCATCAGGAACAGAACGATCTGGCGATTGCGCAACGCCCAGGCGGAAAGGTTGAAACCCATCGGGGATTACTCCTTGGCCGCCAGATTGACCACGCGGTTGGAGCGATCCACCGGGCGCACCTGCAAGCCCTCATGGAGCACATGCACCCCCGCGGCCACCACCCAATCGCTGGCGCTCAGCCCTTCCAGCACCGGCACGCTCTTCTCGCCGAAGGCGCCGACCCGCACCGGGGTCTTGTGCAGGGTATTGTTGGCATCCACCCGCCAGACATAAGTCGCCCCGCCTTCCGCGGACAACGCCGACAGCGGCACCGACAGCGGCACCGCATCGCCGCTCTGGATGAACACCCGGGCACTCTGGCCCAGCTCGGCGGGAACCTTGCCGGCAGTGAAGGCAATACGCGCGGCGAAGGTCCGGGACTTGGGATCGGCAGCAGGCGACAGCTCGCGGATGCGCCCGTCGAAACGCTGGCCCGGCTGGGTCCAGAGCTCCACCGATACCGGCTGGCCGACCTTGAAGCGGCCGTAGTTCTGCTCGGGGAAGCTGATCAGCACCTCACGCTCGCCATCGGTGGCCAGGGTGAAGACCGTCTGCCCGGCCGCCACCACCTGCCCCACTTCCACCGCACGCTTGGCCACCACGCCGTCCTGCGGCGCGCGCAGCACCGCGTAGCCGGCCTGGTTGTTGGCCACATCGAACTCGGCCTTGATCTGCTTCAGGCGCGCTTCGCCGGAACGGTAGAGGTTCTCGGCGTTGTCGTATTGGGAATGGCTGACCATCTGCCGCTCCAGCAGGGTCTTGTAGCGATCACGCTCGGCGCGCACCAGGTTGAGGTTGGCGCTGGCTGCAGTGACCTGGGCCCGGGTGGCTTCAAGTTGCAGGCGCACGTCCTGCGGGTCGAGCTCCGCCAGGGGCTGGTTGGCCTTGACCCGCTCGCCCTCCTCCACCAGCCGTCGGCTGACCTTGCCGCCGATACGGAATGCCAGGTCCGGCTCATAGCGGGCGCGCACCTCGCCCGGGTAGCTGTCCGAAGCTCTTGCCGAGGGCTCTGGCTGGACCACCATGGCCGGCCGGATGCCAATTTGAACGGGCTCTTCGTGCCCACAAGCAGACAGAAAAAAAGCCAGGCTGACTGGCAAGGCATAGCGGAACATGGCGGCGACCTTTCGCTAATGGTGCTTGGAATATTTATACTGGCCGGTATGTTATTAATAGCAAACTCACCAGTCCAGTATTAACAGCGAAAAAATGTCCGACAATATTTCCGCAAACGTTGGGCCAGGCAGGCCCAAGGATCTGGCCAAGCGCCAGGCCATTCTCGAAGCAGCCAAAGTCCTGTTCTTGAGCAATGGCTACGCCAGTACCAGCATGGATGCGGTCGCCGCTGAGGCCGGGGTTTCAAAGCTCACGGTCTACAGCCATTTCAATGACAAGGAGACCTTGTTCACCGCCGCTGTGGTGGCCAAGTGCGAAGAACAGCTGCCCACGCTGATCTACGAACTGACCCCCGACACGCCGGTGGAGAATGTTCTGCTGAACATCGCCCGGGGCTTTCACCATCTGATCAACAGCGACGAGTCGGTGAACCTGCACCGCCTGATCATGACGCTGGGCAGCCAGGACCCCAAGCTCTCGCAGATCTTCATCGAGGCCGGTCCCGAACGGGTGCTGCTGGGCATGGAGCGGCTGCTGGCGAAGATCAATCAGCTGGGCACCCTGCGCATCGACAAGCCGCGCAACGCCGCCGAGCACTTTTTCTGCATGCTCAAGGGCGGGGCGAATTTCCGCCTGCTCTACGGCTGCGGCGAACCCTTGAGGGGCGCCGCCGCAGAGGAGCATGTGCAGGAAGTGGTGGCGCTGTTCATCCGCGCCTACCGGCCGTAGAAACCAGCAGGTGCAGGAGCTGGCTGATGTAGGAGCGGGCTTGCCAGCGAAGCGGACTGAAGACCGCCTTCGCCGGCAAGCCGGCTGCTACAGGGGGCTCAGGCCTTGAGGGCCTTCTTCGGGTAGATGTCGTAGCGGCTGGATTTGCCCTCCAGCCCATGGCTGGGCTTGGGCCCTTCGATGCACGGCGCCTTGCGCGGACGCTTGACCACCACCCGGTGGCTGGCCAGGGCCAGGGCCGCGGCGAGCAGGGCCGGGGCGTCGTTGTCATCGCCCACCAGTGGCCGGAACAAGCGCATTTCCTTCTTCACCAGGGCACTTTTCTCCCGATGGGGAAACATCGGGTCGAGGTAGATCACCTGGGGCGGTTCACCCTGCCAGTTGCGCATCAGCTCGATGGAATTGCCCTTGAGCAGGTGCATGCGGGCCACGATAGGCCCTACCTCGGCGTCCAGCGCAGCGCGGGCCAGGCCGTCTTCCAATAGCGCACCAATCAATGGCTGGCGCTCGATCAGGCTCATCTCGCAACCCAGGGTCGCCAGCACGAAGCCGTCCTTGCCCAGACCGGCCGTGGCATCCAGCACCCGTGGCCGCACGCCCTGGGCCACACCCACCGCCTTGGCGATCATCTGCCCGCTGCCGCCGCCGTACAGCCGCCGATGGGCTGCACCACCCTCGACGAAATCCACCCGTACCGGCCCGGGCGCGTCCGGCCCCAATTGCTGCAACTGCAGGCCCTGCTCCCCCACTTGCAAGGCGAACTCGGCCTCATCGACCTGCAGCGCCAGCCCCAGGCGCTCGGCCCATTGCTCGGCCGCTGGGGCGAATCCGGCGCCCAGGGCCTCGACTTTGATGCGGCAGGCTGCGGGTTGCTCATTCATTTGAAAACACACTCAAAAAATTAATGATCGGCAAAAACTGCCGATAACAGGACTATCGGCCATTTTGCCAGAGCTCAAGCGTCGACCGAGAGCAATGTCAGACATTCAACGCACATCGATAGGTTATATCTCGCCCCACGGCGACTATGGCCTGCGCAACTCCCAGGCACTGAGCGGCGTCAGCCATCTGTGGCAGGACTTCTTTGCCCAGGCCCTGGCCGAGCAACGGGGTGAAGGTGCGAGCGTTGAATCGGTACCGGCGGTGGCCATCGATGGCCCGGTTGAACCGGCTGGCGGCAGCGATGTGCTGGCGCAGATCGTCAATCAGCGTCATTGCGACGTGCAAGACACCGAGGTCCGCCCGCCGGAGCCGCTGTTCCTGCCTATCGCCGAGTTTGAAATGGACCTGCTGGATAAACCCGCCCCGCCCTTCCCGCCAGAAGAGATCGTGGCCCAGCAGCGCCAGCAGGATTTCGAAAGTGGCTGGGTACGCCCGATCGTGCTCAACGCCGGCCAGCCGATTCCTGCTCCAGGCCCTGCGCCGGAGCCCCGCCCACTGCACCTGCCGATCGCCGAATTCGAACTGGACCTGCTGGACAAACCCGCCGAGCCGTTCCCGCCTCAGGAACTCATCGAGCAACAGCGGGCGATGGACTTCGATATCGGCTGGGCCCGCCCACTGATCCTGCAGAACCTGCGCATCGCCGCCTGAGCCCAGCCTCAGCGACACACCCACCAAGGCCCTACATCCAGATGAAAGTGGTTGCGATGGGCATTGTTGTAGTCCGGCCCCAGCACCACGTTGAACGCATCACAGGCGCCATCCCGGGCCAGGCGCAGAAACCGGCCTTCATTGCTGTCCTTGGGCCAATCCCGGAGCACGCTGATGCTGCGCCCATCCCCCAGGCGAAAGCCGGCGATGTCCAGGGCGTTGGCACTGGCATGCTGGCTGCGGGCACCGCTCTCGCGGCTGTACATGTTGCGGCAGGCGAAACTGCCCAGGTGATCGACTCGCGCCACCCGCTGGCCGTACACCGCCTGCGCGGCCGACTGCAGCCCATGGCGCTCATACAGGGCAAAGGCCACCGCCAGCGGGCAACTGGCGAGAAAGCTGCTGCTCAGGGCCACGTCGCCACCCTGTACACGCAGGGTATTGCTCAATGGGCAAGCGACGTCCGTGCGGCTGTCGGGCTGGCGGCTGGTACGCAAACCCGAGCCCGCCAGCACCTGGTCGCACAGTTGCGGGTCATCCCGCAGCCGCGCCAGCTTGAAACGGGTCAACAGGTTGGGCTTGGCCCGCACGTCCAGCGGCGCCCAGGGATTCCAACTGTCCGCGACGGGCAACCAGCCCAGGCGAACACCGATCAACAACAGGGCGCCCAGCAACAACAAGGCGCCCAGGACTTTCACTACCCGCACAGACACTCCCGTTTCACGGCTGCTTGAACATTTGATTGATCTGCCCGAACGGCATCGCCCGGTCGGCAAAATCGAAACGCCCGTGGCTATGGATATCTTGCGCAGCCCGGTAGAAGGCTCCGTAAGCGGCCCGCGCCAGGGCCGAACCGACACTGATGCGCTTGACGCCCAGCTCCGACAATTGCGCCACGCTGAGGTTGAGGCCTCCCGACATCAGCACGTTCACCGGCTTGGGCGCCACCGCCCGCACCACCTGCTGGATATCCTCGGCACTGCCCAGGGCCGGGGCATAGAGCACATCGGCACCGGCCTCGGCAAAGGCCTGCAAGCGGCGAATGGTGTCTGCCAGATCATCACGCCCGTGCAGCAGGTTTTCCGCCCGGGCGGTCAGGGTAAAGGGAAAGGGCAGACTGCGAACGGCCGCCACGCAGGCCTCGATGCGTTCCACCGCCAGCTGGAAATCGTAGATCGGCTGCTCGGCATGGCCCGTGGCGTCCTCGATCGAAGCACCGACCACACCGCTGGCCGCCGCAAGAAGCAGCGCCTGGGCACAGCCTTCGGGGCTGTCGGAAAACCCGTTTTCCAGGTCCGCCGCCACCGGCAGGCTGCTGGCGCCGACGATGCTGCGCACGTTGTCCAGCGTGTCCTCCAGGCTGAGTGCACCTTCGGCATCCGGGCGCCCCAGGGAAAAGGCATAGCCGGCGCTGGTGGTGGCCAGGGCCTCGAAGCCGAGGCTGGCGAGCATCTTCGCCGAACCGGCATCCCAGGGGTTGGGAATGACGAAGGCTCCGGCGCGTTCATGCAGGGCCCTGAAGGCAGTGGCTCGAAGGGTTTGCGCGTCCATTGGCTCGCTCCTGAAGAAGGCCGTGAAGGCGCTTCAGAGCAAGCCGAGTTGCTCCGCAGCGGGCTCTCTGTATAACTCAGGCAATGCGGGCAAGCCAGGCAAACGTTGCATCAGCCGGGCGTGAAAACGCCGCGCCAGTTCGGCCGCCAGACGGTTGTCCGAAGTGTGCAGGAACACGTAGGGCGTACGCCCCTCTTCGATCCAGCCGGCGACCTTGTCGATCCAGGGCTCAAGGAAAGGATCGTTGGCCTCAAGCTCCGGATGACCGATGAAGCGCACCTGGGGAAACTGGGTGAAGGCTGCGGGGCGCGGTGGCACCTTGGGCTTTTTCGACTGCGCATGCAGCACCGCAGGAGCGGTCGACGTGCAACTGAACAGGGCCCGCGGGTCGAGGCAGATGCGTTCCACGCCACGCTCGCGCAGCAGCCGGTTGAGCATGCGCTCGGCATCGCCCTTGGTGAAGAACTCCGGATGTCGCACTTCCACCGCCAGCGGCCGCTCCAGGCCATCGATGAACCCGGCCAGTTCCGCCAGACGCTGGGGCGCAAAGCTGGCCGGCAACTGCAGCCACAGCGGCGACACCCGCTCACCCAGGGGGCTGAGCAGCTGGATAAAGGACTCAGCGGCGCTCAACTGCTCGCGCAGGTCGCCGCCGTGACTGATGTCACCGGGGAACTTGGCGGTAAAGCGAAAGTGCTCGGGCATGATCTCGGCCCAGCGCTGCACGGTTCCGGGCGCCGGCCGTGCATAGAAGGTGGTATTGCCTTCGACGGCGTTGAAGACCTGGCAATACAGGCCGAGGAAATCATTGGGCCGGGCGTCTTCCGGGTACAGGTACTCACGCCAGGCGTTTTCGCTCCAGGAAGGACAACCGAGGAAATAAGGCAGCATCAGATATGCAGGTCGAGACCCACCACTTCCATATCCCAATCGACAAAGCCGGCGGTGGTCAGGTAGCTGGCCAGGGCGTTGGCCACGCTCTTTTTCATCGCCCGCTGGAAGATCATGTCCTGGGGGCGGGCGGGAAGATTGCCGGTGCGTGGGGAAGAAGCCTGGGAACGGCTCTGGGCCGAAGGCTCGGGCTGCACTTCAATGGCGTCGGCATCGTCCAGGGACTCGTCTACCAGCGCACGGCCTTTGCGAGGCTTGCGCTTGATGGGGTAGGACTGAGAGGAGATGCCGTCTATACGCATACAGAAAAGCCCGGGGTCGATGATGGCAATTTAGCGGCACCGCTTCGACTTAGCAAATGCCCAAGTGATAACTAGAACACAGAAAAGCCAAAAGGTTTAAAACCGGGCAGGTTCAGGCTGAAAAAACGGACGATTGGCGGGCGTATGCAGGAGTTATCCACATAACCGCGCACATTTGTTCTGGGTTCAACGGGCCTTGGGAGTAGCGACCTTGTCCCGCAGATAGACAGGTTGGGCCTGGTCGGCAACGATCGCCTCGCCGCGCTCCCAGGCAAATTGCGCCAGGGTCAGCAGGTCGACCGCATGCGGCAGCATGCCGGCGTCCTGGCCGCTGAGTTCGACGGCAATGCGCTCGCCATACCCCCAACCGGTGCCCGCACCGAACCAGTCGCCGCTGGAGCCTTCGGGCAGGGCCGCGACTTCCGGCGGCAATACCGCTTCCGCGCCCACCAGGCGCATCTCGCCGGCAACTTCCTGGTAGCAGCCCCAATAGACTTCATCCATGCGCGCATCGATGGCCGAAGCCACCTGGGTCGCGCCATGCTCGCGCAGAGCCCGCTGGGCCAGCACCGCCAGGTTGGATACCGGCAGCACCGGGCGCTCCAGGGCAAAGGCCAGGCCCTGCACCACGCCGATGGCGATGCGCACCCCGGTGAAGGCGCCCGGGCCACGGCCAAAGGCAATGGCCTCGACCTGTTGCAAGGTCACCCCGGCATTGGCCAGCAGCTCCTGGATCATCGGCAACAGCTTCTGCGCATGCAGGCGCGGGATCACCTCGTAATGGCTCGTGACCTTGCCGTCATGCAGCAAAGCAACGGAGCAAGCTTCAGTCGCGGTGTCCAGGGCCAGCAAGGTGCTCATTCGGGGTTCCATAGGCATTGAAAAAAGTGACGCATTATAAACAGCAACGGCCCGCAAGCGGGCCGTTCAACGATCAAACGCTCAGGCAACTCAGCTCAGGGCTTCGAGTACCTTGCCGGTGATCACTTCCACCGAACCGACGCCAGGGATATGGCTGTACTTAGGCTTGCCCTGGGTGGCAGCCAGTTGCTGGTAGAACTCCACCAGCGGCTTGGTCTGCGAGTGGTAGACCGACAGGCGATGACGCACGGTTTCCTCGGTGTCGTCCTTGCGCTGCACCAGGTCTTCACCGGTGATGTCATCCTTGCCGGCGATCTTCGGCGGGTTATAGACGGTGTGGTAGACCCGGCCCGAAGCTTCGTGCACACGGCGACCGGCGATGCGCTGGACGATCTCTTCGTCGTCGACGGCGATTTCCACCACGTTGTCCAGCTCGACTCCGGCCTTCACCAGCGCTTCGGCCTGGGGAATGGTGCGCGGGAAGCCGTCGAACAGGAAGCCATTGGCGCAGTCGGCCTGGCTGATGCGTTCCTTGACCAGGTTGATGATCAGGTCATCGGACACCAGGCCACCGCTGTCCATCACGCTCTTGGCCTTCAGGCCCAGCTCGGTGCCGGCCTTGACCGCAGCACGCAGCATGTCACCGGTGGAGATCTGTGGAATACCGAACTTTTCGGTGATGAACTTTGCCTGAGTACCTTTACCGGCCCCGGGAGCTCCCAGCAGAATTACGCGCATCGATGTGCTCCTCAATTTTTTATTTAGAAACGCTCGGATTCGCCTCGTGGGGCCAATCTCAAAAATGGGGGTGTGGCCGCCCAAACGGCCAAAGGCTGATCAAGATACACAGCCGACACAGCGCACACAAGCAGTCGAAAGTCGGAGGAACCCGGCCCTTTTGTGCCCCATTGGCCGGGTAGAACAAGTCGCAACCCGACAACAAAGTGTCGCCAGATGAACCAGAACGACACCTCGCAATTGCCTTGATCGGGGCTGCCGCGCAGCTGGCCGGCAGCCCTCTCGCACCTCAGCCGGTATTGCGCAAGCCAGCGGCGATACCGGCCACGGAGACCAGCAACGCCTGTTCCACGGGGCTTCCTTGCGGCGCCTGCTGCTTGCGCGAGCGCGCCAGCAGCTCGGCCTGCAACAGATGCAGCGGGTCGAGGTAGGTGTTGCGCAGGCGGATGAACTCCAGGGTATCGGGGCTGTGCGCCAGCAGTTGCGACTGCCCGGTCAGGCCCAGGACCACCGCGCAAGCCTGCGACAATAGGTCGCGTAAATGCTCGCCCAACGGCAACAGTTCGGCCTCCACCAGGCGCTCGTCATAGGAGCGGGCAATATCCGCATCGGCCTTGGCCAGCACCATCTCCAGCATGTCGATGCGGGTGCGGAAAAACGGCCATTGCTCACGCATCTGCCCCAGCAGGTCACCCTCGCCACGGGCCAGGGCCTTGCTCAAGGCCGCTTCCCAGCCGAGCCAGGCGGGCAACATCAGGCGGGTCTGGGTCCAGCCGAAGATCCAGGGGATCGCCCGCAGGCTCTCGATGCCCCCGGCACGGCGCTTGGCCGGGCGGCTGCCCAGCGGCAGGCGGCCCAGCTCCTGTTCCGGAGTGGACTGGCGGAAGTACTCGACGAACTGCGGATTGTCCCGCACCACCTCGCGGTAGGCCCGGACGCCATCGCTGGCCAGCTCGTCCATCAGGTGACGCCAGGCCGGCTGCGGTGGCGGCGGCGGCAACAGGGTCGCCTCCAGTACCGCGGCCAGATAGAGATTGAGGTTCTGCTCGGCGATGTCCGGCAGGCCGAATTTGAAGCGGATCATTTCCCCTTGCTCGGTGGTGCGGAAACGCCCCGCCACCGAGCCCGGCGGCTGCGACAGAATGGCCGCGTGGGCCGGGCCGCCGCCACGCCCCACGGTGCCACCGCGGCCGTGGAACAGCAGCAGTTCCACCTGTTGCTCGCGGCAGATGTCCACCAGCCGCTCCTGGGCCCGGTACTGGGCCCAGGCAGCAGCCGTGGTGCCGGCATCCTTGGCCGAGTCGGAGTAGCCGATCATCACTTCCTGCGGCCCTTGCAGGCGCGAACGATAGCCCGGCATGTGCAGCAGTTTTTCCATCACCGGGCCGGCGTTGTCCAGGTCCGCCAGGGTCTCGAACAGAGGCACCACGCGCATCGGCCGCAGCACACCGGATTCCTTGAGCAGCAACTGCACTGCCAGCACATCGGAGGCCGCGCCGGCCATGGAAATCACATAGGAACCCAGGGACGCCGCTGGCGCACCAGCAATTTCGCGGCAGGTGGCGAGCACTTCGGCGGTGTCCGCCGAGGGCTTGAAATAGCCTGGCAACAACGGCCGACGGCTGCTCAGTTCGCGCATCAGGAAGGTGATGCGATCCTCCTCGCTCCAGTCCTCGTAACGCCCCAGGCCCAGGTAATCGGTGATTTCGGTCATGGCCGAGGTATGCCGGCTGGAATCCTGGCGTACATCCAGGCGCACCAGGAACAGACCGAAGGTCACTGCCCGGCGCAGACAGTCGAGCAGCGGCCCGTCGGCAATCACTCCCATGCCGCACTCGTGCAACGACTGGTAGCACAGCTGCAGCGGCTCCAGCAGGTCACGGTTGTTGTGCAACACCTCGGCGCCCGCCGGCACCGCCGCGCTGAGCGCCGCGTGGGCCCAGTTGCGGGTGGCCCGCAGGCGTTCGCGCAATTGCTTGAGCAGCGCCCGATAAGGCTCGGCGCTATCTCCGGCCCTGGCCAGGAGCGCCGGGCTGGCCTGCTGCATGGACAGCTCGGCCGCCAGGTGGTCGATGTCCCGCAGGTACAGGTCGGCGGCCATCCAGCGCGCCAGCAGCAGCACTTCGCGGGTTACCGCAGCGGTGACATTGGGGTTGCCATCACGGTCGCCGCCCATCCACGACGCAAAGCGGATCGGCGCCGACTCCAGCGGCAGGTGCAGCCCGGTGGCCTCGAACAAGGCCTTGTCGGCCTTGCGCAGGTAATTGGGGATCGCCTGCCACAGCGAATGCTCGATCACCGCAAAGCCCCACTTGGCTTCATCCACCGGAGTGGGTCGGGTCCGACGGATTTCCTCGGTGTGCCAGGCCTCGGCGATCAAGCGTTGCAGGCGCTCCTGGATCTGCCCGCGCTCGGCGCTGGTGAGGTCACGGTGGTCCTGGGCCGCCAGTTGCCCGGCAATCGCATCGTATTTCTGGATCAGGGTGCGGCGCGCCACTTCGGTGGGGTGAGCGGTCAGCACCAGCTCGATTTCCAGGCGCCCCAGTTGCCGGGCCAGAGCATCGGCGCTGTGCCCTTCGGCGCGCAGGCGAGCCAGCAGCTCCGGCAGCACCCGAGCCTCGAAGGGTGCAGGCTGCGACTCGTCGCGGCGGTGGATCAACTGATACTGCTCGGCGATGTTCGCCAGGTTGAGGAACTGGTTGAAGGCCCTGGCCACCGGCAGCAGTTCGTCCTCGCTCAACTGGTCGAGGCTGGCGCTCAGCTCGGCCCCCGGCGAGCCCCGGCGATCGGCCTTGGCGCCTTTGCGAATCTGCTCGATCTTGTCGAGGAAAGCCTCCCCGTACTGGTCGCGAATGGTATTGCCCAGCAGTTCCCCCAAGAGGTGAACGTCTTCGCGCAAGCGCGCATCAATATCGGTCATCGAGGTGTTCTCCAGCGGACTCAAGGCGGCACGGAAGGCTCAAGAGTGCCGCCTGCACACCTCGCTTAGCAAGCGTGGGGCAAAGCGCACCAAACCTTCGGCGATGCAGCTAGTCTCAAGCATAGGCCGCACGAGGGCCGCCTACCGGCCCCGGCCGGTCCACTCAACCCAGCCTGCCACGAGCAGGTGTTCATTGAGGTCATCATGAAAATCCGTGAACTTGCGCAACACTGGGAAGAAAACGCCAAGGGTCGCCTGACCCGGACCGGCTACCGGATTCACCTGGATGTGGAAGCCGCCGCACGCCTGGCCGCCCTTTCCGAGATGTACCCCAAACGCCAGACCGAAGAACTGCTCGGCGAACTGATCGGCGCCGCCCTGGAAGAGCTGGAGGCGAGCTTCCCCTACATCCAGGGCCAGCACGTCGTGGCCACCGATGAAGAGGGCGATCCACTGTACGAGGATGTGGGTCCCACCCCTCGTTTCCTGGCATTGTCGCGCCAGCATCTGCACCTGCTGGCGAGCCAGTCCGACAAGCCCAAGCACTGACC
The DNA here is from genome assembly GCF_058796855.1 of Pseudomonas sp. GW823-FHT03E05. NCBI lineage: Bacteria > Pseudomonadati > Pseudomonadota > Gammaproteobacteria > Pseudomonadales > Pseudomonadaceae > Pseudomonas > Pseudomonas sp. GW823-FHT03E05. The sequence continues at coordinate 675,064 of NZ_JBXAJB010000002.1, forward strand.
TTCCACACTCCCGCGCACACCTGACAATCATCCTTCCCGGCCCTGCAAAGGGTCGGGGATACCCCTGCGCACGGCAAAAGTTCCCGATCTAGAGCCCTGTCCGATGCGTCAGATTTTTTTCCGGCCAATCGCCATCTTTCTCTGAACTATTCAAAAAAGCCTCGGGTCACACCCATTAGCCATCACTGGAACGGCCGTTTCAAATTTTGCCATCAGCGCTCGTCGTCACTGAAGCGTCACGGCGCCAGAACCAGGATGGATTTTGATGTTTTCCAGGAGTTACCCAATGGAGTTGAAGACCATGAAGATCAGCACTGCCAAATCCTCGTTCACCTCTCTGCGCGGGCTGAAGCTGGCCGCGCTGGCCCTCGGTAGCAGCATGGTTCTGGCCGGTTGTGCCGGGAACCCGCCCACCGAGCAGTACGCGGTCACGCAATCTGCGGTCAATAGCGCAGTGAGCGCAGGCGGTACCGAATTTGCTGCCGTGGAAATGAAGTCGGCGCAGGACAAGCTCAAGCAAGCCGAGATTGCCATGCACGACAAGAAGTACGACGAAGCCCGCCGCCTGGCTGAACAAGCCGAGTGGGACGCCCGCGTAGCAGAGCGCAAGGCCCAGGCCGCCAAGGCCGAGCAGGCGCTGAAAGACTCGCAGAAAGGCGTTCAGGAACTGCGTCAGGAAGGCATGCGTAGCGTGCAATAAGAAGCCGCCGCCGATTCCCACGTACTCGTATTTGATTGAAAGGACGAACCATTATGCGCAAACAATTGATGATCCCAGCCCTGTTGGCCATGAGCGTAGCCCTGGCGGCCTGCTCCACCCCGCCTAACGCCAACCTGGAAAACGCCCGCACCAACTTCTCCGCCCTGCAGGCCAACCCGCAGGCCAGCAAGGTCGCCGCCCTGGAAACCAAGGACGCCGCCGACTGGATGGACAAGGCCGACAAGGCCTACCTGAACAAGGACGACGAGAAGAAGGTCGACCAACTGGCCTACCTGACCAACCAGCGGGTTGAAGTGGCCAAGGAAACCATTGCCCTGCGCACCGCCGAAGCCAAGCTCAAGGACGCCGGCGACCAGCGCGCCCGCGCCATCCTCGATGCCCGCGACGCGCAGATCAAGCAGTTGCAGGACAGCCTCAACGCCAAGCAGACCGACCGCGGCACCCTGGTGACCTTCGGTGACGTGCTGTTCGCCACCAACAAGTCCGACCTGAAATCCAGCGGCCTGGTGAACATCAACAAGCTGGCGCAATTCCTCCAGCAGAACCCCGATCGCAAGGTGATCGTCGAAGGCTACACCGACAGCACCGGCAGCGATTCCTACAACCAGTCGCTGTCCGAGCGCCGTGCCGGCTCGGTGCAGATGGCTCTGATCCGCATGGGTATCGACCCGGCGCGCATCGTCAGCCAGGGTTATGGCAAGGAATATCCGGTGGCCGATAACGGCAGTGTTTCCGGCCGCGCCATGAACCGTCGCGTGGAAGTCACCATCTCCAACGACAACCAGCCGGTAGCACCACGTTCGTCGGTCAGCCGCAACTGATCGGGCACCCTGCCTATATAGGCAGGTAAGACAAAACGCCGCCGACCTCTTCAGGTCGGCGGCGTTTTTTTATGCCGTTATCCATGTAGGAGCCGGCTTGCCGGCGAACAGATCACTGCTCCAGTTGCGGGGTTTCCTGCCCCATGCAACGCACGGCCTGCTTCTTCTTGTTCACCAGCACCCCGGTCAGGCCTTTCTGCTGGGTGTCGAACAGCACCAGTACACCGTCGATGCACTGGGCCACTTCATCGGCCGGTTGCAGGGAGATCTTGTAGTCCTCGCCGGGCACGGTCTTGAGCATGGTGAAGTCGCTGAGCAGCAATGCATCCTCCGGTTTGGCGAAGTGCAGGTAGCCGTAGTACCACAGGCTGCCCACGGTGACGATGATGCTGCAGATACCGGTGATGATCATGGGAATGGCGTTGCGTTCTTCACTCATTGCGGACTCTCTGGAGGTTCAACTGCTGAATTCGGGGGCGTCGGGTAATTGGGGATCTCCCCCAGGCGGCGCAACCCGTCGAAATGCTGCGGATCATCGAGGTAGCGCAGCATCACGCGGCGCCAGGTCGGATCGGCAAAGGTTTGCACATGGCCGCCGCGGGTCAGTTGCAGGACCCTGGGCGGGGGCGCAGCTTGATACACACGGATGCCATTGGAAAGGGGCACGATGGGATCGTCGATGCTGTGGTAGATCAGTTTCGGTACCCCGGTCAGGCGCGGCATCGAGTGAATCGCGCTGTCGGTGTCCGGCACCAGCCACGACAACGGCACCTGCAACGGCCAGGTCAGCCAGGAAGTGCTCAGGGCATAGCGCCCGACATCGCGATAACTGGCCGGTACGCCATCGAGGACGATGGCCTTGAGCTGGGCCTGACGTTCGGGGTGCTGTACCAGGTAGTGGATGGCCAGGGCGCCGCCCAGGCTTTGCCCCAGCACGATCAATGGCTTGCCCTGCACTTCGGGGGCCTGGTCCAGCCACTTGAACGCGGCATCCAGATCCTGATAGATCGCCGGCAGGCTCGGTGCACCTTCGGACAGGCCATAACCGCGATAGTCCACCAGCAGCACCTGATAGCCCTGCTCCGGCAGCCACCAACTACCCCCCAGGTGCCAGGCCAGATTGCCGCCGTTGCCATGCAGGTGCAGCACCGTGCCCTTGACCGCCACTCCGGGTTTGGCCGGCAGCCACCAGCCGTGCAGCTTGAGGCCATCGGCGGTGGTCAGGGTCACGTCACGGTATTCGAGCCTGGCCCGCTCAGGGGTGAAAGGCAGCCCGGGTTCGGGATAGAACAGCAACGAACTGCAGCCCTGCAGGCCCAGCAGCAGGGCAAATACCGCGCAACACTTCAGTAGCCGGCTCATCCGCAGCCCCCTGGCCTGTACCCGGATGGGCGCTGAAGGCCCTGCGGGCCTTGTCGCAGCCTGTGCCAGTGGCTACAGCTGTCTGTGGATACGTCCATGTACGCCCCCCGGCAGAAGTCAAAGAATGTTGGAGTAGTCCGCCTCGATCCGGTCCAGGCTCAGATGGTTGAGGAAGTTGGAGAAACACATCCAGGCCGACAGCGCGTTCATGTCGCGAAACTGTTCGGGCAGGTACTTGGGTGCCACCACCAGCCCTTCGTCCACCAGCTGGCGCAGGGTGCGCATGTCCTCGAGGGTGGTCTTGCCGCAGAACAGCAGCGGCACCTGCTCCAGCTTGCCCTTGCGCACAGCCAGCTGAATGTAGTTGTAAACCATGATGAAGCCCTTGAGGTAGGACAAGTCTTTGGTAAACGGCAGCCCCGTGGGCACCGACCCGCGGAACACCCGGCTGGCATTGCCGTAGCTCTCGGCCATCTCGAAGCCCTGCTCGCGGAAGAACTCGAACACCTGCAGGAAGTCCGCGCCCTCCTCCACCATATGGATGGCCCGGGTGCGGTTGGTCAGCTTGCGCAAGCGGCTGGGGTAAGAGGCAAAGGTGATGATCTCCATCAGGATCGCCAGCCCCTCCTGGGTCACCGTGGACGAGGGCGGGCCCTTGGCCAGGAAGGTGCAGATCGGCTGGTTGAGGCCGTTCAGGGTGGTGCCCACGTGCACCAGCCCCTCATGGACTTCCAGGGCTCGCACGTCACGGTTGTTGAACATCGCATCGCTGCGGATCTTGATGTAGTCGGCGCCCGCCGCGGCGTCGGCGACGATACCGTCGGACTCGAACACCCGGATGGTTTCCTCCGCCTCGCCGAACACCTTGTTCAGGCGGCTCTGCAGCAGGCTCACGGCATCCTTGGCACTCAGGGTCTTGGGTTCGTCCTTGAGATCGCCCCGACCGTCGATGTTGTTCAGGTAATCGGACATCATCAGCCCCAGGTCCGCCAGGGTCGGGTCGCCGGCATGGAAGGCATCGGATGCGGCGCCGTACAGCTCCTGCGAGATCAGGCCGAAGTCGCCGGTACCCCGTGCTTCGAGCATGCGTACCACCATGCGGTATTCCTTGCACATGCGGCGCATGATCTGCCCCACCGGGTTGAACTGGCCCAGTTGGCGGGTGATGTCGCGCTCGATGTTCTGGAATTCCAGCTTCACTGCGCCAGAATCGAAAGACAGTGGCCGCCCCTCGTAATAGGCGCGGTCCACCGCCGGCATTTCCTTGCCCTTGGCCTTGAGAAAGCCTTTGCGGACGTTCTCGTCCCACTTCACCGCATCCAGCACGCGGATCGGTGTCTGGGCCAGCACTATGCGATCGGACAAGGTGCGTATCGTCTGCTGGTAATCGTCCACCAAAAGCTCCTATTGAATGGGTCTGTAGCGCGGGGTCACTTGCCCACGCGCTTGAAGCGCGCCGCCTCGACGAACAAGTCGGAATTGGCGGGGTCGTCAAGGTAGGCGAAGACCTCGGGCAAGGGGCTGCTGATCAGCACGCCATCGCCTTCGGCCGTGGCCATGGGCTCACCGTTCAAGGCCTTTTGACCCAGGGCCTGGCGAATCTGTTCCAGGTCCAGGGTGTAAAGCACCAGTTCGTGCCTTGCCGTCAACTCGAAGCCGGCAATGCTGTAGTGCCCGCCAAAGGCCTGGGGCACCGCCGCTGACAGGTACCAGCGGTTGCCATGCCGGGACACGGTGAAATCATAGGTGTCCCGCGGGCGCGCCGTGCCGCCTGGGTAACTCGAGGCACGGTAGCGGTTGGCGCCGATCTGGCTGAGCTGGATGTTCAGCGGCTCGCCCCAGGCATTCTTGCTGGCCCACTTGCCCAGCAATTGGGCAGGCGCCGCCTGCGCAGCCGGCAGCGGCTCCTTGAAGGCCACCAGGCAACCGCTGAGCAGCAGGAACGACAGGGCAATCAGGACGCGCCAGGCTTGCATGCAACTCTCCCATGAACACCAGAATCACTGTAGCCGCTGGCGCGGGCCACGACCGCCAGGCCGCAGCCGGCAAGCCAGGCCGGGCGGCTCAGACCGAAGCCAGAACCAGATGCATGTAGCGCGTGAGGATGCCGAGCATCTCTTCTTCCACCAGCGGCTCGGCGCCGTTGAGCAGGCCCTGATATTCCATCCGGCCGATTATCGACGTCAATACCTTGGCATCCTGCTGCGGCTCCCGCGAGCCCAAGACCTGGAAAAACTGGCAAGTGCCGTGCAGCAGGATCTGCTGGTGCGAGCGCACCAGCTGCGCCAGGCGCGGGTTAAGCAAGGCTTCCTGGCGGAAGGCCTGTTCGGCCATCAAGTGTTCACGACGGGTATTCAACTGGCGCCGTACGTAATCGGCGGTCATACGCGCGATATCGTCGGCCAGTTGCGAGCGCGAGGCGGCGCTGCCGTCGCCATAGGCGACCATTTCCCGCAGCAGCCCCTCGTTGCTGGCCCACAGCTTGGCCATGAACGCCGCGCTGCGCTCCACGTACTGGGCAAAGGTATCGGTGAGCAGGTCATCGATATCCTTGAAGTAATAGGTGGTGGCCGACAAGGGCACACCGGCTTCGGCGGCCACCGCACGATGGCGCACGGCCCGCACGCCGTCACGCACGACAATGCGCATGGCGGCATCGAGAATATCCTGTCTACGCTGCTCACTGCCTTGGCGGCTGGCCTTGCGGCCCTGGTACTGAACACTTTCAGCCACCGCAGTGGCGATGCCAGCTGCACCTTCTTGAGCAATTGCGCGGTTCACGACAGGTATTCCCTCTTAAAAATCACACAGAATTAGAAGCGGTACGTCAGTTCCAACCAGACAATAAAAAGCCGCCTGATAAAGGCGGCTGATTATTCAGAGCACTTAAGCTTGCGGCCGCATGTGCGGGAACAGGATCACGTCGCGAATCGACGGCGAGTTGGTCAGCAACATCACCAGGCGGTCGATACCGATGCCCTCGCCGGCGGTGGGCGGCATACCGTATTCCAGGGCACGGACGAAGTCGGCGTCGTAGTGCATGGCTTCGTCATCACCGGCGTCCTTGTCCGCCACCTGGGCCATGAAGCGCTCTGCCTGGTCTTCCGCGTCGTTCAACTCGGAGTAGGCGTTGGCGATTTCGCGACCACCAATGAACAGCTCGAAACGGTCGGTGACGTTGGGGTTATCGTCGTTGCGACGGGCCAGCGGCGACACTTCGAACGGGTACTGGGTAATGAAGTGCGGCTGCTCCAGCTTGTGCTCCACCAGTTCCTCGAAAATCATCACCTGCAACTTGCCCAGGCCTTCGAAGCCCAGCACCTTGGCACCGGCCTTCTTGGCAATGGCGCGAGCCTTGTCGATGTCGTTCAGGTCATCAGCGGTCAGTTCGGGGTTGTACTTGAGGATCGAGTCGAACACCGACAGGCGCGCGAACGGCTCGCCGAAGTGGAACACCTTGTCGCCGTACGGCACGTCGGTGCTGCCCAGGACCAACTGCGCCAGTTCGCGGAACAGTTCTTCGGTCAGGTCCATGTTGTCTTCGTAGTCGGCGTAAGCCTGGTAGAACTCCAACATGGTGAATTCAGGGTTGTGACGGGTCGAAACGCCTTCGTTACGGAAGTTGCGGTTGATCTCGAACACTTTCTCGAAACCGCCAACCACCAGGCGCTTCAGATACAGCTCAGGGGCGATACGCAGGAACATTTCCATGTCCAGCGCGTTGTGGTGGGTTTCGAACGGCTTGGCCGCCGCGCCGCCAGGGATGGTCTGCAGCATCGGCGTTTCGACTTCGAGGAAGTCGCGCTTCATCAGGAAGCTGCGGATGTGGGCGATCACTTGCGAACGCACGCGGAAAGTCTGGCGTACTTCTTCGTTGACGATCAGGTCGACGTAGCGCTGACGGTAGCGCTGCTCGGTGTCGGTCAGGCCGTGGTGCTTGTCCGGCAGCGGGCGCAGCGACTTGGTCAGCAGGCGCACATTGGTCATTTCAACGTACAGGTCACCCTTGCCGGAACGGGCCAGAGTGCCTTCGGCAGCGATGATGTCGCCCATGTCCCAGGTCTTGACGCAGGCCAGGGTTTCTTCGGACAGGGTTTTACGGTTGACGTAGACCTGAATGCGACCGGTCATGTCCTGGATCACCATGAACGAGCCACGGTTGAGCATGATGCGACCGGCAACCTTGACCGGGATTGCAGCCTCTGCGAGCTCTTCCTTGGTCTTGTCCGCGTATTTCTTCTGCAGATCTTCGCAGTAGTTTTCGCGGCGGAAGTCGTTCGGGAAGGCATTGCCCTTGGCGCGCTCGGCAGCAAGCTTTTCCTTGCGCAGGGCGATCAGGGAGTTTTCTTCCTGTTGCAGGGCTTGCGGGTCGAGTTGTTGGTCGCTCATGTCTTTTGAAATTCCATCACAGGTTCATTGCCCCCAGGCCTTCGGCCTGGAGATCGCCGGCAAGCCGGCTCCTACGGGATCGCACCGTGTCAGCCGATCCCGTATTGCAGTATTACAAGCCCGATTTCAGGCTGGCTTCCAGGTATTCGTCGATGTCGCCGTCGAGTACCTTGTCGCAGTCGCTGCGTTCGATGTTGGTGCGCAGATCCTTGATCCGCGACGCATCGAGCACGTAGGAGCGGATCTGGTGACCCCAGCCGATGTCCGACTTGGTGTCTTCCAGCGCTTGCGACGCGGCGTTGCGCTTCTGCATTTCCTGCTCGTACAACTTGGCCCGCAGCATTTTCATGGCGGTGTCCTTGTTGGCGTGCTGGGAACGTTCGTTCTGGCAGCTGACCACGGTGTTGGTCGGTACGTGGGTGATACGTACGGCCGAGTCGGTGGTGTTTACGTGCTGACCACCGGCACCGGAGGAACGATAGGTGTCGATCCGCAGGTCTGCCGGGTTGATTTCGATTTCCACCTTGTCGTCGATCTCGGGCGAGACGAAAACGGCGGAAAACGAGGTGTGGCGACGGTTGCCGGAGTCGAACGGGCTCTTGCGCACCAGACGGTGCACGCCGATCTCGGTGCGCAGCCAGCCAAAGGCGTATTCGCCCTTGATGTGCACGGTCGCACCTTTGATACCGGCGACTTCACCGGCCGACAGTTCCATGATGGTCGCGTCGAAACCGCGTTTGTCGGCCCAGCGCAGGTACATGCGCAGCAGGATGTTGGCCCAGTCCTGGGCCTCGGTGCCGCCGGAGCCGGCCTGGATGTCCAGGTAGGCGTTGTTCGGGTCCATTTCGTGGCTGAACATGCGGCGGAATTCGAGCTTGGCGAGGTTTTCCTCGAGACGGGCCAGCTCGGCGACGACATCGCCCACCGCGCCTTCGTCCTCTTCCTCGACCGCCATGTCCAGCAGATCGCGGCAATCGGCCAGGCCGCCGTTCAGTTCGTCCAGGGTCTCGACGATCTGTGCCAGCGCTGCGCGCTCGCGGCCCAGTTCCTGGGCGTATTCGGGTTTGTTCCAGACACTCGGATCTTCAAGCTCGCGATTGACCTCGGTCAGACGCTCATGCTTTTGATCGTAGTCAAAGATACCCCCGAATAGTTTCGGAGCGCTCGGACAGGTCCTTGATGGTGTTCAGGATCGGGTTGATTTCCATGGGGGGCGGCACTCGTTGGCGAACTTTTGAAAGCCGGAGATTATAACGGAATCACTGATTCACGGCAGCCCGCTTAGCGGCTTTAAGCGCAATTAGACCCGCTAATTTAAGCGCCAGGACCTATACAATCCGAGCGTGAATGCCACTTCTCGCACTCGATTGCCAGCAGAACCAGGAAACAGCCCGCCATGGAGAGAACCCTCAGCGACTCGCAAATCCGCTACATCAAGGCCCGCGAGCGTCGCAATCTCAGGGGAGCACAGGCATTCATATGCCTGTTCCTGAGCCTGTTCGTGCTGATCCTGCTGCAAGGGGTCTGGCTGTTGATCTCCCCACAGCTGGCCTGCGCCCTGCTGGTGCCGTGGGCGATCTTCCTGTGGCGGTGGGTCTTCCATCGTCTGAAAGGCCAGCAAAGCGAGGTGGCAGCCCGGACCCAGTGGCTGCAAGGTCAATTCAGCGCCACCTGGGTCTCCAGCCACAGAAATGGCCACTTCAGCTACAGCTTCGGTGACTACCCCATCGCCGCCTGCTGCCGGCTGAACAACCTCTTCAACGAGAAAAGGCTCGACCTGCACACCCGATACAGGGTCGAAGCCGCCCTTCTCACCTGCTCGCAAACCGCAAGCCACAGCTACTACCTGTTCGGCGACACCCTGGTGCCCGTCACTCGGGCCCCGGCGACCGACGAGCAGCCTGGAAGCTGAGGCGGTTACTCGATCCCGACCTGGTTGCGGCCGTTGTTCTTGGCCAGGTACAGCCCCTTGTCCGCCGCCGAAATCAACTGCCGGCAATGGCTGTTGGGCTGCGGCGTTACGGTGGAAAGACCGATGCTGATGGTCAGGCTCGCGCCCTCCACCGGCGCGATATGGGGGATTTTCAAGGCTTCCACCGTCTGGCGCAGCTTCTCGGCCACCAGTCGCGCCCCGCCCGGCGAGGTATTGGGCAGCACCAGCACGAACTCTTCGCCGCCGTAGCGGGCCGGCAGGTCGGAAGGCCGGCTGCTGGCCTCGCGAATCGCCGTGGCCACCTTGCGCAGGGCTTCGTCGCCCTCCAGGTGGCCGAAGGTGTCGTTGTAGGTCTTGAAGTAGTCGACGTCGATCATCAACAGCGACAGCTGGCTCTGTTCACGCATCGCCCGCCGCCACTCCAGCTCCAGGTACTCATCGAAATGCCGGCGGTTGGACAGCCCGGTCAGGCCGTCGGAGTTCATCAGCCGTTGCAGCACCAGGTTGGTGTCCAGCAGTTGCTGCTGGCTGACCCGCAGGGCGCGGTAGGCCGCGTCACGCTGCAACAGGGTCATGTAGGAGCGGGAGTGATAGCGAATGCGCGCCACCAGCTCGATGTTGTCCGGCAGCTTGACCAGGTAGTCGTTGGCCCCGGCGGCAAAGGCCGCGCTCTTGATCAGCGGGTCTTCCTTGGTGGAGAGAACGATGATCGGGATGTTCTGGGTCGCCGGGTGGTTGCGGTACTCGCGCACCAGGGTCAGGCCGTCCAGGCCCGGCATCACCAGGTCCTGGAGAATCACCGTGGGCTTGATGCGGATCGCCTGGGCAATGGCCTGGTGCGGATCGGCGCAGAAGTGGAAATCGATGTTTTCCTCGTTCGCCAACCCACGCCGCACCGCTTCGCCGATCATGGCCTGGTCGTCCACCAGCAACACCATGGCGGCATTTTCGTCGGTCTTGAATTCGTCGAGCTGTAAATCATTCATGGGTTGTCACCTGAATTGCTACCTGGCCAGGACAGCTGCGTTTATCAGTCATTTGGCAAATATCTCCAGCAAACGTGGAGCGATCTTGTCCAGCGGGCGAATCTCTGAGGCGGCGCCGATGGCAGCGGCCGCCTTGGGCATGCCATACACCGCACTGCTGTTCTGGTCCTGGGCGATGGTCAGATAACCCTGATCACGCATCAGCTTCAAGCCCTGGGCGCCGTCACGGCCCATGCCGGTCAGCAGCACCCCCACCGCATCGCCATTCCAGAAACTGGCAACGCTCTCGAAAAACACATCGATGGAGGGCCGGTAGATCTCGTTCACCGGCTCGGCGGTATAGGCCAGGGTGCCGTTCTTCAATAGACGGATATGATGGTTGGTGCCCGCCAGCAGGACCTTGCCGCTTTGCGGCGGCTCGCCTTCCCGGGCCAGGCGCACCTCCAGGCCGGAGGCACTGCTGAGCCATTCGGCCATGCCTGCGGCAAACACCTGATCAACGTGCTGGACCAGCACGATGGCGGCGGCAAAGTCCTTTGGCAAGCCCTTGAGCAACACTTCCAGAGCCGCCGGCCCACCCGCGGAGGAGCCAATGGCCACCAGGCTCTGGCGTGGCGCACCGCTGCGCAGTGGCTGGGGCGCAGAACGCACCCGGCTGCCGCGCTGGCCGATCAGCCAACCGATATTGAGGATCTTGCGCAACAGTGGCGCCGCCGCTTCCTGGGCATTGCCCGCGCCCAGGGCCGGAGTGTCCACCACATCCAGCGCGCCGTGGCCCATGGCTTCGAACACCCGGTGCACATTCTGCTGGCGATCGACGGTGACGATCACGATGGCGCACGGCGACTCGGCCATGATCCGCCGCGTGGCCTCGACGCCATCCATCACCGGCATGATCAGGTCCATGAGAATCAGGTCCGGGGTCAGTTCGGCACAGTACTTCACCGCTTCCGCACCATTGGTGGCGACCCACACCACCTCGTGGCTGGGGTCGAAGGCCAGGGCACGGCGCAGGGCCTCCACGGCCATGGGCATGTCATTGACTATCGCTATCTTCATGCCCGCGCTCCTCCAATCAGTTCCACCACTGCATCCAGCAGGGCGTCGTCATGGAAACTGGCTTTGGCTAGATAATAGTCGGCACCGGCATCCAGTCCACGGCGCCGGTCTTCCTCACGGTCCTTGTAGGACACCACCATCACCGGCAGGGACTGCAGGCGATTGTCACGACGCAAGAGTGTGACCAATTCAATTCCATCCATTCGCGGCATGTCGATGTCGGTGATCAACAGGTCGAAGCTTTCCGAACGCAAGGCATTCCAGCCATCCATGCCATCCACTGCCACCGCCACGTCGTAACCGCGGTTGATCAGCAGCTTGCGTTGCAATTCACGCACCGTCAGCGAATCGTCCACCACCAGAATACGCTTGCGCGCGGCCTGTGCGTGCTGCTGATGGTTGCGCGCAATGCGCTCCAGACGCCCGGTATTGAGCAGTTTGTCCACCGAGCGCAGCATGTCCTCTACATCCACGATCAGCGCCACCCGGCCGTCATCGAGCAGGGCTCCGGCGGAGATGTCCTGAATCTTGCCCAGGCGGTCGTCCAGCGGCAGCACTACCAGGGTGCGCTCGCCGATGAAACGCTCCACGGCGATCCCGTACACCGCATCGCGCTCGCGGATCACCACCACTTTCAGAGTTGGCGCGCTTTCCTGGGTTGCCGGCCGCTGCAGCAACTGGCTGGCGGCGACCAGGCCGACATGCCGGCCTTCGTGCCAGAAATGCTGGCGCCCTTCCACCTGGACGATGGCCTCGGGCTCCAGGTCGCACATGCGTTCGATATGGGCCAGCGGGAAGGCGTAGGCCTCGTCGCCGACCTCCACCACCAGGCTGCGTACCACCGACAGGGTCAGCGGCACCTCCAGGTGGAAACGGCTGCCCTGGCCAGTGTCCTGTTCCAGCACCACCGCCCCGCGCAGCTGACGCACCATGTGCTGCACCGCATCCAGGCCGACGCCGCGACCGGAGACCTCGGTGACCTTGTCCCGCAGGCTGAAGCCCGGCAGGAACAGGAAGGTCAGCAACTCTTCCTCACTGAGCTGGGCCGCGGTCTGCGCCGGCGACAACTGGCGCTCGACAATGCTCTGGCGCAAACGCTCCAGATCGACCCCATTGCCGTCGTCACTGAGTTCCAGCACCAGCAGACCGGCCTGGTGGGATGCCCGCAGGCGAATCACCCCTTCCGCCGGCTTGCCCGCCAGCAGGCGCTGCTCCGGCAGTTCGATGCCGTGATCGACGGCGTTGCGCAGCAAGTGGGTCAGCGGCGCTTCGAGTTTCTCCAGCACATCGCGGTCGACCTGGGTCTTCTCCCCCTCGATCTCCAGGCGTACCTGCTTGCCCAGGCTGCGACCCAGGTCGCGAACCATGCGCACCTGGCCGGTGAGTACGTCGGCAAAGGGCCGCATGCGGCAGGCCAGCGCGGTGTCGTAGAGCACCTGGGCGCGCTGGCTGGCCTGCCAGCCGAATTCGTCGAGCTCGGCGGTTTTCTCCGCCAGCAACTGCTGGGATTCGGCCAGCAGGCGCCGCGCATCCGCCAGGGCCTCCTGAGCCTCCAGGCTCAAGGCATGTTCCTTGAGGTGCAGGTTGAGGTTTTCCAGGGCGGTCAGGCTGTTGCTCTGGATCCGCCGCAGGCGCTGCAAGGTGGCCAGGTAGGGCTTGAGCCGCTGGGTTTCCACCAGGGATTTGCTCGACAGGTCCAGCAGGCTGTTGAGACGTTCGGCCGTGACCCGCAGCACCCGCTCGCCGCCTTCAGTCATGCGCTTGCCCGGGCGAGCGGGCTCATGGGCGGGTTCGCTGGCAGCCAGCAGCACGGGCTCGGCCTCGGCCTCGGGCTCGCCCAGGAACGCTCCATGGGCTTGCACCGGGGCTTGCGGTTGTGCGATTGGCAGCTCCGGTACTGGCGGTTCCGGCATTTGCGCCGCCGGCATCGCGGCCCCTGGGGTCAACAGGCGCTCCATCAGGGCCACGTACAACGGGATGTCCGCGGCGACCAGCTCCGCACCGCCCGGGGTGGCGATGCGCATCAGCAGATCGGTGCCCTGCAGCAGGGCATCGATATGCTCGGGCTGCAGGTACAGCCGCCCTTCCTGGGCGCTCACCAGGCAGTCTTCCATCACGTGGGCAACGCTGACCCCGGCATCGACCCCGACAATCCGCGCCGCGCCCTTGAGGGAATGGGCTGCGCGCATGCAGGCTTCCAGCTGGTCGGCCTGGGTCGGGTTGCGCTCCAGGGCCAGCAGCCCGGTGCTGAGCACCTGGGTCTGGGCTTCGGCTTCCAGGCTGAACAGCTCCAGCAGCGAGGCGTCGCGCATCTGATCGGGGGTCATGTCAGGCTCCGGGTCACGGCCGCGAGCAATTGCTCTTCGTCCAGCAGGCGCAGGCTGCGCCCCTGCCATTGCAACACGCCACGGGTGTACTTGGCATTGGCCTGCTCGCCGGAGGCCGAGGCGCCGTTGAGGATGCGCTCGTCGATGGCGTGGATGCCGTGCACTTCGTCCACCGGCACCACCACCGGGCCTCCGGCGGCGCCGATGATCAGCATGCGCGGCATCACCCGTCCTCCCGCCGGCGCGGCCGGGGAAGGATCCAGCCCCAGAAGCTCGGTCAGCGACAGGCAGGCCACCAGCGCCCCGCGGACATTGGCCACCCCCAGCAGGGCGCGCGAGCGCTGGTGCGGCAAGGAATGAATCGCCTGCTGCGGTGCCACTTCCAGCAGGCAGCGGGTCGGCAGGCCCAGCCACTCTTCGCCGAGGCGGAACATCAGCAGCGAGCGAGTGACCACATCGCTGTCGGCCTCCAGCACCACCGAATGCTCGCGGTCCTCCTGGCGCAACGAATAGCGGTCCAGCAGGCGGGTGGCGGCGGCCGAATACACCGAGCAGTTGCGGCAATGAATGTGCTCGGCCAGCAACGGGCAGGACTTGTCGCCATGGATACCGATGCGGTTCCAGCAATCATCGATGGCCTGCGCATCTTCACGGGTGACGTCCAATGAATAGGGATGGCTCATCGTTTCAACTCACTGTCGGCAGAGCGAACGCTGCGGGCCGCGCGCTCCTGCAATCGTTGGGCCCCGGCCACATCACCCTGGGAAGCCAGCAGCGCGCCCAGGTGCGCCAGGGCTTCGGGGTGCTGGGGCGCCAGGTACAGGGCCTTGCGGTAGTAACCCTGGGCTTCCATGGCGTTGCCGGCCACATCACTGAGCAGGCCCAGCCAGTAGAACACCTGGGCCACCGGCTCGTGCTGCTGCAAATAACGCTCGCAGGCGGCACGGGCCTCGGCGCTCTTGCCCTCGTTGGCCAGGGCGGCAATGGTGGCCAGCAGGCTGGCGGCATCGCTTTCCATCAGCGCGCCGTCGCTCAACGGCGCCGCTACCGGGCGCCTGGCGAACGGCCGTGGGCGCGGCGCCGGGGGCACCACGCTGCGCACGGGAACCGGCAGCGGCAAGGGTTGCGGCAGCACCACCGGGGCCGGCTCGGGCTCATGGTGGCGGCTGAAGGCGAAGGACTGCGAGATGCCGATGGAGCGCATGCCCAGGCGGCCCAGGAGGCTGCCTTCGGCGGGGCCGATGAACAGCACGCCCTCTTCATGGGTCAGGCGCTTGAGCACCTCGAACACCTGGCGCTGGGTCGGCTGATCAAAATAGATCAGCAGGTTGCGGCAGAACACGAAATCGAAGGCCGGTTCACTGGCCAGCAAGCCCGGATCCAGGACATTGCCCACCTGCAACCGCACCTGCTCACGAACCCGCTCGCTCAGGCGATAACGCTCGCCTTCTTCAGGGTTGAAATGCCGCTCGCGAAACTCGATGGGCTGGCCACGAAAGGAATTCTTGCCGTACAGCGCAGCCTTGGCCCGCTCCACCGACAACGGGCTGACGTCCAGGCCGTCGACCTTGAACTGATGCGGCGCCAGGCCGCCATCGAGCAGGGCCATGGCGATGGAATAGGGCTCCTCGCCGGTGGAGCACGGCAGGCTCAACAGGCGCAGGGCCCGCATGCCCTTGATCTGCGCCAGCCGCGCCTTGGCCAGCTTGACCAGGGTAGCGAAGGATTCCGGATAGCGGAAAAACCAGGTTTCCGGAACGATCACCGCTTCGATCAGGGCCTGCTGCTCATCCCGCGAGCCTTGCAGTTTCTGCCAGTACTCATCGCTGCTGCGGGCATACAGGGCATTGCAGCGCTGGCGTACCGCGCGCTCTATGATCGCCGGCCCCACGGAGGCGACATCCAGGCCGATACGTTCCTTGAGGAAATCGAAAAATCGTTGCTCCTCGCTCATCGAGGCTCCTCAAGCGATGCCGGATCCAGGGGCACGGCGGGAAACAGCAGCTCACGCACCTTGAGGGGCAGCAGGTCGTCGACCCGCACCCATTGCAGCAGGCCCTGGGCGTCTTCGCGCACCGGCCCCAGGTATGGCGCCTGGCGGTTGTCCAGGCCATAGGGCTGGAACTGCGCCGGGTCGCAGCGCAGGGTGTCGTTGGCCTGCTCCAGCAACAGCCCGAGAATCCGCGCCGGCTGCCCGGCATCACCGCGGTAGTGCACCAGCACCAGCCGGGTACTGGTGCGCAACTGCGCCGGGCGGCCGAAGGTCAGCTCGCACAGGTCGATGACTGGCACCACCACGCCGCGATAGGCAAACACCCCGGCCACCCAGGACGGCGCCTGGGCAATGGGCTTGAGCTGCAGGCGCGGCAACACCTCCACCACATCCACGGCCTGCAGCGCATAGCGCTCCTGGCCGATGCGGAACACCAGGAACAGAGCATTCCTGGCGCCAGTTGCGCCGTTGCGCTTGTGCGCGAGCTCATCCATCAGACTTTGAAACGCGAAACGCCGCTGCGCAGCCCCACCGCCACCTGGCTCAGCTCGTCAATGGCAAAGCTGGCCTGGCGCAGGGACTCGACGGTCTGGCTGCTGGCATCCCCCAGTTGCACCAGGGCATGGTTGATCTGCTCGGCACCCGTGGCCTGGGCCTGCATGCCCTCATTGACCATCAACACCCGCGGAGCCAAGGCCTGGACCTGATGGATGATCTGCGACAGCTGTTCACCCACCTGCTGCACCTCGGCCATGCCGCGGCGCACCTCCTCGGAAAACTTGTCCATGCCCATGACCCCCGCCGACACCGCCGACTGGATCTCACGGACCATCTGCTCGATGTCATAGGTGGCCACTGCGGTCTGATCCGCCAGGCGCCGCACTTCAGTGGCGACCACGGCAAAACCACGGCCGTACTCGCCGGCCTTCTCGGCCTCGATGGCGGCGTTGAGCGACAGCAGGTTGGTCTGGTCGGCGACCTTGACGATGGTCACCACCACCTGGTTGATGTTGCCGGCCTTCTCGTTGAGGATCGCCAGCTTGGCGTTCACCAGGTCTGCCGCGCCCATCACCGAGTGCATGGTGTCTTCCATGCGCGCCAGGCCCTGCTGGCCGGAGCCGGCAAGCACCGAGGCCTGGTCGGCGGCGCTGGACACTTCGGTCATGGTGCGCACCAGGTCCCGGGAGGTCGCGGCGATCTCCCGCGAGGTGGCGCCGATTTCCGTGGTGGTGGCGGCCGTCTCGGTGGCGGTGGCCTGTTGCTGCTTGGAGGTGGCGGCGATCTCGGTCACCGAGGTGGTGACCTGCACCGAGGAGCGCTGGGCCTGGGACACCAGGGCGGTGAGCTCGGTCATCATGTCGTTGAAGCCGGTTTCCACGGCGCCGAACTCGTCCTTGCGGTCCAGGTTCAGGCGGCCGCTCAGGTCACCGGTGCGCATGATTTCCAGAATGCTCACGATGCGGTTCATCGGCGCCATGATTGCGCGCATCAGCAGCAGGCCGCAGAGCCCGGCAGCCAGCACCGCCAGCAGCAACGACACGCCCATGCTGACCTTGGCCGCGGCCACTGCATCGTCGATGGCGGCGGTGGCGGAGTCGGCCACGGCCTTGTTTTCGCTGATGATGTCGTTGAGTTTCATCCGCCCGGCGGTCCAGGCCGGGGTCAGTTGCTCATTGAACAGGCGGATTGCCTCGGCCTCCTGGCGACGCTGGTGCAGATCGAGCACGGCGGCCTGGATGCGGTTGAACTCCTGGTGGTCCTTCTCGAAGGCATCGAACTCGCTCTGGTCCTCGCGGCTGTTGATGGTCTGCTTGTAATTGGTCATCTGGGTCTGCAGGCGTTCTTCGAAGGCCTTGAAGTCCGCCTTGTCCTCGGCGCTGATGTCCTGATTCTGCTTGAGGCCGATGATTTCCTGGGTCTGCAGGTAGGTGTCGACCCAGGCGCTGCGGATCATCGAACTGAAATAGACCCCGGGCACCGCGTCATTGCGCATGCGCTCTTCACCGGATTCGATCTTCAACAGCCGCGAGTACGAGACGACGACCATCAACAGCATGATGGCGATAATCACCGCAAAGCTCGCCAAAATGCGTTGGCGCAACGTCCAGTTCTTCACAGTCAGTCCTCGAGGCCATTCAAAAATGTGGGGAGTATAGCCGAGGACGATGCAGGTTTTATGGGTGGTTTAGCACCACGGTTGGCACTTTCGATAAATTTGTGCACCCGCTCTGGATGGCGGCTCAGCGGCGGTTTTATCACCCCTGCCAAGGCAATTCGGCAAATCCACCCGGCAGAACCGCCATCCGTGGCGAACGGCACTCCCAGCGCCGCTTCAGAGATTGTTCTGGCGCACCTGGTTCTCCAGTTCGGCCTTGAGCCCCGGCGCCAGTTGCAACTGGCGCGCCAGCTCGTCCAGGTAGGCTTTTTCCATGAAGTGCTCTTCATCCACCAGCATCACGCTGGCCAGGTACATTTCCGCGGCCATTTCCGGCGTGCTCGCGGCCCGGGCGACGTCCGCCGGGTCCAGGGGCTTGTTCAGTTCACTGTGCAGCCACTGCTGCAATTGCGGGTCGTTGTCCAGTTTGCGGAACTCGCCCTCGATCAGCGCCCGCTCGCGCTCGTCCACATGGCCATCGGCCTTGGCCGCCGCCACCAGCGCCTTGAGGATCGCCTGGCTGTGCAATTCCACCTGCTGCGCCGGCAGGCGGTCCAGGGTCTGGGGTTCGCTGCGCGGGGCGGCGCCCTGCTGCGCCTGCCAGTTGCCGTAGGCTTTGTAGGCCAGCACGCCGAGGGCCGCGAGACCGCCGTAGGTCAGGGCCTTGCCTCCGTACTTGCGGGCCTTCTTGTTGCCCAGCAGCAGGCCCATGGCCCCGGCTGCCAAGGCACCGCCACCGGCGCCGGAAAGCAGCCCACCGAGGCCGCCGGACTGGCCACCGAGCAAGCCGCCGAGGCCGCCCTGCGAGCCCTTGCCGTGCTCCGCCGGCGCTGCGCCTGCCTTGTTCTGCAGCATTTCCTGGCCGGACCTGAGTAATTGATCGAGCAATCCACGGGTGTTCATCTGCTGCCTCCGGAAAATAGGTGTCATGTCGACACATAAGGCTGTAAGCCTAGAGAGAAGTGCCCGGGTCGATGCGGCGATAGTGCTTCTGAATGTTGCTTTGCCCGGCCTGGAACACCGGCGTCGCCCCACTGGATTGGCGCCCCGAGTTACGGCACTATCCGCCTCCTGAAAAGCACCGGCGCCACTGCCCGGGCTCACCCCAAACCTTCCGGCAGCAAGGATGCTCCCATGCCCCGTGACAACCCCACCACCGCCTGCGAGTGCCGCCCATGAGCCTGGACGCTGCCAGCCGTTATCAGGTGACGCGAATCCTCACCGGCCTGGTGCCCCATTGCCTGCCACCGCTGCTGTTCTACTACGCCCATGTCTGGGGCATACCGGTGTACCGCAGCCACTTCGGCGCTCTCGCCAAGGGCTTCGGTCTGGGGATGATGGTGGAACTGCTGCTGCAACTGCTGATCGTCGTCAGCTTCCTGCTGGTCCTGGTGCCCCAGCTCAAGGTCAAGCTGGTCCTGATTGGCACCCTGGCGCTGTTCACCGCCTGGGCAATGTTTCCCGACCATCCGATACGCGGCTACGTCTACTGCTTCCTGATGACCGTGCCGCCATTGCTGGCGATCTGGCTGGCGCAGGGTCTGTGCCGGCTGTGCCTGCCCAGGGAGCAGTTGCATGCCCAGTAGAAACACCCCAATTGCGCGCTTCTGGCTGGCGCTTGTACTGCTGATCATGGGCCGCCCCTGCCTGGCCATGAGCCTGGAGCAGCAGTTCGCCGGGCTTGCCGACTGCTCCATGGAAAACGTCTACCTGGACGCCAGCGACCACCAGCCCCGGGGCGCGTACTTCAGCGAACGCCAACTGCAGCCCTGCGAGCTGGACGAAGCCGCCCGCTATTGCGTCGACGACCAGTACCACGGCCTGGCAGTCAGCGCGGTGATGATTCCCTATCGCGGGCCGTTCTCGGTCCACGCCCTGTATCTCAAGGACAGTGTCGACAGCGTGCGCCAGCACCTGGGAACCGCCTTCTTCGGTGATGGCCGGGAACGCCCGCTGCTCACCGAAGACCGCCATACTCCCGGCAGCTCGGTGCTGTATTGCGACCCGCAAAGCCAATGAGCCTGCTTGCCCACATGCCTGTTCTGTATCGCCCCCGGATGACCCTGCCGATGCCCACCCCCCGTCGCTGTTTGCACCTGATCGCCCTGAGCCTGATGCTCGGTGCCGCCGCCCAGGCCGCCGCCGCACCTGCCTGCCCGTCCAGCGACCTGAAGGTCTTTGCCCAGGCCTTTGCCAGCAGCCCGGAACTGCAGCAGGCATTCACTGCCGTGCCACTGGTCGAGCAACGGCCGATCACTGACGAGCGCGGCCGGGAAGTCACCGCGCGCTACAAGCTCACGGGCGACACCCACCACCTGTTGACCCTGCTCGCCCCCAAGGCCCAGGCCGAAGCTGGCCTGCAGACCTTCTGGGAGGGCAATACCCTGGTGGTCAACGATCCCCTGGGCGATGTGGTGCAAGCCTTCGTCTTTGAACAGGGTGCCTGCTGGCAACTGGTGCGCGTCGAGCAATGGTCCATGGACGAATTGCTCACACACAACGCCCCCGCAGGCGAAAGCGCCCTGCAGCGACAGATGCGCAAGGCTGACCTGTTCCTGGGCTACGGTGGACGCGAGCAGTACCCGCTGACCGCGTACTTCTTCGAGCTCGGGCAACGCATCCTGCTCGATGCCGCCCGCCACGGCTCACCCAAGGCCGCGGTGCAGGCGGTCAGCCTCGGCTACTCGGGCATGGCCCCGGCGCTCAAGCCGGGGGAGCCGGAAGAACTGCTGCTGCCCTACGCCAAGACCGATGCCGAGGCGGCGCTGATGCTGTCCATGTACTACTGCGACCCAGTCGGCGATGGCTCGATCACCCAATGCCAGCAGCCGCGCAAGTCCGAAGAGCTGGTGCTGCGCACCGCCAGGGAACTGGATTCAGGCAGCGCCTTCTACTACCTGGGCAGTGGCTATGCCGATGGCCAGTGGGGCGTCACCGACAGACCCAGGGCCCTGGCCTGTCACCAGGAAGCACTCAAGCGCGGTGACCTGCATAGCCTCTGGCCGCTGACCTGGTGGAGCAAAAAGAATGAGATGCCGGCCAGCGGCGCCCAGTGCCTGGAACCTTCAGCGCCCGCCCAGGCGGGAAGCTGAGCCCGCATCTTGACGCTTTTTAACAAAATCCCCATAGCTGCGCCCCGGCCTGATCGGGTTAATTGAGCCTCTGGCTCGATCAACCCCGGAGGTCCGTTCCATGCGCTGTACCCCGCTTTCATCACCGCTGTTGCCGGTACCCCGCAGATGACGGCCTCCGGAGCGACGCAAGCAGCGCGCCTGGAGCAGGTGGACGCCCTGCGCGGTTTCGCCCTGCTGGGCATCCTGGCGGTGAATATCTGGTCCTTCGCCGATCCGTACTACGCCTCGTCGGTGAGCAACCCGGGCTACGCCAGTAGCCTTGACCACCTGGTTCGCTGGCTGGTGTCGGTGTTCTTCGAGACCAAGTTCTACCTGCTGTTCTCGTTCCTGTTCGGCTATAGCTTCACCTTGCAGATGACCTCCGCCGAACGCTCGGGGGAGCGCTTCGTGCCGCGCATGTTGCGCCGGCAACTGGCCTTGCTGGTGATCGGCCTGATCCACGGCGCCCTGCTGTTCTATGGCGAAATTCTCTCGCTGTACGCCGTGCTGGGGCTGGTCCTGCTGATGCTGCGCGGCTTGTCGGTCCGCTGGGCGGCGGCCCTGGCCGCACTGTTGATCAGCGGCACGGCGGCGCTGTTCCTGCTGTTCGGCATCACCCTGCTGGAGGCCGGCCTCTACACCGGCGCCGCCGATGGCGGGCCGGTACTCAAGGACCTGGCCCTGAGCGGCAGCGCCCTGCAAACCCTGGCCTACAACGCCTCGCACCTGCTGGAAACCGCCTCGGCGCTGTGGCTGCTGCAGGGCCCCTGCACCCTGGCAATGTTCCTGCTGGGCTATGTGGCGGGGCGCAACAAGCTGCTGGTGGCGCCCTACGCCTTCGAACCGCACCTGGCACGGCTGCTGAGGATCAGCCTGCCGCTGGGCCTGGGTGGCGCCCTGCTCTACGGCTACTGGCCGGCCTATGCGCCCGGCGGCGGCCTGGAAGTGCTCGGCTACGGCATCAGCCAACTGACCGCACCACTGCTCTCGGCCAGCTACGCCATGCTGCTGCTCAAGGCCTTCGGCTCGGCCCCGGGCCAACGCCTGTGCCGACGGCTGGCGCCACTGGGGCGCATGTCCCTGAGCAACTACCTGCTGCAATCGCTGATTCTGGGGCTGCTGTTCACCGGCTACGGGCTGGGGCTGGTCAACCACTTGCCGCCGCTGTGGATTGTGCTGCTGGTGGTTGCCATCTACCTGCTGCAGATGCAGCTCAGCACCCTGTGGTTGCGCAGCCACCAGTACGGCCCCTGCGAGTGGCTGCTGCGGGCCGTGACCATCGCGGCCTGGCCAAGCTGGCGCAAGCGCCTGGCGGCCTAGGCCAGGCGCAGGTACAGGTGGATGTCCTCGGGCTCGATGCGCAGCAGTTGCGGGTCGGGCGTGGCCAGCAGTTCGCAGCCCAGGCGCATGTAGAAATCCACCGTATGCCGCGACGGCGTGGCCGACACATACAAGCCCTGCCCCCCCAGGACCAGGGCCTGCTCCCGGGCCAGCGCAAACAACTGCCGGCCCAGGCCAAGGCCGCGATAGGCCTGGCTCACATGGAGGAACTTCAATTGCCGCAGATCCAGCCCGGCACAGGCGATCGGCAGGCAATCCACCACCACCGCGGCCACCAGCGCCGGGCCGTCGAACACCCCGTACAGCCAACCGCCACGCCGGTAACACTGCTGCAAGATCAATGCATCATGCTCGGCCTCGCCCTCCGGCCAGCCCTGCACCACTTCATGCTGGGCGTAGCAGCTCAATTGCCCATTGCACAGGCGGTAGAACTCATCGATGACCTCGGCGCGGTCGATCCATTTGAGCAAGGGGATATCGTCTTCGCCGAGCAAGCGCGGGTGCAGCATGGGAGCAGTTCCTGAAGGGGATCGGGCGGTTACCAATGGACACAAGCTAATCATTTTTCTGCCCCTGGCGAACCGTTTATTCTATCCGGCGTCTGTTTATAGTCCGTTGCGTTTGGCCGATGGCATGACCGAACCACCCCTCGCGATCCCCCCACGCAGCCAGGAACGGCTTGGGATCTTTCTCTGATCAAGGTTCAACCATGCACCGCAGGAATCTCCTCAAAGCCTCCATGGCCCTGGCGGCCTATACCGGCCTCTCGGCCAGCGGCCTGCTGGCCGCCCGCGCCTGGGCCGGCGCCGCTGATGGCCAGGCCCAGGCGTTCGATTTCGAGCAGCTCAAGGCCCAGGCCAAGCAACTTGCTGCCAGCCAGTACGTGGACACCAAGCAGGTGTTGCCGCCCACCCTGGCGAAGATGACCCCGCAGAACTTCAACGCCATCCAGTACGACAGCAAGCACTCGCTGTGGAACGAGTTGAACGGGCAGTTGGACGTGCAGTTCTTCCACGTCGGGATGGGCTTCAAGCAGCCGGTGCGCATGCACAGTGTCGACCCCAAGACCCGCCAGGCGCGGGAGGTGCACTTCCGCCCGCCACTGTTCAACTACCAGAACACCAGCGTCGACACCGCCCAGCTCAAGGGCGACCTGGGCTTTGCCGGGTTCAAGCTGTTCAAGGCCCCGGAACTGGACAAGCACGACGTGGTGTCCTTCCTTGGTGCCAGCTACTTCCGCGCAGTGGACGCCACCGGCCAGTACGGCCTCTCGGCCCGTGGCCTGGCCATCGACACCTACGCCAAGCGCCGCGAGGAGTTCCCCGACTTCACCCAGTTCTGGTTCGAGACCCCGGACAAGGACAGCACCCGCTTCGTGGTCTACGCCCTGCTGGACTCGCCGAGCGCCACCGGTGCCTACCGTTTCGACATCGACTGCCAGGCCGAACGCGTGGTGATGGACGTCGACGCCCACATCAATGCCCGCACCGCCATCGAGCAACTGGGCATTGCACCGATGACCAGCATGTTCAGCTGCGGCACCCATGAGCGGCGCATGTGCGACACCATCCACCCGCAGATCCACGACTCCGACCGCCTGGCCATGTGGCGCGGCAACGGCGAGTGGATCTGCCGCCCGCTGAACAACCCGGCGAACCTGCAATTCAACGCTTTCGCCGACAAGGACCCGAAAGGCTTCGGCCTGGTGCAGACCGACCACGAGTTCGCCAGCTACCAGGACACCGTGGACTGGTACAGCCGCCGCCCGAGCCTGTGGGTCGAGCCCACCACTGCCTGGGGCGAAGGCAGCATCGACCTGCTGGAAATCCCCACCACCGGCGAAACCCTGGACAACATCGTGGCCTTCTGGACCCCGAAAAAACCGGTGGCCGCCGGGGACTCGCTGAACTACGGCTACAAACTCTACTGGAGCGCCCTGCCGCCCGTGGGCACGCCCCTGGCGCGAGTACACGCCACCCGCTCCGGCATGGGCGGTTTCGTCGAAGGCTGGGCCCCGGGCGAGCATTACCCGGAAGTCTGGGCGCGGCGCTTTGCCGTGGACTTCACCGGCGGCGGCCTGGATCGCCTGCCAGCAGGCACTGGCATCGAGCCGGTGGTCACCGCGTCTAACGGCGAGGTCAAGGACTTCAATGTACTGGTGCTGGACGAGATCAAGGGCTACCGCATCACCTTCGACTGGTTCCCCACCAACGACAGCGTCGAACCGGTGGAGCTGCGCCTGTTCATCCGCACCAACGACCGTACCCTGAGCGAGACCTGGCTGTACCAGTACTTCCCGCCGGCGCCGGACAAACGCAAATACCCGTGACCTGCTGACAGCCCCGGCCCGCCCTACGGGCCTCTTCGCCGGCAAGCCGGCTCCTACAGACCACACCGCCCCCGTAGGAGCTGGCTTGCCAGCGAAGGCAGCCTGAAGCCAGGCACAAAAAACGGCCCGCACGGGCCGTTTTTTTTACATCGGCAAAAGCCTAATCGCGCAAATCCGACTCATGAATCGGCTGGTCCCTGTGGGTCGCCCGCTGGTACTGCGCCGGCCAGATCGCCTTGCGCCCGCCCAGGTCGTCATCGGCATGCAGCGGCCAGTAAGGGTCCCTCAGCAGCTCCCGGGCCAGGAAGATGATGTCCGCCTGACAGGTGCGCAAAATATGCTCCGCCTGGGCCGGTTCGGTGATCATCCCCACGGTCCCGGTGGCAATCCCCGACTCCTTGCGCACTCGCTCGGCAAAGCGCGTCTGATAACCCGGCCCGGTGGGAATCTCGGCATTGGCCGCGGTGCCTCCGGACGACACATCGATCAAATCCACCCCCAGGTCCTTGAGGCGCCGCGCCAGCTCCACGGTCTCGTCCGGGTTCCAGCCGTCTTCCACCCAATCGGTGGCCGACACCCGCACGAACAGCGGCAGCTCCTCGGGCCACACCGCGCGTACCGCCTCGGTCACCTGCAGCACCAGGCGAATGCGGTTCTCGAACGAACCACCGTATTGATCCTGGCGCTGGTTGCTCAGGGGCGAGAGGAACTGATGCAGCAGGTAGCCATGGGCAGCATGCACTTCCACCACCTTGAAACCGGCCTCCAGCGCGCGTTTGGCGGCCGCGACGAAGGCCTGGATGACTTCGCCGATCTGCCCTTCATCGAGCTGGGTCGGCGGTGTGTGCTGCGGGTCGAAGGCAATCCGCGAGGGCCCCACCGGCACCCAGCCGCCGTCCTCGGGCTTGACGCTGCCGGACTTGCCGAGCCAGGGCCGATGAGTACTGGCCTTGCGCCCGGCATGGGCCAGCTGGATACCCGCCACCGCGCCCTGGGCGGTGATGAAACGGGTGATGCGCTGCAAGGGTTCGATCTGCGCGTCGTTCCACAGGCCCAGGTCCTGGGCGGTGATCCGGCCTTCGGCGGTAACCGCCGTGGCCTCGGTGAAGATCAACCCGGCGCCGCCGACGGCGCGGCTGCCCAGGTGCACCAGGTGCCAGTCGTTGGCCAACCCGTCCACCGACGAGTACTGGCACATGGGCGACACGGCGATGCGGTTGAGAAGGGTCAGTTGACGCAGGGTATAGGGTTCAAGCAGCAGACTCATGGGGCACCTCTCGGTCAATGGTCAGGCTCCAGGGTTCTGTTTGAACGGTCGACGAGTGACTGCGAAGTGAAGCGCCCGCCCCCGCGGGTAGAAGAATGACAAAAGGTCACAAGGCCAATCAGACAGTGCTTAGAGACTAGTCGACAACACTGTCGCCGGCAGGGTTCCTGATGCATGCCCGGGCAAAAAAGGCGCTGCTCCCCTTGTAGCCGCTGCCGCAGGCTGCGATCGGCTGCACAGCAGACGTGGGGCTTCAAAGGCCCTCAGAGGTCGGCGCAAGATTGCCGGCAAGGCCCTGCGGGCCTTTTCGCAGCCTCGCCACAGGCTCGGCAGCGGCTACAGGGGTTGCCAGCAGAGGCGGGGGAAGGTGGTGGGGACGCACAAGGCAAGGCCCGGCGCCCTGTCGCAGGTCAGCGCGGTTCGATGTGGGCAATCATCAACTGCACGGTTTCCTGGCCACGGAACTCGTTGAGGTCGAGTTTGTAGGCCAGCTCCACCCAGCGGATGGTCGGGTTGGGCCAGACTTCGCGGTCGATGCCGAAGGCAATGCCGTCCAGCTTCAGCGAGCCGCATTCGCTGCGCAGCACCACTTTCAGGTGGCGTTCGCCAACGATGCGCTGCTCCACCAGTTCGAACACGCCATGGAACATCGGCTCGGGGAAATGCTGGCCCCAGGGGCCGGCGTGGCGCAGGGCGCGGGCCAGTTCCAGGTGGAACTCTTCCACGGCCAGGGTGCCGTCCGACAGCAGGCGCCCGGTGAGGTCTTCTTCGCGCAGCTGGCGCCGCACTTCTTCGTCGAAGGCCTCGGCAAAGGCCGGGAAGTTCTGCTCCGGCAGCGACAGGCCGGCGGCCATGGCATGGCCGCCGAACTTGCTGATCAGTTGCGGATGGCGCGCGGCCACGGCGTCCAGGGCGTCACGGATATGAAAGCCCGGCACCGAGCGCGCCGAACCCTTGAGCATGCCGTCGCCGGCATCGGCAAAGGCAATGGTCGGCCGGTGGTAACGCTCTTTCAGGCGCGAGGCGAGAATCCCGATCACCCCCTGGTGCCAGTCGGCGTCGAACAGGCACAGGCCGAACGGCATCGACTCCACCGGCAGTTCCTTGAGCTGGGCCAACGCTTCGCGCTGCATGCCCTGCTCGATGGATTTGCGGTCCTGGTTCAGTTCGTCCAGCTGGGCGGCCATGGCCCGAGCGGCGGAAACGTCGTCGCTGAGCAGGCACTCGATACCCAGGCTCATGTCGTCCAGGCGCCCGGCGGCGTTGAGCCGCGGGCCGAGGATAAAGCCCAGGTCGGTGGAGGTGATGCGCGAATGATCACGCTTGGCCACTTCGAGAATCGCCTTGAGCCCCGGCCGCGCGCGACCGGCGCGAATCCGCTCCAGGCCCTGGTGCACCAGGATGCGGTTGTTGGCGTCCAGGGGCACCACGTCCGCCACGCTGCCCAGGGCCACCAGGTCCAGCAGCTCGCCGATGTTCGGCTGCGGCCGGGTTTCATAGCGCCCCAGGCTGCGCAGGCGTGCGCGCAGGGCCATCAGCACATAGAAGATCACTCCGACCCCGGCCAGGGCCTTGCTCGGAAACTCGCAGCCCGGCTGGTTGGGGTTGACGATGGCGTCCGCCGCCGGCAGTTCATGGCCGGGCAAGTGGTGGTCGGTGACCAGCACTTGCAAGCCTGCTGCCTTGGCCGCCGCCACGCCCTCGACACTGGAGATGCCGTTGTCCACGGTGATCAGCAGCTGCGGTTCGCGCTGCAGGGCCACGGCGACGATTTCCGGGGTCAGGCCGTAGCCGTATTCAAAGCGGTTGGGCACCAGGTAATCGACATGGGCCGCGCCCAGCAGGCGCAGGCCCAGCAGGCCCACGGTGCTGGCGGTGGCGCCGTCGGCGTCGAAGTCGCCGACGATGAGGATGCGCTGGCGCTGGTCCAGGGCGGTCACCAGCAGGTCCACCGCGGCATCGATGCCCTTGAGCTGCTGATACGGGATCAGCCGCGCCAGGCTCTTGTCCAGCTCCTCCACCGACTGCACGCCACGGGCGGCGTAGAGGCGGGTCAGCAGTGGCGGCAGATCGCCGAGAAAGGGCAGGACGGCGGGCAACTCACGGGGTTCGATACGCATGGGCTAACAGCAACTTCTCTGGGGGGACGGTGGATCGTTCAGGGGCAGAGCGGGCGATCAGCCGCGCTCGCCCAGCAGCCATTCCAGCTGCACTTCGTGCTGGCCGCGATCATCGGTGACGAAGATCGTGCCTTCGCTGATCATCACGTCCCACTTGATGACGCGCGGCATGTCCTTGGCCAGGGTCTCGAGGACTTCCTGGGGCACGCCGGCGATATTGAGGTTCTTCAGGTTCTTCACCGCGTCCAGCACCCGGGTCTGCCAGACCCGCAGGCTGCCGTAGGCCAGGAGGCTGGTGCGTTCGGTGCGGCGCGAGCACCAGGTCAGGCGATCGGCGTCCGGCTGGCCGACTTCGATCCAGTGCAGCACGCGGTCGTCCAGGCTCTTTTCCCACAGGGCGGGTTCATCCACGTCCGACAGACCCCGACCGAACGACAGGTGCTCGTTGTACCAGAAGGCGTAGGCCAGCAACCGTACGGTCATGCGCTCTTCGGTTTCCGAAGGGTGACGGGCGATGGTCTGCTTGACGCTTTCATAGACCCCACGATCGAGGTCGGTCAGGTTCAATTCGAATTTGTAGGTGGTGGACGGCTGGGCCATGTGCGGGCTTCTTGAGTGTGCGAAAAGGCGGCAAGTCTAACCCGAAACCTGCCGCCCTGCCCGACCGCTGACCGGGCCGCCCCCGCCCTGGATGACATCCGCTGAAACGCATTGGCTGGGTAAAGTCGGTTGCCAGCCTGTAGCCATGGCTTTATAACCCCGCGCAAACCGGCTGACGCGCACCGCGCCAGAGCCGCTGTGCAATAGAAAAGGACGTCCATGACCCTCTTTGTCACCCTGCTCGTCATCGTGTTGCTGTTCATCGCACTGATCCTGTACTTGCGCCAGAAATCCGCGGACCAGCAGCAGTACCTGGAACAGACCGGCAACCTCACCGCCCAGATCAATCAGACCCTGCTGATGAGCAAGGCCGAGCCGCAGCTGGCCCTAGAACTGGCGCTGCAACTGCCGGAGGGCGAAGCGCAGCAGTTGGCCCTGCAACTGGTGGCCAGCGAGCTCTATGTAGCTGGGCACAAGGCCCAGGCCACGGCGATCTACCAGCAACTGCCGCCTCACGCTCGGGAATACGTGCTCAATACCCTGATTGAAACGCTGCTCGACAGCCAGGATACCCAGGCCTGCCTGGAGCTCCTGGAGCACTGGGGCGAATCCCTGCCCAGCTGGCCGCTGCTGCAGGTGCCAATCCTCCAGGCCCGCGGTGAACAGGAGCGCGCCCTGGCCCTGATCGGCGAGCTCGGCGACCCGAAAAACCCTGCGGCCCATGAACGCCAGAGCATCGGCAATCTGCTGATGCTGTCGCGCCTGCAATTTCAGGCGGGCATGCAAGACGCCGCGCTGATCAGCCTCGAACAGGCCTGGGCGAGCTTCCAGCAACCCGGGCAGGAGCGCTATCACACTGTGCTGCGCAGCCTGTTCGACGCGTTCGCCACCCAAGGGCATGCCGAGCGGATTCTGGCCCACTCGGCCGAACTGCCGGCCGAGGAACAGGTGCAGGCGCTGATCGCGCTGTTCGATGCCGGCCAGGTGGAGCCGGCCTTCAGCTTGCTGGCCGACAACGGCACCCTCTACTCCTCGACCTACAGCGACCTGATGGACTCGGCCCTGAAACGCCAGCCAACCGAAACCGCCCTGCGCCTGCTGGACCTGACCCCCGAGATGCACCAGCACAGCCTGCTGCTGCAACTGCTCAACCATCTGGCGGCCCAGGGCCAGACCGCCGAAGCCGAGGCCCTGCTGCAGGCGCGAGCCAGCCACGAGTCGCAGCGTCCGGGGCTGATGCTCAACCTCTGCGATGAGTTGCACCAGGCGCAGCCGCAATGGACCACAGCCCTGCTGGCCCAGGCCCTGCAACTGATCGACGGCTACAAGAATGAACATGAGTTCTACAACAGCTTGCGCATGCAGGCCCTGCAAACCCAGCTACTGATGCAAAGCCACCTGCCAGCTCATCGCCGGGACAGCTGGCTGGTGCGCAGCAGCATCGAGGAAATGCACCGCCTGCGCCAGCAGATGCCCGGTGACGAGCAATTGCTGCACCTGTGCGACCAGGCCAAGCTGCTGCACGCCCTGGACCAGACCGCCCAGGCCAGGTCCCTGCTGGAGCAGGCGGTGCAGCTACTGGATGGCGAGCCGCTGCCGGATGTGGATGAGATGGACGCCCGCTTCTACCTGGAGGACATCGCCAGCGCCTACCTGAACATCGACGATGTACAACAGGCCCAGGCCCTGCAGGACCGGCTCAACGCCGAGGATTCGGGCAGTCGCATCCTGGAAGAGGAACTGCTGCTCAACCATATCCAGCATCAGCGTTACGCCCAGGCCATCGAGGGCCTGAACCTGGGCATCCTGCTCAGTGACAAGAAGCCCCTGTCGCTGCTGTACCAGGCCCTGGAAGACCTGCAGCAGCGTGCCCCCGAACGTGCCGGCGAGCTGAAACAGCAGCTGATGGCGCGCATCGCCAACGGCCAGATCTGGCTCAGTTCCCAGACCAACTGACGCCCCCCCGGTTGCGCGCCCTTGGCGGGGCGCGTCACCGGCCAACAGCCGCACCCGAGGAAGATTCATCATGGAAGTACTTGTCATCCTGCTGCTGATTACCGGCGTGATAACGCTGCTGGTGGTCTATGCCAACAAGCGCAGCGCCGGCAATGACCTGGGCATCACCCTGGACGAGGCGGCGCAGATCAATCGCGCGGCGCACCTGAGCGCCATCGAACCGCAAGTGGGCCTGCAACTGGCCCAACGCCTGACGGGCAAAGCCCGGCAACTGGGGCTGTTCCAGATGCCCGCAGCGCTGTACCGGCAGGGGCACCCGGAACAGGCCCTGGAAGTACTGGCCGAGCTGGATGAAACCTACCAGCCCATGGCACTGAACCAGTTGCTCGAAACCCTGCTCGACAACGACGGCCCGCAGGCTGTGCTGGGCTTGCTGGAGCGCCTGCATCAACCCCTGCCGTCAGCGCCCTTGCTGCGCATCCCGCTGCTGCTGGCCAAGGGTGAACACGAGCAGGCCCGCGCCTTGCTGGTGACCTTCGGCGTCAACCAGCTGAGCCCGGACTCCCCCGGCGAGCACCGGCAGTTGGCTGCCCTGCAACGCAGCTTGGGCCTGGCCGACGAGGCTGCCATCAGCATCGGCCTGGCCTGGCAACTGCTGCTCAAACAGCCGGTCAACGAACTGGACCCACACGAGATAGAGCAGACCCTGCGCGAGTACCGTGCCCAGGGGCAAGATGCGCAGTTCCCGGCCATGGCTGCGCAATTACCCGGATCGGCTCGGATCATCGTCGTGACCCTGCTCATGGAAACCGGGGAATTCGAGGCCGGGTTCGAACTGCTGGCGCAGGCCCCCGAGCCCGAGGACTACTTCGGCTACCCGCCGCTGCTCAAGCTGATACTGGACGCCAACCGCCCGGATCTGGCTCCACGGCTGATCGCCCAGATACCGGAAAGTTACGCCAGCGATCTACTGCTGAGCCTGTTGAACTGGCATGTCGGGCGCAATGAAATGGCCGAGGCCGAGGCGGCCTTGCAGGCCTGCGCCGTTTCGCCCTCGCAGCGTATCTGGTGCCTTGTCTGTCTGTGGGGGACCTACGTCGAGGAACACTCGCAATGGTGCGCCCATCTGCTGGAGCAAGCCTTGCTGGCACTGGAGACCTTGCGTGGCGATGAGCAATGGCCGTGGTTGCGCCTGCTGATCCTGGAAACCCAACTGCGGGTGCAGGCCGACCTACCGCGCCTGCGCCGCGACAGCTGGCTGATCCGCAACAATCTGGAGGAAATGGCGCGCCTCAACACCCAGCTCGAATACGCCGATCGACCGATGAAACTGGCCTTGCAGGCCAAGCTGCTGCACGACCTGGAGCAGACCCGGCAAGCCGGTGAACTGCTGGACCAGGCCGTGCAAGCCCTCGACGACAGTCAGAATGCGCCTCTGGATCCAGCGGAAAAAAACTTCTTCCTGGAACAGCTGGCGCTGAGCTACGTCTACATCGACGACCAGGCAAAGGCTGTCGAACTGAAAGCTCGCCTGGAGCAGCAGGCGGCCTACACCCACCAGTTGAGCCAGGCCATGGTGCTCAAGCACATCCACGAGCAACGCTTCGACGAGGCGATTGCCGGGCTGGAACCGAGCAACCTGTTTATCGGCGAAAACCCGGTGCAACAGTTGCACCTGGCCCTGGAAACCCTGCGCCAGAGCGCCCCGGAAAAAGCCCAAGGGCTGTGCCAGAAGTTGATCGACCACCTGGCCGCCGAGAGCGCCTGGGGCCAGCCGAACGCCGCCTGAGGCCGCGTCAAGGCCCGCCGCTGCACGCCTTAACGCGGCGCGTAGCGGCTCCAGAGTTCGTTGAACTCCTTGAGGTAACTGGCCACCAGTTGCGGGTGGTCGATCACCAGCAGGTTTTCCTCATTGCCGGTGGTGGCGCTGCGGGTCCAGTTGAAGCTGCCGTTGAGCAGGGTCCGGCCATCGAACACGGCGAACTTGTGGTGCATGTGGAACGGCGTGTCGTCGATCCGCACCGGCACCCCGGCCTCGCGCAGCGCGGCGATATCGCTGCCGACATCGAACTGCTTTTCACTGTCGCTGATCACCCGTACGGCCACGCCGCGCTGGTGGCAGGCGCGAATTTCGTCGCTCAGTTGATCGTCGGAAATGGTGAACACGCAGATATCCACCGAGATTCGGGCCTGGCGGCACAGGTCGCGGATCTTGCGCCGGCAGTCTTCGCCGGGGCTGAAGTGGGCGCTGGCCATGTCCCGCACCGGGGCGCTGTTGGCGTCCAGGGTCTTGATCACTTGTTCCAGCCACTTCAACGCCGGCAGCACATTGACGCTGTCCGCCAGCGCCAGCTCGCGTACCAGGTCAAAGGCACGGTTACGCATGTAGCGCACCTGGTCCTGGCCCAGTTCGCTGCCCAGCTGGCGCAGCTCGTCCCGCTCTTCGTTGCTCAGTTTCAGGTCCAGCACGCTGTCGCGCAGTTGCTGGTCCAGGTGGGCAAAATCCATGTCGTGATCCTTGGCTGTTCGCCGGCAAGCCGGCTCCTACGGTTGGGAGTCCTTGAGGGTCGGAACCTCGCCGTTACTGAGCATCTGGCTCAGTTCGTCGAGGCGCGTGGCAATGTCGCCAATGCGCTGGTGGCTGTGCAGGTCGACATCGATCTTCTTGTGCATGACCTTGAGCAGCGGCAGGAAACTCTGCTCCAGGTGCTCGGAGAGGTTCTCCAGCACTTCACGCATGCCTTGCTGCGGCGCGGGCCGGGCCAGGCCGCGCACGCCTTCCACCAGATCGTTGAGCTGGGCCACGACGCGGGTACCGACATCGCTGTCGCTGCCGCCCATGGAACGGTTGCGCACGAAGTCGCGCTTGATCTGGGTCCAGCGCTCGCTCTGCTCCGGGGTCTGGTTGCCCCGCAGTTCGGCGAGCTTGAGCAGGTTCTCTTCGGCGCCGGTGGTCAGCAGCTGGGATTCGCCCTGGTAGTGGTCGGCCAAGAGTTGCAGGAGCTCGGCGTCGTTCATCACCGCCGAGATCTTCTCGGCCATCTTGTTCATGTTGCGGTAGCTGCCCTGCAGCTTGAACGGCGGCTCGCTGCGGTACTGGTCGGCCTGGGCGGCGCTGGCGATGTACTGCTGGTTGACCCGCAGCACCACGTCGCGCACCTGCATCAGGCGTTGCAGGGTGGTGGTGATCTCGTTGATCTCGGCACCGCTGTAGCTGTGGCTCAGCTCGTTGCTGGAGAAGGCCTTGCCCTCGGCCTTGGCGACGAAGCGGTAGACGTCCGCCATGTCGCGGGTGGCCAGTGGCGCCAGCACCGGGTTGGAGGTCAGGCCGTTCTCGATGTAGCTCAGGGCGAAGGCGTCCTGCATGCCCCCCAGGGTGTCGCCGAGGTTATAGATGTCGGCCCGGTTGGCCAGCATGTCGGGGATCTTGAACACTTCGCCGGACTCGGTATACGGGTTGCCCGACATCACCACGCAGAACTTCTTGCCGCGCATGTCGTAGGTCTTGGTGCGGCCTTTCCACACGCCTTCGATGCGCCGGGTGCCGTCGCACAGCGAGATGAACTTCTGCAGGAATTCCGGGTGGGTGTGCTGGATGTCGTCGACATAGAGCATCACGTTGTTGCCCATCTCCAGGGCCAGGTTGAGCTTCTCCAGCTCCTGGCGCGAAGTGGCGTCCGGCGCCTGGGCCGGGTCCAGGGAACGGACCTGGTGCCCCAGGGCCGGGCCGTTGATCTTCATGAAGATCAGGCCCAGGCGGTGCGCCACGTACTCCATCAGGGTGGTCTTGCCGTAGCCCGGTGGCGAAATCAGCATCAACAGGCCCATCAGGTCGGTGCGCTTGTTCTCGCCCACGGTGCCCATCTGCTTGGCCAGGTTGTCGCCGATAAAGCCCAGGTACACATCGTTGATCAGCTTGTTGCGCACGAACGAGCTCAGCGGCCGCGGCTTGAATTCGCTCAGGCGCAGGGCCGAGCGTTCGCGGCTGATGATGCCCTGGCGCAGGCTCTGGTAACGCTGCAGGCCAGGCAGGAATTGTTCGCGATGGGCCCGCAGGCGAGCGAAGAAGCCGTCCACGGTGAGGGACAGGCTGCGCTCCTGGATGCGCGGGTGTTCGCCCATCAGGTTGTCGACCTTGAACCGCAGATCGACTTCGGTGATGCGCTTGGCAAAGTCTTCCCGCAGCAGCGACAGGGCCACCGCCTCGGGCACGTAGTCGGCCCACTCGACGAACTCGCCCTCGGCGCACAGGGCCGAGAGCCAGTTCTCGGTCAGCGCCCACTGCGCAGCGGGCCGTTCCACCAGCCGCGCCAGGGCCTGCTGGTAGTCGTCCCACATCCGCGCGCCCTGCAGACGCAGGGTCAGGGCTTCCTGCAGCTGCTTGGCGTATTTGCTGAAGGTGAATTCGATGCGTTCTGCGGCCAGTTCCTGAACCAGGTACTCGGCAGCCTCCGGCAACAGCTCCGCGGCCAGGGTGAAGGCGTGCTGCTGATGCCAGTCACCCAGCGCCACGAGGATTTCCTCCTGCAATTGCAGCAAGCCTTCACGACGCCCGAACAGTTGCTGGATATGCCGGCTGGTACGGGCACGTTCCACCCATTGCCGAGGTTGCGGCTGTTCCTGCTGGCGATCCCAGTAGAGGCAGGCAAAGGCACGGGCCGCCGCGCCGAAACGCAACAGGCCGGCGCTGTCGCGCAGGGGCAGCAGTTGCAGGAGAATCGCTGCGGCGTCGTGGTCGTGGATGCCTTTCTCGTAGCCTTCCTTGTAGCGCGGCGCGGCAAAGTCGCGGATCACCCGCGCCAGTTCTTCAGGGTGCGCCAGCAAGGGTTTCAGGCTTTCCAGGCTCAGGCCTTCCTGGCCGCGGTCGGCAGCGTCCAGCACCTGCCCGGCCAGGTATTCGGCGCGGTACAACTGGGCCGATTCCGACTCCAGGGCTACCTGCCAGAAGTCCCGCAGGGCCTCCAGCTCGGGGTCGCGCAGGGGTTCGAGGAAATCCGTGCCGGTGAGGTGCAGGTGCAGCTCATCGCCCCGGGGCATCAGGGTCAGGTCCAGCTCCTGGGTGTTGACGCTGAAGCGGTGGCGCGGCCCCAGCTTGATGACGTTGCCGCCCTCTTCGAACAGCTCGGTCTTGTCGCGCAGGGCACGCACGGCCTGGTCCCGGGCGCCCTTGAGGCGCGACTCGACATCGTCGGCCTTGACGCTGTCCTTGAGCTCGCGCAAGCGCTCGGCCAGCTCCCGCAGCTTGAGGATCAGCGGGTCGGCGGCGAAGAACGCATTGAGCTCTTCGGCCTGGGTGAACTTGGCGGTGCGCCGACCGAGGCTGTCGAGAATCCGCCGCGCGGCATCCAGCAGGCCCTGGGCCTTGCGCTGGCGCTCGTCGAGCAGCGATTGCTTGTGGGCCTCGAAGGTTTCCAGCAACTCCTCGCGCTTGCCGAGGATGTCGCCGAGGAACTGTTCGTGATCGCCAAAGCGACTCTCCAGCTCCTCAAGCTGCACCAGCAAGCGCGACAGTTGCTCATCGCAACGCTCGGGGTCCTGGGCCTGGGCCAGGGCGTTGGTGATGCCCTGGCTGAAGAGTTTGAACTGGGCGCCGAACTGGGCCACGGTCTCGGTCGAACCCAGGGCCTTGCGCCGTTGTTCGGCGCGGGCCTTGGCCTGGTTCAGGCGGGCGTAGATCTGCGAGATGGATTCGATGATGCGGGTGCGCTGGGTGGCGTCGTCGATCTGCAACGAAGCCATCAGGCTCGACAGCATGTCCAGGTCCCCGGCCATGGCTTGCAGGGCGCCCAGGGGCTCGCTGAGCTGGGCCACGGTTTCGGCTTTCTGCGCCTGGGCGTCCAGGGTTTCCAGCTGGGTGACGAAGGGTTGCA
Source organism: Pseudomonas sp. GW823-FHT03E05 (assembly GCF_058796855.1). Taxonomy (NCBI): domain Bacteria; kingdom Pseudomonadati; phylum Pseudomonadota; class Gammaproteobacteria; order Pseudomonadales; family Pseudomonadaceae; genus Pseudomonas; species Pseudomonas sp. GW823-FHT03E05. Next base: position 711,406 of record NZ_JBXAJB010000002.1, read on the forward strand.
GGGCCTGCTCGCTGGCAAGGAAGGTCGCGGTGCCGGCGGCAGTGCGTTCCTGGGCCTTGAGCAGCTCGGCTTCCATGGCGTCGATGCGCGCCACGTCGATGTAGCGGTAGTCGCGAATGGTCAGCAGCAGGCCGCGCTGGGTGGTGATGCCGTTCAGCGCATCGACGAAGCTCTGGACCTGGTCCCAGCTGTCCACCAGCAGGCTGTCCAGCAGGGCTTTCTGCTTGGCCTCCGCGGCCACCATGGCCTGGTCCGACTGGCGGCGGATGCTTTCGACCTTCTCGTATTCGTCCAGCACCAGCTCCGACGTGGACGCCACTTCCCGCAGCAGCGGGGCCAGGCCGTCCAGCTCGTCGCTGCCCAGCCAGTGGTACACATCGAACAGCCGACGGGTGTTCTGGCACAGCAGCGAGTAGCGCTGCACCGACACCGCCGGGGTGTCGATCTCGCGGCACAGGTCGTAGAGGTCGGAAACGCTGCGCACCAGTTCGGCGTTGCCGATGCGCCCGAGGAAACCGCTGCGGGTCGGCTGCCGCGCGGCGTACTCCTCGGTGAAGAACGGTGTCTGCCAGACCTGCATCGGATGCACCCGGGTCGGCTCTTCGCCCTCGGCGGCGAAGATCACCATGCGCCCGTCTTCCAGGCGTGCGTAGCCGTGGCCGAACAGCGGGTTCTGCAACTGGCGGTTGATCATGTTGTAGGTCAGCAGCACCGAGCGGCCCTGCTCCGGGTGGTAGAAGATGTACTGCACATCTTCACCGTTGGGCGAGCGCACCGAGCGCTTGTAGCGCATGCCCTCCATGGACTGCTCGAAGGTCTTGTACTCGCCGCTCTGCAGGTAGTAGCCGCCGGGGAAGATGATCCCGTGGTCCTCCGGCAACTGCACGCAGGCCAGGCCGATGGCGTCGATGCGCTCCACCTGGCGGGTCAGGCTGTTGAACACCAGGTAGCGCCACTGCTCTTCGCGGTACGGCAGGACCTTGAGCAGGATCAGGCTGCCCAGGCGGGCGAATTCGATCTGCGAGTCGTCCAGGGACTGGGTCTTGTCCAGCACCTCTTCGCGATAGATGCCCAGGCCCGACTCGGTGTTGTTCTCGACCTTGATGGTCAGGTCGCCACCGATGGTCTCGACGAACACCGTGTCGAGGATGTTCAGGTGCGGGAAGCGGCCTTCGACCACCATCTCGCGGGTGGCTTTCTTCCATTCGAAATCGAAGGGTGCCGGCAGGGCGATATCCCGTTCGCCCCGGTTGTCGATGTAACGGACATCACGCCCGTCCACCGAGATCGACCAGCGGAACACCCGCACATCGGTGACCCGCTCGCCGATCTGGAAACTTGCCAGCAGCTTGCCGTCACGGATCGCCAGTTGCAGCAGGCGGGTGTTCTTGTAATAGGTATAGAGCTCGTTGAAATCGTTGAGGAAGCCCTGGGCCGCCAAAAAGCTGCCTTCCAGGGGCACGGGCTCGGCTTCGTAGCCTTCGCCCTCTTCCACCAACCGATAGAGGGAAAACACGTCAGCGACGCTGGTTTCCTTCTTCAGGCCGATAAACACGTTGTAGCCGAACAGCAAGCAGTCGCCGACCTGGACGATGTCCCGGGCGATGCAGTTGTTCTCGGTACGGATGCGCACCCGCCCGACCACTTCCATGCGGCTGTTGCCGAACTCGTCGAGACGCCTCTGGTTGAGGTCGTCAGTGGTGGCCCGCAGGCGCTGGCCCTGGTCCAGCAGGCGCTTGTGCAGCACCTCATAGGCGCCGCCTTCGGCGACGGCCTTGTCCAATACGTCCTGTGGGGGAGTTGCGACTTGAGCGTCCGACATCGTGGCCTTCCTGGATCTACGGCGGTATGCAAAAAAGCGAGCTCCTCAAACCTGGAGCCCAGCACCTGAAACCAGCCAGCTGAAACCCGCCGCCTGCCACCTGCCCTGCAGCCGTCGATAAAAACGACGGCTACAGGATCAGGCGAGGGCTGGCGAATCAGCTGTGGTCAGGCATTTCAGGCTTCGGCAGACGGAGCGTCGGCCTTGCGCGTAACGGCAGCGGCGGCCAGCTCAGCGGCTACGGCCGGAGCGCCCTTGCCATTGAGCAGGCGTGCCAGCACGTCCTGGACCACCGGGCTCTTGCCCACCACGCCCTCGATGGCCTTGCCCACCGACAGCGACTTGGCGAAGGAATTGAAGAAGTCGCCTTCGCCGCCGACGATCTCGATCTTGGCCTTGCTGAGGGCAGCCGACAGCACTTCGGCCTGGTCCTTGGCGATTTCCTTGTTGGCGGCGATGGCAGCCATCGCTTCCTCGAAGTTCTTCTCCAGTTGCATGCGGAACTCTTCGTGGGACCGCGCGCTGTCGCTGAGGGAGTCCAGGGCACCGAACTTCTTGCCCAGGCCTTCGGCCTCGGCGTTCAGGCGCTGCAGCAGCACTTCGGCTTCGGCCGAACCCAGGTCCTTGGTGGCCTTGGCCTTGGCCGCGCCCAACTGTTCTTCGCCACGGGCCTGGGCACCGAGCTTCTCTTCCATGACCTTGGCTTCAGCGAGGCCGTCCTTCTCTTTGGCAGCCGCCTGGGCTTCCATGATGCGGGCGTCGGCCAGGCCTTTTTCCTGCTCGCCACGGGCTTCGGCAATCAGCTGCTCGGTGCGTACGCGAGCCTGGGCCAGGCCTTCTTTTTCCTGGGCCGCTGCGGTGATTTCCAGCACCCGGGCATCGGCCAGGCCAGGCGCGGCGCGCTCGGCTTCCAGGCCTTCGGCCAGGCGTTTCTTGGCTTCGGCCTGCTTGGCCGCGGCTTCCAGTTCGGCCTGGGCCAGGTTGTTGATTTCCACGGCCTTGTGCTTGGAACGGGTCTCGTCGGCTTCGGCCTGTTTGACCTGGCGCACCAGATCCTGCTCGGCTTCGGCCTGGGCCTGGATCACCACCACTTGCTTGGCGCGCTCGGCTTCGGAGACTTCGCGCACTTCCTTGATCCGCTCTTCCTCCTGGGCCACGGTCTTCTCCACCGCTACCCGCTCACGGATCACGGTGGCGATGTTCTTGCGCTGCTCTTCCAGAGCCTTTTCTTTCTCGATGCGTTGCAGTTCCACTTCACGCTCGCGGGCCACCACTTCCAGGTCCTTGGCGCGGGTGACTTTCTCGACTTCGATGACCACCGCACGCTGGCGGTTCTGCTGGGCCACTTCGACTTCGCGCTGATGGTTCTCGGTGCGCACGTCGATTTCCTGCTGGGACTGAATGCGTGCCTGTTCGGCCTTCAGGCGCTCTTCTTCCTTGACCTTGGCAGTCTCGGCTTCCTCGCGGGCACGGATGGTTTCGATCTCGCGCTTCTGCCGGGCTTCGGCATCGGCCTGCTGGCGTTCGAGGGACAGCGAGGCTTCGCGGGTCTCGACGTTCTTCTTCTGGATCGCCAGTTCCTGGTTGCGCTCCAGTTCGTTGGTGATGACGTTCTGCGCCGCGGTCAGCTCGGTGATCTTGCGGATACCCTCGGCGTCGAGAATGTTGCTCGGGTCCAGGGAGTGCTTGGCGGTCTGCTCCAGGTAGTCGATGGCCACGTCTTCCAGCACATAGCCGTTGAGGTCGTTGCCGATGATCTCGATGATGCGGTCGCGGAAGTCCTGGCGGTTCTCGAACAGCTGGACGAAATCGAACTGCTTGCCCACGGTCTTCAGCGCTTCGGAGAACTTGGCGTTGAACAGTTCGTTGACCGCGGCGCGGTCGGAGGCACGGTCGACACCGATGGCCTTGGCCACCTTGAGCACGTCTTCCTGGGTTTCATTGACCCGCAGGTAGAAGGCCACGGTGATGTCGGCGCGCATGTTGTCGCGGCAGATCAGCCCGTCCTTGGCCCGACGGTCGACTTCCAGGGTGATCAGCGAGATGCGCATGAACTCCTTGAGGTGGATCACCGGGTACACCAGGGCACCGGTGAAATGCACCTTGGGGGTCGAGGACATGTCGTTGACGATCAACGCCGTGCCTTGGGGAACCTTGATATAGAAGGCCTTGAACAGGGCCAACAGGCCGAAGACCACCAGGACGACGAGGCCGATCCCGAGCAGGATGGGCAGCAGCGACGGTAAATTCATGCAATCAATCTCCTTTGATTCTTGAGGGAGCCCGGGCTCAGAGGCCGCGAAACTCGTCCTCTGTAATGACCCGATAGGCGTGTTGCGCCTCCAGATACTCCAGTAACACGACGCGATCGCCGCGTTTGAAAGCTCGTGCCTCATCGGCACGCACACGCAGGATCAGGCCCGCGCCGCCGTCCTCGAGCACGGCTTCGCCATGTTCCAGGGTGACTCTGCCGCTGCGTACCACAGCCGTCTGCCCCAGCACCGACTTGCTGCTGGTGGCCTCCATCTTGAGAAACAGCGGGCGCAGCGGACGACAGATCGTCGCGCTGATGGGCGCTGCCAGGAACAGTGCGAGCACCGCCAGCAACAGGCCCAGGGGATAGCGCAGCCAACCCAGGGGCAGGTGGCTGAGCACGTAGAGTTCGGCGAAATAGGTCAGGAACCAGCTGAAGAACATCAGCAGGGTCAGCACCAGGGTGACCGGCACCCCGTTGAGTTTGAACTTGATCAGCAGCCCGGCCAGGCCTTCGCCGGCGTGGGCACTGTCGAGCAGCGAGTCGGCCTCGAAGTCCAGCAGGTCGACTTCAAGCATGCCCATGGCCACCACGGCCCAGTAGATCACGGCCAGGCAGAGCATGAAGCTGAACAGCACTGTGGGGAACGACAACACTGTCTGCAGGAAGATTTCCATTGCTTTCCTATCCCTGAAAAAGCCGGGCAAGGCCAGGCGGCCCCGCCCCTACAACACAACGGTGAATCAGGACTTGCTACGGTCCTTGAGGCGCGCCAGCACGCTGTCGGCGCTGGTGCTGCCGGCAACGATCCCGGCTTCACGCAACTTGGCATCCAGGGCATCGTCCGGGCTGCTGGTACTGGCCAGCTCGGCCGCGGCGTCCATCTTTGCCGCGCGCTCGGCCTGCTTCTGCTTGATCCGCTCCAGGGACTCCACGGCGGTGTGCAGCTTGCTCTGGGAGCCGCCGTAGCGCTGGGCCACGGCCTGCTGGGCCTTCTGCACGCTTTCGGTGGCCTTGACGGTATCCACCTGTTGTTTCAAATGCTTGATATTGCCCTCGGCCTGGGTCACGGCCTTGCGCAACTGCGCGACGCTGGCGGCAAAACCATCGGCCTGCTCACGCTCCACGGCCAGGTCATTTTCCAGGTTGGCGATCTTTTGCGCCACTTCCTGGGCAAGGGCTTCGTTGCCCGCTTCCAGGGCCTTGAGGGCGTAGCTTTCATACTCGGCGATCTTGGCCGCGCTGCCGTTGGCGCGCTCGGCGGCGAGTTTCTGCCGGGCCATGATCTCGGCCAGGGCTTCCTTGGACTTGCGCAGTTCCTGATCGGCGTCGCGGATCTCCTGATCGAGAATCCTCAGTGCCTGGCTGTCCACCAGGGCCTCGCCCGCCTCATTGGCACCACCGCGCAGCGCGGTGAGCAGCTTGCTCCATACGTTCATGTGCATTCCTCCAGGTCAGGCCTGAGCCTTCAGGTAGCCTTCGTAGGCCTCGGTTGCCCTGATCACGTTGCTGGCCAGGGTTTCGATCTCGTAGAGCACGTTGGAGAGAATCGAGGTTGCGCTCAGGGCGCCGTACATCATGTAGTGGCGCTCACCGCCAAAGCGGGTTTCCAGGCCGATGCTCGACAGCGGGAACAACTGGCGGCTGAGCAACACTTCCTCGTTGAACGCGGCCACATCGGTCACTTCGCTTTGCGGCCACAGCAGCGCCTCCACCAGGATCTGCTCGCCGGACAGGGCCACGAACAACGGCAGGTCGCCGTATTCGCGCATGGTCACGTGCAAGCTCGGCTCGGCACCCTCCAGCAGTTCAACGCTGGCTTCGCCACTGCTGAACAACTCGGTGGCTACCAGGGCCTGGCACAGCGATCGGGCATTCCAGATCTGCGGCATGCTCATTTCTCCATCCTTTTCCACAGGAGCCAGCCCTTCTGAGGGCTGACGCAGTTTGCGTTCAACCGCCAGCAACGCCTGGGCGTTCTCCGGCAGTATCCAGACTTCCTTTTTCACCAGGCCCTGATCACGCAGGCGCTGGCGGAATAAACGTTGGTAATGGGCTGAGGATTTGTTTTCCATGGCGCAGAGACTAGAACATCACATGTAAGGTTTTCAATTCATCACATGTAAAATTTACAGGCGACATTTGTAACAAGAAATATCAGGAGGATCGCTCGGCAAACAGCCGCAAGGCATCCATCGCTGCATAGACCCTTTTACAGCTTTCGCAACCGCTCTTTTTTCAAGCGGCGTCATTAAACCCTGCCGCCCAATGGAATGAGAAGCACAATAATCCTTGGCCCGAGCGGGAAATAATCGGCAAAGGCAGGCGTCAGGCGCTGCCTTAATGGCGACCAATGGTCTAGGCTAGGCGGATTTTCCTGCCCAGCGGATGCCCCATGACCAGCCTCAGCAAGCCCCTCGCCGGATTGAAAGTGATAGAACTCGGCACCCTGATCGCCGGCCCTTTCGCCGCGCGCATCTGCGCCGAGTTCGGTGCCGAGGTGATCAAGGTCGAGTCACCCGATGGCGGCGATCCGCTGCGCAAGTGGCGCAAGCTGTATGAAGGCACCTCGCTGTGGTGGTTCGTCCAGGCACGCAACAAGAAGTCCCTGACCCTGAACCTCAAGCACCCGGAAGGCCTGGCGGTGCTCAAGCAACTGCTGGGCGAAGCGGACATCCTGATCGAGAACTTTCGCCCCGGCGTGCTGGAAAAACTCGGCCTGGGCTGGGACGTGCTGCACGCCCTGAACCCCAAACTGGTGATGGTGCGGCTATCGGGCTTTGGCCAGACCGGGCCGATGAAGGACCAACCGGGCTTCGGCGCGGTGGGCGAATCCATGGGCGGCCTGCGCTACATCACCGGTTTCGAGGACCGCCCACCGGTGCGCACCGGAATTTCCATCGGCGACTCCATCGCTGCCCTGTGGGGGGTGATCGGCGCGCTGATGGCGCTGCGTCACCGCGAGGTCAACGGCGGCCAGGGGCAGGTGGTGGACGTGGCGCTGTACGAGGCGATCTTCGCCATGATGGAAAGCATGGTTCCGGAGTTCGATGTATTCGGTTTCATCCGCGAACGCAGTGGCAACATCATGCCCGGCATCACCCCTTCGTCGATCCACACCAGTGCCGACGGCAAGCACGTGCAGATCGGCGCCAACGGCGATGCGATCTTCAAGCGCTTCATGCTCCTGATTGGCCGTGAGGATCTGGCCAATGACCCGGCCCTGGCCAGCAACGACGGGCGCGACACCCGCCGCGACGAACTCTATGGGGTGATCGACCGCTGGGTGGCGTCCCTGCCCCTGGAGCAGGTGCTGGAGCAGTTGAACCAGGCCGAAGTCCCGGCGAGCCGGATCTTCAGCGCCGAGGACATGTTCCACGACCCGCAATTCCTCGCCCGGGAAATGTTCCTCCAGGCCAGGCTGCCGGACGGCAAGGCCTTCAAGATGCCCGGCATCGTGCCAAAGCTCTCGCAGACTCCGGGCTCGGCCGACTGGGTCGGCCCCGAGCTCGGCGAACATTCCAGCGAAGTTCTGGCCGGCCTGGGCTACAGCAGCGAGCAGATCCAGGACCTGCGCAACTCTGGGGCAATCTAAGCTGAAACAGCCGTCTCACACTGCCCCCCCGCAACGGGCCCAGCGACGCCCGAGGCCAGGCCTTGGCCGGTTGACGATGGCGCTCGCAACCTGCCTGCTGTGGCTGCCCTGCGCCCCCGGCCACGCCGGCGAAATGCTCACCTGGCTGCTGCGCGACCTGCCGCCGCTGAATATTTTCGAGGGCCAGCAAAAAGATCGAGGAGTGGTCGACCTGCTGATGCCGCAATTGATCGCCAGCCTGCCGGAGTACCAGCACGAACTGGTACGGGTCAATCGCGCCCGGGGCATGCAGATGTTGCGCGACCCCAGCTTCACCTGTGATCCGGCGCTGATCTGGAACAAGGAGCGTGCGCAATGGGTGGCCTTCTCCATCACCAGCTTTCGAGTGCTGAGCAATGGCCTGGCGATCCGCCGTGCCGACCGTGAACAGATCGCGCACTTCATCCATGACGGCAAGGTCGACCTGCATGGCCTGCTCGACAGCGGCAAGGAACTGATCGGGGTGGTGGCCGAGCGCAGCTACGGGCAACAGCTCGACAACCTGCTGCAGCAGGTTGCTCCGCAGCAGATCCGCGCCCACTACGGCAACGACGCCCTGGGCAGCCTGCTGCAGATGCAGCGCCTGGGGCGCCTGCAACTGCTGTTGGGCTACTGGCCGGAAATCCGCTACCAGGCCGTGCAGCAGGGCATGGACCCGCAGGATCTGGAGTTCTACCCGGTCGAAGGCACCAGCAAGTATCAGGAAATCCACGTCGGCTGCTCCGATACCCCGCAGGGCCGCAAAGCCATCACCCGGATCAACCAAGCCCTGCTCAAGCTGCGCGAGGAGCGACTGGTGGAGTTGTATGCCGCCTGGCTGGACCCCGGAATGCGCGATGAATACCGCGCCGATGCCCGGGCCTACTTCCAGGACTTGAAGGACCACTGACAAACGCCGGGCAAAAAGAAACCCCGAGAAGTGGGGAGACGACTCGGGGTTAAACGTGGTCTTTGCAGACCCGTACCAGCAGGCCACAAGCACCGGAGCACAATGCCTGATCCTGCTGATACTGAGTCTGACTGACGGGCCTGGCGGAAGGTTCCGTAAAATTTCAGATCAATTGCGCCGGGCGAACGCCTTGTCTTCGGCGGCATGGCGCAGGGCGGCGATCACGCAGGGTTCGAGCCGGCCTTCGGCGATCAGCACATCACGGTGCAGGCCGTCCACCACATCAGTGAGCAGGCGCTTGTCAGTGAGCTGCGCCCGATTGACCTCACGCTCCACCACGATGGCGCCGGCAGCATTCTTCAAGGTCACCAGGCATTCGCCCCGAGCCCCGCAAGGCGTCAGAGCAACCTGGTAAGGGCTCAGGGCCTCACTCAATAAAAGACTGATACTTTCCATCTAGATCACCACTCAATAGCTCGAATTAAAGGTTCGAAAACAAAAATGCCGGTAGCTTTCTGACATTCAAGTGACCATCGCTCAGAGAAGAAAGTTCGCCACACCTACTGCTGCCGACCTGAGTCAATCGAGCATGCACGGGTAATATGACAGCTGAAAAACGGCCGACCAGGCGCAAACAACGCCGCCTTTGCATTGGAGCTCAGCTTTGAAAGCAACGACGAACAACAAATTGCGCATCATCCTTGCCGACGACCACCCGATCTTCCTCATTGGCCTGCGCGCCGTCCTGGAACAGGACGACAGCCTGGCCATCGTCGGCGAGGCCAGCTCGCCCTCCGCCCTGGCGCAACTGATGCAGGAGATCGAATGCGATGTGCTGGTGACGGATTTCATGATGCCAGCCGAACAGCAGAACGACGGCCTGCGCCTGATCGAACAGCTGCGCCGCCGCCACCCCGACCTGCCCATCGTGGTGGTGACCATGCTCAACCACCCCGGGCTGTTCCGCTCGATCCTCGATCTGGGAGTAACGGGCCTGCTGAGCAAGGCCAGCCTGGCGGACGAGCTGCCGACCGCCATCGCCCGGGCGCGGCAACACAAGCCCTACATCGCCCAGGCCATCAAGCAGGCCCTGAGCCTGGCCGGCGAAGTGGGGCCGGACCGCCTGGTTTCCAGCGATCAGTTGTCGCCGCGGGAGCTGGAAGTGATCCGCCTGTTGGCCGCTGGCCATGCGGTCGGGGAAATTGCCGCGCAACTCAACCGCAGCAAGCAGACCGTCAGTGCGCAGAAGGTCAGTGCCATGCGCAAGCTCGGCCTGTCCAGCGAAGCCGCGCTGTACATCTACGTGCAGGAGCACGGGCTGTCCTAGGCACACAGGCCCTCAGCGCCAGCCCCCTCAGCACCCCGGTCCAGCGCCTGCGCCAGCCACTGGCGCATCTGGGCAGCGCTCATCGGCCCGGCCAGGAAGCAGCCCTGCAGATGGGCCGCCCCCAGGGCCTTGGCCGCCTTATAGTCGGCCTCGCTCTCGATCCCGGCCACCACCACTCCCAGGGACATGCGCCGGGCCATGTTCATCGCCCCACCGACCAGGGCCACCTTGCGCTCGTCGGCCGCCATGCCCGCCACGAACACCGGGGGAATCTTCAACTCGGTAAAGGGCAGTTCCAGCAGGCGCTGCAGGCTGGTGCCGCCGATGCCGAAGTCGCCGATGGACAATTTGCAGCCGACCATCCGCAGGCGCAGCAGCGCCTCCACATGGGCGGTATCGGTCTGTAGCCGGGTGGTGTCGATGATTTCCAGGGTCAGCAGCCGGGCGGGCACTTCGAAACGCCTGAGCAAGGCCTCCAGCTGACGGGGAAACAGCGGCCGTTCAAGGATGCCGATGGGAATGTTCACTGCCACCGGCAACGAATGGCCCATCACCAGCTTCACCCCGGCCGCCAGCTCCAGGGCCTGTTCCAGCATGTGCCAGGTAAAGATCTCCTGCAGGCCGGCGAACTCGATCAATGGCAAAAACTCCCCGGGCATCAGCAGCCCGCGCTCGGGGTGCTGCCAGCGGGCCAGGGCCTCGACCCCCTGGAGCTCGCCGTGGGGCTGGATGACCGGCTGGAAATGCGCCACGCCGTGGCCCAGGATCGCCGCCAGCCCTTCCTCCTGGGTGACGCTGTCGAGGGAAAACGGCTCCAGCCCGAGCAAGTCCCGCAGCAACGCCTGGTCCGGCGCAGGCGCCCCCTGCCTGGAGTGCTGCTGGTAGGCCGTGAGCAAGTCGCCGATCACCGCCACCGAGGCCGGCTTGGGCAGGCAGCCCAGCACTTTCAGGCCCAGCTCCCGGGCCATGCCGGCCGCCCCCTCCAGCACATCCTCTTCAGCATCTCTGAGGATGATCAGCGCCCGAGCCCGCTCCTGACGGGCCAGGTCACGGATCAACTCCAGCCCGTCGGCCTGCTCCAGGTACAGGTCGCAGATGGCGATATCCACCGGCCCCTTGCTGTCCAGCGAACGCCGCGCGGCCTCGACACTCTCGGCGGTCAGCACATTGAACACGCCATTGGCGTTGAGCATCTGGTGCAGGGCCATCAATTGGAACGAGTTATCTTCGAGAATCAGCACTTTAAGCGAATGCATGGGGCAACCTCCGGTACGACGTGCGTGGCAAGTATCCACAACGAGCCGGCAGGTTAATCAGACAATTCCTACACACACATAGGACAAGTCTTAATCATCCAGGACAGCCTGGATATCACTGCGCAAGCTGGCGATGACCTCGAGCAACAATGGCCAATGACGATCGATGGCCTCGTCCTGCCGCCCCTTGACCAGCCCCTCGAGCTCGATACAGGCCCTGGCCAGGGGCAGGGCATCGATCAGGCAGCACACGCCCTTGAGCCGATGCAGGGTACCCCCTAGGCGTTCCCGGTCGCGGGCCTGGTGCGCCGCTTCCAGCGCCTGCTGCTCCTCGGCGAGGTTGCGCAACAACTCGTGCAGCATGCGTTGCAGCACCTGGTCGTCGGCCTGGGTCATGCTGCGCAAGGTCTGGATGTTGAAGGATGGCGGCGGCAGGAAGCGCGCCAGGGCCTGGGCCAACTGATCCAGGGTTACCGGCTTGACCAGCAGTTGATCCATTCCGGCCTCCTCGCAGCGCTCGCGTTCGTCTTCAAAGGCATTGGCGGTGCAGCCGATCACCGGACAACGCCCTCGCCCGTCCTGTGCCTCGGCCTGGCGTATCGCCTCGGCCAGGGCGTAGCCGCTCATGTCCGGCATGTTGCAGTCAGTCATCACCACGTCGAAGGTGCCGCTACGCCATTGCTGCAATGCCTCCCGGGCATTGTCACAGGCCACCACCCGGTGCCCGAGGAACATCAGTTGCTGGCACAGGACCATGCGGTTGGCGCTCAAGTCATCCACCACCAGCACCTCCATGCTCCGGCTCGGCGGACGTTCCTGCGTCGACGCCGACCCAGACTCGAAATCGTCACTGACCCGCTCCAGGTACAACTCCAGCGACACCACGGTACCGACCCCGGGCTCGCTGAGCAGGTGAATCCGCCCGCCCATCAGTTCCACCAGTTGCCGGCAGATACTCAACCCCAGCCCGGTGCCGCCGTAGGCTGACGAGGTCATGGCATCGGCCTGGACAAAGGGCGTGAACAGCTTGGCCTGCTGCTCGGCGCTGATACCGCGGCCGGTGTCCGCAACGCTGATGCGCAGGCACTCAAGGCCGGACTCGTCAGGCTGGCACTCCACCGTCATCCGCACCTCGCCCTGGGCGGTGAATTTCAGCGCGTTGCTCAACAGGTTGTGCACTACCTGGCGCAGGCGCGCCGGGTCGAACAGATAACGGCCCTTGGCCCGCTCACTGAACACCAGCTGCAACTGCACGCCCTGGTTGCGCGCCGTGACCTCGAACAACTGCCGGATACTCTCGAAAAACGGCTTGAGGGCGGTGACCTGGGGCACCAGGTGCATATACCCGGCCTCGATCTTGGCCAGGTCCAGGCTATCGCCCATCAGGCCGATCAATTCCTGGGCAGACTGGTAAGCCACCCGCAGGGCTTCGGAAAAGGGCACGCCGCGCAGCCGCGCCTGCTCTTTCTCCAGCTCCAGCAGGCCAAGGATGGCGGTCATCGGTGTGCGGATCTCGTGGCTCATGGTGGACAGGAAAGCCGTCTTCGCCGCGTTGGCCTGATCGGCCGCCTGGCGCGCCTCCACCAGTTGGTTCTCCAGGCGCTTGCGCTCGGTGATGTCGATCCAGCCGCCCAGCAAGCCCTGCAACTGCCCTTCTGCGCTGTAGAAGGGCACTGCCCACTGATAGACATCGATAGGGCCATCCCTGGACTCCACCTGTCGGTCGGCGAACACCGACTCACCGGAGGCCAGCAACTGCATGAACTCACCATGCAACTGCTGGGCGGTGGCCGGCGGCAGGATGTCCAGTTCGGTCAGTTGCCGCCCCTGGATCTGCGCCAGGCTGGTGCCCAATTGCTGTTCATAACTCTTGTTGCAGGTCATCAAACGCCCCTGCAGGTCGCGCACGAATATCGGGTTGGGAATACCGTCGAGCAAGGCCCGCTTGAACACCAGTTGATCATTGAGCCGCTGTTCAGCCAGCAATCGCTGCTGGATCTGGCGCTTGAGGCGACTGTTCCAGGCCAGGGAAATCAGGCCGAACAGCAGTGCTGTGGCAATCGCCCAATACACCCAGTTCGGCACGCGCTGCCAGGCAGGCACCGGCACTGGCGTAGCCCCCAGCCATTTCAGGCGCAGAGCGCTGAGCTCCGCTACCGGCAAGGCTTCCAGTGCCTTGTTGAGAATGCTCAGCAGCTCGGGCTGGTCCTTGCGCACGGAAAACTCGTCGGCCGACCAGGTGCCCTCGACACTGCGCCCTACCATCACCCCGGTCTCGGCCGGCCCCAGGGCCTGCACCTCGCTCTGGATAGTCGCCATGGCCTCGCCATTGCTGACCAGGGCCCGGGCCTCTTCATAGCTGGCAACGCTGCGCAGGCGAATGTCCGGGTAGTTGCGCCGGATAAAGCTCTCCAGGGTGTGCCGGGCCGGAAGCACCAGCACCTCCCCCGCCATCTGCTTCAGGCTGCTCAGGCGCCGGTCCTCGGGACGCACCACGAACACCCAGGCCGCGCCGCCGAAGGCATGGGAGAAGTTCAGGAACAGCCGCCGGTCGTCGCTGGCCGTGAGGGTGGTGTTCATCTGCGCCTGCCCGCTTTCCAGCAGTTCCAGAGTCTGGGCAGTAGTCTGGCTTTCCTTCTGCACGAAATGCAGCCCGGTCATGCGCGAGATACGGTTGAGCAGGTCGATATTGAGGCCGGTCCACTGGCCTTCCTTGTCCTTGAACACATGGGGCGGGTATTGCTGGGAGGCCACCACCACATGCTGGTGCTGGAGGATCCAGGCCTGTTCCTGGGCGCTGAGCTCGATCGGCTCGGCGAAGTTGCTCGCCCCAAGGCCAGTGGTCCAGCGTGCCTGGATTTCCCGGCGTATGGATTCATCGATGCTTTGCAGGGCCTTTTCCAGCAACTGCGCCAGCAGCACATTGCTGTCGCGGGTGGCGAAGGCAAAGCCGGTGGGCGGCAGGCGGCTTTCCACGTGGATCTGCAACCCCAGGTAGGGACGCAGGGCCTTGTAGGCGCGAACGATCACCTCGTTGCCGATGAAGGCGTCGGCATCCCCCTGCTTCACCGCTTCCAGGCCGCTGTAGAGGTTCGGTGAAAGCATGATCTGGCTGTCGGGATAGGCCGCATGGACCTGGGCGGCATTGGCGTAGCCGTCCAGCAGCACCACCTTCTTGCCCGCCAGGTCGTCACTGGGCTGCGGCTCGTCCCGACGCACCACGACCACCGCCAGGTCCGGCATGTAGTCACTGGTAAAACGCAGCCCCGGCGCTCCGCGCTCATAGCCGTTGGCACTGGTCAGCACATCGATGGTGCCGTTGCGCAGCGCTTCCACCGCCTGCTCGCGCTCGGAAAAGCCCAGGACCTCCATGGACGTTCCCAGGCGCTCGCCCACCAGGCTCAGGTAATCGGCGCTGATGCCCTGGTAACGGTTACGGTCGCGAGTGATGTCGATGGGCTGGTAGTCATCGATGGAAATCCCCACCCTTAGGGTCCGGTGGCTTTTCAGCCATCGCTGCTCGGCGGGAGCCAGGGGCAAGGGGTCGAGATCGACAAAGGCCGGCACCAACTTGAAAGACAGGTTCTGAGCGGCGTAGGCAGGTGCCGCCCAAGCGAATATTGCACAGACCAGCACAGGCCCGCACAGCCAGCGCTGGACGGGCAGTTTCCGATAGGTTCGACGGCGAATCATCCGGGCCTCCCGGCGTCTTGCGAGCCACACTCATGCCACTGGGGCAAGAAAAAACAAAGCCCGTCAGAAGACGGGCTTGTTAGTCGGCAAAGCCAATGAATCAGAGCGGCTTGCCACGATTGCCGTGCTGGCTGACAAAAGCCTGCACCGCTTTCAGGTCGTTGGCCAGGACCGTGCAGCGCTCTTCACGCTGGAACAGGTCGGACAGGTGCGCCGGCAGCTCCAGAGCCTTGCCGACACCGGCCTTTTCCACCGCATCCGGGAACTTGACCGGGTGCGCGGTGCCCAGGACCACCATGGGTGTATCCAGGCTGCGCCGACATTCACGAGCGGCCTTGACCCCGATCGCGGTGTGCGGGTCCAGCACTTCGCCGGTCTGGGCGAAGACTTCGGCGATGGTTTCGCAGGTCTGCTCGTCGTTCACCGCCAGGGAGTCGAACAGCTTGCGCGCTTCGGTCCAGCGATCCTGTTCGACGCTGAAACCGCCGCCCTGCTTGAAGCTGTCCATCAAGGCCGCCAGGGCCGCGCCGTTGCGACCGTGCAGGTCGAACAGCAGACGCTCGAAGTTCGACGAGACCATGATGTCCATGGACGGCGACAGGGTCGCGTGCAGGGTTTCCTTGACGTACTGATTGCCGCTCATGAAGCGGTGCAGGATGTCGTTGCGGTTGGTGGCGACGATCAGTTGGCTGATCGGCAGGCCCATGTTGCGCGCCAGGTAACCGGCGAAGATGTCGCCGAAGTTGCCGGTGGGCACCGAGAACGCGATGGAACGTGCCGGGCCGCCCAACTGCAGGGCCGCGTGGAAGTAGTAGACGATCTGGGCCATGATCCGCGCCCAGTTGATCGAGTTCACCGCCACCAGGCGAGTGCCCTTGAGGAAGCCCTGGTCGGCGAAGCTGGCCTTGACCATTTCCTGGCAGTCGTCGAAGTTGCCTTCGATGGCGATGTTGTGGATGTTCTCGCCGAGGATGGTGGTCATCTGCCGGCGCTGCACTTCCGATACACGGTTGTGCGGATGCAGGATGAAGATGTCGACGTTGTCGCACCGCTTGCAGCCTTCGATGGCCGCCGAGCCGGTGTCACCGGAGGTGGCACCGATGATCACCACGCGCTCGCCGCGCTTCTCCAACACGTAGTCCAGCAGGCGACCCAGCAGTTGCAGGGCGAAGTCCTTGAATGCCAGGGTCGGGCCATGGAACAGCTCCAGCACCCACTCGTTGCCGTTGAGCTGGCGCAGCGGCGCAATGGCGTTGTGGGAGAAGGCGCCGTAGGTTTCTTCAAGGATCTTCTTGAAATCGGCGTCCGGAATGCTGCCGGTGACGAACGGGCGCATGACCCGGAACGCCAGCTCGTGATACGGCAGGCCAGCCCAGGAAGCGATTTCTTCCTGAGTGAAACGCGGCAGGTTCTCTGGCACATAGAGACCGCCGTCGCTGGCCAGACCTGCCAGCAGCACATCTTCGAAATTCAGGGCCGGTGCCTGGCCACGAGTACTGATATAGCGCATGGGGACAAACCTTCGGTTTGAGCCTCAAGCCGCAAGCTTCAAGCCTCAAGTCAAAGCCGATCAGCTTCTGACTTGGCGCTTGCCGCTTGCCACTTGCGGCTGCTTCATTAATTCAAATGTTCGACGCGGATACGCACCACCGGGCCAACGACGCCCTGCAGGGCCTCCAGGGCGGTGATCGCATCGTTGATGTGCTGCTCCAGAACACGGTGGGTCAGCAGGATCATCGGCACCAGGCCGTCCTGCTCTTCCACTTCCTTCTGCATGATCGATTCGATGTTGATGCCGCGCTCCGAGAGGATGCTCGCCACCTGGGCCAGTACGCCCGGGTGATCCTTGGCCTGGATGCGCAGGTAGTAGGCGCTCTCGCAGGACTCGATCGGCAGGATCGGATGATCCGACAGCGAGTCAGGCTGGAACGCCAGGTGCGGCACGCGGTTTTCCGGGTCACTGGTCATGGCGCGAACCACGTCCACCAGGTCGGCCACCACCGAGGAAGCGGTCGGCTCCATGCCCGCGCCGGCGCCGTAGAACAGGGTCGAACCGGCGGCATCGCCATTGACCATGACCGCGTTCATCACACCGTTGACGTTGGCGATCAGGCGATCGGCCGGAATCAGGGTCGGGTGCACCCGCAGCTCGATACCGGCCTCGGTGCGGCGCGCCACACCCAGGTGCTTGATGCGGTAGCCCAGGGCCTCGGCGTAGTTCACGTCGGCGGTGGTGAGCTTGGTGATGCCTTCGGTGTAGGCCTTGTCGAACTGCAGCGGGATACCAAAGGCGATGGAGGCCAGGATGGTCAGCTTGTGCGCGGCATCGATGCCTTCGACGTCGAAGGTCGGGTCGGCTTCGGCGTAGCCCAGGGCCTGGGCTTCGGCCAGCACGTCTTCAAAGGTGCGGCCCTTCTCGCGCATTTCCGAGAGGATGAAGTTACCGGTGCCGTTGATGATCCCCGCCAGCCAGTTGATACGGTTGGCCGACAGGCCTTCGCGGATCGCCTTGATCACCGGGATGCCACCGGCCACGGCGGCTTCGAAGGCCACGATCACGCCCTTCTCCTGGGCCTTGGCGAAGATCTCGTTGCCGTGCACGGCGATCAGCGCCTTGTTCGCGGTGACCACGTGCTTGCCGTTCTCGATGGCCTTGAGCACCAGGTCACGGGCCACGGTGTAGCCGCCCACCAGCTCGATGACGATATCGATTTCAGGGTTGGTGGCCACGGCGAAGACATCGTTGGTAATCGCAATACCGGTCGTTTGGAACTGCGGCTTTGGCGTACGGGTAGCAATCTGCGCTACTTCGATTCCACGCCCGGCACGGCGGGCAATCTCCTCGGCGTTGCGCTGAAGTACGTTTAGGGTACCGCCACCGACAGTACCCAGCCCACAGATGCCTACTTTGACCGGATTCACTCTGAACTCCCCATAAAACGGCCGACTCTAGGCCGGCCGTGGAATACAGCCGCAAACTGCGCGGCTCTCTATTAATGGCCCGCCGGCTTGACCGGCGGGCCATGATCGTCAAAGGCTAGCGTGACGATGCAGGATTATTTCGCACCCAGGGCCAGTTTGGCGATCTGCGGTGCCGGCTGGTAGCCGGGAATCACCTGGCCATCGGCCAGAACGATGGCCGGGGTGCCGTTGACACCGATCGACTGGCCCAGGGCGAATTGCTTGGACACCGGGTTGGCGCACTTGGCGGCCTTGATTTCCTTGCCGTCGACCATCTTGTCCATCGCGGCTTTCTTGTCCGCCGAGCACCAGACCGCCTGCAGCTGTTCGTCACCCGGCGAGCCCAGGCCCTGGCGCGGGAACGCCACGTAGCGCACTTCCACACCCAGCTTGTTCAGCTCGGGCACTTCGGCGTGCAGCTTGTGGCAGTACGGGCAGGTGGTGTCGGTGAACACGGTGATGTGGGTCTTGGTCTCGCCAATGGCTGGATAGACCACAGTTTCCGCGACCGGAATGCCGTTGATCAACTTGGAAATGCCCAGGCGCTCGGTTTTTTCGGTGAGGTTGACCGGCTTGCCATCCTTGAGCTGGAACAGGTAGCCCTGGACCACGAACTGGCCGTCGGCGCTGGCGTACAGCACACGACTGCCCTTGAGCTTGACTTCGTACAGGCCACCCATGGGGCTGGCGGTAATGCTTTCCACAGGCGTTTCGAGCTGCAGGGTCTCGAGGCTCTTGCGGATGGCTTTCTCGGCACTGTCATCGGCCATGGCAAAAGTGCTGAGCAGCGCCAGGGAGGCGGCGGCAAAAATCTGGGTCAAGCGCATGGGAACTCCTGAAGGCGGGCAAATGGGCCACTCGCAGCGATCACCATGGCAACCGCTCGCAAACAGCCGTTTTGCAAACCGGCAAAGCCTATCACATCTGTTTGCCGGCACCGACTACGGGCGACGCAAAGCGCGGCCCGGAAGGCAAATCAACCGCGCGGATGGTGCTTGGCGTGCAGATCCTGCAGCCGGGCGCGGGCCACATGGGTATAGATCTGGGTGGTGGACAGATCGCTATGGCCCAACAGCATCTGCACCACTCGCAGGTCGGCGCCGTGATTGAGCAGATGGGTAGCGAAGGCATGGCGCAAGGTGTGGGGCGACAGCGCCTTGCCGATCCCGGCGACCTTGGCCTGGTGCTTGATCCGATGCCAGAAGGTCTGGCGGGTCATCTGCTCGCCACGCAGGCTGGGGAACAGCACGTCGCTGGGACGCCCGCCCAGCAGCTCGGCACGGGCATCACGCATGTAGCGCTCGACCCAGACAATCGCCTCCTCGCCCATGGGCACCAGGCGCTCCTTGCTGCCCTTGCCCATGACCCGCAGCACGCCCTGGCGCAGGTTGACCTGCTCCAGGGTCAGGCTGATCAACTCGGTAACCCGCAGGCCGCAGGCATAGAGCACTTCGAGCATGGCCCGGTCGCGCTGGCCGATGGCCTCGCTCAGGTCCGGCGCGGCCAGCAGCGCTTCCACATCCGCCTCCGACAGCGACTTGGGCAACGGACGCCCCAGTTGCGGCATGTCGATCTGCAAGGTGGGATCGATTTCAATCAGCTTTTCCCGCAGCAGATAGCGATAGAAACCACGCACGCCCGAGAGGAATCGCGCTGTCGAGCGGGGCTTGTAGGCTTGCTCCACGCGCCAGGCCAGGTGATCGAGGATCAGCTCGCGCCCGGCCCGCGGCAACTCCAGCCCCTGCTCCTGCAACCAGCCGTTGAACAACGCCAGGTCACTGCGATAGGCGTCGCGCGTGTTGTCGGACAGGCCTTTCTCCAACCACAGGGCGTCGAGAAAACGGTCGATCAGGGGGTGGTCGATGGCAGGCATAAAGACTCGAAAGGCGCGGCCCAGAGGCCAGGCGTAAAAAAATAGTGAACTGCGCGCAGGGTCGCTAGTCTTTCATAGCCAGCCATTTTCAGGAACAGGGTGCATTGATGAGTGAACAACAGATTCTGCTGGCCTTCGGCGGCATCGGCGTGGCCGCGCTGGGCTGCCAGTGGCTGGCCTGGAGGCTGAAACTGCCGGCCATTCTCTTTCTGTTGCTCAGCGGCATTCTGGCCGGGCCGATACTGGGCTGGCTCGACCCGCAGGAGATGTTCGGCCCGCTGCTGATGCCCCTGGTTTCGCTGGCGGTGGCGCTGATCCTGTTCGAAGGCAGCCTGACCCTGCACCTCTCCGAGTGGCGCGAGATCGGCAGTGTGGTGCACCGCCTGGTGACCATCGGCGCGCTGTCCACCTGGGCCGTGATCACCCTGGCCACCCACTGGCTGCTGGGCTTCGACTGGATGCTGGCCCTGCTGTTCGGCACCCTGACCCTGGTCACCGGACCGACGGTGATCGTGCCCATGCTGCGGGTAGTGCGGCCCAAGGCCTCGATCGCCAATATCCTGCGCTGGGAAGGCATCGTCATCGACCCTATCGGCGCCCTGCTGGCGGTGGTGGTCTACAGCTTCATCATCGCCAGCGCCGAGGGCGCCGGTCTGAGCCAGAGCCTGCTGACCTTTGGCGGGGTGATTCTGTGCGGCAGCCTGTTCGGCATCGCCGGCGGCTGGGTCCTGGGCAGCATCATGCGCCGCCAGTGGCTGCCGGAATACCTGCACAACCTGGCAACCCTGGCGGCAGTGCTGGGAATCTTCATCGCTTCCAACCAGGTGATGCACGAATCCGGACTGCTGGCGGTGACCCTGATGGGCATGTGGATGGCCAACATGAAGGGCGTGGATGTGCGGCACATCCTGCACTTCAAGGAAAACCTCAGCGTGCTGCTGATTTCCGGGCTGTTCATCCTCCTGGCGGCACGCCTGGACCTCAAGGCGCTGATTGCCCTGGGCCCGCTGGTGCTGATCCTGCTGCTGGTGATCCAGTTCATCGCCCGGCCACTGAACGTGCTGCTGTCCACGGCCGGCTCCAGCCTCAACTGGCGTGAACGCGCCTTGCTGGCGTGGATTGCCCCACGGGGGATTGTTGCAGCAGCGGTGTCGGCGATCTTCGCCATCCGCCTGGACGAAGCCGGTCATGAGGGGGCATTGCTGCTGGTGCCACTGACCTTTGCCGTGATCATCGGCACCGTGGTCCTGCAAAGCGCCACGGCTCGCCCCCTGGCGCGCCTGTTGAAAGTCGCCGAGCCGGCGCCCAGCGGCTTTCTCATCGTCGGCGCCAACGGCCCGGCACGGACCCTTGGCAAAGCCTTGCAGCAACTGGGCAGCCGGGTGCTGTTGACCGACTCCAGCTGGGAAAACATTCGCGCGGCGCGCATGGAAGGGCTGCCCACCTATTTCGGCAACCCGGCCTCGCAGCACGCCGATGCCCATCTGGACCTGGTGGGCCTGGGCCACTTGCTTGCACTCTCGCCCTCAGGAGAGCTGAACACCCTGGCCGCCATGCGCTTTCGCCACGACTTCGGCCACCAGCGCCTGTTCGCCCTGGCCAACAGCCAGGAAAGCCGGCGCACCGACAAGCACCGGGCCAGCCACGAACACCGCGGCCAGTTGCTGGGCAGCGAGGCCTTGACCTACACCAAGCTGGCCAGCCTGCTGGGCCAGGGCGCGGAGCTGTACAGCACCAACCTGACCGAAGCCTTTGGCTGGGACGATTACCAGGCCCTGCACGGCGAACGCGCCACTCTGCTGTTTGCCCGCGACAGTAGCGGCTGGGTGCATGTCGTCACCCCAGACAGCAGCCTCAAGCCGGCGGCAGGCTGGACGCTGCTGGCCCTGATCCAGCCCGAGTCCCTGTAACGCTCCCCCTTGCAGGAACTGGTTTGCCAGCGAAGAGGCCCGATGGCTTATTCGCCGGCACGCCGGCTCCTACGTCGCAAACCCTGGAAGCACCGGCACCGGGCGCTTGTCATCGTCGATGGCGACAAAGCTGAACAAACCATGGATGGCCTTTTCCCGACCATCACAGCTCATGCTCTCTACAAACACCTCGACTTCGACCTTGAGGCTGGTGTTGCCCACCTTCACCACTCGCCCCACCAATTCGACGATCGAACCTGCGGCAATCGGATGGTTGAAATCAATGCGATCGGTGGACACCGTCACCAACGGCAGCCGGCAGAAACGGGTCGCGGCGATAAACGAAACCTCGTCCATCCAGGCCAGGGCAGTGCCGCCGAACAGGGTATTGTGATGATTAGTGGTGGACGGGAATACCGCCTTGGTCACGCGGGTCACCGAGAGTTCGGTACGGCGCTGGATTTCTTGCTCACGAAGGGTCATCGGACTACTGCCTGAATGGATGGATCCGCGCACGGGCACGCTGCGGGCATGGAACGCCCATGAGCGCTGCAGGGCAGCGACCCAAGGCTTGATGGGAATAATCGGGGCGGCCTGCCTGTGGATAGAACCAGGCCAGGATTGCCGGGAGGATGCGACGCACCCTGGGCGTCCGTGCAGGCTGCACGGATCGGGCGATCACACTTTATTGGGCCGGCGAGTATATCGCCGCCCGGCAGGGGCCGAAAGAACCCGCCAGGGGCCAGAGGCCACAACCGGCGATAAAAAATGCGATTATCCGCGCACTGAAAAAGGAGACCCGCCGCCATGGATGCCCCGCTCGCGCCTTCGCTCGTCGCGCACCTGCAACAACGCCTGAACACGGACCGAGTGGATCATCCGAACTTCATCGGCCCGCCGCCCGACATCAGCCCATTGACGCCCACTCAATTGGGCAGCCTGTGGCCGGCCATCCGCCGGGCCCTGCGCGACCATGCCAACCCGGCGGCGCAGCAACTGGCGACCGCGATCGTGCAGCAGGCCACGCAACTGGAGCTGAGCCCGGCCCTCGATCAAACCACCCTGCTGGAGGCGCTGCGCAGTTGCGTGAACTGGCAGGAAGCGCTGGAACAACTGGCCTGTTTCAGCGGAACACCGAGCCCCGCCTTGACCGAGGAACTGCGCAGGATCCTTGCGGAACCGGGCCCACAGTGGGCGCTGTACTACCACCAGGCGTACGTGCTGGCGCAATGGGTGGATGAAGAAACCCGCACGGCGCTGCGGCGCTGTGTGGAACAACACTACGCCGATGCGCCCTACCCCCGGCAGGAGTTCGAACTGCTTGGGCAACTGGAGCCTCGCTCACGGCAGGCCCTGGCCGGCAGCGAGTACTGGACCGGCCATCATCACCTGAGCGCCGATCCGGCCAGGGTGCTGATGGATGACGCGGCGTACGTCGAATTCTCACAGCAGATCCTCAGTACCGCAGCCCAGCGCCTGGACGCCATCCACAACGGCGCCACGCCCTATGTGGCCGATGGCGCCTTTACCACCGATGACACTCCGGTGATTGCCCGCGCCGCGCGGGTCGCCCTGCTGCGCGATGCCTCCTGGCTGCCGCCACTGATGGACATTTTGCTGCCCAAGGCCTGCGTCGCCCCGACCCAGGCCAAGACTGCGCCGTCGCAGTCCCTGGCCATTGCCCTGGGGCATTGCATCGAGCAGGTGCCAACCCCGGAAAGCGTGCAGGCACTGCGCAGCGCCCTGGGCCTGGTGCGCCATGCCAGCATCCAGAAAAAACTCGCCCGCAACCTCAAACCTGCCGAACGCGGCCTGGCCCAACGCCCCGAGATCGCCCTGCGCCTGGCCCCCACCAGCACGCCCGGCAAGGCCCAGCACGGGCTTCTGGCCAGTTGCCTGGAATCCGGGCTGTGGCAAGCCTTTGAGTTGTCTTTCAGCGACTGGCGAGCGCAACTGGCGGACTCCGCCGTGGGCTCGCCCTTTGCCCGCTCACTGGTTTGGGTTGCCCATTGCACAGATGGCCAACGCCGCAGCTTCCTGCTGGACGCCAATGCGCAAGCGCTAGACTCCCGGGGCCAACCGCTGAGCCTGGATGCCGGGTGCAGGATTTCGCTATGGCACCCGCTGTCAGCCAACGCCGCAGAGCGCCACGCCTGGCAGGCCCTGATCAGCGAACGCCGGATCAAACAACCGCTGCGCCAAGTGTTTCGCGAGTACTACCTGCCCTCTCAGCAGGAGCTGGAAAGCCACACCTGCCAGGCATTCGCCGGATACAGCCTGTCCATCCGCCCCCTGATCGGCCTGGCCCGCCGCGAAGGCTGGAAGATCGACAGGGACAGCGGCCTGAGCCGGAACCTGGGGGATATCCGGGTGAGCTTTGCGGTGGACGCGGCACTCTATCCTGGGCTGCAGGGGCACTGCCTGTCCGGCAGCGCAAGCTTCGCTCGGCGCACCGATAAACACTGGCAGCCGATGCTGCTGCAGGATGTGCCGCCGCAGGTGTTTTCAGAAGCCTGCCGGGCCATCGACCTGCTGGTGAGCGTCAGCAGTTTCGCCATCGAAGAGCTGGCACAGAGCGCCACCGGCCAGCCCCTGCCGCAAATGCCGGCCGCCAGGCGCGAGCAACGCCTGAACCTGCTGGCCGGGCACAACCTCACCCAGATGGCTCTGATGCGCCAGCACGTGCTGGGCAGGGCTTTCGCCCCACTTATCGAGCAGGGGGTGTTGTCGATGGAGGGGAGTCATGTCCGCATCGGCGACCATGCGGTGCATCTGGCCACCGGGCGCGTGACACGCGATGGCGAACCCGTGGAGATGGCCCTGGCGGCACAAAGCGGCAAATTGACCGCCCTGCCCTGGCTGCCTTATGACGAGGTACTGCTGGAACGGATCGCCAACACGGTCTGCGCCCTGCTGAACCGCTCCGGGCATTAAATGACAGGCAACAAAAAAGCAGCCCGTAGGCTGCTTTTTTCTGCATCGGAAGCTGGACTTAAGCCAGTTTTTCCTTGATGCGAGCTGCTTTACCCGACAGGTCGCGCAGGTAGTACAGCTTGGCTTTACGCACGTCACCGCGACGCTTGACAGCCATGCTGTCGATCTGCGGGCTGTAGGTCTGGAAAGTACGCTCTACGCCAACGCCGTTGGAGATTTTACGTACGGTGAACGCGCTGTTCACACCGCGGTTGCGCTTGGCGATAACTACGCCTTCGAACGCCTGCAGACGGGAACGATCACCTTCCTTCACTTTCACCTGAACGACAATGGTGTCGCCCGGGGCAAAGGCTGGGATCTCTTTGGTCATCTGCTCTGCTTCGAGTGCAAGGATGATTTTGTTGGTCATGCTGTGCTCCTAAGGTAAATCGTCGGATCTACCATCGATACGTTGTTAACTATCGTCCCGCTCGCGGAGATATTCCTCGAGCAGCTTCTTCTCTTCTCCAGAAAGCGAGCGGCTTTCCAGAAGATCGGCGCGTCGTTCATAGGTCCGACCAAGGGACTGCTGTAAACGCCAACGCCGGATGTGTGCGTGGTTGCCACTTAGCAACACGTCGGGAACACGCTGATCCGCATACACCTCCGGTCGGGTGTAGTGCGGGCAATCCAGCAGACCGTCCGTGAAGGAATCTTCCTCCGCGGAATCCACATGCCCTAAAGCTCCGGGCAGCAGTCGCGTAACCGCATCAATCAGGACCATCGCCGGCAGCTCGCCACCGGAGAGTACATAGTCGCCAATCGACCACTCTTCATCGACATGAGCATCAATAAAACGCTCGTCAATGCCTTCATAACGACCAGCAATCAGGATCAATGCATCCTCATTCGCCAACTCGCGCACCGCCGACTGATTCAGTTGGCGGCCTTGGGGCGACAGGTAGATCACCTTCGCGCCCTCCCCGGCTGCGTTTCTGGCCTGAACCAGTGCATCTTCCAGGGGCTTGATCTTCATCACCATGCCCGGACCACCGCCAAACGGGCGATCGTCCACAGTGTGATGTCGATCCGTGGTGTAGTCTCGCGGATTCCAACAGGTCAGCTGCAAGAGCCCCTGTTTCACCGCGCGGCTGGTTATGCCGTACTCGCTGATGGCGGAGAACATCTCGGGAAACAAACTGATCACTTCTACGCGCAAGTTAGCCACGCTTAGAAGTCCGCATCCCATTCCACCTTCATCTCGCCCGCGGCCAGGTCGACGGCCAACACGCATTGCTCGGTATAGGGCAACAGGCGTTCGCGATCATCCAGGCTGCCAGCGCAAGGCTTGACCACCATTACATCGTTCGAGCCGGTCTCCAGCAGGTGATCGATCTTCCCGAGCAGTTGCCCGAGGCCGTCGATAACCTTGAGACCTTGCAGCTGGTACCAGTAGTACTCGCCGTCGGTCAGTTCAGGGAACAGGCTGCGCGGCACGCAGATCTCGTAACCGGCCAGAAGACGAGCTTCCTCGCGATCATCAAGACCCTTGAGCTTTGCGACCAGGAACTTGTCGTTCCCGCGTCCGCTGACCAGCTCAACCTGCTTCACGCTACCTTCGCGCTTGAGCGTCCAGGTTTTGTAGTCCAACAGGTTTTTAATCGGATCAGTAAAGGAAAAGACCTTCACTTCGCCGCGAACGCCATGAACAGAGTAGATTTTGCCGATAACGATCAAATCATCAGCAGGAGCTGGCGTCGCGTTCATAGGGTTCAGGCTGCAGCCTTAGCCGATTCCTTCAGCAACTGAGCAACACGCTCAGAAGGCTGTGCACCAACGCTCAGCCAGTAGGCTACGCGCTCTTGGTTCACGGACAGGCGGACTTCTTGACCACGAGCGATCGGGTTGAAGAAGCCAACTTGTTCTTTGTGCGAACCGTCGCGTGGGTTGCGGCTGTCGGTCACGGTCAAGTGGTAAAACGGGCGCTTTTTGGAGCCGCCAAGGGCAAGACGGATTGTTAGCATGTGAACATCGTTCCTGTAGTCGGTGCTGCAAATCTAAATGCACAGCGGGCATGGGTGCCCGAAAGGCCGCATATTCTAAGGAATATCCGGACTTTTGCAAATGACTTTTTCCGGCGCCCGTCGGCTGCCATTCAGATTTGCCATGGAGCTGCCGCAAGCGACAGCGGGTGAGCGCACCCCAATCGAGGGTTTGCCCGGGATTCCACGTCCCCGTGGAAAAAGCGCCGGCATGACGGCCGGCGCGGATTCTTCAGATCTTCGGCATGCCGCCGCCGGGCAACATACCGCCCATGCCGCGCATCATCTTGGCCATACCGCCCTTGGCGGAGAACTTCTTCATCATCTTCTGCATCTGCTTGTGCTGCTTGATCAAGCGACCGATGTCCTGCACCTGGGTGCCGGAACCCAGGGCGATCCGGCGCTTGCGCGAACCGCTGATCAGCTCGGGGTCGCGGCGCTCGGCCGGGGTCATGGAGTTGATGATGGCTTCCATCTGCTTGAACTGCTTCTCTGCCGCGCCCTGGGCATTGCCCATCTGCGCCAGGTTCACGCCACCGATGTTCGGCAGCTTGTCCATCAGGCCGCCGAGACCGCCCATGTTCTTCATCTGCTGCAACTGATCGCGGAAGTCTTCGAGGTCGAAGCCCTTGCCCTTCTTCAGTTTTTTAGCAAGCTTGTCGGCCTTGTCCTTGTCGAGGGTCGCTTCAGCCTGTTCGATCAGGCTGAGCACGTCGCCCATGCCGAGGATGCGCGAAGCGATGCGCTCAGGGTGGAACGGCTCCAGGGCTTCGCTCTTCTCGCCCATACCGATGAACTTGATCGGCTTGCCGGTAATGGCCCGCACCGACAGCGCGGCACCACCACGGGCATCGCCGTCGACCTTGGTCAGGATCACACCGGTCAGCGGCAGCGCGTCGCCAAAGGCCTTGGCGGTGTTGGCGGCGTCCTGACCGGTCATGGCGTCGACCACGAACAGGGTTTCCACCGGCTTGATGGCCGCGTGCAGCGCCTGGATCTCGTCCATCATCTCGCTGTCGATGTGCAGGCGACCGGCGGTGTCGACAATCACGACATCGATGAACTTGAGCTTCGCTTCCTTAATAGCCGCTTCGGCGATAGCTACCGGCTTCTGGCTCAGGTCCGATGGGAAGAAGGTCACGCCAATATCATTCGCCAGGGTTTCCAGCTGTTTGATAGCCGCCGGACGGTAGACGTCCGCGGAGACCACCATCACGCTCTTTTTCTTGCGCTCTTTAAGGAAGCGCGCAAGCTTGCCGGCGGTGGTGGTTTTACCCGCACCCTGCAGACCGGCCATCAGCACCACGGCCGGTGGCACTGCGCTGAGGTTCAAATCTTCGTTGGCCGCGCCCATCAGGCTTTCCAGCTCGGCCTGGACGATCTTCACAAAAGCCTGGCCCGGCGTCAGGCTGCGGGACACTTCGGTGCCGACCGCACGCTCCTTCACGGAGTTGACGAAGTCCTTGACCACCGGCAACGCAACGTCGGCTTCGAGCAGCGCCATGCGCACTTCGCGCAGGGTGTCTTTGATGTTGTCCTCGGTCAGCTTGGCCTTGCCGGTGACATGGCGCAGCGTCTGCGAGAGACGGTCGGTTAGGTTTTCAAACATGCTCGATCCTTTCAGGCCCAAGGTAGACCGGGGGTAATGGCGGCCCAGAGCGTAATAAACAGGTGCTCGATGAGCCTGCGGCGTGGGCAGGTCGCGGATTATAGCGAAGACTGTGCGTGGCGGACACCTCGCCGTCTGCTTGCCTGGTCTTTCAGGGCTCTGGGTTCTATGCCAAACTCAGCGACTTTCGGGCCTGCCTAACAGGATTTATGCTCCCCTTGTCACCCAGTTTGCTACCCACCCTCGCCGCCGCCGTCCTTTATGCCGCTGCGACCTTCTACCAAGGCTCCCGCCTGGCCACAGGCGCCAAGGCGAACAAGCGCCTGCTGGTTACGCTCGGCATCCTGGCCTTGCTGGCCCATGCCGCCAGCCTGCTGACCCACTTGCTGACTCCGGTCGGCCTGGGCCTGGACTTCTTCAGCGCCGCCAGCCTGATTGCCGCTGCAGTCATCGCCCTGACCCTGCTGGCCTGCTGGCGCATCCCGGTGGAAAACCTGCTGGTACTGCTGTTCCCGCTCGGCGCCCTGACCGCGCTACTGGCGCAATTCGTCCCCACCGGCACAGTGCCGGTGATCGATGAGGAACCCGGGATCCTCGCCCACATCCTGTTGTCGATCCTGGCCTACGGCATGTTCACCATCGCGGTGTTCCAGGCCTTGTTGCTGCTGGTGCAGGACCATCAGCTGAAGAACAAGCACCCGTCCGGGCTGATCAGGAACTTCCCGCCGCTGCAAACCATGGAAAGCCTGCTGTTCGGTTTTCTCTGGGCCGGCTGGACCCTGCTGTCGCTGTCGCTGATCTCCGGCTGGCTGTTCGTCGAGAACCTGTTCGCCCAGCACCTGGTGCACAAGACACTGCTGGCCTGCCTGGCCTGGGTAGTGTTCAGCGTGCTGCTCTGGGGCCGCAATCGCCTCGGCTGGCGCGGACACAAGGCAATTCGCTGGACCCTGGCAGGTTTCTGCCTGCTGATGCTGGCCTACTTTGGCAGCAAGCTGGTTCGTGAATACATCCTGCACATCTGACGACCGGCCATGACCGACTCCCTGCCCACCGGGCCCATGCTCGCGGTAATCGCCCTGCTCATCGTCTGGTCGGGCCTGTTCACCGCTATCGATGCCGCCCAGCAGCACCTGCTGACCCTGCGCGGCAACTCGCGCAATGGCGACAAGTCCCAGGCACGCCTGGCCTTCCCCAAGGAAAGCCTGATCCTGTGCAATACCCTGTGCCGGGTCCTGGCGGTGATCATCAGCACCCTGCTGGCGCTGTTCTACTGGGCGGAAAATGGCCCCTGGCTGGCCTGCCTGATCAGCACCTGCGCCCTGCTGGTGCTGGCCGAATACCTGCCGCGGGCCCTGGCCGTGCGCTACCCGGAAGGTACCTTGGGCTTTGGCAACAGCCTGCTGCTCATCCCGATGAAAGTCGTCTATCCCCTGGCCTGGCTGCTCGACACCCTCAGCCAGTTGCTGCTGCGCCCGTTTGCCCGAAAGGCCGGCGCGGTCAAGCAGAGTGACGACGACCCGGCGCTGCTGGACGACGAGCCCATGCCACAGGAGCCACATGCCCTGTCCGGCATCCACGCCCTGGACAACATCACCGTCAATGACATCCTGGTGCCCCGCAGCGAAGTGGACGGCATCAACCTGGACGACCCGATCGAGGACATCATCGCCCAACTGCGCCTGAACAGACGCACACGGCTGCCGGTGTTCCACAGCGATATCAACCAGGTCGAAGCGGTGCTCAACACCCGGCAGATCCGTCACCTGCTGCCGGACGCCAGCCTGACCAAGGACGCCCTGCTGGCGGCCTGCCACGAGCCCTACTTCGTCCCGGAAAGC
Organism: Pseudomonas sp. GW823-FHT03E05; assembly: GCF_058796855.1. Lineage (NCBI taxonomy): Bacteria > Pseudomonadati > Pseudomonadota > Gammaproteobacteria > Pseudomonadales > Pseudomonadaceae > Pseudomonas > Pseudomonas sp. GW823-FHT03E05. The sequence goes on from NZ_JBXAJB010000002.1 coordinate 741,427, forward strand.
ACCCCGTTGCAGTTGCAACTGCTCAACTTCCACAAGCAGCAACGGCGCCTGGGCATGGTGGTGGACGAATACGGCGAAGTGCTGGGCATCGTCACCCTGGAAGACATCCTCGAAGAAATCGTCGGCGAGTTCGAAAGCGAGCACAGCCTGGACAACCCGCACATCCACCCCCAGGCCGATGGCCGCTATGTGGTGGAAGGTGCGGCATCGATCCGCGAGCTGAACAAGAGCCTGGGCTGGCACCTGCCCAGCGACGGTCCCAAGACCCTCAACGGCCTGGTCACCGAAGCCCTGGAAACCATCCCCGACAGCGCGGTGTGCCTGAAAATCGGCCGCTACCGCCTGGAAATCCTCGAAACCGAGGAAAACCGCGTCAGCCGCGTACTGATCTGGCACACCAGCAGCGTCCCCGCCCGCATCTGATCGCCTGCCGCCGCAGCCAATGGCCCCCCTGAAGGTCGAAAACCTTCTCGCCAGCCCGGCAGCCGCCAAGCCCCTTGTTGAATCGTTAGCGGCCTTTCTATAATCGATCCGCTTACCCAAGCCCTGTGCAGACCCGCTTGCTACCCGCACCCAGCGCAAACCTGCCGATAACCAGCCCTTCTGTTCGACGTCACTCCCATCCCGAGGGACGACCGCGCCAAACCCACATCCCTGGGTGCTCGACCATAATAATTCGCTCCACCGGAGCACAGACTGTCAGGGATAACCGCATGACGACCAGCACCGCCTACAGCGCCACCACGCCTGCCCAACCGAGCAATTCCGCCTCGCGGGTGGCCACTGCCAGCTTTATCGGCACCGCCATCGAGTTCTACGACTTCTACGTCTACGCCACCGCCGCCGCACTGGTGATAGGCCCGGTATTCTTTCCCCAGACCTCCGGCACCGCCCAGATGCTCTCGGCGTTCCTGACCTTCGGCATCGCCTTCCTTGCCCGCCCCCTGGGCTCGGCACTGTTCGGCCACTTCGGCGACCGTATCGGACGCAAGTCGACCCTGGTTGCCTCGCTGCTGCTGATGGGCGTGTGCACCACCCTGATCGGCGTACTGCCAGGCTACGCCAGCATCGGCGCCTGGGCGCCCATCCTGCTTTGCGTGCTGCGCTTCGGCCAGGGCCTTGGGCTGGGTGGCGAATGGGGCGGCGCCGCGCTGCTGGCCACGGAGAACGCACCAGAAGGCAAGCGCGCCTGGTTCGGCATGTTCCCGCAGTTGGGCCCCTCCATCGGTTTTCTCGCTGCCAACGGCCTCTTCCTGGCCCTGGCCATGGGCCTGGATGACGAGCAGTTCCGCTCCTGGGGCTGGCGCATTCCCTTCCTGCTCAGCGCCGCCCTGGTGATGGTGGGCCTGTACGTGCGCCTGAAGCTGCACGAAACCCCGGTCTTTGCCAACGCCGTGGCACGCCAGGAACGGGTGAAGATGCCGCTGGTGGAACTCTTCAGCCAGTACTGGCTGCCGGTACTGCTGGGCGCCGCGTCGATGGTGGTGTGCTACGCCCTGTTCTACATCTCTACGGTGTTTTCGCTGAGCTACGGCGTCTCGACCCTGGGCTACAGCCGGGAAACCTTCCTCGGCCTACTGTGCTTCGCCGTGCTGTTCATGGCTGCGGCCACTCCACTGTCGGCCTGGGCCAGTGACCGCTTCGGGCGCAAACCGGTGCTGATTGTCGGTGCCGTGCTGGCGATTCTCTCCGGCTTCACCATGGAACCCTTGCTGACTCAGGGCTCCACCGTCGGCGTGGCGCTGTTCCTGTGCATCGAACTGTTCCTGATGGGGGTCACCTTCGCCCCGATGGGCGCCCTGCTGCCGGAACTGTTCCCGACCCACGTGCGTTATACCGGCGCTTCGGCGGCGTACAACCTGGGGGGCATCGTCGGAGCTTCGGCCGCGCCGTTCTTCGCCCAAAAACTGGTAGCGATGGGCGGTTTGAGCTGGGTTGGGGGGTATGTTTCAGGGGCGGCGATCCTGAGCCTGATCGCGGTGCTGTGCCTGAAGGAAACGCGCAATAACGATTTGAATCGGGTCGCTTGAGCGACCGCTTCACGAGCAAGCTCGCTCCTACAGGTTCAATCCGGACGCTGTAGGAGCGAGCTTGCTCGCGATGCTTTTTACAGTTCGACCACCACCGCTTGCGCAGCGCGGGTCGCCTTGGCCCGGGCGGCTTCGATCGACTCGTCACGCGCCAGGGCTACACCCATGCGGCGCTGGCCATTGACTTCCGGCTTGCCGAACAGGCGCAGCGCAGTGTCCGGCTCGCTCAGGGCGGCACCGAGGTTGGCGAAGGCGGTCTGGGTGGATGTGCCTTCTACCAGGATCACCGCCGAAGCCGAAGGGCCGAACTGGCGGATCAGCGGAATCGGCAAGCCGAGAATGGCCCGCGCATGCAGGGCGAACTGGGACAGGTCCTGGGAAATCAGGGTCACCAGGCCAGTGTCGTGTGGGCGCGGCGAAACTTCGCTGAACCACACCTGGTCGCCCTTGATGAACAGTTCCACGCCAAACAGGCCGCGGCCCCCCAGGGCCTCGGTGACTGCCTTGGCCACCCGCTCGGATTCGGCCAGGGCTTTGGGACTCATGGCCTGAGGCTGCCAGGATTCCTGGTAGTCGCCCTTTTCCTGACGATGGCCGACCGGCGCACAGAAGGTGGTGCCGCCCACATGACGTACGGTCAACAGGGTGATTTCGTAGTCGAAGTCGATAAAGCCTTCGATGATCACCCGGCCCTTGCCGGCACGGCCGCCTTCCTGGGCGTAGTCCCAGGCTTTCTGCACGTCGTCGACGCTGCGCAGCAGGCTCTGGCCCTTGCCCGAGGAACTCATCACCGGCTTGACCACGCACGGGAAGCCCAGGTCTTGCACGGCCTTGGAATAGTCTTCGAAGGTGTCGGCGAAATGGTACGGCGAGGTCGGCAGGTCCAGCTCTTCAGCGGCCAGGCGCCGGATGCCTTCGCGGTTCATGGTCAAGGAGGTGGCCCGGGCGGTGGGGATCACGGTGAAGCCCTCGGCTTCCAGTTCCACCAGGGTCGCGGTAGCGATGGCTTCGATTTCCGGCACGATGAAGTGCGGCTTCTCGGCTTCGATCACGGCCCGCAGCGCCGCGCCATCAAGCATGTTGATCACGTGGCTGCGATGGGCCACCTGCATCGCCGGAGCGTTGGCGTAGCGGTCCACGGCAATCACCTCGACACCCAGGCGTTGCAGCTCGATCACCACCTCCTTGCCCAACTCACCACAGCCACAAAGCAAGACGCGGGTCGCGGTTGGCGACAGTGGAGTTCCGATACGAGTCATCTGAAGGTCCTCAAAGGAGCGGATCATCGAGGGCCGAGCGCCAGGCGGGCGACCCATGGGGAGCGGCATTTTACATGAAGCGCGGGCTTTGGCTCAGCCGGCGCACGCCGCTTTGCGCAAACGCCAGGCCATGGCCAGCCAGACCACGGTGACACCGGCGAACTTCGAACCCAGGGCGGTCAGGATCACCCCAGGGGTCAAGGCATCGATCATGCCGAAGAAGATGAAGGTATCCAGGGGAATGCTCAGGGCCGAGCTGATCCACAGACGATCATGCAGGGGCCGCCTGGTGATACTGAACACCAGCCAGTCGATGCATTCCGAGACGGCGAATGCCGTGGCGCTGGCCAGGGCGATGGTCGGATCGGAGGTCACATAGGACAGCACCAGAGCCGCCAGCATCGCGACGATGGCGCCGTGGCCGAAACGAGTCTGCACCATGTCCCGCAGGACGAACACCAACCCGCCCCAGGCCGACCAGATGATGTCCAGATGCGGGGCAGACGAAAAGGCGTAGTTGATCAGCACGACACTGCTGATATAGGCGATCAGGAAGAACATGGGGGCGAAGGGTACCTGTCAGGAAGGTGCACAGGTTACTGCAGGCCCGGGGCTGGGCCAAGAAGCCCTTTCGCCAGCACGCTGGCACCTGCACAAGATTGCAGGTGCCGGCTTGCTGGCGAAACGAGCGGATCAACTTGCCGAGCTGGAGCCGATCATCCACAGCAAGCCGCTGGACTTGGCCCGCTCATGGCACAGGGCCAGGACCGCACGCCGCTCGGCGTTGTCCATGCGGCTCCAGCGGGTGATCTCGTCCACCGTGCGCTGGCAACCGGTGCAGATATCCTGCTCGTCCAGGGCACAGATGCTCACGCAGGGCGAAGCGACGGGTCTTTCAGGGGCTGTCATTGTTCTTGCTCTACCAGGTCTCGGGCATAACGCTGGGCATTATGAACGTAGTGCGCGGCGCTGGCTTCGAGCATTTTCTTCTGCGGCTCGGTCAACTCCCGTACCACCTTGCCTGGCGAGCCCATGACCAGCGAACCGTCGGGGATTTCCTTGCCCTCGCCGATCAGCGAGTTGGCGCCGATGATGCAGTTCTTGCCGATCTTCGCGCCATTGAGGATCACCGCGTTGATGCCGATCAGGCTGTAGTCGCCCACGGTGCAGCCGTGCAGCATGGCATTGTGGCCGATGGTCACGCCGGTACCGATGGTCAGGGGAAAGCCCATGTCGGTGTGCATCACCGTGCCATCCTGGACGTTGCTGTGCTTGCCGATCAGGATCAGTTCGTTGTCCCCGCGCAGCACGGCGTTGAACCAGACGCTGGCTCCCTCCTCCAATTTGACCTTGCCCACCAGCGTGGCATTCGGGGCAACCCAGCTCTGTGGATGGGTCTCGACTCGGGCGTCGCCCAGGCGGTATTTCATCTTATTGTCCTCATGGCTCAGGCAGCCGCGGGTTTATGCCATGCGAAGTGATGGCTTCAGGTATCGATATAGTTTTTCGGCGGGCGATGCAGGCTGATTCCGGCGTCGTACAACAGGTTGACCAGCTCGACGATCATGATCGCGGTCAGGCCCCAGATCTTGTACTCGCCAAAGCGATAGCTGGGGACGTACCAGCTGCGCCCCTGGTAATCGATGCGATGGGTATGTTCGCGGGGGTCCTGGCGAAAAAACTCCAGGGGCACGCTGAAAACGGCAGCGATCTCGGCGTCATTGGCCTGGTATTCGACATAGTCGGGAATCACCCCGACGTAAGGTGTGACCTTGATTCCGTGCAGGGAAATCAGCGGGCTCAAAGGCCCGATGACCTCCACCAGCCCCGGCGGCAGGCCGATTTCCTCCTTGGCCTCGCGCAGCGCGGTAAAGATCAGGTCCGGATCTTCCGGATCGCGCCGGCCACCAGGGAAAGCCACCTCGCCGCCATGGGTCGACAGCCCGCTGGCACGCAAGGTCAATACCAGTTCCGGTTCTTCGCTGCGGGTGATGGGCACCAGCACCGCAGCCTCGGGAAAACGTCGGTCGGTCTCCAGCGTACGCGGCGTGTAGTGGCTTACCCGATGAAGTAGCTCGTCCAGCATGAGGCATCTCGATCTGTTGGCTACCGTGCATCATGCACCAATCCAATCTTCGGCCCAACCCCCGCCCCCGGGCATGTCGCTTAACGACAACTTGCCGACAACGGGGCTGGCGCGCCAAGATAGCCCCAGCCTTTTCGGATACCCCACATGAAATTTTGCAGCCAGTGCGGCAACCCGGTGACCCAGCGCATTCCCGAAGGCGATTCGCGCCTGCGCTATGTCTGCGACCACTGCCAGACCATCCATTACCAGAACCCCAATATCGTCGCCGGCTGCCTTGCCACCTGGGAGGGCAAGGTGCTGCTGTGCCGTCGCGCCATCGAGCCGCGCCTGGGCTACTGGACCCTGCCCGCAGGCTTCATGGAAAACGGCGAGACCATCGAACAGGCGGCCATTCGCGAAACCTACGAGGAGGCCTGCGCCCGGGTGCGCGGCCTGAGCATCTACACCCTGATCGACGTGCCGCACATCAGCCAGGTGCATGTGTTCTTTCGCGCGGAGCTCGCCGACCTGGACTTTGCCGCCGGCCCCGAGAGCCTGGAAGTGCAGTTGTTCGACGAAGCCGATATCCCTTGGTCCGAGCTGGCTTTCCGCACCGTCGGCCGTACCTTAGAATGCTTCTTCGCTGACCGGCGGGCCGCAGCCTTTGAAGTGCGCTCCGAATCCATTCCGCCGCTCTCTCAGCCTGCCATCAGTTAAACAATAAAACGTGCACGGGATCTGTGTGCGCCTGGGGATATCGTGTCAATGCGCTGGTTGCTTGCCCTGCTGTGCTGTTCCGTCGTTGCTGTGTGCCAGGCCTCCACCGTGGAAACCCTGGACGGCAAGGTCATCGAAAAGGTCCTGGTGCTCAAGTCCGCCCATCAACTGCAACTGATCAACGGTGGCAAGCCACTGAAGACCTACCGCATCTCCCTGGGCAAGAAGCCCAAGGGTCCCAAGCTCATGGAGGGCGACAAGCGCACCCCTGAAGGCCTCTACTGGCTCGACTGGCGCAAGACCAGCGACCGCTACAACCTGGCCATGCACATCTCCTATCCGAACATCACCGATGCCGCCCGCTCGCGGCGCGAAGGGGTGGACCCGGGCGGCATGATCATGATCCACGGCACCCCGGACACCGAAGAATTCCCGGAGCAGTATTTCCACACCCTGGACTGGACAGACGGGTGCATCGCCATGCGCAACGTCGACATGCGCGAGGTCTGGGGCCTGGTCAAGGACGGCACCATGATCGAGATCCGCCCTTAATTTCCCTTCCGCAAAAAATATTTTTACCCCCGCCAGCTCTTCCACTGCGCCCATACCACTTGGCGACCCGCAAGGGGTCGCCACTCGACGCCATGGCGATGGCAGTCAGACCTGCCTAATACCACTTTAATCGTTTACCCTTCAAATCACTCCGCAAATGCTGGATTTACGCCACCTTTAGCAGACCAGTGGCGTTGACATGGTATCTAAGTGGTATTAGTTTTTCGGCACTACCGGGCGACAACAACCTAATAACCGCATCGGAAAACCTACAGATGAATCACCTCCTGGCCCTGCGCCCCGACGACTCCCAACCCACTCCGCTGTACCTGCAACTGGCTCGCAACCTGGAAGCGGCAATCCATGCCGGCCAGTGGAAAGCCGAGCAGGCACTGCCGTCGGAACGCAACCTCAGCGAATTGCTGGGGATCTCCCGGGTCACCGCGCGCAAGGCCCTGGAAGTGCTCTTCGAACAGGGCTTGATCCGCCGCAGCCAGGGCTCGGGGACCTTCATCACCCCGCGCCTGGAGCAACCGCTGTCGCGGCTCTCCGGCTTCAGCGAAATGCTCCGCCTGAAGGGTTTCGTGCCCGGCTCCCAATGGCTGGAACGCACCCTCACCCCGCCCACCCATGAAGAACTGATCCGCCTCGGCCTGTCGCCCAACGACAAGGTGGCGCGGCTCAAGCGCCTGCGCAAAGCCGATGACACAGTGATGGCCATCGAGATGAGCACCCTGCCGGCCAGCATCATCGCCCAGCCGGAAGCGGTCGGGGATTCGCTCTATGAATACCTCGATGGCATCGGCAAGCCCGTGGTGCGGGCGCTGCAGCACATCCAGGCGATCAATGCCTCGGACGAATTCGCCGCCCTGGTGGGCATCGCCCCCGGCACCGCCATGTTGCTGATGACCCGGGTCGGCTACCTGGAAGACAACACGCCGATCGAGGTCACCGACACCTACTGCCGCAACGACTACTACGACTTCGTCGCTGAACTGCGACGCTGAACCCGCTTCCGGAGCCAGAGAAACGCCATGTCCGAAGACAATATCCTCACGCCCCAAGGCTGGGTCCGCGGCCGTCTGCTGCATCAGGACGGCAAGGTGATCGCCATCGAAGGCAGCCCCTGCAATCCGGCGGACAACGACCTGCCCTACCTGCTGCCCGGCTTTATCGACCTGCATGTGCACGGCGGCGGCGGCAAGGACATCATGCAAGGCCGCGATGCCTTCCAGACCATCACCCGCACCCATGTGCGCTTCGGCACCACCTCGTTGCTGGCCACCACCATGACGGCCCCCAGCGAGGAAATCCGCCAGGTCCTGGAGCAACTGGGCAGCTATGCCGAACAGCGCCCCCAGGGCTGCGCCCGAGTGCTCGGCGTGCACCTGGAAGGCCCCTACATCAACCCCGGCAAACTTGGCGCCCAGCCCAACTTCGCCCACACCGCACTGCTGGCGGAGGTGGAACAGTACCTGGCGCTGGCGCCGATCCGCGTGATCACCATCGCCCCGGAAGTCGCCGGCCACGACGGCCTGATCCGCGAACTCAGCGCCCGCGGCGTGCGCATGCAGATCGGCCACACCCTGGGCAGCTACGAGGAAGGCGTGGCGGCCCTCGCCGCTGGCGCCACCAGTTTCACCCACCTGTACAACGCCATGAGCCCGCTGCATCACCGCGAGCCGGGGATCGTCGGCGCGGCCCTGGCCCACGCCCAGTACGCCGAGCTGATCCCGGACCTGCTGCACGTGCACCCCGGTGCCATGCGCGTGGCCCTGCGCTCGATCCCATGCCTGTACTGCGTTACCGACTCCACCGCAGCTGCCGGCATGCCCGACGGTGAATACAAGCTGGGCAGCCACACCGTGACCAAGTGCCTGGGTGGTGTGCGCCTGGCCGACGGCACGCTGGCTGGCAGCACCCTGACCATGGACCAGGCCCTGCGCAATCTGGTGAAGATCGGCCTGCCCCTGGCCGAAGCCTCGCAGCGCCTGTCGCAATTTCCCGCCGACTACCTCGGCATCCCTGAACGCGGCCGCCTGCAACCTGGCAGCTGGGCCGACAGCGTGCGCCTGGACCGGGCACTCACACTGACCGCCGTCATGGTCGAAGGAGAAGACATTGACTTCAAAAATGCTTGAAGAGGCGCTGTCCTCGCACCTGGCCGCGAGCAACCAGTTGCAGCACCTGGACCCGGCGCTGCTCGAGGTCGCCGGCCGCCTGCGCCGCCAGCCGCCGCAAGTGGCGATGACCGTGGCCCGGGGCAGCTCCGACCACGCCGCCAGCTACTTCGCCTACCTGACCATGCAGCAAGTGGGTATTCCCGTGGCCTCGCTGCCGATGTCGGTGGTGACCATGCAGCAGGCGCCCCTACGGGTCAGCGGCCAGGCGGTGTTCGCCTTTTCGCAATCGGGGCAAAGCCCGGACCTGGTAAACAGCGTGCGCCTGCTGCGCAAGCGCGGGGCCCTCAGCGTGGCCATGGTCAACGCGGAAAACAGCCCGCTGGAAGCGGCCAGCGAATTCTTCCTGCCATTGCACGCCGGCGCCGAGCAGAGCGTGGCCGCCACCAAGAGCTTTATTGCCACCCTCAGTGCCAGCGCGCGACTGATCGGCCACTGGAATGATGACGGACGCTTGCTCGAAGCCGGCCTGGCCCTGCCCGAAGGCCTGCGCCAGGCCGCGACCCAGGATTGGAGCCTGGCCGTCAATGCGCTGCGCGATTGCCAGCGCCTGATGGTGATCGGCCGCGGGGCGGGATTCGCCATTGCCCAGGAAGCCGCGCTCAAGCTCAAGGAAACCTCGGCCATCCAGGCCGAAGCCTTCAGCAGTGCCGAAGTCCGCCACGGCCCCATGGCGCTGATCGACCACGACTATCCGCTGCTGGTGTTCGCCCCCCGCGGCGCCGAGCAGGGCGGCCTGCTGAGCCTGGCCGCCGACATGCGCCAGCGCGGCGCCAAGGTGCTGCTGGCCGCTCCGGACGACATCGGTGAACGGGACCTGACCCTGAGTCGTGCCGAACACCCGGCACTCGACCCGATCCTGGCGATCCAGAGTTTCTACGTCATGGCCGCCGGCCTCGCCCAAGCCCGCAGCATGGACCCCGACCAACCGCGCCACCTGAGCAAAGTGACCCGCACTCACTAAGCCCCATCGCCAACGAGTACTGCGCCATGCACAACAACAATAACGAACTGACGCTCGGTGCCCCGTTAAGCGGGCCAGTGCTAGCACTACGCAGCGTGCCCGACCCGGTGTTCGCCAGCGGTGCCATGGGCGACGGCATCGCCATCGATCCCCTCAACGACACCCTGCATGCGCCCTGCGCCGGCCAGGTGATCCAGGTCGCACGTACCGGGCACGCAATCACCCTGCGCGCCGCCAATGGGGCCGAACTGCTGCTGCACCTGGGTCTGGACACTGTCGAACTGCAGGGCGAGGGGTTTGCCCTGCTGGTGAAGGAAGGCCAGCAGGTGCGTGCCGGCCAGCCCTTGCTGCGGGTTGATCTGGACCACGTGGCACAGCATTGCCGAAGCCTGATCAGCCTGCTGATCCTGACCAATGGCGAGGGTTTCGACCTGCGCCCGCTGACCCTGTCGACAGTCCAGGTGGGCGAGCCATTGCTGCACATCAGCCGGCGCGCCAACGCGGGCCCGCAGCCGCTGGCGCAAGAGCAATCCGGGCAGCAGGCCAGCGCCCGGATCAAGGTCGCCCATCGCGGCGGCCTGCATGCCCGCCCCGCCGCCCTGGTGCGCCAGACCGCCCTGAGCTTCAACAGCCATTCGCAGTTGACCTTCAAGGACAAGAGCGCCCCCTGCACCAGCCTGATTGCCCTGATGAGCCTGGGCATCGGTGAACAGGAAGAAGTGCTGGTCAGTTGCCAGGGCGACGATTGCCAGGATGCCCTGCAGGCGATGCTGCAGACCCTCGGCACCGCGATGGCCGCAGATGCCCATGGCGAAACCCCGGTACCGGCCCCGGCCGCCCAAGGCCCCGTGGAAGACGGCGTGCTGCCGGGCGTCTGCGCCGCGCCGGGCCTGGTGTGCGGACCCCTGGTGCGGCTCAACGCCATGGTCCTGGCGGAGGATCATGGCCAGCATGCACCCGAGCCCCAACGGCAAGCATTGAGCACCGCACTGGACCAGGTGCGCGGGGAAATCCGCCACACCCTGGAGCAGGCCCGGCAACGCCGCGACCAACAGGAACAGGACATCTTCAGCGCCCACCTGGCGCTGCTCGAAGACCCGACCCTGCTGGACGCCGCCGAAGCCTCCATTGCCCAGGGCCGCGCCGCCACCCATGCCTGGAGCGCGGCGATTACCGAGCAATGCCAGATCCTGCAGCAACTGGGCAGTACGCTGCTGGCTGAACGCGCCAACGACCTGCGGGACCTGCAGCAGCGCGTTCTGCGCGCCCTGCTGGGGGAAGCCTGGCACTACGACCTGCCAGCCGGGGCGATCGTTGCCGCCGAGGAGTTGACCCCTTCCGACCTTCTGCAACTCAGCGCCCAGGGCGTGGCCGGGCTGTGCATGGCCGCCGGCGGTGCCACTTCCCACGTGGCGATCCTTGCCCGGGGCAAGGGCCTGCCTTGCCTGGTGGCCCTGGGCCCGCAAGTGCTGCGCATCGACAGTGGCCGCCAGGTAGTGCTGGATGCCAACGGCGGGCGCCTGGAACTGGAGCCCGACCCGCAGCGCATCGCACAGGTGCAACAGGCCGGCGAAACCCAGCGCCAGCGCCATGCGCTGCAACAGCAAAAAGCCCATGAGCCCGCCCTGACCCAGGACGGCCAGCAGATCGAGGTGGCGGCCAATGTGGCGTCCAGCGAGGAAGCCCGGGACGCCCACCAGGGTGGCGCCGACGGCGTCGGCCTGCTGCGCACCGAGTTTCTCTTCGTTGACCGCCAGACCGCCCCGGATCAAGAAGAACAGCGCCAGGCCTATCAGGCAGTGCTCAACGCCATGGGCGACAAGCCGGTGATCATTCGCACCATCGACGTCGGCGGCGACAAACAGCTGGATTACCTGCCCCTGCCGGTGGAAGCCAACCCGGTACTTGGGCTGCGCGGCATCCGCCTGGCCCAGGCGCGCCCTGAGCTGCTGGACCAACAACTGCGGGCGCTGCTCCAGGTCAGCCCCGTGCAACGCTGCCGGGTGATGCTGCCGATGGTCACCGAAGTCGCCGAGCTGCTGCACATTCGCCAGCGCCTGGACCTGTTCGCTGCCGAACTGGGCCTGAGCCAGCGCCCGGAACTGGGGGTCATGATCGAAGTCCCCGCCGCCGCCCTGATGGCCGAGCAACTGGCCGAACACGCCGACTTCCTGTCCATCGGCACCAACGACCTGTCCCAGTACACCCTGGCCATGGACCGTGACCACGCCGGGCTGGCGGCACGGGTCGACGCCCTGCACCCCGCCCTGCTGCGGCTGATCGCCCAGACCTGCGCCGGCGCCCAGCGCCATGGTCGCTGGGTCGGGGTCTGTGGCGCCCTGGCCTCCGATCCCCTGGCCACACCCGTACTCATTGGCCTGGGCGTCAGCGAGCTGTCGGTCAGCCCGCCACAGGTGGGCGAGATCAAGGACCGGGTGCGCCAGCTGGACGCCAGCCAGTGCCGCCAGCTCAGCCAGCCGCTGCTCAACCTGCCCGGTGCCGCCGCAGTCCGTCAGGCCTGCGAACGGCTTTGGCCTCTGCACTCATAACAAGAATTCCAGGAGAGACGCCATGTACCAGTATTTCATCGAGGGCCTGCAACGCCTCGGCCGGGCGCTGATGCTGCCCATCGCCATCTTGCCCATCGCCGGTCTGCTGCTGCGCCTGGGCGACACCGACCTGCTGAACATCGCGATCATCCACGATGCCGGGCAGTCGATCTTCGGCAACCTGGCGCTGATCTTCGCCATCGGTATCGCCGTCGGCTTTGCCAAGGACAACAATGGCACCGCCGGGCTGGCCGGGGCCATTGGCTACCTGGTGATGATCTCGACCCTCAAGGTGCTGGACGCCAGCATCAACATGGGCATGCTCGCCGGGATCATCAGCGGGCTGATGGCCGGCGCGCTGTACAACCGCTTCAAGGACATCAAGCTGCCGGAGTACCTGGCGTTTTTCGGCGGCCGGCGCTTCGTGCCCATCGCCACCGGTTTCACCGCCGTGGGCCTGGGGGTGGTGTTCGGCCTGATCTGGCCGCCGATCCAGCACGGCATCAACAGCTTCGGCCAGTTGCTGCTGGAAAGCGGCAGCTTCGGCGCCTTCGTCTTCGGTGTGTTCAACCGGCTGCTGATCGTCACCGGCCTGCACCACATCCTCAACAACATGGCCTGGTTCATCTTCGGCAGCTTCACCGACCCGAGCACCGGCGCCGTGGTCACCGGCGACCTGACCCGCTACTTTGCCGGCGACCCCAAGGGCGGCCAGTTCATGACCGGGATGTTCCCGATGATGCTGTTCGGCCTGCCCGCCGCCTGCCTGGCGATGTACCGCAACACACCGCCGGAACGGCGCAAGGTAATGGGCGGGATCTTCCTGTCCATGGCCCTGACATCCTTCCTGACCGGGGTCACCGAGCCGATCGAATTCGCCTTCATGTTCCTTGCCCCCCTGCTGTACCTGGTGCATGCCCTGCTCACCGGGCTGGCCATGGCCCTGACCAACCTACTGAACATCCACCTGGGCTTTACCTTTTCCGGCGGCGCCATCGACATGGCCCTGGGCTGGGGCCGCTCCACCAACGGCTGGAAGGTGTTTCCGGTGGGCCTGCTGTACGCGGTGGTGTACTACCTGGTGTTCGATTTCTGCATCCGCCGCTTCAACCTCAAGACCCCGGGCCGTGAAGACAGCCCCTCCAGCGAAAAGACTGAACTGAGCGTCGACCAGCGCGCCGCGGCCTACATCAAGGCCCTGGGTGGCGCCGGCAACCTGCTTACCGTCGGTGCCTGCACCACGCGCCTGCGCCTGGAGCTGGCAGACCGCAACCTGGCTTCGGACAGCGAGCTCAAGGCCCTGGGCGCCATGGCCGTGGTGCGCCCCGGCAAGGGCGGCAGCTTGCAGGTGGTGGTGGGGCCGCTGGCAGACAGCATCGCCGACGAGATCCGCCTGGCGTCACCCGTTTCAGCCAGGGCTGCGGTGGCACAGGCGCCTGTTGAAGAACCCCCGCAGGTCGACATTTCCATCCACGAAGCCCAGCAGTGGCTCAACGCCCTGGGCGGTCGGGACAACCTGCTGCAGATGGACTGTGTGGCGCTGACCCGGTTGCGAGTGCGGGTGAACAATAGCCGCAGCCTGTCGGAGCCGGCGCTCAAGGGGCTGGGCTGCCAGGGCATGCGGCGCATGGAGGGGGACGTCTGGCACGTGCTGATTGGCGAAAAGGCCGGGGGCTTGCAGGTGGCGCTGACGGGCTTGCTGCACCGAGAGGTCGGCGCAGGAGCTTGAAGGCACTTTCGCCGGCCAGCCGGCTCCTGCAAGGCTCCTGTAGGAGCCGGCTGGCTGGCGAAGGCCCACAAAAAAGCCCGCTGACCGTTGCCGGTTCAGCGGGCTTTGTGTCTGTGGATAACCTCAGAACGCTTCGAGGCGCCAGACTTCATAAGCCGGCGTTTCGTAGGGATGGCTCTGCTTGAGGGCCAGTACCACGTCGCGAATCAGTTCGTCGGCCACCACCAGCTCGACCTTCCACTCCTCCACCCGCTCCACCTGGCCGGTCTGCCCGAGAAACGGCTGGCTGCCGTCCAACGGGCGAAACTGGCCCTGGCCGAGCACCTGCCAGGCGCACTGGTCATAGGCGCCGATGCGTCCGCCGCCCGCGGCGAACACAGCGCTCTTGACCGACTCCACATGGCTGGGAGGCACGAAGAAGCTGAGCTTGTACATCAGCCTCAGTTCACCCAGACCCGAGCGTTACGGAACATGCGCATCCACGCCCCATCTTCGTTCCACTCATCCGGGCGCCAGGAGTTCTGCACGGCACGGAACACCCGCTCAGGGTGCGGCATCATGATGGTGACGCGACCGTCGCGGCTGGTGAGGCCGGTGATCCCGCGCGGCGAACCGTTGGGGTTGGCCGGGTAGCGCTCGGTGACCTTGCCGTGGTTGTCGACGAAACGCAGGGCCACGCAACCGGACAGGTCGGCTTCCAGCAATGCCTCTTCGCTTTCGAACTCCGCATGGCCTTCACCGTGGGCGATGGCGATCGGCATCCGCGAACCGGCCATGCCCTGCAGGAAGATCGAGTTCGACTCCTGCACCTGGACCATGGCCACCCGGGCTTCGAACTGCTCGGAGCGGTTGCGCACGAAGTGCGGCCAGAACTCGCTGCCCGGGATCAGCTCGTGCAGGTTGGACATCATCTGGCAACCGTTGCACACACCCAGGGTGAAGCTGTCGGTACGTTCGAAGAAGCCCTGGAAGGCATCCCGCGCACGGCTGTTGAACAGCGCCGACTTGGCCCAGCCTTCACCGGCGCCCAGTACGTCGCCGTAGGAGAAGCCGCCGCAGGCAACCATGCCCTTGAAGTCGTTGAGGTCGACGCGACCGGCGAGGATATCGCTCATGTGCACGTCGATGGCGTTGAAGCCGGCGCGGTCAAAGGCCGCTGCCATTTCCACCTGGCCGTTGACGCCCTGCTCACGCAGTACCGCCACCTGTGGACGCACGCCTTTCTTGATGTAAGGCGCGGCGATGTCCTGGTTGACGTCGAAGCCCAGCTTGACGCTCAGGCCCGGGTTGTCTTCTTCCAGTACCACGTCGAATTCCTGCTCGGCGCAGTCGGCGTTGTCCCGCAGGCGCTGGATCTGGTAGCTGGTTTCTGCCCACTGACGCTGCAGCAGGCGGCGCTGGCCGGTGAACACGCTTTCGCCGTTGTAGGAGATGCTCACTTCACCGTTGTTGATCGGCTGGCCGATCACGGCCACGCAATCGCCCAGGCCGGCGGCGCTGAACTGGGCCAGCACGTCCGGAGTAGCGTCCTGGCGCACCTGGATCACCGCACCCAGCTCTTCGTTGAACAGGATGGCGGCGATTTCGGCGGTGTTTTCCGCCACGGCGTCGAGGCTCAGGTTCAGGCCGCAATGGCCGGCGAAGGCCATTTCCACGGCGCTGACCAGCAGGCCGCCATCGGAACGGTCGTGGTAGGCCAGCAGGTGACCGTCGGCGTTGAGGCCCTGGATCACCGCGAAGAAGGCCTTGAGGTCTTCCGCATCATCCACGTCCGGTGCCTGGCTGCCGAGCTTGCCGTGGGTCTGGGCGAGGATCGAGGCGCCCATGCGGTTCTGCCCGCGACCGAGGTCGATCAGGATCAGGTCGGTGGTGCCCTTGTCCATGCGCAGTTGCGGGGTCAGGGTCTGGCGAATGTCCGCTACGGGTGCGAAGCCAGTGACGATCAGCGACAGCGGCGAGGTGACGCTCTTGTCCACGCCCTCTTCGTTCCAGCGGGTGGCCATGGACATGGAGTCCTTGCCCACCGGGATGGTGATGCCCAGCTCTGGGCACAGCTCCATGCCCACTGCCTTGACGGTGTCGTACAGGCGCGCGTCTTCGCCCGGGTGGCCGGCAGCGGACATCCAGTTGGCGGAGAGCTTGATGTCGCTGATCTTGTTGATGCGCGAGGCCGCGATGTTGGTCAGGGTCTCGCCGATCGCCATGCGGCCGGACGCCGGGGCGTCCAGCAGGGCCAGCGGCGTGCGCTCGCCCATGGCCATGGCCTCACCGGTGTAGACGTCGAAGCTGGTGGCGGTCACGGCCACGTCGGCCACCGGCACCTGCCATGGGCCGACCATCTGGTCGCGGGCCACGAGGCCGGTGATGGTGCGGTCGCCGATGGTGATCAGGAAGCTCTTGCTGGCCACGGCCGGGTGGTGCAGGACGCGCTCGATGCTCTCGGCGATATCCAGGGTGCTTGGATCGAAATCGTCACCCAACTCGTTTTCCCGTACGGCCGAACGGTGCATGCGCGGGGCCTTGCCCAGCAGCACTTCCAGCGGCATGTCCACCGGGCTGTTGCCGAAGTGGCTGTCGGTCACGGTCAACTGTGGCTCGGCAGTGGCTTCGCCGACCACCGCGAACGGGCAGCGCTCACGCTCGCAGATGGCCTTGAAACGTTCGAAATCCGCAGCGCCCACCGCCAGGACATAACGCTCCTGGGATTCGTTGGACCAGATTTCGTGCGGGGCCATGCCCGGCTCGTCGTTGGGGATGTTGCGCAGTTCGAAGCGACCGCCACGGCCGCCATCGTTGACCAGTTCCGGGAAGGCGTTGGACAGGCCACCGGCGCCCACGTCGTGGATGAAGCTGATGGGGTTGTTGTCCCCCAGTTGCCAGCAACGGTCGATGACTTCCTGGCAACGGCGTTCCATTTCAGGGTTTTCACGCTGTACCGAAGCGAAATCCAGGTCCGCCGAGCTGGTGCCGGTGGCCATGGAGGAAGCGGCGCCGCCGCCCAGGCCGATGAGCATCGCCGGGCCGCCGAGCACGATCAGCTTGGAGCCGACGGTGATCTCGCCTTTCTGCACGTGCTCGTCACGGATGTTGCCCATGCCGCCTGCCAGCATGATCGGCTTGTGGTAACCGCGAACTTCATCGCCACGAGGCGTGGTAATGGATTGCTCGAAGGTGCGGAAATAACCGGTCAGGGCCGGACGGCCGAATTCGTTGTTGAACGCCGCGCCACCCAGTGGGCCTTCGATCATGATGTCGAGGGCGGTGACGATGCGCTCAGGCTTGCCGTACGGCACTTCCCACGGCTGTTCGAAGCCCGGGATCTGCAGGTTGGACACGGTGAAACCGGTGAGGCCGGCCTTGGGCTTGGCGCCGCGCCCGGTGGCGCCTTCGTCGCGGATTTCGCCGCCGGAACCGGTGGAGGCCCCCGGGAACGGCGCGATGGCGGTCGGGTGGTTGTGGGTCTCGACCTTCATCAGGATGTGCACCGGCTCCTGCACCGCACCGTACTGGCGGGTCTCAGGGTTCGGATAGAAACGCCCGGCAACCGAACCGACGATGACCGCGGCGTTGTCCTTATAGGCGGAGAGCACACCTTCGTTGTGCATCTGATAGGTGTTCTTGATCATGCCGAACAGGCTTTTTTCCTGGCTCTGGCCGTCGATATCCCAACTGGCGTTGAAGATCTTGTGACGGCAGTGCTCGGAGTTGGCCTGGGCGA
Source organism: Pseudomonas sp. GW823-FHT03E05 (assembly GCF_058796855.1). NCBI lineage: Bacteria > Pseudomonadati > Pseudomonadota > Gammaproteobacteria > Pseudomonadales > Pseudomonadaceae > Pseudomonas > Pseudomonas sp. GW823-FHT03E05. The sequence goes on from NZ_JBXAJB010000002.1 coordinate 759,193, forward strand.
ACATCATCAGCTCGATGTCGTGGGGATTACGCTTGAGGCCCTGGAAGGCGTTCATCAGGTAATCGATTTCGTCTTCGGCCAGGGCCAGGCCCAGCTCGCTGTTGGCCTGCTCCAGCGCAGCCCGGCCACCGCCGAGGATGTCGATGGCGGTCAGCGGCTTGGGTTCGGCGTGGCTGAACAGGCCGGCGGCCTGTTCCAGGTTGGCCACCACGATCTGGGTCATGCGGTCGTGCAGGGCGTCGGCGATCAGTTGGGCCTCGGCCTCGCTGAACTCACCGGCCACATAGAAGGCGATGCCGCGCTCCAGGCGCTGGATCTTCGCCAGGCCACAGTTGCGGGCGATGTCGCTGGCCTTGCTCGACCACGGCGAAATGGTGCCGAAACGTGGCAGGACCAGGAACAGACGGCCGGTCGGCTCTTGTACCGGAACGCTGGGGCCGTACTTCAGAAGGCGCGCAAGCACCTGCTGTTCGTCGCCGGTCAGGACGCCGGTGACTTCGGCGAAGTGAGCGAATTCAGCATACAAGCCACTGACAGCCGGTACTTTCTGGCTCAGTTGCTCAAGGAGTTTGCTGTGGCGAAAGGCAGAAAGGGCAGGAGCGCCGCGCAGGATCAACATCTTCGGGACAGCCTCGGGAAGGGGGTGTGCTTTGAGGCCGTGCATTCTAACGTAAACCGCTGGCATCGGCACTCGAAACGCAACCCCCGGGCGCCTCCGGACGTCGGCCCGGGGCCAGCCCCCTATAACAAAGCCTCATCAGGGTCATTGCCGGTGGTTATTTTAAACGTCACATTCAGCGCCCAGGCCCCATTCCTGAGGCCTTCAGCCCGGCTCGACCATCGCTAGCAGACAAGCCCTTCGCTGTCGAGATATGGCGGCCGTTATCCTTTGCGTATACTGCGCCAATGTTTTCCCCTATGGCTTTACGTCCGCGCTGCGCCAAGTGGCTCATCGTTACCGGACTCTTCCTGATGCTCGGCGCCTGTGTTGAGAAACCCAGCACGCTCGAGCGCGTAAAGGAGGATGGTGTGCTGCGGGTGGTCACCCGTAACAGCCCTGCCACCTACTTTCAGGATCGCAACGGTGAAACCGGCTTCGAATACGAGCTGGTGAAACGCTTTGCCGACGATCTGGGGGTGGAGCTCAAGATCGAGACCGCCGACAACCTCGACGATCTGTTCGACCAGCTGGGCCAGCCCAAGGGCCCGGTACTGGCCGCCGCCGGCCTGGTGAGCAGCGAGCAGCGCAAGCAGCAGGTGCGGTTCTCCCACCCCTATCTGGAAGTCACGCCCCAGGTCATCTATCGCAATGGCCGTTCCCGCCCCACCACCGCGCAAGACCTGCTGGGCAAGCACATCATGGTGCTCAAGGGCAGCACCCACGCCGAACAACTGGCGGAACTCAAGCTCAAGTACCCCGGCATCGAATACGAAGAGTCGGACGCCGTGGAAGTGGTGGACCTGCTGCGCATGGTGGACGAAGGGCAGATCGACCTGACCCTGGTGGACTCCAACGAACTGGCGATGAACCAGGTCTACTTCCCCAATGTGCGAGTGGCCTTTGACCTGGGCGACGCCCGCAGCCAGAGCTGGGCCGTGGCCGCAGGCGACGACAACAGCCTGCTCAACGAGATCAACAGTTTCCTCGACAAGGTCGAGAAGAACGGCACCCTGCAACGCCTGAAGGACCGCTACTACGGCCATGTGGACGTGCTCGGCTATGTCGGCGCCTACACCTTTGCCCAGCACCTGCAGCAACGCCTGCCCAAGTACGAGAAGCACTTCAAGGCGTCGGCCAAGCAGGAAAAGCTCGACTGGCGCCTGCTGGCGGCGGTGGGCTATCAGGAATCGATGTGGCAGGCCGAGGTCACCTCCAAGACCGGGGTGCGCGGGCTGATGATGCTGACCCAGAACACGGCCCAGGCCATGGGCGTTTCCAACCGCCTGGACCCCAAGCAGAGCATCAGCGGCGGGGCCAAGTACCTGGCCTATATCAAGGAACAGCTGGACGACAAGATCGAGGAACCGGACCGCACCTGGTTCGCCCTGGCCGCCTATAACGTCGGCACCGGCCACCTGGACGATGCGCGCAAGCTGGCCGAGAAAGAGGGCCTGAACCCGAACAAGTGGCTGGATGTGAAGAAGATGCTGCCGCGCCTGTCGCAGAAGCAGTGGTACAGCAAGACCCGCTACGGCTATGCCCGGGGCGGCGAGCCCGTGCATTTCGTCGCCAACATCCGTCGCTACTACGACATTCTCACCTGGGTGACCCAGCCGCAGCTGGAAGGCGACCAGGTTGCCGAAGGCAACCTGCACGTACCCGGGGTCAACAAGACCAAGCCGCCGGAAGAGAATCCGCCGCTTTAAAAGCATTCGCCGGCCAGCCGGCTCCTACGCAGGTTGTGCAGGAGCCGGCTGGCCGGCGAAGGCGATTCAGGCCTTGGCCGCAGCCGCCAGGATCAAGGCCTTCATCTCAGCCACCGCACCTTTGAAACCGACAAACAGAGCGTGTGCCACCAGGGCATGGCCGATGTTCAGCTCGTTGATGCCCTTGATCGCCGCCACCGCCTCGACGTTGTGGTAATGCAGGCCATGGCCGGCGTTGACGATCAGGCCCTGGGCCAGGCCAACAGCAACGCCGTCGACGATACGCTGCAGCTCCTCGGCCACTTCACTGGGTGTCTGGGCATCGGCATAACGCCCGGTGTGCAACTCGATGGCCGGCGCGCCGACCCGCTTGGAGGCCTCGATCTGGCGCTCGTCGGCGTCGATGAAAAGGGACACTTCGGAACCGATTTTCGACAGCCGCTCTACCGCCGCCTTGATCCGCGCCTCCTGCCCCGCCACATCCAGACCGCCTTCGGTGGTGAGCTCCTGGCGGGTTTCCGGCACCAGGCAGATATGTGCCGGACGGATACGCTCGGCAAAAGCCATCATCTCTTCGGTGACGCCCATTTCGAAGTTCATGCGGGTCTGCAGCACATCCTTGAGCAGCAGCACGTCGCGCTCCTGGATATGCCGGCGATCTTCGCGCAGGTGCACGGTGATGCCGTCGGCGCCCGCCTCTTCCGCGTCCAGCGCTGCCTTGACCGGGTCCGGGTAACGGGTGCCCCGTGCCTGGCGCAGGGTGGCAACGTGGTCGATGTTCACGCCAAGAAGAATGCGATTGCTGGTGGTCACGGAAGCGCTCCTGAATAAATGAAGATTCGGCGCACAGCATACGGGGAGACTAAGGCTTGCGAAACAACTCGCGACTGACCAGGGGCCGGCCGCCCAGGTGCACCGCCAGGGCCTGGCGCATCAGGCGCTTGGCCGCCGACAGCGCGCCGGGAGCGCTCCAGTCGGCATCGGCCATGGCCAGCAACTCGGTGCCGTTGAACAGCCCCGGCTGCAGCAGGAACACCTGCTCCAGCCCGGCATCCACCTGTAAGCGATACAGGCCGTCGGCAGCAATGGGCGCGCCATGGATGTCGCTGTCCAGGGCAAAGCCGTAGCCCAGGTCATCCAGCAGGCGCCACTCAAAGGCCCGCAGCAGAGGCTCCAGGGGACGGCCTTCGGCCAGGGCCAGCAGCGTGGCAGCGTAGTGGTCGAATACCGCGGGATGGGGATCTTCCGCCGGCAGCAGGCGAATCAGCAGCTCGTTCAGATAGAGGCCGCTGAACAACGCCTCGCCATTGAGCCAGGCGGCAATGCCGGCACTTTCCATGCGCCCGACGTTCTTCAGTTCGCCACGGCCGCGAAACTCGACCTCCAGGGGCACGAAGGGCCGCGCCAGGGTCCCGGCCTTGCCCCGGGCATTGCGCAGCACCGCTCGCAGGCGACCTTGGGGGGTAAGAAAATCCACCAGGGCACTGCTTTCGCGGTAGGCGCGGCTGTGCAGGACGTAGGCGAGTTGGCCGACTAGGGCGTTGCTGGACATGGTTGCGGGGGATCTCAGGGGAAGAGAGGGAACCGGGTCCGGAGAAGGGGTTGCAGCTGTACGCCGACAAGCCGGCTCCTACAGGAAGGTGCAGGAGCCGGCTTGCCGGCTAAGTGCATCAGAGGTCGCCGTAGCCCAGCGAGCGCAGGGCGCGTTCGTCGTCGGACCAGCCGCCCTTGACCTTGACCCAGAGGTTGAGCATGACCTTGGAATCGAACAGCAGCTCCATGTCCTTGCGCGCCTCCATGCCGATGCGCTTGATCCGCTCACCCTTGTCGCCAATGATGATTTTCTTCTGGCCGTCGCGCTCGACGAGGATCAAGGCATGGATATGCAGGGTCTTGCCCTGCTGCTTGAACTCTTCGATTTCCACGGTGATCTGGTAGGGCAGCTCGGCACCGAGCTGGCGCATGATCTTTTCCCGCACCAGTTCGGCGGCGAGGAAGCGGCTGCTGCGGTCGGTGATCTGGTCTTCCGGGAAGAAGTGGTCGTTCTCCGGCAGGTGCTTGGCGATCAGGCCTTCCAGGGCTTCGAGGTTGTGGCCCTGCTGGGCGGAGACCGGCACGATCTCGGCGTTCGGCAGTTGCTCCTGCAGCCAGGTCAGGTGCGGCATCAGCTCGGCCTTGTCCTCGATGCGATCGGTCTTGTTGATCGCCAGGATTACCGGGCCCTGCACGTACTGCACACGCTCCAGTACCAGTTGGTCTTCGTCGGTCCACTTGGTGCGATCGACCACGAAGATCACCACGTCGACGTCTTTCAACGCCGCCGAAGCGGTCTTGTTCATGTAGCGGTTCAGCGCCTTCTCGTTGCTTTTGTGCATACCGGGGGTATCGACGTAGATCGCCTGGATGGCGCCTTCGGTCTTGATCCCGAGCATGTTGTGACGAGTGGTCTGGGGCTTGCGCGAGGTGATCGCCAGCTTCTGGCCGAGGATGTGGTTGAGCAGCGTCGACTTGCCCACGTTGGGGCGGCCGACGATGGCGACATAGCCACAGCGTGTTGCAGTTGAATCAGTCATGGCCATTCTCCACGCCCAGGGCAATCAGTGCTGCGGCGGCCGCTACCTGTTCGGCAATACGGCGGCTCACACCCTGACCTCGGCTTTTTTCATTCAATAAGGTGACTTCACATTCAACGAAGAATGTCCGGCAATGCGGTTCGCCCTGGATATCCACCACTTCGTAACGTGGCAATTCGCAGGCGCGGGACTGGAGGAATTCCTGCAGCCGGGTCTTGGGGTCCTTGTTGGTGTCCACCAGGGTCAGGCTCTCGAACTCCGAGGCCAGCCAGGACAGCACGCGGTCACGGGCAGTCTCCATGCCGGCGTCCAGGTAGATCGCACCAATCAGGGCCTCCAGGGCATCGGCAAGGATCGACTCACGACGGAAACCGCCGCTCTTCAATTCGCCGGAGCCCAGGCGCAGGTACTCGCCCAGGTCGAAACCACGGGCCAGCACCGCCAGTGTTTCACCTTTCACCAGACGCGCGCGCAAACGCGACAGCTGGCCTTCGCGGGCCTGGGGAAAGCGCTCGAACAGCGCCTCGCCGGCAACGAAGTTGAGAATGGCGTCACCGAGAAACTCCAGGCGTTCGTTGTTGCGCCCGGCAAAGCTGCGGTGAGTGAGGGCCAGCAGCATCAGCTCCTGGTCCTTGAAGGAATAACCGAGCTGACGCTCGAGACGGCTCAAAGAAACGCTCACGGTTTACCCACGCTGGTTTCGTTGCCGAAACTCGCCATCCCAGGGGCCGCGCACGAGGTGCGGGTGGCAATTAACGCTGTGTTCAAATTTACATCCTGAATATCGTTGACTGCATGCATCTGGCGATAAGGCTGTTACGGGTCGCCCAAGGGCAAGGCCGTTTTATACAAGAGCCAGAAAAGCATTCGGCGCTGTGTTCAACAGCGCCGCGTGTGATTACTTGATCAGGCCAACCCGCGAGAAATTCGGCAGGTGGCTGAGTTTCGGTTCGGGCCAGCTCATCCATACTGCGAAGGCCTTGCCGACGATATTCTTGTCGGGAACCATGCCCAGCAGGTCCTTGGGAATACTTGGATCGTCCCAATAGCGACTATCGTTAGAGTTGTCGCGGTTGTCGCCCATCATGAAGTAGTGCCCGGCCGGAACCACCCAGCGACCGTCCGGGGTTGCCCGGTAACGGCTCATTTCCTTGCGGATCAAGTGCTCGGCGGCGCCCAGTTTTTCCTTGTACAGCTCGGCGCTGCCCAAGGTGCCGGGTTCAGCCCCCACCAGTTGCTCCGCCACCGGCTGACCGTTGACGAACAGGTGCTTGTCGCTGGTGTAGCGCACTTCATCACCCGGCAGGCCGACCACACGCTTGATGTAGTTGACGTTCGGATCGCTTGGGTAGCGGAACACCATCACATCGCCGCGCTGCGGATCACCGACTTCGATGACCTTCTTGTCGATCACCGGCAAGCGGATCCCGTAGGAAAACTTGTTCACCAGGATGAAGTCGCCCACATCCAGGGTCGGCTTCATCGAGCCCGATGGAATCTGGAACGGCTCCACCAGGAACGAACGCAGCACCAGGACGATGAACAGCACCGGAAAGAACGACTTGCCGTATTCAACCAGCAGCGGCTCTTTGCTCAGCTTCTCGACCACCACCCCGTCCGGCTGGCTGACGCTGCCCTGATAGTTGGCAATGGCGGCACGCCGGCGCGGTGCCAGGAACACCAGGTCGAGCAACGCCAAGAGACCGCAAACGAAGACAGCGATGACCAGCAACAGCGGGAAATTTAGTGACATAGGACCTAACTATCCAACCTGAGCACGGCAAGGAAGGCTTCTTGTGGAATTTCCACGTTGCCCACTTGCTTCATGCGTTTCTTACCGGCCTTTTGCTTTTCCAACAGCTTGCGCTTACGGCTAACGTCGCCGCCGTAGCATTTGGCCAGTACGTTCTTTCTGAGTGCCTTGACGGTTGTCCGCGCCACAATCTGCCCGCCAATGGCGGCCTGGATTGCCACGTCAAACATCTGCCGAGGAATCAGTTCTTTCATCTTTTCGGTCAGCGCACGCCCTTTGTAGTGGGCGTTGTCACGGTGCACGATCAACGCCAGGGCGTCGACCTTCTCACCGTTGATCAGCACATCCAGTTTCACCAGATTAGCCGACTGGTAACGATCGAAATGGTAATCCAGCGAAGCATAGCCGCGGCTGGTGGATTTCAGGCGGTCGAAGAAGTCCAGGACCACTTCGTTCATCGGCAGGTCGTAGGTCACCTGGACCTGGCTGCCGAGGAACAGCATGTCGTGCTGTACGCCGCGCTTCTCGATGCACAGGGTTATGACGTTGCCCAGGTGCTCTTGCGGCACAAGAATATTGGCCCGCACGATCGGCTCGCGCATGTCTTCGATCGCCGACAGATCCGGAAGCTTGGACGGGTTGTCGACGTAGATCGTTTCACCGTTCTTCAGTTGCAGCTCGAAGATTACCGTCGGTGCGGTGGTGATCAGGTCCAGGTCGTACTCGCGCTCCAGGCGCTCCTGGATGATCTCCATGTGCAGCATGCCGAGGAACCCGCAGCGGAAGCCGAAGCCCAGGGCGTCGGAGCTTTCCGGGGTGTACTGCAGGGAAGAGTCGTTCAGGGTGAGCTTCTGCAGGGCTTCGCGGAAATCCTCGAAGTCGTCGGAGCTGACCGGGAACAGGCCGGCGTAGACCTGGGGCTGGATGCGCTTGAAACCCGGCAGCACTTCAACGTCCGGGGTCGAGCTCAGGGTCAGGGTGTCACCCACGGGCGCGCCGTGAATGTCCTTGATGCCCGCGATGATGAAGCCCACTTCACCGGCCTTGAGGTCGGTGGTGGCGGTGTGTTTCGGGTTGAATACACCAACGCTGTCCACCAGGTGGATCTTGCCGGTGGATTTCACCAGGATCTTGTCGCCCTTCTTCACCCGGCCATGACGTACACGTACCAGGGACACGACGCCCAGGTAGTTGTCGAACCAGGAGTCGATGATCAGGGCTTGCAGCGGGTCTTCGATGTTGCCGGTCGGTGCCGGAATGGTGGTCACCAGGCGCTCGAGCACCTCGTCCACGCCCAGGCCGGTCTTGGCGCTGCAGGTCACGGCGTCGGTGGCATCGATACCGATGATCTTCTCGATCTCTTCCTTGACCCGCTCCGGATCGGCCTGTGGCAGGTCGATCTTGTTCAGCACCGGCATCACTTCCAGGCCTTGCTCGATGGCGGTGTAGCAGTTGGCAACCGACTGGGCTTCGACGCCCTGGCCGGCGTCCACCACCAGCAATGCACCTTCACAGGCCGCCAGGGAACGGCTGACTTCGTAGGTGAAGTCCACGTGGCCCGGGGTGTCAATGAAGTTCAGCTGGTAGGTAATGCCGTCGCGGGCCTTGTAATAGAGGGTGACGCTGTGGGCCTTGATGGTGATCCCGCGCTCACGCTCAAGGTCCATGGAGTCCAGAACCTGGGCTTCCATTTCGCGCTCGGCCAGGCCGCCGCACATCTGGATGAAGCGATCGGCCAGAGTCGACTTGCCATGGTCAATGTGGGCGATGATGGAGAAATTGCGGATATGACTCAAATCACTCACGGATGAACACTCAAAAAGGCTGCAGGCATGGCCCGCCGAAAAATAGCCGGGAATTGTACCTGATACTCGGCACAAGCGTCACGCTCGCCTGTCAGCGTTTGTCAAATGCAAAAACGCCCCGATCCAAGGACCGGGGCGTTACGTCAAGACCCTGGCAAAGCCGCGGAATCAGCCGGCCCGGCGCAACAGCCAGACGCCCGCCACCGCGCAGATACCCGCAGGCACCAGCACCGCGAACAGCGGCGAAAAGCCAAATACCAGGCTCGAAGGGCCCAGCAGATCCTGGGCGATGCGGAAGGTGAAACCCACCAGTACGCCGGTGAATACCCGCTGACCCAGGGTCACCGAACGCAGCGGACCGAAAATGAAGGAAATGGCCATCAATACCAGCGCCGCCGTCACCAGCGGCTGCAGGACCTTGACCCAGAACGCCAGCCAGTAGCGACCGTTGTTCAGGCCCTGGTCGGCCAGGTAGTGGATGTAGCCCCACAGGCCGCTGATGGACAGGGATTCCGGCGCCATCACCACAGTGCTCAGCAGTTGCGGGCTCAAGGCCACATCCCAACGTTCGCCGGGCACGCTGATGACTTCGGTATGACCGTCGCGGAAGTAGGTGGTGGTGACATCCGTCAGCTGCCAGTAGTCCTCGTGGAAACGGGCCTGGCGGGCAAAGCTCGACGACAGCATGTGGCGCTGGTCATCGAAGTGGTAGCGGGTCACGCCATAGAGCAGGCCATTGGGCTGCACTGCGTTGATATGGATGAATTCATCGCCCTGGCGGTGCCACAGGCCGTGCTTGGAACTCTGGGCATCGCCGGAACCCTGGGCCAGGGCCCGACTGGCCTGGGCCTGGGTCTCGGTGGCCGGCGCTACGTATTCGCCCACCAGCACGCCCACCAGCATCAGCACCAGCATGGGTTTCATGACCGCCCAGACAATACGGCCCACCGATACACCGGCCGCGCGCATGATGGTCAACTCGCTGTTACTGGCCAGGCTGCCAAGGCCGATCAGGCAGCCGATCAGGGCTGCCATGGGCAGCATTTCATAGACCCGACGCGGCGCAGTGAGAGCCACGTAGCTCATTACATCCACCACGGTATACGTTTCGTTGACAGCCCCCATCTCATCGATGAAGGCAAACAGCGAGGCCAGCCCGAGGATGATCCCCAGGACCGCCAGGATAGCCATGAACACACTGCTACCGATGTAGCGATCGAGCTTAACCACGAGCCATCTCCTTCACGCTGCGACGACTCGCCATTTTCAAGCGCATCGGCTCCCAATACATGAGGCCGAGGCCGATCAACAGAAACAGTAGGTGCACCCACCACAGCCCCAGGGCCGGGGAAATCTTGCCCTTCTCCAGTGCACCGCGCACGGCGATCAGGATGGTCAGGTAGGCCATGTACAGCAGGATCGCCGGGATCAGCTTGAGGAAGCGACCCTGGCGCGGGTTGACCCGGGACAACGGCACCGCCATCAAGGTCACGATAAACACCAGCAATGGCAGGGACAGGCGCCATTGCAGCTCGGCACGTGCCCGCAGGTCATCCTTGCCGATCAGTTGGGAGGTCGGCATGGCGTCGCGATCGGTGACTTCGTCGCTGACGTCCGGACGTTCCAGCAAAACACCGTAGGTGTCGTACTTGATCACCCGGTAGTTGGCCTCGCCCGGGTTGCCGTCATAGCGATAGCCGTTTTCCAGGATCAGGTAGCGATTGCCGTCGGGGCGAATGTCCTGATGGCCCTTCTCGGCCACCAGCACCGAAATGCCCTCGTCCTTTTTCTGCTGGCCCAGGCGTTTCTCGGAAATGAACACGCCGCCCAGGTTGGCCCGGTCTTCGGACAACTGCTCGGTGTAGGTGACCCGGGTACCGTCGTTGAGCGCCTGGAAGCGCCCGGCCACCAGCGTGTCGAACTCGGTCAGGGCATCCTGCTTGTTCAGCAAAAGCTGGAACTGGTTGGCACCCTGGGGCGCCAGGCTCAGGCTCAGCCAGGCCACCAGCAGGGCCACCAGGGCCGCCGGGATCATGGTCATGCCCAACAGGCGCTGCTGGCTCATGCCGGTGGCCGACAGCACGGTCATCTCGCTTTCGAGATAGAGCCGGCCGTAAGCCAGGAGAATGCCGAGGAACAGCCCCAGGGGCAGGATCAGTTGCAAGAAGCCCGGCAGGCGAAAACCCATGATCAGGAACAGCGAGCCCGGATCCAGGGCCCCCGAGGCGGCTTGCGCGAGGAACTTGACGAAGCGCCCGCTCATGATGATGACCAGCAATACCGCGCTCACGGCACTCAGGGTCAGCAGGATTTCGCGGGACAGATAACGAAAGACGATCAAACCAGACACTCCAGGGTTGTCAGGCTAAGGCGGCCGAACAAGCAAACGTATCGAGCCGGCCCCAGACGCAGGGCCGCCGAAAAAAGATGGCGCATTATCCTGTGATTGCGCGCGCCTGTCACGGAGGATGCTCACCCAGCGCTCTAATGCGCCGAAACTGGCCCATGCGAGGGTTGTCAGCCGCGACCGGCGAGGTTCAAACTGGCGGCTTTGTCGTCGGCAGCATGCGGCGTCTTCTTCTATATAGATAAGCTCGGCGCAGGACAGCCTCCTGCGCTCTTTGACCATTTATTCAGGGACCCAGACATGGAACTGGTTGTAAAAAGCGTTAGCCCGGAAACGTTGAAGACCGCCACCCTGGTGGTCGCCGTCGGCGAAGGCCGCAAACTCGGCAGCGTTGCCAAGCAACTCGACGAACTCAGCGGCGGCGCCATCAGCGCCGTACTCAAGCGCGGCGACCTGGCCGGCAAGGTCGGCCAGAGCCTGCTGCTGCACGGCGTGGCCAAGCTCAAGGCCGAGCGGGTGCTGCTGGTAGGCACCGGCAAGGACGGCGAACTGGGCGACCGCCCGTTCCGCAAGATCATCAGCGGCGTGCTCACCACCCTCAAGGGCCTGGGCGGCAGCGACGCCGTGCTGGCGCTGGATGAAGTCGTGGTCAAGGGCCGCGACAGCTACGGCAAGACCCGCCTGCTGGCGGAAACCCTGGTGGACGGTGGTTATGTCTTCGACCGCTACAAGAGCCAGAAGGCAGAGCCCCGCGCCCTGAAGAAAATCACCCTGCTGACCATCAAGGCCGCCGAAGCCGAAGTCCAGCGCGGCGTGACCCATGCCCAAGCCATTGCCAACGGCATGGCCTTTACCCGCGACCTGGGCAACCTGCCGCCGAACGTCTGCCATCCGACCTTCCTCGGCGAACAGGCCAAGGCCCTGGGCAAGGAGTTCAAGGGCCTGAAGGTCGAGGTCCTCGACGAGAAGAAGATCAAGGAACTGGGCATGGGCTCGTTCTATGCCGTGGGCCAGGGCAGCGACCAGCCGCCACGCCTGATCGTCATGCAGTACAACGGCGGCAAGAAGTCCGAGAAGCCGTTCGCCCTGGTGGGCAAGGGCATCACTTTCGACACCGGCGGCATCAGCCTCAAGCCGGGCGCCGGCATGGATGAAATGAAGTACGACATGGGCGGCGCCGCCAGCGTATTCGGCACCCTGCGCGCCGTGCTGGAGCTGAAGCTGCCGATCAACCTGGTGTGCATCCTGGCCTGCGCCGAGAACATGCCCAGCGGTGGCGCCGCGCGCCCTGGCGACATCGTCACCACCATGAGCGGGCAGACCGTGGAGATCCTCAACACCGACGCCGAAGGCCGCCTGGTGCTGTGCGATGCCCTGACCTACTCCGAGCGCTTCAAGCCACAGGCCGTGATCGATATTGCCACCCTCACCGGTGCCTGCGTGGTCGCCCTGGGCGCCCATACTTCGGGCCTGCTGGGCAACAACGACGAACTGATCGACCAACTGCTCAGCGCCGGCCAGCAAGCCGACGACCGCGCCTGGCAACTGCCGTTGTTCGACGAGTACCAGGAGCAACTGGACAGCCCGTTCGCCGACATCGCCAACATCGGCGGGCCGAAGGCCGGCACCATCACCGCCGCCTGCTTCCTCTCGCGCTTCACCAAGAACCTCAACTGGGCGCACCTGGACATCGCCGGCACTGCCTGGACCAGCGGTGGCAAGGACAAGGGCGCCACTGGCCGTCCGGTCCCCCTGCTGACCCAATACCTGCTGGACCGCGCCAAAGCCTGAAAACCATGACCGCAGGGGGCGCCGCATGAAGGCGGCGCCCTCCTCGGCTCAGGAAGCCCAATGACCAAAGTCGACTTCTATATTCTTCCCAGCGCGGACCCTGCGGCGCGCCTGGATTTTGCCTGCAAGCTCACCGACAAGGCCTGGCGCATGGGCCACCGCATCTACCTGCATTGCAGCGATGCAGAGCAACGGGACGAGCTCGATGCCCGCCTGTGGCGCTTCAAGGGCGAAACCTTCGTCCCCCACGGCCCGGCGGAAAGCGAACCCGAAAGCCTGATCGTCCTCGGCCTCGGCCAGGACCCCGGCCCCCACAATGACCTGCTGGTGAACCTGGACCTGAAAGTGCCGGCCTTCGCCCCGCGTTTTGCCCGGATTGCCGAGGTGGTGGTGGAAGACCCCGCTATTCGTCAGGCGGCCCGCGAGAGTTTCCGTTTCTATCGCGAACAGGGCTATCCTCTGCAAGATCACCGTTTACAGCGACTCTGAGCACCCGATGGACACTCCCAATCCGCTGCAAAAGCCCGCGCACCTGCTGGATGACCTCGAGTCGATCCGTAAACTGCTCGGCGATGAAAACCTGCAACCGCCACTGCTGACCGAGACCGTCAGCAGCGAAGTACAGATTCCCCTGCTGTTCGACATGGTGGGCAACCAGCAGCCGGCCGCTGCCCAAGCCGCTCCTGCCGCACCCGCCAAGGCGCAACCCGCGCCAGCCCCGGCGCAAGTGGCCACCCCCGCGCCGGCTCAAGCGGCAACACCCGCTCCAGCACCTGCAGCGGCGGCCCCCGTCGCCAAGCCTGCCACCGCCAGCAACAACGCCGATGCCTTGCTGCACCTGGACAGCGAACTGCGCGCTGCCGCACAACTGATCATGCAGGACGTGATCGACGACTTCGCGCCGCATATCGAAACCGAGATCAAGCGTCGCCTCGACGCCCGCCTGGAACGCCTGCTCGCAGCGACCACCAGCGGCAAACCATAAGCCACACGCAAAAGCCGGGCCGGTCCATCTTGTCGCTTGCCGCTGGTGGCTTGCTGCCGCCCCCCTCCGCTATACTTCCCGGCTTTTCCTGAATAAATGCCAATAGGGTCCCGCCGCGCATGGATAAGACCTACCAGCCGCACGCCATTGAAACTTCCTGGTACCAGACCTGGGAGTCCGAGAACTACTTCGCCCCGCAAGGCGCGGGCGACTCCTACACCATCATGATCCCGCCGCCGAACGTCACCGGCAGCCTGCACATGGGCCACGGCTTCAACAACGCGATCATGGACGCCCTGATCCGTTTCCGCCGCATGCAGGGTCGCAACACCCTGTGGCAGCCGGGCACCGACCACGCCGGTATCGCCACGCAAATGCTGGTGGAGCGCCAGATCGAAGCCCAGGGCCAGAATCGCCATGACCTGGGCCGGGAAAAATTCCTCGAGAAAGTCTGGGAATGGAAGGATCAGTCCGGGGGCAACATCAGCCGCCAGATCCGCCGCCTGGGCTCCTCCGTGGACTGGAGCCGCGAGCGCTTCACCATGGACGACGGCCTCTCGGAAGCGGTGAAGGAAGCCTTCGTGCGCCTGCACGAAGACGGCCTGATCTACCGCGGCAAGCGCCTGGTGAACTGGGATACCAAGCTGCACACGGCGATTTCCGACCTCGAAGTGGAAAACCACGACGAGAAGGGTTTCCTGTGGAACCTCAAGTACCCGCTGGCCGACGGCGCCAAGACAGCCGAAGGCAACGACTACCTGATCGTCGCCACCACCCGTCCGGAAACCATGCTCGGTGACTCCGCCGTCGCGGTGAACCCTGAAGACGAGCGCTACAAGGCCCTGATCGGCAAATTCGTCGAGCTGCCCCTGGTGGGCCGCCGCATCCCGATCATCGCCGACGATTACTGCGACCCCGAATTCGGCACCGGCTGCGTGAAGATCACCCCGGCCCACGACTTCAACGACTATGAAGTCGGCAAGCGCCACAACCTGCCGCTGCTCAACATCTTCGACAAGAACGCCGCCGTACTGCCGGCCTGCCAGGTATTCAACCTGGACGGCAGCCTGAACGACAACATCGACGGCAAGATCCCGGCCGAGTACGTGGGCCTGGACCGCTTCGAAGCACGCAAGCAGATCGTGGCCGCGTTCGACGCCGCCGGCCTGCTGGTGAGCGTCGACGATCACGCGCTGAAAGTGCCGAAGGGCGACCGTTCCGGCACCGTCATCGAGCCGTGGCTGACCGACCAGTGGTATGTCTCCACCAAGCCGCTGGCAGAACCTGCCATCGCCGCCGTGGAAGACGGCCGCATCGCCTTCGTGCCCAAGCAGTACGAGAACATGTATTTCTCCTGGATGCGTGACATCCAGGACTGGTGCATCAGCCGCCAGCTGTGGTGGGGCCACCGCATTCCGGCCTGGTACGACGAGTCGGGCAAGGTCTATGTCGGCCGCGACGAAGCGGAAGTACGGGCCAAGCACAACCTCGGCCCGGACGTTGCCCTGCAGCAGGACAACGACGTGCTCGACACCTGGTTCAGTTCGGGGCTGTGGACCTTCTCCACCCTGGGCTGGCCGGAGCAGACCGACTTCCTCAAGACCTTCCACCCCACCGACGTGCTGGTCACCGGCTTCGACATCATTTTCTTCTGGGTCGCCCGGATGATCATGCTCACCATGCACCTGGTGAAGAACGAAGACGGCACGCCGCAGGTTCCGTTCAAGACCGTGTACGTGCACGGCCTGGTCCGCGACGGCCAGGGCCAGAAGATGTCCAAGTCCAAGGGCAACGTCCTCGACCCGCTGGACATCATCGACGGTATTGACCTGGAAACCCTGGTGCAGAAGCGCACCACCGGCCTGATGCAGCCCAAACTGCAGAAAGCCATCGAGAAGCAGACCCGCGCCGAATTCGCCGACGGCATCGCCAGCTACGGCACCGACGCCCTGCGTTTCACCTTCTGCTCCCTGGCCACCACTGGTCGCGACATCAAGTTCGACATGGGCCGCGTCGAGGGTTACCGCAACTTCTGCAACAAGATCTGGAACGCCGCGCGCTACGTGCTGGACAAGGGCGAGGACTGCGGCCAGAACGGCGAAGCTTACGAGCTGTCCCTGGCGGACCGCTGGATCATCTCGCAGCTGCAGCGCACTGAAGCCGAAGTCACCCGCCAACTCGACCAGTTCCGTTTCGACCTGGCCGCCCAGGCCCTGTACGAGTTCATCTGGAACCAGTACTGCGACTGGTACCTGGAGCTGTCCAAGCCGGTGCTGTGGGACGAGAACTCGCCGGTTGAGCGCCAGCGCGGCACCCGTCGCACCCTGGTACGGGTACTGGAAGTGGCGCTGCGCCTGGCGCATCCGTTCATGCCGTTCATCACCGAGGAAATCTGGCAGCGCCTGGCGCCGTTGGCAGGCAGCACCGGCAAGACCATCATGCTGCAACCTTGGCCGGTGGCTAACGAAACCCGCATCGACCAAGGCGCTGAAGACGACATCGAATGGCTCAAGGGCCTGATGCTCGGCACGCGCAACATTCGCGCGGAAATGAACATCGGCCCGGGCAAGCCCCTGGCGCTGTTCCTGAAGAATGTCAGCGCCGAAGACCAGCGTCGCCTGGCCGAGAACGAAGCCTTGCTGAAGAAGCTGGCCCGTCTCGAATCCATCACCGTACTGGCTGCCGGCGACGAAGCGCCGCTGTCCGCCACGGCGCTGGTGGGCGAGATGGAAGTGCTGGTGCCCATGGCCGGCCTGATCGACAAGGGCGCCGAACTGGCACGCCTGGACAAGGAAATCCAGCGCCTGCAAGGCGAAGTGCAACGCGTGGGCGGCAAGCTGTCCAACCCGTCCTTCGTCGACAAGGCCCCGGCCGAAGTGATCGAGAAGGAACGCGCCAAACTGGCCGAGGCCGAACAGGCCCTGGGCAAGCTGGCAGAGCAGCACGCACGGATCTCCAGCCTGTAACGGCGATTCGCGCAGTGTGAAAGAGGGAGGCCCGCAAAGGCCTCCCTTTTTTATTGGCGGCAGATCGCTTTCGCTGGCAAGCCAGCGAAAGCGTTACGCGGTGGTTTGCCAGGAGCCGGCTTGCCGGCGGCGAAGCCTCCCGCCCCAACGCCGCAAGATATGGGACAATGCCCGCCACTTTGAACCACCCCGAATCGATCCCCCATGACCGCCCCCAGCACACCCAAGCCTTCGCGCAAAAAGCCCAAGCCTGCCTCCCCAGCCAAGCCCGCCACGCCCCGGGAAAAGGCCAGCCTGCATCCGCGCAATCGTCACCAGGGGCGTTACGACTTCCCGCAACTGATCAAGAGCACACCGGAGTTGGGGCAGTTCGTGATCCTCAATCCCTATGGCAAGGAAAGCATCGATTTTGCCGACCCGGCCGCCGTGCGGGTATTCAACCGGGCCCTGCTCAAGGCCTTCTACGGCATCGCCCACTGGGATATTCCGGCGGACTTCCTCTGCCCGCCAGTGCCCGGTCGCGCTGACTATGTGCACTTCCTCGCCGATCTGCTGGCCAGCCACAACCAGGGTGAAATCCCTCGTGGCGCGGCCGTGCGCGTCCTGGATGTCGGGGTCGGCGCCAACTGCATCTACCCCCTGATCGGCTACAGCGACTACCGCTGGCAGTTCCTCGGCTCGGACATCGACAGCACCGCCCTGGCGGCGGCCAAGGCGATTGTCCAGGCCAACGGCTTGAACAAGGCCATCAGCCTGCGCCAGCAGGGCAATCCCAAGCAGATCCTCACCGGCCTGCTGGACAGCACCGAGCGTTTCGACCTGACGATGTGCAACCCGCCCTTCCATGCCTCCCTGGACGAAGCCACCCGCGGCAGCCAGCGTAAATGGCGGGCCCTGGGCAAGGCCGACCCCAAGCGCAAATTGCCGGTGCTGAATTTCGGCGGGCAGGCCCGGGAGCTCTGGTGCGAAGGCGGCGAGATCCGCTTTGTCAGCCAGTTGATCAGTGAAAGCGCCAGCGTCGGCCAACAGGTACTGTGGTTCAGCACCCTGGTGTCGAAGGCCTCTAACCTGCCGGCGATTGAAAGCGCGCTGAAAAAGGCCGGAGCCCTGGAAAGCCAGGTGGTGGAAATGTCCCAGGGGCAGAAACAGAGCCGCTTCGTCGCCTGGACCTTCAAGGACAAGTCACAGCAACAGGCCTGGAGCCAGGAACGCTGGATGAGGAAGAACTAGAGAGGCGGGGGATTCAAGGACGATTCACCTTGCGTGAATCGGTGTTACACAAACCGTGCCCGGAAAACTTCTGAGCACGGTTTCACTGCAAGTATTACTTGTTAACAGCGTCGGTCAGGCCTTTAGCCACAACCAGCTTGATAACTTTCTTGGCAGCGATTTCGATGGCAGCGCCAGTCGATGGGTTACGGCCAGTACGGGCAGGACGCTCGGTCACTTTCAGTTTGCCGATACCTGGCAGAGTGATTTCGCCGCCATTTTCCAATTGATCAGCAACGATCTGAGCCAGTTGGTCCAGGGCGTTACGCGCGGTGGTTTTCGGCGCGTCGATAGCTTCAGCGATATCAGCGATCAGTTGGTCTTTAGTAATAGCCATTGTGGTGTTCCTTCCCTATCAAATTCATTTGGATTGCAGAGTGCAGTGTCAGCCATCGAGCCAGATCTTGTGAATCTGGCACCCCGGTTACAACCACGACAGATCGGGGTTATAGATACCGAAATCAGGGTTTGGTTCGACCCGACAAATGCTGAATGCACGCTTAACGCTGAGACATCGCGTAAGACGGGGCAAAACTAGCACACAGACGGGGAAATATCCGCCTCTACCTAGCCATTTGGTCAGCTTTATTGCTCTAAATCGGTAAAAAAATGCATAAGCCTTACCGAGGAGCCGTTCATCACCCGGCAAACCGCGCCAAAACCAGCGGGTGCGGTACACTGGGCACTTTTTCGGGGAGCCCGCCCTCCCCCTTCAATCAGCCGAGAAGCCCATGCCGATCCGTCATTGCATCGTCCACCTGATCGACAAAAAACCCGACGGCAGCCCAGCAGTCCTGCACGCCCGCGATTCCGAACTGGCAGAGTCCGCGGCCATCGAGAACATGCTCGCCGACCTCAATGAAAGCTATAACGCCAAACAGGGCAAAGCCTGGGGCCTGTTCCACCCCGAGTCCGGTGCGTTCCCCTTCAGCGGCTGGCTGAAGGAGTACCTGGAAGGCGGCCAGGACTTCACCGCGTTCAGCCGGGTGGCGGTGGAGCATCTGCAGAAGCTGATGGAAGAGTCCAACCTGTCGGTGGGCGGCCACGTACTGTTCGCCCACTACCAGCAAGGCATGACCGACTACCTGGCGATCGCCCTGCTGCACCACAGTGAGGGCGTGGCGGTGACCGACCAGCTGGACGTGACGCCGTCCCGTCACCTGGACTTGGGCCAGCTGCATCTGGCGGCGCGGATCAACATCTCCGAATGGCAGAACAACAAGCAGTCCAAGCAGTACATCTCCTTTATCAAGGGTAAGAACGGCAAGAAGGTCTCGGAGTATTTCCGCGACTTCATCGGCTGCCAGGAAGGCGTCGACGGCCCGGGCGAGACCCGCACCCTGCTCAAGGCCTTCAGCGACTTCGTGGAAAGCGAGGACCTGCCGGAAGACTCGGCCCGGGAGAAGACCAAGACCCTGGTGGACTACGCCAGCAGCCAGGCCAAGCTCGGCGAACCCATGGGCCTGGAAGAACTCTCGGAACTGATCGACGAGGATCGCCCCAAGGCGTTCTACGATCACATCCGCAACAAGGACTACGGTCTGTCGCCGGAGATCCCGGCGGACAAGCGCACCCTGAACCAGTTCCGCCGCTTCACCGGTCGCGCCGAGGGCCTGTCCATCAGTTTCGAGGCCCATCTGCTGGGTTCGAAGATCGAGTACGACGAAGAAGCCGGGACCCTGATCATCAAGGGCCTGCCAACCCAGCTGACCGACCAGCTCAAGCGCCGTAACTGATGCTCCAGGGGGTATTGAAGAAGTTCCTGCTGATCCTGCTGGTGGTGGTGACCTACCAGCACTGGGGCAAGATCGAACGGCTGTTCAACCCTTCGGCAATGGTCAGCGAAGAGACTCGCGAGCATGCCCGGGTGGTGCTGTACGCCACCGATTGGTGCGGCTACTGCAAGGCCACCCGGCGCTTTCTCGATCAGAAGGGCATTCCCTTCCGGGAATTCGACATCGAGAAAGACGCCGCGGCACGCCAGGCCTACACCGCCCTGGGCGGTGCCGGGATTCCGATCCTGGACGTGAATGGCACCCTGATCCGCACCTACGACCCCGACGCAATCATGGCCGCGCTGAAGCCCTAGGAGCCGTTTCGCTTGCCGGCGAAGGGGGCGGCCGCTCTGGGAATGCCTTGGCAGGCAAGCCAGCTCCTGCAGATATGCATCACTGGGCCTGGATGCGAAAGCCCAGCCGTGGGAAGTGCACGTGGACCACTCCGGCACGTGGATCTTCACGGCGCAGGATCAGCTCTTCAGTGCCGGCGAACAGCAACTCGCCCGCCACCGGGTCGACACCGTAGTCAGTCGCGGCAATCACCACCTGCTGGCCCGCCTTGAAGCCGTTGGGGTCGACGAACTGTTCATCCGGCAGCGCCGCCGGGGTGGCACTGCGCGAGACCTCGAGGGCCTCTTCGGCGCTCATTTCGGTGAAGGAGCCATGCCCGAAACCCAGGACCCGCGCCAGCCAGCCAGCAACCGCCGGGTAGTCGTCCACCAGCGGCGCGGTCACCGGCGTGCCCTTGAGGAACCACAGCGGGTGAGCCAGGGCAATATCGGCAATCGACGGTTGGCCAAACAGGAAGTCCCCGGGCTCGCGCTGCAACTGCTGCTCCAGGCGCGCCATGAGGGTCGGCCACTGATGCTTGGCCACCTCCAGAGGCAGCCGGCTGGCGCTGCCGCCACTGAACAGCCCGGCACGGTCGGCCATGAAGGCCTTGACCGCTTCCGGCGGCAGCTTGCCGAAACGCACGGCTGCGGATTCAGGCTGGAATACCAGGGTCACCGCGTGCTGGAACACTACCGAATCGACCCAGGCGGCGAAGGCCGCACTGATCATTTCCTGGCCTTCGGGAAACAGCGCAGGCGAGGATTTTTCCTGCTCCAGGCGGCGCGCGATCAAGGCCGTGTCGCAATAGATATCCGCGCCGACCTGCAACACCGGGGTCTTGCGATAGCCACCGGTCAGGGCGGTCAGGTCGGGCTTGGGCATCACCGGGGAAATCTTCACCGAGCGCCAGGACAGCCCCTTGAAACCCAGCAGCAAGCGGGCTTTTTCCGCAAAGGGAGAGGTCGGGTAATGGTGGAGAATCAACTCTGACATGCTGGGGTCCGCCGGAAGAGGGAGAGCGCTGAGCTTAGCGCGCAATCCGTGGACGGCCTACAGATCCGGCTGATGAGAACCTATCAGTCAGATTGATGCCGCGGCGGTGGCCGAAGCCACCAGGCATTCCTTGGCACTCTTCCTGAGCTTCTTGATCAGCCGCTCCTGGCGCAAGGCTTCGCCCTTGTCCCGGCAAGCCTCGGTATAGACCAGCGCCACCGCCGGGCTGGAGAGAAAGAAACGCGCGCCCTTGCCGCTCTGGTGCTTGGCAAAGCGCTTCACCGGGTCGTCGCTGATACCGCAGTACAGGGCACCGTTGGCCGCCCGCACCAGATACACGAACCAGGGCTTGGCGTCAGTGGCAGGCTGCGCCGTTTCGGCACTGGAGGATGAAAGAGGGCTGGTCACAAAAGGTATCGAGGCCTGTGGATAACAAGCCGCGATCTTAGCAGAGGATGGCTTTCAGCGACCGCTCTGGAAGGCCTTGAGCCCCTTGCGCGCCTGGGCTCGAACAGCATTCTTGAGCAGCGGCGTCCAGCCCAGCAGCAGGCCCTTGGTGCCCAGGGCCTGGCGCGCCCAACGCCACATGTCGAACTGATCGTGATGCTCGCAGATCTTGCCGTCGCGAAACACGAACCGGGCCTGGATATCGTTGATCACCGTATTGCCGGTCTGGCTGAACAGGTAGGTGGCAACCCAGTGCGCGCCGCCGGAATTCGAGTCGGCACGCACCTGATCGAAAGTCAGGGAAAAGTCCTTGGCACGGGAGGTGAGCATGCGCCACATATCGCCGGCATCACGCCCGCGCAACTCGCCGAACGCCGGGTCACTGAACAGCACATCCTCGGTGTAGCAGGCGCTCATGGCCTCGGCATCCAGGCGCTGGAAAGCCTGATAGAACTCGGTGATCAGGGCGCGATGGGCATCACTCATGAACGGACTCCGAAAGGGCAAGGGGGATGCAGCACAATAATCCGCAACCCCGGCGAACACTATCGGCATTTACCGGGCAAATAGCGCAAGCAAGGCCCGTCAGATTCTCTCGCTCTGCACCTGCACATGCAGCGAACGACCGGCGCCCAGCCCGGCAATGATCGCACCGCAGCCCAACACCGCGAAAATCCAGCCCACAGCGTTCCAGCCCCCGGTCCAGTCGTGCACCAGGCCCACCGCAAACGGCCCCATGGAAGCCAGGGTGTAGCCGATGCCCTGGGCCATGCTCGACAGGTTGGCCGCCACATGGGGGTCCCGGGAGCGCAGCACGATCAGGGTCAGGGCCAGGCTGAAGGTGCCACCCTGCCCCAGGCCCAGCAGGACCGCCCAGCCCCACAGGCCCTCGATGGGCGCGTACAGGCAACCGAACAGGCCGCCCAGGGTCATCAGCATGACAATCACGATGGCCAGGCGCTGGTCCTTGCCCCGGGTCGCCAGCCAGGGCGCCGCCAGAGAACTGGCCAATTGCACGATCACCGAACCGGAGAGCACCAGCCCGGCCTGGGTCGGGGTCAGCCCACGGCCGATCAGGATCGACGGCAACCAGCCAAACACGATGTACGCCAGGGAGGATTGCAGGCCCATGTACAGGGTTACCTGCCAGGCCAGGCGGTCCCGCAACAGGCCGCGCACGCGAAAGGCCACATGGTGAGCACCGTGCTTGTGCCCCACCTGAGGCAACCAGAACAGGGCCGCCACCAGCGCCGGCACCACCCAGAAGCCCAGCCCCATGGCCCAACTGCCCCCGAAATGCTGGCTCAGAGGTACCGTGGCCCCCGCCGCCATCGCCGCGCCCAGGCACAGGGCCATGGTGTAGACCCCGGTCATGGTGCCCGCGTGCCGGGCGAAGTCACGCTTGACGATACCCGGCAGCAGCACCCCGATCACGCCGATGCTGGCGCCGGCCAGGATGCTCCCGGCAAACACTCCGACCTCACCGAAGGAACTGCGCAGCACAATGCCCAGGGCCAGGGTCATGAGGATGCCCAGCACCACCCGCTCGGCGCCGAAGCGCCGGGCCAGCAGCGGCGCCAAAGGCGCGAACAGCCCCAGGCACAGCACCGGCAAGGTAGTCAGCAGCCCGGCCTTGGCGGCCGATAGCCCCAGGTGCTGCGACACATCACTGAGCAGTGGCGCCATGCTCGACAGCGCCGGACGCAGGTTCAGCGCCACCAGGATCAGCCCCAGCAGCAACAGCCAGGGGCGCTGCAGAGGCGGTGGAGCCTGCTGCACCTCTTCATCATCAGCCTCGGCGTCGATCAGCAGCTCTTCGAGCTCGGCGGAACGCCGAGGCGAGGACGGGGTATTCGCAGGTACCGTTTGATTGGACATGGAGGTCTCGGACTCAGGATTCGTTGATCAGCTGGCGGGAAATGTTCTTGGCTCGTTCGGGGTCGCGTTGCTCGATGGCATCCAGCAGGTGCTGGTGCCGATCGAAGATTTCCTGACGCCTGGGGGTCACGGTCAGGGTCTGGCGCAACTGGGCGCCGACCACGCTGGAGAAATAGCGATACAGCTGGCTGAGGGTCGGGTTGTGGGCGGCGTCCACCAGGCGCTGGTGAAACACCAGGTCGCAGGCGATGTAGCTTTCCAGGTCGCCATGAAAGTGCCCGCCGCTGACGGCCAGCGCATCGCTCAGGGCGTGCAGGTCCTCGTCGGTGCGGCGCAGGGCGGCCAGGCCGACGGCCTCCACTTCCAGAATGTGGCGGGTTTCCCGGGCCTGCTCCAGGGAGCACTGGGACAGTGCCTGGAGCATGTCCAAGGGATCGGCCACCGCCCGCAGGTAACTGCCGTCACCCTGGCGGATCTCGATCAGCCCGGAAAACGCCAGTACCCGCAGGGCCTCGCGCACGGTGTTGCGGCTGATGCCCAGCTCACTGGCCAGTTCCGGTTCGGTGGGCAGGCGCTGGCCCACGACCCAGGCGCCATTGGTGATGCGCAGGCGCAGTTGCTCCAGGGCCTGGTCGACCAGGGAACGTTTGATCAGGGGGGATATTTCGCTCATTGAACTCACTCTTTCATCCAATCATCGGACGAATTGCCTGGCATGGTATTCAGACCTTTCCCAGAGTTCAACGTTTTAGGCTGGAGCAGGCACTTTCGCCATTTCAGCCAGGCCTTGACAAAAAACCCTATAAGGGTAATTTAAATCAAGCCTCAAGGGTGTCTCATGGAAAAGAAAACACCTCACTATGACCTGTCGCTGATCAAGGCACAGGTCGTTCGGCAAGGGGCGCAAGCCTTCACTCGAAGCGCGTTGCTCTGTGGCAAGGAACTCGGATTGTCCTTGGCGGCCATGCAACGAGTGATAGCCGGACTCCAGGGCAGCATGCTCTACAAATCGATGACCACCTATCACGATCACCGGGTGTGGCAGGACGTGTATTACACCGGCATCGATAACCGGACGCTCTACATCAAGATCACCCAGCGCCCCGGCATAGGGCCTCCAGTGATCTCCTTCAAGGAGGCACAAGCATGAAACGACAACAGTGCTACAGCTGCGGCGCTCCCACCGGCATGCTGGCGTTCGAGCAGCGCAGCGAGCTCATCGACTACCGGCACCTGCAGCGTCACCTCCATGGCCTGGCGGGTTGGGAATGCCAGGAATGCGATGAAATCGAATTCGACGCACCGAGCGCAGAACGTTACGCCGCCGCGGGCGACCAATTGCTGGAGGAGTACCGGCAGAGCGTCGCCGCCGACATGAAGCGCATCCGCCGCAAGCTGCACCTCTCGCAGAAGGAAGCGGTCAAACTGCTGTCGGGTGGCGGGCACAATGCCTTTTCCCGTTACGAGCGCGGCGAAGTCGGCGCGCCCCAGCCGCTGTACATGCTGATGCGCCTGCTGGATCGCCACCCGCAGTTGATGAAGGACGTACTGGAGCTCAGCGAACCGCAACTGGCGCCCTCAGCCTTGAGCGACCAACCCGAGCCACAGCTCGGCGCTGCCGGCCGTTGAACGCCGGGCAAAAATAAACCCGGAGCCAGTCCGGGTTTATCGTCAGCGCAGGCCCCGCTGCAGCATCAATGCAGGATCTGGCTCAGGAACAGCTTGGTACGGTCGTTCTGCGGGTTGTCGAAGAAGTCGTTGGGCGCCGCCTGCTCGACGATCTCGCCCTTGTCCATGAAGATCACCCGGTTGGCCACGGTGCGGGCAAAGCCCATTTCGTGGGTCACGCAGAGCATGGTCATGCCGTCTTCGGCCAGGCCGATCATGGTGTCCAGCACCTCCTTGACCATCTCCGGGTCGAGGGCCGAGGTGGGCTCGTCAAAGAGCATGATCTTGGGCTTCATGCACAACGCCCGGGCAATCGCCACCCGTTGCTGCTGGCCACCGGAGAGCTGGCCAGGGTACTTGTTGGCCTGCTCCGGAATGCGCACTCGCTCCAGGTAATGCATGGCGATTTCCTCGGCCTTGCGCTTGGGCATCTTGCGTACCCACATCGGCGCCAACGTGCAGTTCTGCAAAATGGTCAGGTGCGGGAACAGGTTGAAGTGCTGGAACACCATGCCCACTTCCCGGCGAATGGCCTCGATCTGCTTGAGGTCGTTGGTCAGTTCCACGCCGTCCACCACGATGCGCCCCTGCTGGTGTTCTTCCAGGCGGTTGAGGCAGCGGATGGTGGTGGATTTGCCCGACCCCGAAGGCCCGCACAGGACAATGCGCTCGCCTTGGCGGACGTTGAGGTTGATGTCCTTCAACACGTGGAACTGGCCGTACCACTTGTTCACACCCTGCATCTGAATAATGCCTTCAGGGCCCACAGGCTTTTTGCTCGCTTGACTCATGGAGATACTCCTAACGCTTGTGGCCTGTGTCCAACTTACGCTCCAGGTGCATGGAGTAGCGGGACATACCAAAACAGAAAATCCAGAACACCAGGGCCGCGAAGACATAGCCTTCGGTGGCCATGCCAAGCCATTTGGGGTCGGCGGCGGCTTGCTTGACGCTGTTGAGCAGGTCGAACAGGCCAATGATGATCACCAGGCTGGTGTCCTTGAACAGGGCGATGAAGGTGTTGACGATGCCGGGAATCACCAGCTTCAGGGCCTGCGGCAGAATCACCAGCCCCATGGCACGCCAGTAGCCCAGGCCCATGGCCGCAGCCGCTTCGTACTGGCCCTTGGGAATGGCCTGCAAGCCACCCCGCACCACCTCGGCCACATAGGCCGACTGGAACAGGATCACCCCGATCAGCGCACGCAACAGCTTGTCGAAGTTCATGCCTTCGGGCAGGAACAGCGGCAGCATCACCGAGGACATGAACAGCACGGTGATCAGCGGCACGCCGCGCCAGAACTCGATGAAGGTCACGCAGACCACGCGGATCGCCGGCAGGTTGGAGCGCCTTCCCAATGCCAGCAGGATTCCCAGCGGCAGTGCCCCGGCGATGCCCACGGTGGCAATCACCAGGGTCAGCATCAGGCCACCCCACTGGCTGGTGGCCACCGTGCTCAGGCCCAGGTAACCGCCGTGCAACAGGCTGTAGGCAATGATCGGGTAACCCACCAGGAAGCACAGCCCGTAGATCGCCTTGCGCGGGAAGCGCGAGATGAACAACGGTGCGGCACCGATCACCGCCAGCCACACGCTCAGGTCCACTCGCCAGCGCAGTTCCAGCGGGTAGTAGCCGTACATGAACTGGCCGAAGCGCTGCTGGATGAACACCCAGCAGGCGCCGCCCCTGGTGCAGTCGGCGCGAGAGGTACCGACCCAGTTGGCGTCGAGAATCGCCCAATGCAGCAGCGGCGGCACCACCAGGTAGATCAGGTAGAAGGCAAACAGGGTCAACAGGGTATTGAGCCAGTTGGAGAACATGTTGGCGCGCATCCACGCCAGCACGCCGATACTGCGGCTGGGCGGCGGCATATCGGGCTTGAAGGTATGAGTCGTCATGGGCGCTTCCTCACCGCTCGATCAGCGCAATGCGCTTGTTGTACCAGTTCATCAGCAGGGAAATGCTGATGCTGATCGCCAGGTATACGCTCATGGTGATGGCAATGACTTCAATGGCCTGGCCGGTCTGGTTGAGCACCGTGCCGGCGAACAGCGAAACCATTTCCGGGTAGCCGATACCGGCGGCCAGGGAAGAGTTCTTCGCCAGGTTCAGGTATTGGCTGGTCAGCGGCGGAATGATCACCCGCAGGGCCTGGGGAATGATCACCTTGCGCAGGGTCGGGCCGTTGCGCAGCCCCAGGGAGCGGGCCGCCTCGGTCTGGCCGTGGCTCACCGACTTGATCCCGGACCGCACGATCTCGGCGATGAACGCCGCGGTGTAGACAGTCAGGGCCAGGGTCAGGGCCAGCAACTCGGGAATCAGCACCCAGCCGCCGACGAAGTTGAACCCCGCCAGCTTCGGCATCTCCCAGTGCACCGGCGAGCCAAAGATCAGCGTGCACAACGCGGGAATCACCAACAGCAGGCCCAGGCCGCTCCAGAACTTGTGAAAAGGCACGCCGGTGGCCTCAAAGCGCCGATTGGCCCAGCGGCACATCAGCCCAATGGCGCCGATGGCCAGGACCAGGCTTGCGACAAACGCCCAGAAACCGGGGGCCATCTGCGCCGCCGGCATGTTCAGGCCGCGGCTGCTGACAAAGAACATATCGCCGAAGTTGTGGCTGTTGCGCGGCCCCGGCATGGTCAGGAATACCGCGAAGTACCAGAACAGGATCTGCAGCAGCGGCGGAATGTTGCGGAACACTTCCACATACACCGTCGCCAGCTTGCTGATGATCCAGTTCGGCGATAGCCGCGCCACACCGATGATGAACCCCAGCAGGGTCGCGAGGATCACCCCGATAAAGGTCACCAGCAGGGTGTTGAGCAGGCCGATGACGAACACCCGGGCATAACTGTCCGCTTCGGTGTAGGCAATCAGGTGTTGCGCGATGCCGAACCCGGCGCTGCGCTCGAGAAAGTCGAAACCCGAGGTGATCCCTCGGTGCTGGAGGTTGGTTTGCGTGTTGTCGAACAGAAACCAGCCCAGCGAAACCACCGCCACCAGGGTGATGATCTGGAACAGCCAGGCGCGCACACGGGGATCGCTGAGGCTGAGCCTCTGCTTGGGTGCGCCGATTGTATTTTGCATGAAGTGCCCCAGGAATAATGGAACAGAACATCACCCGGCGGTTGGCCCGCCGGGTGATAGAACCATCAGCGCACAGGTGGTGCGTATTGGATGCCGCCGTTGTTCCACAGCGCGTTCAGGCCGCGGTCGATGGCCAGTGGCGTGCTCTTGCCGAGGTTTTTCTCGAACACTTCACCGTAGTTACCTACTTGCTTGACGATCTGCACCACCCAGTCCTTCGGCAGTTTCAGGTCTTTGCCGTATTCACCGTCCGCGCCCAGCAGACGTGCAACATCAGGGTTCTTGGTGGATTTGGCTTCAGCCTCGACGTTCTTCGAGGTGACGCCCGCCTCTTCGGCGTTGAGCATGGCGAACAGGGTCCACTTGACGATGCTGAACCACTCTTCGTCGCCCTTGCGCACCACCGGACCCAGGGGCTCCTTGGAGATGGTTTCCGGCAGAACGACATAGTCGGTAGGGGTTGCCAGCTTGCTGCGCTGTGCGTAGAGCTGGGATTTGTCGGAGGTCAGTACGTCGCAACGCCCGGACTCCAGGGACTTGGCGCTTTCGTCAGAGGTATCGAAAGTGATCGGGGTGTATTTCAGACCATTGCCGCGGAAGTAGTCCGACACGTTCAGTTCGGTAGTAGTACCGGCTTGAATACAGATAGTCGCACCGTCCAGCTCTTTGGCGCTTTTTACGCCCAGTTTTTTGTTCACCAGGAAACCGATGCCGTCGTAATAGGTGACGCCGGCGAACACCAGGCCCATGCCCGCATCGCGGGAACTGGTCCAGGTGGTGTTGCGCGACAGCACGTCGATCTCGCCGGACTGCAGCGCAGTGAAGCGCTCCTTGGCGTTCAACTGGCTGAACTTGACCTTGGTCGCATCGCCGAACACCGCAGCCGCCACCGCGCGGCAAACGTCGGCATCGATGCCGAGGATCTTGCCGGTGGCATCCGGTACCGAGAAGCCCGGCAAACCGTCACTGACGCCGCATTGCACGAATCCTTTCTTCTGTACTGCATCGAGGGTCGCACCCGCCTGTGCGAAACCGCTCATACCCAGCACCGTTGCTGCCGTGACGGCAGCCAGGGTGGATTTCAACATCTTCATTCAAACCTCCAATTTTGCTCTTGTTGTGTCGGAGCTTGAGTCCTGCCGCACCCTCATGAGGCGCTGTTGACCCGTGTCGGCTTTTTTATGGGGTCAAGCGGCGTAAGACCTTAGCTATGAGTCTAGTAGGAGAAATCCACGTAATAGGGAGCCTACATCTCACCAATCGGCCAAACGGGCTGTAGCCCTTCGCAGTTCGCAAAGCCCGTAGCGGCCAGTGGCGAACCTTCATCAGAGGAGGCTGGCTATCCCATCGCCTGCGGTAGCCTGTTAGTGTTACCGCCGGCGGACAGGGCTTTCACCTGGACTCCTCTTTCTGAGCCATAGCAAAGCCCGTACCACAGTCCCGGCTAAAGCGTTTCAGCCAGTGGTCAACAGTAAAACGTTCAACCGTGCGACATCTTCTTCACCGATCAACCGGGCGCGCCCTTCACTCACGCACTCAATCAGCGCGCACGCACACAAATGGAGCAGCCATGACCGAGCCCTTGATTCTTCAGCCCAGCAAGCCCGCAGATGCCTGTGTGATCTGGCTTCACGGCCTGGGAGCGGACCGTTACGACTTCCTGCCGGTAGCCGAGATGCTGCAGGAAACCCTGCTGAGCACGCGCTTCGTATTGCCCCAGGCGCCGACCCGGGCAGTGACCATCAATGGCGGATATGCCATGCCCAGCTGGTACGACATTCTGGCCATGAACCCGGCCCGCGCCATAAGCCGTGAACAGCTCGAGGAATCGTCTGACGAGGTCATCAGACTGATCGAAGAACAACGCACCAGCGGAATAGACGCATCGCGAATTTTCCTCGCCGGTTTCTCCCAGGGTGGCGCCGTTGTACTGCACACCGCCTTCCTCAAATGGCAGGGTCCATTGGGTGGCGTACTTGCCCTGTCCACCTATGCCCCGACCTTCAGCGATGAACTGCAACTATCGGCCAGCCAACAGCGGATTCCGGTGCTTTGCCTGCACGGCCAGTACGACGAAGTGGTGCAGAACGCCATGGGCCGTACCGCTTATGAGTACCTGAAGCAGCATGGTGTCACCGTGACATGGCAGGAATACCCAATGGAACACGAGGTGTTACCAGAGGAAATCCGCGACATCGGCACCTGGCTGAGCGAGCGCTTGCGCTAGAAAATCCGCGCGCCGTGCCCCCGGCGAGCAACAGACTACGCCGCGCCCGCTTCTTGCATTACACTGGCCGGCGTACATTCCTTAACCAATTGATGAGATGACCGTGCTCAAAGCACTCAAGAAAATCTTCGGTAAAAGCGAGGCTGAGCCGCTCGCGCCAAGCCCCAGTGCCCCCTCCCCCAGTTCCAGCAGCCGTCATGACGGCCGTCAGCCGGAACGGAGCGCACCCGCTACCGCAGCTAAAAAAGAACCGGTGAACACACCGGCCACCCCTTCCGCTCCCAAAGCCCCACGCCAAGAGAAGCCCAAGGCCGAGCAACCCAAAGCTGAGCAGCCGCGTCGCCCGCGCGCGCCGAAACCGCCGGTCAGCACCTGGAAACTCGAAGACTTCGTGGTCGAACCCCAGGAAGGCAAGACCCGCTTCCACGACTTCAAGCTCGCTCCGGAACTGATGCACGCCATCCAGGACCTGGGCTTTCCCTATTGCACGCCAATCCAGGCCCAGGTGCTGGGCTATACCCTGGCGGGCAAGGACGCCATCGGCCGGGCCCAGACCGGTACCGGCAAGACCGCCGCATTCCTGGTGTCGATCATCACCCAGCTGCTGCAGACCCCGCCGCCCAAGGAGCGCTACATGGGCGAACCACGGGCGCTGATCATCGCTCCGACCCGGGAGCTGGTGGTACAGATCGCCAAGGACGCCGCGGCGCTGACCAAGTACACCGGCCTCAACGTCATGACCTTCGTTGGCGGCATGGATTTCGACAAGCAGCTCAAGCACCTGGAAGCGCGCCACTGCGACATCCTGGTCGCCACCCCGGGCCGCCTGCTGGACTTCAACCAGCGCGGCGACGTGCACCTGGACATGGTCGAAGTGATGGTGCTGGACGAAGCCGACCGCATGCTCGACATGGGCTTCATCCCGCAGGTACGGCAGATCATTCGCCAGACACCTCCCAAGAGCGAGCGCCAGACCCTGCTGTTCTCCGCCACCTTCACCGAAGACGTGATGAACCTGGCCAAGCAATGGACCACCGACCCGGCCATCGTCGAGATCGAAGCCGAGAACGTCGCCAACGCCAACGTCGAACAGCACATCTATGCCGTGGCCGGCGCCGACAAGTACAAGCTGCTGTACAACCTGGTCACCGACAACGGCTGGGAACGGGTGATGGTCTTCGCCAACCGCAAGGATGAAGTGCGACGCATCGAGGAACGCCTGGTACGCGATGGGGTGAACGCCGCCCAGCTGTCCGGCGACGTGCCGCAGCACAAGCGGATCAAGACCCTGGAAGGCTTCCGCGAAGGCAAGATCCGGGTCCTGGTGGCCACCGACGTGGCCGGCCGCGGCATCCACATCGACGGCATCAGCCACGTGATCAACTTCACCCTGCCGGAAGTGCCGGACGACTACGTGCACCGCATCGGCCGGACCGGTCGCGCCGGTGCCGACGGCGTATCCATCAGCTTCGCCGGCGAAGACGACTCCTACCAGCTGCCATCGATCGAAGCCCTGCTGGGCCGCAAGATCAGCTGCGAGATGCCGCCCGCCGAACTGCTGCGCCCGGTGGAGCGCAAACGCCCGCAAGCCTGACGGCCGGCACACCCGCGGCGCCCCGGCAACCTGAAGAAACGCAGCCCGACCACAGGCTGCGTTTTTTTTCGCCTGGATATTGCCCGCCAAAACTAAAAGTCCATAATAGACAAATTAGTTTAAATCCTGGGAACCCTTGCATGTCCAGCACGCCTTACGTGATTGCCCGCCCCGAGGCCCGTCAATTGCTCGAACGCATCGACGTGCCGCAGATCCTGCGCAAACTGTTCCGCGACCTGGCTGCCGGGCTCGCCGTGCAACCGGCGCAGCAACTGGTGGAGTTTCCCCAGGGGGCCGGCGACTTCATCAATTACCTGGGGGTGCTGGCCGAAGACCGGGTGTACGGGGTCAAGACCTCGCCCTACATCGTCCGTACCGAAGGCGCGCTGGTCACCGCCTGGACGTTGCTGATGTCCATGGACAGCGGCCAGCCGTTGCTGCTGTGCGACGCCGCCGAACTGACCACCGCCCGTACCGCGGCCACCACAGCGGTCGCGGTCGACGCCCTGGCGCCCCCCACAACCCGGCACCTGGCAATCATCGGTAGCGGCGCGGTGGCCCAGGCGCACTTGCGCTATGTGCAAAACCTGCGCCCCTGGCAGAGCATCCGCCTCTACTCCCCGAGCCTGGCGAACAAGCCCGCCGCGGAGCTTGCCCGCCTGCAAGCCCTCGACCCGCGCTTGCAACTGGTGGCCCGGCTTGAGGACGCCACCGAGGGCGCCGACGTGATCATGCTCTGCACCTCGTCCGCCGGACCCGTGCTGGATCCGAGCAGCCTCGGCAAGCCGGCGCTGATCACCTCCATCAGCACCAATGCGCCACGGGCCCACGAAGTGCCGCCCGCGGCCCTGGCACAGATGCAGGTCTACTGCGACTACCGGCGCACCACACCGGGCTGCGCCGGTGAAATGCTGATCGCCAGCGAACAGCACGGCTGGGACAGTGCGGCGATTCTCGGCGACCTGCCGGAGCTGCTCAGCGAACAGGCCCCGCTCCCGGATGCCGAACGCCCGGTGTTCTTCCGTTCCATCGGCCTGGGCCTGGAAGACATCGCCCTGGCCAATGCCCTGTACCACCTGCGGCGCGCGCAGTAACCACTGCTGCTCGCCCCTATTGCGGAGCTTCGAATGATCCAGGCAGATTTCATCATCATTGGCGGCGGTATCGCCGGCGCGTCCACCGGCTACTGGCTGTCGCCCCATGGCCGGGTGGTTGTGCTGGAACGTGAATCCCATCCCGCCTATCACTCCACCGGCCGCTCCGCGGCGCTCTATACCGCCGCCTACGGCACCGCCCAGGTGCGCGCCCTGACCCTGGCCAGCCGGGCCTTCTTCGACCACCCGCCGCAGGGTTTCTGCGAGCACCCGCTGCTGACCCCGCGGGGTGAAATGACCGTGGACTTCAACGGTGATCCGGCCGAGCTGAACAACCAGTACCTGAGCGCCAGGGCCACGGTGCCGGAGATGCAACTGCTGAGCGCCGACGAAGCCTGCGCGCGCCTGCCGATCCTGCGCCGGGAAAAGGTCCATGGCGCGCTCTACGACCCCAGCGCCAGCGATATCGACACCGACGCCCTGCACCAGGGCTACCTGCGGGGCATCCGCCGCAACCAGGGCCAGGTCTGCACCGACCATGAAGTGCTGGGGATCGAGCGCGACAGCCAAGGGCAGTGGCAGGTGCGAACGGCCGCTCAGGCGTTCAGTGCGCCGGTGTTGATCAATGCCGCCGGGGCCTGGGCCGACCACATCGGCACAATGGCCGGAGCCCGCGCCCTGGGCCTGCAGCCCAAGCGCCGCGCGGCTTTCATCTTCGCCGCCGCCGAAGGCCTGGACTTTCACCACTGGCCAATGCTGGTGAGCCTGGATGAATCCTTCTACATGAAGCCCGACGCCGGCATGTTCCTCGGCTCACCGGCCAATGCCGATCCGGTTGAACCCCACGATGTGCAACCCGAAGAACTGGACATTGCCCTGGGTATCCACCAGATCGAAGAAGCCACCACCCTGAGCATCCGTCGTCCGACCCGGACCTGGGCCGGGCTGCGCAGCTTTGTCAGCGACGGCGATCTGCTGGCCGGTTTCGACCTGCAGGTTCCGGGGCTGTTCTGGGTTGCCGGCCAGGGCGGCTACGGTATCCAGACCTCGCCGGCCATGGGCCAGGCCAGCGCCGCCCTGGTGCGAGGTGCCCCCTTGCCGGAACACCTGACCCGCTTCGGCCTCACGACTGCCATGCTCTCCCCGGCCCGCCTCGACCGAACCACCGGTTGAGGCGCCCCCAACGATTGCGGCACACTCCCAGCGCCCGCTGCCGGCGGGCGCTGAAGCTGCCTGGAGTACGACCATGACCTCACCTGCAAAGGACCCTGCCCTGGACAATTTCCGGGCGATTGCCGATGCCATTGCCACCCTGTTCTTCCCCCATGCCGAGGTGGTGCTCCACGACCTGCGTACACAGAAGATCGACTACATCGCCAACAACCTGTCCAAACGCGAAGTGGGCGACGACGCAGCCCTGGAAGACCTGCTCAGCGGCGACCGCGACGAACGCAACATCGGCCCCTATGAAAAGCTCAACTGGGACGGACAGAAGATCCGCAGCCTCAGCAGCGTGCTGCGCGACAGCCAGGGCCAGCCCCAGGCGGTGCTGTGCATCAACCTGAACATCTCGCTGTTCGAAAACGCCAAGGCGGCGCTGGACCTGTTTCTGTCGCCGAGCAAACTGATTCCCCAGCCCGACTCGCTGTTTCGCGATGACTGGCAGGAGCGGATCAACACCTTCCTGCACAACTGGCTGCGCGAGCGCCAGCTGGGGCTGAACCTGCTGACCCGCGATCACAAGCGCGAACTGGTGCTGGCGCTGCACGCCGAGGGCGCCTTCAAGGGCAAGAGCGCCTCCAACTACGTGGCCAACGTGCTGAACATGGGCCGGGCGACGGTGTACAAGCACCTGAAAGAATTGAAGGGACAATAAAGGTTCACGAGCAAGCTCGCTCCTACGCGGAATTGCACAACACCTGTAGGAGCGAGCTCGCTCGCGAAGGCGTCCTCAAGAACGCCACAATGTCTCAATCCCCATAGATATCCGACTTGAAGTACTTGGCCTGGATCTTCTGATATTCACCATTGGCCCGAATATCATCGATGGCCTTGTTCAACTCGCCCACCAGTTCACTGTTGCCCTTGCGCACGGCAATCCCGGCGCCCTCGCCGACGTACTTCGGATCTTTGAGCTCAGGCCCGACAAAGGCGTAGGCGGCCCCCCGGGGCATCGACAGAAAGTCGGCCAGCGGAATGCTGTCGGCAAAGATCGCGTCCAGGCGCCCGGCCGCCAGGTCCATGTAGATCTCCTCGTTGTTGCTGTAGCGCACCACCTTGATGCCCTTGGGCTCGAACACCTCCGTGGCATAGCGGTCGGTGGTGGTGGAGCGCTGCACGCCCACGGTCTTGCCCTTGAGGCTGGCGTACTGGTCGTCCACCTCGGCGCCCTTCTTCATCACCAGGCGCGACGACGTGAAGTAGTACTTGTGGGTGAAATCCACGGATTTGCGGCGCTCGGCGGTAATGGTCATGGAGGACAGCGCAGCGTCGATCTTCTTCACCTTCAGCGAAGGAATCAGGCCGTCGAACTCGCCCTCGATCCACTCGCACTTGACCTGCATCTGCGCGCACAGGGCATTGCCGATGTCGTAGTCGAAACCACCGATCTTGCCCTCGGCGGTCTTGAAGGCAAATGGCGGGTACGCCGCCTCGATGCCCAGGCGCAGGGTCTTTTCGGCCGCGAACAGGCTGCTGCACGCCAACAGGCTCAAGGCCAGGCCACTGATCAGGGGGAGTTTTTTCATGTTCGTTCTCTCGCGGGTTGTTGTTGGTTTGGCAAGACAGAAAGAAGAGGAGAAACAGGCGACGCTTTATTTGTACTTGTTAATCCATACTGGACTTTTACGTACATATCGTCAACGGCGCGCGCAACGACTTATCCCCAGCGGTCGGCGGGAACAGTCGCAGTCGATTGCAGGTTGGATTGCGGCGGGCTCAGGCGCCGCCGGCAAGTATCAGGGGATCAGTCTTTCCAGCGCGCGGCCGCCGCGTGATCACTGTCGCGGCCTTCCACCCAGCGCGGGCCGTCGGCGGTGTTTTCCTTTTTCCAGAACGGCGCCCGGGTCTTCAGGTAATCCATGACAAAGACACAGGCATCGAACGCAGCCTGGCGATGGGCACTGGCCGCACCGACAAACACAATGGGCTCGCCCGGCTCCAGGGCGCCGATGCGGTGCAGCACTTCCAGTTGCAACAGCGGCCAGCGCTGCTCGGCTTCGGCGGCGATCTTGCCCAGGGCCTTTTCGGTCATGCCCGGGTAGTGCTCAAGAAACATGCCGTGG
The DNA here is from genome assembly GCF_058796855.1 of Pseudomonas sp. GW823-FHT03E05. NCBI lineage: Bacteria > Pseudomonadati > Pseudomonadota > Gammaproteobacteria > Pseudomonadales > Pseudomonadaceae > Pseudomonas > Pseudomonas sp. GW823-FHT03E05. Next base: position 795,436 of record NZ_JBXAJB010000002.1, read on the forward strand.
ACATCCTGCCCATCATTGAAATCGCGCACGTAGCCGACAAAGCTGACCACCGCACCCACCCCGGTATCCGCGGCGTGCATGGCGTTGACTTCAGCCCCGGGATCGAACGCTGCTGACTGCACTCGAATCGCCATCTCAACCTCCGGTCACCGTGGGAAAAAACGCCACTTCGTCGCCGTCTTCCAGGGGTTCGTCCAGCTGGCACAGCTCTTCATTGCGGGCGCACATCAGGTTCTGCTCGGCCAATACCTCGGCCCCGTCCCGGGACAGCAACGCCTGGCGCACATCCTCGACCTGCTGGAACACGCCTTCGATCTCCAGCCCGTCAATGCCCAGGGCCTCGCGGTAGCGAGCGAAAAACTTCACCGAGATCTTCATGCCTGATCCGCCTGGTAATGGCCGCTCTTGCCGCCGAGCTTCTCCAGCACCCGAACGCTGTCGATGGTCATGCCCCGGTCCACCGCCTTGCACATGTCATAGATGGTCAGCGCGGCGACGCTGGCGGCGGTCAGCGCCTCCATTTCCACCCCGGTCTGCCCCGATAGCTTGCAACGCGCAACGATGTGCACGCAGTCCTCGCCTTCGGCACTGAGCTCGACCTTGACACTGGTAAGCATCAACGGATGGCACAGGGGGATCAGGTCACTGGTTTTCTTTGCCGCCTGGATCCCGGCGATGCGCGCCACGGCGAATACATCGCCCTTGGGGTGACCGCCGCTGACGATCATCTGCAGGGTTTGCGGGAGCATGCGTACCCGCGCTTCGGCCACCGCCTCGCGAAAGGTCACGGCCTTGTCGGTGACGTCGACCATATTGGCGCGCCCCTGGGAATCGAGATGAGTCAGCACGGCGTTACTCCTGATCTGGTGGCGGCGATTGTAAACCCGCGGGTCAGTTTTCCGCACCCTGCAGCCCCGCCCCCCGGGGGAAAACAATCCTGCCCGAGATGGTCAGCCGGCCTGTCTGGCCCAGGGTCCCAGAGGACGATCAGCGTGGCGAATACCCAGCATAAGAACAAAGAATTGGCGCCATTATATTAATAAAAGTACAACTTCCCGGAAAAAGGAAACGAAAAAACATGGCATTTCTAATATCAATCCTCCTAAGCCTCCTGGCCGGTTTCGCAGTACCACTACAAGCAGGAACCAATTCAAGACTTGGACACCTATTAGGCCATCCATTATGGGCCACCGGGGTATCACTACTTGTCAGCCTACTGGCACTTATTGCTGTAATAATCTTTATTAAAGTTCCTCGCCCCAACTTCGCAGCCGCTCAGGAAGGCCCCTGGTGGATCTGGATGGGCGGGATTGCCGGTGTGTTCTACATCACCGTCGCCCTACTGATGGCGCCACGCCTAGGGGCCCTCAACTTCATCATGACAGTGATTGTCGGACAACTGATCATTTCCTTGCTCATCGACTATTTCGGTTTGGTCGGTCTTCCACGCCAAACAATAAGCATGCAAAAACTCATTGGCGTACTAGTAGTCATTGGTGGATTCATCATTACCACTCGCGGCTAGCCATAAGAACAACGCAACAACCGATAACAACCAGAAACAACCTGCCCAACTATTTCCTCATCGGAAAGTTAATAACACTCAGCCGACCAGATAGGTGAACAATGACCAGTCAAGCTGCAACTTATGACTCCATCGGTGAACGCTTTGAAGACTTTACCGACACCGCCTCGCAACGCTCGGTAGAAACCGAAACCTTCTTCCATATGGTGGGAGCCATCCAAGGCAAATCCGTCCTGGACCTGGCCTGCGGCTTCGGCTACTTCGGCCGCGAGCTTTACCACCAGGGCGCCAGCAAGGTGGTCGGGGTGGATATTTCCTCATCGATGATCGAACTGGCACGCAAGGAATCGGCGCGCAACCAGGAGGCCATCGAGTATCACGTCGCCAACGTCTGCGACATGGGCGTACTGGGGCACTTCGACCGCGTCACTGCGGCCTGGCTGTTCAACTACGCGCAATCGCCACAAGAGCTGGAAAAGATGTTCAAGGTCGTGGCCAGGAACATGGTCCCCGGCGGCAAACTCATCGCCTACACCGTGGACCCGGGCTTCGAGCTGCAACGCGGCAACTTCACCAAGTACGGCGTCCACGTACTCAGCGAAGAACCCCATGCCGGCGGCTTCCGCCATCACGCCGAGTTCGTTACCCAACCGCCCAGCGCCTTCACCTTCCACCGCTGGAGCCGCGACACCTACGAGCACGCCATCCTCAAGGCCGGCTTCTCCAAGCTGCAGTGGCAGAAGCCAATCATCTCCGTCGCCAATCGTGCCAAGCATCCCGTCGGCTACTGGGACGATTTCGAGCGCAACTGCCTGCAAACCGGGCTGATCTGCACCCTGTGACCGCCCCTCTCCCCTCAACCAGATGCAGGACAAGAAGTACTATGAATTCCAAGGGTTTTGCTCACTGGCCAGTGTTCGACGGCCCCCTGACAGCCGAAATGACCGACAGGCAATTGATGGGCCTCGCGGAACACTTTCAGCCAGGCATCGAGCTTTCGCTGCCCCTGGCAGTCTGGCGGCAGTTGTCCGACAAATCGGCGGAGCAGTTGGCCCTGGGGGTGGAAAACCCTGACGCTCCTCTGTCATGGCGTCTGGCCTCGGCACGGCTGCTGGCACAGACCATGGACCCACGCCTGGATGTACTCAACCCGCCGATGATCACCATCGAAGGCGGCCAGGTCGAGATCGGCCTGGAGGAGTCGGCCATCGACCAGGTGCTGCAGCGCATGCAGGGCCTGGGGCTGGACCGCAGCTGGATCGAGAAGGAGGCCCCGCGCCACCGGGTGGAGCTCAAGCCCTACGCCATTGGCAAGTACCCGGTAACCAACCTGGAATACCGGGCATTCCTGGAGGATTCGCAGTACCCCGTCATCCCCGGCAACTGGCTTTTCGGCCAGTTCCCCAGCGAACGCGCCAACCATCCGGTCTATGGCCTGAGCGCCGGCGATGCCGACGTCTACTGCCAGTGGCTGGCGGCCCGTACCGGTCGCTCGTTCCGCCTGCCCAGCGAAGCGGAATGGGAGTTTGCCGCCGCCGGCCATGAAAACCTCGAATACCCCTGGGGCGACCAGTTTCTGCCCCTGCACGCCAACACCGCGGAAATGGGCCTGTTCGCCACCACCCCGGTAGGTGCCCTGCCCGAGGGCGCATCGCCCTTCGGCTGCATGGACATGGCCGGAAACGTCGAAGAATACGTGGCCGATGACTACGCCCCCTACCCCGGCGGCAACGCCGTCATCGACGACCTGGTGACCGTGGTCGGCACCCACCGGATTGCCCGCGGCGGCAGCTTCACGCGCTTTCGCGACTTGACCCGCAACTGCCGTCGACACGGCAAATACCCCAGGGAGATCTACGTGATGGGCTTCAGGCTCGCCGAGAGCCTCTGACCCGGCATTTCTACTTTTGCAACCAAACAATTACACGTTCAACGTCAAAGAACGGAAGGGATTTCCATGAACACACTCAGCATCAGAAACCAGGTCGACATCCCCCTGAACGACTCGCCCACCCCCGGCACTTTCTACAGTTTCAGCGGCCTGGAAGCGGCCCATGAACACATCCTGATCAAGCTGGGCCCCGCCAGCGAACACAGCCCCCTGGTGCGCATTCATTCCGAATGCCTGACCGGCGATGTCTTCAACTCCCAGCGCTGCGATTGCGGCCCGCAACTGAGCGAGTCCATCTCGCGCATGCAGGAAGAAGGCGGCTACCTCATCTACCTGCGCCAGGAAGGCCGGGGCATCGGCCTGTACGCCAAGCTGGATGCCTACCGCCTGCAAGACGGCGGCATGGACACCTTCGAAGCCAACAGCCACTTGAACTTCCCCGAGGACGGCCGGGACTTCTCCATGGCCGCCAGGATGCTCAAGGCCCTGGGCGTGCAGCACTGCCGCCTGATCACCAACAACCCGGACAAGGTCCAGGCCCTGAAGGACAACGGCATCATCGTGGACAGCACCATCCCCACCGGGGTCTTCCTCACCCGGCACAACAGCCACTACCTGCAAGCCAAGAAAGACAAGAAGCACCACCTCATCGATCTCATCAAATAGAAGAGCCTGCCTCCCCCGGAGCCCGCGGGCCGGGGGACGGCTGCCCGTCATCCGCCAACGCATTATTAAGGACAATAATCATGAGACATTTCGGGCCCATCAGCGGCATCGCCACGTTCAAGGACACCTACGTCGCCACCGCCGGCTACGACAACCAGGTGATCCTCTGGGATGCCAGGACCCGGACCCCGATCCAGCGGGTCCTTCACGATCACCTGGCCAACCAGTGCGCATTCAACGCCGCCGGCACGCTGCTGGTAAGCGCCAGCAGCGACTACACCGCGCGGGTCTGGGAAGTGCCGTCCCTGCGCCTGAAGACCGTGCTCATCGGCCATGACGACGACATCGAGATGGCCGCCTTCTCCCCGCACGGCCAGACCATCGCCACCTGCTCCCGGGACCACAGCATCCGCCTGTTCAACCTCAGCGGCCAGACCCTGCGGATCCTCCACGGCCACACCGCCGACGTGATCTCGGTGTGCTGGTCGGCCGACGGCCAGACCCTGGTGTCGAGCAGCGATGACGGTTCGATCCGGCGCTGGGATGCCAATACCGGGCAACAGCTGGAAACCATCGACCTGGGCGGCGTGGAAACCGACACCGTGGCCCTGTCCCGCGAGGGCATCATTTTCGCCGGCGACGACGAAGGCAAGATCTCCATCATCAGCCCCCGCGGCACCCTGCTGCAGCCCGCCCACAGCGCCGGGATCAAGCGCATCATCTGGGACGACAGCCAGCGCCTGCTGATCAGCCTCAGCTACGACCGCTCGGTCATGCTCTGGCACCTCAAGCAGGACGGCACCCTGGTCAAGACCGCGGAAACCTCCCTGCCGAGCATCATCTGGCCACGCAGTTGCGCGCTGCTGGGCAGCCATCGCATCGCCTTCGTCACCTTCGGCTCACGCTATGCCACCTGGGATTTCGCCACCCAGACCTGGGACCTCAGCGGCATCGAACCGGCGGTCAGCCTCAACGCCGTGGCGGTGGTCGGCGAAGACGTCTACAGCATCGGCGACGCCGGCATCCTGCACATCAACGGCCAACCCAGCATCAAGGCCGGCAGCCTGTGCAACTTCCTCCTGCCCTTTGGCGACAGTGTGTTGACCGGCGGCCAGATGGGCACGGTGTTCGACGCCCGCACCGGCGCCACCCTGTACCAGCACCGCTCGCCCCTGAACTGCGGCACCACCTTCATCAAGGACGGTGCCTTGCACGCAGCTATCGGCACCTACACCGGCGAAGCGCTGATCTTCTGCCTGGACCAGCAGCAGCCGCGCTTCGTCACCCAGGTGCGCATGCATGAGAACGCCATCAAAGGCATCGCCGCCGATGAAACCTACATTTTCAGCGTGTGCGCCACCGCAGCCGCGGCCTTCTTCCGGATTGCCGACTTCGGCCTGGAAACCTACCTGGACAAGGCCCACGAGCGGATCTCCAACGGCTGCACGCAGATCCAGGGCGGCTTCGCCAGCATCGGTCGCGACCTGAAACTGCGCCTGTGGCGCGATGGCGCCAGCGAGGTGTTCGACACGCCCCACAGCCACTCGATCAAGTGCATCGCCATCTCCCGCGACCGCTCGATGATCGCCACCGGCAGCTACGGCGGCACCGTGGCCGTCTTCGATCTGAAAAAGCGCGTCTGGGCCAGTGTGGAGAAACCCACCGCCAGCGGCATTTCCTGCCTGATCCATGACGCCAGCGGCGAAGGTTTCCTGGCCAGCGCCTACGACGGCCGGATCTACCCGATCACGCCCCCGGCCGCTGTCCAGTCGGCGCGCCCATGACCTACTTCAGCGAAGTCGACTTCCAGCACATGCAGCACGCCCTGTCCCTGGCAGAACGGGGCAGCCACTCCACCTGGCCCAATCCGCGGGTGGGTTGCGTGATCGCCCATGGCTCACAAGTGGTCGGCGAAGGCTGGCATCGGCGGGCCGGCGGGCCCCACGCCGAGGTGTTCGCCCTGCGCCAGGCCGGTGGCCTGGCGCGGGGGGCCACCGCCTACGTGACCATGGAACCCTGCAGCCATGTCGGACGCACCGGTGCCTGCCATCAGGCCCTGATCGATAGCGGCGTGCACAGCGTGGTGGTGGCCCATCAGGACCCGTTCGAACAGGTCAACGGCCAGGGCATCGCCCAACTGCGCAACGCCGGAATCGAGGTGCGGGTCGGCCTGCTGGAATCGGCGGCCCAGGAGTTGAACCGGGGCTTTCTGTCCACAGTGCGGCGCCAGCGGCCCTGGGTGCAACTGAAAATGGGCATGAGCCTGGACGGGCGCACGGCCCTGGACAATGGGCGCTCGAAGTGGATCACCAGCACCCGGGCCCGGGCCGACGTGCAGTATTGGCGGGCCCGCAGCTCGGCGATCCTCACCGGCAGCGGTACCGTCCTGGCGGACGACCCACTGCTCACGGTACGCCAGCTGTCCTCCCCGGAGGCCCTGGCGCCAGTACGTGTGGTGCTCGACAGCCAGGGCCGGGTGCCCGCCACGGCGCGGGTGTTCAACGACCAGGCGCCGAGCCTGCACGTGGTGCACCGGGAGTGCCCGCTGGCCAGCAGCGACAGCGAGCAGGTCATGGCGCTGCCCGGGGACGACCAGGGCCTGCACCTTGAGCAGTTGCTGCACAACCTCAGCCAGCGCGGCCTGCACGACCTGCTGGTGGAAGCCGGCCCGACACTGGCCGGCAACCTGCTCAAGGCGCATCTGGTGGATGAGTTGCTGTTGTACGTGGCTCCGCGCCTGCTGGGGGATCTGGCCCGGCCGCTGGTGCACCTGCCGTGCTTCGACCGCCTGGAGGAGGCCCTGGACTTTGCCCTGTATGACGTCAGCCAGCTGGGGCCGGACCTGCGTCTGCGCCTGCGGCCGGCTCAGCCGCCGAGCGCGCTATGAGCGACCACCTGCTTGACCTGCTCACGCAACCAGACATGGGCCGGTTCATTGTCGAAACGCTGATGCCAGATCTGCACGAAGGGAAACGGCGGAATCGGCAACGGCGGTCGCAGCTGGATCAGGTCCTGGTTAAGCAGCGCTTCGTCCAGGGTGCGAGTGGCCACCGTGAGAATCAGGTCGGTGTTGTGAATCATGCTGGGGGCAGTGCGCCAATGGGGCACGCTCACGGCTATCCGCCGCTGCAGCCCTTCGTCGCGCAGCAGGCTGTCCACCTCGCCGTTGGCGCTGCCATCCATCGACACCAGGATGTGTGGCCGGGCCAGGTAGCTGTCCAGGTCCAGCGTGCCGTCGGCCGGCAACGTGCGTCGGTCGAGGAGGCAGGAGAAGGTTTCCTCGAACAGTACCTCGGTGGAAATGTCGCCGGACAGGTTGGGAAACACCCCCAGGGCCAGGTCGATCTTGCCCTGGGAAACCTGCTCGAACATTCCGTGCCGGGTGTCCTGGGTCACCACCAAGGTGGTGTTCGGCGCATCGCGGCGCAAACGCACCATCAGGTTGGGCAGCACCAGCGCGGCGCCGTAGTCGGACATCGCCAGGGTGAAGATGCGCTGGGAACTGGCCGGGTCGAAGTCGATGGACTTGCCGAACAGGGTTTCGATCTGGCCGAGGATTTCCCGCAGCGGCTGCTGGATGTTCTGGGCCAGGGAACTGAGCACCAGTTCGCTGCCCCGGCGAATCAGGATCGGGTCATCCAGCAACCCGCGCAACTTGCTCAACGAGTGGCTGATGGCCGGCTGGCTCAAGTGCAGGCGCAAGGCCGTGCGGGTGACATGTTTTTCTGTCAGCAGGGCATCAAGCACCACCAGCAGGTTCAAATCGATATTGCGCAGTAAGACCGTGACCATCCTGTCATTTCCAACTCAGGGAGCAAGGTCCCAAAAGGAGCAACACATGCTGCAACTCAAACGAATTATTGAAACAGCCCTTTATGTGAACGATCTCGACATCGCGAAAGAATTCTACGCAAAAACCTTCCAGCTGGAAGTCATGGTCGAGAGTGATGTCCTCGTGGCGCTGAACATCGGCGGCCAGAATACCCTGTTGCTCTTCAAGCGGGGCGCCTCGCTGCACACCAAATACCTCAGCGGCGGCGAGATCCCGCCCCACGATGCCAGCGGGCGGATCCATGTGTGCTTTGCCATCGACAAACAGGACCTGCCCGGCTGGAAGGAACGCCTGGCCCGCTCCGGCATTCCCCTGGAAGGTCGTACCGAATGGCCCAAGGGCGGCTCCAGCATCTATTTCCGCGACCCGGATGAAAACCTCGTCGAGCTGCTCACCCCCGGTTGCTGGCCGATCTACTGAAACTGCAACTGACGTCAAGGAGTGAATGTCATGGTGTCCGTCGGTGTAACCAAGCCCCCCTCCCTGCGCGCATGGCTGGCGCTGATCGCGGCGCTGCTGACCGTCGGCCTGCTGGCCGGGTGGCTGTGGCACGGGGCCCGGCCCGGCCCACAGGCCTATGCACAGGCACCGGTCAAGGTCGCCGTGGCCACGGCCAGTACCCTGCCCTTCCCGAACTACCTGGAAGCCATCGGCGAACTGGAGGCGATCCAGCAAGTCAGCGTGCCGGCGGAAATCGGCGGGCGCATCGTCAACCTGCCGATCCAGTCAGGGCAGCGGGTCGAACGCGGCCAGGTCCTGGTCCAGCTCAACGACGCGCCCCAGCGCGGCAACCTGGTGCGCCTGCAAGGGGAAATGGAAAACGCCCGGATCCGCCTCGAACGCTCGCGGCGCCTGGTGTCGGTCAACGCCACCTCCAGGGAAGCCTTCGACAATGCCCAGACCGAGCTGTCCACCGCCAAGGGCGCCTTGCAGGCGCTGACCGCGGAAATCGAGCAGCGCACCATTCGCGCGCCCTTTGCCGGCACCCTGGGCATTCGCAAGGTGCACCTGGGGCAATACGTGAACCCCGGGGACGTACTGATCAACCTGATTGGCGACAAGGGCCTGTACGTCAACTTCAGCGTGCCCGAGCAGGCGCTGGCCCAGGTCACGCCAGGGGCGACCCTGGAAGTGCTTCTCGACGCCCTGCCCGGGCAGGTGCTCAGCGCCAAAGTGAGCGCTGTCGATCCGTTTCTCGATCGCACCCGCACCCTGAGCATCCAGGCGCGCCTGCAAGACCCGCCAGCCAGCGCCCTGCCCCATATGTTCGCTCGTGTGCGGCTGGCCCAGCCGCTGCCCAGCGGCACCTTGAGCGTGCCGGAAACCGCGGTGACCTATAACGCCTACGGCGAAGAGTTGTTCGTGGTCCAGCCGGCCAAGGATGCCCAGGGCGCGCCGACGGTGCAGCGGGTATCGGTGAAAACCGGCGCGCGGCATGCCGGCCGGGTGGTGATCGACAGCGGCCTGGCGCCGGGCGCGCAAGTGGTGACGTCCGGGCAGATCAAGCTCAGTGACGGCGCCCCGATCGAACCGCAGCAGCACAGCGTGCTCAGCGATGCCGGCGGCAGTGCGACGACCCTGGCCGCAGGAGAAGAGCCGTGAAGTTCACCGATCTGTTTGTCCGCCGCCCGGTGCTGGCGCTGGTGGTCAGCCTGCTGATCCTGCTGGCGGGGCTCAAGGCCTACAGCAACCTGCCGGTGCGCCAGTACCCGTTGCTGGAAAGCTCGGTGATCAGCGTCACCACCGACTACCCCGGGGCGCCGGCTGAGCTGATGCAGGGCTTTGTCACCCAGCCGATCAACCAGTCCCTGGCCTCGGTGGAAGGGGTGGACTACGTCAGCTCGTCCTCGGTCCAGGGGCGCAGCCTGATCACCCTGCGCATGGCCCTCAACCAGGATTCGTCGAAGACCCTGAGCGAGGTGATCGCCAAGGTCAACCAGGTCAAGTACCGCCTTCCCGAGCAGGCCTACGACCCGGTGATCGAGCGTTCCGCCGGGGACGCCACCGCCGTGGCCTATGTCGGTTTCGCCAGCCGCTCGCTGTCCGCCTCGGCGCTGAGCGACTACCTCAGCCGGGTGGTACAGCCGCTGTTTTCCAGCATCGAGGGCGTGGCCAAGGTCGAGACCTTCGGCGGCCAGCGCCTGGCCATGCGCCTGTGGCTGGACCCGCAGCGCATGGCCGGCCACGGCGTCAGCGCGGCCCAGGTGGAACAGGCGATCCGCGCCAACAACTTCCAGGCCGCCCCCGGGCAGATCAAGGGCCAGTACGTGATCTCGTCGATCCAGGTCAACACCGACCTGAGCAACCTCGACGAGTTTCGCGACATGGTCATCAGCAACCGTGGCGACCACCTCCTGCGCCTGCGGGACATCGCCCGGGTCGAGCTGGGCTCGGCGTCCTATGAAACCAGTGCGCTGATGGACGGCAAGCCGGCGGTGCACCTGGGCCTGTATGCCACGCCCAAGGGCAACCCGCTGCTGATCGTCGCCGACATCAAGCGCCTGCTGCCGGAGATCCAGAAGACCCTGCCGCCGGGAGTGGAGGTGGCCCTGGCGTTCGAGACCGCCCACTTCATCCAGGCCTCGATCATCGAGGTTATCGAAACCCTGATCGAAGCCATCCTGATCGTGGTGGCGATCATCTACCTGTGCCTGGGCTCGGCCCGCAGCGTGCTGATCCCGGTGGTCAGCATTCCGCTGTCGATGGTCGGCGCACTGGCGCTGATGCACCTGTTCGGCTTCAGCATCAACCTCCTGACTCTGCTGGCCATGGTCCTGGCCATCGGCCTGGTGGTGGACGATGCCATCGTGGTCATGGAGAACATCCACCGCCACCTCAAGGAGGGTCGCACGCCGTTGCAGGCGGCCTTTGTCGGGGCGCGGGAAATCGCCTCGCCGGTGATCGCCATGACCATCACCCTGGCTGCGGTGTACATGCCCATCGGCCTGATGAGCGGGCTGACCGGCGCGCTGTTCAAGGAGTTCGCCCTGACCCTGGCCGGCGCGGTGCTGATCTCCGGGGTAGTGGCCCTGACCCTGACCCCGGTGATGTGCGCCAAGCTGCTGCCGGCGGGGCAGCAGGAAGGCCGCATGAGCCGCTGGGCCGAGCAGTTCTTCCACTGGCTGGCACGTCTCTACCAGCACGGCCTGGTGCGTTCCCTGCGCTGGCGCGGCGCGGTCCTGGCGTTTGCCGCCCTGGTGCTGCTCAGCCTGCCGTGGCTCTACGGCCACGCCAGCAAGGAGCTGGCGCCCAACGAAGACCAGGGCAACCTGCTGCTGGCGATCAAGTCGCCGCAGCACGCCAACCTGGACTATGTCGAGCGCTATGCCTACCAGCTGGACGCGATCCTCCAGGGCCTGCCGGAAACCGTCAGCACCTGGATCATCAATGGCAGCGACGGCGTGGCCGCCAGTTTCGCCGGGGTCAACTTCAGCGAGTGGTCGCAACGCCAGCGCAGCGCGGCCAGCATCCAGCAGCAGTTGCAGCAGGAGGTCGATGCGGTCGAGGGCAACTCGATCTTCGTCTTCCAGTTGCCGCCGCTGCCGGCCTCCACCGGCGGCCTGCCGGTGCAACTGGTGATCCGCAGCACCGAGGACTACCGCTCGCTGTTCCAGGCCATGGAGGAGATCAAGCAGCAGGCCCGGGCCAGCGGCCTGTTCGCGGTGGTGGACAGCGACCTGGAGTTCAACAACCCGGTGACCGAGGTGCGCATCGATCGCAGCAAGGCCAACAGCCTGGGCATCCGCATGCAGGACATCGGCACCACCCTGGCGGTGCTGATCGGCGAGAACTACACCAACCGCTTCGCCCTGCAAGGCCGCTCCTACGACGTGATTCCCCAGAGCGCCGCAGCCCAGCGCCTGACGCCCCAGGCCCTCAACGGCTTCTACGTGGAGACCGACAGCGGCACCCAGGTGCCGTTGTCCACCGTGGTCAGCCTGCATGACAGCATCCAGCCCAACAAGCTCAAGCAGTTCAACCAGCAGAATGCCGCGACCTTCCAGGGCATCCCCGCCCCGGGGGTCAGCCTGGGCCAGGCGGTGGCCTTCCTGCAGCAGCAAAGCCAGGCCCTGCCCGCCAGTTTCAGCCATGACTGGCAGGCCGATTCGCGGCAGTTCATCCACGAAGGCAATGCCCTGCTGCTGACTTTCCTGTTCGCCCTCATCGTGATCTACATGGTGCTGGCCGCGCAGTACGAAAGCCTGAGCGACCCGCTGATCATCCTGATCACCGTGCCGCTGTCGATCTGTGGCGCGCTGATTCCCCTGGCGCTGGGGCTGGCGACCATCAATATCTACACGCAGATCGGCCTGGTGACCCTGATCGGCCTCATCAGCAAGCACGGCATCCTGATGGTGGAGTTCGCCAATGAACTGCGCGCCGCCCTGGGCTGCACTGCGGCCCAGGCGATTATCCGCGCGGCACGGATCCGCCTGCGGCCGATCCTCATGACCACCGCCGCCATGGTGGTGGGGCTGGTGCCGCTGCTGTTTTCTTCCGGCGCCGGCGCCAGCAGCCGTTTCGGCCTGGGGCTGGTGATCGTCATCGGCATGCTGGTGGGCACCCTGTTCACCCTGTTCGTGCTGCCGTCGATCTACAGCCTGATGGCACGCGCCCACAGTCGCTCCAGCGAGCTGGAGGAACTGCAGCAACTGGCCTGAGCCTGCGCCAGAAGTGCAACGGGCGGCCCAAGGGCCGCCCGTTGTGTTCCAGGGTGAGGTTACAAGTGGCTTTCGGCGTATTCCGCCAGGATCGAGCGCGGCACCCCTTGCAGGGTGATGTGCACGCCGTTGGGGAAGTCCTTGAAACGTTCGGTGAGGTAGGTCAGGCCAGAACTGGTGGCCGACAGGTAGGGGGTATCGATCTGTGCCAGGTTGCCCAGGCACACCACTTTGGAACCGGCGCCGGCACGGGTGATGATGGTCTTCATCTGGTGCGGGGTGAGGTTCTGGCATTCGTCGATCAGGATCAGGCTCTGCTGGAAGCTGCGGCCGCGGATGTAGTTCAGGGATTTGAACTGCAACGGCACCTTGCTGAGGATGTAGTCGACGCTGCCGTGGGTGTTCTCGTCATCCATGTGCAGGGCTTCGAGGTTGTCGGTGATGGCGCCCAGCCAAGGTTCCATCTTCTCCGCCTCGGTGCCGGGCAGGAAGCCGATCTCCTGGTCCAGCCCCTGCACGCTGCGGGTGGCGATGATGCGCCGGTAGCGCTTGCTGACCATGGTCTGCTCGATAGCGGCGGCCAGGGCCAGGATGGTCTTGCCCGAGCCCGCGGCGCCGGACAGGTTGACCAGGTGGATATCCGGATCGAGCAGCGCGTACAGCGCCAGGCCCTGGTAGATGTCCCGCGGTTTCAGGCCCCAGGCTTCCTGGTGCAACAGGGGTTCCTGATGCAGGTCGAGGATCAGCAGCACATCGGCGCGGATTTCCTTGATCCAGCCGACAAAGCCCTGTTCGTCGATGATGAATTCATTGATGTGCACCGCCGGCAGGTTGTCGATCAACTGCACCTGGTGCCAGGTACGGCCATGGTCCTGGCGGGTTTCCACCTTGCTTACGCGGTCCCAGAACGAGCCGCTCATGTTGTGGAAACCATTGGGCAGCAGGGAAACATCGTCCACCAGTTGGTCGGTGCTGTAGTCCTCGGCGGCGATCCCGCAGGCCCGCGCCTTGAGGCGCATGTTGATGTCTTTGGTCACCAGCACCACGGGCAGGTCCTTGTTGCGCGCGTGCAGGTCGATCAGCTGGTTGATGATGATGTTGTCGTTGAGGTTGTCCGGCAACAGGCTGGTGGGCTCGTTGCGCTTGCTCATGAGGATCGACAGCAAGCCCTTGGGCCCGCTCTTGCCACGCTGGATCGGTACGCCCAGCTCGACGTCCTCGGGTGAGGCTTCACCCAGGGTCTTGTCGATCAGGCGGATGGCCTGGCGGCATTCGGCGGCCACGCTGTGATGCCCGCTCTTGAGCTTGTCCAGCTCTTCGAGGACGGTCATGGGGATGGCGACGTGGTGTTCTTCGAAATTCAGTAAGGCGTTTGGATCGTGAATCAATACATTGGTATCGAGTACATAAAGGATTGGCTGGTTGGAAGAAGAGCTACGTCCGTGGTCATCCATACTCGGTCACCTTATGTGGGAGCCAGTCGACGCAATACCATGGGGTATCGCGCCTCGAAGGGCCACCGAATTCACCCGCGGGGGTTCAGGTGACCTGCACACACAAGGAGTCTTGGGAGACGCCACCTGTGTCGCAGGTTTCGGCGGTCTGAGTTCGTAATACTCCAAAAACCGTGACAGGAAAAAGCACTTTGACGCTTTTTTGATGTTTATTTTGCAGAGTGACGAATAGCCCTTGGCGAGTGGCCCGGGCACCGTTAAAGTCGGAAGTCCGCCTGCCTCGAAATCCCGCTATTTTTCCCCTCTTCAGCCGCCATTTCTCCCTGTTTGCGCAGGCTGTTTCGTTTCAGCGAAATGCATCCTGGCAGTCTTCCCAACCGATGCCGCTCTGCGCGGTCTGGGCCAGCAACCAGGGCAGGCTGCTCTTGACCCCATCCTGCTTGGCATTGAAGGCGATCACCCCGCGTCGCCACAGCAGCATCAAGGTCAACACTCTTTGCCCGCTGTCCTCGGCCTTGAGCTTGCCGGCGCCGTCCTGGGCGTCGATGTCCCATAGCGCCACCTGCATGCCCTGGGCATTGAAGAAGCCCTGGGCGTCGGCGCGACGCTGGCCATAGGGCGGGCGGAACAGCGGTACGTAGTTTTCCGGCAGCTTGCTTTTCACCAGGTCGGCGCTGCGCTGGATCGAGTACTGCCAGTCCTGCCAATGGCTGTGGGAACGGAATTCCCACCCCTGGACCCCAACGCACTGCCGGGAATACAGGGATTGCAGGCTGGCCACCGAAGCCTTGTCGAGACGGTTCTGGATATCGTTGCCAAGAACGAAGAAGGTGCCGCTGAGGTTGGCCTTGCGCAGGTAGTTGGTGAGCCAGGGCGTGTTGTCCGGCGCCAGGTTGGCGGCGCTGTCGAAGGTCAGCAGAAACAGCCGGTCATTGAGCTCGTCGCCATTGCGCTCGTAGTCGCCAAAGCGCAGCACTTCGCTGCTGGTCTGCGGTGACAGCGCGGCCTTGCGCAGCAATTCGTCCAGGTACTGCTCGTGGAAGGTCCGGCTCGGCTCGCCCCAGCGCGCGTAGTAGGAGTCCTGCGCCAGATGGAACTTGCCGGCCTGCTTGCGCAACTGCTGCATGTTTTCCACCAGGTAACAGAAGGACGCGTCCTGGTCGCAGCTCTGCTGGGCGAAGTTGTAGTTATCCAGCAGGCGCTGCCACAGATGTTCGCGCAGCTCAGAGATCGCCTCCATGTTGATCATCCGCAGGCCCAGGCGCTGCTTCATCGAGGCCTCGTCCCAGGCTTCGCTGATCAGCAAGGCGCGAGCGAAGGAGAGGATCTCGGCCCGCGAGGCGACGTCGAACAGGGTCGGATTGTCGAGCCTTTCCGGCCAGGTGCTGCGGTCCAGGGTCGCCACATCATTGGGCGCTGCCAGCACGCTGAAACTCAGAAGCCAGGCCGAGAAGAGAAACGCGATACGCAAAAGGGATGCCTCCAGAACAAAACCCGCGCCGCACTATAGCCGATCTGTGCCAGGAATCAGGGCCCCTTCGCCGGCAAGCCGGCTCCTACAGGCTCGTGCGGGAGCCGGCTTGCCGGCGAACCGCGATCAGCGGTCATGACTATCGCCATCATAGGTGGAGTCCGGGCGCCCGAGCCCCTAGAATCCCCCGACGCCAAAAGGAGACGACCCCATGCTGATGGTGATTTCACCCGCCAAGACCCTCGATTACGAAACACCGCCGGTTACCCAGCGCTTCACCCAGCCGCAATACCTCGACCACTCCCAGGAACTGATCCAGCAACTGCGGGAACTGACCCCGGCGCAGATCAGCGAGCTGATGCACGTATCCGACAAGATCGGCGGGCTCAACGCCGCGCGCTTCGGTAGCTGGACCCCGGCCTTCACTCCAGACAACGCCAAGCAGGCGCTGCTGGCGTTCAAGGGCGACGTCTATACCGGGCTCAACGCCGAAACCCTCAGCGAGGCGGATTTCGACTACGCCCAGCAGCACCTGCGCATGCTTTCCGGCCTGTACGGCCTGCTGCGCCCCCTGGACCTGATGCAGCCCTATCGCCTGGAAATGGGCACCAAGCTGGCCAACGCCCGGGGCAAGGACCTGTACGCCTTCTGGGGCACCCGTATCAGCGAATGGCTGAACGAGGCCCTGGCCGAGCAAGGTGACGACCTGCTGCTGAACCTGGCTTCCAACGAGTACTTCTCGGCGGTCAAGCGCACGGCCCTGAACGCGCGGATCATCAATACCGAGTTCAAGGACCTGAAGAACGGCCAGTACAAGATCATCAGTTTCTATGCCAAGAAAGCCCGTGGCCTGATGAGCCGCTTCGTCATCCAGGAGCGCATCAACGACCCCGCTCAGCTCAAGCAATTCGACGTCCAGGGCTACCGCTTCAGCGCGGAGCAGTCCAAAGCCGACAACCTGGTATTCCTGCGCGACCACGCACCGGAATAAAGCGTTCCCCTGCCGCGCTCGCTTCCAACCGGCGAGCGCGCCAGAATGTGATCATCCGCACATTCCCCGCCTTTAATAAGCCAATTTTCTGGCGCCATAGAACTTTCAGCGTTTTGCCTAACTTTTATTTCACTCGACAGCCCTGATTTTTTTCAGTAGTGGCACCACTTTTTTTATTCGGTAGTGGCACAAAAATATCCCCTCGCTTCAACTCCCCATAACTAAAGGCTCAAACCGTTAGTGCTATCAGTTTGAGAGCAGTGCCATCTTTCTCAATATTTCAAGAAATTTCGAAAAACAGGATGAGCGGGCAGGAACTATGCCTTCAGACACCGCTCATACCACCGGTAACGATTCTCAACGAGGTTGTAGGAGATGACTTACACGTACTCATGAGGAACTAATCAAGTTGCAACATTGATTTGACCAACGAGTCACAAACTTGAACTAAAGGGTAAACAAACGGAGATAAGGCACCTCAACTATCCCCTAACGAGCCAAGGAACAGCTGGCCTTCAAGGCCCCCGAAAACAACTGGAGAGCCCGTACTACGTGGCATCCAGCCATCCACAGGAACGCGGATGGTTTTTCTCGAGGGACCTGCAGCAGGAGCCGCCGGCAACATTCAAGGGCAAGTCAAAACAACATGGATCGGTTGCGCACAACTTGAGTGCATTTATTTAGTCACTCGGAACTTAGTCTGCCTGCACACGGTACTACAGCGTACTTCGCTGGACTTCCGAGTGCGCAACAACAGCTGGCAAACATTAACTCCGGCCATCTAATGGCGTGAATAACACAGAGGTAAATGCGATGCGCATCAGCATATTTGGTTTGGGTTACGTCGGTGCAGTATGTGCCGGTTGCCTGTCCGCACGGGGCCATGAAGTGGTTGGCGTAGATATCTCCAAAGACAAGATCGACCTGATCAACGCCGGCAAGTCGCCGATCGTCGAACCGGGCCTGGGCGAACTTCTGGCGCAAGGAATCCAGACCGCTCGTCTGCGTGGCACCACCAACTTCGCCGAGGCCATTCGCGATACCGACCTGTCGATGATCTGCGTCGGTACCCCGAGCAAGAAGAACGGCGACCTGGAACTGGACTACATCGAATCGGTGTGCCGCGAGATCGGTTTCGTCCTGCGCGACAAGGCCACCCGCCACACCATCGTGGTGCGCAGCACCGTGCTGCCGGGCACCGTGAAGAACGTGGTGATCCCGATCCTCGAAGACTGCTCGGGCAAGAAGGCCGGGGTGGATTTCGGCGTCGCGGTGAACCCCGAGTTCCTGCGTGAAAGCACCGCGATCAAGGACTACGACTTCCCGCCCATGACCGTGATCGGCCAGTTCGACCAGGCCTCCGGTGATGTGCTGCAAGCGCTGTACGAAGAGCTCGATGCACCGATCATCCGCAAGGACATCGAAGTCGCCGAGATGATCAAGTACACCTGCAACGTCTGGCACGCCACCAAGGTCACCTTTGCCAACGAGATCGGCAACATCGCCAAGGCGGTGGGCGTGGACGGCCGTGAAGTGATGGACGTGGTCTGCCAGGACAAGACCCTCAACCTGTCCCAGTACTACATGCGCCCGGGCTTCGCCTTCGGCGGCTCGTGCCTGCCCAAGGACGTGCGCGCCCTGACCTACCGCGCCGGCTCCCTGGACATTGAGGCGCCCCTGCTCAACTCGCTGATGCGCAGCAATGAATCCCAGGTGCAGAACGCCTTCGACATCGTTTCCAGCCATGACAAGCGCAAGGTCGCCCTGCTGGGCCTGAGCTTCAAGGCCGGCACCGACGACCTGCGCGAGAGCCCGCTGGTGGAACTGGCGGAAATGCTCATCGGCAAGGGCTTCGACCTGAGCATCTACGACAGCAACGTCGAGTACGCCCGGGTTCACGGCGCCAACAAGGACTACATCGAGTCGAAGATCCCCCACGTTTCGTCCCTGCTCAACTCGGACTTCGACGCGGTAATCGGCAACTCCGACGTGATCATTCTCGGCAACCGCGACGAGAAGTTCCGCGCCCTGGCCGAAGACGTGCCCCACGGCAAGCAGGTCATCGACCTGGTGGGCTTCATGTCCAAGGCTACCTGCAGCAAAGGCCGTACCGAAGGGATCTGCTGGTAAGGGTTCGCCAGCCAGCCGGCTCCTACCCCATCCCCGTAGGAGCTGGCTGGCCAGCGATCTGGCCCTCCCAGATCTCCATGCCTGCCTTAACCCCCCTCGGGCCACCCCACAGGCTCGCCCGAGACCTTGATGGACGCAGATTATGCACAGGCTAAAGCACGGCCTGCTTCAGGCCGCCGGTTGGCTGTTCTACTTGAGTTTGCTGATGGGCATGGCCTTGTTGCTGCCCGCCTCGACCTTCGACTCACAGTCCAAGGACTTCATTTTCCTGATTGGCGCCGTGGGCATCTGGCGCTACTCGATGGGTGCCACGCACTTCGTGCGCGGCATGCTGTTTCTCTACGTGGTCTACCCGCACCTGCGGCGCAAGGTGCGCAAGCTCGGCAGCGCGGCGGACCCGTCCCATGTGTACCTGATGGTCACCAGCTTCCGGATCGACGCGCTGACCACCGCCCAGGTCTACGGCTCGGTCATCCGTGAAGCCATCGACTGCGGCTTCCCCACCACCGTGGTCTGCTCGATCGTGGAAATGTCCGACGAGCTGTTGGTGAAAAGCCTGTGGGCGCGGATGAACCCGCCGGAGCGGGTCAAGCTGGACTTCGTGCGCATCCCCGGCACCGGCAAGCGTGATGGCCTGGCCTTCGGCTTTCGTGCCATCTCCCGCCACCTGCCGGACAGCCGCGCCGTGGTAGCGGTGAT
Organism: Pseudomonas sp. GW823-FHT03E05; assembly: GCF_058796855.1. Lineage (NCBI taxonomy): Bacteria > Pseudomonadati > Pseudomonadota > Gammaproteobacteria > Pseudomonadales > Pseudomonadaceae > Pseudomonas > Pseudomonas sp. GW823-FHT03E05. Next base: position 814,756 of record NZ_JBXAJB010000002.1, read on the forward strand.
CGACGGTGACACCGTGCTCGGCGAAGGCGTGGTACGCAAGACCGTGCCCTGGTTCCAGCTGTTCGGCAATGTCGGCGGCCTGACCACCAACGAATTCTGCGAAGTGCGCGGCGGCTACATCATGAGCGAATGGCACAAGCTGCGCTTCGCCCAGCGCCACATCAACATGTGCTCCATGGCCCTGTCCAAGCGCGTGCTGACCATGACCGGGCGCATGTCGGTGTTTCGCGCCACCGTGGTCACCGACCCGGACTTCATCGCCGACGTGGAAAGCGACTCCCTGCAGCACTGGCGCCTGGGCCGCTTCAAGTTCCTTACCGGCGACGACAAGTCCAGCTGGTTCAGCCTGATGCGCCTGGGCTACGACACCTTCTACGTACCTGACGCGGCAATCAACACCGTGGAGCACCCGCCGGAGAAGAGCTTCATCAAGGCCAGCCGCAAGCTGATGTTCCGCTGGTACGGCAACAACCTGCGGCAGAACTCCCGGGCCCTCGGCCTGGGCATGAAACGCCTGGGGCTGTTCACCAGCGTGGTGCTGTTCGACCAGCGCGTGTCGATGTGGACCTCGCTGCTGGGCCTGACCGTGGCGATCATCGCCAGCTTCAAGTACGGCACCGCCTTCATCCTGGCCTACCTGCTGTGGATCGGCATTACCCGCCTGATCCTGACCCTGCTGCTGTCCTGCTCGGGGCACCGCATCGGCCCGGCCTACCCCTTGATTCTCTATTACAACCAGATCGTCGGCGCGCTGGTGAAGATCTACGTGTTCTTCCGCCTCGACCAGCAATCCTGGACCCGCCAGGACACCAAGCTGACCCGCGACCTGGCCAGTTTTCAACGTTGGTTCAACACCTGGTCGTCTCGGACCATGACCTTCTCGGCCGGCAGCGTGTTCGTCGCTGTCCTGCTGCTGATGGTCTGAACCGCCTTGCCTGAATTAACTAGGAAATCGACTCTATGAACACCGCCGTGAACGTCAATGTAGTGCATGAATCCGAAGCCCAACGCCAGCACGCCCGGGTCAAGATCCCGGCCAAGCTGCGCTTCTTCGGAACCGAGGCCAAGCCTCTTGAAGTGCGGGTCCACGACCTCTCCGCCGGCGGCCTGAGCTTCAACGCCGGGCAGCAGATGCTGACCGTGGGCGAAGTGCACAAGGGCCGCCTGCAATTTGTCATCGACAACCTCGGCCTGGCCATGGACGTCGAGCTGCAGGTCCGCTCCTTCGATCGCCAGAGCGGCCGGGTCGGTTGCCAGTTCCAGAACCTTGAACCCCAGGACATCTCCACCCTGCGCCACCTGATCACCTCGCACCTGGCCGGCGACATCGTCAGCATGGGCGACGTGCTCGCCACCCTGCAGCGGGACAACTTCACCAAGGCGCGCAAGAACAAGGACAGCGGCAGCGGCATGACTCCGCTGGGGCGCCTGCGGGCGGTGACCTTCAGCGCCGGGATCTTCATCGTCGGCCTTGCCGCCTTCGGTTTCATCCTCAAGTCGGTGTACGGCATGTACTTCGTCAGCCACGCCGAGGCCGGCCTGGTCAACGTTCCGGGGATGAACGTCACCATGCCGCGCGACGGCACCGTGCAGAGCCTGGTGCAGACCGATGGCAGCGTCGCCAAAGGCGCGCCCCTGGCCAGCTTCAGCACCAGCATGCTGGACGTGCTCAAGGGCCACCTGGACGAGAACCAGCTGCAACCGGCCAAGGTCGAGGAACTGTTCGGCAAGCAGATGACCGGCACCCTGACCTCCCCCTGCGACTGCACCGTGGCCCAGCAACTGGTGGCCGACGGGCAGTACGCCAGCAAGGGCGACGTGATCTTCCAGCTGGTGCCGCGCAATAGCCTGGCCAATGTCGAGGCGCGGTTCTCCTACCGCCAGTTCGGCGACGTGCGCCCGGGCACCAAGGTCAACTTCCAGATCGCCGGCGAGGATGAAGTGCGCACCGGCACCATCGTCAGCAGCGCCAGCCTCAACAGCAACGACCTGTCCTCCGACATCCGCGTACAGATCAAGCCCGACGCGCCCCTGAGCAGCGCCTTCGCCGGCCGCCCGGTGGAAGTCAGCAGCGACCGCGGCCCGTCGATGAACTGGCTGATCGACAAAGCCATGGCTGCGGGTCTGTAACCATGAGAGTGCCTACCCAGCTCCCTGTAGCCGCTGCCGCAGGCTGCGCCCGGCCGCGCAGCGGACGCCATCCGGCCGACTCGATGCTCCCCGACAACCAGCACGAGCGCTTCGCGCTCGATCGCAGCCTGCGGCAGCGGCTACAGGGTTCGGTGTTGCCTTTGGTCGCGGCGCTGGCCCTGGCCGGTTGCGCCGGCCTGCCGGACCAGCGCCTGGCCAACGAGGCCCTGAAGCGCGGCGACACCGCCCTGGCCCAGCAGAACTACCGCCAACTGGCAGACCTGGGCTACAGCGAAGCGCAAGTGGGCCTGGCCGACATTCAGGTGGAAAGCCGCGACCCGGCGCAGATCAAGCAGGCCGAGGCCACCTACCGCGCCGCGGCCGACACCTCGCCCCGTGCCCAGGCGCGCCTGGGGCGCCTGCTGGTGGCCAAGCCCGGCTCCAGCGAGGCCGAGCAGCACGAAGCCGAAGGCCTGCTGAAGAAAGCCTTTGCCAATGGCGAAGGCAACACCCTGATCCCCCTGGCGATGCTGTACCTGCAATACCCCCACAGCTTCCCCAACGTCGACGCCCAGCAGCAGATCAGCCAATGGCGCGCCGCCGGCTATCCGGAAGCCGGTCTGGCCCAGGTCCTGCTGTACCGCACCCAGGGCACCTACGACCAGCACCTGGACCAGGTGGAAAGCATCTGCAAGGCCGCCCTCGACAGCACCGACATCTGCTACGTCGAGCTGGCCACCGTCTACCAGAAACGCGGCCAGCCAGAACAGCAGGCCGAGCTGATCAAGCGACTGCAGGCCGGCTACAGCCGTGGCAGCGTCAGTGCCCAGCGGGTCGACAGCGTGGCCCGGGTACTGGGCGATGCCAGTCTTGGCAAGCCGGACGAAAAGACCGCCCAGGCCCTGCTGGAGCAGGTCGCCCCCGGCTACCCGGCCTCCTGGGTCAGCCTGGCGCAACTGCTCTACGACTTCCCCGAGCTGGGTGACGTCGACAAGATGATGGAATACCTGGAGAACGGCCGCGCCGCCGACCAGCCCCGGGCCGAACTGCTGCTGGGCAAGCTCTACTACGAAGGCAAGTGGGTGCCGGCGGACGCCAAGGTGGCCGAGGCGCACTTCCAGAAAGCCGTGGGCCGCGAAGTCGCCGCCGACTACTACCTGGGGCAGATCTACCGCCGTGGCTACCTGGGCCAGGTGTACCCGCAAAAAGCCCTGGACCACCTGCTGACGGCTGCCCGCAACGGCCAGAACAGCGCCGACTTCGCCATTGCCCAGCTGTTTTCCCAGGGCCGCGGCACCGCGCCCAACCCGGTCAACGCCTACGTCTTCAGCCAGTTGGCCAAGGCCCAGGACACCCCACAGGCCAACGAACTGGCCCAGCAGCTGGATCAACAACTGCCCCCCGGCCAGCGCGCCGAAGCCCAGCGCCTGCTGCAACAGGAGCAGGCGGCGCGCGGTGCCCTGACCCAGAACACGCTGCAACTGCACGCGCTGCAGGAAGAAGACGGCGAGGAATCCCTATGAAGTCCATCCCATTCAACACCGCCCCTGTAGCCGCTACCGCAGGCTGCGACCAAGCGCGAAGCGCTCGCCACGCCTGCCCTCGCGAATCGCGGCCGCTGCGCGAACGGGCACACCCCGCCGCCACAACCACAGGCAAGCGCTTGTGCCTGTCGAAACTGGGCATGGCCCTGGGTTTTGCCATGATCTGGTCCAACCCGACCCTGGCGGCCATCACCGACACCAAGAACTTCGGCCTGGAAGTGAAGATCACCGGCCAGTCCGAGGACGATCGCGACCTGGGCACCCAGGGCGGTGGCGACGTCAACGGCATCGGCCTCGACCTGCGGCCCTGGGTCTATGGCGAAAGCGGCAACTGGAGCGCCTACGCCATGGGCCAGGCAGTGACCGCAAGCGACGTGATCGAAACCGACACCCTGCAACAGTCCGGCGACGACGCCAGCCAGCAGTCCAGCAACGATGACCGCAAGACCAAGAAGAACTACCTGGCCATGCGCGAGTTCTGGGTCGGCTACAGCGGCTTCACCGCCTACCCTGGCGAGCAGTTGAAGTTCGGCCGCCAGCGCCTGCGCAACGATGACGGGCAATGGCGCGACACCAACATCGAGGCGCTGAACTGGACCTTCGACACCACCCTGCTGCGGGCCAACCTGGGGGCCGCCGAGCGCTTCAGTGAATACCGCACCGACCTCAAGGAGCTGGCGCCCAAGGACAAGGACCGCCTGCACCTGTACGCCGACGCCGCCTACCAGTGGACGCCCGGCCAGTGGGTGGGCATCCGCGCCCACCATACCCAAGACGACGGCAAGCTCGACTATGCCCAGCCCGGCGTGGCCAGCGACCCGCTGGACAAGAAGGAAAACGGCGACCTGACCTGGCTCGGCCTGGAAGCCAACAGCGACGCCTTTAACTGGCGCAACACCAATACCGTCAACTACTGGGCCAGCCTCACCGGCATGCGCGGCGACCGCGATACGGTCAACCCGCTGAACGCCGATGGCAGCCGCCCGACCCAAGCCAAGCGCGGGGACAACCTCAACGGCTGGGCCACCGACCTGGGCGTGCGCCTGCGCCTTGACCCGAACTGGCAAGTGGGCGCGGCCTATGCCCGGGCCAGCGCCGAGTACGAACAGAACGGCCTGCAAAGCAACCGCTCCAACTACACCGGTACTCGCTCCCGGGTGCACCGCTTCGGCGAAGCCTTCCGGGGCGAAATGAACAACACCCAGAGCGCCACCCTGTTCGGTTCCTGGCAACTGCGCGAGGACTACGACGCCAGCCTGGTCTACCACAAGTTCTGGCGTGTGGACGGCAACAAACCGGTGGGCAGCAACGGCATCAACGCAGTGGACAACAACTACGACGACACCACCGGCGCCCTGCTCAGCAGCACCTCGCTGCCGCTCATGGATGGCAAGAAGGACCTCGGCCAGGAGATGGACCTGGTGGTCACCAAGTACTTCAAGCAAGGCCTGTTGCCCGCGGCCCTGAGCCAGTCGATCGATGAACCTTCGGCCCTGGTGCGTTTGCGCGGTGGCGTGTTCAAGCCCGGCGACGCCTACGGCAAAGAGGTCGACTCCTACATGCACCGCGCCTTTATCGACGTGATCTGGCGCTTCTGATGCAAGCCGCTAAAGGAGTGCCCGACATGCCTACTCAAACTCTCCAGAGCCCGTTGTCCAGAGGCTCCCTGAGCCTCCTGGCCGGCGCCCTGCTGCTGGCCAGCAGCAGCGCCTTCGCCACTGCCGAGACGGCCAAGGCGCCGATCATCGCCAAGGAGCTGCAACAGGCCAAGACCTACACCGTCAGCAGTGCTCCCACCGAGCCCCTGGCCCTGGCCAAGCCGACCCTGCCCGACCTCTCCGGCTACACCGCCGAGGCGGCCGCGGCGAAGATCGTGCGCAGCAAGCCGGGCAAGATCAGCGTGCGCCGGATGATGCAGGAAGACGCCCTGAAGGACTTTATCGGCGGTGACAACAAGATGGCCGAATGGGTGGTGCGCCAGCACGGCATACCCCAGGCGATCTTCATCGACGACGGCTACGTCAACCTCAAGGAACTGGTGGGCAAGCTGCCCAAGCAGTACATCAGCGAAACCGCGCCCGGGGTCTACCTCGCCCGCCTGCCCATCGTCGTCGGCCGCCACGGCATCCTGGAAATCGACAAACAGACCCAGGAGCTGCGCCTGTCCCAGGAAAGCGGCTCGTTCCTGGTCAACGATGGCCAGCTGTTCGTGCGTGACACCAAGGTCACGGGCTGGCGCGAAAAGGACAACGGCCCGGCGACCTTCCGCTCGCCCAAGGAATTCCGCCCGTTCCTGCTGGCCTGGGGCGGCACCGAGACTTACATCGTCAACAGCACGATGGCCAGCTTCGGCTACGCCAACTCCAAGTCCTACGGGGTGAGTATTTCCCAGTACACGCCGAACATGGCCAAGGTGCTCAAGCGCCCCGAGCCCACCGGCTGGATCGTCGGCTCGACGTTCTCGGACATGTGGTACGGCTTCTACTGCTACGAGACCCGGGACTTCGTGCTCAAGGGCAACACCTACAAGGACAACATCGTCTACGGCATCGACCCCCACGACCGTTCCCATGGCCTGATCATTGCCGACAACACCGTCCACGGCACCAAGAAGAAGCACGGCATCATCATTTCCCGGGAAGTGAACGACAGCTTCATCTTCAACAACCGCAGCTACGACAACCACCTCTCCGGGCTGGTGATCGACCGTAACAGCGTCAACAACCTGATCGCCTACAACGAGATCTACCGCAACCACACCGACGGCATCACCCTCTACGAGAGTGCCGACAACCTGATCTACGGCAACAAGGTGATCAGCAACCGCCGCCACGGCATCCGCATTCGCAACAGCGTGAACATCCGCCTGTACGAAAACATCGCCATGGCCAACGGCCTGACCGGGGTCTACGGCCACATCAAGGACCTTTCCGACACCGACCGCGACATCAAGCTCGACCCGTTCGACGCCCAGGTCTCGCTGATCGTGGTCGGCGGCGAGCTGGCCGCCAACGGCAGCGGGCCGATGTCCATCGACTCCCCCTTGAGCGTGGAGCTGTACCGGGTCTCCATGCTGGCGCCGACCAAAAGCAGCGGCATCAGCTTCTCCGGGGTCCTGGGCGACCGCCAGGATGAAATTCTCGACCTGCTGGTGCGCCAGCAGAAAGCCGTGTTGATCGACCCCGTCGAACGCCAGACCGAATTGCGGGATTGAGGATGACTTTCATGCACCCACACTGGATCAAACTCCTGGGCCTGTCGGCCCTGACCGCGGGGATTCTCGCCGCCAGCGCCGGCGCCCGTGCCGACGAAACCAGCGCCACGAGCGCCGCGCCGAACTTCAAGGCCGAGCCGTGCTGCAACCTGTGCCCGGCCGCCCACGACGCAAAGAACTACGTGACCCGCTACCAGCAGAACTTCACCACCCTGGTGCAAGCCCAGGGCGACTGGCTGTTCCGTACCCAGGAAGATTTGCGCACCGAGTTCAACACCACTCCCGAAGGCTACCGCCGCCTCAAGCAGTTGCACGAAGCCTTCAAGAGCAAGGGCGTGGAACTGGTGGTGGTCTATCAGCCGACCCGCGGCCTGGTGAACCGCAACAAGCTCAACCCGGCGGAGAAAGCCCGTTTCGACTATGACAAGGCGCTGAGCAACTACAAGGCCATGCTCGGGCGCTTCGCGCAGATGGGCTACGTGGTGCCGGACCTCTCGCCGCTGACCAACGAACAACTGCCCGATACCCTGCCGGCCCACGACTTCTACTTCCGCGGCGACCAGCACTGGACCCCTTATGGCGCCCAGCGCACGGCGAAGATCGTCGCCGACAAGGTCAAGCAGTTGCCGGCCTTTGCCGACATTCCACGGCGTGAATTCGAAACCCACAAGTCCGGGCGCATGGGCAAGACCGGCACCCTGCACAACATGGCCGGCCAGTTGTGCGGCACCAGCTACGCCATCCAGTACATGGACCAGTTCACCACCGAGCCCAAGGGCGAGGCTGGCGACGGCGACCTGTTCGGCGACTCCGGCAACCCGCAGATCACCCTCGTGGGCACCAGCCACAGTGGCAAGAACTACAACTTCGCCGGCTTCCTGGAAGAGGCCATCGGTGCCGACATCCTCAACGTCGCCTTCCCCGGCGGCGGCCTGGAAGGCTCGATGCTGCAGTACCTGGGCAGCGACGAGTTCCAGAAGAGCCCGCCGAAGATCCTCATCTGGGAATTCTCGCCGTTGTACCGCCTGGACCAGGAAACCATCTACCGGCAGATGATGGCCCTGTTGGACAACGGCTGCGAGGGCAAGGACGCGCAGATGACCGGCAGCACCACCCTCAAGCCCGGCAAGAACGAATTGCTGGTCAACAGCAAGAACATGGACCTGCGCAACAGCGGTCATCAGGTCGACATCCGCTTCGCCGACACCTCGGTGAAAACCCTGCAAGCCACCCTCTGGTACATGAACGGGCGCCACGAGGACATCAAGATCGAAAAACCGGAAACGTCCGACACCGACGGGCGCTTCGCCTTCGAACTGCGCACCGACGAAGACTGGGCCTCGCAGAACCTGCTGGCGGTCGAGATCCAGGGCCCGGAAGCGGGCACTGCGGGGCAGAAGGTCGAAGCGAAAATTTGCAAACGCAACGTATTCCCGAGCGCCGAGCAACGCACCGCGCAGATCGGGCAATGAGGTTACCTATGCAAAGCACAGACTTGAAACGCTTGTTGATACCCAGCCTGCTGGGGCTGGCCATCGTCACCGGCAGCGCCCAGGCCGCCGCGCCGCTGCGCCCGCCCCAGGGCTATTACGCCCCGGTGGACAAGTTCAAGAGCGGCGACAACAGCGAGGGCTGCGACGCCATGCCGGCGCCCTACACCGGCGCCCTGCAGTTTCGCAGCAAGTACGAAGGCTCGGACAAGGCCCGGGCGACCCTCAACGTGCAGTCCGAACAGGCCTTTCGTGACACCACCGCGGACATCACCAAGATCGAGCGCGGTACCAGCAAGCGGGTCATGCAGTTCATGCGCGACGGCCGCCCTGAACAGCTGGACTGCACCCTCGCCTGGCTCAGCGCCTGGGCCCAGGCCGATGCGCTGATGTCCAAGGACTTCAACCACACCGGCAAGTCCATGCGCAAATGGGCCCTGGGCAGCATGGCCTCGGCCTACCTGCGGCTGAAGTTCTCCGACTCCCACCCCCTGGCCACCCACCAGGAACAGGCACAGAAGATCGAGGCCTGGTTCAGCAAGATGGCCGACCAGGTGGTCAGCGACTGGGACAACCTGCCCCTGGACAAGACCAACAACCACTCCTACTGGGCCGCCTGGTCGGTGATGGCCACCGCCGTGGCCACCAACCGCCGCGACCTGTTCGACTGGGCGGTCAAGGAATACAAGGTCGGCGCCAACCAGGTCGATGCCGACGGCTTCTTGCCCAACGAACTCAAGCGCCAGCAGCGGGCCCTGGCCTACCACAACTACGCCCTGCCGCCGCTGGCAATGATCGCCAGCTTCGCCCAGGTCAACGGCGTCGACCTGCGCCAGGAGAACAACAGCGCCCTCAAGCGCCTGGGCGAGCGGGTGCTGGCCGGGGTCAAGAACCCGGACACCTTCGAGAAGAAAAACGGCAAGCAGCAGGACATGACCGACCTCAAGGTCGACTCGAAATTCGCCTGGCTGGAACCCTACTGCAGCCTCTACACCTGCGCCCCGGAGACATTGGAGCGCAAGCACAAGATGCAGCCGTTCAAGACTTTCCGCCTGGGTGGCGACCTGACCAAGGTCTACGACCCGGCCCATGAAAAGGGCAGCACAAACCCGTAGCACCTGAACCTGTAGCCGCTGCCGAGGTACGAGGCTGCGACGCGGTCCGCAGGACCGCCCCCAGGGGCCGCTTCGCAGCCCATCGCAGCCTCGTGCCTCGGCAGCGGCTACAGAGAGCGTCATGAATGCAGTACGCCTCCCACGTTTTTTCAGTGGGGGGTTTGGGGGGGCTCCGGCCTCTGACTATTGGTTAAACATGGAGAGATCGGGATGGTTTTCTCATCCAATGTGTTCCTGTTCCTGTTCCTGCCGATCTTTCTCGGCTTGTACTACTTGAGCGGGCAACGCTATCGCAACTTGCTGCTGCTGATCGCCAGCTATGTGTTCTATGCCTGGTGGCGCGTGGACTTCCTGGCGCTGTTCGCCGGGGTCACCCTGTGGAACTACTGGATCGGCCTGAAAGTCGGCGCCGCCGGTGTCAGGACCAAACCCGCCCAGCGCTGGCTGCTGCTGGGGGTGGCGGTGGACCTGTGCATCCTCGGCTACTTCAAGTACGCCAACTTCGGCGTCGACAGCATCAACGCCATCATGACCTCCATGGGGCTTGAGCCGTTCATCCTGACCCACGTGCTGCTGCCGATCGGCATCTCGTTCTACATCTTCGAGTCCATCAGCTACATCATCGACGTCTACCGCGGCGACACCCCGGCCACCCGCAACCTGATCGACTTCGCGGCGTTCGTGGCGATCTTCCCGCACCTGATCGCCGGCCCCGTGCTGCGCTTTCGTGACCTGGCGGACCAGTTCAACAACCGCACCCACACCCTGGACAAGTTCTCCGAAGGCTGCACGCGGTTCATGCAGGGCTTCATCAAGAAAGTGTTCATCGCCGACACCCTGGCGGTGGTCGCCGACCACTGCTTCGCCCTGCACAACCCCACCACGGGCGATGCCTGGCTCGGCGCCCTGGCCTACACCGCGCAGCTGTACTTCGACTTCTCCGGCTACAGCGACATGGCCATCGGCCTGGGCTTGATGATGGGTTTTCGCTTCATGGAAAACTTCAAGCAGCCCTACATCAGCCAGTCGATCACCGAGTTCTGGCGGCGCTGGCACATCAGCCTCTCTACCTGGCTGCGCGACTACCTGTACATCACCCTGGGCGGCAACCGCAAAGGCACCCTGATCACCTACCGCAACCTGTTCCTGACCATGCTCCTGGGCGGCCTGTGGCACGGCGCCAACTTCACCTACATCGTCTGGGGCGCCTGGCACGGCATGTGGCTGGCCATCGAAAAGGCCCTGGGCATCAATACCACGCCGCGCAGCCTGAACCCGGTGCGCTGGGCCCTGACCTTCCTGCTGGTGGTGATGGGCTGGGTGATCTTCCGCGCCGAGAACCTGCACGTAGCAGGCCGCATGTACGGCGCGATGTTCAGCTTTGGCGACTGGTCGCTGTCGGAACTCAACCGCGCCAGCCTCACCGGCCTGCAAGTGGCGACCCTGATCCTGGCCTACGCCACCCTGGCGTTCTTCGGCCTGCGTGACCTGTACCGCAACCCGGCGCCGGTCAAGGCCAAGCCCGAGGTCACTACCGCCGCCGACGGCCCGGCCAGCGCCCAGCCCGGCCTGATCAAGGCGGTGCCCGGGGACAACCCCGGCAGCATTCACCAGCCGGGCTACATCGTCGGCACCGAGGCCCAGGTACAGCCGGCCTACTGGACTGCCGACTGGTCGCGCTACGCCATGCGCGCCCTGGTGCTGCTGCTGTTCATTGCCTCGATTCTCAAACTCTCGGCGCAAAGCTTCTCGCCGTTCCTTTACTTCCAGTTCTGAGGGATCTGCCCATGACCCGCTCATTACGTGTGTTCTACATCGCCCTGTTCCTGCTGACCCTGCTGGTGCTGGGGGTGTGGTCGGCGCGCAGCTTCTTCGGTTTCAGTACCAACAACGACGCCACCGTGCTCAACGGGCGCTGGGCCAAGGCGGTGGAAACCCACTACGACGACCAGTTCCCGATCAAGCGCCTGGGCACCAACCTCTGGGCCGCCCTGGACTTCAAGCTGTTCAACGAAGGGCGCCCGGGGGTGGTGCTGGGCCGTGACCAGTGGCTGTACAGCGATGAAGAGTTCAACCCCGTGGTCAACGAGGAGCTCAATCTGCAGGGCAACTACGCCCTGGTGGAAGGCGTGCGCCAGACCCTCAAGGAGCACGGGGTGAAACTGGTGATGGCGATCGTTCCGGCCAAGGTGCGCCTGTACCCGGAACACATGGACGAAGTGCGCCCGGCGCGCATCCACGCCAACCTCTACCAGGACTTCCACGCCCGGGTCGCTGCCGACAAGATCCTTGCCCCCGACCTGCTTGGCCCCCTGCAACAGGCCAAGCAACAGGGCCAGCAAGTGTTCCTGCGCACCGACACCCACTGGACCCCCGCCGGCGCCGAGATCGTCGCCCGGCAACTGGCCCTGACCATCGCCGCCAAGACCCCGCTCAGCGGTCAGCCACAGCGCTTCGTCACCGAGACCGAAGAGACCGTGGAACACAAGGGCGACCTGCGCCGCTTCCTGCCCCTGGACCCGCTGTTCGAAAACCTGATGCCGGCCGAAGAGCCCCTGCAAAAGCGCGTGACCCGGGCCAGCGATGAACAGCCGGCCGCCGACGACGCGCTGTTCGCCGACCGCGAAGTGCCGGTGACCCTGGTGGGCACCAGCTACAGCGCCAACCCCAGCTGGAACTTCGTCGGCGCCCTGAAACAGGCCCTGCACAGCGACGTGCTGAGCTACGCCGAAGACGGCCACGGCCCGATCCTGCCGATGCTCAGCTACCTGAAAAGCGACGACTTCAAGAACAACCCGCCCCAGGTGCTGATCTGGGAATTCCCTGAACGCTATCTGCCTGTGAACAACGAAATCGGCGACGCCGACCCGCAGTGGGTCGCAGAGCTCAAGCAAGCCGGTGCTCGCCAACAGAACGTAGCTGCACTCAACAAATCCGAGACGCCCGACCGGGCGCAAAACTGAAAAGAGGTAACACTCATGACTTTCACTACTACTCCTCGTCGTCTCGCTGCCAAATCCCTGAAAGCTGCCGTATTGGCCGCGGGCCTGGGCTTGCTATCAGCTCCGGTATTCGCCGGTGGCGATGCCGCCCTGTACGGCCCCACCGCGCCCAAGGGCTCGACCTTCGTGCGCCTGTACAACGCCAGCAACAGCGAAGTCAGCGCCACGGTGGGCAGCACCAACGTCAATGACGTCGCGCCCCTGGCCAGCAGCGACTTCAGCTTCATGCCCGGCGGCGACTACACCGCCAAGGTGGGCAGCCAGAGCGTGCCGGTGAAACTGGCCGCCGATCACTATTACACCCTGGTCAACAACGCCAGCGGCCAGCCGCAACTGATCGAAGAACCGCCGTTCAAGAACAAGCAGAAATCCCTGGTGCGGGTGCAGAACCTCAGCGACCAGGCCTTGACCCTGAAGACCGCCGACGGCAAGACCGATGTGGTCAAGGCCGTGGCCGCCAAGGGCCGCGGCGAGCGCGAAATCAACCCGGTGAAGGTCAGCTTCGCCCTGTATGACGGCGAGAAAAAGGTCAGCGACCTCAAGCCCGTGGCCCTGGAGCGCGGCGAAGCAGCGGTGCTCTACGTCACCGGCAACGGCAGCAACCTGTCGCCGGTCTGGGTCAAGCGCCCGGTTTCCACCCGCTAATGAATTTCCGGAAGGCTGCTCCCCGCCTCTCGTAGGAGCTGGCTTGCCAGCGAAGGCGTCCTCACGGGCCCCTTCGCCGGCAAGCCGGCTCCTACAGAAGGTGGGCAGCGCATCCGGTCACGCAACAAAAACAAGAGTGAAACGACAGAACGCAGTAGCTCTAACCCATACGATGTTTGAAGGAGTAACAACATGATTCCGGTGATCTTGTCAGGTGGTAGCGGCTCACGTCTTTGGCCGCTTTCGCGCAAGCAATTCCCCAAGCAGTTCCTCGCCCTGACCGGCGAACACACTTTGTTCCAGCAGACCCTGGAGCGCCTGGTGTTCGAAGGCATGGATACCCCCATCGTGGTCTGCAACAAGGACCACCGCTTTATCGTCAACGAGCAACTGGCGGCGCGTAAGCTCGAATCCCAACGCATCCTCATGGAGCCCTTCGGCCGCAACACCGCCCCGGCCGTGGCCCTGACCGCGATGATGCTGGTCAACGAAGGCCGCGACGAGCTGATGCTGGTACTGCCCGCCGACCACGTCCTGGACGACCAGAAAGCCCTGCAACGCGCCCTGGCCCTGGCCACCGTGGCCGCCGAGCGTGGCGAAATGGTGCTGTTCGGGGTCCCGGCAACCAAGCCGGAAACCGGCTACGGCTACATCAAGTCCACCAACGATGCGCTGCTCCCGGAGGGGGTCAGCCGGGTATCGCACTTCGTCGAAAAACCCGACGAAAAACGCGCCACCGAGTTTGTCCAGGCCGGCGGCTATTTCTGGAACAGCGGCATGTTCCTGTTCCGCGCCAGCCGCTTCCTCGAAGAGCTGAAGAAACACGACCCGGACATCTACGACACCTGCCTCTTGACCCTGGAGCGCAGCCAGCAGGACCCGGACACCGTGACCATCGACGAAGCCACCTTCGCCTGCTGCCCGGACAACTCCATCGACTACGCGGTGATGGAGAAGACCCAGCGCGCCTGCGTGGTGCCCCTGACCGCTGGCTGGAGCGATGTCGGCTGCTGGTCGTCGCTGTGGGACGTGCATGAAAAAGACGCCAACGGCAACGTCAGCAAGGGCGATGTGGTGATCCAGGACAGCCGCAACTGCATGATCCACGGCAACGGCAAGCTGGTGTCGGTGATCGGCCTTGAAAACATCGTCGTGGTGGAAACCAAGGACGCCATGATGATCGCCCACAAGGACAAGGTCCAAGGGGTGAAACAGATGGTCAACACCCTCAACGAACAGGGCCGCAGCGAGACCCAGAACCACTGCGAGGTCTACCGTCCGTGGGGCTCCTACGACTCGGTGGACATGGGCGGGCGTTTCCAGGTCAAGCACATCTCGGTCAAGCCGGGGGCCTGCCTGTCGCTACAGATGCACCACCACCGCGCCGAACACTGGATCGTGGTCAGCGGCACCGCCGAAGTCACCTGTGACGAGAACGTGTTCCTGCTCACCGAGAACCAGTCCACCTACATCCCGATTGCCTCGGTGCACCGCCTGCGCAACCCGGGCAAGATCCCGCTGGAGATCATCGAAGTGCAATCGGGCAGCTACCTGGGCGAAGACGATATCGAGCGGTTTGAAGATATCTACGGCCGCTCCACCCCGGTGGAACGTGGCGTCTCGGTGAAGACCATCGCCCAGTAACAGCGACAGGCTTCAAGCGGCAAGCTGCGAGCAAAGGCAGAGCGCCGTTATCAGCGAGTCCTTTCAACCCCCTTCCAGGCGCCTGCGTCCCCTATCCGCAGGCGGTTGGACAGGGGGATTTTTTTTGTAGCCGCTGCCGCAGGCTGCGAAAAGGGCCGAAGGACCTTCAGCGGTCTTGAGCCCCCTGCGTCCGCTGCGCGGTCGTTCGCAGCCTGCGGCAGCGGCTACAAGAAGCTGACCTGTGTATCGTTGCTAGATCCATTTCAGCCCTGGTCGCGGCGCTAAAGATTGGCATGAACATCTTCAAGCGTTTCAAAGATCTCCTGCCCATCGGCCTGCAGAATACCCAGTTCGGCAAACAGCGTTTTCCAATTGCCCAGCGCCTCCAGCGTCTGGTCGATGTAGTCATCCGGTTTGAGAAACTTGTAGTCCGCACACAAGCGCCTTATTGCCTTGCGGGACGGACGCCCCTGGCCGTCGAACGCGGTGGTGTGCTCGCCCATGCCGGTGGAGAAGGTCAGGTCATAGGCGGGTGCGAGAACCCACTGCCCCTCCAGGCCGCCCTGCCCCTCTTCGTAGAGAAAAGCGAAGTTCTTCGCGTGATCGTCGTAGTTGTGCGCCAGGCCGTTGAACACCATGAGCCGGGCCATTTTCTCCACTTCCTTGGCACTCTTGGTCAGCGCAAAGGTCAGGCGCAGCAAGTCCTTGTAGTCCAGGCCTGGAACTCTGAAGTCCGCATGCAGAATCCCGGCAGCGGTCATCATGTGGACTTTCTCGTTGTGCTGGCGATCAAAGCGCCGGGAGGCAAAGAAGCGCTCGTTCCATCCCTGCTCCGAGGGCACGGTGATCAGCTCGCAATGGGCCATATCGACCCCGGCGGCACGGGCCATGCGGGCGTAGGCATATTCAATCGCGCCCATGGACCAGGGTTCCTGCAGGGCCCTGAATTTCACGATCCAGTGCGCGTAGCCCTCCGGCAAGGGTTCAAAGGCCGAAACCACATGGGACAGGTCCGGCGAAAGGGCAACGGCTGCCTTGGGCCTGGCGCCACCTGGCGAGCCACCGGCAATCCGCAGTGCCTTCAGGACTTCAACCGTTTCCCCCACCTGGACCTGGACCGAAGCCTGGTACAGCAGTGAAAGGCTGATGGGTTCGCGCTCCACTTTTTCCGCCATGGGGTAGTACTCCAAGGCGCCCATCCCACGGTTGCCAATGTAGGCAAGCCGATCGAGTTGAGTCAGGCCATTGGCGACCCGCGCCCCATACTCCGCCGTGAAAAAACGCTTCATCAGCAGCAAGCCCCAACCATCGGGAAGGGAATCGGCGAAGGCTCCATGAATGCCCAGGAACACTTGGCTATCGGGTTGCTGCGGCTTCTCGTCGAAGGTCAGTTGCGGCGACAGATTGAAGCCCCGGCTCAACCAGTCCCTGGCGTAGGTGAAGTAGCAGCCCTGGCGATTCCAGCTCAGCACCCCCACCTGCCGCCCATGCATGAAGACGCCCAATTCCTCGATCGGCTGGTATTTCCTCGTGCCTCGTCCAGTCATCGGGTGCCCCTCTGGCGTTTTGAGTTTTGCAGCTCAAACAGCGTGTTTGGCGCAGGTGGCTTGAACAACTTGAGCAACGGATCGAGTTCATCCAAAGCCGCCGCAATCAGCACCATCGACTCAAGGGAGATGGCCCCCTGCAGCTCGAAACGCTTGATGGTCGAGGCAGGCACCCCGGATTTTTCGGCCAGGGTTTTGCGCGACAGGTTTTTTGACAACCTGAGGGCCTGTGCGTTTTTTCCGATCTGCGCCGTGATCTCGGACGGGGTGTACATGAAACGAGTAAGGGACATGACGCTGCGTCTGCCTCCGGCCTGTTGATTACTTCGTCAAACTATGGACAACATATGATCCATTATAGTTAAAAAATGCCAATAACAGACCTTATATTGCCCACAATAATTTTGCGTCCAGAACATTGGGCTAAAACACGCCCTGGACACCCTCCATCGCCAACCCCACCTACGCTTAGGTAGGATGTCCCCTCCTTTTCCCCGAGGCTCGCGTCATGTTCATCGGCGTTCTGCTGGTCATCACCTGGCTGGTCCTGCTTCTGCGCTACCCCGCCAAAGCCCTTCCCGTGTCCCTGGCTGCCGCTTTCGGCCTAGCCCTGGTGGCCTGCTGGGTGGTCTGG
This sequence comes from Pseudomonas sp. GW823-FHT03E05, assembly GCF_058796855.1. Classification (NCBI taxonomy): domain Bacteria; kingdom Pseudomonadati; phylum Pseudomonadota; class Gammaproteobacteria; order Pseudomonadales; family Pseudomonadaceae; genus Pseudomonas; species Pseudomonas sp. GW823-FHT03E05. The sequence continues at coordinate 831,721 of NZ_JBXAJB010000002.1, forward strand.
CTGGACAACCGCGAAGCCCAGCAACTGGCGCGCCTGGAGTTGCGCCTGAGCTACGCGCCGGAGCACTGCCCCGCCGACCGTCCATTGCAGGTCAAGCTGAACAACGGCAACAAGGTGCCCCTGGTGGAATTGCGCTGGCGGGTCGCCGCCTATGCCCCGGGGGATACGGTCAACCTCGCCGACAACCAGTACAGTGCCCCGCGCTACCGTGGCCCCGGCGAGTTGCAGGCCGGCGCCAACTGGCAGGACTGCTTGCCCCTGCCGCCGCTGCGCCCCGGCTATCGCCCGCAAACCCTGGAGTTTCGCGCCGAGCGTTTACAGGGTAGTTTCTCCGACTGATTCACCCCCTCCCTCACCCAGCACAAGGACCGCGCCATGCCCGTAGCGTTGATCACCGGTTGTTCCAGCGGCATCGGCCGCGCCCTGGCGGACACCTTCAAGGGCGCCGGTTTCACCGTGCTCGCCACCGCCCGCAAGGCCGAGGACGTCTCTGCCCTGCAAGCGGCCGGTTTCAAGGCCGTGCAACTGGACGTCAATGACGGCCCGGCCCTGGGCGCCCTGGGCGAGGAGATCAACCAGCAGTACGGCGGCCTCGATGTGCTGATCAACAACGCCGGCTACGGCGCCATGGGCCCGCTGCTGGACGGCGGCGTGGAAGCGATGCAACGCCAGTTCGAAACCAATGTGTTCTCGGTGGTCGGGGTGACTCGGGCGATGTTCCCGGTGCTGCGCCGCAGCCGCGGCCTGGTGGTGAACATCGGCAGTGTGTCCGGGGTGCTGGTGACGCCTTTTGCCGGTGCCTACTGCGCCTCGAAAGCCGCAGTGCACGCCTTGAGCGATGCCCTGCGCATGGAACTGTCGCCGTTCGGCATCCGCGTCATGGAAGTGCAGCCCGGGGCCATTGCTTCGAGCTTCGCCAAGAATGCCGGGCATGAAGCCGAACAGCTGCTCAACGAACAATCGCCCTGGTGGCCGCTGCGCGAGGGCATCCGCTCCCGGGCCAAGGCCTCCCAGGACAAGCCGACCCCGGCCAGCGAATTTGCCGCCGGCTTGCTCAAGGCCGTGCAGCAGGACAATCCGCCACGCCTGGTACGGCTGGGCAATGGCAGCCGCGCCCTGCCGCTGCTGGCCAACCTGCTGCCCAAGGGTCTGCTGGAGAAGGGACTGATGAAGCGCTTCGGCCTGAGCGCCAGGCTCTGATCCCCACGCACGCAAGCCATCCAGGGTGTACCGCGTGCCTCCCGTAGGAGCCGGCTTGCCGGCGAAGAGGCCCGCGAGCCGAGTGCAAATCTTGCGACCACCTTCGCTGGCAAGCCCGCTCCTACCGCGGTGGCGCAGTGCACCTTTGTTCATTCGCCAATCAAGGATCTGCCCCATTGAAATATCGTAGTGCGCTGACGTTGACCCTGTTCGCCTTGCTGCTGGGCTGCCATGCCTCGTCACCGGACGAAAAACTCAATGCCACCCTGCCGGAGCTGAGCCTGGAACAGATCCTGCCCAAGGTCGAGGCCAACCCGTACTGCTCGCCGGAGATGGACAGCGAACGGCTGGTCGGCCTCGGCATCCGCCTGATGAATGAGGACGAGGTGCTGCATGGCGCAAGCCGTACCTTGCTGGCGAGCAAGGCCATACAAATGGCCCGCGGCTGCCTGATCATGGCCGCCCCCCGCGATACCATGAGCCTGTGCATCCTGGGCGGGATTGTCGGCTCCAGGCAGAAGGACTATGACAAAAGCGAAGCCTTCAACTACATCGCCTACGCCGCCCAGCACAATGAATCCTGCGCGGAAGCGGGCCTGTACGACATCTACAACCTTGGCAAGTTGGACCAGCCGGCGAACAAGGCATTGGCCATGGCCTGGCTGGAACGCGCCGCTCGGCACGGCGACGAGGACTCGCAACAAGAGATGCTGCGCAGCAGCGAACAGGACAATTTCCCGCTGGCCTACGCCTGGGCCCGAACCCTCGATGACGCCCAAAGGCTCGAAGCGCTGAAACGCAAGATGAGCCCTCAGCAGATGGCCGAAGGCGAGCAGCACTACACCCGGCTGCTCAGCCAGCTCCCCTCCAAACAGGATCTTGAGCAGGCGCTGCGCCAGAACGTCATCCTCCTGGGCACAGGGGATATCTACTACGACTACCCGGAGGTGTTCGCGGGCATGTCCGCTGAGCAACAGCATGCTTTCGTCGCCCAGCTGGTGGACATGCAGGACCGCTACCCGAAGTTCCACACCCGCGGCCAGCTGGTGGCCTACGCCTTGATTTCCCGCCTGGTGCAAAGCACCGGGCCGGCCGTGGACCTGTGGCAAGACCCGGCGCTGCAGGCCGTGCTGGAGGACGATGACCTGAGCGTGGAAGACAGCGTGGCCAAGGCCAAAACCCTCCTGGCCAAGCGCACGCCATAACTGGAGCGGCAGGCGCAACTGCTTTTGCAGCCGCAGCCAGACAGCTGCTGCGGTTTCGGTTGTGCGTCCTCTCAAACCCAGTAGAATCCGCGGTCTTGAGCGCCCGCGCTCAAGCAGCATGGAATCGCTGGCGCCGACACCCAAGCACGGAACTGCTCACGCTCCCCTCCTCTGCCGTCCCTGCCTGATTTCATGCGCGTCTTTTTTCATTCGCCGATCAGGGAATATCCATTGAAATTGTTCAACGCGCTGCCACTGGCATTGGCTGTCTTGCTGGCGGCTTGCGCCTCCACGCCTGCGCAAAACACCGAACCGAAACGCCCCGAACTCAATGACACCCTGCCCAAGCTGACGCTGGACAGCGTCTTGCCCAAGGTCAGCGCCAACGAGTACTGCAACCCGGCCATGGATGCGGATGTGCTGTACGGCGCCGGTTACAAGCTGAACGAGATCGAGGACTACAAGAACGCCAAGAGCTGCTTCGCCATGGCCGCGCCGCACTACACCCGGGCCTTCTGCTATCTGTCCACCACCACCGATCAGGAAACGGACAAGCCCAAGGCTGAGCGCGACCGCGAGTCCTTCAACTACATCGCCTACTCGGCGTCACAGAACGATTGGTGCGCCGAGTACGGCATGTACGCCACCTACTGGTTCGGCGACAAGGACATTCCCAAGGACCGGGACCTGGCCCTGCGCTGGCTGGAACGCTCGGCACTGCACGGCAACCCGGAACCGCAGCAGAGCCTGGCCGACGCCGCCGAAGAGTCCGGCGACCTGGTGAAGGCCTACGCCTGGCTGAAGGTCATCGACAACACCGAGGACACCAGCCAGCTGGATGCCCTTAAAGGCAAGATGAGCCCAGAGCAACTGGCCGCAGGCGAACAGCACTTTGGCGAGCTGAAGGCGCGGGTGACCAGCAAGCAGGTGATGTACGACGAGGCGCGGGATGAAGAAGTGGCGATTTTCTCGGCCGAGATCCATTTCGATCTCCCCGACCTGTTCAAGGGCATGACCACGGCCGAGCGCCAGGCCTTCGTCAAGGCGGCCATCGCCAAGGCCCGGGACAGCGGCCAGTTCAAGCTGCATTACGCAGTGACCCAGTACATCATCGTCTCGCGCCGGGCCCAGCAGCGTTACCCCGGTGTCGACGTGCTGCAGAACCCGAAGCTGGTGGCCACCATCAACAACGTCAACGACGGCCTGGAAGCTGCGGCGAAGAAGTCCCAGGCGATCATGGACAAAAGCTACAAATAACCGCCCCCTGTAGGAGCCGGCTTGCCGGCGAAGAGGCCCGCGAGCCTTGCATCGCCCCTGCCGACGCCTTCGCTGGCAAGCCAGCTCCTACAGCCAATGCCTCCCTCGTAGGAGCCGGCTTGCCGGCGAAGAGGCCCGCGAGCCTTGCATCGCCCATGCCGGCGCTTTCGCTGGCAAGCCAGCTCCTACAACCAATGCCTCCCTCGTAGGAGCCGGCTTGCCGGCGAAGAGGCCCGCGAGCCTTGCATCGCCCCTGCCGACGCCTTCGCTGGCAAGCCAGCGCCTACAAAGGCTCGGGGTTGACGATGACGGTGCAGGTGATGCCGGCCGCCAGCAGGACGCCTTCGGGCACTTCATCGATGTGGATGCGCACCGGCACGCGCTGGGCCAGGCGCACCCAGTTGAAGGTCGGGTTGACGTCGGCGATCAGTTCGCGGCTTTCCGGGTTGTCGCGGTCGTAGATGCCCCGGGAAATGCTTTCCACATGGCCCTTGAGCACTTCGCCGCTCATCAGTTGCATGTCGGCCTTATCCCCGACGCGCACGTGGGGCAGCTTGGTTTCCTCGAAGAAGCCGTAGACCCAGAACGAGTTCATGTCGACCACCGCCATCTTCGCCTCGCCGATGCGTGCGTAGTCGCCACGGTGCACGTTGAGGTTGGTGACATAGCCATCCACCGCCGCCCGCACCTGGGTGCGTGCAAGGTTGAGTTGCGCCGCTTCCAGCTGGGCCTGGGCGTGCTGGTAGTCGGCCAGGGCCGAGTCGGCGATGTTGCCGGCGTCGTCGCGGTTTTCCTTGGAGATCACCAGGTTGTCCATGTCGGCGCGGCGCCGGGCGTTGACCTTGCGCATCTCCCAGGTGGCCTTCTTCGACGCCACCAGCGCTTGCGCCTGCTTGACCGCGATCTGGTAGTGCTCGGGGTCGATCTGCATCAGCAGATCGCCCTTGCGCACCAGCTGGTTGTCCTTGACCGGCACGTCCACCACTTCGCCGGTGACATCGGCGGCGACGTTGATGATGTCCGCGCGCACCCGGCCGTCACGGGTCCAGGGGGTGTACATGTAGTGCTCCCACAGGGTACGGCCGATCCACAGGGCCAGGGCCAGCACGAGCAGGGTGGCGAGCAGGCTGAAAAACTTTTTCATTGCGGGGGTCTCAACGGTAGACAGTGAGCGCCATGGCGCCGAACAGACAGCAGAACAGGCTCAGGCGCAGCAGCGCCGGGTGCCAGAAGAAGCGATACAGGTCATAGCCGGAAATGAACCGGTCCAGGGCCCAGGCCAGGGCCGCGGCGATGAAGAACATCAGGGTCATGGTGGGCATGTAAACGCCGTGGAAGGCGATTTCACGAGGCATGGTCAAGTCCTTGGGGTGCAGGCGCCGTTGGCTTGGCCACGGCATAGGCCGCCAGCGGCGATTGCGGGTCGAGCAGTGAAGTACGGATGAAGTGCAGGTAACTCTTGACCCGGCGCAGAGCCGAGGTGTCGAAGTGCGGGGCAAAGGGCTCGTCGGTGGCCTGGACCCGGCTGATGGCGTGGTCCACGGCGATCAGGCCGCGCTCCAGGTTGCTCTGGCTGGGCTGCAGGAACAGCCGCACCAGGGAGCGGCCCATGACCCGGATCGCCTGGCGCCAGGGCTGGGATTCGGCATAGGCCGGGTGCACCGGGAGGATCGCCTGCTCCTTGCGCAGCTCGATGATGGCGTGGCCGACTTCCAGCACCACGAACATCCAGCGCAGCAGCTCGCTCTGTACCTTGGGCTGGCCCACCGCCAGGCCATAGGCCTGGTGCAGCAGGTCGCGGGTACGGCTCTCGAAGCTGGACGCCAGGCCCTTGAGCTTGCCGCTGATGGCGTACACCACCTGGCCGCGCAGGTCCTGCTCCAGGCGCCGCCACAGCCAGCGGCTGTTGGGCGGCAGGATGATCGCCCCGGCCGCGGCGCAGACCAGCATGCCCATGACCATGGCGATGTAGTCATTGATGAAGGTGTAGGGGTTGTAGATGGTCAGGTTGTCCGGCACCGAACCGGTGCTGAAGAAGATCAGCAAGCCCAGGCCGACCCCGGCGTACTTGGGCCTGGACGCGAGGAACGAACCGAGCACGATCACCGGCGCCAGCATCAGGCACAGCAGCGGGAAGCCGTCGATCCAGGGGAACACGAAGAACATTTCGACGAAGCCCACCAGGGCACCGATGAAAGTCCCGCAGGCCATCTGGAACGCCATGCGCTTGGGGTTCGGCGTAGCCGCCGAGAGGCCGATGGTGGCGGCGGCGATCAGGGTCATGGTGGCGCCGCTGGGCCAGGCCGTGGCCACCCAGTAGCTGCCCAGCACCACCAGCACGAAGGCCGCGCGGATGCCCGAGGCGGCGCAGGCCAGCCAGTTGGTCTGCGGGGTGTAGGGCTCGTCCCAGCGCTCGCGCTCGTGGCTGTGGTCGGCCAGGGACGCGTGGGTCTGGGCGTAGCTGTGCATCTCGTCGACAAAGCGGTAGAGCAGCTCGTAGGCGGTGTGGAAATCCAGCTGCTCGGCGTCGCTCGGGCCGCTCTCCTGGAAGGCCGTGCGCAGGCTGCGCACCCGCGCCGGCAGCTCGGCCTTGTAGGCCGCCAGGGCCGTGGCCAGGCGCGCCGCATCGGGGCTGGTCAGGGCACGGCCGGAGAAGCCGTCCAGCAGTTCCGCCAGGTCCTGCAGGCCGGGCTTGATCGCCGCCACCACGTGATCGGCGCCGCTGCTGCGCAGGCGTTCGAGCAACTGGTGCAGGGCGTTGAAGCGCGTGGTGATGCCCATGAACTCGCTGTTCAGGCGGCTCAGGCGGCCGTTGCGCCGACGCATGTGCGGGTCTTCGAACACGGTGACGCTGCGCAGCCCTTCCAGGCCCACGGCCTCGGCGATGAAGCGCACGTTGCTGCTTTCGAAGCTATCGCGCTGGCTGCGCCCGCGCAGGCCGTCGGTGACGAACAGGGCGAACACCCCGAAGCGCTGGTACAGGGCGTTGCGCATGGCGGCGCTGGCGGTCTGGGGCAGGATCGCGGCGCTGACCAGGGTCGAGCAGAGAATCCCCAGGGAGATCTCCAGCACCCGCCACACCGCCGCCATGAAGGCCCCTTCGGGGTGAGCCAGGGCCGGCAGGCCAACCATGGCCGCGGTGTAGCCGGCGAGGACGAAACCGTAGGCGCGAAAGTTGCGGTAGCGCGCGGCACCGGCCGAGCAGATGCCAACCCAGATCGCCAGCGAGCCGAGGAACAGCTCGGTGTTCTGGGCGAACAGGGCGATCAGCGCCACCATCACCGCCGAGCCGGCCAGGGTGCCGAGAAAGCGGTAGAAGCTCTTGGCGAACACCTGGCCGCTCTGCGGCTGCATGACGATGAACACGGTGATCATCGCCGTGCGCGGTTGCGGCAACTCCAGGCGCATGGCCAGCCACAGGGTGAGGAACGCGGCGGCCAGGACCTTGAAGATATAGACCCAGGTCACGCCGTCGCTGCGCGCCCAGTCGAAGAAACCCCGGCGCCATTCAAGGGAGTACAGCCAGCGCAAAGGTGCGGGCAAGGAAGTCATGGGTGCCTGCTTCAATGGTCGAACACGGCCAGGGCCGCGGGGGTCTTGGGTGCCTCAAGGCGGTCTTGCGCGGGAACGTCGCGGCCGGCTTCAAGCCCGCCGCCCAGGGCCGTGACCAGGTCCGCCTGGACCGTCAGGCGTGCGGCCTGCACCTGCTGCTGCACCTGTTGCTGATGGAACAGCAGGCTCTGGGCGTTGAGCACATTCAGGTAGTCGGTCAGGCCGCGCTGGAAGGCCACGGTGGCGATGTCGTAGGTCTTCTGCGCAGCGGCCACCGACTCGGCGGCGAAGGCTTGCTGCTTGTCCATGGACTCGCGGCGGATCAACTGGTCGGAGATGCTTTTCAGTGCATCCACCAGGGTCTGGTTGTACCTGGCCACGGCCATGTCGTAGCCGGCCGAGGCTTCACCCAGTTCCGAGCGCAGGCGCCCGCCGTCGAAGATCGGCAGGCTGATGGCCGGGCCGACGTTGTAGTTGAGCTTCTTGCCGGTGAGGAACTCCAGGGCCCCACCGCCGGTGGCCATGAAGCCGATGCTGCCCACCAGGTCGACGTTGGGGTAGAAGCCGGCGTGAGCCACATCGATACCGCGAGCCTGGGCCGCCACTTGCCAGCGGCTGGCGACCACGTCCGGGCGCTGCCCCAGCAGTTCGGCGGGCAGGGCCGAGGGCAGTTTCAGCGCGGCGCCCAGGGACAGGCTTGGCCGCTGCAGTTGCGCACCCTCCCCCGGGCCCTTGCCGGCCAGGGCCGCCAATTGGTTGCGGGTCAGGGCGATTTCTTCGTCCAGGGCGTCCAGCTGGCGATGGGTTTCCGGCAGCGGCGCCTCGGCCTGGCTGACTTCGAAATGGGTGCCGATGCCGCCGTCCAGGCGCCGTTGCGCCAGTTCGAGGATCTGTTGCTGCTGCTTGAGGGTGGCCGCGACGATATCGCGCTGGGCGAAGTGCAGGGACAGCTGGATATAGCTGCGCACCACATTGTTCACCAGTTCCAGCTGGGCCTGACGGGCTTCGGCCACGCTCATGTGGGCCAGGTCCACGGCACGCTCGGTGCTGTTGCTTTCCCGGCCCCAGAGGTCCAGGGCATAACTGAAACCCAGGGCGGCGTTGTTGTCCCAGGTGGTGCTGTTGGACAGGGCGCCGGGGCCGTAGAACTGATCGGTGGGCCAGTTGTGGCGCTTGAGGGTGGCGTCACCCTTGATCTGCAGCGACTCGGCCGACTCGGCGATGCCGGCCAGGGCCTTGGCCTGGCGCACCCGGGCGGCGGCCATGGCCAGGCTCGGGCTGCCTTGCAGCGCAAGGCTGATCCAGCGGTCCAGTTGCGGGTCGCCATAGGCCTGCCACCACTGGGCGCTGGGCCAGTGGGCGTCCTGCGCGGCGCTCTTTATCGCCTCATCCGTGGCCAATGTATTAGCGGGAAGTGTCTTGCCCTGTGGGGCAATGCCTCCGGTTCCGATGCAGCCGCTGATTGCTAACGATAAAGCCCAAACACTGAGGGTCTTGAACCCTCTGCTGATGCGACGCGGCACTGCTGCGAATTCCTGAGATCGGGGGGGAGTATTTCTCTCGTAGGAGCTGGCTTGCCGGCGCAGCGATACGCCTGCTACACCGCGTTGCGCGGATCGCCGGCCTGCCGGCTCCTAGGGATCGGCGCAATTCTAGGGGGCGGTCGTTGTGGCGATAAGCTGGGATTCCTGTGAATCTTTGTTACCGTAAACGCGATAATCCCTTGGTCGTATCCCTGTACGCCTGTAAAAACAGAAACTTCGTGTCACAATTTGCAATCTCCCTTGAGAGCACCCCATGGACACCTTGCAAAACATGCGCGCCTTCAGTTGTGTTGCCGAAGCCGGTAGTTTCACGGCCGCCGCGGTGCAGCTGGACACCACCACCGCCAACGTCTCGCGCGCCGTCTCCAATCTAGAGGCGCACCTGCAAACCCGCCTGCTCAACCGCACGACTCGCCGCATCGCCCTGACCGAGGCCGGCAAGCGCTACCTGCTGCGCTGCGAGCAGATCCTGGCCTATGTCGAAGAAGCCGAGGCCGAGGCCAGCGACGCCCACGCCCGCCCCGCCGGGCAGTTGAAAGTGCACACCATGACCGGCATCGGCCAGCACTTCGTGATCGACGCCATCGCCCGCTACCGCAAGACCCACCCGGACGTGACCTTCGACCTGACCATGGCCAACCGTGTGCCGGACCTCCTGGACGAGGGCTACGACGTGTCCATCGTCCTGGCCCGGGAGCTGCCGGATTCGGGGTTCGTCTCCCAGCGCCTGGGGATGACCTACAGCATCGTCTGCGCCTCGCCGGCCTATGTGAAAGCCAACGGCTGCCCGCAAAAGCCCAGCGATCTGCTGAACCATGCCTGCCTGCGCCTGGTGAGCCCGGTGATTCCCCTGGAGAAGTGGACTTTCGACGGCCCGGAAGGCCAGGAAATGGTCACCATCAACAGCTCGCCGTTCCTGGTGAACTCCGCCGATGCCATGAAGACTGCGATCATCAGCGGCATGGGGGTCGGGGTGTTGCCGGTATACGCGGCTATAGAGGGTTTGCGCACCGGCACCCTGGTGCGGGTGATGCCCAAGTACCGCTCCCAGGAGCTGAACCTGTACGCCATCTACCCGTCGCGCCAGTACCTGGACGCCAAGATCAAGACCTGGGTCGAATACCTGCGCGGCTCTCTGCCGGAGATCCTCACCGCGCACCAGACTGAACTGGCGGCCTATGAACTGAGCGGCAGCCTGACCGGCGCACGCCTGGCCACCTGACCACGGGGCTCCCCGCCCAGACCACCGCCCCACCTGTAGGAGCCGGCTTGCCGGCGAAGAAGCCCGCACGTCCTGTGCAAACCTGGATGCAGCCTTCGCTGGCAAGCCAGCTCCTACACGGTGTACGCCCCTCCCCCAAACGCCGGCCCATCCCCCGTAGGAGCCGGCTTGCCGGCGAAGAGGCCCGCACGTCCTGTGCAAACCTGGATGCCGCCTTCGCTGGCAAGCCAGCTCCTACACATGCAGGCTCGTGGCGGGGTGCTTTGGTGGCGGCGGCAAAAATGTTAGCTTGCTTGGCATTCTCCCCGCCTGACGAGCCTTCGCGCGATGAAAAAGACTGTACTTGCCTTCAGCCGCATCACCCCCGAGATGACCGAACGCCTGCAACAGGATTTCGAGGTCATAGTGCCCAACCCCAAGCACGGGGACATCGCCGCGCAATTCAATGAAGCCCTGCCCCAGGCCCACGGCCTGATCGGTGTCGGCCGCAAGCTGGGCCGTGCGCAGCTGGAAAACGCCGCGCGCCTGGAAGTGGTGTCGAGCATCTCGGTGGGCTACGACAACTACGACCTGGCCTACTTCAACGAACGCGGGCTGATGCTCACCAACACCCCGGACGTGCTCACCGAAAGCACCGCCGACCTGGCCTTCGCCCTGCTCATGAGCAGCGCCCGCCGAGTGGCCGAGCTGGACGCCTGGACCAAGGCCGGGCAATGGCAGGCCAGCGTCGGCCCGGCGCTGTTCGGCTGCGACGTGCACGGCAAGACCCTGGGCATCGTCGGCATGGGCAACATTGGCGCGGCCATAGCCCGCCGTGGGCGCCTGGGCTTCGGCATGCCGATCCTCTACAGCGGCAACAGCCGCAAGGCGGCCCTGGAGCAGGAGCTGGGGGCGCAGTTTCGCAGCCTGGAGCAACTGCTGGCGGAGGCGGATTTCGTCTGCCTGGTGGTGCCGTTGAGCGAAAAGACCAAGCACCTGATCAGCCACCGCGAACTGGCGCTGATGAAGCCCAGTGCAATCCTGGTGAACATTTCCCGCGGGCCGGTGGTGGATGAACCGGCGCTGATCGAAGCCTTGCAGAAGGGCCAGATCCGTGGCGCCGGCCTGGATGTGTACGAGAAGGAACCGCTGGCGGAGTCGCCGCTGTTCCAGCTGAAGAACGCAGTGACCTTGCCGCACATTGGCTCGGCCACCCATGAAACCCGCGACGCCATGGCCGCGCGCGCCATGAGCAACCTGCGCAGTGCCCTGCTGGGTGAGCGGCCGCAGGACCTGGTCAACCCGCAGGTGTGGAAGGGCTGACCACCCCCGGCCTATCCCCCCTGTAGCCGCTGCCAAGCCTGCGAGGCTGCGAAAAGGTCCGCAGGTCCTTCAGCGATAGCCCGGCAGAATCAGGTCGCCCGGTTTTGCGACGGCTGCGCCGCCGTTCGCAGCCTCGCAAGCTCGGCAGCGGCTACAGAGGCAGGCACAGCCTTGGGTTTGCGGAACACCAGGACGTTGCCCAGCATCACCAGCACCAGCCCGGCCAGGGCCGGGGCGGTCCATTGGTAGCCTTCGACAAAGGCCGAGACGTTCAACGCCACTACCGGGAACAGCACGGTGCAGTAAGCCGCGCGCTCCGGGCCCATGCGCCCCACCAGGGTCAGGTAGGCGGTAAAGCCGATGACCGAGCCCGGAATCACCAGGTACAGCAATGAGCCGATGTAGCGGGTGCTCCACTCCACATCGAAGGCGATGCCCTGGAACAGGCAATACACCGCCAGCATCGTCGCGCCGTAGGCCATGCCCCAGGCATTGGTGGTCAACGGCTTGAGCCCGGCTTTTTGCTGCAGGCTGGACAGCATGTTGCCCGCCGAGAAGCACAAGGTGCCCAGCAGGGCCAAGCCCAGGCCCAGCAGGGTTTGCGGGCTGGCGCTGTGGCCCACCAGCTCCGGCCAGAACAGCAGCCCCAGCCCCAGCAGCCCCAGGCCGCCGCCCAGCAGCACGTTGCGAGCGATCTTCTGGCCGAAGAACACCCGCGCATTCAGGGCGTTCCACAGGGTCGCGGTGGAAAACACCACCGCTACCAGGCCACTGGGAATCCACTGGCTGGCGTGCAAAAAGCACATGAAGTTGATGCAGAACAGGCACAGGCCCTGGGCCAGGCAGATCAGGTGACCACGACGGTTCATCGGCTGCAGCTTGCGGCTGAGCAGCAACAGGACGAACAGCACCAGGGCCGCCAGGGCGAAGCGATAGACGATGGACACCGGAATCGCCACCACCCCCAGTTGCAGTTTCAGGGCGATCCAGGTGGTGCCCCAGATCAGCACGGTCAACAGGTACAGCGATAGGTTCATGGCGCGACTCCTTTGTCAGGAGTGCAGTGTCACGCCCCGCCGGCCTTGCGCGCTTGCACAAACTTGCGCTTTTTATCCGCCCGGGGCTGGCAGCACACGGGCTACGGAGTAGCATGCAGAATACCGGCAGCCGCACCCATGTTGACGCCCCACCATGCACGCACTGGATACCCTGCAAGTCTTCCAAGCCCTGAACCGCTCGCCCAATGCTCGCCTGGAGCACAGCGCCGAGCTCGGTGACGGCTTGTCCGCAGCCTTGTGGAGCAACCATCACGACGCCCAGGAGTACGAGGCCCCCAGCCATCACACCCTGTCCTGCTACCTGGCCGGCGGCACCGGGACCTTCCGCCGCGACCAGCCGGGCAGCAAGGGCGGCCCGGGCAAGTTGTGCATCCTGCCCGCCGAGCACCAGTCGGCCTGGGTGATCAACGGTGATATTCGCCTGGCCCATCTGTACTTCAGCCCGGAGCAGTTCGCCCTGGGCTGCGTCACCCTGCTGGATCGCGAGCCCCGGGAACTGCAACTGCGCGAAAGCACCTTTCTCGACGACCCCGAGCAGACCCAGCGCTTTGCGCAGTTGGTCCGCCTGAACTGGGACGAACCCGGCGAGCGCCTGCTGACCAGCAGCCTGGCCCACGAGATGCTCAGCCATGCCCTGCTCAATCAAGTGGGCCAGCGCCAGGGGGCCCGGCTCAAGGGCGGGCTGGCCGCATACCAGCGACGGCTGCTGGTGGACTACATCGACAGCCAGCTGGACGCGCCCCTGAGCCTGGGCCAACTGGCGGGGTTGTGCGCCCTCTCCGAATACCACTTCGCCCGCATGTTCCGTGCAAGCTTCGGCCTGCCGCCCCACCAATACCTGCTAGCCCGACGCCTGAGCCGGGCCCGGCACCTGCTGCGCACCACCGCCCAGCCCCTGGGCGAGATTGCACTGGCCTGTGGTTTTGCCAGTGCCAGCCACTTCAGCAATCGCTTCCGGCACGCCCTGGGGGGCACGCCGGGAGACTACCGCCTGGCGTTCCTGCGCTGAGGCCAGGGTTACCCAAAACCCGCCTCTGCATGCTCCTTCTTATGCCAAAGCCCAGGCTGACACGCCTGAGTCAGTGAACGGTTAAAGTTCCTTACTTAAATAAGACAATTCTTATAAGCCAATTAAAAACCCCCTACATATCTCTCTCAGAAAGATCACGCCCGGCAAGTTCTTATATGACACTCAAGAACATAATCAGGTAATTATTTTAATATTTTATTTACCACTTCATTCATGGAGCTGATGGTTATTGTTTAAGCCCAGTTTCAACTTAGTCTTCGGACCTTGAGTGCCAGGCATTCCATAAAACCCCCCCCCTTACAGGAGCCAATTACCTGAAGTACTCGGCAGATTTTTGCCCACAACAATTGATACACAACTTTCACCACACCCCTGAGGCAATCCAACCTTCAACCATTGAATCCTTGAACAAACCTGCAACAACTCAGCCGTTAATCGCCTTACTCCAAAACAACAAAAACAGAGGACGATGAAATGCTTTCACAAAGTTTGCCACGGCAATGGGTCAGACACTCGCCCCTGCTGTGTGCCTCGATACTGGCCATTCCGGTAAAAGCCGAACTGCTCGAGGACAGCAGCGCACGCCTGGAACTGCGCAACTACTACTTCAATCGGGACTACCGCGAAGGCACTGCCCCTACCCGTGAAGAATGGGCGCAAGGTTTCCTCTTGCACCTGGATTCGGGGTTCACCGAAGGCCGCCTCGGCGTCGGTGCCGACGCCATCGGCATGCTCGGGATCAAGCTGGATTCCGCTCCTGGCCGGACCGGCACCGGGCTGTTGAAGGTGGCACGCAATGGCCGGGCAGAGGATGACTATTCGAAACTGGCCCTGGCCGGCAAGCTCAAGACCAGCAAGACCCTGTTCAAGTTCGGAACCCTGGTACCGCCGGTACTGCCGACACTGAGACCCAATGACGGCCGCCTGTTTGCGCAGATGTTCGAAGGCGGGCTGCTGACCTCCAATGAAATCGAAGACCTGGAGTTTACCGCCGGGCGTCTGAGCCGGGTCCTGCAGCGCAACGCCACGCAGTACACACCGCTGACCCTGAGCCCCTTGAACCGGCGCTTCGAGAAGCTGGGGGCCACCGCGGAACACTTCGACATGGCGGGCCTCGACTATCGGTTCCACAAGCAATGGCTGGCTCGCGTGCATGTCGCCCAGCTGCAGGATATCTACCGCCAGCAGGTCTTCACCCTGGTCAACAAGAGCCCCTGGGGAGCGGGGACGTTCAGCAGCGATCTGCGCTTGAGCCTGATGAACGACTATGGCAATGCCAAAGGCGGCAAGATCGACAACCGCGCCCTGCAGGGGTTGCTCGGCTATGCCTATAAAGGCCACAGCCTTGGCCTGACTTATCAGCGAATGTTGGGGGACACCGGTTATGCCAACATCCTGGGTACCGATGCCAACTTGATCAACTTATCCGTACTGGGTGACTTCGCCAATGCCAAGGAGCGCTCCTGGGCACTTCGTTATGGCTATGACTTTGCCAACCTGGGCTTGCCGGGCCTGACTATCAATAGCCGCTATATATCCGGCAGCCATGCCGAGATAACCGGCAGCCAAAGAATTGGCAAGTCATGGGAGCTGGATAATGAATTGCGTTATGTCGTGCAACAAGGCCCGCTGAAGAACTTAAGTGTACGCCTGCGCAGTGCGCTCTATCGCTCCAACTACGCCAAGAACTTCATTCGCGACACTGATGATACGCGACTGATGTTCAACTACACCTGGAATATCAAGTAAGCAGACCACCAGAACCGATGTAACGGATCAAATGCCTAGAGGTACTATCTCCATGCAACGTCTATTATCGAAAAGTTTGGCCAGCCTGTTGTTTTTAAGCCTGTTCAACCCGGTCGCGGCGAAACAGCCCCTGCAAGCGCAAAGTGTCCCGGAGTTCCGACCGGGTTACTTGATCGGTTATCTGAAACAGCAGGATCTGCCCGACAGTCTGTCGCTGTTGCCGCCCCCTCCTGCGGTGGGGACCCCAGCCTTCGCTCTGGACCAGAGCATGGCCGAGAAAAACCAGGCCTTGCGGGGCAGCAAACGCTGGGAGTTGGCCGTCAGCGATGCCAACCTGAAGTTCCCTGCCGCCGCGCAGACATTCTCCTGTGCCCTGAATGCCCCGATCAGCGAACAGCTGACACCTACGCTGTACAGAGTCCTGCGGCGGACCCTGGCCGACGCCGGGCTGGCCACCTACAGCGCAAAGAAGCGCTACCAGCGCACCCGGCCCTTCGTCTACAACCAGCAACCCAGCTGCACCCCGGAAGACGAGGCGAAACTGGCCGCAGATGGTTCCTACCCATCGGGCCACAGCGCAATCGGCTGGGCCTGGGCGCTGTTGCTGAGCGAACTGTCCCCCGAGCACGGCAATGCGCTCTGGGCCCGCGGCCGGGCCTACTCGCAAAGCCGCATGGTGTGCAACGTGCACTGGTACAGCGATATCCGTGAAGGCCGTGAAATAGGCGCGACCACCGTGGCACGCTTGCACGCCGACCCGACCTTCCAGGCCGATTTCGCCGTCGCCCGGCAAGAGTTGCTGGCCGTTCGGGCCCAGGGCCTGACCGCCGGCGCTGACTGTGCAGCGCAAGCGCAGGCCCTGGCACTTGACGCCGACTAGGGTGCCAGGGTGAGGACCTTGAAGGTATTGGCATGAAACAGCGGGTCCGGCTTGGGTTCGGCCGGGCTCGCCGCCGGTTGGGTGAAGTCCATTGCCGCCAGGTAGACCCGCCGGGTACGCGGGTCGAACGCCATGTTGTAGGCCATGGGCTGGGTGCTGACGCTACCCAGGAGCTGGTAGCGGTCGGCATCGAGCTGGGCGACAACGCTGAGGTTGGCGTCCACCCCGCTGGCGATCAGCAAGCGCTGGGCCTGCGGGTCGTAGGCCAGGGCGTTGACGTCCCGGGTGATCGGCAGGCTGGCCTTCAGCGCACCGTTGTCGCGGTCGAGCACCAGCAGCACTGGCCGCTCACCACGGCAAGCGACGAACAACCGCCCCCGTTGTTCATCCTGGGCCAGGGCACTGGGCCGCGGACAGTCGGGATACTGCCAGCGGTCCAGGACCTTGAAACTGCTGGAGGACAACCGCGCGACGATGCCCTCATCGCGCATCGGCAGGAAGAAACTGCCATCGCCCTTGAGCAGCAACGGGTCGATCTTCTTCACCGCCAGCTCATGGGCGGCGGTGATGCGCTCTTCTTTGGGATCGAAGACGAACAGGGTCGAACGATCGGCCCGGCGCCCGCTGACAATGATCACCTGCCCGGTGCGCGGCTCGTACACCGCGCTGTTGAGGTTGCTCTGGGTCACGGTGATGCGCTTGAGCGGCTTGAATGTGGATAACTCCACCACCCCCAGGCTGCCGTCGGTGTTGAGCACCAGCAGGCGGTCCAGCTCCGGTACCAACACCACACCATTGGCGCCCCGGGACTGTTCGAGGGTGCGCACCGGGCGCTGCTTGTCCACATCGAACACGCTCAGGCCGTTTTCCCGACGGGCCAGGAACAGGTAGGGCCGGGTCGGGTCCAGGGCGATGAAGCCCCAACTGCTGCCGGAGCCCGGCAGCTGCACTTGCTGTTCGCGGTGGTACAGGCGCTCATCCGCCGGCGCAGCCGCCTGGGCCACGCCACAGAACGCCAGGAGCACACTCAGGGCCAGGACTTTCATCAGAACTCCAGGGTGCTGGAGAGCGACACTTGGCGAGCATCCCCCAGAGACACGAAGTACTTGCTCACCGAGGAGGTGTAGTAGGTCTTGTCGAACAGGTTCTTCACGTTGAGCTGAAACTTGACCTTCTGCCCTTCGACCTTGGTGTCGTAGGTGGCGAAGGCATCGGCCACGGTGTAGCCCGGCAGGTCGAAGCTGTTGGGCGCATCCCCGGCGCGCTCACCGACATAACGGGCACCGGCGCCGACCCGCAGGCGGTCGCCGCCGATCAGGCTGCCGAAGTCGTAGACCGCCGACAGCGAGCCGGTGTTCTTGGCCACGTTCTGCAGTTGCTTGCCCTTGTACTGGGTGTCCTTGGTCACTTCGGCGTCGGTGTAGGCGTAGCTGCCGATCAGACTCCACTGGTCGGTGAGCTGCCCGGTCAGGTCCAACTCCAGGCCCTGGGAATGCACTTCACCGGCCACGCTGGTGACAGTCTCGGAGGCCGTGGCGGTGGTCACCAGCACGTTGCGCTTGGTGATGTCGAACAACGCCGCACTGGCGGTGATGCGCCCTGGAATGTCGAGCTTGGCCCCCAGTTCCCAGGACTTGGCTTCTTCCGGTGCGATGGAGCCGTCCAGCACCACGCTGCCGCCGGCCAGCTGGGCAATGCTGGAGTTGGGTTTGAACGACTCGGTGTAGCTGCCGTAGAACGACAGCTGGTCGGTGTAGCGGTACACCAGGCCGGCGCGGGGCACGAACTTCTGCCCGTTGCTGTCGGTATTGGCGTGGAACGGCCGGCCCTTGCCCGCGTACTGGTCGTATTCCTGGAAACGCCCGCCGCCCACCAGGATCCACTGGTCGGTGAGGTGGATGGCATCCTGGAAGAACAGCGAGTCACTGCGCAGCAGGTCGGTCTGGTCGCTGTCCGGGGCGCTGACGTTGGTTCCCGCCACTTGCTGGCCATACACCGGGTTGAGGTAGTTGAAACTGGTGTTCTTGCCGCGGATCAGGTCGGCGCGGTAGATCTTGCGGTACTCGTCGTCCAGGCCGAACACCAGGTCATGCTGCATGCCGCCCAGTTGCACCTTGCCTTCCAGGCTGACGGTGGCATAGCGGTCGGTGGTCAGGGCATTCTTGGTGCCGTCCATGGTCCGGGTCAGGGTGCCGTTGGCGTTCACCGCGGTCAGGCGCACCTGGCTGGCGTCGTAGGTTTCACGGTTCCAGCTGTAGCCGAAGTGGGCCTTCCAGTCGTCGCTGAGCTCGTGATCGACCTCGAAACGATACAGGTCCGAACGCCCTTCCATGTTGTTGAACGGCTCGTCCAGGCGCCGGGTGGCCGGGATGTCCAGCGGGTGGTTGGTCTTGGGGTCGATGGCCGTGCCGCGGTCGAACGGGGTCAGGAATTCGCGATGCTCATAGGCCAGCAGCACCTTGGTGCGCTCGCCGTACCAGGCCAGGGACGGCGCCACCAGGGATTCGCGGTGGGTGCCGAAGTTGCGCCAGTAGTCTTCGTCTTCGTGGTCCACGACCAGCCGGTAGGCCAGCCCGGAATCCCCCAGCGGCCCGGTGGTGTCCAGGCTGCCGCCGCTGCCGTTCTTGCCCGAGCCGTAGGTCGAGCCGCGCACGGTCAGGGCCGTGGACTGCTGCAACTCGGGTTTCTTGCTGACGATATTGATCACCCCGCCCGGGTCCTGGATGCCATAGAGCAGGGACGACGGGCCCTTGATCACTTCCACGCGCTCGGCCGTGGCGTTCAGGGCACGGCCCTGCACCACCGGCATGCTGTCGCGCATGATCGAGCCGTTGCGGTTGTCGCCGAAGCCGCGCAGCAGCACCGCGTCCTGAGTGCCGCCCAGGGTGTTGGTCTGGGTGATGCCACTGACGTTCTTCAGGGCGTCATCCAGGTTGCGCGGGGTCTGGTCGCGCAGCACCTGGGCCGGGATCACGTTGATGATCTGCGGGATTTCCTGGTTCAGCGCCTGGGAGCGGGCCACCGAGGTGGTGGCCGGCGGCTGGTAGCTGGTGCTTTCATCGACGCCCTGGGTGGTGATGCTGGAAGTCCCCAGGTTCAGCCCGGCACCTTGGGGCAGGGGTTCGAGAACCAGGGTATGGGCGTCGCTGCGGCGATAGGTGAAACCGGAATTGCCCAAGAGACGCTGCAAGGCCTGCTCGGCACTGAGCTGGCCGGTGACGGCCGGGGCCTTGAGGTTGTAGGGCGCCTCGTCGGTGTAGACCACGCTGATCCCGGTGACCCGGGTGAAATCGCTCAGGGCCTGGGGTAGCGGCTTGGCCGCGATGGCGAAGTTGAACAGCGCACTGTGCTGCTCGCTGCCGGCCTGGGCCGCCAATGCCACGCTCAGGGGCAGCAGGGCCAACCCCGAAACCACCAGCGCCGAAGCGCCGAACCACCGTTTGACCGAACCGTTTACCGCCGAATTTGCCCTGGACTTCATGCTGGAGACTCGTGTGTAAAAGCACCGTGAATGCGAATTAGTCGCACTTTCAAGCACTACACGTATGTCGCAGGCAAAGACCTCAGCATTTTTTTGAAAATATTTTCAGGGCGGCGAAAACGCCCCCGCCCGATGCATCCCCTGTAGCCAGTGCCGCAGGCTGCGATCGGGCTGGGCGGCACTCCGACGAAGATCGAGGCGCTCGTGAGGCCGCAGGAGGTTTGACGGGAGACCGTCAAGCAAGGTCCTGCGGACCTTTTCGCAGCCTCGCAGGCTCGGCAGCGGCTACAGCGCTCGTTACAGGGATCGCTGGATGCGCCCGGCACTGGTGCTGGAGCCCACGGGCTTGCCCTGCTGGTCCATGTCCTTGAGGTAGTGCAGCATCGCCTCCAGGTCGCTGACCCCCAGGTCGCTGCGGTTCAGGCCGCTCTTGAACAGGCTGAAGCGGTCGCCGCCATCGGCCAGGAAGCCGTTCATCACCAGCCGGTAGTTCGCGCCGGCCTGCAGCGGCTTGCCGTTGAGGCGCACGCTGCCGGGGACGACACGGCTGTCCGGCGGGCGCTTGGGGTCCCAGCGATAGGTGAAGCCCCGGGACACTTGCAGGATGTTGGCATCGTCCGCGCCCTTCCATTGCTGGTTGAGCACCTGTTCGATCTGCCGGCCCGTGAGGTCGAAAGCGATCAGGTTGTTGTTGAACGGCTGCAAGGTCGCCAGTTGCCCGTAGTTGACCCGGGTCTGCCCGGGCTCCAGGGCCAGGTCGCTGCGAATGCCGCCGGTGTTCATGAAGGCGATCTGTGCGCCGTTGGCCCGGCCGCCGGCCAGATGCGCGTCGGCAATCAGGTCACCGATGGGCATTTCCCCGGCCGCGTCGGCACGCCGGGCAATCGGCGAGGCGGCAATCGCCCCCACCGGCTTGAGCAGCACCTGGTTGCTACGGGCCTCGACCTCCTGTTGCAACTGCGCCAGGGCCGGGTCCTGTGGATAACGGGCCGGATCGGCCAGCAGGTTGAGGGCCTGGATGCTCGCCACCCGGTGCTGGCCCGGGGTCACTTGCAGGGTCAGGTGAGTCAGCAGGTGGCCGTAGGAATTGCCCTGGGTCACCAGCAGCGGCCCGACCTTGCACAGGTAGCCCTGGTGCGAGTGGGCGCTGATCAGCACGTCCACCGCCGGGTCCAGGCGCTTGGCCACGTCGACGATATCGCCGCCGAGCTGCGAGCAG
This sequence comes from Pseudomonas sp. GW823-FHT03E05, assembly GCF_058796855.1. Classification (NCBI taxonomy): domain Bacteria; kingdom Pseudomonadati; phylum Pseudomonadota; class Gammaproteobacteria; order Pseudomonadales; family Pseudomonadaceae; genus Pseudomonas; species Pseudomonas sp. GW823-FHT03E05. Next base: position 852,420 of record NZ_JBXAJB010000002.1, read on the forward strand.
TCCTGCTTGTCGAACGGCTCCGGGGTCGAGCCGCCCTGGTGCACCACGGCGACGATGGCGTTGACACCCTGGGCATTGAGTTCGGGGATCAGCTTGTTGATGGATTCGGCTTCGTCGGCCACCTGCAAACCGCGCATGCCCTTGGCGCTGACCACCGAGGCCACGTCCCGCAGCACCGCACCGACAAAGGCCACCTTGACCCCGCGCACCTCTTCGATGCGGTAGGCCGGCAGCAACGGCTTGCCGGTGTCGCTGTCCAGCAGGTTGGCCGCCAGGTAGGGGAAGCCGCTGCCGGGGTAGTTCGGGCGGAACTGGCAGGCCTTGTCCGGCCGCGACGACTGGCAGCCGCCATTGAGCTGGCGCAGGAACTCGGCCTTGCCGTTGTCCAGTTCGTGATTGCCGATGGCGCTGAGTTTCATGCCCATCTGGCGCAGGGCGTCCAGGGTCGGTTCGTCGGCCCACATGGCCGACAGCGGCGGGCTGCCGCCCACCAGGTCGCCGGCGCCGATGAACAGCAGTTGCGGGTCCTGCTGGCGCAGTTGGGCAAGCATGCCGCCCAGGGTAGCGATGCCGCCGGCCGCAAGCTTGCGCACGCCGCCCGGGGCCTGGGGGTCCTTGTAGCTGAAGGGGTTGGCTTGCAGGTAGCCGTGCAGATCATTGATGGCGACGATGTTCACCGCCACCGGTTGCGGCGGTTCAGACAGCGAGCTGCAACCGGCCAGGGTGACCAGGGCCAGGGTCAGTGCCCCCAGCATCCGGGGCATGGGACGAAGACGGGACATGAAAGAAATCCTTGGTAGATCAGCGAAAAAAAAGCCGCTGGCGCAGGCCGATCAGGCAGAGAACAGCGCTGGGAACAGCGCCGGCTTCGCCGTCGATCGCAACCCGTGCCCGCGGCAGCGGCTACAGGTCAGGTCATCAGGCAGGTTGCAGGCTGCCGTGGACCACCTGGGGTGCCGGCGGGGCCTTCAGCGCGGTGCCCATACCGGCGCGCAGCAGCAGGATCTTCAGGTGGTCGGTGATGCGCTCGACCCGGTCCTGGAAGTGGTTGTGGAAGATCATGCTGCCCAGGGCAATGGCGATCCCCAGGGCCGTGGCATACAGCGCGGTGCCGATACCCTTGGACACTTCGCCCGGGTCGCTGACGCCGGTCTCGGCCAGGGCCTTGAAGGTGTCGATGATCCCCAGGATGGTGCCCAAGAGGCCCAGCAAGGGCGCAGCGGTAACCACGGTTTCCAGCAGCCACAGGCCATGCATCAGCTTGCTGCGGGTGGCGATGTAGATCGACTCGCTGAGGTCTTCCAGGTCCTTGTGGCTGGCCAGCCCCTGCTTGTGGGCAAACAGCTCGGCGACCATTTCCAGGGGCAGGCTGTTGCGCTCGCGTAGCGGGGCCGGCAGATCGTCGACGCTGTGCATCTTCGGGTTGAGCACGGTCTCCAGTTTCTTCGCCTGGCGCAGGCTGAAGCTGAAGTAGATGCCCCGCTCCACCGCGATGAAGGCGGCAATCGCGGCAGCGCCGTACATGGTGTAGAAGGTGATGTCGTGCAGCAGATTCATGTCCATCGTCATTTCCTCTTGTGCCTGAATCGAATCAGAACGCAGCTTCCAGGGAGACCATCGCGGTGCGTTCTTCACCCACGTTGTAATAGGCGGTGCTTGGCGCCAGGCCATTGGTCCTTACCGAGTTGAAAGACACGGTGCGTACCGACGCCAGGTATTCCTTGTCGAACACGTTGAGCATCGAGAAGCGCAGGGTCGCGGACTTCAGCACCTTCTTGTCCACCGGCAGGTGGATACCGGCATTGAGGTCGAACACGGTGCGTCCGGAGATCTTCTCGTCGTTGGTCAGGTCGCCGTAGAAGGCGCCGACGTACTTGCCCACCACGTTGCCGTAGTAGAGCGAATCGTCGTAGCCCAGGCTCAGGTTGAACATGTTTTCCGGAACGTTGGTCAGCTGTTTGCCGGACGTCGGCAGCAGCACGTTCTTGTTGGTCAGGTCATCCATCTGCTCGGACTTGGTGTAGGTGTACGAGGCGTAGTAGTTGAAGTTGTGTGGCAAGCGGCCGCTCCACTCCAGCTCCAGGCCACGGTTCTTCACTTCGCCGACGTTGGCCACGACGTAGTCGCCATTGAGGTCGGTGGTGGAGATCTGCCGGTCCTTGAAGGTGATGTAGAACAGGGTCGCGCTCAGGGCCATGTTCTCCTCGCTGTAGCGCCAGCCCAGTTCCTGGTTCCAGCTCAGCTCGGGTTTCAGGCTGATGGAATCACCCTTGTTGTAGAGCACGTAGTTGGGCGGCGTGCGCATGTTGCGGGTGACGTTGTAGAACGCCTGGTTGTTCGGGTCCACCTGGTACTTGGCGTTGAAGCTGGGCAGGAACTCGTGGTACTTGGCGTCGCGTTTTTCCGGCTTGTCGGTGAGGCTGCCCAGGTTGTTGCCATCACGCTCCACGTACTGGTAGGCCAGGGCCCCGGTAAGGGTCAGGTCCGGGGTCGCCTGCCAGGTGTCCTGCACCCAGAGTTTCTGCGCCGGGGTCACGGTGTACTGGTGGCGGCCCTGGACCGTCGCGCCATTGCGGTCCACCAGTTGGTCGGAGCCGTTGTAGTCGCCCCAGACGTTTTCCGGAGCGCCGTTGCCCTTGATGCCGATGAAGGGCTGGGTCTGGCGCTGGCGGGCGCGCTCGTACCAGTAGCCGACGTCCAGGCTGTGCTCTTCGTTGAGGTCCCACTTGAGCTTGGTGGTCATGCCGGGGCGCCAGGTCTCGGTCCACGAAGGCCGGTAGTAGGTGCCGCTGGGCAGCCCGCTCAGGTCATAGTTGCCGGCCCGGCTGGAGGTGCTGGACAAGGTGGTGGCGGTCTGGCCGCTGAAGCTGCCGCCGTTGGACCAGACGTAGTACGGGTTGAAGGTCAGGCTCAGGTCGTCGCGCAGCTGGAAGCGCTGGGTCACCGAAGCGGTCACGCTTTCGAAGGGGTTGCGGTTGAGCTTGTAGGACTGGGACACGCTGCCGTTCTTGAACACGGTGCTTTCCGAGTAGTCCAGGCGCCGGCCCTGGGTCTGGAACTGGGACTTGCTGACGCTGTTGTAGTTGTAGTTTTCCTGCAGGTTGTATTTGACGATGGCGTTGGTGGAGTTGCCGTTGCCGTCTTCGAACAGGGTGTTCCACTCGATCTTGTCGGCCCGCAGGGTGCCCTTGCCCTTCCACTTGTCACCTTCGGTATGGGACGCCGAGACCCAGGTCTTGAAGCCCCCAAGCTCGCCGGTGTTGAGGCGGGCAAAGGATTTGCGCAGGTTGTTGGAACCCACAGACTGCTTGACGAACACCCCGAAATCCTTGGTCGGGCGCACAGTCACCAGGCCGATGTTGCCACCGCTGGAACCGATGTGCGGGCCGTCGGCTTCGGACGAACCCTGGGTGACGAAGACTTCACTGAAGTTCTCCGGGTCGCCCATCAGGTTCGGGTAGATGCTGTAGTCCCCCGAGTCGTTGATCGGGAAACCGTCGGCGGAGAGCCCGACCTGGTCGGAGTTCATCCCGCGCATGGTGAAGTTGGTGCCGCTCAGGCCCGAGGCGTCGGTGCTGGAAACGTTGATCCCCGGGGTGTACTTGAGCTTGTCCACGGCGTTGGCGGTGGGGGCCATCTGATCCATGGCCTCCTTGGTCACGGTGGAGCGGCCCTTGGCGCTTTCTTCCTTGATCATGTGGCCGTTGCCCAGGGTCTGCTTACCGGCAACGTTCACCGAACCTACGTCCACGGTATCGTCGGCCAAAACCAGTGGCGCAAAACTGCCCAGGCCCGATGCCAGAAGCAGGGCATAAAGTTTATTGATCTTCACGGGTCAATCCCTTGCTTACAACTTTCGTTAATAGGTGATGGGTTTATTCCACGTTGTAACTAAAGGTCGCGGTAAAACGTTGCTTGTTCTTGCCGGAGAACGCGTCCGAGGGAAACGGCGAAACTTTCTCCACGCGGCGCAAACTGGTTTGCGCCGCGCGATTGAGCAACATGTTCGGCGCCTTGTTTTCGATGCCACTGTCGAGCACGTTGCCGGCCCGATCGACTTCCAGCCAGATCACCACATCGCCCTGGGGACGTTGCAGCGAGGCCTCGCGGCCGCTGGGGTATTGCTTGTGCTTTTCCAGTTCCTTGCGCAAAGCGGCGGTGTACAGACTTTCCTTGATTGCACTGCTGGGCGCCGCGGGCGCGGTGGCCGGAGCAGGTACGGGAGCCGGTGCGGCCACCGGTTTCGGCGCGGCGGCCACTGCGGGCTGCGGCGCGGTGGGGGCGTTCTGGACCACGGCCGGGGCCGGCTTGGGTGGCGCAGGCTTGGCCACCATGGGCTTGGGCACCGGCGGCTTGGGCTTGACCACCGGCTTGGGTTTCGGCGGCTCGATCACCAGCGGTTCTTCCTCCGGCACCACCTGCGGCGGCTCGGGCTCGATGGGCAACGGCTCAGGCGGTGGCGGTGGTGGCTCGGCCGCCGCCAGCAGTTCGGCGGCATCGACCAGGGCGATTTCCACGGTGCTTTCGTCATACACCGGCTTGATCTGCAACTGCTGCAACTGGCTGGTATAGATCACCAGCAGCAACAGGCCAGCCGGCAGCAGGCACGCAAGCAACTTGCGAGTTCTATAGAGACTGAACATGGCGTCAGGACTTGCGTGTAGCGATGGAGACGGAAGAGAAGCCATTGCCCTTGAGCAAGTCCATCACCGAAACCAGGCGTTTAACTTCCACGCCCTGATCGCTGTTGATAATGATCACCAACTTTTCACTGCTGTCGTTCAACACTTTGAGTTGCGCCAGCAATGCACTTTCATCCAGGTCCTGGCCATCGAGTTGCAGGCGCTCTTGCAGACCCAGGGTAATCACTGCCTTGTTTTGCGGCTTCAACTGTTGCGCGGTACTGGCGACCGGCAACTGCGTCTTGATCCCTACGGCCGGGATCACGTTGAGGCTGATGAGTACGAAGAACACCAGCAGAAACATCATCACATCGATCATCGGAATGATCTCGATATGAGCTTTTTTCTTTTTAGCTACATCCCAGCTGCGCATCGTCTTGCTCCCGCTTCAGCCATCCCTCCCTTGTGAGAGCTGAATCACAACCCTCGCCGATCCTGACCATGTGCTCAGGAATGCGCAGATCATCCCCGTCTGATGTAACGGTTTGGTGACAGAACGGAGTGATAACGATGAATGTTCGGGAGCTCTGGGACGCGGTTCTCAGCGCAGGACGATGAACCTCCCGAGCACCCGATGCTGCTGGAAGCCGAGCACCGCCTGCAGTGAATCGAGGACCGCCTGCGGGTCCTTGCTGGAGAAACTGCCACTGATGCGCCGCGCCGCCAGTTCATCGTTGAGCAGCAGGATACGCCCGGGGAAATAGCGCCGCAGGTCGTCCACCACCTCGGCCAGAGGCGCGTGGTAATAGTTCAGCCAGCCCTGGCGCCAGGCCAGTTGCGCCTCACTGTCGACAGCGTGTAGCGGGGCCGCAACGCCATGTCCGTAGGCCACTTGCTGCCCGGCGCCGAGCACCTGCTGCGCCGCGCCCTTGGCCGGCGTGACCCCCACCCGGCCGGACAGCACCGTGACCTGGGCCCCGCCCGGCTGCAGGCGCACTTCGAACTGGGTGCCCAGCACCCGCGCCTCCCCCTCTTGCGCGTCCACCACAAAGGGCTCGCCGGTGTGGCTGACGCTGAAGAAACCGGCGCCGCGACGCAGCTGCACATGCCGCTCGCCGCGGCTGAAATCCACGGCAATGGCGCTGTCGGCATCCAGGGTCACCTGGCTCTGGTCGGCCAGGATCAGGGTGCGCACCTGGCCCGGCGCGGAAACGTAGTCGGCCCCCAGGTCATCGACCCAGCGCCCGGGCTGCCAGCCGGCGCCCAGGGCCACCGCCAGCAATACACTGGCGGCCAGCGCCAGCCCCGCCGACCAGCGCCGCCGGGCCCGGCCCCTGGCAGCATCCATGGAACGCAGCAGGCCGTGCAGGGCAAAGGCGTCTTCATCGGCCAGGGTGCGCGCCGGCTGCTCGCTCAGCTCCCACACCACCTGGGCCTGGGCATAGGCCTCGATATGCGCGGGGTCGGCCTGCAACCACTGGCTGAAGGTGGCCTGGTCGCCACTGCTGGGCTGATCGTGGAGCAGGCTCAGCCAGGCCAGCGCGGCCTGCTCCTGAGCGGGCGTCGGGCAGATACTCGTGCGGTGGTTCACGGTGCATTCCTTGGCGTGCGCGTGCCCGGGGCTTCCCGCAGGCTGGCCTTGCAGGCTTCGAGGGCGCGCATCATATGTTTTTCCACGGCGCTTTGGGACAAGCCCATGGCCTTGGCGATCTCGGCGTACTTGCGCCCGTGGATGCGGTTGAGCAGGAAGATCTGCCGGGTGCGCTGCGGCAGGCTGCGCAGGGCCGCTTCGACATGCCGCAGGTCGTTGCCGGCTTCCAGCGCCGCCTGGGGCTCGCTGCCCTGGTTGTCCTGCTGCTCTGGCAGCCAGCCTTCATTGACCCGCACTCGTGCGCCCTCGCTGCGCAGGTGGTCGATGGCGATATTGCCGGCGCAACGCAGCAAGTAGGTGCTGAGTTCCTCGACCTGCACCAGGGGCCGGCGCCAGAAGCGCAGGAACAGGTCCTGCACCAGGTCGGCGGCGGTAGCCCGGCAACCGACCCGGCGGCTGACCAGGGCCTCCATCTGCGAACGCTGGGACAGGAACACCTGGAGAAAATGCGCACGGCTGCCCTGCGGATCAGGGTGATCCCCCTCGGCAGGCTCCGGTGGCAGGGTGCTCATCATCGTCGGTCCGCTCAGAAGTGGGCCAGGGCCGCGACCGGGCTGGCCAGCAGGCTGGCCCCCGCCATCGTCAGCACCAGGCGCGGCCGATAGGGCAACAGCAGCACCAGCAGCAAGGCGCTGAACATCAGCACCGCGCACCACTGCACCAGCCCCAGGCTCCAGCCGGTGCCCTGCACTGCTGCTGCCAGCGACAGGCCCAGCAGCATCCAGCCGCCCAGACGCAGGCCGTGGCGGCGCAGGGCCGAAGGCTTGTGCCCGAGCAGCTCGCCGTGATGCCGGTCCAGGGACAGGCACAGGCCGGTAAAGCCGGCATAACAGAGCAACAGCACCAGGAGCATTCAATTCACCTCGGTTTCAGGAGCCGGCGGGCGTTGCCGGGGCACCCGGGGCGTGGCTGTGGCGGCGGCCCCCGCGCGATGCAGCTTGCGCGCCGCCCAGGCCAGGAACAGGCCACTGCCCAGGCACGCCAGGTCGAAGCTCGCCATGGCCCAGTCGCCCCGGACCATGAAGCCATCCATCAGGCTCGGACTGGTGAGCACGCTGAGTACCGGCACCCCGGCGAACAGCAAGGCGCCAAGGCCCAGTTGTTCAACCCAGGCGCGACGGCCAGGGCGGACGCAGGCGTGCAACAGGCTCAGGCCCCAGGCCCAGAAGAAGCTGTTGACCTCCCAGTCGGCACGTTCGGCGAAGCCTGCGGGCAACAGGCGGTTGGCCCAGAAGAACGCCACCACCGCCAGCAGCAGCCCAGCCATGCTGGCGATGTTCAACACTTCCACCAGGCGCAGTTCGAAAGGCTGGGCGGCACTCTTGGCATGCTTGAGCTGGCGCTTGCCCAGCCAGATCACCAGCCCGGTGCCGATCATCGCGGTGCTGGCCAGCCCACAGAGGAAGTACAGCCAGCGCAACACCGGCCCGGCGAAGCGACCCATGTGCAAGCCATAGAAGCTGCCGCCGATGGCCAGCGGCAGGGATTGCTCGGCAGAGGCCTGCAACGGCTGGCCGGTCACGCCGTTGAACGCCACTTGACTGCCGAAATCCCGGGCCACCCGGTCGGCTTCATGGCGAAACACCTGCACCGAGGCATTCAGGTCCCCCGGGTAACTGACTACCAGGCGCTGCGCATGGCCGCCCGACCAACGTTCCCGGGCCTGCTTCAGCATGGGTTCGAGGGGGGCCAGCGGGGCACTCTGCCCGGCGGCCGAGGCAGCGGCAGCAGCGGGCCGCAAGTCCTCGAAGAAGGCATCGGAATCCCCTTTGTAGGCCACCAGGATGCTCGCCGGCATGACCATGTACATGAAGATCACCAGGCTGCTGTAGGTGATCATCAGGTGAAACGGCAGCACCAGCACGCCCACCGCGTTGTGCCCGTCGAGCCAGGTGCGCTGGCCCTTGCGCGGGCGGAAGGTGAAGAAGTCCTTGAAGATTTTCTTGTGGGTGATGATGCCGCTGATCAGCGCCACGAACATCACCATGGCTGCCATCGTCGACAGCCAGCGGCCCCAGGGATAGGGCATCTGCAGCTGGAAGTGGAAGCGGTAGAAGAACTCGCCGCCGCGGGTGTCGCGCACCTGCACTTCGCTGCCGGTGGCCGGGTCCAGCAGTTTCTCGGTGAAGGCACCGCGCTCGCCGGGTTTGCCGGGCGCCTGCCAGCCCACCGACAGGCTCGGCTGGCGGGCATCGGGCAGGCCGATGAACCAGCGTTGCGCGCCCTGGGCATGGCGTTCCAGGTAGCGTTGGGCCAGCCCCAGGCTGGCATCGGCGTTCAGGACCCGGGCCGGCGCCTCCGGCTGCATCCAGTGGGTGATCTCATCCTTGAAGTAGGACAGGGTCCCGGTGAGGAAGATCGCAAACAGCAACCAGCCGAACAGCAGCCCGCTCCAGGTGTGCAGCCAGGCCATGGACTGGCGAAATCCTTCCTTCATAGCAGGGCCACCCAGTAGGCGCTGCCGGCGACCAGCGCCAGCACCAGGCTCGGCAGCAACAGGCCCAGCCAGGCCTGCCAGGCACTGCGACAGGCAAAGCACCAGAGCACTGCCACCAGATAGAACAGGAAGGACGTCACCATTCCGCTGACCACCGCATCGGCCCTGGGCAGGGGCAGCAGCAAGGTCAGGCAGACACTGCCCAGCGCCGCCAGCAGATAGCCCCCCAGCACCGCGGCGAATACCCGCGAAGCCACCGCCAGACGATAGGAAGCGGAAAGACCGCCAGCCTTGCTTTTCATGTTTCGACCTTGACGCGAGGGGAGGTCCGGCACAGCACACAGGCGGCCGGGGGAAGTAGGCGGGCAAGTTTAATGATAAATATTCTCATATGCAAAAAGCAGCGACGAACCCGATGCAAACCCGTCGGTCCGACCTGATTGCCGAATGCCATGTCGCCCCACTACAATGCGAACAATTCTTGTTCTCTTATGCGCCATCTCGGTGCAGGAGCGTCCGGTTTGTCCCACACCGCTACCGTCGAAGGCCTCTACCAGGCCCATCACAGCTGGTTGAACACCTGGTTGCGGCGCCGGCTCGGCTGCCCCCACAGCGCCGCAGACCTGGCCCAGGACACCTTCATCCGGGTACTCAGCGCCCGGGAAACACCGGCCCTGATCGAGCCCCGGGCGTTTCTCACCACCATCGCCAAGCGCGTGCTGTTCAACCACTACCGGCGCCAGGACCTGGAGCGGGCCTATCAGGAAACCCTGGCGCAGATGCCTGAACAGGTGGCGCCCTCCGAGGAAGAGCGGGCCATCATCCTGCAAACCCTGATGGATCTGGACAGCCTGCTCGACGGCCTGCCGCGGCCGGTCAAGCGAGCCTTTCTGCTGTGCCAGCTGGACGGCCTGACCTACGGCGAAATCGCCCGGGAGCTGAATATCTCCATCGCCACGGTCAAACGCCACCTGAACAAAGCGGCGATGCGCTGCTACTTCGCCCTGTGAGTGCCTCGATGAACCCACACCTCAATGGCCAGCCCGATTTCAGCAACCAGGTGGCCGAACAGGCCGTGCACTGGCTGATCGAAATGCAGGGCGGGCCCTTGAGCGCGCGCCAGCAACAGGCCTGGCAGCAATGGCACGATGCCCACAGCGAACATCAGCGGGCCTGGGAGCATATCCAGCGCGTCAACCAGCGCCTGCGTGGCCTGTCTTCGCCCCTGGCCCACGCCGCCCTGAACGCGCCGAAATCCGCCAGCCGGCGCCAGGCACTGAAGCTGCTGCTGATTCTCGGCGCCGGCTCGGCCGCCGCCTGGGGCCTGCGCGAACACAACCCGCTGCCGCCACTGCTGGCGGATTACCGCAGCCCCCTGGGGCAGCGGCGCAAACTGCAACTGAGCGACGGCAGCCAATTGCAGCTCAATACCAGCAGCGCGGTGGATGTGCGCTTTGATGGCCAGCAACGGCTGATCCGCCTGCTGGAGGGCGAGATCATGCTCACCAGTGCCCAGGATGCCCGGCCGCTGCGGGTGCAGACCGCACAAGGGCAGGTAAGCCCGCAAGGCGCGCGGCTGAACCTGCGCCAATTCAAGGACTACACCCAACTGGCGGTGTTCTCCGGAACCGTCGGCGTGACGCCCCTGGACTACGCCACAACCCCGCCCCAGGTGGCGGCCGGGCAGCAACTGAATTTCACCGGCAACAGCTGGCAAGCTCCCCGGGCCCTGGATGCCGGCAGCGGCGCCTGGAGCGAAGGCATGCTGGTGGCAGCGCACATGCGCCTGGCGGACTTTCTCGACGAACTGGGGCGCTACCGCCGCGGCCAGCTCAACTGTGATGCACAGGTGGCGGACCTGCTGATTTCCGGCAGCTACCCCCTGGATGACAGCGAGCGGATTCTCGACCTGCTGGAGATCAGCCTGCCGGTCAAGGTACGTCGCTTCACCCGCTATTGGGTCACCGTCCAGGCCCGCGCCTGACGGCACTCTGTCGCCGCTGCCGCGGGCTGCAACCGGCTCCGCAGGGGACGCGCCCTTGACCCGGGCCGCACCCAAGCCCCCGCAAACCAATCGCCGCCCGCCCCGGCACCGAAAAAAAACCACCGCCCATGAGCCGTTTCCCCAGGTTCAAGTGACAGAGAAGGAAAGCCACCTTGATTCCCCCTTCTCAGGACCCACCTTCATGACCGAGCAACCCACCTGCCTCACGCCTCTGGCCCGTACCCTGCGCCACTTGCTCCTGGGGGCCAGCCTGAGCCTGGCCAGCCTGCCCCTGGTCCAGGCCGCCGAGGCCCAGGCCCAGAGTTATCACATCGCCCCGACCTCGCTGGAAAACGCCCTGAACCAGTTCGGCCGGCAAGCCGGGGTGCTGATCTCTTTCGGCTCACACGTCACCAGTGGCGTGCAAAGCCGTGGCCTGCAAGGCCAGTACAGCCCGCAGGAAGGCCTGAACGTTCTGCTGCAAGGCACCGGCCTGCAAGCCCGGGCCGAGGGCAACAATGCCTTCAGCCTGCAACCGGCCAACCCCGAGGCCGCTGCGCAGCCGCTGCACCTGGGCGCCTCCAGCGTGGTCGGCGACTGGCTCGGCGATGCCCAGCAAAGCGATGTGTTCGAGCACCCAGGGGCCCGGGACGTGATCCGTCGCGAGGAGTTCGAACGCCAGGGCGCCACCCAGGCGCGGGACGTGCTCAATCGGATTCCCGGGGTCAACGCACCGGACAACAACGGCACCGGCAGCCACGACATGGCGCTGAACTTCGGCATCCGCGGCCTCAATCCGCGCCTGGCCTCGCGCTCCACGGTGCTGATGGACGGCATCCCGGTACCCTTCGCCCCCTACGGTCAGCCGCAACTGTCGTTTGCCCCCATCAGCATGGGCAACATGGATGCCGTGGACGTGGTGCGCGGTGGTGGCGCGGTGCGCTATGGCCCGCAGAACGTCGGCGGCATCGTCAACTTCGTGACCCGGGCAATTCCCGACGCGCCGACGGTCAAGGGCGGCTTCCAGACCGAAACCAGCCCCTCCTCCAGCCATGACGGTTTCAAGACCACCGGCAACCTGCTGGCCGGTGGCACCGCCGACAACGGCCTGGGCGGCGCCCTGCTGTACTCCGGCACCCGCGGCGGCGACTGGCGCGAACACAGCGACACGCAGATCGACGACCTGATCCTCAAGGGCAAGTACCAGCTCGATGAAGCCAACAGTTTCAATGCCATGGCCCAGTACTACGAAGGTGAGGCGGACATGCCCGGCGGCCTGAACGTGGCGGACTACAAGGCCGACCCGTACCAGTCGACCCGCCCCTACGACAAGTTCTGGGGCCGGCGCACGATGTTCAACGTCGGCTACCGCTACCAGGAAGACCGCCGCGAATTCACCGTCAACAGCTTCTTCACCAAGACCCTGCGCAGCGGTTACCTGGACCAGGGCAGCTTCCTCTCCCTGTCGCCTCGCGAATACTGGGTACGCGGCCTGGAAACCCGTTTCGCCCAAGGCTTCGACCTGGGGGACAGCAGCCACGAAGTGGGCGTCGGTTACCGCTACATCAACGAAGCCGGTCATGAACTGCGCTATCGCACGCCGTTGACCGCCAATCAGCAACTGCCCACCACCAACAGTCGCAACGACCGGGACACTCGTGGCGGCACCGAGGCTCACGCTTTCTTCGTCGACGACCGGATCGATATCGGCAAGTGGACCCTGACCCCGGGCATCCGCTACGAGATGATCGAGTCGCAGCAGAGCAACAACCTCACCCACGTCAAATACAAGGGCGACTACAACACCGCGCTGCCGGCGCTGAATGTGATGTATCACCTCAACGAGAGCTGGAACCTCTACGCCAACACCGAAGGCTCCTTCGGCAGCGTGCAATACAGCCAGATGCCCAACCGCGTGGCCAGTGGCGAGGTCAAGCCGGAGAAAGCCCGCACCTGGGAACTGGGCACCCGCTATGACGACGGCACCCTGCGGGCGGAGATCGGCGCTTTCCTGATCAACTTCGACAACCAGTACGACAGCAACCAGACCAACGACACGGTGATCGCCCGGGGCGAGACTCGCCACCAGGGTATCGAGAGCAGCGTCAGCTACGCCCTGGATGGCCTGGCCCCGGCGCTGGCGGGCTTCGATGTCTACGCCACCTACGCCTATGTCGATGCCACCATTCGTGAAGACGGCCCGAACAAGGGCAACCGCGTGCCCTTCTCTTCCAAGCACAAGGGCACCCTGGGGGTGAGCTACACCGAAGGCCCGTGGAAGCTCAACCTCGACAGCAGCTACCAGAGCAGCCAGTTTGCCGACAATGCCAACACCCGTGCCGAAAGCGCCGATGGCAGCACCGGGCGCATCCCCGGCTACATGCTGTTCAGCACCCGCGCCGGGTATGACTTCGGCCCGCAACTGTCGGACCTGAACGTGGCGGTGGGGGTGAAGAACATCTTCAACCACCAGTACTTCACCCGTTCCTTCGACGACAACAACAAGGGCAAGTACGTAGGCGAGCCCCGCACGCTCTATGTGCAGACCTCCGTGGCGTTCTGATTAATTTTCCCCACAAAGCAAAACGGGCCTGCAATGCAGGCCCGCCCGGTTGGGGGGTGAAACTCGGCCGTCAGCTATTGAGCGCGGCCTGTTGGTTCTCCAGGAATTCTTCTTCGAGCAGGGCATCTGCCTCGCTGCCATCGGCTGTGGGCACCGCTGCCGCACGTTTGCCGCGCAATTTGCCGAACATGTGCTCCAGGGCACTTTCCAACTTGACGGTGGCGCCGTCGAGGGCCTGCTCCAGGGTGTCGGCCTTGTGGGTCACGGAAACCGGTTGGTGACCTTTCGGACGGGCTTCCAGCTGGCAGCGCATATCGTCCGGACCCGACTTGCCGCCGTTCTCGTCCCGCAGGTGGACCACTACCCGGGTCAGGTCTTCTTCGTAGCGTTCGAGCGTGCTTTCAACGGTGCTGCGCACCCACTCCTCCATCCGAAGGCTGCTTTGAATATGGTTATCGCTATGGACTTGGATTTGCATAGTTCTTCCCTTATTTCAGCTTGCTCGTAAGAGGGTCAAGGCAATGCGTATGAACCTGCATTTCGTGACCTCTTGATTACACAATTAGGCACGGCGACGAACATTTCAACCCCTTAAAAAAGATAAATATTCATACGCAAATAAAGCCGGACAAACCGCAAAGGCGCTGTTAAGGTCGGGAGTTAGCCCGCCCTATGCGTCAGTCAAAACCGCTCACAGCTGCCCCTCGCCCAGAGGGTGCAAGCCGCGAAAGATCTCCGCTTCCTCCACCAGCCAGTCATGCACCGCGCGTACGCCCGGATGGCTCAGTGCGCCCGGCGCATAGAGCAGCACGTAGCGTTTGTGGTTGGGCACCGCCAGGCCGAAAGGCACGATCAGGGTGCCACGCTCCAGTTCGTCATTGAGCAGGGTGCGCCGGGCAATCGCCACGCCCATGCCGGCAATCGCCGCCTCGATGGTCAGGTGGTTGCGATTGAAGGTATGGCCACGACGCACGTCCGCGCCCTCGAAGCCGATGGCATTCAGGTAGAACTCCCACTCGGCGTATTCATAGCTGCCGCGCCAGGCGGTGATGTCGTGCAACAGCGCAAAGTGCGCCAGGTCCGCCGGACCGTGCAGCGGCGGGCGCCCACGCAGCAGGCTCGGGGCGCACACCGGGAAGATCTGCTCGTCCAGCAGCGCGGTGGACTGCAAGCCGGGGTAGCTGCCGTCGTTCAGGTCGATGGCCAGGTCGAAGTCGCCCTCGTGCAGGGCCACGCTGCTGTCTTCGGCCACCAGCCGCAGCTGGATCTCCGGATAACGCTGCTGCAGGCGCGGCAGGCGCGGAGTCAGCCACTTGCCGAGAAACGACGGAATCGAGCGCAAGCGCAAGGTCCCCCCGATCATCCCCGCATCCAGGCGCCGCAGTTCCGCGTCGATGCTGCCGTAGGCCTCGCTCACCGTCAGCGCCAGCCGCTGGCCTTCGGCACTCAGCTCCACCCCCCGGGGCCGCCGGTGAAACAGGCGAAAACCCAGGCGTTCCTCCAATTGGCGGATCTGCTGGCTGACCGCCCCTGGCGTGATGTGCAGCTCTTCTGCACAACGGGTAAAAGACAGGTGCCGCGCGGCACAGGAAAACACATGCAGCCAGACATAGGTCTGGGCATGAAATTGTCGGCTCATCGTTTAGCCCTGCTAAAGGATCTCTTAGGAAGTTTCGTTGGTCAGTGCTGACCGAGGCGGGCAGTATCGCCGACATTGCGCTTGGCCTACAAAAAAATGGCAGCGATCCACCTTCCATTGCTTGTAAGGCTTTAGCATGGCTATCAGTGTTTTCGATCTCTTCAAAGTCGGTATCGGCCCCTCCAGCTCCCACACCGTGGGCCCGATGCGCGCCGCCGCGACCTTCGCCCAGGCGCTGTTCGAGCAGGGCCTGCAAGACCAGGTGCAGCGGGTACAGATCCGTCTCTATGGTTCGCTGTCCGCCACCGGCGTCGGCCATGCCACCGACCGCGCCAGTGTCATGGGGCTGATGGGTGAACGGCCAGACAGCATCGACCCCACCAGCATCAACCCGCGCATCCAGCAGTTGCGCGACAGCGGCCAACTGCTGCTGGGCGGGCACAGCCCCATTGCCTTTGACTGGCAGCAGGACCTGCTCCTGCTGGACGAAAGCCTGCCCTACCACCCCAATGCCATGTCCCTGACCGCCTTTGGCGAGCAAGGCACGCTGCTGGAGCAGACCTACTACTCGGTGGGTGGCGGCTTCATCATCGAAGCGGCCCAGGTCGAGGCCGGTGCCGAAACCACCACCGGTGTCCAACTGCCCTACGACTTCAACAGTGCCGCTGAACTGCTGGCCCTGTGCAAGACCCATAAGCTGCGGGTCGGCGAACTGATGCTGGCCAATGAACGGGCCTGGCGCAGCGACGCCGAGATCCGCAGCGGCCTGCTGCACATCTGGTCGGTGATGCGCGAATGCGTGGAACAGGGCCTGCGCCACGAAGGCATCCTGCCCGGCGGCCTCGACGTACCCCGCCGCGCCGCCAAGCTGCACCGCAGCCTGCTGGAAATCGGCAAGCCGAATGTCATCACCTCGACCCTCTCGGCCATGGAGTGGGTCAACCTCTATGCCCTGGCCGTGAACGAGGAAAACGCCGCCGGCGGGCGCATGGTCACCGCGCCCACCAACGGCGCGGCGGGGATCATCCCGGCGGTGCTGCACTACTACATGAAGTTCAACCCGCAGGCCTGTGACGACGACATCCTCAACTTTTTCCTCGGTGCCGCCGCCGTGGGCATCCTGTGCAAGAAGAACGCCTCCATCTCCGGCGCCGAAGTCGGCTGCCAGGGCGAAGTGGGCTCGGCCTGCGCCATGGCTGCCGCCGGGCTGGCGGAGATCCTCGGGGCGACCCCGGAGCAACTGTGCAATGCCGCGGAAATCGGCCTGGAGCACAACCTCGGCCTGACCTGCGACCCCGTAGGCGGGCTGGTGCAGGTGCCCTGCATCGAACGCAACGCGATTGCCGCGGTGAAGGCGATCAACGCCACCCAGATGGCCCTGCGCGGCGACGGCAAGCACTTCATCTCCCTGGACCGGGTGATCCGCACCATGCGCGATACCGGCGCCGACATGCATGACAAATACAAAGAGACTTCACGGGGCGGCCTGGCGGTGAGCTGGGTGGAATGCTGAGGAGCCTTCCCTGACCGTCCGCACTACGCGAGCCCGAGCAAAAATAATAACGAGGCGATAACGATGACCGATGTACCGACACCTGCTGCCCAAAACCCTGCTGTAGCCACACCCCGCGACACCACCAGCGCCCGCCAGGGCTGGAGCAAGCACGACACCACCTGGATGCTCGGCCTGTATGGCACCGCCATCGGCGCCGGCACCCTGTTCCTGCCGATCAACGCCGGGGTTGGCGGCTTCTGGCCGCTGATCGTGCTGGCGCTGCTGGCCTTCCCCATGACCTTCTTCGCCCACCGCGGCCTGACCCGCTTCGTTCTTTCCGGGCGCTCCGGAGACATCACCGAAGTGATCGAGGAGCATTTCGGAGTCGGCGCCGGCAAGCTGATCACCCTGCTCTACTTCTTTGCCATCTTCCCGATCCTGCTGGTGTACAGCGTGGCGCTGACCAACACCCTGAGCAATTTCATGGAACACCAGCTGCACATGACTCCACCGCCGCGGGCGCTGCTGTCGCTGCTGCTGATCCTCGGCCTGATGGCCATCGTGCGCTGCGGCCAGGGCGTGATCGTGCGGGCCATGAGCCTGCTGGTCTACCCGTTCGTCGCCGCGTTGCTGCTACTGGCCCTGAGCCTGATCCCCAACTGGAACGGCGCGTTCTTCGCCTCGGCCGGCGAAGGCATGCCCCTGCCGCTGTTCTTCAAGACCCTGTGGCTGGCGATCCCGGTGATGGTGTTTTCCTTCAACCATTCGCCGATCATCTCGGCCTTCGCCCTGGATCAGAAGCGCCATTACGGCCCACAGGCCGAAGCCAAGAGCAGCGGTATCCTGGCCACGGCCCACGGCATGATGGTGCTGACAGTGATGTTCTTCTGCTTCAGTTGCGTGCTGGCCCTGTCGCCGGCGGACCTGGTAGCGGCCAAGGAGCAGAACATCTCGATCCTGTCCTACCTGGCCAACCACTTTCAGACCCCGGTGATTGCCTATGCCGCCCCGCTGATCGCCCTGGTGGCCATTACCAAGTCGTTCCTGGGCCACTACATCGGCGCCAGCGAAGGCTTCCAGGGCCTGATCGTGAAAAACCTGCGGGGGCGCTCGCTGTCCTCCAGCAGCCTGGAAAAGATCACCGCGCTGTTCATGATCCTCACGTGCTGGGCCGTGGCCACCTTCAACCCGAGCATCCTGCACATCATCGAGACCATGGGCGGACCGGTAATCGCCTGCCTGCTGTTTCTGATGCCGATGTATGCGATCCGGCGGGTGCCTTCACTGCGCCAGTATTCGGGCCAGTTGTCGAACCTGTTCGTGGTGCTGATCGGGCTGGTCGCACTGTCTGCGATCATTTATTCAGTCGTGCCCTGAATCGGGCCGGGATAAAAAAAGCGGACCTCGTGGTCCGCTTTTTTGTCCCCGTATTCATTGCCCGGCGCGTTTCCCGGCATGTCCCTTGCTTTGTCCCGGGGGAGGAATACGGACGTTGGCCACCCTCGGCGAACGACTGGCCAGTGGTCCGGAATCGCGAACTAATTCCGCGCCCTGCCGGTCAATGACTGCACGATCCAATCAGGCGGTGACGCATCATGGACAACCCTTTTCAACTGATTACCGACACCTTCACCCCGCAATACCAGGTCAACCTGAGCATCCAGGGCCTGGACGGCAGCATCATGCTGACCTTGTCCGAAGGTGGCCGGGTGGTGGCCAAGCGCATGATCAGCGCGGCCCAGCGCAATGACCCGCAGCGCATCAAGCGCCTGGTGCAAAGCATTCAGTTTGGTATCGCCATCGAGCAGGGCCACAGTGCCGTGGCCATTCTCGAAGCCATGACCAACGGCGACAGCCTGGGCCTGCCGCCGCCCACCGGCCAGAAGCTCGCGCCGCCGGCCCTGAGGTTCTAGAGCTCGCCCTTCTCCACTTCCGGGTGTTCGCCGGAGCCCGCGCCGATCTTGCGCTGTGGATGCTCGATCTTCACCGAAGGGAACTGCGACGAAGCGTAGCGCACCACCAGGATGGCGAAGGCCAGCAACAGGATGCCGCCGCACAGGTAGATGATGCCCAGGTCCGGCGGGTTGTGGTGCGAGACGTTGGAGATCAGCAACCGGGTCAGCGCGGTGATCGCCACGTAGATCAGGAAACGCACCGGCATGTGGTTGGTCTTGAAGTAGATGCCGACCATCGCCCCCAATTCCAGGTAGATGAACAGCAGCAGGATGTCATCGATCTTGATGTGGCCCACCTCGATCATCTGCAAAAATTCCATCACCGCCGCCCAGGCGGTCACCGCACCGATGGCGAACAGCGCCAGGTAGTGGAACGACTCGACGAACAGGTTGCCCAGGGATTCGGCCAGCTGGTGGACGTTCTGTCGCAGGTTCTCGGCCCAATTGATTTTCACGATGGTTTTTCCTTAGGTCGTTTCGACCGGATGATGCGGATTGGACGTGACGGTTGTTCTGCATGCAGAAAAAAGGCCAGGAGCCTTCAATGAGATGGTGGCCGCCGGCAACGAGGCACGGCCTGGTAACAATCGGCCCGGGAAAAAAATTGCGTCTACATTAAAAAGCCACTATCCAAGGGAAAAGGTTTCGCCTATTCTCTCGACCTGTATATAGATACAGTGTTTATACAGACCCATTATCGTGAAGGCATGTGAGGTGGTGAATGGCCGTCGAAGTGGTATACCGCAGCAGCCGAGATCTGGAGCGCTTGTTCATGGATAAAGCCGAAGCTGACCGTCATGACAAAATGCTCGAACTGGCTGAATTGCTCGCTGAAGTGTTGCACAAAGCCGTGCCGTCGCTGAGCGAACAGCAGGTGGAAGAAGCCGGGATCTACATGGCGAAGAACCGCGATGTGTTCGCCAAGGCGTTCAAGAGCCAGCCGGACGCGTTGTCCGAGTTGCTCAGTGCCCCTGCTCCCGTAGTGGAGGCTGTGGCAGAGCCGCAACCTGTTGAAGCCGAGGCGCCAGCCAAACCGGCGAAAGCGGCCAAGGCCGCAAAATAGGCTCTACGCGAATTGAATAGGCCCTGTGCCCCTGGCACAGGGCTTTTTTCATGCCTGCGAAGGCAAGAGTGGCACTTGTGCGGTGGCCGGTTGAAGCGCTGTCGCCCCTGGCGGATCAGGCAATTCGATAGCGTTGCGATGCAGCAGGGAAGTGATCTTGCCCAGGAAGGCCAGGGGCATCTCAGTCGAGTCGCCATACAGGTCAACCATTCCTACCTCAACTGCGCTGTCAACGATGCAGGAGAACGCCTCGACCTCTTCAGGCGCTATCAAGGCGACAAGCTCCTGGGGCCAATCATCTCCGCGACCATTGAGTGCCAGCAGCGCCCCGGCTCTCTCCCACGCCAGTAGATCGCCCTTTGGCGGGTAGCCCTCAAGGTGCTTTATCAACTCATCGATGAACGGGTGAGCAATGCCTTTTCGTTCGCAGTAAACCGCCAGGCATGCCGCTGCGTACAACTGCAGTTGCCTGATGGAGCAGCCAATCAATGGTGGGGCCATATCTGGCGCTGTCATTGCGCGACGTCCCAGACCCTGGAGCCTGCGGAACAAAAACCTGATGCGATATCCATGGCTTCCAGAATTCGGTCCTCCAGCTCTTCTGATGCGCCAGGGCGGAGTGATGCCAGATGCTTGTATACGGCCTCTGCGCAAAAGCCCTTGTCCCGGTATGCCACAAGAACATCACGAACCGCCTGAATGTCCGCCCCCGCCCGCAACAGGCAGGACAACTGCTCATCCAGCCCGGTCTCCAGCGCTTCACGCATCGTCGATACATTCCTTGTCAGTGGGCACTCCACAGCCGGATGGTACACAGAGCCTGGCCAAGGGTTAAGGCAAGAATGCCTAGCGGTACAGCACACGTTCCGCCAGTTCATCGGCCACTCGCGCCGGGGAGCGCTTTTCGGCCTGGGCGTGGGCGAAGATTTCCGTCAGCCGCTGGCTGATCTTCGACAGGTGGGCGGTGATGACCGGCAGTTCCGTGTTGCGGTGCTTGAGGGACACATAGATCAGCCCCCCGGAATTGATCACGTAGTCCGGCGCATAGAGAATCCCGCGGCGCTCCAGTTGATCGGCCACCTGCAGGTTGGTCAGTTGATTGTTGGCCGAACCCGCCACCGCCGAGCAGCGCAGTTGCGCCACGCTGAGGCTGTTGAGCACCGCCCCCAGGCCGCAGGGTGCGAGGATGTCGCAAGGGGTGCTGAGCAGAGAATCGTTGGCGATGGGATGGGCGCCCAGTTGCTCCATGGCCAGTTGCACCTTGCCGGCATCGATATCGCTGACCAGCAACTCCGCCCCGGCAGCGTGCAACTGCTCGGCCAGGGCATAGCCGACATTGCCCAGCCCCTGGATCGCCACCCGCAGGCCTTCCAGGTTGTCGCTGCCCAGGCGCGCCATGGCGGTGCTGCGAATGCCGGCGAACACTCCCATGGCAGCATGGGGGGCCGGGTCGCCCGCGGCACTGGTGCTGGTGACGTAACGGGTCTGCTGGGCGATGCAGTCCATGTCGGCCACCGAGGTGCCGCTGTCGATGGCGGTGATGTAGCGCCCGTCCAGTTGCTCGACGCATCGGCCGAAGGCTTCGAACAGGGCGGCGCGGCTTTCCACATGGGCGGGGCGGATGATCACGGCGGTACCGCCCCCCTGGGGCAGGCCGGCCAGGGCGGCCTTGTAGCTCATGCCCTGGGCCAGGCGCGCGGCATCCGTCACGGCACTGCTGTCGTCGGGGTAGGCGAGGTAACGACAGCCGCCCAGGGCGGGCCCCAGGCGGCTGTCGTGGATGGCGATCACTGCCTTCAACCCGGTACAGGGGTCGACGCTGAGGTGCAGCGATTCAAGGCGGGTGCTGTGCATGAGAGCGAACATCGACGGGCTCCCGAATCACTTCTTGTAGACGCCAGTATAGGCTTGCGCCTGGAATTTGCTGCGCCGCGCAGGAATAAGCCCCGGGGTTTTGCAGGCTTTGGGAAATAACCTGCTACCACGCATTTCAACACTGGACGAAGCTTCGTCACGAGGCTAAAACGAGGCATCCGTCGGAGATCGAGATGAACCCGCGCCAAGCTTTTTTCGCCTGTCTGCACCGCTCGCCACCCGCCCTGCTGGAAGCTGCCCTGTGGATTGCCGCCGAGCATGATCCCCAGGTGGTGCCCGGCCTGTTGCTGGAGGAGTTCAAGCAACTGCAGCAGCAAGTGGGCAGCAGCCTGCCGACGCTGCCGGCGAACGAGCTTGGCCAACCGCTGTTGCGCCGGCTCAACGACCTGGGTTTCCAACAGGACGAACACCTGCCCCTGCGGCCCCAGGCGGCGCTGATGGACAAGGTCCTGGAGCGTCGGCGCGGCCAGCCCCTGGCCCTGGCCCTGATCGCTCTGGAACTGGCGCAGCGGCTGCAGGTGCCGCTGGCGGGGGTGAACTTTCCCGGGCACTTCCTGCTGCGGGTGCCCGGTGCCGACCACCTGCTGGACCCGTGCGGCGGGCGCCGGCTGTACCCCAACGATTGCCGGGAACTGCTGCAACGCCAGTACGGCGCCCATATCAAGCTCAGCGCCGAGCACCTGGCCAGCGCCGAACCGCTGCAGATGTTCCAGCGCCTGTCACGCAACCTGCGCCAGTTGCACCTGTCCTACGACGACCACCTGGGGGCCCTGATCAATGCCGAACGGGTCCTGGAAATCGGCAACGGCAGCGCCGCCGACTACCTGGCCCGGGCCAGCCTCTACCAGCGCCTGGAATGCCCGAATGCCGAACGCTTCGACCTGGAGCACGCCCTGCTGCTCAGCGACGACCCGATCCAGCGCCTGCGCCTGACCGAACGCCTGGGGCACCTGCCGCCCAACACCATCGTGCACTGAATCCCCCCGCTGTTTCGCGCCTGCCGTGCAACAAGGCCCGCCGCCCTTCTGCCTGCTGCAAGGATGAAAAAGCATGAACAGCGCCGAACGCTTCCTCCAGGATTTCCACCCGCGCCACCCCGGCACCACGCCAACGGCTGGGGGCTGTTGCTGATCCAGGCCAGGGCCGCATGACAGCAGCGCCCGGGCTCTGGCAGGATGGGCGGCTAACCCCAGGGAACGGACACAGCATGCTTATCAGAAAAGCCCACGGCGCCGACGCACAACGGGTCTTCGACATTCGCAACCAGGCCATCAACCAGCAGTGCGCCGGCCACTACCCCGAAGCGGACCTCCAGGTCTGGACGGCTGGCGAACTGAGCGACTACTTCATCGAAGTGGTGGAAAACACCGGCCATGTCGCGGTCATCGACAATCAGGTGACCGCCAGCGGCATGCTCGACCTGGAGACCGGGCAGGTCGACGCGGTGTTCGTCGACCCGGCCTACATGGGACGCGGCATCGGCCGCAAGATGATGGAGTACCTCGAAGAACGGGCGCTGGAAGCCGAGTTGCCCCACCTGATCCTGGATTCGACCCTCAACGCCGCCGACTTCTATCGCCGCTGCGGCTTCGTCGGTGAGCGCATCGCCCAGTATCAGTCGCCCCGGGGCCTGACCCTGGCCTGCGTGCCGATGATCAAGCACCTGGCACGCTGAACCACCCTGCCCCTCAGGACTTGAGCGGGGCCTGCCGTTGCGCGGCCGGCCCCGCCTCACCCGAGGCCGACGCCAGGGGCGAACGCACCTGGATGATCAACAACGCCGCAAGCAGGGCCGGAATCGCACAGAAGAAGAAAATCTGCTGCACCGGAATATGCATCGCCAGCAGCATGCTGCCGAACAGCGGACCGAGGATCGAACCAAAACGCCCCACGCCCAAAGCCCAGCCGGTGCCGGTGGCGCGCACCTGGGCCGGGTAGAAGTTGCTGGCGAAGGCATTCAGGGTCAACTGGCCACCTATGATGCAGAAGCCCGCGGCAAACACGAACACCACCAGGTAGCGCGGGTTGTCGTGGTTCAACCCCAGTAGCACGGTGCACAGTGCGGCGGCGCTGAGCACCGCGGCCAGCAGGCGCACCTTGCGTTTCAGGCGGTCGGCGAACCAGGCCATGCAGATCGCGCCGAGGGTGCCGGCGAAGAGGAACATCGAAGTCACCAGGTTGGCCTGCTTCAGGGCCAGGCCACTCTCCAGCAACAGCGTCGGCAACCAGCTGATCATGAAATACAGCAGGATCAGGCTGACGAAAAAGGTCGCCCAGATCAGCAAGGTCGGCCGTGCATAGCCGTGGCGGAACAGCTCCAGCACCGTGAGCTTGCTGTCCACCTGCTCACCGCTGTTGAGCACTGCGGCCGGCGGTTGCCAGTCCGGGAGCATCTGTGCGGTGACCTTGCGCAGCCGCGCATAGGGCGGCGCGTCCCGCAGCAGGCGCGGCAGCGATTCGGGCAGGCGCCAGAGCAGGAAAGGAAACAGCAGCAGCGGCGTGATGCCGCCGGCGAGGAACACCGCTTCCCAGCCAAAGCGATCGATGAAGCCGGCGGCAACGAAACCACCCGCCGCGCCGCCAAAGGAGAAACCGCAGGCGGCCAGGGTCACCATCAGGGTGCGCAGGCGCGGCGGCGAATATTCGGACATCAGCGCCATCGCGCTGGGCATCGCCCCGCCCATGCCGATGCCACAGATAAAACGGGCGGCCATCAGGCTTTCAAGGGAATTGGCGAACACCATCAGCACCGTCAGGCTGGCGTAGATCAGCACGCAACAGAGCAGGATCCGGCGCACGCCAAAACGGTCGGCCAGGGGCGTCACCGCCAGGGACCCCAGGGTCAGGCCCAGCAGGTTGGCGCTGAACACCGGGCCGAAGGCGGCCTTCTCCAGCCCCCAGTCCTGGGCCAGGGCCGGCACCACATAGCCCAGGACCTGGGCGTCGTAGCCATCGGTGACCAGCAGCAAGGCGAGAAGCAACAAGAGCAACCACTGGTAGCGGGACACCGGGCGGGCGTCGAGCGCAGCACGAAAGCTGGCAATCTGATTTTGCATCGCAAGGTACCTGTTCGGTTTTTTATGGTTATGGGCAGCAGTGTTGCGCAGGTCACAGGCGGTGACCGCTCAGGCCCCGTTGCGGGGCCTGGGTGATGCGGATGCCACGCTGCCCCGGATACCGGGCAGCGTGCGGGTTCAGGCTGGCGTATCCGGCTGGTTGGCCGGGTGCGCGGCCTGGAACGCCGGGTGCTCGGCGGCCAGGGCCGCGACCCGGAGGATCCGCGGATAAGCGTCCAGGGACACCTTGAAACGCTCGGCCGCATACAGCTGGGGAATCAGGAACACATCGGCCAGCCCCGGCTCATCGCCAAAACAGAAGCCCTGGTCGCCGATCAGTTGCTCCAGGGCCGCCAGCCCCTGGCTGATCCAGTGGTCGATCCACACCAGCAGTTGCGCTTCCTCATGGCCCCATTCCCGTAGCAGGTTCTGGGTGCTGGAGTTGTGCAGCGGATGAATGTCGCAGCCGATGATCGCGGCAACCGCCCGTTCCCGGGCGCGGCTGACCAGGTCCGTGGACAGCAGCGGCACCTGTGGATAACGCTCCTCCAGGTACTCGATGATTGCCAGCGACTGGATCAGCAGGTCGCCTTCATCGGTCCGCAGGGCCGGCACCCGGCCCTGCGGGTTGATCTCCAGGTACTCCGGCTGGCGATTCGCACCGCCCTTGGGCACCAGCAGATTGACCGGTATGGCCTGGAACTCCAGGCCCTTGAGGGCCAGAGCGATGCGCACCCGGTAGGACGCAGTGGAGCGGTAGTAGGTATAGAGCTGCATGGGGGCTCTCCCTTAACGTGCCGGCTGGACCGTGCCACGGCATTCGCCGAAGCCGATGGAGGCGAAACCCTCACGGCTGCAACGCCCGCGCAGGATGATTTCATCGCCGTCCTCGAGGAACTTGCGCACCTCACCGGACGCCAGTTCGATGGGTTTCTTGCCGCCTTCGGTGATCTCCAGCAGGCTGCCGAACTGGCCGTTCTGCGGGCCGGACAAGGTGCCCGAACCGAACAGGTCGCCGGCCTGCAACTGGCAGCCGTTGACGCTGTGGTGCGCAACCATCTGCGCCACGGTCCAGTACATGTACCGGGTGTTGCTCAGGGTCAGGCGGTGTGCCGGCAGGCCCTGCTCGCGCATGGTGCGGGTGGTCAGCAGCACTTCCAGTTCGATGTCGAAGCCACCGGCGGCCTGGTCGCGCTTGTCCAGCAGGTACGGCAGCGGTTGCGGGTCGCCTTCAGGGCGCGGGGCCTGGGCCTGGCGGAACGGCTCCAGGGCCTCGGCGGTCACCACCCAGGGCGAAATACTGGTGATGAAGCTTTTCGACAGGAACGGGCCCAGCGGCTGGTATTCCCAGGCCTGGATATCCCGCGCCGACCAGTCATTGAGCAGGCAGAACCCGGCGATGTGTTCGGCGGCGTCGCCAATGGCGATGGGCTCGCCCATCTCGTTGCCCTGGCCGATCCAGATGCCCAGCTCCAGTTCGTAGTCCAGGCGCGCGCAGGGGCCGAAGGTCGGTTCGGACTGCCCGGCCGGTAAGGTCTGGCCCTTGGGCCGGCGCACGTCGGCACCGGAAGTACGGATAGTGGATGCGCGACCGTGGTAGCCGATCGGCACGTACTTGTAGTTGGGCAGCAGCGGGTTGTCGGGGCGGAACAGCTTGCCGACGTTCTGCGCGTGTTCGATGCCCACATAGAAGTCGGTGTAATCGTTGATCTTGGCCGGCAGGTGCATCTGGCAGTCCGCGGCCAGGGGCAGCAGTTTCGCCCCCTGGGCCTCGATCTTGCCGCGCAGGCTGCTGCCTTCGCCGAGCAGTTCCAGCAGGCGTTCGCGCAAGGCGACCCGGGCCGGGCGGCCGAGTTCGAAGAACGCATTCAGCTGGCCGCCACGGGCCGCCTGCACCGCAGCCTGGGCCTGGCCTTCGAACAGCCCGGCATCCAGCGCCGCTTCCAGGTCGAAAATCTGTTCGCCAATGGCGACCCCGCTGCGGGGCGCCGAACCCTGGGTGCTGAAGACGCCCAGGGGCAGGTTCTGCAACGGGAAGTCGGGGTGACCGTTGGCGGACTCGACCCAGCTACGGGTGATGGTGGGCAAGGTCATGGGTTATCTCCGATTCGGGTTGAAGGTGACGGGCAGCGAGGCCCAGCAAGCATCGTAGTCGTTCTGCAGCTCTGGGCACTCCAGGGCGAACTGGCTCGGGCGCAGCACCTGGCTGGTCTCGAACATGAAGGCCATGGTGTTGTCGATCTTGGCCGGCTGCAACTGGGCGTTTATCGCCTTGGTGCAGGTCTCGCCGTCCGGGCCGTGGGCGCTCATGCAACTGTGCAGCGACGCGCCGCCGGGCAGGAAGCCTTCGGCCTTGGCATCGTAGGCACCCTGGATCAGGCCCATGAACTCGTTCATCAGGTTGCGGTGGAACCACGGTGGACGGAAGGTGTTCTCGGCCACCATCCAGCGTGGCGGGAAGATCACGAAGTCCAGGTTGGCCAGGCCCGGCACGCTGGTGGGCGAGGTCAATACGGTGAAGATCGACGGGTCCGGGTGGTCGAAGCTGACGGTGCCAATGGTGTTGAAACGACGCAGGTCGTATTTGTACGGCACGTTGTTGCCGTGCCAGGCCACCACGTTCAGTGGCGAGTGGTCGAGCTCGCAGCCCCAGAGCTCGCCGAGGTACTTCTGGACGAGCGTGGTGGGCTGGCGCAGGTCTTCGTAATGAGCCACGGGGGCCAGGAAGTCCCGAGGGTTGGCCAGGCCGTTGCTGCCAATCGGCCCAAGGTCCGGCAGGCGCAGCGGCGCACCGTGGTTCTCGGCGACGTAGCCACGGGCTTGCGGGTCCAGCAATTCGATGCGGAATTTCAGCCCGCGAGGCAACACGGCGATTTCCAATGGCTCCAGGTCCAGCATGCCCAGTTCGGTGACGATGCGCAGGCGGCCCAGCTCCGGCACCAGCAGCAGCTCGCCATCGGCATTGAAGAACACCCGCTCCATCGAGCGGTTGGCACGGTAGTGATAGACGCTGATACCCGCCGGCTTCTGCGCAGCCGAGTTGGCCACCATCGCCACCAGGCCGTCGATGAAATCGGTGGGCTCGCTTGGAATCTGCAGGGGGCTCCAGCGCAGGCGGTTGGGGGTGACCTCACCCAGGGGGCCGCCTGCCAGCTGGCGCGCAAGCTTGGCGAAAGCCGGGTGCTTGGCCGAGGGCTGGATGCGGTACATCCAGGTACGCCGGGCTTCGCTGCGGGTCATGGTGAAGGCGGTGCCGGAAAACAGTTCGGCGTACAGGCCATAAGGGGCTTTTTGCGGGGAGTTCTGGCCGACGGGCAGCGCCCCTGGCAGGGCCTCGCTGGCAAATTCGTTGCCGAAGCCCGATTGGTAGCTGAGGGCCGACGCCGAAGAATCGAGGTTCATGGAGCCTCCTGGAAGTTGGAATAGGCAGGGGCCCACCACTCCCTCACAAGAGCTATCGGCACGCCTGGGTTATTTTTATCGTAATCCAATTACGCATAACGTAATTTGATTGCCCAGGAGCGTCAAGCTATAAAGACCGCCACTTGTCACGGGACCCCAATGCCTCCATGGAAAAGCCGCGCAGCATCAGCGACAGCACCGGTAAACAGAAAGTCCGCTCGGCCGAGGTCGGTACCGACATCCTCAAGGCCCTGGCCGAACTGTCGCCGGCCACTTCCCTTTCGCGCCTGGCCGAACATGTGCAGATGCCGGCAAGCAAGGTGCATCGCTACCTGCAGGCCTTGATTGCCAGCGGCTTTGCCGAACAGAACAGCGCCACCAATCACTACGGCCTGGGCCGTGAAGCCTTGCGGGTGGGGCTGGCGGCCCTGGGCAGCATGGATGTATTGAAAGTGGGCGCCCTGCCCCTGGCGGAACTGCGGGACGAATTGAACGAAACCTGCTTCCTCGCGGTGTGGGGCAATCAGGGCGCGACCGTGGTGCACATCGAGCCGGCGGTGCGGGCGGTGACCGTGGTCACCCAACTGGGCTCGGTGCTGCCCCTGCTCAGCTCATCCACCGGACTGGTGTTCAACGCCTACCTGCCACAGCGGGAAACCCTCGATCTGCGCCAGCAGGAACTGTCCACAAGCAACCCCCATGCGCTGGCCGACCCACAGGTCCACGACGCACTGGCCGAGCAGATTCGCCAGCGCGGCCTGCACCATGTCCACGGTTTGCTGATGCCTGGGGTCGATGCCCTGTCGGCGCCGGTGTTCGATGCCACCGGCAAGATCGCCGCGGTGCTGACAGTGGTAGGACCGACCTCACTGTTCCACGCCGATGAACATGGACCCGCAGCCCAACGCCTGCTGGCGGCCAGCTCTGCAGTGAGCTGGCGCATGGGTTATCAACCGCAGCCCGAGTAACCGGCGCGCCTCAACTCATCAGCCCCAGGGCCTGGGCCTTGGCTACCGCCTGGGTACGCCGCTCCACCCCCAGTTTGCTGTGAATCCGGCGCCCGTGGGTCTTCACGGTATGCAGGGAAATGAACAATTGCTCGGCGATCTGCTGGTTTGAACAGCCCTGGGCGATCAGTTGCAGCACTTGCAATTCCCGCAGGCTGAGCAGGCTTTCGCGGTTTTCCAGGGGGCCTGCCGATGACGGCGTCTGCAGCGTTTCCCCCGCAGCCAGCAAGAGTGGTTGCCGCAGGCGCAGTTCGTGCAGTGCCTGCGGCAGGTTGCATCGCTGCACCAGTGCCTGCCCGGCCTGCAATGCTTCCTGCGCCAGCGCCGGGTTGCCTTGCAGGTGGGCGACCTCGGCCAGGGCCAGTTGCACCTCGGCCTCCAACCCCTGCATGCCGTGGCGTTGGGCCCGGGCCAGCAGCCCCTGCAAGGTAGCGATCGGCGCCTGGGCCCGCCCCAGGTGCACCTCGGCCAGCACCAGCAGGTATTCGATCCCCGGAATCAACTCCAGGGTGGCCGGTGGCGCCTGTAGCGCCTGGGGGCCGCGAAAGTGCCGGAGCAAGCGGCTCAAGGCCTCCTGAGCCAGCTCCGGTCGCCCCTGTTGCAGCCAGAGCTGGCTGCTGACCTGCAACAGCACGCCCCGGTACACCGTGTCGGGAATCTGCCGCTGCTGCATCAGCCGCTCCGCATCCCGCAGGCGTACGAAGGCCTGGGCATAATCACCCTGGTTGGCCGCCAGTTGGGCCTGGCCGAGGAAACCATACAAGGCACGCTTGTCGTGGCTCAGCAGGCAATCCTCGAGGCCGCTGCGAAAGTAGCCGGCCGCCTGCTCTGCATGCCCCTGGCGCAAGGCCAGGCGACCGAGACGCAGGGCGATGCGACCGAGCAGCGGGGTCGCCCGCAGCGCCTGCATCGACAAGCGCTCACAGACCTGCTCCAGCAGGCTCTGGGCCCGATGCGGCGCGCCCCTTTGCTCCAGCAACTGGGCATGGTCCAGTTCCAGCAGGCCTTCGAACAGCTGGGCATCCTGGGCCCGGGCCAGGCACAGGGCTTCACGATTGAGGGCCTGGGCCACATCCAGCTCCGCACCCAGCAGGGCCTGCTGGGTCAGCCCCGACAGGCACAGCAGGCGGGTGGTCCAGGCGCTGTCCGCCAGCTCATCCAGGGCCTCGATAAAATGCTGCCGCGCCGCCACCATCCGCCCGCTCAGGTGCAGCAGCCAGCCCTGCTGTGCCTGCCAGCGGGCCAGCAACTGACGCTGCTGCGCTGCCGAGGGCTGGGGGGCGAACCGGGCCATCTGCGCCATGCACTGCCCGGCCTGCTCGAAGCGCCCGGCAAACAGCATGGCCGCAACCAGCAGCCCCACCAGGTGCGGCGACACCAGCAAGAGTTCACCACCGTGGCGCTCATGCAGTTGCAGCAACAGCAGCGCATTGTCCTGCTGGAACAGGAACTCGAAACTGAAATGCTCCAGCAGGCTGACCGCGACTTCATACTCTTGGGCCCGCAGCGCCTGCTCAAAGGCCGACTGCCAATCCTCCTGGGCAATGAACCACTGGCAGGCCCGGCGATGCCAGGAGCGCCCCCCCGGCCAGGCTTCGTCGCGCATCAGCCGGGCCAGCGGCGGAAACACCTGGAGCCAGTCGCCGCCACCGTCCCAGGGTTCGATGAAGCAGGCCATGTCCTGCAAGGTCCGCAGGTACTGGGCACCCTCCCCGACGCCGAACAGATGCTCGCACAGCTCGGCGTTGAAACGTGGCAGGTGCGCCAGTACTTGCCAGACTTGCGCCAGCTCCGCCGGCAGCACGCTGAACAGCTCGTGCTCCAGGTACTCCAGCAAGGTATTGGGGCGCCCCGGCTTGCAGGGCTGAATCGTCAGCTCGCTGCCTTCCAGCAAGGCAATGCGCACCCCGGCGCACCAGCCGCCACTGCGTTGCAGAATGCGACTGGCGGTCTGCGCACACAGGGGTTGCGGCAGCCGTTGCAGCAGTTGCTCGATCTCGATCTGGCTGAATGCCAGTGCCGGGCCGTCCAGCTCGAACAACTGATCGTCCAGCAGCAGGCGTGGCCAGTTGCACAGGGGCCGGCGACGGCAACCCAGCCACCAGGTCAACTGCGGGTTGTCCAGGCTCAGCAGGCGATCGAGCAACAGGTCCAGGTCCGCAGCCGCGACCCGGCAATAGTCATCGATGAAGATCCAGGCCGGCGCCTGCAGGTGCGCCAGGTGCTGCAGCACCGTGGCTTCGTCATCGCGCTCCAGCCCCAGGGCCTGGGCCAGGGCAGCGCACAGCCCCTGCGGGCTATGCCGCCCGCCGGACAACGGCAACCAGCTCACCCGGCAGGTCTCCGGTGCCTGTTGCAGGCACTCAGCCAGCAGCGCCGTCTTGCCGCTGCCGGCAGGCGCGCAAAGCAGCTTGACCCGCGCACCGGAGGCCAGCAACGGCGCGCTCAGGCGGCTGCGGGAAAAATGATGGGAGGACAAACGGGGCATGAACCCGGGACGCTCTGGACAACGAGTCATGGCGGTCATTGCGGCGTGCCTTTTTATAGTTTTAGCCAGCGTAGCCCCACCCTAGCCCCGACCTCCCGGCCAGTTGAAGAAGTATTCAGCAGGCTGATCAGCCCCCATAAAAAAACCGACCAGGCAGTCGGATAACTGCCAGTCAAGAGGAACGCAGTATTGCCGCGACTGTGGCGAGCAAGCTCGCTTGCCAGGACTGGCCGCCATAAAAAACCGCACGCCCCAAGAGCGTGCGGCTCGACCATTGCTCCACTGCAACCCAAGAGGCGCCTAGCGCACTCCGCTGGCGCGCAGGGCCGCCGGGGTGTAGTCGGCCGCCTTGGCGGCAAAGCCGAACTCCAGGCTGTGCTTCTCTTCGTTCTTCATGCCCAGGGCCAGGTAACGGCCGGCGTTCAGGTCATACAGGGCCTCCAGGGTGTAGGCCGGTACCTGGTGGTCGTAGTAGTACTGCGCATGACCTTCGGCTACCCGCCACAGTTGGCCGCGTCCGTCATAGTGGTCTACCAGGGCCACCTGCCAGCTGTCCTCGTCGATGTACATGTGCCGAGTGGCGTAGATGTGCCGCTGGTTGGGCTTGACCGTGCCCACCACTTCCCACACCCGGTGCAGTTCATAGCGGGTCAGGTCCTGGTTGATGTGCCCGGCCTTGACGATGTCGTCGTACTTGAGGCTCGGGGAATCCAGCTTGTAGCTGTTGTAGGGGATGTACATCTCCTTCTTGCCCACCAGCTTCCAGTCGTAACGGTCGGGAGCACCGGAGAACATGTCGAAGTTGTCCGAGGTGCGCAGGCCGTCGGCGGCGGTGCCCGGGCCGTCGTAGGCCACTTGCGGGGCGCGGCGCACGCGACGCTGGCCCGCGTTGTAGATCCATGCCGAACGCGGTTCCTTGACCTGGTCCAGGGTCTCGTGGACCAGCAGCACGTTGCCCGCCAGCCGCGCCGGGGCGGTCACCGACTGCTTGAAGAAGTTCTGCACGTTGGCCGCCTTGGCCGGGTCCAGGTCCGGGATCAGTTGCGGCGCCGCCACCTCTTCCTCGAAACGGATCGAGGTGTAGCTGCCGTTGGTCTGCGGGGTGACCTGGGTGACGATGCGCTTCTGGTTGCCGCCGTGATAACGGGTCAGGTGGTTCCACAGCACCTCGATGCCGTTCTTCGGAATCGGGAAGGCGTAGTAGCGGTTGCCGGTAAAGTTGGCCAGGCCGTTGCCGTCGTTGGTAGTGGTCACGCTCAAGGCGCTGCGCTTGGCCGACTCGTAGATCTCGGGTGGCAAGCCGACGCTGCGGTGAGTGGGGTAGACCGGGATCCGATAGCTGTCCGGGTAGCGCTTGAACATCGCCACCTGGCCGTCCGAAAGCTTGTCCTTGTATTTGTCCACCGTCGCCGCGGTGATGATGAACAGCGGTTTTTCATTGGCGAACGGGTCGGCGAGAAAGCCCTTGCTGTCCACCGCCCCGGCATTCTTGGGAATGCCTCCGGTCCAGGCCGGGATCGAGCCGTCGGCATTACCGGCTTTTTCCGCACCCACCGGGGTCAGGCTGGTTCCCAGCTTGGCGGCTTCTTCCGGGCTCACGGCGGCCATCAGATTGGCCGCCCACAACCCCAGTGCCAGGGCGCTGCATTGCAGAATCATCTTGCGCATTCAAATGCTCCTTCTTGTGCCGGTTCAGAAGTTCACGCCAAAGCTCAACGCGAGGAAGTCCCGGTCGGTCAGGGTGTTGTAGCGCCCGCCAAAAAAGTCGGTGTAGCTGAGGCTGGCGGTGTAGGTGTTGCGGTAGTCGGCATCCACGCCAACGCTCAGGGCCTTGGCGCCTTGGTTGAACAGGCCGTTGGGCCCGTAGCCGTTGACGTCATGGGACCAGGAAAGGTTGGGCTTGAAGTTGATGCCGGCGATCACGTTGCTGTAGTCGAGGATGGCCCGGGCGCGATAGCCCCAGGAGGTGGCCGTGACGAAACCGTCGGTGTCGCCCCCGTAGCCGTATTGGCCGTACACCGAGTCCCGGCCGTAGCGCAGCTTGCTCTTGTCTTCCAGGCCTCCGACGTGGACCACTGCCGCCTCGCCCACCAGGGTCAGGCGGTCGGCCCCCAGCACCTGATCGAAGAACTGGGTCATGGAACTCTGGATCTGAGTGATTTCCTTGCGCCGGTAGCCGGTGTTGTCAGCCCCCATGGCGGTCTTGATCGGCGACGCCGCGCCCCCGGAAATAGGGTTGAGCAGGGCCAGGGTCAGGTCGTTGGTGTTGACCTGCACCGGCGCGTTGGGCCGATAGCTGATCTCGCCGGTCCAGGCGGTGCCGGTGGGCAGGGTGGTGGAGAAACTGGCGCCATACAGGCGGATGTCTTCCGGGTATTCGAGGTAGTACTGGCCACGGCCAAGCATCACGCTTTGCACCAGGCCACTGCCAGAACCCGGAACGATGCCGTTGGCGACGCCGGCAATGGCGCCCAGGGTCGTCGCGCTGACATTGGCCGTGGTGGTACTCACCACCGGGCTGCGGGAGTGGTAGTTCATGAAGTACAGGCCGTACTCGGTGTCATCGCCGAGCCAGCGCAGGGCGGCGCCCCACTGCCCGGAGTCGCGGGCATCACGATCACCGCCGCGGGGCAGGATCACCCCTTCGCGGGTCACCTGGAAGCCCTGGCCGAAGGCCGCCGCCACCGGCTGCAACGGCGCGATGGCCGGGCTGCCGACGGTGTAGCCGGTGGTGCAGCCATCGGCCACCACGTCGTTGCCGAAGAAGGTGCCGCAGTTGTCCACCACGGTCTGGTCCCACTCCAGCTGATAGAAGCCTTCCACGGTCAGCTGGTTGGTCAGGCCCTGGGACGCGAACAGCATGTTCACCGGCACCAGGCCTTCCTTGATTTCGGCGCCGGGGCGGCGAAAGGCCGAGACATCCACAGGGTTGATGCTGTTGATGGAGTTGCCGATGAAGGTGCTCTCGCCCCAGCTGACCACCTGCTTGCCAGCACGCACGGTACCCGGCAGGTCGGCAATGGAATAGTTGTGGTAGACGAAGGCATCGAGGATCTGCGCCCCCGATGACTTGGCGCCCTCCTTGCGGTTGTGGTCGCTGATGGGCTTGAACTCGCGGTCTTCGTCCTTGAGCTCGAAGTCGTACCAGTACTTGCCGCGAACGAAGACCCCGGTGTCGCCGTACTTGAGTTCCAGGTCATGCAGGCCCTTGAAGATCTTCGAGAAGGTTTCGCCCTTCTTGAAGTTCAGGCGGCCATCGTCGCCGGTGGACGACTGGGCGGTACCGCCATTGACCGTTCCGACGAAGGCGCGGTCGGCATTGCGCATGCCCCAGCTGGCACCAACCGATAGCGACGAGTCGAACTGCCCTTCGATTTCCCCGATGTTGAACGACACCGCCTGCGCCTGGGCGCAGCAGCCCAGCGCCACCGCGACGGCCAGCGCCTGCGGTTTGAAGATGGCGCGCATTGTTATTCTTGTCATGCGTCTTCCCCGGTGAGTGACAGGAGGCCTCACCCTACTGCCGGGGTAGCACGGTCGATAAGCGCACCAAGGAGGTATTCGCGCTGTCACTCGAAGGGATTAGTGCCCTTGCCATCACGGCCGTTCAAGGGGTTATCCAGCGGCTGGATGCAGGCTTATCAGGGGCGTCGATGCAGGGGGATGACCGGGGCGAAAAAACGCTCAGACTGTTGCTCAGGCTGTAACAGTCCTTGTCCTGAATCGCTATTTTTCCGTACCCGGCCAGGGCTTATTCTTCACTCGCAGTCACGGCAAACAACCGCTTGCCACTGACCTTGCAAGTACCGGGCACGAGCTGTTCCCGGGAATGATTTCCAGCCGCTTGAAGGCGTGTGATTCAAGCTGCTGCCCCTGGTTCACCGACGTTGATTTTGTAGCTCCTTGATCTAACGTCTTGCTTCGGCCGCTGCTCTTGCAGCGGCCTTTTTTATGCCTGGAACACCAGAGGAAAGTGGCAACTACGCCGCGTCGTCCTCGCTCTCGTCGTAATGAAACTTGTGCAGCAGACGGTGCGCCACTGGGGACAGGATCAAGCCCAGGGTGGCAGCGAAGACCAGGTTGGTATAAAGCCCGTAGCTGGCAAAAAACAGTTTGCCACCCGGGGTTTGCGGCATGTTGATGGGGCCGATGCCGCCGAGGATCATGGCCGCGTCATACAAGGCGTCATGGAAGGAAATGTCTTGTTCGAAGTACAGCAGGCCGCTGATACCCAGCAGCACCGAGAAGATGATCAGCGCCAGCACCACCAGCCCATGCATGCATAAACGGCGGATGAACAGCAGCCGCGACAATACCGGCTGATCCTTTGACTCATACATATGCAGCACTCCCTGTTCGTTCGCGGACCGTCGAGCATAGTGACGAACGCTGCAGGAGTAAAACCGCCGGGGCCAGGGCCCGACGGGGTGATGCATCCAGTGCTGAAAACCCGGCGCACTTAGCGCTAGAAGCCGGCCCCTATCACCCTGGCACAGGCGATAGGGGATGGACAAAGGGGCGCTTCAGAGGGCGTACTTTTGCAGATTCTGCATCATCTCCTTCAACGCCTCGATATTGTCCTTGGGGTGAGCCGCGCCCTCGAAGTCGCAGATCTGCTGCCAGTGGGCCGCCACGTCTTCCGGGGAAAAGCCCTGGCGAGGATCGAAGCCGGCGCCCAGGCTGCGCTCCCAGCGCACCTTGCCGATCCAGCCGCCGCCCACTTCGAACAGGCCGGAGGTTTCCTGGCACTGCTCGCTGCCCAGGTACACCACCAGCGGGCTGACCAGTTCGGGCTTGAGCTGCTCGAACACCTGGGGCGGAATCAGCCCCTCGGTCATCCGCGTACCGCCGGTGGGCGCGATGGCGTTGACCAGGATGTTGTTCTTGCGCCCTTCGATGGCCAAAGTCCGGGTCAGGCCGTACAGGCCGAGCT
This sequence comes from Pseudomonas sp. GW823-FHT03E05, assembly GCF_058796855.1. Taxonomy (NCBI): domain Bacteria; kingdom Pseudomonadati; phylum Pseudomonadota; class Gammaproteobacteria; order Pseudomonadales; family Pseudomonadaceae; genus Pseudomonas; species Pseudomonas sp. GW823-FHT03E05. Next base: position 888,590 of record NZ_JBXAJB010000002.1, read on the forward strand.
TGGCCATGCCGTAGTTGGACTGGCCGAAGTTGCCATAGATGCCCGAGGTGGAAGCGGTGAAGATCACCCGGCCATACCCCTGGTCGCGCAGGTATGGCCAGGCGGCGCGGGTGACCTTGTAGGCCCCCTCGACATGCACCCGATACACCAGGTCCCAATCGGCGTCCTCCATCTTGTGGAAGGTCTTGTCCCGCAGGATCCCCGCGTTGTTGACCACCACATCGACCCGACCAAACACATCCAGGGCGTTCTGCACGATCTTTTCACCGTCGGTGACCGAGTCATGGCTGGCTTCGGCGATACCGCCGGCCTCGCGGATCTGCGCCACCACGCGGTCGGCGGCCGAAGCGCTGGCGCCTTCGCCCTGGGCCGAGCCGCCGAGGTCGTTGACCAGCACCTTGGCGCCGTGCCGGGCGAACAGCAGTGCATGGGCCCGGCCCAGGCCACCGCCGGCCCCGGTGACGATCACCACTTTATCTTCCAAGCGCACAGACTCACTCATACCGAACTCCAGCAGGGCCAATGGACAATGCTTCGAGTGTCAGGCAGCCAGCCTTTGGTCACAATAAAAACGTTTAGACCTGAATGGTGCGCAATAAGGCAGCGGGATAATCGCCTTGCCCGCTCAAGGCCGCGGGGTTCAGGAACACGCCAACCGTGATGATGGCGACAGCAGATTGTCGCGAAACTCCAGGTAATGCTTGAGCACCGCCAGGGGCGCTTCGATCTGCGGGTAATGCCCGATGCTCGGCAGCAGCACCGTGTCGGCCCGTGGGATCAATTGCCGATAGCGCTCCACCATGTGTGCCCCGGAAATCGGGTCCAGGGCACCATCGATCACCCGCAGGGGCACCTCGCCGCGCTGCATGGCACTGACCCAACGTTCACGCCGGGCCCGGCGTTCAGGGATATAGCCGATCAGCTTGTGCAGGATTCGCGGGCCATCGTTGCTCTGCACCAGGCTCCAGAAATCATCCAGCACCGACTCGCTGGGGCGGTTCTGGGGGCCGAATATCTGCCGGAAACTCTTGGCCAGGCCCTGGCGGCTGAACGTTCTCCCGAGCATCCAGCCCAGCGGGCTGAGCAGCAGCTTCTGGGTCAGCACCGGGCGATGGGTTTCCGGGAACAGGCCGCCGTTGAGAAACACGCAACTGGCGATATCGATCCGCTCTTCGTAGTGCCGGGCCAGCAACTCCTGGGCAACGCTGTCGCCGTAGTCGTGGGCCAGCAGATGCACCGGCTCGGCGATACCCAGATGGGCCAGCAGCGCCTGCTGCAGGTCAGCCTGCTCCAGCAGGCTGTAGTCATGCTCCAGGGGCTTGGCCGAATCGCCGAAGCCCAGCATGTCGCAGGCGATCACCTGATGATGCCGGGCCAGGGGCTGCCACAGGTAGTGCCAGTCCCAGCTGGCGGTGGGAAAGCCATGGATCAGCAGCAGCGGCTCGCCCTGCCCGGCCACCCAGTAACGGATGCGCTGGCCGCGAAAGAGCAGGTCATGTCCGCGTGTACGCCACACGCACAGCGGGATCTCGGCAATAGGCATCAGAGTGTGTAACCCGGGTCGAGTTGATCGAGTTTGCGCAGCAGGGCCGGCCAGGCCAGAGCGCCGCCCATGCCCTGAGCGCTGCGGGTGACACCAGCGATCATCGCCCTGGCCCCGGCCAGGATCGGCGCAGGGATGGCAATCAGCTCGGCGCCGCCGTTCTGCGCCAGCACCTGGATCTCGCAGGCGCGCTGGAAGGTGAACATCATCAGGAAGGTGTCGGCGATGGTCGCGCCGCAGGTGAGCAGGCCATGGTTGTGCAGCATCAGGAAACTGTTGTCCCCCAGGTCGGCCTGCAGCCGGACCTTCTCCTCGGGGTTCAGGGCCACACCTTCATAGGGGTGGTAACCCAGGCTCGACAACACGAACAGCGACTGCTGGCTGATGGGCAACACGCCCTGCTTCTGCGCCGACACCGCAACCCCGGCCGCGGTATGGGTGTGCAGCACGCAAACCACATCGTGACGCACCGCATGCACCGCGCTGTGAATGGTGTAGCCCGCCGGGTTGATCTCGTAGGGGCTGTCCATCAGCTTGTTGCCGGCCTGGTCGACCTTCACCAGGCTCGACGCGGTGATCTCGTGGAACATCAGGCCAAACGGGTTGATCAGGAAATCTTCGGTGCCCGGCACCTTGGCGGATATGTGGGTGAAAATCAGGTCGTCCCAGCCATGCATCGCCACCAGGCGATAGCAGGCGGCCAGGTCCACGCGGGTTTGCCACTCGATGGCGCTGACCTGGTTTTTTACACTCGGTGTCGATTGAACGGGGGCTAGGCTCACGGCAAGGACCTCGGTGATGGTTCTTATAGGAAGAGGACCTCCAGAGTCTAGACAGCTCACGCCGCTGGCGGAGTTGCATTGGCAGCCAGCTTGATGGCCGTGCGGGTCAGCCGGGAATCAGGCCCTGGCCCGGGGCTTGCGCGTCAAAGCAACGACGCCAGCAAAGGGGCGGCGAACAGGTTCAGAAGCCCGGTCAGGACCATCACCAGCCCTGCCACCGAACCTTCTTCGCCCCCCACTTCATGGGCCCGGCTCACCCCTGCACCATGGGCCCCGACGCCAAACAGGGCACCGCGGGCCAGGGCGCTGCGCAGCGGCAGCCAGCGCAGCAGCACACCGCCGAGCATGGCCCCGAATACCCCGGTGAACATCACGAATACCGCAGTCAGCTCGGGTACGCCGCCCAGGTCATGGGCCAGGGGCATGGCGAACGGCGTGGTGATGGAGCGCGGCACCAGGGACAGGGTCACCGAGCTGTCCAGGGCCAGGGCCTTGGCCAGGCCGAACGAGCTGCCAATGGAAGCCGCGCTGCCCGCCAGCATGCCCAGCAGCAATGCCGACCAGTGGCGCATCAGCAGTTGCCGCTGCTGCCAGATGGGAATGGCGAAGGCCACGGTCACCGGCCCCAGTACCAGCATCAGCCAGTGGGTGTTGGCGGCGTATTCGGCGTAGGCAGTGTGCAGCGGCACGGCGACCGCCAGCAGCAGGGCCGGCACCAGAATCAGCGGCGACAGCAGGTAGCGCCCGGTGCGCCGGTAGATCCAGCGGCTGAACAGGTAGGCGCCCAGGGTCAGGGCCAGCCAGAACACCGGCATGGCTTCAAGCTTCATGGCGCATCCTCCAGCGGCACACCAGTTCCACGGTCAAGGCTGTCACCAGCATCACCAGCAGGGTGCTGACACCTATTACCAGCAGAATTCGCCAGCCGTCCTGGCGCAGCAGGCCGCCGTAGTCCAGCAGGCTCATCAGTGCGGGAATAAAGAACAGCAGCATCTCGGCCATCAACAGGCCGGCCCCCAGTTGCAGGGCCGCCGGCTTGACCCAGCCCAGGGCGAAGGCCAGCAGCAACAGCGCAAGGCCCATGACCCCACCGGGAATCGGCCAGGGCAGCCAGCTGGCCAGTTGGCTGCCGAGAAAATAGATGGCCAGCAGCACCGCCAGTTCAAGAATCAGGCGGCCCAGGCGTTTGCAGGTGGAAATGTTCATGGTGGTTCGGTCCTCTCAGGGGCTTATTTTATGAAAAGCCCCATCATTACCGAAGCGAATTGTTAGACTGGAAGCCATTCCAATCTGGAATCAACGCCATGGATTTCAAGCAACTGCGCAGCTTTGTCGAGGTGATCCGCCAGGGCGGCTTCACCCAGGCGGCCAGGACCCTGCACATCAGCCAGTCGGCGGTCAGCAAGCAGATAGCCCAGCTGGAACAGAGCCTCGGCACGCCCTTGCTGGAGCGCCAGGGTTCGCATATCCACCTCACCGCCGCCGGCAACGTGGTGCTGCAACGGGCCGAAGGCATGTTGCGCCTGCGCCACGAACTGCTCAGCGAACTGGACGACCTGAGCCAGCTGGCACGGGGTGAACTGCGCCTGGGGCTGCCGCTGCTAGGCAGTGACGCGCTGTTCGCCAGCCGTTTTGCCGAATACCGCCGGCGCTATCCGAATATCCAGGTGCAGTTGCTCGAAGGCGGCAGCCTGAATGTCGAACAGGCGGTGCGCAACGGCGAACTGGAACTGGGGGGCAGCCTGACCCCCAAGGACCCGGCGTTCGCCTACCAGCCCTTCTGCGATGAACCGCTGGATGCCTTGCTGCCCGCCGATCACCCCTTGGCGATGAACGCCCAGGTACGCCTGGAAGAACTGGCAGACACGCCGTTCCTCCTGTACCAGCGCAGTTTCGTGCTCAACGACCGGCTGTTGCAGGCCTGCCAGCAGGTGGGTTTCACCCCCAGGGAAGGCGGGCGCAGCGGCCAGGCGGATTTCCTGGCGGCGCTGGTGGCCGCCGGCCAGGGCGTGGTGCTGTTGCCCAGTGTGGTGGCCCGTGGCCTGGTGCGGCCTGGGGTGGTGCGCCTGACCTTGAAGGCGCCGGACTACCTGCGATGGGATATCGCCTTCATCTGGCGCCAGGGCGCTTATCTGTCCAAGGCAGCGCAAGCCTGGCTGGCGCTGCTGCGGGAACAGCCGGTCAGCCCCGCAGGGCGCTGATCAGCTCGGCCAGCCAGGGCTCGGCGTCGGTTTCCGGGGTCACGCTCTCGCTGGCGTCCAGGCGCAGCATGGGCAGCACTTCCTGCACGCCCAGCTCGGCGAACAGCTCGCGCATCTGCTCGCCACCGCCACAGAAGGTATCGCCGTAGCTGGAATCTCCCAGGCCGATGACCGCTCCGGGCAACCCGCGCCAGGCGGCGGGCAACTGATCGCGAATACTCGAATACAGCGGCAGCAGGTTGTCCGGCAACTCGCCCATGCCGGTGGTGGAGGTCACGGCCAGAAACGCCTGCGGGGCGAAGGCCTGAAGCTCGGCCAGAGTGGCGCGCGAGTTGTGCCAGGCCTCGAAACCTGCGGCGTTGAGGAGTTTGGCGGCATGCCGGGCGACTTCTTCAGCCGTGCCGTACACCGAGCCGGAAAGGATGGCGACTTTCATCAATCTGATCCTGAAGCTGACTAAAAGGCTGGGATATTAACAGCTACGGAGTAAAATCCCGCCTGTGCCGCCACCTCTGCTGCAAAGCGCTGGTGGACAGCGGGCCAGCCTCTCTTACACTCCAGCACTTGCTGATCGAAAGCGGAACTTCAGGATGATCAACGCTCATCTGCTGCAACGGATGATCAACGCCTCCAACGACGGGATTGTGGTCGCCGAGCAGGAAGGCGAAGACAACATCGTGATCTATGTGAACCCGGCCTTCGAGCGGCTGACCGGCTACAGCGCCGACGAAGTGCTGTACCAGGATTGCCGCTTCCTGCAATCCGGGGACCGTGACCAGCCAGGCCTGGAAGTGATCCGCCAGGCCCTGCGACAAGGCCGGCCGTGCCGCGAGGTACTGCGCAACTACCGCAAGGACGGCAGTCACTTCTGGAATGAGCTGTCGATCACCCCGGTATTCAATGACAGTGATCAACTGACCTATTTCATCGGCGTGCAGAAAGACGTCAGCGTCCAGGTCAAGGCCCAGCAACGCTTGCTCCAGCTGGAGCAGCAACTGGCCGAAGTGCAAGCTGAACTGGCCGCCCTCAAGGCGACCAGCGGCCACTAATAAATCGCGGAATTCGTGGTCGTAGGGATATTCCCCGCCGATCTGTCCTCCACCCTCCGAGCAACATCATGCAGCGTGACGCCCTCCTCACCCAGGATGAACTGGACTTCATCCAGACCATGCAGCACAACCCGCAGCTCAATGTGCGTGATACCACCTCGAGCCTGATGGTCAATGGCGGCGCGCAGATCCGTGACCTGCTGACGCGCCTGGCGGCCAATGAAAAGGTCACCATCCAGGCCCGTTTCGACAATCAGCAGATGACCTTCCCGCTGCAGTTGGTGGAAGACGAATTCCATGCCCTGCACCTGCGGCTGGGGGTGCCGAGCATCTTCGAGGATGGGCCCATGGTGCGCCCCTGGCGCCTGGCCCTGGAGCAGCCGGTGGCCCTGGAAAATGCCAGGGGCCAGCCTGGCCGCCTGTGGGTTCGGGAGGTCTCGTTCAAGGGAATATTGGTGGAGATCCGCAACGGTACCCGGCCACCGCGGCAGTTCGCCCAGTGGTTCAGCCCCTCGGGCTATGAACGGATTGCCCTGCACGGGCGCTTCGAGCGCCAGACCGAAGCCGGTTTCTACGCCTACCGCCTGGATCAGAGCGACCTGGAGGAAACCGAGCGCCTGCGCCAGTTCATCCTCCAGCAGCACCGCCACAGCCATCCGGCACTGCACGCCTGAAGGCTAGCGCCTCAAAGGAACCCGCGCAGGCGCTGCTGCATCAAGCGCCCCTCGTTACCCAGGCAAGCCACCGGCGAACCGACCAGGCTGTCCTGAGCCAGGTCCGCCGCGTCCCCGGCCAGCAGCAATGGGCAATCCAGGGTCAGTGCCAGGCGCTTGAGGCGCTTGGGCAACTCGGCCGAGGGTGCGTGATTGGAAAACACCACCAGGGCTACCGGCGCGACCTTTTCGCAGACCAGGGTCAGTTCCTCCAGCGGCACACCCGCGCCTAGAAGGCGCACACCGATCGGGTCCTGCCCGAGCATCAGCGCCGCCACCAACAGTTCCAGTTCGCGGCATTGCTCATTGAGCGCCGTCAGCAGCAGATAGCGGCTCTGGGTGGCGCGTTGCAACAGCAGGCGCTGGGTAATCCGCGCCCGCAGGAAGCCATCCAGGAACAGCCATTCGCTGGTCTGGCCAAAAGCCTCGCGCGCCAGCAGTAACTGCTTCCAGAACGGCAGGAAGATGTCCTGGAACACCACCGGCAAGGCATAGCTGGAGAAGATCTGCCCGTAGAGGCGCTCAAGCTGATCCTCATCGAACGCGCTGACCGCCAGCTTCAATTGATCGCGCCACTGGCCGTATTCGCCCTGCAAGCCGCCATCCACCGGAGCCTTGAGCTGGGCCTGGGCAGCCCGGCCCTTGGCCAGGATCTTGCCCACTTTGCTCACCGCCACGCCGCGTTCGATCCAGCCGAGAATCTCACGCACCGCCTCAACATCGTGCATGGAGTACAGGCGATGCCCACTTTCGGTGCGTGTCGGCTGAATCAGACCGTAGCGTCGTTCCCAGGCCCGCAGGGTCACCGGGTTGATTCCGGTCAGGCGCGCCACCTCACGGATCGGAAACAACTCGTCCTGACGAACGGCTTCGGGGGCGTGAGGGGCGGGGGCAAGTTCAGTCATGACGGGCATCTGGGAAGAAAACACCGGGAAACAAAGTGGCGATCATTCTACTCCCCTCAGGTGGCGATGCTTCAAGCACGAGAAAAACCGACCGCCGTCATTGGTGCCTGGGCAGCAATCAGGAATAATCCTTGCTTGCTTCAGGCGCGGCCCGCCACCCCGGTGCCTCGTCAAGCGACTGCCTTACCCAGGCAGCGCATTGGTTTTACGGAGATACATAATGTCTACCTCACCCGTCACCCTGATGGTTGCCCGGCGCGTTGCCGACGGCCGTTACCAGGACCTGATCGCCTGGCTGCGCGAAGGCGAACAACTGGCTACCGACTTTCCCGGCTACCTGGGTTCCGGCGTTCTTGCGCCGCCCCCCAACGATGACGAATTCCAGATCATCTTCCGCTTCGCCGACGAATCCACCTTGCATACCTGGGAACACTCCGCCTCGCGTACGGCCTGGCTGGCCCGGGGCAGCGACCTGTTCGCCCACCCTTCGGAGCACCGGGTCAGCGGTATCGACGGCTGGTTCGGCGCCGCCGGCCATCGCCCGCCGCGCTGGAAGCAGGCCGTGGCCATCTGGCTGGCATTCTTCCCGGTGTCGCTGCTGTTCAACTTTGTCCTGGGCCCGTTGCTCGGCGACCTGAGCCTGCTGCCTCGGGTATTTGTCAGCACCCTGGCCCTGACCCCGCTGATGGTCTATATCTTCATTCCGCTGTCCACCCGGCTGCTGGCCAACTGGCTCAACAGCACACCGGCCCGACCGCTGCCGGCCACCCCCTCGACGCAGAATCCGTGATTCGCCGGCAAGCCGGCTCCTACCACACCTCGCGCAATATTTGCGCCTACCGTAGAAGCTGGCTTGCCAACGAAAAAACCCCGCAAGATCGCATTCGCCGGCAAGCCCGTTGCCTGCAGGCACAGGGCCTTCCCTCGCTGGTATAGTTTTCCCACTACCCGCGACGCGAGCCCTTCATGAACACCTCTCCTGCCCCGATCCTGATCACCGGCGCCAGCCAGCGAGTCGGCCTGCATTGCGCCCTGCGCCTGCTCCAAGACGGGCAGCCGGTGATCATCACCTACCGCAGCCAGCGCCCGGGCCTTGAGGCCCTGCGGGAAAAGGGCGCGACCCTGCTGTTCGCCGATCTCTCCAGCGAAGCCGGGATCCTGGCCCTGATCACCGAGCTGAAAAACCGTACCCAGAGCCTGCGGGCCATCGTCCACAACGCCTCGGAATGGCTGGAGGAGAGCCCAGGCGACGAAGCAGCGGCCTTTGCCCGGATGTTCGGCGTGCACATGCTGGCGCCCTACCTGATCAACCTGCATTGCGCCGAGTTGCTGCAGCGCTCGAGCCCGGCAGACATCATCCACATCAGCGACGACGTGACTCGCAAGGGCAGCAGCAAGCACATCGCCTACTGCGCCAGCAAAGCCGGCCTGGACAGCCTGACCCTGTCCTTCGCAGCGAAATACGCCCCGACAATCAAGGTCAACGGCATTGCCCCGGCCCTGCTATTGTTCAACCCCGACGACGACGCGGCGTACCGCGCCAAGACCCTGGCCAAATCCGCGCTGGGCATCGAACCCGGCAGCGAAGTGATTTACCAGAGCCTGCGCTATCTGCTGGACAACCCCTATGTCACCGGCACCACCCTGACCGTCAACGGCGGGCGGCACCTCAAGTAAGCCGGCCCCTGTGAGGACCTTGCATGACCCTTTCCCTGCCCCAGCACTATCGCGAGATCCTCAAGGACCTGGGCGAAGACCCCGAGCGCGAAGGCCTGCTCGATACCCCCAAGCGCGCGGCCAAGGCCATGCAGTACCTGTGTCACGGCTACGGCCAGTCGCTGGAGGACATCGTCAACGGCGCGCTGTTTGCTTCCGACAGCGATGAAATGGTGATAGTCGCCGACATCGAGCTGTATTCCCTGTGCGAACATCACCTGCTGCCCTTCATCGGCAAGGCCCATGTGGCTTATATTCCTACCGGCAAGGTCCTGGGGCTGTCGAAGATCGCGCGGATCGTCGACATGTTCGCCAGGCGCCTGCAGATCCAGGAAAATCTCACTCGGGAAATCGCCGACGCGGTACAGAGCGTGACTCAGGCCGCCGGCGTCGCGGTGGTGATCGAGGCCAAGCACATGTGCATGATGATGCGCGGCGTCGAGAAACAGAATTCCACCATGCACACCTCGGTGATGCTCGGCGCCTTCCGCGATTCGAGCACCACTCGCCAGGAATTCCTGCAATTGATTGGACGGAGCAAGTAGCAATGCCACAACTTCAGCCAGGAATGGCTCGTATCCGAGTCAAGGACCTGCTCCTGCGGACCTACATCGGAATCAACGAGGAAGAGATCCTCAACAAGCAGGATGTGCTGATCAACCTGACCATCCTCTACGCGGCCCAGGACGCGGTGCGGGACAACGACATCGACCACGCACTGAACTACCGCACCATCACCAAGGCGATCATTGCCCATGTCGAGGGCAACCGCTTTGCCCTGCTGGAGCGCCTGACCCAGGAGCTGCTGGACCTGGTGATGAGCAACGCCTCGGTGCAGTACGCCGAAGTCGAAGTCGACAAACCCCACGCCCTGCGTTTTGCCGAGTCGGTGTCGATCACCCTCGCGGCCAGCCGCGCCAGCGCCTAGAAAACTGCCACAAGTGGCAAGGGCCCGCCTGGGCGCTTGCCCCTGTCCCGGAGAAACCCCATGACTGAACAACAACGCCTGGAACTGGAAGCCGCGGCCTTTCGCCGCCTGGTGGCCCACCTGGACAGCCGCAAGGACGTACAGAACATCGACCTGATGAACCTCGCCGGGTTCTGCCGCAACTGCCTGTCCAAGTGGTACAAGGCCGAGGCCGACGAACGCCAGATCGAGGTCAGCCTCGATGACGCTCGTGAAGTGGTGTATGGCATGCCCTACGCCGAATGGAAAAATCTCTACCAGAAAGAAGCCAGCGCCGAGCAGCAAGCGGCGTTCGCCAAAGGAAAACCCCAATGACTGACCTGAACACCCTGCGCGCCAGCCTGAACAGCGGTGAACACGCTTTTGCCGACACCCTGGCCTTTGTCGCCGCCGGCTATGACTACCAGCCCCAGGCCTTCAACAACGGCGGCGTGGAAAACGCCGCCGGGCAGAACGAAGGTTCGTGCAAGACCTTGGGCCTGGCCCTGCTGGAAGGCCTGAGCGACGAAGAGGCCCTGCTGGCCTTCGGCGAACACTACCGCTCGGTACTGGCCACCCCCGAAGGCACTGACCACGGCAATATCCGCGCCCTGATCGTTCACGGCCTGGCCGGGGTCAAGTTCTCCGCCCAGCCGCTGACCCGCCGCTGATCCGCATTCTGTAGGAGCTGGCTCGCCAGCGAAGGCGTCAGCACAGCGGCGCAAGGCTCGAGGGCCTGTTCGCCGGCAAGCCGGCTGCTACCGTGCAACACCCATAAAAAAACCGGCTTGCGCCGGTTTTTTTTATGGGTGGCAAATCAGAACGAAGCGTTCTGCAGGCCGTCCAGGTAACGCTCGGTGTCCAGTGCCGCCATGCAACCGGCACCGGCCGAGGTGATCGCCTGGCGGTAAACGTGGTCGGCCACGTCGCCGGCAGCAAAGATGCCCTCGACGCTGGTGGCGGTGGCATTGCCGTCACGGCCGCCCTGCACGACCAGGTAACCGTCCTTGAGGGTCAACTGGCCTTCGAACAGCGAGGTGTTCGGGGTGTGGCCGATGGCGATGAACACACCGTCGACCTTCAACTCGTCGAAGCTGCCGTCGTTGTTCTTCAGGCGGGCACCGGTCACGCCCATGTTGTCACCCAGGACTTCGTCCAGGTTGGCATTGAGCTTGAGGATGATCTTGCCTTCGGCCACCCGGGCGTTGAGCTTGTCGATCAGGATCTTCTCGGCGCGGAAGGTTTCGCGGCGGTGGATCAGGGTCACGGTGCTGGCGATGTTGGCCAGGTACAGCGCTTCTTCAACAGCGGTGTTACCGCCACCGACCACTGCCACCGGCTTGTTGCGATAGAAGAAGCCGTCGCAGGTGGCACAGGCGGAAACACCCTTGCCCATGAACGCTTCTTCCGAAGGCAGGCCCAGGTAGCGAGCGCTGGCACCGGTGGCGATGATCAGGGCGTCGCAGGTGTAGGTCGCGCTGTCACCGGTCAGGGTGTAGGGCTTGGCTGCGAAGTCCACGGCATTGATGTGATCGAAGACGATTTCTGTCTCGAAACGCTCGGCGTGCTCGCGCATCCGCTCCATCAGGGCCGGGCCGGTCAGGCCGTGCACGTCACCGGGCCAGTTGTCGACTTCGGTAGTGGTGGTCAGCTGGCCACCGGCCTGCATGCCGGTGATCAGCAGCGGCTTCAGGTTGGCACGGGCGGCATAGACGGCGGCGCTGTAACCGGCAGGGCCGGAACCGAGAATAATCACACGCGAATGGCGTACTTCAGACATGACTCACTCCTATCGACCGGCCCGGCTAGCCTGGCGCGGAACGCCGGATTGCCGGCTGGAATAAAAAAGGACGGCGAAACCTTGGGGAAGGCTTGAACTCGTCCGTCCAAAAAATAATGGGTGAAGCGTATAGAGGGGGCGAAGATTAAGGAAATACGGTTTAACAATCCAGCTCATAGGCGGTCTCTATCCTCAGGAGGCCTATTTGAAAGGGTCTTTGTTACCGTTGATGTCGGCCGCTTCGCCGTGCTTTCGCCCCCAGGACAAAGCCGGTAAGGTCGGCGCGTTTTCATTCTGCTCGGAGCGCTCTATGCCCGCCCCTGTCCTGTCCGGCCCGCAATACCTGCGTGAAGGCCTGAAGCTGGTCCTCAGCCCCGGCCTGCGCCTGTTCGTGCTCCTGCCCCTGGCAATCAACCTGGTGCTGTTCGTCGGATTGATCTATTTCGCCGGCCATCAATTCAGCCTCTGGGTCGATGCGCTGATGCCGTCCCTGCCCAGTTGGCTGAGTTTCCTCAGCTATGTCATCTGGCCGCTGTTCGTGGTGCTGGTGGCCTTCATGGTGTTTTTCAGCTTCACCATGCTGGCCAACATCATCGCCGCACCCTTCAACGGCTTCCTCTCGGAAAAAGTCGAAACCGTGGTGCGCGGCACCGATGATTTCCCGCCCTTCAGCTGGGGTGAGCTGATTGCCATGATCCCCCGCACCCTGGCGCGGGAAATGCGCAAGCTCGGCTACTTCCTGCCCCGGGCCATCGGCCTGTTCATCCTCTCGCTGATTCCGGTGGTCAACCTGATTGCCGCGCCGCTGTGGCTGCTGTTCGGTATCTGGATGATGGCTATCCAGTACATCGACTACCCGGCGGACAACCACAAGATGAGCTGGCAGGACATGCTCGCCTGGCTGCGCCAGAAGCGCTGGCAGAGCCTGGGCTTTGGCGGCATCGTCTACCTGGCGCTGCTGATCCCGCTGGTCAATATCCTGATGATGCCGGCCGCCGTGGCCGGTGCCACGCTGTTCTGGGTGCGTGAACGCGGGGTGGAGAACCTGCCGGCCAAATAAGGCCGGGGCGTCATAAATCCATCATCGCAAGGTCACAATGGCGACATGGCCTCAGCCGACACTGAGGCCATGACGACAGCTCTGCATATCACCCTCATCACTGAAACCTTCCCACCGGAAATCAATGGCGTGGCCAATACCCTTGGCCGCCTCTGCGAGGGCCTGCGTGCCCGTGGGCATCAGGTTGAGCTGGTGCGCCCGCGCCAGGGTTGCGACCAGAGCCGGGCCAGCGACGAAGCCCTGCTGCTGTGCCGGGGCTGGCCGCTGCCGGGCTACCCGGGGCTGCAATGGGGCCAGTCGTCGATGCACAAGCTGCTGCGACGCTGGAAACGCCAGCGCCCGGACGTGCTCTACATCGCCACCGAGGGGCCGCTGGGGCTGTCTGCGCTGCGGGCCGCCAAGCGCCTGGGAATCTCCGTGGTCAGCGGCTTTCACACCAACTTCCAGCAGTACTCCAGCCAATATGGCCTGGGTTTGCTGACCCGCCTGCTGACCCACTATCTGCGCTGGTTCCACAACCGCTCGCAACTGACCCTGGTACCCAGCGCCAGCCAGCACCTGGAGCTGGCGCGCCGGCATTTCGAACGCCTGGCCCTGCTGTCCCGGGGCGTCGACAGCCAACTGTTCCACCCGGCCAAGCGGCTCGATACGCTGCGGGCCGACTGGGGCCTGGGCGCCGATGACCTGGCGGTGATCCACGTTGGGCGCCTGGCGCAGGAGAAGAACCTGGGCTTGCTCAAGCGCTGCTTCGAACGCCTGCAGGCGACTTATCCACAGCGCAGGATGAAGCTGATCGTGGTGGGTGACGGCCCGCAACGTGGGGCTCTGGAAAAAAGCCTGCCCGAGGCCCTGTTCTGCGGCAGCCAGCGGGGCGAAGCCCTGGCCGCCCACTACGCCTGCGGGGATCTGTTTCTGTTTCCCAGCCTCACCGAAACCTTCGGCAACGTGGTGCTGGAGGCTCTGGCCTCGGGGCTCGCGGTGGTGGCCTACGATCAGGCTGCCGCAGCCCAGCATATCCGCCATGGCTACAACGGTGTGCTGGCCATGCCCGGCGACGAAAGCGCCTTCTGCGACGCTGCCAGCTGGCTGCTGGAAGAACCGGAAACCTTGCGCCGGGTACGCCTCAACGCCCGCCAGCATGCCAGCCGCCAGGGCTGGGCCGCGGTTATCGAGCAGTTTGAAGATCGCCTGCGCAGTGCCTGCGAGCACGGGCCGGCCGAGGATTACGAAGGGCTTATCGAAGCGACGGTCAAACCCCGCAGCGCCGTGGAGACACTCGGCACGGCAAGGGGGCTCCCCCCCTCGCCGCCCGGAGCCGGCAGTTAAACCAGGGTCGTCAGCGCGTCACGGCTGAACGGCAGGATGTCCTGCTCGCGACCTTCACGGACTTTCTGCGCCCAATCCGGATCCACCAGCAGTGCACGGCCCACGGCCACCAGATCGAACTCGTCGTTATTCAGACGCTGCAGCAGGTTTTCCAGGCTGGCCGGCTGCGCCACCTTGTCGGTGTTGACCATGAACTGCAGGAACTCGCCGTCCAGGCCGACGCTGCCCACGGTGATGGTGGGCTTTCCGGTGAGTTTGCGGGTCCAGCCCGCCAGGTTGAGGTCGGAACCTTCGAACTCCGGCTCCCAGAAGCGGCGGGTCGAGCAATGGAAGATATCCACACCGGCATCCGCCAGCGGCTTGAGGAAGGCCTCCAGAGCTTCCGGGGTCTGCACCAGGCGCGCGCTGTAGTCCTGCTGCTTCCACTGGGAAAACCGCAGGATGATCGGGAAATCCGGACCGACAGCAGCCCGCACGGCCTGGATCAGCTCAATGGCGAAGCGCGAGCGCTGGGCCAGGTCGCCACCGTATTCATCGGTACGCTGGTTGGTGCCTTCCCAGAAGAACTGGTCCACCAGGTAACCGTGGGCACCATGGATCTCCACGCCGTCCATGCCGATGCTCTGGGCATCCTTGGCGGCCTGGGCAAAGGCAGCGATCACCTCCTGGATGTCCTGGTGGGTCATGCCGTGCACCAGCACCTTGCCGTCCTTGAGCTTCTCGGTGGGGCCGTAGCCGGGCACGCTGGCGTCCGGCTCGGTGCCCAGGCGCCGCACATTGCCCACATGCCAGAGTTGCGGGACGATCTTGCCGCCTTCGGCGTGGACCGCATCCACCACCTTCTTCCAGCCGGCCAGGGCCGCCTCGCCATGGAACTGCGGCACATTGGGGTAACCATTGGCAGCCTGGTGACCCACCGTGGTGCCCTCGGTAATGATCAGGCCGACACCCGCAGCAGCGCGGCGGCGGTAATACTCGATGACCTTGGAGTTGGGCACGCCACCGGGGGAAAACGACCGGGTCATTGGTGCCATCACCACGCGGGTCGGCAGTTCCAGCGCGCCGAGTTGAAAGGGTTTGAACAAGGCTTGAACAGGCATGCTGCGCTCCGAGAAAAAGGCTTGAGTCGATATTCGACGCACAAGACTGCGCCGGGTACCGGCCCCGGCGCACTTATGATGAGGATAATATTCCCCCCTCAATGCGCTGCACAGCATTATTGATTTGAGTGATTTAGATGCAAAAACGCCGCATTGAAGCGGCGTTAAACAAGGGCCCGGCGCGGGTTCAGCTCAAGGCTTTTTCAATCGCCTGGATCACTGTCGGATCATCGGGAGCGGTACGCGGCGAGAAACGCGCCAGTACCCGGCCGTCCTTGCCCAATAGGAATTTCTCGAAGTTCCAGGTGATGTCCCCGGGAAACTCGGCGCCTTCGCCCGCCAGCAGGCGGTACAGCTGATGGCGCTCGGGACCGTTCACGTCCAGTTTGCTGCTCAAGGGAAAGGTCACCCCGTAGTTGAGGCTGCAAAATTCCTGGATCTCCTGCTCGGTGCCCGGTTCCTGCCCGGCGAACTGGTTGCAAGGCAACCCCAGCACGCTGAATCCCTGGGCCTTGTATTGCTGGTAGAGATTCTCCAGCGCCGCATATTGTGGTGTCAGACCACATTTGGAGGCGACGTTGACCACCAGCACGACGTGCCCCTTGAAGGGCGCGAGCGGCAGCTCCTGACCATCCAGGGCTTTCAATTTAAGGTCGTGAAAAGCACTCATGACGAACTCCAAATTCCTGTGTTCTTACAGAAAACAGCCTCTCGACAGTACAGCCAAAAGCCGCGGACTAAAAAGGCGCCCTCGGGCGCCTCTCCAGTAAGCTTGAGCTTAGCGCAGAAAATCAGTGGTGATGGCCACCTTCGCCATGGACGTGACCATGAGCGATTTCTTCCTGGCTGGCGTCACGGATGGCAACGATCTTGACCTGGAAATTCAGGCGCTGACCGGCCAGCGGGTGGTTGCCGTCGACGGTAACGTCGTCGCCGTCCAGGTCACGGATAGTCACGATCTGCATCTGGCCGTCCGGAGCGGAAGCGTGGAACTGCATGCCCACTTCCAGTTCGTCGACGCCTTCGAACATGCTGCGGCTCAGGGTGCTGACCAATTCGGCAGCGTATTCGCCGTAGGCATCTTCAGGTTCTACGGAGACTTTCAGTTCGTCACCAACTTGCTTGCCTTCCAGGGCCTTTTCCAGACCAGGAATGATGTTACCTGCGCCTTGCAGGTAAACCAGCGGGGCGCCGCCGGCAGAGCTGTCGATGACCTCACCAGCGTCGTTGGTGAGGGTATAGTCGATGGAGACAGCCTTATTGGCGGCGATCAGCATGGGGCGGGACCTTTTGCATAAGAATGAAGAACGTCCAAGTTTAGCGAAGCAATCGCTCGAAAGCGAACGGAACCCGGACCAACGGAACGTGAAAAATCACTCGACAATCTGCGGTTTTCATCAGGATGAAGAAGGCCATTGGGTGGCTGAACTGTCCTGCGGGCATACCCAGCACCTGCGCCACCAACCGCCCTGGCAGTCCCGGGCCTGGGTCCTGGAGCCGCAGTTGCGAGCCAAAAAAATAGGCCAGCGCTTTGCCTGCGGCTGGTGTGCTCAAGCCCCGGATAACGATAACCTTAGCGCCTGACTTCAGGCAGACGGCCAAAGACCGTCGCCTTTGCCATGCACCTTCTGAGAATTCGCATGCAAACTTTTTTCATCGCGCCCACCGATTTTGGAGTGGGTCTGACCTCCATCAGCCTCGGGCTGGTGCGTACGCTGGAACGGGCTGGCCTCAAGGTCGGCTTCTTCAAACCCATAGCCCAACCTCACCCCGGTGACACCGGCCCCGAGCGTTCCACCGAACTGGTGGCGCGCACCCATGGCCTGAAACCGCCACAACCCCTGGGCCTGGCCCATGTGGAGCGGATGCTCGGCGACGGCCAGCTGGATGAGTTGCTGGAAGAAATCATCACCCTCTACCAGCAGGCAGCCATCGGCAAGGATGTATTGATCGTCGAAGGCATGGTGCCGACCCGCAGTGCCAGCTACGCCGCCCGGGTCAACCTGCACCTGGCAAAAAGCCTGGATGCCGAGGTGATCCTGGTATCCGCCCCGGAAAACGAAGTGCTCACCGAGCTGTCCGGCCGGGTCGAGTTGCAGGCCCAGCTGTTCGGCGGTCCGCGGGACCCGAAAGTGCTGGGGGTGATCCTCAACAAGGTGCGCACCGACGAAAGCATGGAGGCGTTTTCCGCGCGCTTGAAGGAACATTCGCCCTTGCTGCGCAGCGGCGACTTCCGCCTGCTGGGCTGCATTCCCTTCCAACCGGAACTGAACGCGCCGCGCACCCGTGACGTAGCGGACCTGATGGGCGCCCAGGTGCTCAACGCCGGCGACTACGAAAGCCGGCGCATGACCAAGATCATCATTTGCGCCCGCACCATGCGCAACACTGTGGAACTGCTCAAGCCCGGCGTGCTGGTGGTGACCCCGGGCGACCGTGACGACATCATCCTCGCCGTGAGCCTGGCGGCCATCAACGGCGTGCCCCTGGCCGGCCTGCTGCTGACCAGCGACACCCTGCCCGACCCGCGGATCATGGAGCTCTGCCGGGGCGCCCTGAACGCCGGCCTGCCAGTGCTTTCGGTGAGCACCGGATCCTACGACACCGCCAACCAGCTCAATGGCCTGAATAAGGAAATTCCCATCGATGACCGCGAGCGCGCGGAAATCATCACCGACTTCGTCGCCAGTCACCTGGACGCCAACTGGCTGCACCAGCGCTGCGGCACCCCACGGGAAATGCGCCTGTCACCTGCGGTGTTCCGCTACCAGTTGATCCAGCGCGCCCAGCAGGCCAACAAGCGTATCGTCCTGCCTGAAGGCAGCGAGCCGCTGACCGTGCAGGCCGCCGCCATCTGCCAGGCCCGGGGCATCGCCCGCTGCGTGCTGCTGGCCAAGCCCGAGGACGTGCACGCGGTGGCCCGGGCCCAGGGCATCGAACTGCCCGAAGGCCTGGAGATTCTCGACCCGGACCTGATTCGCCAACGCTATGTGGAGCCCATGGTGGCCCTGCGCAAGAGCAAGAGCCTCAACGCTCCCATGGCCGAGCAGCAGCTGGAAGATCCGGTGGTGATCGGCACGGTGATGCTGGCCCTGGATGAAGTCGATGGCCTGGTTTCCGGGGTCATCCACTCCACTGCCAACACCATCCGCCCGGCCCTGCAGTTGATCAAGACCGCGCCGGGCTGCAGCCTGGTGTCCTCGGTGTTCTTCATGCTGTTCCCCGAGGAAGTGCTGGTGTATGGCGACTGCGTGATGAACCCGCACCCCAGCGCCAGCGAGCTGGCGGAAATCGCCCTGCAGAGCGCCGACTCGGCAGCCGCCTTCGGTATCACCCCGCGCGTGGCGATGATCAGCTACTCCAGCGGCGACTCGGCTAGCGGCGAGGAAGTGGAGAAAGTTCGCGAAGCCACTCTGCTGGCCCACGAAGCCCAGCGTTCGCTGCTGATCGACGGGCCGTTGCAATACGACGCCGCGGCCAACGAAAACGTCGCCCGGCAACTGGCCCCCAGCAGCCAGGTCGCGGGCAAGGCCACGGTCTTCGTGTTCCCTGACCTCAACACCGGCAACACCACCCACAAGGCGGTGCAACGCAGCGCCGATTGCGTGAGCCTGGGGCCGATGCTGCAAGGCCTGCGCAAACCGGTGAACGACCTGCCCCGGGGCGCCCAGGTGGACGACATCGTCTACACCATCGCCCTTACCGCGATTCAAGCCGCCAACCGACCTATGGATGTCTAAATGCTGGAATTCCTACCTGCCGTGGTGCGCGGAGTCATCGCCTCGCTCCTGTTGGCGCTGAACACCATCCTGCTGTGCTCGTTCCTGTTCTGCGTGGCGTTGGTCAAGGCCCTGCCGTTCGCCCTCACCCAGCGCTTGAGCCTGTGGCTGATGAACCACACCCACGAAGCCTGGATCAGCAACAACAAGGCCTGGATGCAGTTGGTATGCCGTACCCGTTGGCACGTGCAGGGCCTGGAAGGCCTGGATTACCAGCACTCCTACCTGGTCACCAGCAACCACCAGAGCTGGGTCGACATCATGGTCCTGCAGTACGTGCTCAACCGGCGTATCCGCCCCCTGAAGTTCTTCCTCAAGCAGGAGCTGATCTGGGTGCCGGTGATTGGTCTGGCCTGGTGGGCCCTGGGCTTTCCGTTCATGAAGCGCTACTCCAAGGCGTACCTGGAGAAGCACCCGGAAAAGAAAGGCAAGGACCTGGAAACCACGCGCAAGACCTGTGCGAAGTTTCGCAACAACCCGGTGGGCATCTTCAACTTCGTCGAGGGCACGCGCTTTACCGACGCCAAGCACGCCCAGCAGCAATCGCCGTTCCGCTACCTGCTCAAGCCCAAGGCCGGCGGCATCGCCTTTGTCCTGGATGCCATGGGCGAGCAACTGCAGTCGATCATCGATGTGACCATCCACTACCCAGCGGGCCGCCCCGGTTTCTGGGACCTGCTGTGCGGCAGGGTCAAGGATGTGGTGGTGCGTTTCGAAGAGGTGCAGATCCCGGCGCAGTTCCTTGGCAAGAACTACGAGCAGGACACGGCCTATCGCCAGGAATTCCAGGGCTGGATCAACCAGCAGTGGCTGGACAAGGATGCGCTGCTCGAAACGCTGCATCGGGAGTATCCGGCAAGACCCTGAGGGCCTTTTCGCTGGCAAGCCAGCTCCTGCGGTCCTGCACCCTACTTACCGGCGAACGCTATCTGAAGCGCACAAAAAAGCCCGCAGCCGATCACTCGGCTGCGGGCTTTTTTGCTATGGCTTAGATCGCGCCGCGGCTGCGCAACAGGTCCAACACCTGCTTGACGCTTTCTTCCAGCGACAGCGACTGGGTGTCGATCACCAGATCGGCATTGAGCGGCACGTCATAGGGGAAGGACTCGCCCGGGATGTTATCCCCGCCGGCCGCGTACAGGCCCTGCGGATCACGCTCGGCGCACACCGCAGGCGATGCCTGGACGTAGACCGTCAGCAGACGCTCCTTGCCGATCAGGTCCTTGGCCTGCTCGCGCCCTTCGGCACTCGGTGCCACGAACGCCGCCAGGGTCAGCAGCCCGGCTTCGTTGAACTGACGGGCCACATGGGCCGCGCGCCGCCAGTTCTCGGTACGCCCGGCACGGTCCTGGGGCAGGCCCTTGTTCAGGTCATGCCGCAGGTTCTGGCCATCGAGCACATACACCGCGCGCCCCATGTCGAACAGCTTGCGCTCGACCGCGTAGGCCAGGGTGCTCTTGCCCGCACCCGACAGGCCGCTGAACAGCACGGTAGCCGGTTGCTGGCCGAAACGCTGGGCACGCTCTTCGGTGGCTACATGAGCCAGCTTGCCGTGTTGGGTGACGCTGCCATGGGCCACCGGCTGGGCGATGATCATGCCGGCGCCGACGGTGCCGTTGGTCAAGCGGTCGATGACGATGAAAGCACCGGTGGTGCGATTGCTTTCGTAACCATCCAGGGCAATCGGCGCGTCGAGGCTGATCTTGACCTTGCCGATCTCGTTCAGTTGCAGCGCGCTGGCCGCGCCCTCTTCCAGGGTGTTCACATCGACCTTGTGATGGATGCTGGCAATCGAGCCCGGCACATAGCTGGTGGCGCGCTTGATGTCGTACTTCTTGCCCGGCAGCATCGGCTCTTCGGCCATCCATACCAGCATGGCTTCGAAGCTGTCGGTGACCGGCGGCACGTTGTCGGCATGCACCAGCAGGTCGCCGCGGGAGATATCGATTTCATCTTCCATGGTCAGGGTCACGGCCTGGCCCGGGCCGGCCTGCTCCAGTTCACCTTCGAAGGTGACGATGGACTTGACCCGGCTGCTCTTGCCCGACGGCAACACGACGATCTCGTCGCCCTTGTGCAC
Source organism: Pseudomonas sp. GW823-FHT03E05 (assembly GCF_058796855.1). NCBI lineage: Bacteria > Pseudomonadati > Pseudomonadota > Gammaproteobacteria > Pseudomonadales > Pseudomonadaceae > Pseudomonas > Pseudomonas sp. GW823-FHT03E05. The sequence continues at coordinate 909,570 of NZ_JBXAJB010000002.1, forward strand.
AATGCCGCTGGCCAGGGTGCCGGCAAAACCACGGAAGTTCAGGTTCGGACGGTTGACATACTGCACCGGGAAACGCAGGTCGGTGAAGTTGCGGTCGCCGGCCACTTCCACGGTCTCGAGGATTTCCATCAGCGACTGGCCGGTGTACCAGGGCGAGCGCTCGCTCTTGTTCACCACGTTGTCGCCCTTGAGCGCCGACATCGGCACGAAGTGCAGGCTGGTGGGCTGCAGCTTCAGGCCCTTGGCGAACTTCAGGTAGTCGGCCTTGATCGATTCGAACACGCCTTCATCGAAGTCCTTGAGGTCCATCTTGTTGATGGCCACGACGATGTGCTTGATGCCCAGCAGGGAGGCGATGAAGCTGTGGCGACGGGTCTGGGTCTGCACGCCGTAGCGGGCGTCCACCAGGATGATCGCCAGGTCACAGGTGGATGCACCGGTGGCCATGTTGCGGGTGTACTGCTCATGGCCGGGGGTGTCGGCGATGATGAACTTGCGCTTGGCGGTGGAGAAATAGCGGTAGGCGACATCGATGGTGATGCCCTGCTCACGCTCGGCCTGCAGGCCGTCGACCAGCAACGCCAGGTCGATGTCGTCACCGGTGGTGCCGACCTTCTTCGAGTCCCGGGTGATGGCTTCCAGATGGTCTTCGTAGATCATCTTCGAGTCGTGCAGCAGGCGCCCGATCAGGGTGCTCTTGCCGTCGTCGACGTTACCGCAGGTCAAAAAGCGCAGCAGCTCCTTGCGTTCGTGCTGGCCCAGGTACGCGAGGATGTCCTCGCTGATCAAATCAGATTGATGCGACATGACAGCCCCTTAGAAATAACCTTGACGTTTCTTGTCTTCCATTGAGCCGGCGCCATCGTGGTCGATGACCCGGCCCTGGCGCTCGGAAGTTCGCGTCAGGAGCATTTCCTGGATGATGTCCGTCAGGCTCTCGGCCTCGGACTCCACCGCGCCCGTCAACGGGTAGCAGCCAAGGGTACGGAAACGTACTTTCTTTTTGACGATGCGGGCTTTCTCTTCATCGGACAGATGCTCGAGGATGCGCTCGTCATCGATCATGATCAGGGTGCCGTTCTTCTCGATCACTTCACGCTCGGCGGCGAAGTACAGCGGCACGATCGGGATGCCTTCGAGGTAGATGTACTGCCAGATGTCCAGCTCGGTCCAGTTGGACAGGGGGAACACACGGATCGACTCGCCCTTGTTGACCTTGCCGTTGTAGACGTTCCACAGCTCGGGGCGCTGGTTCTTCGGGTCCCAGCGGTGCTTGCTGTCGCGGAACGAGTAGACGCGCTCCTTGGCGCGGGACTTCTCTTCATCGCGGCGGGCACCGCCGAACGCGGCGTCGAAACCATGTTTGTCCAGAGCCTGCTTGAGGCCCTCGGTCTTCATGATGTCGGTGTGCTTGGCACTGCCGTGGGTGAAAGGGTTGATGCCCTGGGCCACGCCATCCGGGTTGACGTGGGTGATCAGGTCCAGGCCCAGCTCTTCGACCATACGGTCGCGGAACTTGTACATTTCCTGGAATTTCCACTGGGTATCGACGTGCATCACCGGGAACGGCAGCTTGCCGGGGAAGAACGCCTTGCGAGCCAGATGCAACATCACGGCGGAGTCTTTACCGATGGAGTACAGCATCACCGGGTTGTCGAACTCGGCGGCCACCTCGCGGATGATGTGGATGCTTTCCGCCTCCAGCTGTTTCAGATGCGTCAGTTTGTCGACCATGGCTACTCACGAAAGCTTTCTTATGGACGGCCATCGGGCCGTGTTCGAGCGGGGCATGCTAGCACAGCGACCTGCTTCTAATCAGGGAGCCAACTAGAACGAAACGGTATATGAATATACCGCTCCGTTAGGCCCCAGGCGCCGCTCTGCAGGAGCTGGCTTGCCAGCGAAGGCGCTTTCAAGCGCACCTTCGGGCTGAAGATCTTTTCGCCGGCAAGCCGGCTCCTGCCGGGGGTCAGATGGGGTTGGGGCAGTCGATGAACAGGTGCTCCAGGGCGAAGCGCCGAGCCAGGTAGTCACCCAGGGCCTGGACGCCATAACGCTCGGTGGCGTGATGGCCGGCGGCAATGAAGCTGATGTCGTTTTCCCGGGCACTGTGGAAGGTCTGCTCCGAGGCTTCGCCACTGAGGTACAGGTCGACGCCGGCCTGCACCGCCTGGTCGATGTAGCCCTGGCCGCCACCGGTGCACCAGCCGACCCGACGGATCATCTCGCTGCCTTCGATCAGCAGCGGCTCTCGCCCCATTGCCTCTTGCACCCGGCGGGCAAAGTCCCGCGCGGTCATCGGCTCGCCGAGGGAACCAACCAGGCCGACGACCTTGGGGTTTTCCGGGTCCAGCGGGCCTTCCACGGTGATGTCCAGCTGACGGGCCAGTTGCACGTTGTTGCCCACTTCCGGGTGCAGGTCCAGGGGCAAGTGATAGGCCAGCAGGCTGATGTCGTGCTTGAGCAGGGTTTTCAGCCTACGCTGCTTCATGCCGGTGATGCAGGGGTTCTCGCCCTTCCAGAAGTAGCCGTGATGCACCAGCACCAGGTCGGCCTTGGCCTCCACCGCAGCGTCCAGCAACGCCTGGCTGGCGGTCACGCCACTGACGATGCGCATCACCTGCGGGCGCCCTTCGACCTGCAGGCCATTGGGGCAGTAATCGGCAATACGTGAACTGCCCAGGTAACGGTCCGCTTCTTCCACCAGTGTGCTCAGGGCAACGGCCATAAAAGACTCCTAAATATCCCGTTCAGAGGCACGCGCGGCCTCGTATAATGCGCGACATTATGGGCCGTGCGCAGCCCTTCGTAACCACCCAGGACTTGCTCAATGCTCAAGGCTCTGCGTTTTTTTGGCTGGCCGCTACTGGCCGGCGTGCTTATCGCGTTGTTGATTATCCAACGCTACCCGCAATGGGTGGGCCTGCCCAGCCTCGACGTCAATCTGCAGCAAGCCCCGCAAACCACCAGCACGCAACAGGGGCCGGTGTCCTACGCCGACGCCGTGGTGATCGCCGCGCCCGCGGTGGTCAACCTGTACACCACCAAGGTCATCAACAAGCCGGCTCACCCGCTCTTTGAAGACCCGCAGTTCAGGCGCTTTTTCGGCGACAACCTGCCCAAGCAGCAGCGCATGGAATCGAGCCTGGGCTCGGGGGTGATCATGAGCCCCGAGGGCTACCTGCTGACCAACAACCATGTGACCTCCGGTGCCGAGCAGATCGTGGTGGCACTCAAGGACGGTCGCGAGACCCTGGCCCGGGTGATCGGCAGCGATCCGGAAACCGACCTGGCGGTGCTCAAGATCGACTTGAAGAACCTGCCTTCGATCACCGTCGGCCGTTCGGAAAACGTCCGCGTCGGCGACGTCGCGCTGGCCATCGGCAACCCGTTCGGGGTCGGCCAGACCGTGACCATGGGCATCATCAGTGCCACCGGGCGCAACCAGCTGGGCCTGAACAACTACGAAGACTTCATCCAGACCGACGCCGCCATCAACCCGGGCAACTCCGGTGGCGCCCTGGTGGACGCCAACGGCAACCTGACCGGGATCAACACCGCGATCTTCTCCAAGTCCGGCGGCTCCCAAGGCATCGGTTTTGCGATCCCGATCAAGCTGGCCATGGAAGTGATGAAGTCGATCATCGAGCACGGCCAGGTCATCCGCGGCTGGCTGGGGATCGAAGTGCAACCCTTGACTCAGGAGCTGGCAGAGTCCTTCGGCCTGGCCGGGCGCCCGGGAATCGTGGTGGCGGGGATCTTCCGCGACGGCCCGGCGCAGAAAGCCGGGATGCAACTGGGTGACGTGATCCTCAGTATCGATGGCGAACCTGCCGGCGACGGCCGGCGTTCGATGAACCAGGTGGCGCGGATCAAACCGACGGACAAAGTCTCGATCCTGGTCATGCGCAACGGCAAGGAACTCAAGCTGACGGCAGAAATCGGCCTGCGACCACCGCCCGCGCCCGTCAAAGAAGAAGAGTGAAGCTGGGCCCGGCCACGCCGGGCTAACAGCATACATTCTCATTAGTCATGTTATATTGTTTCAATATCGCTATTGGAACAGCCCCATGACGTCCCGAAGAATCCTCCCCTTGGCAGGCCTGACCCTGGGCCTGCTGGCAGATCCGCTGCTGGCCAAAGAACCTGAGCCGCTGGAACTTGAAACCACCCGTATCAGCACCGAATACGAATCCGCCACGGGCCCGGTCAAGGGCTATCGGGCCACACGCTCGGCCAGCGCGACGAAGACCGATACGGCGATCCGCGACATTCCCCAATCCATCAGCGTGATCCCCGCCAGCGTGCTCAAGGACCTGGGCAGCAACAACGTCGAACGCGCCCTGGAGTTTGCCGGCGGGGTTTCCAAGCAGAACAACTTCGGCGGGCTGACCCTGTATGAATACAGCGTGCGCGGCTTCACCACCTCGGAGTTCTACAAGGACGGCTTCAGCGCCAACCGCGGCTATCCCAGTACCCCGGACGCCGCCACTGTCGAGCGCATCGAAGTGCTCAAGGGGCCGGCCGCCAGCCTCTACGGCCGTGGCGACCCCGGCGGCACGGTGAATATCGTCACCAAGAAACCCCAGCCCGAAGCCTTCGCGACCTTGCAGACCAGTGCTGGCAGCTGGGACCGCTACCGCACCGCCCTGGACCTCAACACCCCGCTGGATGCCCAGGGCAACCTGCTGTCCCGAGTCAACCTGGCCGTGGAGGACAACCACAGCTTTCGCGACCACGTGGACAGCCGCCGGGTGTTCGTCGCGCCTTCCTTCAGCTGGCAGTTGAACCCGGACACCAGCCTGCTGCTGGAAAGCGAATGGGTGCGCCACAGCTCGACCTTCGACCGCGGCATCGTGGCCCCGAACAATCGCTGGAGCGGCGTCTCCCGCTCGACCTTCCTCGGCGAACCCAACGACGGCAACATCGACAACCACAACAACATGCTCCAGGCCACCCTGGAACACCACCTCAATGACAGCTGGAAACTGCGTCTGGCCAGCCACTACAAGGAAGGCAAGCTCTGGGGCTTCGCCTCCGAAACCCGACCGCTGAACGCCGACCGGCACACGGTCAACCGGCGCTACCGCGAGCGGGACAACAACTGGCATGACAGCATCACCCAGCTGGAACTGCGCGGCCTGTTCGACCTCGGCAGTTGGCAGCATGAACTGCTGATCGGCAGCGAATACGAGAACTACCGCAAGAACGAGCGGGTCACCAGCATTGCCGGCGGCGCCTATGCCATCGATATCTACGACCCGATCTACGGTCAGGCCAAGCCCAACGGCAAACGCTCTGGCACGGACTTTTTCGAGCATGTCGAAAGCCAGGCCCTCAACCTGCAGGACCAGATCATCTTCACTGACCGCCTGCGAGGCATGGTCGGCGCCCGCTTTGAACACTTCGAGCAAAAGATCGACGACCACACCACCGGCAAGCGCAGCCGCCAGAACCACGATGCCCTGACCCAGCGCGCCGGCCTGCTCTACCAACTGACCCCGCAGGTGGGGCTGTTCGCCAACGCCTCCACCTCGTTCAAGCCCAACAATGGGCTGGATGCGGGCGGCAAGACCTTCAAGCCCGAGGAAGGCGTTGGCTATGAAGTGGGGATCAAGAGCGAGCTGTTCGACGAGCGCTTGAGCGCCACCCTCGCCGCCTTCCATATCGACAAGGAAAACGTCCTGGCCCTGGACCCTGGCACCGACTCCAGCCGCGCCATGGGCAAGGCCCGCAGCCAGGGCTTCGACCTGCAGTTCAGCGGCCAGTTGACCGACGCGGTGCGCGTGATAGGCGCCTATGCGCTGATTGATGCGCAAGTCACCAAGGGCGACCCGGCAATCCCCGCCGGCAGCCGCATTCTCGGCGTGGCCAAGCACAGCGCCAGCCTGCTGGGGGTCTATGAATTCCAGGACGGCCGGCTCAAGGGCTCGGACATCGGCGCAGCCCTGACCTATGTCGGCGACCGCTCGGGCGAGGCCGGAGGCAGCTTCGAGCTGCCCGCCTACCGCACCCTGGACCTGCTGGCCCACTACAAGGCCAGCGACAACCTGACCCTGGGCCTGAACCTGAACAACCTGTTCGACGAGAAGTACTACGAACGCTCCTACAGCAACTACTGGGTCAATCCCGGCGAACCGCGCAATTTCACCCTCAGCCTCACACTCAACCTGTAGAAGAGAGCCGCCATGCACAGCCTCAAATCCATCGCCCTGCTGGGCCTGCTCGCCACACTGGGCGCCACCCAGGCCTCGGCCCACGGCCTGTGGACCGAACAACGACGCGGCAATATCGAAGTGATCTACGGCCACGGCGCCGAAGACGACGCCTTCAAGGCCAAGAAAATCAGCGGTGCCTGGGCCTATGACGGCGCGGCCAGAATGATTCCGGTGACCGTGCAACGCCTGGCGGACCACGCACGCCTGCAACCGCTCAAGCCGCCGGCGGTACTGGCCGTGGCACTGGACAACGGCCCCTGGTCGCAAACCGCGGACAAGCGCTGGGTCAACCAGGGTCGCAGCAAGGTCCCGGGGGCCATCGCCTCGACTCACACGTACAAGTACAGCCTGGCGATCTATCAACCGGGAGCGAAGCTGCCCAAGCTGGAACAGCTCAAGCTGGTGATCCTGCCGGAAGTCGACCCGCTGACCGTCGGCCCGGGCAAGAACCTGCCGGTGCGGGTGCTGCTGGATGGGCAGCCGGTGGCCGGGGTGAAGTTGATTGGCGATTACCGCAATGCACCGAGCACCCTGAGCACCGAGACCGATGCCCAGGGACGCGCCCAAGTGCTGGTGAGGAACGAAGGCTTGAACGTGATTGCCGCAGAGCTGGAGGTAGCGCTCAAGGACAACCCGGATGTGGCCTCACGCGGACTGTTCAGCTCCCTGACCTTCCTCGGCGAGCCGCACCACGAATGAAGGTACGGCCGCCTCGGAAGCCAGGCGCCTGGACTACAGCTCGCCCAGGCCGTCGATCAGCGCCTGGTTCTGTTCCTGTGTGCCGATGCTGATTCGCAGGAACTGAGCGATCCGCTGCTGCTTGAAGTGGCGCACTATCACCCCTTGCTCGCGCAGCTTGGCCGCCAGGCCGGCTGCGTCGTGCCGCGGGTGGCGGGCAAAGATGAAGTTGGCCGCCGACGGCAGCACTTCGAAGCCCTTGGCCTGCAACTGCGCCACCACCCATTCGCGACTGTCGATCACTTGCTGGCAGGTCTTGGCGAAGTACTCGCGGTCCTCGAAGGCCGCCGCCGCTCCGACGATCGCCAGGCGATCCAGCGGGTAGGAGTTGAAGCTGTTCTTGACCCGCTCCAGGGCCTCGATCAGATCCGGGTGCCCTACCGCCAGGCCCACTCGCAAGCCGGCCAGGGAGCGCGACTTGGACAGGGTCTGGGTCACTAGCAGGTTCGGGTAGCGATCCACCAGGCTGATGGCGGTCTGGCCGCCGAAGTCGATGTAGGCCTCATCCACCACCACCACGGAATCCGGGCTGGCCTTGAGGATCTGCTCCACCGCATCCAGGGCCAACAGGCAGCCGGTGGGCGCATTCGGGTTGGGGAAGATGATCCCGCCGTTGGGCCTGGCGTAGTCGGCCACGCGGATCTGGAACTGCTCGTCCAGTGGCACCGCTTCGTGCTCGATGCCATACAGGCCGCAATACACCGGGTAGAAGCTGTAGCTGATGTCCGGGAACAGCAGCGGTTTTTCCTGCTGCAGCAGGCCATGGAAAATGTGCGCCAGGACTTCGTCGGAACCGTTGCCGAGGAACACCTGGTTACCCTGCACCCCGTAGTAACTGGCCACCGCCTGCTTGAGCAGGTCACTGTTGGGGTCCGGGTACAGGCGCAGGTTGTCGTTGAGTTCGGCCTGCATCGCCGCCAGGGCCCTGGGCGACGGGCCATAGGGGTTTTCATTGGTGTTGAGCTTGACCAGCTTGGTCAGCTTGGGTTGTTCGCCCGGCACGTAGGGCACCAGGTTCTTGACGAACGGACTCCAGAATTTGCTCATGTTCATTGCCCCTGATCTTGGTCATCGACGATGCGGTATTCGGCGCTGCGGGCGTGGGCGGTCAGCGACTCGCCACGGGCCAGCACCGAGGCGGTGCGGCCCAGTTCAGAGGCGCCCTGCTCGGAGCAGAAGATGATCGACGAACGTTTCTGGAAGTCATACACCCCCAGCGGCGACGAGAAACGCGCGGTGCCGGAAGTCGGCAGCACGTGGTTCGGCCCGGCGCAGTAATCCCCCAGCGCTTCGCTGGTGTGGCGGCCCATGAAGATCGCCCCGGCGTGGCGGATCTGCGGCAGCCAGGCTTGCGGGTCGGCCACGGACAGCTCCAGGTGCTCGGGGGCAATGCGGTTGGCCACTTCAATGGCTTGCTGCATGTCACGGACCTTGATCAGGGCTCCACGGCCATTGATCGAGGTGTTGATGATTTCCGCGCGCTCCATGGTTGGCAGCAGCTTGGCGATGCTTGCCGCGACTTTATCCAGGAACTCGGCATCCGGGCTGACCAGGATCGCCTGGGCGTCTTCGTCGTGCTCGGCCTGGGAGAACAGGTCCATGGCGATCCAGTCCGGGTCGGTCTGGCCGTCGCAGACCACCAGGATCTCCGACGGGCCGGCGATCATGTCGATGCCGACCTGGCCGAACACGTGGCGCTTGGCGGTGGCTACATAGATGTTGCCCGGGCCGACAACCTTGTCCACCTGGGGCACGCTTTCGGTGCCGTAGGCCAGCGCGGCCACGGCCTGGGCGCCGCCGATGGTGAACACCCGATCGACCCCGGCGATGCAGGCGGCAGCCAGTACCAGTTCGTTGACCTCGCCACGCGGGGTCGGCACCACCATCACCACCTCGGTAACGCCCGCCACCTTGGCCGGAATCGCGTTCATCAGCACCGACGACGGGTAGGACGCCTTGCCCCCCGGTACGTACAGCCCGGCGCGGTCCAGCGGCGTGACCTTCTGGCCCAGCACCGTGCCGTCGGCCTCGGTGTAGGTCCAAGAGTCCTGTTTCTGCTTCTCGTGGTAGCTGCGCACCCGCGCCGCGGCCTTTTCCAGGGCTTCGCGCTGGGCCACGGTGATCCGGGTCAGGGCCAGCTCCAGGCGCTCGCGCGGCAGGATCAGGTCTGCCATGGAGGCCACTTGCAAGCCGTCAAAACGCTGGGTGAACTCCACCAGCGCCGCATCGCCGCGCTCGCGCACGGCCTTGATGATGTCCAGCACCCGCTGATTGACCGAATCGTCAGAGACACTTTCCCAGCTCAGCAGATGATCCAGATGACGGGCGAAATCCGGGTCGGCAGCGTTGAGTCGGCGAATTGCAGTCGGAGCGGTCATAGCGAAGGCCTCAATGATTGGCGAATGCACAAAAGGGCAAGCTTGGATTTGCAAAGCTCAGGCGCCGCAAGACTACCAAGCCATCCGCGTGGGCACCTGAGCATTCTGGCTATGACGCGGATAGATGGGCGCGGCTCAAGGCCACGCATGTGAATCAGCCGCGGTGTCGCGATTCCACTGCCTTGCGCAGGGTATCGATCAACGCCTGGATACGGGCGTGCTGCATCTTCATCGATGCCTTGTTGACCACCAGGCGGGAGCTGATGGTAGCAATCAGTTCCTGGGGTTCCAGGCCGTTGGCCCGCAGGGTATTGCCAGTGTCGACCACGTCGATGATCTTGTCGGCCAGGCCGATCAGCGGCGCCAGCTCCATGGAACCGTAGAGCTTGATGATGTCCACCTGACGACCCTGCTCGGCGTAGTAGCGCTTGGCTACGTTGACGAACTTGGTGGCCACGCGCAGGCGGCCCTTGGGTTCTGCGGCGCCAATGGCACCGGCAGTCATCAGCTTGCACTGGGCAATCTGCAGGTCCAGTGGCTCATACAGGCCCTGGCCGGTGTATTCCATCAGGACGTCCTTGCCGGCCACCCCGAGGTCGGCAGCGCCATGCTCGACATAGGTCGGCACGTCAGTGGCACGCACGATCAACAGGCGGACATCGTCCTGGGTCGTGGGGATGATCAGTTTGCGGCTCTTGTCCGGATTCTCGGTTGGCACGATGCCCGCTTCAGCCAGAAGCGGCAGCGTGTCGTCGAGGATACGGCCCTTGGACAGTGCGATGGTCAACATGAGTAACGTAAGTCCTTATGCGGCGACTGATGCCCGGACGCAAACGGCGCCAGACATGCGTCGAGCCTGAAGACAGGCTCGACGTGGAACAGATTCGGCAGTGGGCACCTCCCTGTGCCCGTCATGCAACTAGCCCGGTACGCGACGGATCTTGGCGCCGAGCATCTGCAGCTTCTCTTCGATGCACTCGTAACCACGGTCGATGTGGTAGATGCGATCGATCAGGGTGTCGCCTTCGGCCATCAGGGCCGAGATCACCAGGCTGGCCGAAGCCCGCAGGTCGGTAGCCATGACAGGCGCGCCCTTGAGGATTTCGGTACCGGTAACGATGGCGGTGTTGCCTTCGACCTGGATCTTGGCGCCCATGCGGTGCAGCTCATAGACGTGCATGAAGCGGTTTTCGAAGATGGTCTCGATCACCGCGCCAGTACCTTCGGCAATCGCGTTCAGGGAAATGAACTGCGCCTGCATGTCGGTGGGGAACGCCGGGTACGGAGCGGTACGCACGTTGACCGCCTTGGGGCGCTTGCCGTGCATGTTGAGCTCGATCCAGTCGCTGCCGGTGGTGACTTCAGCGCCGGCTTCCTTGAGCTTTTCCAGAACGGCTTCAAGGATGGTGGGATCGGTGTCCTTGACCTTGACGCGGCCACCGGTGACCGCAGCGGCCACCAGGTAGGTGCCGGTTTCGATACGGTCAGGCATCACTTTGTAGATCGCCGAATGCAGGCGCTCTACGCCATCGATGGTGATGGTGTCGGTGCCGGCGCCGGAAATCTTCGCGCCCATGGCGATCAGGAAGTTCGCCAGGTCCACGACTTCTGGTTCGCGAGCGGCGTTCTGCAGCACGCTGCGGCCACGGGCCAGGGCTGCAGCCATCATGATGTTCTCGGTACCGGTCACGCTCACGGTATCGAAGAAGAAATTCGCGCCGCGCAGGCCACCCTCAGGCGCCTTGGCCTTGATGTAGCCGCCTTCGACGTCGATCACCGCGCCCATGGCTTCCAGGCCGCGGATGTGCAGGTCCACCGGACGCGAGCCGATGGCGCAACCGCCAGGCAGGGCCACTTCGGCTTCGCCGAAACGGGCAACCATCGGGCCCAGTACCAGGATCGAGGCGCGCATGGTTTTCACCAGCTCGTAGGGTGCCACCAGGGTCTTGATGGTACGCGGGTCGATTTCGACGCTGAGTTTCTCGTCGATCACCGGCTCGATACCCATGCGACCGAACAGCTCGATCATGGTGGTAATGTCGTGCAGGTGCGGCAGGTTGGCCACGGTGACCGGGCCATCGCACAGCAGGGTTGCCGCCAGAATCGGCAGCGCGGAGTTCTTGGCCCCGGAAATGCGGATCTCGCCATCAAGGCGAACGCCGCCGGTAATAATCAATTTATCCATAACAGTCTCGACGCCCTTGGGCTCAGGTGCGCTCGGCCCAGGCCGCGCGGCTGAAAAATTTCATGGTGATCGCGTGGATGCTGCCATCGGCAATCCATGGATTCAAATGGGCATAGATGCTCTGCTGACGCTTCACCGGGCTCAAGGCCGACAGTTCGTCGCTAATCACGTTCAGCTGAAAGTTGCAGCCTTCGCCCTCAACTTCTACCTGAGCTCCGGGCAGCTTTCCCTCAAGAAAGCTCTTCACTTCGTTGGCCTGCATGCTCAACCTCAATCGGCGCCCTGTGCGCGCGGGTCGGACATCATACAAAAAAGCCCCGCGCCTGCGAACCCCGCATAGCAGGACTCTGACGGGGGGCTTCTATATAGAGATGTGGGTTATTGGGGATGGGCGAAGATTTCGGTGACTCCGGAGACCTCGGCGATCTCGCGCATGTCCTCGGGCAGCGCACGAACGCTCACCGCCTTGCCCAGTGCCTGGCCATCACGCATGAAGGCCAGCAGCAGCGCGAGTCCGACGCTGGAGGACTTCTCCACCGCCGAGCAATCGAGCACCAGCGCCGGTGCCTGGCTCGACTTGATCAGCGCCTGGCCCTGCTTGCGCAGGCCCGGGCCGCTGCGGTAATCCAGCACGCCGCTGATCAACAGTTCCCCGGCATCACCGAGGCGCACGGCCGATTCACTCATTGCGCAGCCTTTTGTGCAGCGTCTTCGGTCACTTCCTTGGCCTTGGCCACCTCACCGGCCCAGCCGTCGATGGTCTTGTCCAGGTTGTTGCCATTGCGCTGCATCGCGTCGGCGAACTGATCACGGAACAGCTTGCCGATATTGATGCCGTTGATGATCACGTTACGCACTTTCCACTCGTCGTTGATCTTTTCCAGGGTGTAGGACACTGGGTAGATCGCGCCGTTGTTGCCCTTGACCTGCATATCGACGCTGGTGCGGGTGCCGCTTTCATCCTTGGCCGGAGAAACCGTGATGCCCTGGTTGTTGTACTCCAGCAAGGCATTGCCATAGAACTGCATCAGGCTGCGCTTGAAGTTTTCCTGGAAGCGCGCCATCTGCTCCGGCGTGGCCTTGCGCGAATACTTGACGGTCATGATGCTGCGGGAAATGCCGTCGGCATCCACCACAGGACCGACGATGCTGTTCAAGGCATTGTAGAAGTCGTTCGGGCTTTGCTTGTACTTCTCTTTATTGGCCGCCAGGTCAGCGAGCAGACGGGTGGTCGTGTCCTGCACCAGATCATGCGCGGAAGGCGTGCTTGCCGCGTTGGCCAGCAACGGCAGAGCCGCCAGCAGCACCAACAGGCCACGTCGCAAGATTGAGATCATCGAAAAACTCCTCATTTGGCGTCTTTGCTAACGGTATTGAGCAGGAATTTACCGATCAGGTCCTCCAATACCAGCGACGACTGGGTGTCGTGGATGGTTCCACCATCCTTGAGCAAGGCTTCTTCCCCGCCCACGCTGATACCGATGTATTTCTCACCCAACAGGCCAGCAGTCAGGATAGATGCAGTGGAGTCAGTCGGCAGATTATCCACGCGCTTTTCCAATTGCATCGTTACCCGGCCAGTGAAGCTGTCACGGTCCAGATCGATCGCCGTGACCTTGCCGATGGTTACGCCGGCCATGGTCACTTTGGCTCTGACCGTCAAACCGGCGATATTGTCGAAGTAGGCGTAAAGTTTATAAGTATCGGTGCTCGCGGTTGGAGACAAGCCACTGACTCGCAGGGCAAGCAACAGCAAAGCCAGGATGCCGGCCAGCAGGAAAAGGCCGACACCGATTTCCAGGGTGCGGTTTTGCATCAGAAATCTCCAAACATCAAGGCGGTCAGAATAAAGTCCAAGCCGAGTACGGCCAACGAGGCATACACCACGGTCTTGGTAGTGGCACGGCTGATCCCCTCTGAAGTGGGCTCACAGTCATAGCCTTGGAAAACGGCGATCCAGGTCACTACAAACGCAAAAACAATACTTTTGATCACACCGTTGAGCACGTCACCACTGAAGGTCACGCTGTTCTGCATGTTCGCCCAGTAGGAGCCGTCGTAGACTCCCAGCCAGTCGACAGCGACCCACGAACCGCCCCAGATGCCCACCACGCTGAAAATCATCGCCAGCAATGGCAGGGAAATGAAGCCAGCCCACAGGCGCGGCGCAATGATGTACTTGAGCGGGTCGACACCGATCATCTCCAGGCTGGAGAGCTGCTCGGTGGACTTCATGTTGCCGATTTCCGCGGTCAGCGCCGAGCCGGCACGCCCGGCGAACAGCAGCGCAGTTACTACCGGCCCCAGCTCCCGCAACAGGGTCAGGGCCACCATCTGCCCCACCGCCTGCTCCGAACCGTAGCTGGAAAGGATATTGAAGCCCTGCAGCGCCAGCACCATGCCGATGAAGATCCCGGACACGACAATGATCACCAGGGACATCACGCCCACTGAGTGCAGTTGCTTGACCAGCAGGCCAAAGCTGCCGCCGATGCCACCGCGGCCCAGCAGCGCATGGAACAGGAACAGCGTGGAACGCCCCAGTACCGCCAGGACATCGATGCCTGAGCGACCGAAGAGGCGAACCCTCTCGATTAGCGATATTTTGCGCATCAGCGCTTCCCCAGAAGATCTGCGCGGTAGTCCGTCGCTGGAAAGTGAAACGGCACCGGGCCGTCGGGATCGCCCTTCATGAACTGACGGATACGCGGATTATCGGAGTCCATCAGCTCTTCGGGAGTTCCCTGGCCCAACACCTGGCCATCGCCCACTACATAGAGGTAGTCGGCAATGCTCGCGGTTTCCGCCAGGTCGTGGGAAACCAGGATGCTGGTGATGCCCAGGGCATCGTTGAGCAGCCGGATCAGGCGCACCAGAACGCCCATGGCAATGGGGTCCTGGCCCACGAAAGGCTCGTCGTACATGAGGATCTGCGGATCCAGGGCAATCGCCCGGGCCAGGGCGACCCGGCGCTTCATGCCGCCGGACAGCTCGTCGGGCATCAGGTCGACCGCGCCGCGCAAGCCCACCGCCTGCAACTTGAGCAGGACGATGTCACGAATCATTTCGTCCGGCAGTTGGGTGTGCACCCGCAGCGGAAAGGCCACGTTCTCGAACACGTCCAGGTCGGTGAACAGTGCGCCGCTCTGGAACAGCACGCCCATCTGCTTGCGCGCGTCGAACAGATCGCTGCGCGAAAGGCTCGGCAGATTCTGGCCATTGACCCACACTTCGCCGCTGCTGGGCCGCAACTGCATGCCCATCAAGCGCAACAGGGTGGTCTTCCCACAGCCGGAAGGCCCCATGATGCCGGTGACCTTGCCCCGCGGAATACGGATATCCACGTTATTGAAAATGCTGCGCGTACCGCGCTTGAAGGACAGTCCCTTCAGCTCGACCGCGTAGGCGTTATCGGCACTCATCTAAACTCCTTGCGATGCAGCCTATCACTCGGACGCTTGGCTCCCTGCCGGGAGTACATGCCCCTGGGCAGGCCGAACTGGCGGCGAACTATATCACTGCTGATACGGAGCCCCCAAGGCCGACGCCACCCCCGTTCAGGTCGACGACAGGCAAAAACCAGACTTTCCTCGCGCCCGGTAGACAAAGCCTGACGAACTTGCGTGAGGGATTTGTTCATTACCGCTATAATCGCCGCCTTTTCATCGGGCTATACGATTTCAGACATGAGCCAATCCAGCGACCTGATTCAATCAGCACAACGCACCATCCGCCTCGAACTACAGGCAGTAGAAGGCTTGCTGCCCCATATCGACGCAGATTTCGTACGCGCTTGCGAGATGATTCTGGCCAGCAAAGGCCGCGTAGTGGTGGTCGGCATGGGCAAGTCCGGGCACGTCGGCAACAAGATTGCCGCTACCCTGGCCAGCACCGGGACCACGGCTTTCTTCGTCCATCCTGCCGAAGCCAGCCATGGCGACATGGGCATGATTACCCGCGATGACGTGATCCTGGCCCTCTCCAACTCCGGCTCCACCAACGAAATCGTCACCCTGCTGCCCCTGATCAAGCGTCTGGGCATCCAGTTGATCAGCCTCACCGGCAACCCCGAGTCGCCGCTGGCCAAGGCGGCTGACGTCAACCTCAACGTCCACGTCGAGCACGAAGCCTGCCCGCTGAACCTGGCACCGACCTCCTCGACCACCGCCGCCCTGGTCATGGGCGACGCCCTGGCCGTGGCGCTGCTGGAAGCCCGCGGCTTCACTGCCGAGGACTTTGCCTTCTCCCACCCGGGTGGTGCCCTGGGCCGTCGTCTGCTGCTCAAGGTGGAGAACGTCATGCACGAAGGCAGTGATCTGCCACAGGTGCAACGCGGCACCCTGCTCAAGGACGCGCTCATGGAAATGACCCGCAAGGGCCTGGGCATGACCGTGATCCTGGAGGCCGACGGCCGCCTGGCCGGGATCTTCACCGACGGCGACCTGCGTCGCACCCTGGATCGGGCCATCGATATACACCATGCCACCATCGATTCGGTGATGACCCCTCATGGCAAGACCGCACGTGCCGACATGCTGGCCGCCGAAGCCCTGAAAATCATGGAAGACCACAAGATCAGCGCCCTGGTGGTGGTGGACAAGGAAGACCGGCCGATCGGCGCCTTGAACATGCACGACCTGCTGCGCGCGGGAGTGATGTGATGAGTGCCGACCTGCTGCAACGCGGTAAAAACATCAAGCTGGCGGTATTCGATGTCGACGGCGTGCTGACCGACGGGCGCCTGTACTTCCTCGAAGACGGCAGCGAGTTCAAGACCTTCAACACTCTGGACGGCCAGGGCATCAAGATGCTCATGGCAGCCGGCGTGCAGACGGCGATCATCAGCGGGCGCAAGACCCCGGTGGTAGAGCGCCGGGCCAAGAACCTGGGGATTCCCCACCTGTACCAGGGCCGCGAAGACAAGCTGGTGGTATTGGACGAGCTTCTTGGCCAACTGGGCCTAAGCTATGAACAGGTCGCCTATCTGGGCGACGATTTGCCCGACCTGCCGGTGATCCGCCGCGTGGGGCTGGGCATGGCAGTGGCCAATGCCGCAGCGTTTGTCCGCGAACACGCCCACGGCGTCACCGCGGCCCGCGGCGGCGAAGGTGCCGCGCGCGAGTTCTGCGAACTGATCCTGCGTGCCCAGGACCGCCTTGAAGCAGCCAATGCCGCTTACTTATAGAGCCTTCCCATGCTGAGCAAAAAGATTCGCAACATCCTGATCTTCGGGACCATCGCCCTGCTGTTCGCAGCGGTCGGTTACTGGAACATCAGCCCGGAACGCTTCCTCGACAAGCCGTTGGCCCAGGTCGACGAAAGCGCCATCGACTACTACGTGATCAACGCCCGCAGCGTGCAGTACCTGCCCGACGGCAAACTGCAGTACGAAATGACCTCGGACAAGGTCGAACACGTCAAGGCCAGCGAAGTGACCCTGCTGACCAAGCCGGACCTGCAGATGTACCGTGGCACCACGTTCCCCTGGCATGTCCAGAGCGAACGCGGCGAGGTCAACCCGGACGGCACCGAGGTCGAGCTGATCGATTCGGTACGGGTTTCCCGCACCGACGAGCGCAACCGCAACCTGCTGATCACCACGACCCGCATGACAGTATTCCCGCAGAAGCAATATGCGCAGACCGAGCAAGCCGTTAGAATCGACGGCGCCGACGGCGTGACTACGGCCAAGGGAATGAAAGCGTATTTGAAAGACGGCAGGATGAACCTGCTATCGAACGTAAGAGGACAGTATGAGGCTCGTTAAAACCCTCCCTATTTTGCTCAGTCTGGGCGCAGCACTGGGAAGCGTGAGCGCCTGGGCTCTGCCGAACGATAGCCAACAGCCGATCCGCATCCAGGCCGACGACGCCCAGCTGGACGACAAGAACGGCGTGGCCACCTACAAGGGCGATGTCATCATCACCCAGGGCTCGATGAAGATCACCGGTAACACCGTGACCATCACCCGGTCCAAGACCGGTGAAATCGACGTGGTGACCTCGGTGGGCAACCTCGCCTACTTCGAGCAACTGCAGAAGCAGACCGACCCGAAACCGGTCCAGGCCTACGCCGTGACCATCCAGTACCATGCCCAGCAGAACCGCATCGTGCTGATCGACAAGGCCAAGGTCATCAACGACGGTAATACCACCGAAGGCGAGAAGATCGTCTACGACACCGTCAAGCAGGTTGCCAACGCCGGTCGCGCCAATGGCAGCTCGGTTACCGCGCCGCGTCCGCGGATCGACATGGTCATCCAGCCGAAAAAGAAAACCGACGAGCAAAAGGCCCAGTAATGGCAACTCTGAAAGCTCAGCACCTGGCCAAGAGCTACAAGAGCCGCCAGGTCGTGCGTGATGTCAGCCTGTCCATCGACAGCGGTCAGATCGTCGGCCTGCTCGGCCCCAACGGCGCCGGCAAGACCACCTGCTTCTACATGATCGTCGGCCTGGTCCAGGCCGATCAGGGCCGCGTCCTGATCGACGACCTGGATGTCAGCCACCAACCGATGCACGGCCGAGCACGCGCCGGTATCGGCTACCTGCCCCAGGAAGCCTCGATCTTTCGCAAACTGTCGGTGGCCGACAACATCATGGCCATCCTCGAGACCCGCAAGGAGCTCGACAAGGCCGGCCGTCGCCAGGAGCTGGAAAGCCTGCTGCAGGAATTCCACATCAACCACATCCGCGACAACCTCGGCATGAGCCTGTCCGGTGGTGAGCGGCGCCGCGTGGAGATCGCCCGGGCCCTGGCCACCGCGCCCAAGTTCATCCTGCTGGACGAACCCTTCGCCGGTGTCGACCCGATCTCGGTGGGCGATATCAAGCAGATCATCCACCACCTCAAGGCCAAGGGCATCGGGGTGCTGATCACCGACCACAACGTCCGGGAAACCCTGGACATCTGCGAGACCGCCTACATCGTCAACGACGGGCAACTGATCGCCGAAGGCGACTCCGAGACCATCCTGGCCAACGAACTGGTCAAGGAAGTCTATCTGGGCCATGAGTTCCGCCTGTAAGGGCTGATGTGTTGGGCTGGACGCCAGGGCGCCGGGAACAATAAAACCCTACAAACTTTATTGTTACAGCGCTCTAGGCAAACACTTCAGTTTCAGGCATATAATTTGCTTATGTTTGGCGCTCCGGCGCCCTGTAGTGGATGGCGCATGTGCGCCGGCAAATAAGGTGTTAAGCCCCTGCCATGAAACCATCGCTAGTCCTTAGAATGGGCCAGCAGCTGACGATGACACCGCAGCTGCAACAGGCCATCCGCCTGCTCCAATTGTCGACCCTGGACCTGCAACAGGAAATCCAGGAAGCCCTGGAGTCCAACCCGATGCTCGAACGCCAGGAAGAAGGCGACGACTTCGACAACAGCGACCCCCTGGCCGACAACACCGAGTCCAAACCCAATACCGAGATCCAGGAGCCCTCCTACCAGGAAACCGCCCCCACGGTGGACAACCTCGAGGACGGTGAGTGGAACGAGCGCATCCCCAATGAACTGCCGGTCGACACCGCCTGGGAAGACGTATACCAGACCAGCGCCAGCAGCCTGCCCAGCAGCGATGACGACGAGTGGGACTTCACCACCCGCACTTCCGCGGGCGAGAGCCTGCAGAGCCACCTGCTCTGGCAACTGAACCTGGCGCCGATGTCGGACACCGACCGCCTGATCGCCGTGACCCTGATCGATTGCATCAACAATCAGGGCTACCTGGACGAAACCCTCGAGGAGATCCTCGAAGCCTTCGATCCGGAACTGGACATCGAACTGGACGAGATAGAAGCCGTCCTGCACCGCATCCAGCAATTCGAACCCGCGGGCATCGGCGCCCGCAACCTGGGCGAGTGCCTGTTGCTGCAACTGCGCCAGCTGCCGGCGAAAACGCCCTGGCTGGGCGAGGCCCAGCGCCTGGTCAGTGACTACATCGACCTCCTGGGCAGCCGCGACTACAGCCAGCTGATGCGGCGCATGAAGCTCAAGGAAGATGAGCTGCGCCAGGTCATCGAGCTGGTGCAGAGCCTCAACCCCCGCCCCGGTTCGCAGATCGAATCCAGCGAAGCCGAATACGTGGTCCCGGACGTCATAGTGCGCAAGGACAACGAGCGCTGGCTGGTGGAACTGAACCAGGAATCCGTGCCGCGCCTGCGGGTCAACGCCCAGTACGCCGGTTTTGTACGCCGCGCCGACACCAGCGCCGACAACACCTTCATGCGCAACCAGTTGCAGGAAGCCCGCTGGTTCATCAAGAGCCTGCAAAGCCGCAATGAAACCCTGATGAAGGTCGCCACCCAGATCGTCGAGCACCAGCGCGGCTTTCTCGAATATGGCGATGAAGCGATGAAGCCGCTGGTTCTGCACGATATCGCCGAGGCGGTGGGCATGCACGAATCGACGATTTCCCGGGTGACCACGCAAAAATTCATGCATACCCCACGCGGCATATATGAGCTGAAATACTTTTTCTCCAGCCACGTCAGCACTTCGGAAGGCGGTGAATGCTCGTCCACGGCGATCCGCGCGATCATCAAAAAATTGGTGGCCGCGGAAAATCAGAAAAAGCCGTTGAGTGACAGCAAGATCGCTGGTTTACTGGAGGCACAAGGCATTCAGGTAGCCCGTCGTACCGTCGCCAAGTACCGCGAATCCCTTGGGATCGCGCCTTCCAGCGAACGTAAGCGGTTGATGTAGCCGCAGGGCTGGCCACAGCGTTTCAGAGTGTGTTTGAAAAGGGCCCGGTGTCGTTTTCAAACGTAGTCTAGGTGGCAGGCAACCCAGCCTGCCGCGTTATGCACTGGCAACGAAGGAGAAGCTGTATGCAAGTCAACATCAGTGGACACCAACTCGAAGTGACTGAACCCCTGCGCGTCTACATCGGCGAAAAACTCGACCGGCTGGAGAGGCACTTCGACAAGATTACCAATGTGCAGGTCACCATGGCTGTCGAGAAGCTGAAGCAGAAAATCGAAGCCACCCTGCACATCCACGGTGGGGAGGTCGTTGCCAACGCAGAACATGACGATATGTATGCCGCAATCGACCTGCTCACGGACAAGCTTGACCGCCAACTGAAAAAGCATAAGGAAAAGCAACTCCACCTTCTCCAAGGCACGGGTCGCTAACACTCCCCTCCCATGATCCGACTTGAAAGCATCCTGACCCCCGGCCGTTCCCTGGTGAACGTGCCGGGCGGCAGTAAAAAACGCGCCCTCGAACAAATTGCCAACCTGATCAGCCGTGAAGTGCCTGATCTGGAGATGCAGGATGTCTTCGAGAGCCTGATTGCCCGTGAAAAACTCGGTTCCACCGGTTTTGGCAACGGCATCGCCATTCCCCACTGCCGCCTCAAAGGCTGCGAGTCGCCCATCAGTGCGCTGATGCACCTGGACGCTCCGATCGATTTCGACGCCATTGATGGCGCACCGGTCGACCTGCTGTTCGTCCTGCTGGTTCCGGAAGCCGCGACCGATGCACACCTGGAACTGCTCCGGCAGATCGCCAGCATGCTCGATCGCAAGGAAGTCCGTGACCGGCTGCGCAGCGCCACCAGCAACGAAGCCTTGTATCAGGTCGTTCTGGACGAGCAAAACGGTCAGTAATCATGCGTTTGATCATCGTTAGCGGCCGCTCCGGCTCAGGTAAAAGCACCGCCCTCGATGTTCTCGAGGACCACGGCTACTACTGCATCGACAACCTGCCAGCCGGCTTGCTGCCGGAACTGGCTGAACGTGCGTTGATCCACACCGAACTGGCGCAACCGCTGGTGGCGGTGTCCATCGATGCCCGCAACCTGCCCAGTCATCTGTCGCGCTTCCCCGAATTGCTGGAAGAAGTGCGCAGCCGGCATATCCAGTGCGATGTGCTGTACCTGGATGCCGACGAAGAGACCCTGCTCAAGCGCTTCTCCGAGACCCGTCGGCGCCACCCGCTGAGCAGCGCCAACCGCTCCCTGGCCGAAGCCATCCACGATGAAACCCAACTGCTGGGGCCGATCGTCGACCTGGCCGATCTCAAGGTCAACACCACCAACCTGAACCTTTACCAGCTGCGCGACACCATCAAGCTGCGACTGTTGAACCAGCCGGAACCCGGTACCGCGTTCCTGGTGGAGTCCTTCGGCTTCAAGCGCGGCATGCCGGTAGATGCAGACCTGGTGTTCGACGTGCGCTGCCTGCCCAACCCGTATTGGAAGCCCGAGTTGCGCGCCCAATCAGGCCTGGATGCGCCCGTGGCCGAGTATCTGGCGGCGCAACCCGATGTCGAGGAAATGTTCCAGGACATCTCCAGCTACCTGCTCAAATGGCTGCCACGCTTTGCCGCCAGCAACCGCGCCTATGTGACCATCGCCATCGGCTGCACCGGCGGGCACCACCGCTCCGTGTACCTGACCGAGCGCCTGGGCCAGGTCCTGCAAAAATCCCTGAAGAACGTCCAGGTTCGCCACCGCGACCTTAGCTGAAAGGATCTACCCCGCGATGCCAGCTCTGGAAATCGAGATCATCAATAAACTGGGCCTGCATGCCCGTGCCTCGGCCAAGTTCGTCGGCGTGGCCGGGCAGTTTCCCTGCCAGATCCGCGCCGGCAGGACCCCGAACTCCATGGTCGACGGCAAAAGCATCATGGCCATGATGATGCTGGCCGCCGGCAAGGGCACCAGGATCCACCTGAAGACCGAAGGCGAGCAGGAACAGGAAGCGATGGATGCGCTGGTGGCACTGATCAACAACTTCTTCGACGAAGGCGAGTAGGCCCGGGCGGGCCCCTCACCATACGGCTCTCAGGCGAGTGCCGTATCCATGACCATCATCAGGCAGAAACCGATACACAGGCCAAGGCTGGCAAGCTTGTCATGGCCATTGCGACGCGACTCCGGAATCACTTCATGAGTGACCACCAGCAGCATCGCCCCCGCCGCCAGGGCCAGGCCCAAGGGCAGCAATACCTGCGCCAGGCTCACCAGCCAGGCGCAGAGCAAGGCAAAGACCGGTTCCACCAGACCTGAAGCCGCACCAATCAGGAATGCCTTGACCCGCGACATCCCCGCCCCCGCCAATACCAGGGCAATCACCAGGCCTTCCGGTACATCCTGCAGGGCAATGCCCATGGCCAGGCTGTCCGCATCCGGCATGCCGCCTCCGGCCGACACCCCCACCGCCATCCCTTCAGGAATGTTGTGGGCAATGATGGCGAAGACGAACAGCCAGATACGCGGGGCAATCACCGGATGCTCTGGCGTGCCCACCAGCACCTCCGGGCTGCCCCCCGAGACCTTGAGATCCACCAGGAACAGGCCAAAGGCCCCGAGCATGATGCCGGCGCAGATCAGGCCGCTGGAGCCCCAGGCAGACAAGCCCAGGTCCTGGGCCGCAGCGATGCCGGGGACGATCAGCGAAAATGCCGTGGCTGCCAGCATCACTCCGGCACCAAAGCCCAGCAGGGTATCGCTCACCGCCACCGGCATCCGCCGGATCACCAGCACCGGGACCGCCCCCAGCGCCGTGCCCAGCGCGCAGATCGAACCGCCCTGCAAGGCGCGCAGCAAGCGCGGCTCCAGGTTCAGCCAGCTCAACCCTTGAGCCACCAGCAACGCCGTGCCCGCCAACAGCAACAGCGAACCGAAGGCATAACGAAACATTCGCCCGCTGCTGATTGCCAGTGTTTCAGTGCCCATAGTCGGCCTTAGATCTTGTTTTGATGGAAAGGTATCAAGCCATCGCGGCCTGGTAGCGCTGAGCGACTTCCGGCCAGTTGATGACGTTGTAGAAGGCGTTGATGTATTCCGGACGGCGGTTCTGGTAGCGCAGGTAGTAGGCGTGCTCCCACACATCCAGACCGAGGATCGGCGTATTGCCGTTCATCAGCGGGCTGTCCTGGTTACCGCTGCTTTCCACCACCAGTTTCTTCTCCGGTGTCACGCTGAGCCAGGCCCAGCCACTGCCGAAACGGGTGAGTGCGGCCTTGGTGAACGCTTCCTTGAAGCTCTCGAAACCACCCAGTTGCTGCTCGATGGCTTGCCCCAGGGCGCCTTGGGGATGACCGCCACCGGCGGGTGTCATCACCGCCCAGAACAGCGAATGGTTGGCATGCCCGCCACCCTGGTTGATCACCGCAGCACGCAGTTTTTCCGGCAGTTGCTGAACGCTGGCTACCAGCTTTTCCACCTCCCACCCTGCCCATTCGGTCCCCTCGACGGCGGCGTTGAGGTTGTTGATGTAGGTCTGGTGATGCTTGGTGTAGTGGATTTCCATGGTTTGCGCATCGATGTGCGGTTCCAGGGCGTCGTAGGCGTAAGGCAGTGCAGGCAAGGTAAAGGACATATCAATGGGCTCCGTAAGAGGGGCTGTCTGGTTGCGGGCTGTCGGCTGACAGGCCCGCGACGTTGCTGTCCAGCAAACGGTGAGTGCGCGGGTATTCGCCGTGATCACCGATGAAATTCAGCAGTTCGACGTAGGTCTTGCTGCTTTGGCGCAAGGCCGCTTCCCGCAGGGCTGTGGGCAAGCGGCTGTCCTGCATGGTCTGCAGCAACCGCTGATGGATGGCGCAGAGGTATTCCGCGCTCTCCTCCGGCTGATTGAGGCGCAGGTGCAGGTCTGCCAGGTTGTGATGGGAAATCACACAGGCCGCCACCGCTTCGTCGGCATCCGACCAGCGCTCGAACAGCACCTGGGCCAGGGCCAGCGCCTGCAGGTAGAACTCGCGAGCATCCACCAGTTCGCCCTGCATAAAGAGGCGATTGGCCCTTTCGATCGTGCGTTTCCAGTGCTCCATGGTGAGCCTCCAAAGCGGTGTCGGTGGGTTACACGCCGCCGGCAGTGAGCTTTTCCGGGTCCAGCAGGACCTCCAGCTGGCTGCGTGGCAGATCGGTATGTTCAAGGGCCACGTCGATCACCGGGCGCCCCTGCTTGTAGGCGGTCTTGGCGATCTGCGCAGCCTTCTGATAGCCGATGATCGGGTTCAGCGCCGTGACCAGGATCGGATTGCGCGACAGCGCTTCCTTGAGCTTGGGCTCGTTGACCTTGAAGCTGGCGATGGCCTTGTCTGCCAGCAGGCGGCTGGAGTTGGCCAGCAACTCGATGCTGCTCAGCAGGTTCTGGGCAATGATCGGCAGCATCACGTTGAGCTCGAAATTGCCCGATTGCCCGGCCACAGTGATGGTGCTGTCGTTGCCGATGACCTGGGCGGCGACCATCGCGGTGGCTTCAGGAATCACCGGGTTGACCTTGCCGGGCATGATCGACGAACCGGGCTGCAAACCTTCCAGCTCGATCTCGCCGAGCCCGGCCAGCGGGCCGGAGTTCATCCAGCGCAGGTCGTTGGCGATCTTCATCAACGACACCGCGGTAGCCTTGAGCTGGCCGGATACCGTCACCGCAGTGTCCTGGGAGCCGATCAGGGCGAAAAGATTCTTGCCCGGGGTGAATTGCACCTGGGTCAGCTTGCTCAACTGCTGGCTGAAACGCGCAGCGAACTCGGGATGCGCATTGATCCCGGTGCCCACAGCGGTGCCGCCCTGAGCCAGGGATTGCAGGCTCGGCAGCAGATCCTGCAGGTGGCTGATATTGGCCTTGAGTTGCTGCGCCCAGCCCTCCAGCACCTGGCTCATGCGCACCGGCATCGCGTCCATCAGGTGAGTGCGGCCGGTCTTGATGAAGGGGTGCACCTGTACCGCCTTGCGCTCGATGACCTCCACCAGATGCACCAGGGCCGGCAGCAGTTGCTCATGCAGGGTCAGCGCGGCGCTGACATGAATGGTGGTAGGGATGATGTCGTTGCTGCTCTGGCCGCAGTTGACATGGTCATTGGGGTTGACCGGTTCACCCAGCAGGCGGCTGGCCAGGGTTGCCAGTACTTCATTGGCGTTCATGTTGGAACTGGTGCCAGAGCCGGTCTGGAAAATGTCCACCGGGAAGTGCGGCATGAAATCACCTTCCAGCAGACCCTGGGCGGCATCGACGATGGCCTTGCCCTGGGCTTCGCTGATCTGCCCCAGTTCGACGTTGGCCTTGGCCGCAGCCGCCTTGGCCAGGATCAGCGCACGGATGAAGGCTGCCGGCATGCGTTGCCCGCTGATGGGGAAGTTGTCCACCGCACGCTGGGTCTGTGCGCCGTACAGGGCCAGTTCCGGTACCTGCAGTTCGCCCATGCTGTCGCGTTCGATACGGGTATTACTCATCGGGAAATCCTTGCACCAGTTCTATCAGGGGAATGGAAGGCAGCAGCGAGCAGGTCGCCAACTGCCAGGCGTGGCTCTGCCAGCGCTTGAGCCGGCAATTGCACAAAGACAACCGCTCCATGTCGCGCAGCGGCCGCCAGGCCTGGTCCAGGCACTGGCTGCGCCAATGCCAGGGCAGCGCTGTATCGGTTGCGGTATCGATCAATAAACGGAAGGAAGTTTCAGCGACGGTCCAGGCCGACATCGCGGTACAGCAGGCCAGGTAGCGGCCTTCGGCGAGGTAATGCTCGATCAGACGGGGTTCGTCCGGTTCCAGTGCGCAACGGATCTGGCGGCTCATCCAGCGCCAGCTTTCGAGGTAAGGCTGCTCGTGCAAGGCAGAACTCATGACCTGGGCTCATCGAATAATGATTTTCATTATTAAATGATATTGAGAATCAAATCAATCTGGCTTGTATGATTTTTGTCCAACTCTTATAGGGCCCGCCTTGCCGGCGAATGAGCCCTTGAGCCTGGTGCCGGATGTCAGGACGCTTTCGCTGGCAAGCCAGCTCCTACAAAAATGGCGGCCATAAAAAACGCGCCACCTCGGGGAGGTGGCGCGTTGGGGGTGAAGCTGGGCGCGGTCAGCTGCCGGCGACGGTCATGCGTTCGATCAGCACCGAGCCGGTGCGGATGTTGCTACGCAGCTCCAGGTCGTTACCCACTGCAAGGATCTGCTTGAACATGTCCCGCAGGTTGCTGGCAATGGTCACTTCCTGCACCGCGAACTGAATCTCGCCGTTCTCGACCCAGAAACCCGCCGCACCGCGGGAGTAGTCCCCGGTGACCATGTTCAGGCCATGGCCCATCAGCTCGGTCACCAGCAGGCCACGGCCCATGCGCCGCAGCAGCGCGGCCTGGTCTTCGTCGCCATGGGTGACGAACAGGTTGTGCACGCCACCGGCGTTGGCGGTGCTCGGCATGCCCAGCTTGCGTCCGGAATAGGTGCCCAGTACATAGGACACCAGCTCACCGTCCTGGATGAACGGCTTGGCGTAGGTGGCCAGGCCATCGCCGTCGAAAGCCGAACTGCCCATGGCGCGCATCAGGTGCGGGCGCTCATCGATGGTCATCCACTGCGGAAACAGTTGTTGACCCAGGGCGCCTTCGAGGAAGGACGACTTGCGGTACAGGTTGCCACCGGAAATCGCCCCGAGAAAACTGCCGAACAGGCCACCGGCCAGTTCTGCGGAAAACAGCACCGGCACCTCACAGGTCGGCACTGGACGGGCACCTAGCCGGCTGGCCGCGCGCTGGGCGGCACGCTGGCCAATGCTCACCGGGTCGGCCAGCAACTGGCCCTGGCGATTGACGTCGTACCAGTAGTCGCGCTGCATCTGGCCATCCGCCTCGGCAATCATCACGCAGCTCAGGCTGTGGCGGGTGGACGCATAACCACCAATGAAGCCGTGGCTGTTGCCATACACCCGACAGCCCTGGTGGGTGCTGAGGGTGGTGCCGTCGGCATTCTTGATCCGGCTGTCGGCAGCAAAGGCCGCTGCCTCACAGGTCAGGGCCTGCTCGATGGCCTGTTCGGGGGTGATGTCCCAGGCGTGGAACAGGTCGAAGTCCTGCAGGTCCTTGGCCATCAGGGCCGCGTCGGCAAGGCCCGAGGCTTCGTCTTCGGAGGTGTGCTTGGCAATCGCCAGGGCCGCCGCCACGGTTTCGCGAATGGCCTCGGGGCCGCTGGCAGACGTACTGGCCGAACCCTTGCGCTGGCCCAGGTAGAGGGTGATGCCAAAGCCCTGGTCGCGGTTGAACTCGACGGTTTCCACTTCCCGCTGGCGCACCGAAGTCGACAGCCCCTGCTCCAGGGACACCGCCACTTCACAGGCGCTGGCCCCCTGGCGCTTGGCCTCGGCGATGATCTGCTCGACTTGCTCCTGCAGGGCCGGCAAAGCCTGTGGGCCGACGCTTTGTGCTGCACTCATGCTGTTCTCCACTCAAATTCTGCTTTCGATTAAGGCCGGCGAGCGACCGGGCCGGACAAGCGGCCCTCGACTGGTTATCATGGCGGCGTTTCTTTGCGGACTGCCACCATGGTTGATTCTTACGACGACTCCCTCGATGGGGAGAAAAGCAAATCCCAGGTCAAACGCGAGCTGCATGCTCTGGTTGATCTCGGCGAGCGCCTTACCACTCTCAAGCCCGACTTGCTGAACAAACTGCCCCTGACCGACGCCTTGCGCCGGGCCCTGGCGGATGCCCCCAAGCACGTCGCCCATATCGCCCGAAAGCGCCACCTGCAGTTCATCGGCAAGCTGATGCGGGACCAGGACACCGACGCGATTCTGCAACTGCTTGACCAACTCGATGCCTCCACCCGGCAGTACAACGAACGCTTCCATAACCTGGAGCGTTGGCGCGACCGCCTGATCGGCGGCGGCGATGACGTGCTGGAAAAGTTCGTCGGCGAATATCCGGACGCCGATCGCCAGCAACTGCGCTCCCTGATCCGTCAGGCCCAGCATGAGCTGGCGCATAACAAGGCACCGGCCTCAAGCCGTAAAATCTTCAAGTACATCCGCGAGCTGGACGAGACTCAACGCGGCCTGCGCTGAGCCTTGCCACGGGTGAGCTGCCCTGCAGCTCACCCGACACCCTCCCTCCTTATGCCCCAGTGCCACCCACGGTGATCGCATCGATCTTCAGGGTCGGCTGGCCGACGCCCACTGGCACCGATTGCCCATCCTTGCCGCAGGTGCCGACGCCACTGTCCAGGGACAGGTCATTACCCACCATCGATACCCGGCTCATGGCTTCCGGACCGTTGCCGATCAAGGTCGCGCCCTTGACCGGGGCGGTGATCTTGCCGTCCTCGATCAGGTAGGCCTCACTGGTGGAGAACACGAACTTGCCGCTGGTGATATCCACCTGGCCGCCGCCGAGGTTGGCGCAATAGATGCCCTTCTTCACCGAAGCGATGATTTCCGCCGGATCGCTTTCGCCACCCAGCATGTAGGTGTTGGTCATGCGCGGCATCGGCAGGTGCGCATAAGACTCGCGGCGACCGTTGCCGGTGCGGGCCACGCCCATCAGCCGGGCATTGAGCTTGTCCTGCATGTAGCCCTTGAGCACGCCGTTCTCGATCAGCGTGGTGCATTCGGTGGGGGTGCCTTCGTCGTCCACGCTCAGGGAACCACGGCGCCCGGCCAGGGTGCCGTCGTCGACGATGGTGCAGAGCTTGGAAGCCACCATTTCGCCCATGCGACCGCTGTAGGCCGAACTGCCCTTGCGGTTGAAGTCGCCCTCCAGGCCGTGGCCCACGGCTTCGTGCAGCAGCACTCCGGACCAGCCGGAGCCCAGCACCACCGGCAGGGTTCCGGCCGGCGCCGGAATCGCTTCCAGATTGACCAGCGCCTGGCGCAGGGCTTCACGGGCATAGCCCATGGCCCGATCTTCGCTGAGGAAATAGCGGTAGTCGGTACGCCCGCCGCCGCCATGGCCACCGCGCTCGCGGCGACCGTTCTGCTCGACGATGACGCTGACGTTGAAACGCACCAGCGGCCGCACGTCCGCCGCCAGGCCGCCATCGGTAGAGGCCACCAGGATCCGCTCCCAGACCCCGGCCATGCTCACGCTGACCTGCTGGATGCGCGGATCCAGGGCGCGGGTTGCGGCGTCAACGCGCTTGAGCAGCTCGACCTTCTCGGCCCGGGTGATGACTTCCAGGGGGTTGTCCGGCGCATACAGCTGCGCCACGTCCTGGGTCGAGAACGCCTGCACGGTGCCGTTTTGCCCGGCCCGGGAAATCGAGCGCGCCGCCCGGGCGGCGAGGCCCAGGGCCTCCAGGGTGATGGCATTGCTGTAGGCGAAGCCGGTCTTCTCACCGGATTGCGCACGCACCCCAACCCCCTGGTCGAGGTTGAAACTGCCTTCCTTGACGATTCCGTCTTCCAGGGACCAGGACTCGGAAATCTGCCCCTGGAAATACAGATCGGCGGCATCGATGCCCGGGCCGGCCAGATCCCCCAGCACGCCTTGCAAGCTTTCGATGGTCACGCCGCCCGGGGCTAGTAGATGTTCACTGACAGAGGACAACAACCCGCTCATATGTTTTGGCCTTAAATTCGTCGTACTTATGCAAGCCGTTGCACGCCTTGCGAGAAAATGCGCCGGTGACTGAACACCGGCATCCGCGCCCGGATGGACGCCTGTTCGCTGCTGTCGCGCTCGGCCAGCAGCACGCCTTGACCTTGATCCTGTTGCGCCACTATCCGCCCCCAGGGGTCGACGATCGCGGCATGGCCGTAGGTTTCCCGTGGGCCGGGATGCACGCCGCCCTGGGCCGCCGCCAGCACATAGCACTGGGTCTCGATGGCACGGGCGCGAATCAGCACCTCCCAATGGGCCGCACCGGTGACCGCGGTAAACGCCGAAGGCGCGGTGATCAACTCGGCGCCAGCGGCGCGCAACTCGCTGTACAGCTCGGGAAAGCGCAGGTCATAACAGACTGTAAGGCCGACCCTCCCCACCGGCGTATCCGCCACCACCACCCGGTCTCCATGAGCATAGTCATCGGATTCACGGTAGCGCCCGCGATTGTCCGCCACATCGACGTCGAACAGGTGCAGCTTGTCGTAGCGCGCCACGAACTGCCCCTGGTCATCCACCAGCAACGAACAGGCATTGGACTTGGCCTCGGGCTGATCGACGGGGGGCAACGGCAAGGTGCCGGCCACTATCCATAACCTGAGGTCGCGGGCGGCCTGTTTCAACCATGGCAGGATCGGACCTTCGCCCAGCGCTTCGGCGCGACCGATGGCCGCCATGTCGCGGCGCCCCATGGCGGCGAAGTTTTCCGGCAGGACGGCCAGCTTTGCACCGCCGGCAGCAGCCTGTTCGAGCAGGCTCCGAGCCTGCTGCAGATTGGCCAGGACATCGCTCTGGCTGACCATTTGAATCACCGCAAGAGACATGGCGAACTCCTTGTAGGGTAGGCCGCCATGCTACTCCATAGGCGCGAATCGAGGATTCTCAAAACGGTTTGTCGAAGGTGATTTTCGGCTCTTTCCATGGGCCTTTGACGTTGTATTTGACGCTGGCGAAGCGCGCCACGCGGTCACCGATCAGCTTGTCGATCAGGAACAACGCCCCGCCCACCGCCGGCGCACCGACAATCAGCGCGGCAATCGGCAGGTTGTTGGTCACCGGCAAGGTCACCAGCAGCTTGGCGTCGACCTGGTCGGCCACCATGTCCAGGGTGCCATTGAGCTCCAGGTTGCTCGACGGCCCGGTCAGGGTGATCGGCTCGCGAGTGACGTAAACGCCATTGCTCGCCGCCAGCACGCCCCGGACCCGGTCATAGCTCAGGCCCTTGCCGAACAGGTCGGAGAAGTCCAGGCGCAGGCGGCGACCGATGGAGTTGAAGTTGAGCAGGCCGAACACCCGCAAGGCCTGGGCCCCGCCCTCGACTTCGACGAACTGGCCCTTGCGCAGGGTAGCGTCCAGGCTGCCGGAGAAGCGCTTCAAGCCCACCCAGGCCGGCGAGCCCGGCCAACGGCCATCGACGTCCAGGTGAAAATCTTCACTGGTCACGGTCGGGGCGAAGCCCCAGCCCTTGAGCACGTCCGCCAGGTTCTTGCCGCCAATGCGGCCCCGGTACCAACTGTTGCTGGCACCGGCCTGGCCTTCCCAGCCGCCCTCGCCCTGCAACTGCATGCCCTTGAGGCCCAGGTCCAGGCCATTGAAGACCATGCCCCTGGACGTCGGCCGCACCTTGAGCGCCCAGCGGCCGATCAGGTCCTGGCCCTGGAACAGCTGGGCAATGGAAATATCCAGGGGCGGAACGCTCTTGGGATCCACCGAGGCCAGGGGGTCGGGCGCATTTTCATCGGCCTGCGCTGCCGGATCGGCAGCCGGCAGGCGCACGTACGCCATGTCGATGGCCATCGGCGCCGCCTTGGCATCGGGAATCCCGACCTTGCCTTTGGCCTGCTGGCTGTCGATCTGCAACTCCCAGGCAGCGGGCTTGCGCGCCAGCAACAGGTTGACCTGGTCCAGGGTGGTGCCGAAGGCACTGAGCTTGCCGACCTTGAAGTCCGCACTGCTGAGCAACTGTTTGGCGCTGCCTCCCGGATCCTGCCCGGCGTAGCGATCCACCAGGGCTTTCCAGGGTTCCACATCCAGCTCGGAGAGAATCCCTCGTATCCGCAGCCCTTTACCCGGCGGCAGCAAGGCCGCGCCATCGCCGAGGAACAGCTCGCCCCGACCCTCGGCGAGCTTGCCGCTGGGCGCCGCAAAGGTGAAGTCGGCCAGTTCGCCGTAGTTGAACCAGTAGCGCCGCTCGCCCCCTTGCAGAGTCATGCGAAATACACTGTTGCGCCCGGTGCTGGCCGCCATGCCGAACGGCGCCGGCAGGTCCACCGCTACGCCCTTGAGACTGGAACTGACCATCAACTGGCTGTCGGCTCCGTCCAGGTTCAGTTGCAACTGGTAGGGCACCTCGCCGGACACCGGCAACGGCTGGCCGACTTGCAACCAGTCGGTAAGTTTCTTGACCGCAACCTGGCCCTTGGCAACCACTCGAGTGTTGGGTTTGCCCGGCTTGCCATCGGCGAAGATCTGCGCCGTGACCGGCCGCTCGAACGCCTGGGCACTGATGCCCTCGCCACTCAGGCCCTTGGCACTATCGAAGCGGAAATCACCCTTGAGCTGGGTCAGTTCCAGCTCAGGCTCACTGAGCTTGAGGCGCGCCTTGTCGGTCTTGAACGCCACCACGATCTTCGGCTCCTGGCCCTTGACCAGGGGAATATCCAGATCCAGCTTGCCTTGCAGATCGCCCTCGCCATGCCAGCCGGCAAAGGTCGAGCCGGTGCCGATCGGCGCTTCCTGGAGAATTTTCACGCCATCGCCCAGGCCACCGGCAAAGGCGCCATCGATGTACATGTGGCTGTCCTGCCCGCTGGCAGCATGGGGAATGTTGACGAAGACATCCCGCACCTTGGTGTCCAGCAACTGGCCTTTGCTGGCGACGATGCGCACGCCGCTGTCTTCGATGAACACATCGCCGCTGACCTTGGTCAGGTGCGGCCAGCCCGGCTGGAACGCCAGCTCGGTGTCATGCACCTTGAAGAACAGGCTGATGCTGCGGGCGGCCTCGACGGCGTCATGGTTCAGCGAACCCTGGTACTGGAAGAAGCCCTGGTCCACCGCGCCCTTGAGGATCGCCGTGCGCAGCCATTCATCCACACCGGCGTTGAGCACCTGGGGCAGGTACTTGGCGGTGTAGCGCCCATCGCCGTCCACCAGGCCGACTCGCAGGTCCATGTAGTCTTCCTGGCTGTGGTCGAAATGCAGGCGGATCAGGAAGTCGCCGGCGATCTTGCCCTCTTCGCCCAGCACCTTCAGGTAGGGGGCAATCAGGGTGAAGCCTTCCTTGTCGAGCTTCCAGGTCAGGGTGGCGTTGGCCTGGATGTACTGCCAGGGCTTGGCGAAGATCGGGTACAGGTGCAGGGAGAAATCCTTGCTGTCCATGCGCAGCTCGCCCTTGCCCAGGTCGCCGCTGATGCTGCCGCTGACATTTCGTGCTGCCGGAGCACCGTGATAGGCATCGAAGCCAACCCGGTCGAGGTTCGCGGCGAAGCTCAGGCGCTGGTCGCCAGTGTTCTGGGGACGGTAGTCGAGCAGCACGTTGCGCAGGCCGCCAGTGACTTTCAGTCGGTCGATGGCCGTGGCCAGGCCTTCCGGCAAGGGCGCCAGGGCATCGAGGATCGGGGTGATCGGCTTCAGGTCCAGGCGGTCGGCCTGCACATGCCAGAGTTCTTCCTGCTGCTCGGTCGCGTTGCGCTGCTGCACCTGCACACGGGATTCCCAGCGGGTCTCGCCGAGGTTCAGCGCCAGGGAGTCAAGCTGCACCTGCAGGCCCTGCTCGTCACGCTGGAAGTAGGCATTCAACGCCAGGTTGCTCAGGGACACCGGCGTGCGCTCGGCATAGGCCCCGGTGAATTGCGGGGCATTCAAGCGCAGCGTGGCGTTTTGCACCCCACCCTTGGCCCACTTCAGCCACAGCTCGCCACCCGCTTTGAGCTCGGAGAGTTTCCACTCCCGGGTCAGCCGGGCCGGCACCCAACGCGACCAGTCGCTTTGCGGCAGGCTCAGGTACAAGTCGGCCTGGGCATCGCGCCAGGCCTCGGCCCGCATCCTGGTCCGCAGGTTCATTGCCAGGGGCTGGCCGTCCGGCAGCGTCAGGCGCAGGTCCAGGCGCTGGCGGCTGGTACCGCTGCGCAGATTGAGCCCGACGTAGGTCAGGGCCACGGGCTGGTGGTCCAGAGGCTGCAAGGTGACCTGGCTGTCCAGCAGCGACAGCTCGGCAACCTGTTGCAGGCGGCCCAGCAACTGCTGGGGGTCCATCGGCTGGTCCTGTTGCACCGGCAGGCCTTCAAGCTGCCACTGGCCGTCCGCGCCCTCTTTCAGGCTCAGGCTCAGGCCGCTGAGCTCCAGGCGGCCGATCCGCAGGTCACGGGCCAGCAGGCTGCCGAGCATATCCGGCGCCACGCTCACCTGATCCAGGCGCAGCGCATTGGCGCCCTCGCCCACCTGCACGTCGTGGGCCAGCAGGATCGGCGACAAGCCGCTCCAGCGCCCCTCCAGGCTACCGATATGCACCGGCAAGCCCACGGCCTGCTGCACCTTGGCCTCGACCTCGGGCTGGTACTCGGCCACCAGCGGGGTCAGTTCCCGGCCCAGACTGACATACAAGGCAGTCGCCACCAGCGCCAGCGCACAGAAGCCAAGCCCCCAGCGAATCAGCGTGGTGAACAGGCGCATCAGCCGCTCCATTTCAGTTGGCTCCCAGGGTAAAAGTCATGCAAAAAGCTGAAGCCAGCCATTTCCACGGATGTAGAACACGCGGAATCAGAGCAGCACCACGTCGTATTGTTCCTGGGAATACATGGTTTCGACCTGGAACCTGATGGTCCGGCCGATAAAACCCTCCAGCTCCGCCACGTTGCCCGACTCTTCGTCCAGCAGCCGGTCGACCACCTTCTGATTGGCCAGCACCCGATATCCTTCTGCCTGATAAGCCCGGGCCTCGCGGAGGATTTCTCGGAATATTTCGTAACAGACGGTTTCCGGGGTTTTCAACTTGCCCCGCCCCTGGCAACTGCTGCAAGGCTCGCACAGCACCTGCTCCAGGCTCTCGCGGGTACGC
Source organism: Pseudomonas sp. GW823-FHT03E05 (assembly GCF_058796855.1). Classification (NCBI taxonomy): domain Bacteria; kingdom Pseudomonadati; phylum Pseudomonadota; class Gammaproteobacteria; order Pseudomonadales; family Pseudomonadaceae; genus Pseudomonas; species Pseudomonas sp. GW823-FHT03E05. Next base: position 944,467 of record NZ_JBXAJB010000002.1, read on the forward strand.
TTGCGAGTCATCTGCACCAGGCCCAGCTCGGTGATGCCGATGATGTTGGTCTTGGCGTGATCACGCTCCAGCTGCTTTTCCAGGGTGCGCAATACCTGGCGCTGGTGCTCTTCATCTTCCATGTCGATGAAGTCGATGATGATGATCCCGCCCAGGTTGCGCAGGCGCAGTTGCCGGGCAATGGCGGTGGCCGCCTCGAGGTTGGTCTTGAAGATGGTTTCCTCAAGGTTGCGATGACCGACGAAGGCTCCGGTGTTGACGTCGATGGTGGTCATGGCTTCCGCCGGGTCTACCACCAGGTAGCCTCCGGACTTGAGCGGCACCTTGCGCTCCAGGGCTTTCTGGATTTCGTCCTCGACGCCGTACAGGTCGAAGATCGGCCGCTCGCCGGGGTAGTGCTCCAGGCGGTCGGCGATTTCCGGCATCAGTTCGGCCACGAACACCGTGGTCTTCTGGAAGGTTTCCCGGGAGTCGATGCGGATCTTCTCGATCTTCGGGCTCACCAGGTCGCGCAGGGTGCGCAGCGCCAGGCCCAGGTCCTCGTAGATCACATTGGGCGCGCCGATGGTCTTGATCTGCGCGCCGATCTGGTCCCAGAGCCGGCGCAGGTAACGGATGTCCATCATGATCTCATCGGCCCCGGCGCCTTCGGCGGCGGTGCGCAGGATAAAACCACCGGCCTCCTTGATGCCTTCCTGGGCCACGCAATCACTGACGACCTGCTTCAGGCGCTCACGCTCGGCTTCGTCCTCGATCTTCAGCGAGATACCGACATGGGCGGTACGCGGCATGTACACCAGATAGCGGGAAGGGATCGACAACTGAGTGGTCAGGCGCGCGCCCTTGGAACCGATGGGGTCCTTGGTGACTTGCACCACCAGACTCTGCCCTTCGTGCACCAGAGCGCTGATGCTCTCTACCGCCGTGCCTTCGCGGGTGGAAATTTCCGAGGCGTGGATAAACGCGGCCCGGTCCAGGCCGATGTCGACGAAGGCCGCCTGCATGCCCGGCAAGACCCGCACCACCTTGCCCTTGTAGATGTTGCCGACGATCCCCCGGCGCTGGGTGCGCTCGACGTGAACCTCTTGCAGCACTCCGTTTTCGACCACCGCCACGCGTGATTCCATCGGCGTGATGTTGATCAGAATCTCTTCACTCATGGCAGTGTCTCGTTCAGGCGTGTTCATAGAGGGCCGCAGCAATCGGGTACGGCGCTTTAGCGCACTGGAAGGTTTTGCCAACAGGGTATGCCGAAATGCCCGAGCAGTTCTGCGGTTTCGCACACCGGCAAGCCGACCACCGCGGAATAACTGCCATTGAGGCCGGCGACGAACACCGCTGCCAGTCCCTGGATAGCATAGCCACCGGCTTTGTCGCAGGGCTCGCCACTGGCCCAGTAGAGCGCGGCCTCTGCAGGTGAGATCGGGCGAAAACGTACCAGGCTGCGCACCACTCGCGACTCGCAGCGTTCACCGTCAAGCAGGGCAATGGCGGTGAACACTTCATGCTCACGCCCCGAAAGCGCCATGAGCATCTGCAACGCATCAGCCTGATCCAGCGGTTTGCCGAGAATCCGCCCATCGAGCACTACCGCGGTGTCGGCCCCCAGCACACAGGCCGGGGCCTGGGATTCACTGCTGGTGATCAGCCCGCGCCCCGCCGCAGCCTTGCCTCGGGCCAGGCGCTCGACGTAGGCGGCAGGTGACTCATCGGCTAGCGGGGTTTCATCGATGTCCGCACTGATGGCGGTGAACGGCACGCCGATCTGCGTCAGCAACTCACGCCGACGAGGCGAACCGGAAGCGAGGTAAAGCGGATTCATCAAGACATCTCCCTGTCGAGGTGCGGGCCAATGCCTGACCGAATTAATTGATTTTGAAACGTCGACGCAAGCCGCGCAGGCCGAAGCTGACCCAGGGCCACAACAAGGCACTGACCAGGGCCGGCAGCACCAGGGCCAGGGTCGGCTGGCGGTTGCCGGTCAGGGCGCTGAGCCAGAGTTGCACCAACTGCGCCAGGCCGAAGATCACCAGGATCACCAGGCTCTGCTGCCACATCGGGAACATCCGCAGGCGCTGTTGCAGAGACAGTACAAGGAAGGTGATCAGCGTCAGGATCAGGGCATTCTGCCCCAGCAGGGTGCCGTAGAGCACATCCTCTGCCAGCCCCAGGCACCAGGCAGTGACCATGCCGACCTTGTGCGGCAGGGCCAGGGCCCAGAACGCCAGCAACAGCGCCAGCCACAGCGGACGCAGGATCTCCATGAACTGCGGCAGGGGCGAAACGCTGAGCAGCAGCCCGATAAGGAAGGTCAACCAGACGATCCAGCCATTTCGCGAATAGGTGCTACCCGCCATTATTCTCTTCCTCCGGTGGTGGCCGGTGCTGCTGCCGGTGGTTTGGCAGCGGCCGGTTTCACCACAGGTTTATGGACCGGCTTGGCCGGAGCGTGAGCCGCGGGTTTGGCCGGGGTCGCCGGCGCAGCAGGAGTCGCAGTGGCGGGCGCAGCCCCGGCGTTTGCCGCCGCGGCCGGCTTGGGCACGGTGGCCGGGACCACTGGCGCGGCGCCGGCGCCCTGCTGGTCCTGGGCTTCCTGGGCCTGGGCGGCGTCGTTGGCACGCTCTTCGGCGGTACGCGGATCGCTGAATACCAGCAGCAGGTAGCGGCTGCGATTCAGCGCAGCGGTGGGTACCGCCCGCACAATGGCGAACGGCTGGCCGGAGTCGTGGATCACTTCCTTGACCGTGGCCACCGGGTAGCCAGCGGGGAAACGCTGGCCCAGACCGGAGCTGACCAACAGATCGCCTTCCTTTATATCCGCGGTGTCGGCCACATGGCGCAACTCCAGGCGCTCCGGATTGCCGGTGCCGCTGGCGATGGCGCGCAGGCCGTTGCGGTTGACCTGCACCGGAATGCTGTGGGTGGTGTCAGTGAGCAGCAGTACGCGGGAGGTGTAGGGCATCAACTCCACCACCTGGCCCATCAGGCCACGGGCATCGAGCACCGGCTGGCCGAGGAACACGCCATCGCGCTCACCCTTGTTGATGATGATGCGGTGGGTAAAGGGGTTCGGGTCCATGCCGATCAACTCGGCCACTTCAACCTTCTCGTTGACCAGTGCCGAGGAATTGAGCAACTCGCGCAGGCGCACGTTCTGCTCGGTGAGGGCCGCGAGCTTTTGCATGCGCCCCTGCAGCAGCAGGTTTTCGGTCTTGAGTTTTTCGTTTTCAGCGACCAGCTCGGTACGGCTGCCGAACTGACTGGCCACGCCTTGCCATAGCCGCTGCGGCAGGTCGGTGATCCAGTAGGACTGCATCAACACCAGCGACATTTGGCTACGCACTGGCTTGAGCAGTGTGAAGCGGGCATCGACCACCATCAGTGCGACCGAGAGAACGACCAGCACCAGGAGGCGCACGCCTAATGAGGGGCCTTTGGCGAAAAGCGGTTTAATAGGCCGCTCCTCCCAGGCAAATGTTGTGTTTATTCATACGGCATCAAACCGGCCTGGATGCAGATTGACAGAAGATAAACGCCACAGGCAGCACTGCAAAGTGCTGCCTGTGAGCGCAACAGCATAGATGCAACCGGCGAAGTTATTCGCTGGAGAGCAGGTCCATGGTGTGTTTGTCCATCATTTCCAATGCACGGCCACCGCCGCGAGCGACACAGGTCAGCGGGTCTTCGGCAACGATCACCGGCAGGCCGGTTTCCTGGGCCAGCAGCTTGTCCAGATCACGCAGCAGCGCGCCACCACCGGTCAGCACCAGGCCGCGCTCGGCGATGTCCGAGGCCAGTTCCGGAGGCGATTGCTCCAGGGCGCTTTTCACCGCCTGAACGATGGTTGCCAGAGACTCTTGCAGAGCCTCCAGCACTTCATTGGAGTTCAAGGTGAAGGCACGTGGCACGCCTTCGGCCAAGTTACGGCCGCGGACGTCGACTTCACGCACTTCGCCGCCCGGGTAGGCGGTGCCGATTTCCTGCTTGATGCGCTCGGCGGTGGACTCACCGATCAGGCTGCCGTAGTTGCGACGCACGTAGGTGATGATCGCTTCGTCGAAACGGTCGCCGCCAACCCGTACGGATTCGGCATAGACCACACCGTTCAGGGAGATCAGGGCGATTTCAGTGGTACCACCACCGATGTCCACGACCATCGAACCGCGGGCCTCTTCAACCGGCAGGCCGGCACCGATCGCAGCGGCCATCGGCTCTTCGATCAGGAACACTTCACGGGCACCGGCGCCAAGGGCCGATTCACGGATGGCGCGACGCTCAACCTGGGTGGACTTGCATGGAACGCAGATCAGCACACGTGGGCTGGGCTGCAGAAAGCTGTTTTCGTGAACCTTGTTGATGAAGTACTGCAGCATCTTTTCGCAAACGCTGAAGTCGGCGATCACGCCGTCTTTCATCGGACGAATGGCTGCGATGTTGCCCGGGGTACGACCGAGCATGCGCTTGGCCTCAGTACCAACCGCGACAACACTTTTCTGATTACCGTGGGTCCGAATGGCCACAACCGATGGTTCATTCAGGACAATACCGCGCTCGCGCACGTAAATAAGGGTGTTGGCAGTGCCCAGGTCAATGGAAAGATCGCTGGAAAACATGCCACGCAGTTTCTTGAACATGGGAAAGGGACCCTAGGCAACGCGTGGGTAAAAAAGTGCGGCAAACTCTAACAACGACAGGGATTTTGGGCAAGGCGCCAATATGTTAAATTGGCCGCTTTTCTGTGCACCAACCCCCACAATCGCGGCCATAAGACCGTAGAAATGCGGTAGTGTTCCGACAATCTAACACGCGGACGAAATCCGTTTTTGTTTTCCACTGGAGAATCCCATGGCGCTTGAACGCTCCGACGTGGAAAAAATCGCTCATTTGGCCAGCATCAAGCTCAATGAAGGCGATCTTCCACACATCACCTCCGCCCTGAACAGCATTCTCGGGCTGGTGGATGAAATGCAGGCAGTCGATACCGACGGTATCGAGCCCCTGGCCCACCCCCTGGAAGCCAGCCAGCGCCTGCGCGCAGACGTTGTGACCGAGTCCAATCATCGCGAGGCCTATCAGTCCATCGCACCAGCGGTCGAAAGCGGCCTGTACCTGGTTCCGAAAGTCATCGACTAAAGGGAAAGAGCCTGCAATGCATCACATGACTCTGGCCGAGATCGCCCGCGGCCTCGCCGACAAGAAATTCTCTTCTGTAGAACTGACCCAGACCCTGCTGGCGCGCATCGCCCAGCTGGATCCGCAGATCAACAGCTTCATCAGCCTCACCCAGGACCTGGCACTGTCCCAGGCCAAGGCCGCCGACGAGCGTCGCGCCAATGGTGAGAGCGGTGCCCTGCTGGGCGCGCCGATCGCCCACAAGGATCTGTTCTGCACCCAGGGCATCCGCACCAGCTGCGGCTCGAAGATGCTCGACAACTTCAAGGCGCCCTACGACGCCACCGTGGTCGCCAAGCTGGCCGCTGCAGGGGCCGTGACCCTGGGCAAGACCAACATGGACGAATTCGCCATGGGCTCGGCCAACGAGTCGAGCTGGTACGGCGCGGTGAAAAACCCGTGGAACCTGGAACACGTGCCCGGCGGTTCGTCCGGTGGTTCCGCCGCCGCGGTCGCTGCGCGCCTGCTGCCAGCCGCCACGGCTACCGACACCGGCGGCTCGATCCGCCAGCCCGCCGCCTTCAGCAACCTCACCGGCCTGAAGCCGACCTATGGTCGCGTTTCCCGCTGGGGCATGATCGCCTACGCTTCCAGCCTCGATCAGGGCGGCCCGCTGGCGCGCACCGCCGAAGACTGCGCGATCCTGCTGCAAGGCATGGCCGGCTTCGACCCGAACGACTCCACCAGCATCGATGAACCGGTGCCGGACTACAGCGCCGGCCTCACCGGCTCGCTGCAGGGCCTGCGCATCGGCGTGCCGAAGGAATACTTCAGCGCCGGCCTGGACCCGCGCATCGCCGAGCTGATCCACAACAGCATCAAGGAGCTGGAAAAGCTCGGTGCGGTGATCAAGGAAATCAGCCTGCCGAACATGCAGCACGCCATCCCTGCGTACTACGTGATCGCCCCGGCGGAAGCCTCTTCCAACCTGTCGCGGTTCGACGGCGTGCGCTTCGGCTACCGTTGCGAGAACCCGGAAAACCTGGAAGACCTGTACAAGCGCTCCCGCGGCGAAGGCTTCGGCAGCGAAGTGCAGCGCCGGATCATGGTCGGTGCCTACGCACTGTCCGCCGGCTACTACGATGCCTACTACCTCAAGGCGCAGAAAATCCGCCGCCTGGTGAAGAACGACTTCATGACCGCGTTCAACGAAGTCGACATCATCCTCGGCCCGACCACGCCCAACCCGGCCTGGAAGCTCGGCGCCAAGAGCAGCGACCCGGTCGCTGCATACCTGGAAGACGTCTACACCATCACCGCCAACCTCGCGGGCCTGCCGGGCCTGTCGATGCCGGCCGGCTTCGTCGACGGCTTGCCGGTCGGCGTGCAACTGCTCGCTCCGTATTTCCAGGAAGGCCGCTTGCTCAACGTTGCGCACCAGTATCAGTTGAACACTGACTGGCACACCCGCACCCCAACCGGCTTCTGAGGAGACACACATGCAATGGGAAGTCGTGATCGGGCTGGAGATTCATACCCAGCTCACCACTCAATCGAAGATTTTCTCCGGTAGCTCCACCGCCTTCGGTGCCGAGCCCAACACCCAGGCCAGCCTGATCGACCTGGGCATGCCCGGCGTGCTGCCAGTGCTGAACCAGGAAGCGGTGCGCATGGCGGTGATGTTCGGCCTGGCGGTAGACGCCGAGATCGGCCAGCACAACGTGTTCGCCCGCAAGAACTACTTCTACCCGGACCTGCCCAAGGGCTACCAGATCAGCCAGATGGAGTTGCCGATCGTCGGCAAGGGCCACCTGGACATCCCTCTGGAAGACGGCACCATGAAACGCGTCGGCATCACCCGCGCGCACCTGGAAGAAGACGCCGGCAAGAGCCTGCACGAAGAATTCAACGGCGCCACCGGCATCGACCTGAACCGTGCCGGCACGCCGCTGCTGGAAATCGTTTCCGAGCCTGACATGCGCAGCGCCAAGGAAGCCGTGGCCTACGTCAAGTCGATCCACGCCCTGGTGCGCTACCTGGGCATCTGCGACGGCAACATGGCCGAGGGCTCCCTGCGTTGCGACTGCAACGTCTCGATCCGCCCCAAGGGCCAGGTCGAGTTCGGCACCCGCTGCGAGATCAAGAACGTCAACTCGTTCCGCTTCATCGAGAAGGCCATCAACTCCGAGATCCGGCGCCAGATCGAGCTGATCGAGGACGGCGGCAAGGTGATCCAGCAGACCCGCCTGTACGACCCGAACAAGGACGAAACCCGTCCGATGCGCAGCAAGGAAGAAGCCAACGACTACCGTTACTTCCCCGACCCGGACCTGCTGCCCGTGGTCATCGAGGATTCCTTCCTCGACCAGGTACGTGCCACCCTGCCGGAACTGCCACCACAGAAACGCGAACGCTTCCAGGAGCAGTTCGGCCTGTCGGTCTACGACGCCAGCGTGCTGGCCACCAGCCGTGAGCAGGCGGACTACTTCGAGAAGGTCGCCAGCATCGCCGGTGACGCCAAGCTCGCCGCCAACTGGGTCATGGTCGAGCTGGGCAGCCTGCTGAACAAGCAGGGCCTGGAAATCGACGAAGCCCCGGTCTCGGCCGAACAACTGGGCGGCATGCTGTTGCGGATCAAGGACAACACCATCTCCGGCAAGATCGCCAAGACCGTGTTCGAAGCCATGGCCAATGGCGAAGGCAATGCCGACGAGATCATCGACAAGCGTGGCCTCAAGCAAGTCACCGACAGCGGCGCGATCTCTGCGGTGCTCGATGAGATGCTCGCAGCCAACGCCGAACAGGTCGAACAGTACCGTGCCGCCGATGAGGCCAAGCGCGGCAAGATGTTCGGCTTCTTCGTCGGCCAGGCGATGAAAGCATCCAAAGGCAAGGCCAACCCGCAACAGGTCAACGAGCTGCTGAAGAGCAAGCTCGAGGGCTGATCGGGGTTTAACCGCAAGCGGCCCCGGCCGCTTGCGCGTGACGAGGGAGCGAGCTCCCGCTCGGTCCGACAGCGACTGCAAACCGGCCGGCGACGCTCCAGCAAGGAACATCGCCGTCGGCTTGCGGTCTGCCAGACAGACCAGCGGGAGTACGCTCCCTCGCCACATCAACCATCGGAGCTCCCGAATGAAGCGTCTGGTTGCCACTAGCGCCCTGCTCGCTCTGCTCACCGGCTGCGCCACCAGCCACGTCATCGACCCCCGAGGTTATGACACAACCGGCACCGCCTCCTATTACGGCGCTCGGCACCACGGCAATCGCACTGCCAGTGGCGAGCCCTTCGACCAGAACGGCCTGACCGCCGCCCACCGCGAACTGCCATTCGGCACCCGGGTACAGGTCACCAACCTGGGCAACGACAAGAGCGTCGTGGTACGTATCAACGACCGAGGCCCGCACACCCGAGGCCGCCTGATCGACCTGTCCCGCGCCGCCGCCCAACAACTGGACATGCTGCGCAGCGGAACTGCCAAAGTCCGCGTCCAAGCCCTCAGCGACTGACCCCGGGAGCCCACGCCATTACCGCTTTTGCCGAACTGCCCCTGCTCAGCCTGATCCAGCTCATCAGCGGCCTGGTGATGCTGATCGCCGGCGCCGAACTGCTGGTGCGCGCGGCCATCCGCCTGACTGCACGCCTGCACATGCGCCCACTGATCATCGGCCTGAGCATCGTCGCCTTCAGCAGCAGCGCGCCACAAATGGCCATCAGCCTGCAGGCGACCCTGGCCGACAACACCGACATTGCCGTGGGCAGCGTGATCGGCAGCAGCATTTTCAACATCCTGGTGACCCTCGGCCTGTCCGCGCTGATCATCCCGCTGCGGGTCTCGCGGCAACTGGTGCGCCTGGACATCCCGCTGATGATCGGCGCCAGCCTGCTGGTGTTCGTGCTGGCCTACAACGAACAACTCAGCCCCAGCGACGGCCTGATCCTGCTGGCAGCCCTGGTGCTGTACCTGGGCCTGCTGTTGCGCCAGTCCCGCCATTCGCACCGCCCCCACTCACCCGCACCAGCCGGCCAGCGCAGTTGGGCACCGCGCATCAGCAGCCTGCTGATGGTCCTGCTCGGCCTCGGCCTGCTGGTCTTCGCCGGGCACTTGCTACTGGGCGCCGCCGTCTCCGTGGCCGACGACCTGGGGCTTTCCGAGCGGGTCATGGGCCTGACCGTGATCGCCGTCAGCACCTCCCTGCCCCAACTCGCCACTTCGCTGCTGGCGGCCCTGCGCGGCCAGCGCGAGATTGCCGTGGGCAACATCATCGGCAGCAACCTGTTCAACCTGCTGGGAGTGCTGGGCTTCACCGCCCTGGTGGCACCGACACCTCTTTCGGTCTCGCCCAATGCCCTGGACTTCGACCTGCCGGTCATGCTCGGCGTGGCCGTGCTGTGCCTGCCGGTGTTCTATTCCGGATACCGCGTGACCCGGGCCGAAGGCCTGCTGTTTCTGGGCTTGTACCTGGCTTACGGGCTGCATGTGGTGTCCTTCACCACCGGCATGCCTCTGGCCGGCAAGCTGGAACACCTGATGCTGTTTTTCGTCCTGCCAGCGCTGGTGGCGTTCCTGCTGTTCAGTTCGCTGCGAGCCTGGCGCCGCCAACACAAGAAGGAAGCACCATGAGCGAGAACAAGAAAAGCGGATTGCAGATGCGTCGCCAGGTCATGGGCGATGCGTTCGTCGATCGCGCCCTGGGCAACGCCACCGAATTCACCCAGCCCTTGCAGGACTTCGTCAACGAGCATGCCTGGGGCGGTGTATGGAACCGTGAGGGCCTGCCGCTCAAGACCCGCAGCCTGATCACCCTGGCGACCCTGACCGCACTCAAGTGCCCACAGGAACTCAAGGGCCACGTGCGCGGCGCACTGAACAACGGCTGCAGTGTCGAAGAGATTCGTGAAGCGCTGCTGCATTGCGCGGTGTATGCCGGAGTGCCGGCGGCCATCGATGCGTTTCGCGCGGCCCAGGAAGTGATAGACACCTATCAGCAACCGCAGTGAACCTGCTGCCGGCTCCTACGCAATAGCCGTGCAGGAGCCGGCTCGCGGCAAAGCCTAGATCCACCCACCCCACTGCAACAGGAAAATCCCGATATTGGTGGTCACCGCCGCCATCACCGTGGTGATGACGATGATCGCCGCCGCCAGTTCGTGGTTGCCATTGGCCGCCCGGGCCATGACAAAACTGGCCGCCGCGGTGGGGCTGCCAAAGTACAGGAACAGGATCCCCAACTCCGCCCCGCGAAACCCGCACAGCCAGGCCCCCAGGGTCGCCAGGGCCGGCAGGCTGACCATCTTCAGCAAACTGGAGCTCATCGCCAGCTCGCCGCTGTTGCGCAAGGCTGCCAGGGACAAGGTGCCGCCAATGCAGATCAGCGCCAGGGGCAGAGTCATCTGCGCCAGGTAGCGCCCCGAAGTTTCCAGCCAGTTGGGAATGCCGATCTGCCAGTAGGCGAACGGTGCGGCCACCAGCACACTGACAATCAGCGGGTTGCTGACAACGCTCTTGAAGATGCTCCAGGGATCGGACTTGATCACCGGGCTGTAGACCGCCAGGACGATGGTCGAGAGGGTGTTGTAGAACAGGATCACCAGGGCTGCGAGCACTGCGCCCAGGGAAATGCCGTAATCGCCGTACATGCTGGCTGCCAGGGCCAGGCCGATGATCGCGTTATTGCCGCGAAACGCGCCCTGGGTATAGATCCCGCGGTCGGCCTTGGGGCAACGCCAGATCGCCCAGCCCCAGGCCAGCCCAAAGCACGCCAGGGTGGCCAATGAGAAATAGATCAGCACCCCGGGTTTCAACGATGAATGCAGATCGGCATGGACAATGCCGAGAAACAGCAGCGCCGGCATGGTGACGTTGAACACCAGGGCCGAGGCCGTATGAATGAAGTTGTCGTCGATCCATTCCACCCGCTTGAGCAACAGGCCGAGCAGCAACATGGCAAAGACCGGCGCCGTGATCGTCAGGGTTTCGAGAAAAATAGCCAGCATGGGCGGGTGGACCTTGAGCCTGTCGTTAGGGCGCTAATGATAATTCAATCCGCACGCTGGCGTCTGGAGCCTCGCTTCCATGGGATCTGCCTGCCCCACGCAGTACCCAGCCTGCGGCTCCATTGCGGGTCGAAAGAAAAAATGCTGCAGCGGTGCATTCGCTTCTTGACGGGAAAACGTTTTCCTCTATGCTCGATTTAACTGTATATGCATACAGTTAAATAAGGATATATCCCCATGACATATCAAGGAGCTAGAAATGTCAGGACTCTCTGCACAGAAGCAGCAACAGCCACAACACGCGGGCAAGATCGTCGCCGACCTGGACCGCCTGTTCAGTGAACAAGGCATCGCCATTTCCGGCGATGGCGACACCCTGGTACTGGTCGCCGATGGCCACCACACCATCAAGTACCACCGCCCGGAAGACCTGCCTCGTTCTGCACAAAAAACCACCAAGGGCCAGCCACAGCTGCGTTTCGAGGGCGGCGAACACACAGCCATCGGCGACAGCACCCTGCTGCGCTTCGTCAAGGATGCACCGGCCATCCCGGCGTGGCAGGTCGAACTGCACCTGCCTAACGGCCTGGCGCTGACCTACGGCCAGGTGGTGGCCCTGGGGGGCGACTTCTATGGCATTCCCGAGCAGCCGATCTGCGAAGGTGCAACCCCCAGTGATCGAGTGCAGCGCTTTATCGCGGCGTTCAACTCCCTTGCGGTACTGCCGGCGGCGAAAGACGAAGCCCGGCAGATCCTTGCAGTGATGCAAAAGGAAATCGTCGCCGCCAACCAGGCGATCCGCGACGGCAAGCAGCCCCATGAAGCCTATGACGCCCTGGGCGACACCCTGTCCGAGGAGTGGAACAAGATAACCGGCGGCGGCAGCGTGGTATCCGCCCTGTTCCCCCTGGGGCGCTACCTGAAGCTGGCGGCCAACAACGCCGATCACTTCGGCGAGTGGGCCCTGGCTGCCTACACCGCAGGGCATACCGCAGCGCTGCAGCAAGCGGTACTGGCGGGCAAGAGCGCGGACGACAAGCAACTGGAACTGGCTTACGCAATGAACGCCTTCGCCGACCATTTCCTCACCGATCTGTTCTCCTCCGGCCACGTACGGGTGCCGCGCAAACAGGTGGCGGCAGTCGTCACCCCCAGCGACCTGGGTTCGCTGATTACCCGCTTCATGCATGACGAGGACAGCAAGTTCGGCCTGAATGTCAGCAACGCCCAGGGCGATCGCTGGCACGCCTATGGCGACAAGCGCTACTTCGACAGCGTCGACCATCGCAATCGCCAGCAAGTGAAGATGGCTGTGCAGAGTTCGGCAGACGAAATCTTCGCCAGCTACCTCAGCGGCAACCTCCCCGCACCCGCCAGCTACGCAGCCCTGAAAACCCTGCCGGACCTGAATGCCGCGAAAACCGGCAACTTCTCGCCACTGTTCGTGATGAGTGGCGACAAGGTCCTGCGCCGCAGCGACGTCAACAACCTCAATGACAGCAAGACCATCGACAACTGGTGGGGCTGGAGCACCTACCTGCTGCTGCAGAACTACAGCCCGAACAAGCCGACCGGCTACCTGGAAACCCCCAGCGCGGTTCCGGTGATCCTCGCCGATGGCTGGCAGAGCCACAGCCCCAGCGAACCCAACTGGCTGCCAGGCCACGCGGTGCGCTACGCCCTCAGCGAAACCAACGGGTTGAACGAGTCCTACATCGGCCCCTGGTCGGCCTATGTGGAACTGAGCGACAGCTTCCAGCCAACCCTGAGCATTCCGGCCGGTACCAGCAACAGCAGCGCCACCGGGCGCAATGTGTTCCGCCAGTTCCGTGGTGGTTCACCGGAGCTGGTCGGCTCCATCGACAAGAACGCCAGCCACTTCATCGACAGCAACGCCTGATAAGGAGATCACCATGGCTATCAACCTGAAACTGCAACTGGCCTCCGGCCAGTCTCTCAAGGATGCACCACTGGAGCTGCTGCTCAATGGCGCCCCGATCGCCCGAGCCAGCGTGGATGAACATGGCAACGTGGCCTTCAACGCGAAGCCGGGCAGCGGCCAGTTGGCCGTACGTGTGGACCGTTCGATCCTGCACCAGGGCTGATCGCGGCCTGTAGGAACAGGCTCGCTCGCGAAACGGCCCAGCGCCCTTGCACCGGCGGTGCAAGGGCGCTGGGCTTGAGGCTAGCGCTCGGCCCTCCGTCAGGCCGTGAGAGTCTGCTCTTGCAGATGCCCCTGCTCGATACGAACGAGCCGTGGATGGAAGCGCTTGAGGCTGCTGCGATGGCCGACGCTGACAATGCTCAGGCCCGGCAACTGATCGATCAGCGCCTGATACAAGGTGGCTTCGTCCTCTTCGTCCATGGCCGAGGTGGCCTCATCCATGTACAGCCACTGCGGTGCATAGAGCAAGGCCCGGGCAAAGGCCAGGCGTTGCTGCTCGCCCGGCGACAACATGCGCTGCCAGTGATTGCTCTCGTCCAGGCGCGCCACCAGATGGGGCAAGCGGCAGGTTTCCAGGACCTGTGCATAACGCTCCTGGGGGTAGCTGTCGCCAGACTGTGGATAACTCAAGGCTTCGCGCAGGCTGCCAATGGGCAGATAGGGCTTTTGCGGCAGGAACAGGTAACGCTGGTTCGGCAGCAGGATGCTCCCGTGCCCGGCCGGCCACAGCCGGCCCATGGCCCGCAGCAAGGTACTCTTGCCGCTGCCGGAACGGCCGCTGAGCATGAGCCGCTCACCTGGGTTCACGGTCATTTCGGCGCCGGCCAGCAGATGCCGGCCATCGGCCAGGTCCAGGCCCAGGTCACGTACGCACAATTGTTCGCCCTGATGCTGCACGTCGATAGCCGGGGGCCGTTCTTCGTTATCACTCATGGCCTGGCGGAAACTCAGCAGACGATCACAGGTGGCGCGCCAGGCCGCCAGGTCCGAATACGCACTGATGAACCAGCTGAAGTTCTCCTGAACGTTCCCGAATGCCGAGTTGATCTGCATCAGCTCACCCAGCTCGATCTTGCCGGAAAAGTACCGCGGGGCTGCCACGATAAAGGGGAAAATGATCGCAATCTGGCCATACCCGGCGGTGAAGAAGGTCAGGCGCTTGGAGACCTTCATGATGTCCCAGAAGTTGTGCCAGACCTTGCCGAAACGGCTGCTCAGACGCTGGTTCTCGTTCTTCTCGCCGTCATACAGGGCAATGCTCTCGGCATTCTCCCGTACCCGCACCATGGAAAAACGCAGGTCGGCTTCGAAGCGCTGTTGCTGGTTGTTGAGGCCGATCAGGCGGCGCCCGATCAAGTGGGTCAGCCAGCTGCCGACAGCGGCGTAGACCAGCGCGCACCAGAACATGTAGCCGGGAATGGTGTAGCCGAACACCTCGATACTGCCGGACACCCCCCACAGGATGATCGAGAAGGACACCAGGCTGACAATGTTGCGGATCAGCCCCAGGCCCAGGGACAGCGTATTGCTGGTAAAGCTGTTGAGGTCTTCGGAAATCCGCTGGTCCGGGTTGTCGGTGTAGCCGCCCTGCTCCAACTGGTAGTAGTTCTTGTGGCCCAGCCAGCGGGCAAAGTGCTTCTCGGTGAGCCAGGCCCGCCAGCGGATGGTCAGCATCTGGGTCAGGTACAGACGATACACCGCCCCCAGGATCGCCACCGCGGCAATTCCGCAGAAATACAGGATCAAGTGCCAGAACGCCGCTTCGTCCTTTTTCTGCAAGGCGTTGTAGAAGTCCTTGTACCAGCTGTTGATCCACACCGAGATGGCCACGCTGAACAGCGACAGGCCGATCACCGCAACCAGCAACAGCCAGGCCTTGCCCTTTTCCTCACTGCGCCAGTACGGCGTGATCATGGCCCAGACCCGGCGAAAGAATTGCCCGCGCACGGCATCGTTGACCGCGGAGTATTCAGCGTTCTGATTCATCGTTGAGGCTCGATAGGAAGAAGGGCAAGCGTTGAGCCGATCATAGTAGATCGGCTCGCTTTTTCACGACGCCCAGCGGACATTCGTTCAGTCGCGGTTCAGCGACGCACGGGACGCTTCTGCAATTTGCGCTGCAAGGTACGGCGGTGCATGCCCAGGGCCCGGGCAGTGGCGGAGATGTTGCCTTCGTGTTCGGTCAACACGCGCTGAATGTGTTCCCACTGCAAGCGGTCCACCGACATCGGGTTTTCCGGCACCAGGGTGTCGAGATCGGCGTGTTCGGAGAGCAGCGCGGCCAGTACATCGTCGGCATCCGCCGGCTTGCACAGGTAGTTGCAGGCGCCACGCTTGATCGCTTCCACCGCGGTGGCGATGCTCGAATAGCCGGTGAGTATCAGTACCCGCATCTCCGGGTCCAGCTCCAGCAGCTTGGGCAACAGCACCAGCCCGGAGTCGCCATCCATCTTCAAGTCCAGCGCGGCGTAGTCCGGCAGGTCCTGCTGGGCAATGACCAGGCCCTCCTCGGCGGAACCGGCGGTGCTCACGCGAAAACCGCGGCGGCTCATGGCACGGGCCATCACGCGGGTAAAGGTGGCGTCATCATCCACCAGCAACAGGTGCGGCAGTTCCTCGCCTTCGACTTGGATCTCTTCACTCATGGTCGTCTCCTCGGGCGGCACGGGGCAGGCGCAGCTCGGTGAGCGTTCCGCCTTCCTCATGACTGTAGAGTTTCACTGAGCCTCCAGCGCGGGTCACGCTGGCCTTGCTCAAAAACAGGCCCAGGCCGAAGCCTTTGCCCTTGGTGGTAAAAAACGGTTTGCCGATCTGTTCGGCGATGGCCAAGGGTACTCCGGCACCGTGGTCACGAATACTGATGGTGAGGTTTTCCGCGTCCCAGTCCAGGCGTACTTCCAGGCCTTCGGGGCAGGCATCGGCGGCATTGTTCAGCAGATTGAGCAGGGCCTGGGTCAGGTCCGGCGGCGGCGCCAGGCGCGGCACCGGCCCCTCGCCCAACAGATGGAAACGGTAGCTGGCTTCCGGGCGCATCAGGTGCCAACGGTTCAAGGCTTCGTCCAGCCACTGGGTGACTTCCTGCATGTCCACCGCCAGGCGGCGATTGGCCTCGGCCGCGCGCACCAGTTGCTGCAGGGTTTCCTTGCACAGCTTGACCTGGTCCTGGAGCACGCCGAGGTCATCCTGCAGCAGCGGGTCGGAATGGTCCTGGCGCATTTCCTTGAGCAGCACGCTCATGGTCGCCAGGGGCGTGCCCAATTCGTGGGCGGCACCGGCGGCCTGGGTCGCCACTGCCAGCAATTGCTGGTCGCGCAGCCCCTCTTCGCGCCGGATCGCCCGCAGTTCTTCCTGGCGGCGCAGCTCTTCTGCCATGCGTGCAGCGAAGAAGGTGATCACCGCCGCAGCCAGGGCAAAGCTCAGCCACATGCCGTAGACCTGGAGGTTCTCCCGGGCGATGGGGAAGGTCTGCAACGGGTAGAAACGCGCCAGCAACAGGGTATAGAGCGTCAGGGCGATACCCGACAGGACCACCGAGTAGCGCCACGGCAAGGTCACCGCGGCAATGGTCAGGGGCACCAGGTAATAGGAGACGAAGGGGTTGGTGGAACCACCGGAGAAGTACAGCAGGACACTGTGGATAAACAGGTCACAGGCCAGTTGCAGGGCGTATTCCAGCTCCGTCACCGGCCACGAGGTGCGCAGGCGGATCGCGGTGAAAGCGCACAACACCATGGAAAACATTAGGGTCACGCCCAGTTGCAACCAGGGCAGCGGCAGCAGGTCCAGCCAGTAGGCGAGCCCCACCGAACCGGCCTGAGCGGCCAGCACCAGGGTACGGATAAAGGTCAGGCGCCAGAGGTTCTGACGGGTTGCGGACAGCAATTTTACGGGGGCGAGCATGAGCTCTCCTGATGAGCGCTCCAGGGCAATCGCCGGGAGTATAACCAAGCAGCCCCCGGCACAGGCAAAACTGCGGCAAAGCGCCACACTGGCTTGAGCGGCCGCGGACGATCCATGGCGATCATGTGTATCAAAGTTGTAATTGGCCGCAACGAGGAATAAAAACCACAGTCTGAAGGTTTCACCCAGGCTCTGACCTTATCCTGCGGACCGCACTCAAGGAGTTTTCATGCAGCATTTCAGTCGCAGCGTCGCCCTTCTCGCACTCAGCGCCGGCACCCTCACCAGCCTGCCCGCCCTGGCCGCCGATGAACTGCACTACAACCAGATTTCCCTGCGCGCCGAAGTCAGCCAGGAAGTGGCTCGGGATCTGATGATCGTGACCCTCTACAGCGAATCGCAGAACACCGACCCGGCCAAGCTCGCCGCAGAAATCACCACCACCATGAACAAGGCCCTAGACCAGGCGCGCCAGGTCAAGGACGTGACCCTGCGCCAGGGCAGCCGCAACAGCTACCCGATCTACGACGGCAAGGGCCAGAAGATCACAGGCTGGCGTGAGCGCGCCGAACTGCGCCTGGAAAGCTCCGACTTCGCCGCGCTGTCCAAGCTCACCGGTGAACTGCTGGGCGACCTGAAGATGGGTGGCATGGACTTCGCCATCGCCGACCCGACCCGCAAGGCCAGCGAAGACGCGTTGCTCAAGGATGCGGTCAAGGCCTTCAAGGCCCGAGCGCAACTGGCCACCGAGGCCCTGGGCGGCAAGGGCTACAAGATCGTCAACCTGAACCTCAACAGCAATGGCTATCCACAGCCTTACATGCGCGCGCCGATGATGATGAAGGCCGCCAGCATGGATTCAGCCCCAGTGACACCAGAAGTCGAGGCCGGCACCAGCCAGGTCAGCATGACCGCCGACGGCGCCATCGAAGTGCTGATGCCCTGACCTTTTCCCTGCGTCTTCCAACGGCGATAACCTGCGGCATCAAGGTTATCGCCGTTTTTCGTTACCGGCTATTTCAACCCGGACCCGGGGGGAACCCGGCTTTGTGGTGTTAGAGTTATGCCCCGCGGTACGCAGCAGCTCAGATGTTGCTGACGTCCGCCGGGTATACTGCTTCTTTCCTATAAGAGTCTCTTCAATGACCGCAGATCGCATCGGCGAACGCCTGCGTCGCTATCGCCGCGCCGCCAAGAAAACCCTGCGCCAGATCGCCAGCGAATCCGGTCTGACCGCCAGTTTCCTCTCCCAGGCAGAGCGTAATCTCACGGGTGTATCGATCTCTTCCCTGGTCAATATCGCCAAGTCTCTGAACGTTCCGCTGAACGCCCTGTTCGACCAGCCGATCCAGGCGCAACCCGACTCCCACGACGGCAAGCGGGTGCGCTACACCATCGAAGGCCAGCCACTGGCCTACGAGCGCCTGTCCAGCTCCTTTCCCGGAAACCTGATCAACGCGGTCAAGATGAACATACCGGTGGGCTACCAGTCCGAGCTGATTTCCCATGACGGCTCGGAGTTCTCCTACGTGCTTTCAGGACAGATCGTCTACACCATCGAGGGCAGTCAATATCCCCTGAGTGCCGGTGACTCGGTGCACTTCGACGCCACCAAGACTCATTGCCTGGCCAACGTCGGCAATGGCCCGGCAGAAGTCCTGACCGTCACCACCATGGGCCTGTTCGACGACCATTCCGCGGCCTGAGCCCAGCGCACGGCCGTCAGTCGAACCCCTGGGACAAACCTGTGCACAAGGAGAAATGTTAGTCACGCTTAATTTTCGTTGACCACGATTTCAGCATGACTTAATTTCGGCATCGGCGAATCGACTATCAACAACACAACAAAGCGATCGCCGTCGCCGCACAGGGTCCATGGGGCTGCATCCACTCCCCATAAGAAGGCGAGTTTCCATGGCCCACAAGGCCAATCCTCAGATATGCCCTAGAAAAAGAAAAAATGAGGTTTGCATGGATAAGACCTTTCCGCTCCAGGTTTGGCAGACAACTGGTCTGATCCGCGGCACTACGCCGTCACAAACCCGCAGCGACCTCCACAGTGACAACCTCACTGCGAGCCCCGAATTCAGCACCTGCGACGATGTGCCGAGCACGCGCCATCGCCAGCAAAATTGCGGGCATCCGTTCTCCACGGCCTCCCTCACCCAGCCGCCCATCTCCATCCGGTCAGACAAGGCCGGGCGCCTGGGCCAAGCATCACCCGGCACACCAGCCAGCACCGCACCAAGAGTGGGCGCGATGGGCTTCGATTGCCCCGTGAAAAGGCAGCGCATGCACCACAAAACACCGGCGCAAACGATCAAATGCGTCAAGATTTATACAAATGCGTCATTCCTGTACGTTCGTTCCACTCTTTGAGACTTGTGGCAGCCCTGCATCTTGCATTGGGTATGAGGGCTGCATAAGTATCGGCGGGTCGACTCACAAGGTCGCCCTCTACACCAAAAATGACAACAAATCATGAGGCCACCATGTTCAAGAAAGCAGTCCTTCCGTTATTAGTCAGCGCCGGCTTGCTCGCCAGCGCACCCTTCGCCCAAGCGGCGACTAACCTGGTGTTCTGCTCTGAAGGGAGCCCGGCCGGTTTCGACCCTGGCCAGTACACCACCGGAACCGACTTCGACGCCTCAGCCGAAACCCTCTACAACCGCCTCAGCCAGTTCGAACGTGGCGGCACCGCGGTCATTCCGGGCCTGGCCACCAGTTGGGACATCTCGGACGACGGTCTGACCTACACCTTCCACCTGCGCGAAGGCGTCAAGTTCCACACCACGCCGTACTTCACCCCGACCCGTACTTTCAACGCCGACGACGTGCTGTTCACCTTCAACCGCATGATCGACAAGGACATGCCGTTCCGTAAGGCCTACCCCACCGAATTCCCGTATTTCACCGACATGGGGATGGACACCAACATCACCAAGGTCGAGAAAGTCGACGACAAGACCGTCAAGTTCACCCTCAAGACCGTGGACGCAGCCTTCATCCAGAACCTGGCCATGAGCTTCGCCTCGATCCAGTCCGCCGAATACGCCGACAAGCTGCTCAAGGAAGGCAAGGCCAGCGACATCAACCAGAAGCCGATCGGCACTGGCCCCTTCGTGTTCAAGAGCTACCAGAAAGACTCCAACATCCGCTACACCGGCAACAAGGACTACTGGAAGCCTGAAGACGTGAAGATCGACAACCTGATCTTCGCCATCACCACCGACCCCTCGGTGCGTATCCAGAAGCTGAAGAAGAACGAATGCCAGGTCACCCTCTTCCCGCGTCCGGCCGACCTCAAGGCCCTCAAGGAAGACAAGACCCTGAAGATGCCTGAGCAGGCAGGCTTCAACCTCGGCTACATCGCCTACAACGTGATGCCGGTCCTCAAGGGCCGTACCGATGCCAACCCGCTGGCCGACCTCAAGGTGCGCCAGGCGCTGGACATGGCGGTGAACAAGCCGCAGATCATCGATTCGGTGTACCAGGGCGCCGGCCAGCTGGCGGTCAACGCCATGCCTCCAACCCAGTGGTCCTATGACACCACCATCAAGGACGCCAAGTACGACCCCGAGAAAGCCAAGGAGCTGCTCAAGGAAGCCGGCATCAAGGAAGGCACCCAGATCACCCTGTGGGCCATGCCGGTACAGCGTCCCTACAACCCCAACGCCAAGCTGATGGCCGAAATGCTGCAGTCGGACTGGGCGAAGATCGG
The DNA here is from genome assembly GCF_058796855.1 of Pseudomonas sp. GW823-FHT03E05. Taxonomy (NCBI): domain Bacteria; kingdom Pseudomonadati; phylum Pseudomonadota; class Gammaproteobacteria; order Pseudomonadales; family Pseudomonadaceae; genus Pseudomonas; species Pseudomonas sp. GW823-FHT03E05. Next base: position 965,140 of record NZ_JBXAJB010000002.1, read on the forward strand.
CCTGAAAGTGAACATCGTCAGCTACGAGTGGGGCGAGTACATCAAGCGCTCCAAGGGCGGCGAGAACCAGGCGATGATCATCGGCTGGAGCGGCGACAATGGTGACCCCGACAACTGGCTCGGCACCCTGTTCGGTTGCGATGCAATGAACGGCAACAACTTCTCGAAATGGTGCGACAAGCCTTACGACGCCCTGATCAAGCAAGCCAAGGCTACCTCTGATGTAGCCAAGCGCACCGAGCTGTACAAGCAGGCGCAACACATCCTCAAAGATGCAGTACCGATGACACCTATCGCTCACTCGACGGTGTTCCAACCCATGCGCGCCAACGTGCAGGATTTCAAAATCAGCCCCTTTGGCTTGAACTCCTTCTACGGCGTCAGCATCGGCAAATAAGGTTCTGCAACGGCGACGTCCATGACGTCGCCGTTGCTTTACCAGCCCGGCCCGCTGGAGCTCGGTCTCTACTGCGCAACGACCCGCCACTGGCGCACTGTCTTGCGAATTCAGAGCCGATTCCTACAGGCATTTCAGGTACGACGCAGTTACCGCCCGGCCCTCGACCCTCAAGGTCGGTGCAAGGCGAAGCTGCGTCTGCCAACGGGCACCTGCCGCACGTAGTGGTTTGGCATCAATGGCCTGTACAGGCTCCAGGAAGGAGTCATGGCCCATTGTTCATCACAACAAAAATGGAGAAGTACGGTCATGCGTCATTCCTGGATTTTCCCGGCCCTGCTGGGCAGCGGCCTGTTGGCCGCCAGTTCGTTCGGCACCGCCGCCGAACGCAGCCTGGTGTTCTGTTCCGAAGGCAGCCCGGCGGGCTTTGACACCGCCCAATACACCACTGCTACCGACAACGATGCCGCCGAGCCGCTGTACAACCGCCTGGTGGAGTTCGAAAGAGGCGCCACCAACGTGCTGCCAGCGCTGGCCAAGAGCTGGGACATTTCCGAGGACGGCCTCACCTACAGTTTTCACCTTCGCGAAGGGGTGAAGTTCCATAGCACGCCCTATTTCAAGCCGAGCCGAGACCTCAACGCCGACGACGTACTGTTCACCTTCAACCGCATGCTCGACGCCGAACATCCATTCCGCAAGGCTTACCCGACGGAGTTTCCCTACTTCAACGGCATGAGCCTGAACAAGAACATCGCCCGGGTCGAAAAGACCGACCCGCTGACCGTAGTCATGACCCTCAATACCGTGGATGCGGCCTTCATCCAGAACCTGGCCATGAGCTTCGCCGCGATCCTTTCCGCCGAATACGCCGAGCAACTGCTCCAGGCCGGCACCCCGAGCCAGATCAACCAGAAACCCATCGGCACCGGGCCCTTCGTGTTCCAGCGTTACCAGAAAGACTCACAGATCCGCTACAGCGCCAACCCGCACTACTGGGACCCAAGCCGGGTCAAGCTCGACCGGCTGATCTTCGCCATCAACACCGACGCCTCGGTACGGGTACAAAAGCTGCGGGCCGGCGAATGCCAGGTGACCCTGCACCCGCGCCCCGCCGATATCGACACGCTGAAAAACGACCCGAAACTGCAAGTCATCGAAAAGCCCGGGTTCAATCTGGGCTACATCGCCTACAACGTGCAGCACAAACCCTTCGACCAGCTCGAAGTGCGCCAGGCGCTGGACATGGCGGTGAACAAGCCAAGCATCCTCAACGCTGTGTACCAGGGTGCCGGGCAGCTGGCAGTCAACGCCATGCCACCGACCCAGTGGTCCTACGACGAAACCATCAAGGACGCCGCCTACAACCCGGAAAAAGCCCGGGAGCTGCTCAAGGCCGCCGGGGTCAAGGAAGGCACGCAAATCACCCTCTGGGCCATGCCGGTACAACGCCCCTACAACCCCAACGCCAAGCTGATGGCCGAGATGCTGCAGTCCGACTGGGCGAAGATCGGCCTCAAGGTGAAGATCGTCAGCTACGAGTGGGGCGAGTACATCAAGCGCACCAAGAACGGCGAACACGACATCAGCCTGATCGGCTGGACCGGCGACAACGGTGACCCGGACAACTGGCTGGGCACGCTGTACAGCTGCGACGCCATTGGCGGCAACAACTACTCCATGTGGTGCAACCCGCAGTACGACAAGCTGATCAAGCAGGCCAAGGTCGTCACCGACCGTGAACAGCGCAGCCTGCTGTACAAACAGGCCCAGCAACTGCTCAAGCAACAGGTCCCTATCACACCCGTGGCCCACTCGACGATCAACCAGCCGCTGAGCGCGAAAGTCGAAGGTTTCAAGGTCAGTCCTTTCGGCCGCAACGCCTTTTCGGGTGTCAGCCTAGCCCCATAACCGATGAGCCAAAACCCTGGGGGCGATTTTCGCCCTCACGCAGACGCTTTGCCTGAATTCGGCGATCAAGCCACATGCAAACGTTTGCGATGCCTTGAATGAGTTCCAAAAACCAGCCGGCCCAAAAAAACCGGCATTTAAAAAAGAAAACAAAGGAGCTTCACCCATGAAACTGAGCAGCAGCGCATTGTTAGCCTTGGCTATCAGTAGCATCACCGCCTCGGCCTATGCGGAGAACGTCAGCCAGGACTTCGTCCCGACTGAACTGAACGCCACCAGTGCCCAGGCTGAGACCAAGGGTTTTATCGAAGGGCAGAGCCTGTCGGGTACCACGCGCAACTGGTACGCCAACGAGCTGAAACGTCGTAACGACCGTTTTTCGTACAACCACAATGGTGTAGAGACCTCGACCCCGCGCCGTATCAACTGGGTCCAGGGCACCATCCTCAACTACACCTCGGGTTTCACTGAAGGCACCGTTGGCGTCAGCACGGAAGTCGCCGCCTACAACGCTATTGCTCTGGATCGTGACCGCAAGGATATCGCCGGCAAGAACAACCGCACCCTGACCCACTCCGACGGCGACGCCGTGGGCCAGTGGAGCAAGCTGGGCCTGGCCAACGTCAAGTTCCGCGTGTCCAACACCACCCTGACCGCCGGCCGGCAGAACTTCAGCACGCCGATCGTCGACGTCATCGGCAACCGTCCGCTGCCTTCGAGCTTTGAAGGGGTGAGTATCCACAGCGAAGAGTTCAACAACCTGTCGTTCGACGCCGGCAGCTTCGACCGGGTATCGCCACGGACCGAACAGAGCCTGTCCAAGTTCAGCTCCGAGTACAACAGCAACGGTGCCGAGACCGATCGCGTAAGCCTGGTCGGCGCCAACTACCAGCCGCTGAAAAGCCTGAAGACCAGCCTCTACGCCTCCAAGGTGGAAGACTTCTGGAACCAGTACTACTTCGGCGCCACCCACGAGCTGGGCGACAGCTCGGTGCTGAGCCTGACCACCGGCCTGAACTATTACAAGACCGTCGATACCGGCAAGAAGAAGATGGGCGAGATCGACAACGACACCTACTCGCTGTCCCTCGGACTGACCCACCAGGCCCACAGCCTGACCTTCTCTTACCAGGAAATTAACGGTAACGAGTACTTCGACTACCTGCACGAAACCAACGGCATCTACCTGGCCAACTCCCTGCTCTCGGACTTCAACGGCCCGAACGAGAAATCCTTCCAGATCGCCTACGGCCTGAACATGGCCGAGTACGGCGTGCCCGGCCTCAAGTTCAACATCTACCAGGCCCGTGGCTGGGGCATCGACGGTACCCACTACAACGGCACCGCCTACAGCGGCGTCAAGGCAGACGGTACGGTCTATGGCGTACGCACCATGGACGGCGAGCACCACTACGAATACGGCATCGGTGCTTCCTACGCCGTACAGAGCGGCCCGCTGAAAGCCACCGCGATCCGTGCCACCTACACCACGCACCGCGCCAGCGAGAACCAGGCCGACGGCAACATCAATGAATTCCGACTGGTTACCACCATTCCATTCAATATTCTCTAACCCACCAGTTGAAGGGCGGATTCATGACGAATCCGCCATTCAAGCTAATCTGGTTCAATCGATTGCAGAGGGTTCCTGATGAAAATGCTTCCCCTGAAAGCGGCCGTTGGCGCCGCCCTGCTGAGCGTCGCCCTGGGCGCCACAGCCAAACCCTTGGTGGTCTGTACCGAAGCCAGCCCGGAAGGTTTCGATATGGTCCAGTACACGACTGCAGTCACGGCCGACGCAGTGGCGGAAACCATCTTCAACCGCCTGGTGGACTTCAAGCCCGGCACCACTGACATCGAGCCGGCCCTGGCCGAATCCTGGGACATCAGCCCCGACGGCCTGCAATACACCTTCCATCTGCGCAAGGGCGTCAAATTCCACAGCACCGACTACTTCACCCCAACGCGCGAGATGAACGCCGACGACGTGCTCTGGAGCTTCCAGCGCCAGCTGGACCCGAAGCACCCCTGGCATGACAAGTCCAGCGTGGGCTTCCCCTATTTCGAAAGCATGGGCTTCAAGGAACTGCTGAAAAGCGTCGAGAAGATCGACGACCACACCGTGGTCTTCACCCTGACCCGCCGCGAAGCCCCTTTCCTCGCCGACGTGGCCATGGCCTTCTCGTCGATCTTCCCGGCCGAATACGCCGACAAGCTGCTCAAGGAAGGCAAGACCTCTGAGCTCAACAGCAAGCCCATCGGCACCGGCCCGTTCATCTTCACCCGCTATGCCAAGGACGCCCAGGTACGCTTCAAGGCCAACCCGGACTACTTCCGCGGCAAGCCGCCGGCCGACCCGCTGGTGCTGGCGATCACCACCGATAACAACGTGCGCCTGCAGAAACTCAAGGCCAACGAATGCCAGATCGCCCTGTACCCCAAGCCCGATGACATTCCCAGCATCAAGGCCGACGCCAACCTCAAGGTCGACGAGCTGGCCGCCATGACCACCGGCTACATCGCCATGAACACCACGCGCAAGTACATGAGCGACGTGCGAGTGCGCAAGGCCATCGACATCGCCTTCGACAAGGAAGCCTACGTCAACAGCCTGTACGGCAAGGGCAACGCCCTGGTGGCCAACGGCCCGTATCCGCCGACCCTGCTGGGCTTCAACAACAGCCTGAAGAACCCGCCCCGGGATCTGGACAAGGCCCGCGCGCTGCTCAAGGAAGCCGGCGTACCGGAGGGTACGGTTATCACCCTGTTCACCCGCAACGGCGGCGGCCCGACCAACCCCAACCCGATGCTCGGCGCACAGATGATGCAGGCCGACCTGGCCAAAGTGGGCCTCAAGCTCGACATCCGCGTGATGGAGTGGGGCGAGATGCTCAAGCGTGCGAAAAACGGCGAACACGATATGGTGTCGGCGGGCTGGGCCGGGGACAACGGCGATCCGGACAACTTCCTGACCCCGAACCTGAGTTGTGACGCGGCGAAAAACGGCGAAAACTACGCCCGCTGGTGCAACAAGACGTTCCAGGATCTGATCGACGAAGCACGCTCCGACGCTGAACCCGCCAAACGCGCCGAGCTCTATGAAAAGGCCATGCTGGTTTTCGAACAGGATCAACCGTGGATCCCCATGGCCTATCCGAAAATGTTCACCGCCATGCGCAAGAACGTCGAGGGTTATCACATTAGCCCCCTGACCACTAACAACTTCGCTACCACCCAAGTGAAGTAATAAGAAACGCCCGCCGTCCTTGACCCCAAGGATGGCGGGAACGCCTAACCGGCTGATTGAGGTACTTCAGAAGATGTTTAGTTTTATTGCCCGCCGTGTGGGGTTGCTGATACCCACATTCTTCGGCATCACCTTGCTGACCTTCGCCTTGATACGCATGATTCCCGGCGACCCCGTGGAAGTCATGATGGGCGAGCGTCGGGTCGACCCTGAGATGCATGCCCAGGCAATGGAACGCCTTGGATTGAACAAGCCGCTGTACGCCCAGTACCTGGACTACATCGGCAAGCTGGCCCACGGCGACCTGGGCGAGTCCCTGCGCACCCGCACCAGCGTCTGGAGCGAATTCACCTCGCTGTTCCCCGCGACCCTGGAACTGTCCATGGCCGCCCTGCTGTTCGCCGGTGTGCTCGGCCTGCTGGCCGGGGTGATCGCCGCCTTGAAGCGAGGGTCGCTGTTCGACCATGGGGTTATGGGGATCTCGCTGGCGGGGTATTCGATGCCGATCTTCTGGTGGGGCCTGATCCTGATCATGTTCTTCTCGGTAAGCCTGGGCTGGACCCCGGTTTCCGGGCGTATCGACCTGCTCTACGACATCGAGCCGAAAACCGGCTTCATGCTCATCGACACCCTGCTGGCCAAAGACACCGACGCCTTCTTCGACGCCCTGCAGCACCTGATCCTGCCCGCCATCGTGCTGGGCACCATTCCGCTGGCGGTGATCGCGCGGATGACCCGCTCCTCGATGCTCGAAGTGCTGCGTGAGGACTACATCCGTACCGCCAAGGCCAAGGGCCTGTCGCCGGCTCGGGTGGTGTTCGTCCACGGCCTGCGCAACGCGCTGATTCCGGTGCTGACCGTGGTCGGCCTGCAAGTCGGCACCCTGCTGGCCGGTGCGGTCCTGACCGAAACCATCTTTTCCTGGCCGGGCATCGGCAAGTGGCTGATCGAGGCCATCGGCGCCCGGGACTATCCCGTGGTGCAGAACGGCATCCTGCTGATCGCCTGCCTGGTGATCATGGTCAACTTCGTGGTGGACATCCTCTACGGCTTTGCCAACCCACGCATCCGTCATCAGCGCTGAGATCAAGACTAATGAGCACTCCAACTTCCTCAGTAGCAGTCGATCAAAGCCTGCTCTATCCGTCCGTCTACAAAGAATTCTGGCAGCACTTCTCCCGCAACAAGGGCGCGGTGGCCGGCCTGCTGTTCATGCTGCTGATCGTGTTCTGCGCACTGTTCGCGCCCTGGGTGGCGCCGCACAACCCCAGCGAGCAGTACCGCGACTTCCTGCTGACCCCTCCGGCCTGGCTCGAAGGCGGCCAGATGCAGTTCCTGCTGGGCACCGATGAACTGGGCCGCGACCTGCTCTCGCGCCTGATCCAGGGTTCGCGCCTGTCGCTGCTGATCGGCCTGTCGTCGGTGGTGATGTCGCTGATCCCGGGGATCCTCCTCGGGCTGTTCGCCGGCTTCTTCCCGCGTTTGCTGGGCCCGACCATCATGCGCCTGATGGACATCATGCTGGCCCTGCCATCGCTGCTGCTGGCCGTGGCCATCGTCGCCATCCTCGGCCCAGGCCTGATCAATACCGTGATCGCCATTGCCGTGGTGTCCCTGCCGTCCTATGTACGCCTGACCCGCGCAGCAGTGATGGGCGAACTCAACCGCGACTACGTGACCGCCGCGCGCCTGGCCGGTGCCGGCCTGCCACGCCTGATGTTCATCACCGTGCTGCCCAACTGCATGGCACCGCTGATCGTCCAGGCCACCCTGAGCTTCTCCTCGGCGATCCTCGACGCCGCCGCCCTGGGCTTCCTCGGCCTGGGCGTGCAACCGCCGACTCCGGAGTGGGGCACCATGCTGGCCTCGGCCCGGGACTACATCGAACGCGCCTGGTGGGTCGTGAGCCTGCCGGGCCTGACCATTTTGCTCAGCGTGCTGGCAATCAACCTGATGGGCGACGGCCTGCGCGATGCGCTGGATCCGAAACTCAAGAACGCCGCCTGAGGAGATTCCCATGTCACTGCTAGAAATCAAGAATCTCAATGTCCGTTTCGGCGACGCCACTGCGGTGCCGGTGGTCGATGGCCTCGACCTCAAGGTCGACAAGGGCGAAGTGCTGGCCATCGTCGGCGAGTCCGGCTCCGGCAAATCGGTGACCATGATGGCCCTGATGGGCCTGATCGAGCACCCCGGCATCGTCACCGCCGATGCCCTAAGCTTCGACGGCCGCGACATGCTCAAGCTCAGCGCGCGCCAGCGCCGGCAGATCGTCGGCAAGGACCTGGCCATGGTCTTCCAGGACCCGATGACCGCGTTGAACCCCAGCTACACCGTGGGCTTCCAGATCGAGGAAGTGCTGCGCCTGCACCTGAAGATGTCCAGCAAGGCCGCACGCAAGCGCGCCATCGAACTGCTGGAAAAGGTCGAGATCCCCGGCGCCGCCAGCCGCATGGACGCCTACCCGCACCAACTGTCCGGCGGCATGAGCCAGCGGGTGGCAATCGCCATGGCGATCGCCGGCGAGCCCAAGCTGCTGATCGCCGACGAACCCACCACCGCCCTGGACGTGACCATCCAGGCGCAGATCATGGACCTGCTGCTGAACCTGCAGAAAGAGCAGAACATGGGCCTGGTGCTGATCACCCACGACCTCGCCGTGGTCGCCGAAACCGCCCAGCGGGTGTGCGTGATGTACGCCGGCCAGGCGGTTGAGGTGGGCCAGGTACCGGAGCTGTTCGATATCCCCGCGCACCCCTACAGCGAAGCGCTGCTGGCGGCGATTCCCGAGCACAGCCTCGGCGCCACTCGCTTGTCGACCCTGCCGGGCATCGTCCCCGGGCGCTACGACCGGCCTCAAGGCTGCCTGCTGTCGCCGCGCTGCCCCTACGTGCAAGACAACTGCCGCGCCCAGCGCCCCAGCCTCGACCCGAAAGCCGCCAGCCTGGTGCGCTGCTTCTACCCGCTGAATCAGGAGGTGGCGTAATGGCCGTCGTTCTTACCGCCCGCGACCTCACCCGTCACTACGAAGTGTCCCGTGGCCTGTTCAAGGGCCACGCCACCGTGCGCGCACTCAACGGCGTGTCCTTCGAGCTGGAAGCCGGCAAGACCCTGGCTGTGGTGGGTGAATCCGGCTGTGGCAAATCCACCCTGGCGCGGGCCCTGACCCTGATCGAGGAACCGTCTTCCGGCTCGCTGAAAATCGCCGGCCAGGAAGTCGCCGGTGCCGACAAGGCCCAGCGCAAGCAACTGCGCAAAGACGTGCAGATGGTGTTCCAGAGCCCTTATGCCTCGCTCAACCCGCGGCAGAAGATCGGTGACCAGCTGGCCGAGCCGCTGCTGATCAACACCAAGCTGTCGGCCGCCGAACGCCGGGAAAAAGTCCAGGCGATGATGAAGCAGGTAGGCCTGCGCCCCGAACATTACCAGCGCTACCCGCACATGTTCTCCGGGGGGCAGCGCCAGCGTATCGCCCTGGCCCGGGCAATGATGCTGCAGCCCAAGGTGCTGGTGGCAGACGAACCGACCTCGGCGCTGGACGTATCGATCCAGGCCCAGGTATTGAACCTGTTCATGGACCTGCAGCAGGAATTCAACACCGCCTACGTGTTCATTTCCCACAACCTGGCAGTGGTGCGCCACGTGGCCGACCAGGTGCTGGTGATGTACCTCGGCCGGCCGGTGGAAATGGGCCCCAAGGAGGACATCTACACCCGCCCCCTGCACCCCTACACCCAGGCCCTGCTGTCGGCGACACCAACCATCCACCCGGACCCGGACAAGCCGAAGATCAAGATCGTCGGCGAGCTGCCCAACCCGCTGAACCCACCACCGGGCTGCGCCTTCCACAAGCGCTGCCCTTATGCCACCGAGCGTTGCAGCACTGAAGAGCCGGCCCTGCGCCAGCTCGACAGCCGCCAGGTGGCCTGCCACTACGCCGAGCAATTCGTGCTGTAGCGGCCATGAAAAAGGCGCTCCCGGATGCCTCCGGGAGCGCCTGAACCTTGTTCGACCCGCCCCCGGCGACAGATTGCGCATCAGTCCGTCGTCGGGGGTTTCTTTTAGCCCTGGCTGTCGCCGTCATCCTCGTCGGTGGTCTGGTCGTCATCGCCGGAACTGCCACCCTGACCTTCATCGCCCGGCTCCGATTCGGACTTGGCAAGCATCTGCACCGGTGCGCTCTGGCTCGAGGAGTAACCCGGCTCGCTCACCTGCATCAGGTTGTGGGCCCAGGCCGCCGAGGTTCCGAGCGACAGCATCACCAGCACTTTGATCAACAGCACAACGCGTTGGAAAATTCTCATAGCCGATTCCATCCTTTCATAGGTGAATCATCGATGGCTGCGCGCCAGCCTTGCGGCGGCCACAGCACTGTCTGAAACCTAGTCGTGATATCCCGGCTTTTCCAGATAGCTCCCTATCGATTCCCGAGCCGCCAAAGCCCTTCCGACTAACGGCGCTCCCTTAAGAACACCACAATCCGTAGGAGCCGGCTTGCCGGCGAAGAAACCCGCAAGCCAGGCACAACAGCGTCCGCCGCCTTCGCTGGCAAGCCAGCGCCTACGGGGTGGCGGCAGGCCAATCCTGCGCGCAAAAAAAAGCCCCGCTGTCTGCACAGAGGGGCTCGGGGGTGACCGGCGAACTTAGTGGTGTTCGCGGGTGGCGCGGAATTTCACGTCCGGCCAGCGCTCTTCCATCAGCGCCAGGTTGACCCGGGTCGGCGCCAGGTAGGTCAGGTGGCCGCCGCCATCCAGGGCCAGGTTTTCCACCGCCTTGTTGGAAAACTCTTCGAGCTTCTTCTTGTCGCTGCATTCGATCCAGCGGGCGGACCACACGGTGATCGGCTCGTAGGAGCACTCCACCTTGTATTCCTCCTTCAGGCGGCTGGCCACCACGTCGAACTGCAGCACACCCACGGCGCCGAGGATGATGTCGTTGCTGCGCTCGGGGAAGAACACCTGGGTCGCGCCTTCTTCGGCCAGCTGTTGCAGGCCCTGGCGCAGTTGCTTGGACTTGAGCGGGTCCTTCAGACGCACACGGCGGAACAGCTCCGGGGCGAAGTGCGGGATACCGGTGAAGCCCAGCGCCTCGCCTTCGGTGAAGGTGTCGCCGATCTGGATGGTGCCGTGGTTGTGCAGGCCGATGATGTCGCCGGCATAGGCCTCTTCCAGTTGCTCACGCTCGGAGGAGAAGAAGGTCAGGGCGTCGCCGATGCGCACGTCCTTGCCAGTGCGCACGTGGCGCATCTTCATGCCTTTCTCGTACTTGCCCGAGCAGATACGCATGAAGGCGATGCGGTCGCGGTGCTTGGGGTCCATGTTCGCCTGGATCTTGAAGATGAAGCCCGAGAACTTCTCTTCCTGGGGGGCCACGCTGCGCTCGTTGGCAACGCGGGCCAGCGGCAGCGGCGCCCAGTCCACCACGGCGTCGAGCACGTGGTCGACACCGAAGTTGCCCAGCGCGGTCCCGAAGAACACCGGCGTCAGCTGGCCATCGAGGAACTCCTGCTGGTTGAACTCGTGGCAGGCGCCCTGCACCAGTTCCAGCTGCTCGATGAAGCGCTCGTACTCGTCACCCAGGTGGGCCCGGGCTTCGGCGGAGTCGAGCTTTTCGATGATCTTGGTTTCGGTGCGCTCGTGGCCGTGGCCCGGGGTGTAGACGATGATGTAGTCGCCGGCCAGGTGGTACACGCCCTTGAAGTCGCGGTAGCAACCGATCGGCCAGGTGATGGGGGCAGCCTTGATCTTCAGGACCGCTTCGATTTCGTCCAGCAGTTCGATCGGGTCGCGAATGTCCCGGTCGAGTTTGTTGATGAAACTGACGATGGGCGTGTCGCGCAGGCGGCAGACGTCCATCAGGGCGATGGTCCGTGGCTCTACGCCCTTACCGCCGTCGAGCACCATCAGCGCCGAGTCCACCGCGGTCAGGGTGCGGTAGGTGTCTTCCGAGAAGTCTTCGTGGCCGGGGGTGTCCAGCAGGTTGATCATGTGTTCGCGATAGGGGAACTGCATGACCGACGTGGTAATGGAAATACCCCGCTGCTTCTCCATCTCCATCCAGTCGGAAGTGGCGTGGCGGTCGGACTTGCGCGATTTGACGGTACCCGCCACCGCAATGGCCTTGCCCATCAGCAACAGCTTCTCGGTGATGGTGGTCTTACCCGCATCCGGGTGGGAAATAATGGCGAAAGTGCGGCGTTTCGCGACTTCGGCGGCCTGTTGGGTCATGGGAAATCGCCTGGCGGTGATCAAAAAAGGGCGCAGATTATAGCCCAGACATAGCCTTGCGGGCCACAGCTCACCCCGTCGCCCGGGCGACCGGACGGCAGATTAACGGTGGCTAAATGCTGCCAATTATGGAACCTTTTAAAACGTGGAGACGTCCACTCCCCTGTCACGCACTGTCGTCAGGGGCTGAAATATCAGCAAGTTAGCTTGACGAAGCTGCGCTCATGGCCCGTTCACCCGCCGCTCTGCCGGCGCTCGACGAGCTGCTTTTCGCGCGTATTTTCCCGGCAGCCAGGAATGGCCCTGCCACACGGGAAAGTGCCCGCCGACCGACAAAAAGGAGTCCGCCTGTGGCTATTCGCTATGGCAAAGGGCTGATAGGAGGCGCTGCGGTAATCGCCCTCCTGGCCCTGCTGGTCCACTGGATCGGCATCACTACGATCGAACACTACCGCGACGATCTGTTGTTCTACCTGCAAGCCCATCTGTTCCTGGTCCTGGCTTCAATGCTAGCCGCGCTGGTGGTGGGGATCCCCGCCGGCATCGTCCTCAGCCGCCCGAGCATGGTCGGACGCGCCGAACGCTTCATGCAAGTGTTCAACATAGGTAACACCGTCCCTCCCCTGGCCGTCCTGGCCATCGCTCTGGGGATCCTCGGCATCGGCAGTGGCCCGGCCATTTTCGCGCTGTTCCTCGCCTCCCTGCTGCCCATCGTGCGCAACACCTATGAAGGCCTGAAGAACGTCCAGGGCTCCCTCAAGGAAGCTGCGGTCGGCATCGGTATGACGCCACGCCAGGTGCTGTGGAAAGTCGAATTGCCCAATGCCGTGCCGATCATCATCGGCGGTGTGCGGGTGGCCCTGGCGATCAACGTCGGCACCGCGCCCCTGGCCTTCCTGATCGGCGCCAACAGCCTGGGCAGCCTGATTTTCCCCGGCATCGCCCTGAACAATCAGCCGCAACTGCTGCTCGGCGCCGCCTGCACCGCGCTGCTGGCCTTGCTCCTCGATGGCCTGGTGACCCTGGCCAGCCGACTTTGGCTGGAACGTGGTCTGCGCCCGTCTTAAGCCCGTCAGAGCCAAGGAACCGACATGAAGAAATTAAGCCTGATACTCGGCTGCGCCCTGCTTTTCAGCACATTGGCCCACGCCGTGGAAAAACCGCTGATCCGCATCGGCGCCCGGGTCTTCACCGAACAGACCCTGCTGGCGGAGATCACCTCCCAGTACTTGCGCAGCAAGGGCTACGACACCCGCGTCACCGGGGGCCTGGGCAGCAACCTGGCCCGCAGTGCCCAGGAAAGTGGCCAGTTGGACCTGATCTGGGAATACACCGGAGTCTCGCTGGTGGCCTACAACCACATCGACGAGAAACTCGACAGCGAACAGTCCTACGCCCGGGTGAAAGAACTCGATGCGAAAAAAGGCCTGGTCTGGCTGTCACCGTCCAAGTTCAGCAATACCTATGCCCTGGCGCTGCCAGAGAACGTGGCCAAGGAACATCCGCAGATCAATAGCATCAGCGACCTGACCCAGGCCCTGGCCGAAAACACCAAGGAAAACCGCCTGGTGGCCCTGGACACCGAGTTCGCCAACCGCTCCGACGGCATGGCCGGGATGGTCAAGCTCTATGACATGGCCCTGACCCGCAAGAACACCCGGCAGATGGACGCCGGCCTGGTCTACACCGCCCTGCGCAACGGCCAGGTGTTCGCCGGCCTGGTGTACACCACCGACGGGCGCCTCAATGCCTTCAAGCTCAAACTGCTGGAAGACGACAAGCACTACTTCCCGGACTACACCGCCGCGCCGGTGGTACGCCAGGCCTACCTCGACGCCCACCCGCAACTGGCCGCCGAGCTCAAGCCGCTGGCGGCGCTGTTCGACGACGAAACCATGCGCCAGCTGAACGCGCGGGTCGACGTCGACCATGAAAGCCCATCCGCCGTGGCCGCAGATTTCCTGCGCCAGCACCCGATCAACTAAAGAGGAGAAGACATGGAATTCCTGAACGCCTTTTCCCATCTCGATTGGGCCCAGGTCCTGCACCTGACCTGGCAGCACATCACCCTGGTGGGCATCGCCGTCACCCTGGCCATCGTCTTCGGCGTGCCCCTGGGCGTGCTGATGACCCGCTTCCCGACCCTTGCCGGCCCACTGCAGGCCAGCGCCACCGTGCTGCTGACCATTCCGTCCATCGCCCTGTTCGGCCTGCTGCTGCCGTTCTACTCCAAGTTCGGCCAGGGCCTGGGCCCGCTACCGGCTATCACCGCGGTGTTCCTCTATTCCCTGCTGCCGATCATGCGCAACACCTACCTGGCGCTGACCGGCGTCGAACCGGGCATTCGTGAAGCCGCCCGCGGCATCGGCATGACCTTCGGCCAGCGCCTGCGCATGGTCGAGTTGCCGATCGCGGTGCCGGTGATCCTCGCCGGGGTACGCACCGCCGTGGTGATGAACATCGGCGTCATGACCATCGCCGCCACCATCGGCGCCGGCGGCCTGGGCGTACTCATTCTTGCTTCCATCAGCCGCAGCGACATGTCGATGCTGATCGTCGGCGCCGTGCTGGTCAGTCTCCTGGCCATCTTCGCCGACCTGCTTCTGCAATGGCTGCAACGCTCGCTGACTCCAAAAGGACTCCTGAAATGATCGAACTTCAAAACCTGACCAAGACCTTTCGCAGCAACGGCAAGGATGTCAAAGCCGTCGACTCGGTAAGCCTGACCGTCAATGAAGGCGAGATCTGCGTGTTCCTCGGGCCCTCCGGCTGCGGCAAGAGCACCACGCTGAAAATGATCAACCGCCTGATCATGCCCACCTCGGGCAAGGTGCTGATCAATGGCGAGGACACCACCGATCTCGACGAAGTGACCCTGCGCCGCAACATCGGCTACGTGATCCAGCAGATCGGCCTGTTCCCCAACATGACCATCGAGGAAAACATCGTGGTGGTGCCACGCCTGCTGGGCTGGGACAAGCAGAAATGCCACGACCGGGCCCGCGAGCTGATGAGCATGATCAAGCTCGAACCCAAGCAGTACCTGCATCGCTACCCACGGGAACTGTCCGGTGGCCAGCAACAGCGCATCGGGGTGATCCGCGCCCTGGCGGCGGACGCCCCGCTGCTGCTGATGGACGAGCCCTTCGGCGCGGTGGACCCGATCAACCGCGAGATGATCCAGAACGAATTCTTCGAGATGCAGCGGGCGCTGAACAAGACCGTGATCATGGTCAGCCATGACATCGACGAAGCCATCAAGCTGGGGGACAAGATCGCCATCTTCCGTGCCGGCAAGCTGCTGCAGATCGATCACCCCGACACCCTGCTGGCGCACCCGGCGGACGACTTCGTCAGCAACTTCGTCGGCCAGGACAGCACCTTGAAACGCCTGTTGCTGGTCAAGGCCGAAGACGCCGCGGACAACGCCCCGTCGGTCAGCCCGGAAACCCCGGTAGCCGACGCCCTGGAACTGATGGACGAACACGACCGGCGCTACGTGGTGGTGACCTGTGCCGAGAACAAGGCTCTGGGTTATGTACGTCGTCGCGACCTGCACCGTCAGACCGGCACCTGCGCCCAGTTCCTGCGAGAGTTCAACGCTACAGCCGCCTACGACGAACACCTGCGGATTCTTCTGTCGCGCATGTACGAGTTCAACCGCTCGTGGCTGCCGGTGATGGATGCCGAGCGGGTGTTCCTGGGCGAGGTGACTCAGGAATCCATCGCCGCCTACCTGAGCTCCGGGCGTTCGCGGGGGATGAAGACCAATATCGTCTCGCCGGCTGAAACAGTGCTCGCCTGATCAATAAATAGCCAATAACCAACCTGTGGCGAGGGCGCTTGCTCCCGCGGGACCGTGAAGCGGCCCCTCTTTGCAAAAAGAATGGGGCTGCTGCGCATCCGGCGCGAGCAAGCGCCCTCGCCACCGGGTATTTTTGGCCCACCCACACGCCGGAAAAAAATATCAACAGCCGCCCCGGTCAGAGCTGTCCGGCGGCCTCCTCCGAAACAGCCAAAATCCCCCTCAAACCGCCCTCTCGCCGCTAACGTCGCCGATGTTGACGCTTTCATACTTCCCAGCTACTTGGCACGCAAAAGCGTCGAACGTGCAGGTATTTTTAACACTCGAGAACTCTTCGGGAACATCTGTCCGTCATCTGTGTCGGCTACAAAGAGAGGTGTCGCTAACGCACGTCAGACAAGTGCAAAAACGCGACATTTTTTGTTGATCTCAGCCCCCTCACCGCCTAAAGTTCGCGCCGAACGTCCATGCTGGAAACGATCCATCCGGCTCAAGTACTGACGACGAGACAGCAAGGCCAAGGGCAGATTTCCCATGGCCTTTTTGCTTTCGGCGACATGCCTTGGGAAGTAGGCGAACCAAAGTGGGGATACGGAGGACGTTCACAAGGCACTGTCATCAATGACATGTCCTTAAACCCATTGATTACCAACGTTTGCCAGTAGGAGTTCCCAACGCATGTCGATTAACGTCGAAGACTATTTCGCGCGCGAAACCTTTCAGAAAATGAAGTCTTTCGCCGACCAGCAAGAAACCCCGTTCGTGGTCATCGACACCCAGATGATCTCCCAGGCCTACGACGACCTGCGCGCCGGTTTCGAATTCGCCAAGGTCTACTACGCGGTCAAGGCCAACCCGGCCGTCGAGATCATCGACCTGCTGCACGAAAAAGGCTCCAGCTTCGACATCGCTTCGATCTACGAGCTGGACAAGGTGCTGGGCCGCGGCGTCAACCCGGCCAACATCAGCTACGGCAACACCATCAAGAAGTCCAAGGACATCCGCTACTTCTATGACAAGGGCGTGCGCCTGTACGCCACCGACTCCGAGGCCGACCTGCGCAACATCGCCAAGGCCGCACCGGGTTCGAAAGTCTACGTGCGCATTCTCACCGAAGGCTCCACCACCGCCGACTGGCCGCTGTCGCGCAAGTTCGGCTGCCAGACCGACATGGCCATGGACCTGCTGATCCTCGCTCGCGACCTGGGCCTGGTGCCTTACGGTGTGTCGTTCCACGTGGGTTCGCAACAGCGCGACATCAGCGTCTGGGACGCCGCCATTGCCAAGGTCAAGGTGATCTTCGAGCGCCTCAAGGAAGAAGACGGTATCGAGCTGAAGCTGATCAACATGGGTGGCGGCTTCCCGGCCAACTACATCACCCGCACCAACAGCCTGGAAACCTATGCCGAGGAAATCATCCGCTTCCTCAAGGAAGACTTCGGCGACGACCTGCCGGAAATCATCCTCGAGCCAGGCCGTTCGCTGATCGCCAACGCCGGCATCCTGGTCAGCGAAGTGGTGCTGGTGGCGCGCAAATCCCGTACCGCCGTCGAGCGCTGGGTGTACACCGACGTGGGCAAGTTCTCCGGCCTGATCGAAACCATGGACGAGTCCATCAAGTTCCCGATCTGGACCGAGAAGAAAGGTGAAGTGGAAGAAGTGGTGATCGCCGGCCCGACCTGCGACAGCGCCGACATCATGTACGAGAACTACAAGTACGGCCTGCCACTGAACCTGGCCATCGGCGACCGCCTGTACTGGCTGTCCACCGGCGCCTACACCACCAGCTACAGCGCGGTGGAATTCAACGGCTTCCCGCCGCTGAAGGCCTTCTACGTTTAAAGACGGCAGCTAGCTGCAAGAAAAAGCCCATGACTTGTCATGGGCTTTTTTGTGCGCGCGGTTCAGTGATTCAACGATCTTCCCGGACATGCCAAATACTCAGGATGGACAAGGCCATGCCTTGAATCTCATAACGCATCTCGTAATGCCCCACCAGCAATCGTCGAACATCCCTCGGCTTGAATTCCTCCAACTGCTCTCCCAATCGTGGGTTAGATAGAAGAGCATCTGGAGCCTGCACCAGCGATTGCACGGTCCGAGCAGCAGTAGAACGATTGGCCTGGGCGAGAAACTCAAAAAGCCGAGCCAGATCGGATAGGGCCTTGCTCGTCCATTTCAGCTGTCTCATTTTGGTAAGGGCAGAGGGTTGTCGCCAGACAGACTCTGCGCCCAAGCCAACACTGACTGATGATCGACAACCCTTCCAGCATCGACATCTGCCAAGGCCTCAAGCGTCAGTCGACGGCGCTCTTCTTCCTGGTCAACCCAGGCCACCAACGCCTGCTTCACGACCCAGGCCCGGGAGCGTTCCAGGCGAGAAGCAAGTTGATCGACCTTATCAGCCAGGTCCAAGGGAAGGTGAGCGGTCAGTACTTTTGTCGCGGGCATGAGGCAAGACCTGCATCAGAATGATTAAAAGCGATTAGCTTTGAATCATAGTGATTTAAGACAACACAGCAAGCCGCTCTCCATCCCGTCCGTCACCCAATTGCGCCGCCCGCCGCTGATAGGCCTGGGCCAGGTCGCGAATCTCGGGGTGCGTGGCCTTGAGCAGCGCGGCGCATGCCACCCGGAGGAAATTCAGGTTGCCACCGGCCAGAGCCCGTTGCAGCCACGCCACGGCTTCGTCGATACGCCCGGCATCGGCCAGCACCGCCGCATGGCTGAACTGCCCGCGAAAATCCCCGCCTTCGGCCGAGCGCCGGTACCAGTCCCGCGCCGCTTCAAGGTCGGCCTGGCACACCAGCCCCTCCTCCAGGTAGCGCCCCAGCAGGTTCATCGATTTGGCATGGCCAAGGTCCGCCGCACGACGGTAACAGGCCAGGGCCAAGGCATGGTTCTGCACCACGCCGCGACCGGTGGCCAACAGGTTGGCGTAGTTGTACAGCCCCCAGTCCAACCCCGCCTCGGCAGCCAGGCGATAGTGCCCGGCCGCGCGGGCGGCATCCGCCGGGCAACCCCAGCCGTGCTCATGGCAGCGCCCCAGCATGTTGCGCGCCATCAGGTGCCCACGTTGTGCGGCGATCTCGAACCAGCGCACCGCCAGGGGTTGATCCTGCTGGATGCCGCGACCGTCGAGGAGGATCTGCCCCAGCAGCGCCTGGGCGTCCAGCAGCCCCTCGGAAGCAGCGGCCAGCACCGCCTGGGCGGCGCGGGCCGGGCTCTCCTCAAGCATGGCGCTCAGTTGCGCGCCGTCGAGGAGCTCCTCGCGACGAAGTTGAAAAGTCACGGCTTACACCTCGACCCAGCGACGCAGAAGGTTGTGGTAGGTGCCGGTCAGGCGGACCAGCGAAGGATGGTCGGGCACGTCCCGGGTCAGCTCCTGGATCGCGCCGTCCATCTCGAACAGCAAGGCGCGCTGGCTATCTTCGCGCACCAGGCTCTGGGTCCAGAAGAATGAGGCGTAGCGAGCGCCCCGGGTCACCGGGTTGACCTTGTGCAGGCTGGTGCCTGGATACAGCACCATGTCCCCCGCCGGCAGCTTGACCCGCTGCAGGCCGAAGGTGTCCTGGATCTCCAGCTCGCCGCCTTCGTAATCCTCGGGGTCGCTGAAGAACAGGGTCGACGACAGGTCCGTACGCACCCGCTCCGGGCTGCCCTTGGGCTGGCGCACCGCGTTGTCGATATGAAAATCGAAACTGCCGCCGGCGGTGTAGCAGTTGATCAGCGGCGGAAACACCTTGTGCGGCAAGGCGGCGGACATGAACAGCGGGTTCTGCCACAGGCGATCGAGCATCGCCGCGCCGATCTCCTGGGCCAGCGGGTGGCCTTCCGGCAGTTGCAGGTTGTGCTTGGCCTTGGCCGACTGGTAACCGGCGGTGATCTTGCCGTCCGCCCAGTCCGCCTGTTCCAGGGCTTCACGGATGCGCCCGACCTCGTCACGGGTGAACACGCCAGGGATGTGCAGCAACATGGCCAGGTACCTGCAGAGCGAAAGGCCGTCAATGATATTGATTCTTATTGACTGTGTAAAACCCCGGGACGCATGAGAACGTAAAAACCGTAAAGGCAAATTGTAAAGAATGTAAATTAAGTGCGAATAGCAATATTTCGCAATTGATAACAAATGTTTCTTTCCCCTATATTCCGCCGCCTCAAATCCTTGGGGAGGGGAAAAACATGTCACGCCAACAACCACCATCCGCTGTCAGTTCACCACGCCTTCTGGCGTCTGCAATTGGCGTGGCGATCACCGCCGGCTCCGCAGGCCATATGGTCCAGGCGGCTGAAGAGACTCAGCAGAAGACTTCGGGCAAAGCCATTGCCCTGGAAGCCACCAGCATTACCGGTGAGGCCCAGGACAACACCTCCTACCAAGTGGAAAAAGCTTCCTCGCAGAAATACACCGCGCCACTGGTGGATACCCCACGCTCGGTCACGGTGATTCCCCAGCAGGTACTCAAGGACACCGCAGCAACGTCCCTGCAAGACGCGCTGCGCACGGTGCCAGGCATCACCTTCGGCGCTGGCGAAGGCGGCAACCCCCAGGGCGATCGCCCGTTCATCCGTGGTTTTGACGCCCAGGGCGACACTTACCTGGATGGTGTACGCGATACCGGCGGCCAAAGCCGCGAAATCTTCGACATCGAATCGGTCGAGGTCAGCAAAGGCCCGAACTCCTCCTTCGGCGGGCGCGGCTCGGCGGGCGGCAGCCTGAACCTGGTCAGCAAGCAGCCGAAACAGCAGGACTTCCTCAACGGTGGCTTCACCTACGGTTCCGACCAGACCCGTCGCTACACCCTGGACGTCAACCGCCAGTTCCTCGAAGGTGCAGCTTTCCGCCTGAACCTGATGAGCCACGAGCAGAACGTGGCCGGACGCGACGCCGTCAATTACGACCGCTGGGGCGTAGCGCCGTCGCTGACCTTCGGCATGGGCACTCCGACCCGGGTCAACGTCAGCTACTACCACATGGAAAGCGACGACCTGCCGGATTCGGGCATCCCCTATGGCTACAGTTCGAACGGCGCTAAAGCCGCGCACATCCATGACAAACCCACCGACGGTGGCGACAGCAACAACTTCTATGGCCTGAAGGACCGCGACTTCCGCAAGACCCGGGCGGACATCAGCACCTTCTCCGTCGAACATGACCTGAATGACAATATGACGCTGAAAAACACCCTGCGTCATGGCAACACCGGCCAGGACTACATCCTTACCCAGCCGGACGACAGCCAGCACAACGTCAACCAGTTCGGCACCGTGTGGCGTCGGGCCAACTCGCGAGTGTCCACCACCGAGACCACCACCAACCAGACCGATCTGTTTGGCGAGTTCCACGCATTGGGCTTCAAGAACAACTACTCCACCGGCCTTGAGTTCACCGGTGAAGAGACCCGGGTCAGCAGCTACACTGTCACACCTAACAGCAACCCGACCTGCACCGTTGGCAAGGTCGGCAACAGCGGTGGCAGCTGCACATCCCTGGGCAATCCGAACCCGGACGATGCCTGGACCGGTAGCGCCGTACGCAACTACTACGGCACCAACACCAAAGCCACGACCCGTGCCGCCTACGCCTTCGACACCATCGAACTGGATCCAAAATGGCTGTTGAACCTCGGGGTGCGCTACGACACCTTCGATACCGTGGCCAATACCAACGCCGCCACTGGCCGTTCCAAACTCAAGAGCGACAGCCAGTTCTGGAACTGGCAGGCCGGCCTGGTCTGGAAGCCGGCCGAGAACGGCAGCATCTACGCCTCCTATGCGACATCGGCCAACCCCGCGGGCGGCGTGCTGGATGGTGCTGCCGACAACCCATTGTCGGCAGGCCTGGCCACCAGCGACCTGAAACCGGAGGAAACCGTCAACTACGAGCTGGGCACCAAGTGGGACGTGTTCAACAACCGCCTGTCGCTGACCGGAGCCGTGTTCCGCACCGAGAAGAAGAACACCCGCATTCTGGTTGACTCGCTGACCTACCAGAACGCTGGTGAATCTCGGGTCGACGGGATCGAATTGGGCGCCAGCGGCAAGATCACCGACAAATGGCAAGTCTTCGCCGGTTACAGCTACCTGAAAAGCGAACTGGTGGACGCGGGCCTCAACGGTCGCAATGGCGTAGTCAGCGCCGGCTCCAACAAAGGCAACCAGATGCCGAACACACCGAAAAACACCTTCAGCCTGTGGAGCACCTACGACATCACCTCGAAGCTGACCGTAGGTGGCGGAGCGTTCTACGTTGACGAAGTCTATGGCGATGCGGCCAACACCGTGTACGTGCCGTCCTACACCCGCTACGACGCCATGGCCAGCTACAAGCTGACCAAGAACGTCGACCTGCAGTTGAACGTGCAGAACCTGACCGACAAGACCTACTACGACAAGGCCTACGCGGCGCACTTCGCCAACCAGGCGGCCGGTCGTACCGCGCTGATGAGTGCCAACTTCCACTTCTGATCCAGCGCAAGACCTTCCTGTGGCCACGGCCACAGGCGCCCAAGCCCCACGCATTTCAATGCCTGGGGCTTTTGCATGTAAAAACGAATGCTTCTCGACAACACACGGCATAATGCGCGCCGTGTTTCCTCTCTCTGGACGAACAAGGCGAGTGACGTGTTGAAGAAAACCCTGTTCCAGCTGCACTGGTTCTTCGGCATCAGCGCGGGGCTGATCCTGGCCCTGATGGGCATCACCGGGGCGACCGTGTCGTTCCAGGACGAAATCCTGCGCGCCCTCAATCCATCGGTGCTGCAAGTCGACAAGCTCCCCGCCGGGGTGCTGCCGCCCGCCGAACTGGTGGAAAAAATCCAGGCCGCCGAAGGCAAGACGGTGTCCATGCTCTGGGTCGAGACCGACAGCGGCAACGCCGCGCGGGTGTTCTTCACCCCGCCGCCGGGGGAACGCCGTGGCCAGATGCGCTACTTCGACCCCTATACCGGCGAGTTCATGGGCGACGCCGTCGGCCAGGACTTCTTCGGCTTCATGCTGCAATTGCACCGTTTCCTGGCCATCGGCGACACCGGCCGGCAGATCACCGGCGCCTGCACCCTGATCCTGATCTTCTTCTGCCTGTCCGGGCTGTACCTGCGCTGGCCGCGCCAGGTCGGCAACTGGCGGGTGTGGCTGACCCTGGACTGGGCCAAGAAAGGCCGCGGCTTCAACTGGGACCTGCACGCGGTGTTCGGCACCTGGTGCCTGCTGTTCTACCTGCTGTTCGCCCTCACCGGCCTGTACTGGTCCTACGATTGGTACCGGGAGGGCCTGACCAAGCTGCTCTCCGATGCGCCACACAGCGAACGCCAGCGTGGCGGCCGCGGTGGCCCGCCGCCCAAGGGCCCGGCCCCGGTGGCGGACTACAACGCCATGTGGAGCAGCATCTACAGCGCCGCCGGCAAGGACCTCAATGCCTACAACATCCGTATGCCTGCCGTGGCCGGGCAGCCGGCGACTGTGTTTTACCTGCTCAAGAGCTCCCCCCACGAACGGGCGCTGAACCAACTGACCCTGGACCCGGCCACCGGGGTGATCAGCCGTCATGACCGCTACGCCGACAAGAGCCTCAAGTCGCAGTTGCTCACCAGCGTCTACGCACTGCACGTGGGCAGCTACTTCGGCCTGGTGGGGCGCATCCTGCTGACCCTGGCCTCCTTGACCATGCCGCTGTTCTTCGTCACCGGCTGGCTGCTGTACCTGGATCGCCGACGCAAGAAGCGCCAGATCAAGCAGGCCCGCCAGGGCCTGGAAAGTACCGCCCCCGACGGCTCGGCGTGGCTGATCGGCTTCGCCAGCCAGAGCGGTTTCGCCGAGCAACTGGCCTGGCAGACCGCCGGGCAATTGCAGGCTGCCGGGGTGGCGACCAAGGTCCAGCCGCTGAGCAATCTCAGCGAACAGGACCTGCGTGACGCTCAGCGCGCGCTGTTCGTGGTCAGCACCTTTGGCGACGGCGAAGCACCGGACAGCGCCCGCGGCTTCGAGCGCAAGCTGCTGGGCCGCGAGCTGTCACTGCAAGGCCTGCAATACGCCGTGCTCGGCCTGGGCGACCGCCAGTACCAGCACTTCTGCGGCTTTGCCCGACGCCTGCACGACTGGCTGTCGAACCAGGGCGGCAGCACCCTGTTCGCCCCCATCGAGGTGGACAGCGGCGACAGCTACGCCCTGCGCCACTGGCAGCAGCAACTGGGCCAGCTCACCGGCCATGCCCCGGTAGACCTGTGGCAGGCCCCGGCCTTCGACAACTGGACCCTGAAGAGCCGCACCCTGCTCAACCCCGACAGCAGCGGCTCCGGGGTCTACCTGCTGCAACTACTGGCCCCCAGCGCCAGCAGCTGGCTGGCTGGCGACCTGGTGGAAGTCATGCCGCGCAACAGCTCGTGGATGGTCGAATACTTCCTCGACGGCCTGGGGCTTTCCGGCGAGGCCAGGGTCCAGCTCGACGGCCTGGAAGAGAGCCTGGAACAAGCCCTGGGCAGCCGCCAGCTACCAGAAAACCGCACCCACCTGGTGGGCCTGCACGCCCAGGCCCTGGTGGATGCCCTGGTGCCCCTGAGCATGCGCGAATACTCCATCGCCTCGATTGCCGCCGACGGTTGCCTGGAGCTGCTGGTACGCCAGGAACGCCACGCCGACGGCAGCCTGGGGATCGGTTCCGGCTGGCTCACCGAGCATGCTGCGGTGGGTTCGAGCATCAGCCTGCGGGTACGGCGCAACAGCGGCTTCCACCTGCCGGCCGAACCTTGCCCGCTGATTCTGCTGGGCAACGGCACCGGGCTGGCGGGCTTGCGCAGCCTGCTCAAGGCCCGCATCGCCGAGGGCCAGCAACGCAACTGGCTGATCTTTGGCGAGCGCAATGCCGAGCATGATTTCTACTTCAAGGATGAACTGCAGGAATGGCGCACCCGGGGCGACCTGAGCCGCCTGGACCTGGCGTTCTCCCGGGACCAGGCCGAGAAGATCTACGTCCAGGACCGCCTGCGCCAGGCGGCGGACGAGCTGAAAAAATGGCTGGACGATGGCGCCGCGCTCTACATCTGCGGCAGCTTGCAGGGCATGGCGTCGGGAGTGGATCAGGTGCTCATCGAGGTACTGGGCGCAGACCACGTCGAACGCCTGATTGAACAGGGGCGCTACCGCCGCGACGTTTACTGAGGCGTCAGACGCTTCGCCGGCAAGCCGGCTCCTACATCAATCGTGCTGCACCTTCCGTAGGAGCTGGCTTGCCAGCGAAGGCGCCCGTCAGAACGGCGCAAGGCTCAAGGCCCTCTTCGCCGGCAAGCCGGCTCCTACACCAATCCTGCTACCCCCTCCGTAGGAGCTGGCTTGCCAGCGAAGGCGCCCGTCTGAACAGCGCAAGGCTCATGGGCCCTATTCGCCGGCAAGCCGGCTCCTACGGGACGGGGCGTTGGCGGGGATGGTTACGCCGGTTGCAGGTTGTGCTCGTACACCGCCACGCCATCCAGGTCCCGCAGGATCACCTTCAGCTCTGCCGTTTGCCCATCGATCTGCACTTCGCCAAAGAACTGGAAGCCGGCAAAGGGTGAAGTGTTCTGCGCTGGCGGCGCCTTCTGGAACACCACTTCCGGGCCGAAGGTCTTGTCCAGCACATTGGGCCCGAAACTCCCGGCGTTCAGGGGGCCGGCGACAAACTCCCAGAACGGCTCGAAATCCTGGAACGCCGCCCGATCCGGGTGGTAGTGGTGGGCCGCGCAGTAGTGCACGTCCGCCGTCAGCCACACATGGTTGCGCACCTGATGCTTGCGCAAATACGCCAGCAGCTCGGCAATCTCCAGCTCGCGGCCCTGGGCCGGGCCCGGGTCGCCGTTGGCGATCGCCTCCCAGCGCGCCACCCCGGGGCTGACTTCGCCATCGGGCACGCCCAGGCCAATGGGCATGTCCGCCGCCACCACTTTCCACTGGGCCGAGGAGTCCTTGAGCTCACGCTTCAGCCAATCCAGTTGCTCGCGGCCGAGGAAGGGTTTCTCACCGCCGAGGTTGTCATCGTTGGGGCCGCGATAGCTGCGCATGTCCAGCACGAACACATCCAGCAACGGCCCATAGCTGAGCTTGCGATAGATGCGCCCGCCGCCATCGGCGCTCTGCCGGCGCATGGGCGAATACTCCAGCCAGGCCTGGCGCGCGCGGCCCACCAGGGTCTGGATGTCCTTGACCACGTAACGTTCGTCCAGCTGCTTGCTCGGCGACCAGTTATTGACCACCTCATGGTCGTCCCACTGCCAGATCTGCGGCACCTCGGCGTTGAAGCGGCGCAGGTTTTCGTCCATCAGGTTGTAGCGGTAGTTGCCCCGGTATTCGTCGAGGGTCTCGGCCACTTTGCTCTTGGCCTCGGTGGTGAGGTTGCGCCAGATGCGCCCGTCTTCCACGGTCAACTGCGCCGGCACCGGGCCGTCGGCGTAGATGGTGTCGCCGCTGTGGATAAAGAAGTCCGGCAGGCGCAGGCGCATTGCCTCGTAGATGCGCATGCCGCCGATATCCGGGTTGATGCCGAAGCCCTGCCCTACCGTGTCGCCGCCCCAGACAAAACGGATGTCCCGGCGTTGCGAAGGCGCACTGCGCAAGTGGCCGAACCAGGGTTCGCTGGCCACGCCGGACTGGGCATCCTCGAAGGTCACCCGATAGAAGATCGCCTGGTTGGCCGGCAGCCCGGTCAACTCCACCCGCGCCGTGAAGTCGGTGCGGGCATCGGCCAGGGGCGAAACAGAGCGCCGGGGGTTGCTGAACATGCTTCGCGTGTCCCACTCCACCACCATCCGCGCCGGACGATCGCTGCGGCTCCAGATCATCGCCTTATCCCCCAGCAGATCCCCGGACTGCACCCCGTCGGTGAGCTGCGGCCGATCCTTGACCGAAGCGATCACCGCCGGCGCCAGGCTCGGCATCAACAGCCCCGCCCCGGCGATTTGCATGATCCGACGACGGCCGAGGTTGAACTCGCTCATGGTGACTCCCTGACAATGGTCAAAAAGCACACCTTAGACAGTGGGGATGAAGGGGGTGTGACAAGGAGCTGAAGGCCGTAATGCAGATAGGTCGTTCTCAACCTGCGGCAGCGGCTACACGAAGCCAGGTAATCCCTGTAGCCGCTGCTGAGCCTGCGAAGCTGCGAAAAGGACCGAAGGGCCTTGCTTGGCGATTTCCCGACGAACCTCGGGCAGGTTTGGAATCGCTGCGTCTCCTGCGACGGAGTGCCGCCCAGAGCGTTCGCAGCCTGCGGCAGCGGCTACAACGGGTGCCGTTGCGGGATTGCGCCGCAACGGATGTGCCGTGGAGGTCAGGCCGCCTTGGCCGGTTCCAGGGCCAGTTCGACGGTCTCTGGTCGTTTCACCATCGCATAGACCACCGCCGTCAGCAGGCTGCCTGCGACAATCGCCAGCAGGTACAGCAACGCATGGTTGATGGCATTCGGGATCAGCATGACGAACAAGCCGCCGTGGGGCGCCATCAGTTTGCAGCCGAAGTACATCGACAAAGCCCCGGTCAGGGCGCCACCGGCGATGCTCGCCGGAATCACCCGCAGCGGGTCCTTGGCGGCAAACGGAATCGCCCCTTCGGAGATAAAGCACAGGCCCAATACCAGCGCCGCCTTGCCGGCCTCACGTTCGGTCTGGGCAAATTTGCGTCGGGCAATGAAGGTGGCAATGCCCAGGCCAATGGGCGGTACCATGCCCGCGGCCATGGTCGCGGCCATCGGTGCATAGCTCTGGGAGGCCAGCAGCCCTACCGAGAACGCATAGGCCGCCTTGTTGATCGGCCCGCCCAGGTCGACACACATCATGCCGCCCAGCAGTACCCCCAGCAGAATCGCGTTGGTGGTGCCCATGCTGTCGAGGAAGTGGGTCAGGGCTTCGAGCATGCCCGCCACGGGTTTGCCCACCACGTAGATCATCACCAGCCCGGTGAACAGGCTGGCCAGCAGCGGGATGATCAGGATAGGTTTCAGCGCCTCCAGGCTTTGCGGCAAGCGCGCATATTTATTGATCGCCTTGGCCGCATAGCCGGCGAGAAAACCGGCGACGATGCCGCCGATAAAACCCGCACCCAGGGTGCTGGCGAGCATGCCGCCGATCATTCCCGGCGCCAGGCCTGGGCGGTCGGCGATGGAGTAGGCGATGTAACCCGCCAGCAGCGGCACCATCAGCTTGAAGGCGGTCTCGCCGCCGATCTGCATCAACGCCGCGGCCAGGGTGCCCTCCTCCTTGAACGCGGTGATGCCGAAGACGAAGGACAGGGCAATCATCAGGCCACCCGCCACCACCATCGGCAGCATGAACGACACCCCGGTCAGCAAGTGTTTGTAGACCCCGGTCTTTTCCTGTTTGGCCGGTGCCTGGGCGCCTGCTGCGGAGGACTCCAGCTGGCCCTCGGCCAGGGCCTTGTTCAGAGTCGCTTCGGACTGTTTCAGGGCCACGCCGGTGCCGCAGCGATAAATGCGCTTGCCGGCAAAACGTTCGGTGGGTACTTCGATGTCCGCCGCCAGCAGCACCACGTCGGCCTCTGCAATGGCTTGGGCGCTCAGCGGATTGCGCGCGCCCACCGAGCCCTGGGTTTCCACTTGCAGGTCGTAGCCCAGGCGCTTGGCGGTTTGCTGCAGGGCCTCGGCGGCCATGAAGGTGTGAGCCACGCCAGTCGGGCAGGCAGTGATCGCCACCAGCCGCGGGGCGCGTTTGCCTGTTTCGAGCACCGGCTCGGCACGGGCCTCGGTGGCGACGTGGACCTGGGCCTCTTCGGCACCGCGACGCAGCACTGCATCGACATCCTGCAGGGCCTGGGACGGGCTGCTGCGGTACACCCGCTTGCCGACAAAACGCGACATATCCACAGGCCCGGTGCTGACCACCAGCACCCACTCGGCGGCCTCAATGGTGGCCGCCGAGAGTTGGCGTTCCGGGTGCGCTTCATCGTGCACTTCGACGCTGGTGCTCCAGCCCTGGCGCTGCGCCGCGGCGTCCAGCAGGCGGGCGCAGAGCACGCTGGTGACCATGCCGTTGGGGCAGGCGGTAACTATGGCTAACTTCATGGGCAACCCTCTTATTGTTCTAGGAGGGGATGCACGCGCACCCCCTGCTCCAGCCGGGCCAGTTGCACCCTGTCGCTGATGCCGAAACCGATCTGGGTCACGGCCATGGCGGCAATCGCCGTGGCGGTGCGCAGGGTCTGTTCAAACGGCTGGGCGCTGAGCAGGCCGTGGAGCATGCCCGCCAGCAGCGAGTCGCCGGCGCCTACGGTGCTGACCACGCGGACCTTGGGCGGCAAGGCCTGCAAGGACGGTGCAGCACTGAACCAGTTGACCCCCTCGGCGCCGTGGGACACCACCACATGCTCGACGCCCTGGGCGCGCAACTGGCGCGCAGCCTCGGCCTGCCCGGCCACTGAAACCACCGGGCTGCCCAAGGCGTCCGCCAGCTCTTCGGTGTTGGGCTTGACCAGCCAGGGGCCTGCCGCCAGGCCGGCGCGCAAGGCAGCGCCGCTGGTGTCGAGGGCGACTTTAAGACCGAGGTTTTTCAAACGCAGCAGCAGGGCCTGGAACCATTCGGGGCTGACCCCACGCGGCAGGCTGCCGGCCACCACCACCGCGTCATGCCCGGGAGCGATCTGTTCCAGGCGTTCAAGCAGGGCCTGTTGCGCAGCTTCGCTAACCTCGGGCCCAGGGCCGTTGATGTCGGTAATGCGCCCGTCACTTTCGGCCAGCTTGATGTTGCTGCGAGTGTCCCCGGGCACACGGATAAAGGCGTCGACAAACCCGCGCTGGGCAAACAACGCGTCAAACGCCTGTGGATTGTTTTCCCCGAGAAAACCGCTGACGGTCAGTTGATGGCCGAGGTCGGCCAGCACCTGGGCCACGTTCACGCCCTTGCCGGCGGCGTGGGTGTACATGGCGTCGCTGCGGTTGACCTGCCCTGCGTCCAGGCGCGCCAGCTGCACCGTCAGGTCCAGCGCCGGGTTGAGGGTCAGGGTAAGAATCTTCGCCATTACATGGCCTCCACTAGGGCGCGCACTTCGTTGGCGCTGCCGACGGCCAGGGCCTGTTGAGCAAGGGTTTGTGCCTGGGCCAGGCGCAGTTCGCGGATCCGCGCCTTGACCTCGGCGATGCTGCGTCCGGAGACGCTGAGTTCATCCACCCCCAGGCCCACCAGCACCGGCACCGCCAGCGGGTCGGCCGCCAGCTCGCCGCAGACCCCGACCCACTTGCCGTGGGCGTGGGCGGCACGCACGGTGATGTCGATCAGTTGCAGCACCGCCGGGTGCAGGCCGTCGGCCTGGGCGGAAAGGGTCGGGTGGCCACGATCGATGGCCAGGGTGTACTGGGTCAGGTCGTTGGTGCCGATGCTGAAGAAGTCCACTTCCTTGGCCAGCACCGGCGCCAGCAGGGCGGCGGACGGCACTTCGATCATGATCCCCAGTTGCAGGTCGGCCACCGGGATTTCCCGGCGCAGGCGCTCGGTCATGTCCCGGGCCTGGCGCCACTCTTCGACGCTGCCGACCATGGGGAACATGATCCGCAGCGGGCGGTTGTCCGCCGAGCGCAGCAAGGCGCGCAATTGCGCTTCCATGATCAGTGGCCGCTGCAGGGTCAGGCGGATGCCGCGCACGCCGAGGAAGGGGTTTTCTTCCTTGGCGATGGGCCAGTAAGGCAGCGGTTTGTCACCGCCCACATCCAGGGTGCGCACCACCAGCGGACGCCCGGCGAGGCCGTCGAGTACACGGCGGTATTCGGCTTCCTGGGTGGCTTCGTCCGGGGCCTGGGGATGGGCCATGAAGATCAGTTCGGTGCGCAGCAGGCCGATGCCCTCGGCGCCGTTTTCCACGGCGGCGGCGGCACCGGCGCTTTCACCGATATTGGCGAACACCTCGACCGCGTGACCATCGGTGGTATGGGCCGCCTGATGGCGCTGTTCGGCGGCCGCCTTGAGCCGTTGCTCGCGGTTGTCGCGCTCCTCGGCGGCCCGCTGCAGGGTGTGGCTATCGGCGTCGACATGCAGGCGCCCGCGTTGGCCGTCCAGCAACAAGGGCGTACCGGACTTGATCAGCAGCACGCTGGCCCCCGCGCCCACCAGGGCCGGAATCCCCAGGGCCCGGGCGACGATGGCGCTGTGGGCGGTGGCGCCGCCGCGGGCGGTGAGAATACCGGCGACCCGGGTCGGATCGAGGCGCGCGACGTCCGAAGGGCCGACTTCATCCATCACCAGGATGTAGGGCTGGTCCGGCTCGGCCGGGGTTTCAATGCCGCACAGTTGCGCCAGCACCCGGCGGCCGATGTCCCGCAGGTCGGCGGCGCGCTCGGCGAGCAAGGCGTCCTGCAGGGCTTCCTGCTGTTTGGCGGCGCTTTCGATCACGGTCATCCACGCCGCTTCGGCGCTTTCGCCCTGCTTGAGGCGGGTGTCCACTTCATCGCTCAGTTCGGGGTCGTCGAGCATTTCCTGATGGGTGATGAAGATTTCGCGGATGGCCTTGGCCTGGCTGCGCTGGATCAGCCCCTGGATGTCCTCGCGGACCTCGGCCAGGGCCTGCTGCAAGCGCTGGCGCTCGATGGCGGTGGACTCGCCCCGCAGTGGGTAATCGATACTTTGCTGGACCTGGATATGGGCCGGGCCGATGGCGATGCCGGGCGCAGCGGCGATGGCCTGGATCAGGCTGCCGGAGGCCGGGGCGCTGAGCGGCTCGACGACCTCTTGTGGCTCTTGCCGAGGCGTGCTGACAGCCGGCAATGGCTCGACCTCTTCGCCCAGGCCCTCTTCGATGGCTGCCAGTAACGCGGGCAAGGCATCGGCGGCAATGCTGGGTTCAGCGATCAGTTCCAGTACCTGGCCACGCCGGGCCCCGAGGCTCAGCAGCTTGCTCAGGCTTTTGACCGAGACCGCAGAATCCTTGCCATCGACGATGCGGATGCGGATCTCGCCTTCAAAGTTTTTTGCCAGTTGCGCCAGCACCTTGGCCGGGCGCGCATGCAGGCCGTGGGCGTTGGCCAGGGCGATGCGGGCGCTGGGCCAGTCCGCCGGCAACTCGCCGCCAAGCACTTCCAGGACTGCGCGGCTGCTGGTGGCGCGGCCCAATTCCTGGCCACGGCCTTCGATCAGCAGCGCACACAGGCGCTCCAGCAGGGCCTGGTGGGCTTCCCCCAGGCTGGCCAGGCAGAACAGGCCGCTGAGGGGCTGGCCCAGGTAGCGGATAGGCTTGTCCGGGGTGACGAACGCCAGCCCCGGGCGCAGCACGGTCTGCTCGCTGTGCAGCCACCACAGGCCGTCACCCAGGGGCAGCGCCTCCACCTGTTGCAGCACCGCGGCAAAGCCGTTGCTCACACACTCGGCCTGGCGCAGCAGGCGAGCGCCGCGCCAGACCAGCTCTTCGAAATCTTCCGCCGCCACACCGAGGCCGATCATCTGTGCGTCCAGCGCCAGTTCCTGGGGTGCGCCCTGCAACAGCTTGAGCAGGGCCTGGGGAGAGCTGGCGCGACGCAGGGCCTGGCCCAGGTCGGTTTCACCCAGGGCGCGGGTCAGGAGTTGCAGGAGTCGCAAGTGCTCGTCGGATTTGGCCGCGATGCCGATGGCCAGGTAGACAATCTGCCCGTCGCCCCAATGCACGCCGTCGGGAAACTGCAGCAGGCGCACGCCGGTGGCAAAGACCTGGTCGCGGGTTTCCGGGGTGCCGTGGGGAATGGCGATGCCTTGGCCAAGAAAGGTCGAGCCCTGGGCTTCGCGGGCCTGGAGGCCAGCCAGGTAACCCTCGGCCACCAGGCCGTCCGCCACCAGTTTGTCGGCCAGCAAGTGCAGCGCCGCGGACTTATCCACAGCCGACTGGCCCATGGATATCTGCTCTACAGTGAGCTCGAGCATGGCTTCTCCTATTTAGCGCGGCAGGGGGCGGCGCTAGGTATTGTTTTAAGTAAGCAGCGTAGGCGTCTTTACTGCCACAAACGGGACTCGGTGCCTGGCAGGGGCGTTTTCCGTTCGGGCTTCGGCCTAGAAAATACGCTTGCTGAAACGTTTAATCTAGCAAGTTTGGTACGTTACTCCATAATCTCGAGCGCTTGAAGTCCTTCTGGTCGATTGCCGGTTCCGACGTTGGTCGCCTGCCCAGATCAGGTAGGATTGGCGAAAATATCGGGGCAAGCACCAAAAACAAGGAAATCCCGGGTTGAAACTCAGTGATATCGCTCGCCTGGCCGGTGTGTCTGTGACCACCGCCAGTTACGTCATCAACGGCAAGGCCGAACAACAACGCATCAGCAACGCCACCGTGGAACGGGTGCGGGCGGTGGTGGAAGAACACGGCTTTACGCCCAACCCCCAGGCGGCCGGCTTGCGCAGCCGGCACACCCGTACCTTGGGTTTCATTCTCCCGGACCTGGAGAACCCCAGCTACGCACGCATCGCCAAGCTGCTGGAGCAAGGCGCCCGGGCCCGAGGGTATCAGCTGCTGATCGCCAGTTCCGACGACGCTCCGGACAGCGAGCGACAATTGCTCCAGCTGTTCCGCGCCCGGCGTTGCGACGCGCTATTCGTCGCCAGCTGCCTGCCGCCGGAAGACGACAGCTACCAGCAGTTGCAGGCCCAGGGCCTGCCGATCATCGCCATCGACCGGGTGATGCCGCCCGAGCTGTTCTGCTCGGTGATCAGCGATGACCTGCAAGCCAGCCTGCACCTGACCCAGAGCCTGCTTGAGCCTGAGCCCAAGCAGATCGTGCTGATCGGCGCGCGCCCGGAACTGAGCATCAGCCAGGAGCGGGCCGCCGGTTTCCGCCAGGCCCTCGAGGGTTTCGGCGGCGAGGTGCTGATCGAGCACGGCGAAGCCTTCAGTCGCGATTGCGGCCGCCAGCTGATGGAGGAATTGCTGCAGCGCCTGGGCCATCTGCCAGACGCCCTGGTGACCACCTCCTATGTCCTGCTGCAAGGGGTATTCGATGCCTTGCACGACTTCCCGCTGAAATCCCGGCCTCTGCGCCTGGGCACCTTTGGCGATACCCAGTTGCTGGATTTCCTGCCGCTGCCGGTCAATGCCATGGCCCAGCAGCATCAACTGATCGCCGAAAAAGCCCTGCAACTGGCCCTGGCTGCCATTGAAGAGGCGCATTACCAGCCCGGCGTGCAGGCCATCGCGCGGACCTTCAAACAGCGCATCCAACAGGGCTGAACCGTGGAGCTGATCGACAGCCACACCCACCTGGACTTCGCGGATTTCGATGCCGATCGCGGGGCGCTGCTGGCAGACAGCCGCGCCCTGGGCGTCTCGCGAATGGTGGTGCTGGGGGTCTATCAGGCCAATTGGCAGCGGCTCTGGGATCTGGTGCAAAGCGACTCGCAGTTGTACGCGGCCTTTGGCCTGCACCCGGTGTACCTGGACGATCACCGCCCGGAACATCTCCAGCAACTGGGTGACTGGCTGACCCGGCTGGCAGGGCACCCGCAAGTGTGCGCGGTGGGCGAGATCGGCCTGGACTACTTTCTTGCGCACCTGGATCGCGAGCGCCAACAGGCACTCTTCGAAGCGCAATTGCAGCTGGCGGCAGATTTCCAGTTGCCCGCCCTGCTTCATGTCCGGCGCAGCCACGCGGCGGTGATCGCCAGCCTGAAGCGCTTCAAGCTCAAGCGTGGCGGCATTATCCACGCCTTCGCCGGCAGCCGCGAGGAAGCCCGGGAATACCTCAAGCTGGGGTTCAAGCTGGGTCTGGGGGGCGCCGCGACCTGGCCCCAGGCCCTGCGCCTGCGCAAGGTGATCGCCGAGCTGCCGCTGCACGCCCTGGTGCTGGAAACCGACTCGCCGGACATGGCGCCTGCCATGTTTCCCGGCCAGCGCAACAGCCCGCAGCACCTGCCGGCCATCTGCGCCGCCCTGGCGCAGATCATCGGCATCACGCCCGAGCAACTGGCCAGCGCCAGCACCCGCAACGCCTGCGAGCTGTTCGGCTGGCCTTCAGCCGGCCTGTAGCTGCAACGGTCGGCGCTGGCGCCGGCGGGCAGCCATCATCACCAACAGGTAGCTCACCAGCATCAATGCCGAAACGCTCAGTTGCTGAGCCAGGCTTACCAGCCCGACCCACTCCAGCACCAGCGTCACCAATATCACCGTGGCACAGAGCACGATCATGGTCGCGCGCAGGGTGGCCAGCGAACCCAGGGACCTGAGGCGCTTGATCTGTTCGGGGCAATTGAGCTTCAGCGGTTTGTGGCAATGGTTGCAGTTGAAGGCTTCCTGCAACGCCATGGCATTGAGTTGCCAGGGTTCGAGTTCAAGGAGGGTCTGGCAATGGGCGCAACGGCCCTGGATTCCAGAAGTGGCAGTCATCAACGTATTTCCTCAGGGCCATGCAAGGCACATGGCCAACTGGTCGAACAGCCTGCGGGATCACCGGGGCTGAAAAATCAGACGCGCAGGAAAACAGGAAACACGCGACAAACAAAGCATTCATTTACTACCGATTG
Source organism: Pseudomonas sp. GW823-FHT03E05 (assembly GCF_058796855.1). Classification (NCBI taxonomy): domain Bacteria; kingdom Pseudomonadati; phylum Pseudomonadota; class Gammaproteobacteria; order Pseudomonadales; family Pseudomonadaceae; genus Pseudomonas; species Pseudomonas sp. GW823-FHT03E05. The sequence continues at coordinate 1,000,169 of NZ_JBXAJB010000002.1, forward strand.
TATGCAAAGCAGCGAAGCCCCTGGTTTCCGGGGCCTCGCCGAGAGCCGGTGCACGTTGCTCAGACGCGGAAAGCGCCGATCAATTGCTTCAGTTGCACCACCTGGGCCGACAACTGCCGGCTGGCATCTTCGGTCTGGTGCGCGCCCTCGGCAGTGCGCTCACCGGCACGATTGATCTCGACGATGTTCTGGTCGATGTCGTGGGCCACCGCGGTCTGCTGCTCCACGGCCGCGGCGATTTGCTGGTTCTGATCGACGATCATGCCTACCGCCCCAAGGATATTTTCCAGCGCCTGCTGGACCTTTTCCGACTGGTCCACCGTACCGTTGGCCATGGCGTGGCTGCTGCCCATGGCCTTGACCGCCGCGCTGACGCCACCGTGGAGCTTGCCGATCATGTCCTCGATCTCCTCGGTGGACTGCTGGGTGCGTTTGGCCAGGGTCCGCACTTCATCGGCCACCACCGCAAAGCCCCGCCCCTGCTCACCGGCGCGCGCCGCCTCGATGGCCGCGTTGAGGGCCAGCAGGTTGGTCTGCTCGGCGATGCTCTTGATCACCTCCAGGACCCGGCTGATGGACTGGCTGTCGCTGGCCAGCTGGTTGATCACCAGCACCGACTGGTCGATCTCGCTGGCCAGCCGGGCGATGCTGCCCTGCTGGGATTCCACCAGCCCGCGGCCGCTGATGGTTTCGTCATTCACGCTGTGGGCGCTGCTGACCGCCGCCGCGGCGCTGCGAGCCACTTCCTGGGAGGTGGCGGACATCTGGTTCATCGCCGTGGCCACTTGCTCGATCTGGGTGCGCTGGCCAGCCACGGCCTGATTGCTCTGGGCCGATACACTCTGCACTTGCCCGGCCTGGCGCTCCACCTCACTGACGGTGTGGCCAACCCGCTCGATCAGGTCGTGGATTTTCAGCACGGTGCCGTTGAACACACTGCCCAGTTCCCCCAGTTCGTCGCGGCTGTGGGCGGTGAAGCTGACGGTCATGTCCCCCGCCGCCACCTTGTCCATCATCGCCCCCAGGCGCCGCAGAGTGGTGCGGGTGGAAGCGTAGAAACCGCCGTACAGGTAGACGATGGAGAGAAACACCAGGGCCAGGGCCGCCACCAGCAGCACCATGTGGCGACGGTTCTGCTCCAGGCGCTTTTGCAACTCGACATCCAGGAATTTCAAGGTGCCTTCATTGAGCTGGTAGGTCTGCGCCATCAGCCCGCTGACCTGGTCGTAGAAGGCCTGCCAGGGCGCATCCAGGGTATCGGCCATCACCACCTGCTCCTCGAACAGCTCGCTGGCCTGCTTGAGGCTGCCCTTGCTGGTCGTGGCCAGCGTGTCGAGAGCATCGTGGGCAGCGCGGCTGGCCCCCAGGGCATCCTGCAACTTGAGCCCGTATTCGGCCTGGAGCTTTTCGATTTGCACCAGCAATTCGTCGAAACGCGTGCTGGACGAGGAATTGAGGAACCCCTGGCCCAGGGAGTAGGCGCCCATGGCCCGGCCTTCACCAAGGAGCTGGGTAACCTGCGGGGTGACGCTGGTGATCAGCTCGCTGAGCTGGCGAATGTCACCCTGGCCATCGCGGCTCAGGCCCGACTGGCTGGCGATGATCTGGCTGAACAACTGCGCGCTGCCCAGCAATTTGCCGATCAGGCCGCTTTTGTTCAGCAGCGAGCTTTCCACTTGCTGGGTCTTGAAGGCGGCAATCAGCTCATCGCGCTTGGCGTTGAAGACCTCCACCTGCTGTGGGTCCGTGGTTACCGCCTGCAAGGCCTGCAGGCGTTCCAGCACGGATTTCTCCAGGGCCACGATCTTGCCTTCCAGGTCCCCTGCCTTGCCGGACTGACCGAGGCTGGCGTTGATCTGCACCAGGTTATTGAGGGTTTCCAGGTCTCGGCGCAGGGCCAGGCTGCTGCCCAGCAGGTCGAGGCTTTGCAGTTCGACCCGGGTGCCCTGGAATTCGCGGTAGGAGTCGCGCACCAGATAGAAGTTGGTCACCAGCATGGGTAGAAAGAACAGCACGCTGATCAGGCTGAACTTCATGCCGAAGCTCAGGCGGTTCATCAGCGCGACAGCGGGATAGAGCAAGCTCTTCACAAAGAAGTCTCCCTTTTCTTTTATTGTTATTGGCAGGCAGGCGAAGGCAGCAGATAGCCACTATTCGGCGCTCCGTCTGTATAGCTCAATTTCGTGGGAGGTTTTGTAACTTAAAGTTAACCGCCAGCGCGGCATCCAGGGGACAGCTCGCGGGCTGTGGCGAGGGAGCTTGCTGCCGATCGACGGCGCAGCCGTCGCACTCTCTGCGATGCGCTGCGCCAGAAAACCCTCGGTGGGCGGTTGGGGCCAGCCCTTGGTCACCTCAGGCCAGGACGGTCCACAGGGCAAAGCCGGCGTACCAGAGCACCGCCGCCCGCAACAACAGCTCCCAGATACGATCCAGGCTGTTGATACCTTCGGGCCCGACTTCCGGCGGCGGGATTTCCGCGGCCACCAGGCCGACCTTTTCCACCAACTGCGCGGCACCGATATGCCAGTTGAGCAACTCGTGGAGCATCACCCGGCCGACTGCGACAAAGTTGCCCACCAGGGCAAAACTCGCCGCCAGCAGGCGCACCGGCAACCAGTCGAAGGCATGTCGCAACTGCCCCGCGCGTTCGACCAGGGCGGGGTTCTTGCCATGTTCGGCGGCGAGAGCCAACAGGCGATAGCTCAGGGCCGCTACCGGCCCCAGCAGGAAGTACCAGAAGATCACCGCGAAGAAACTCTGGAAGGCCTGCCACAGCAGGTGGCCCTGCACTCGCTCCAACAGTTGTTCGCCATTTTCGGCGCAGATGCCCAAGTCACGTTCTGCGACATGGGCTGCCGCTTGCAGATCCTCACGCCGCCAGGCGTCACGGAACGGGCCCAGTTCACCCAGCAGGTCGCCGCGACCCAGGGCGTAGATCACCACCAGCAGGTGCACCGGCAGCGCCAGCAAGCCATAGGCGATGGGCTCCAGCACCAGCAGCAACAGCCCGAGCAGCGCCACCGGCAGCAACACCATGACGATCAGCAGCCACCACGGATGCCCGGCCATACGCGGGCTCGACTCCAGACGCGCCAATTCCCCCAGCCACCAGCCATCACGCTGTACCCGCTGGCGCAGGGCCGAGAACTTCTCGATCCACACCGCCAACAGCAACACCAGAAAACTCATTGTCCTTCCCCCTTCTCCAAGGCGGCACGAAAGCGTGCCCAGTCGAATCCCGGGCCCGGGTCGGTCTTGCGCCCGGGCGCGATGTCGCTATGCCCGCAGATCCGTTGTGGCGTGATGTCGCTGAAGGCCCGCCGCAGTTGCCTGCTCAGGCTGATCAACGAGTGATATTGAGCATCGCTGAAAGGCTGATCATCGGTGCCTTCCAGTTCGATGCCCAGGGAAAAGTCGTTGCACGTCTCACGCCCCTGGAAACTCGAGACACCGGCATGCCAGGCCCGATCCAGGCAGGAAACGAATTGGGTGACGGCGCCGTCACGCTCGATCAGAAAATGCGCAGAAACACGCAGATCGGCGATCCCGGCAAAATAGGGATGCTCTGTGACATCAAGGCGATTCTGGAAGAATTCCTGCACCTTGCCGGTGCCGAACTGCCCTGGCGGCAGGCTGATGTTGTGAATCACCAGCAGGGAAATCTCGCCCGCCGGACGTTCATTGAAATTGGGTGACGGGCAATGCCGTACGCCATGACACCACCCCGTGGCAGGGTCCAGCCGCATACCGATTCCTTCAACTAAAGCCTTGGGTGGCCCAGTATGCCGCGTTATCCCCTCGGGTTGCGATCACTTGCCGTGATTGAGTCGCTGCAGGTTGCCGATCACCGATTCCAGGGCGCGGTCGAACAGCAGGGTGTCATCCAGGGCGCGCACTGCGCCACGCTGGAACTCCAGGGCCAGGCCCATGCGCGTACGCTCCAGCACTTTCATGCCGGTGCGGTTGACGAACACGTATTTGGCCACCGGATGGGGAACAATCGCCGCCAGTTTGCAGCGCAGGGTGTTGTCCTCGTCCTCCAGGAATTCGACCCAGGCCCCAAGCCGCAGTTGGTCCACCCATTGCACGCTGGGGTCGTTGGCCGGCAACGCCAGCGGCGCGACTTCCAGCGGGCCCTCTTCGGCACTGGGCAGGACAATCTCTTCGGCCACCACGATCATGTGTGCAGGGTCTGCTTCCAGGACGGCACCCTGCAGTTGCGGGGCCTGAGCCTCGCGCTCGAATGCCTGCAAGTGCAGGAGCTCCAGCTGGCTGAAGAACTCGCTGGTAGCGAAAGGATCGAAAGCCGCCGCGCTCAAACCATCGCGCAGGCCCTTGAGCAACCCCGGCACCAGCGCCAGCAGACGCATGGCAGTATCCGGCTGTTCATGGCGCTGCACGCTCCAGATCAGCTCCAGCAGGGTCTGCTCCGCAGTTTGCCACTCTGGCGAGTCGTCGCCGTGCTTGAGGCAACTGAGCAGCATCACCTGGCTCCAGGCTTCGCGGACAAAATCCACCACCTTCTGCGGCAACACCTTGCCCAGCAGGGCGTCATTCAGGGCCTGCTCTACCCGGCGCCGGGCCAGTTCGGCCCTGGCCCGCCCTTCCTCGGCGTCACGGGTACGCTGCTCCAGCAACTCGGCGCGACGCCGCTCGTCGGCAGTGAAGGCCAGGAAGTCCGCCAGCAGCTCGGAGAAGATCGCCGGGTCATCGCTGAACTCGCTGAGCAGGCGTTGCACCACTTGCTCGATCCGCAGGTACAGACTGTCGCGCTGGTGGTCATCGCAACCGCCCCAGCCCATGGCTGCAGCGGCGATCTCATTGAGCAGGCGCCGGGCCGGGTGATTGCCGCGGCTGAAGAAACTCTTGTCCAGCACCGCCACCTTGAGCATGGGAATCTGCAGGCGGCCAATCAGCGCCTTGAGCGAGTCCGGCAGGTTGCGGTCATCGAGAATGCATTCGAAGAGCATGGCGATCAGGTTGATCACGTCTTCATCGGCCACATCCACCACCCGGGATTTGCCGCTCTTGACGCTGACCCGGGTGAGCAATTGTTCCAACTGGTTGCGCAGGTCGAAATCGTCCTGGGCGCTGGGCGCCGGCACGTATTGCTGCAGGTGCGACAGCAGGCGCATGAGGTCGCGGGTGGAAATCGGCTGGGTTTCGGCGCTGGCTTCCAGGGTCGGCGCCACGCTGCCACGCACATGAAACAGCAGGGTCTGCAGGGCGGCGAAAACTTCCTGCACGCTCTCGTCGAGCTGCGACTGGCTGGACTTCGCCGTGCCCCCCTCGGTCGCTGACGCACGGGCCTCGGCCTGGGCTCGATCGGCCGCCCGGCGGGCCGGAGCAGGCATCAGTTCCGGCAGGATCCCGGTGGCGATCAGCAGCTGGTTGGCTTCGGCATAGAGTTGTTCGGCATCGCTGAGCACATAACGCTCGAACAACTTGAGGATGATCAGCTTGACCTTGATTTCCACCCCCAGGCTGCGCCCGGCCTGGAGGAAATACTCGCAGAGCAGCGCCGGCCCCAGGGGGTTGTCCCCATCCACCAGGCGCCGTCCCAGCAGCACACTCAGGCGCTCCGTCAACTGCCCCAGGGCGAAGCCATCACGGTTGAGCACCTTGGCCACCATGGCATCCACCGCGACGGTCTTTTCCAGGTCATCGTGGGACGGATCCAGTGATGGGTCGTAGACCACGGCATGGGGAATGGCCAGGGCCGGGTCATACTGCACCAGGCAGGCAAAAGCCTGGAAGAACGCCTCCAGGAAACCGCGCTCGATGCTCTTGCGCTTCAGCCGCAGGTCGCGCATGGCTTCGAAGAGGGTGTTTTGCTCGACGTTGTTGCGGGCCCGATCGGCCATTTCGAACAGGGTGTCATCAGCGTTATCGAACAGTTCCTGCAAGCCGTGGCGCAATTGCTGGGCGGCCTTGTCTCGGACCTGAAGCAGAATCACAGGCAGGCGGGCAAGCGGCGAAGCGGTCGCCTGATCTGTAGCGGCCTTGTGCAAAGGCACTACATTCCCGTCGTTGTGCATCCAAGCCTCCTGGAAAGGTGTTTCTTCGGTTCGAGATCAAGATTCAGTCGAGCCGACGACGCTCACAGCCGGCTCTCAGCGGAGGCGCATGCACTCCACTGCACTTCATTTAGGGGGAAGCCAAAGACACGTCAAAGCTATGACGTCAATTACAAGTCATATTATCTTGTAAAAGTCCCCTCTTGCGCCAGCAGACTCTGTGGCCTCCTCCGAAATAACCCCTAGCGACTCAAGAAAAGTCACTCCTATTCATCAGACAAAGCTATCCAGGACAGGTTCGCCAATGCCTTGCAGGCATTTGCCACCTTGGGTTCGCTGATCCCCTGGCCCTATAATCGGCGCACTTTGTTTGTGGAGCCCGTTATGCCGAATCTACGCCTCGCCGACCTGACCGCCGAAATCGAAGCCAACGTGCGCCGTGCGTTGCTGGAAGACATCGGCAGCGGCGACATCACCGCGCAACTGATCCCGGCCGAACGTCTGGCCAAGGCCACCATCATTACCCGCGAAGCCGCAGTAGTCGCCGGCACCGCCTGGGTCGATGCGGTCTTTCGCCAGCTGGACCCGCGGGTCGCTGTGCACTGGCAAGTGGCCGACGGTGAGCGGGTGGTGCCCAACCAGGTGCTTTTCCACCTCGAAGGCCCGGCCCGCTCGCTGCTCACCGGCGAGCGCAGTGCCCTGAACTTTCTGCAACTGCTGTCCGGCGTGGCCACCCGCGCGCGGTACCTGGCGGACTTTGTCGCCGATACCCAGGTCAAGCTGCTGGATACCCGCAAGACCCTGCCGGGGCTGCGCCTGGCACAGAAGTACGCGGTCACCTGCGGCGGTTGCCACAACCACCGCATCGGCCTGTATGACGCCTTCCTGATCAAGGAAAACCATATCGCTGCCTGCGGCGGTATCGCCCAGGCCATCAGCGCCGCCCACAGGATCGCCCCGGGCAAGCCGGTGGAAGTGGAAGTGGAAAGCCTGGAGGAACTGAAGGAGGCCCTGGCCGCCGGGGCCGACATCATCATGCTCGACGAACTGAGCCTGGACGACATGCGCGAGGCCGTGCGCTTGAACGCCGGCAAGGCCAAGCTGGAAGCCAGTGGCGGGATCAACGAAAGCACCTTGCGCCCGATCGCCGAGACCGGGGTGGATTACATTTCCATCGGTGCCATGACCAAGGACGTGAAAGCGCTGGACCTGTCCATGCGCTTGAGCCTCTGAGCCATGAAAAACGCCAGCCTGGTTCAGGCTGGCGTCGTGCTCAACCGTCGATCTCGTTGAGCTGCAGATAGTCCTCCAGGTCCATGCCCAGCGCTTCAGCAACTTCCTGATGCACCTCCAGGCGCATGGCCTTCAGTTCCTCCGGTGTTTCTGCCACCAGATCGAGCACCAGTTCCCATGGCTCTATGCCGCGGGATTCCGCCTCGTCCTCGAACGCCCATTGCGCCTGCTGCTTCTGCTCTTCCGGGCTCAGGGCGCTGATTTCCTCTTGCAAGGAAGGCGTGGCAGCCAGGTACCTTTCAAGCGCTACGTCGATTCTTGCCTCTTTAGGAATCATCTCGTTCTCTCTGATCGTGGGAATGGAAGATGGATCTGGATCGTTGGGATCTCTCTGCCGCAAAAAACCGTTGTGAACTTCGATTTATCTGGCCTTCAGAACCATTCTGGATCATCTGAAAACAGCATGCTGGTACTCAGACAGGGACCGAATATAGGACCTTTGGTCCACGATTTATATGACCTGATGCACCCATTGGAGAAAAACTCCGGGTTTTCCAAGCCACCGGCAGACGCCAGCCCGGCAGAACCCTCAGAGAACGAGATTTCGCAAATGCAGCCGCAGCGATATTTCATGCCGGTGTTTCACCAGGTTACGGAGCTAGGACCCCACAGCCGTAGCTGTTCCTTTTCTCAAGCAAGCTCCTGTCTGCCCGACATCGATAAGCCTTCTTAGATTATCGAGAATATCGAACTCCTTTACTTCTCCATCCTTGGCTATGAGGATCCCGGCTCTAGTCAGCCATAGATACCCTTCCTTGCTTTGATTAGGGATGACAGTGACTACGAAATTCAATGTCGGACTCTCTGGACGACTCTCCGGCACCTTGGTCTCAGTGAAATTGAAAGTCAGTTCATTATCATCGCCTGGTGAAACGCTTTGCGCGCTGACAACAGGCAGCCGAGCCCTTGAAGCAGCAGGAAACTCAGCGGAATACAACACACTTCCTCCCTGTACCTGCTTGGTTATTCTTAAGAAATATTGCTCCAGGTCTTTGGTATTCGTTGGCGTCGTGCAGTCTTCGCCTTCAGCGGCAAAATATTCCCCCTCAAACTCATAAGAGGGTCCTTTCTCACAGGCTGCAAGGGACAGCGACACTACGCCGGCCAAAGCCAACTTCCACTTCTTCACACCGGTCACTCCATGATTTGCGGGCGTCATTATGCGCAATGCCCCTGGCTGCTACCACCCGGTTCATGACCCGCACAGGTGTGAACAACTGGGCACTAACCTCGTCCAGACACAAAAACACCGACACCAGATAACCCCGAGCAAACCGCTGGAAACTCGGTACAGGATGCTGAGTACAGGCGTGGAAAGTCTTCGTTGATACAAGTCTCTCTGGCTGCTAAATCCGCATAAACAATGAGGCGCACGTCCACAAACAACTATAGGAGCGCTCAATTGAATAGCACCGGGAACCTCTGAAACTTCCACAGCACACTTTTGCGGGTGCTCCGTAATTTCCCGCCTTTCAAGGGCGCTTATTCAAAGCCTGGCGAACTTTGTTGGGAGGGTGGGTTTAGACAGCCATAAACTGCTCTCAACCCGAAATGTGGTGCCGGAGACAGGAATCGAACCTGCGACCTTCGCGTTACGAGTGCGCTGCTCTACCGACTGAGCTACACCGGCGTGGGCTAAAACCTAGCACCAGCGCCCCGGGCCGGCAACCGAGCGGCTTTTATCGCAGATAGCAAAACGCCCCGAACCAGTCGGGGCGTCTGCTTGTTCAGCGTAAGGCTAAAGGGTGATTAAACGCCCGAAGCCTTGGCTGCTGCCACGTCTTTGATGGACAGCTTGATACGGCCGCGGTTGTCCACGTCCAGTACCAGCACTTCCACTTCCTGGCCTTCTTTCAGGATGTCGGTGACTTTCTCAACGCGAGCGTCGCTCAGCATGGAGATGTGCACCAGACCATCCTTGCCCGGCAGGATGTTGACGAAAGCGCCGAAGTCGACGATGCGCTCAACCTTGCCGACGTAGATCTTGCCGATCTCGGCTTCCGCGGTGATGCCCAGAACGCGCTGACGCGCGGCCTCTGCAGCTTCCTTGGTTTCGCCGAAGATCTTGATCGAGCCGTCGTCTTCGATGTCGATCGAAGCCTTGGTTTCTTCACAGATCGCGCGGATGGTGGCGCCGCCTTTACCGATGACGTCACGGATCTTGTCGGTGTCGATCTTCATCGCGATCATGGTCGGAGCGTTGGCCGACAGCTCGGTACGGGACTGACCGATGATCTGGTTCATCTGACCGAGGATGTTCAGGCGAGCTTCCAGGGCCTGGCCCAAGGCGATCTCCATGATCTCTTCGGTGATGCCCTTGATCTTGATGTCCATCTGCAGCGCGGTGACGCCTTTGGCGGTACCGGCGACCTTGAAGTCCATGTCGCCCAGGTGGTCTTCGTCACCCAGGATGTCGGTCAGGACTGCGAACTTCTCGCCTTCCTTGACCAGGCCCATGGCGATACCGGCAACCGGCGCCTTCATTGGTACACCAGCGTCCATCAGCGCCAGGGAAGCACCGCACACGGAAGCCATGGAGCTGGAACCGTTGGACTCGGTGATTTCCGATACTACGCGGATGGTGTAAGGGAACACGTCGGCGGCTGGCAGCATGGCCTGGACCGAGCGACGGGCCAGACGGCCGTGACCGATTTCACGACGACCAGCGCCGCCCATGCGACCACACTCGCCCACCGAGAACGGAGGGAAGTTGTAGTGCAGCATGAAGGGGTCTTTCTTCTCGCCTTCCAGGGTGTCCAGCAGCTGTGCGTCACGGGCAGTACCCAGGGTCGCAACCACCAGGGCCTGGGTTTCGCCACGGGTGAACAGGGCCGAACCGTGAGTCTTGGGCAGTACGCCGACTTCGATGTTCAGCGGACGTACAGTGCGAGTGTCGCGGCCGTCGATACGTGGCTTGCCGTTGACGATGTTTTCGCGAACGGTGCGGTATTCGATCTCGCCGAAAGCGGCTTTGACGTCGGACGCCGAAGGCTGGCCTTCTTCACCGGAGAGCTTGGCGACGACCTGGTCTTTCAGCTCGCCCAGGCGAGCGTAACGGTCGGCCTTGACGGTGATGGTGTAAGCCTGGGAGATGGCTTCGCCGAACTCGGCACGGATAGCGCCCAGCAGTTCGGTGGCTTCTGGGGCAGCAGCCCAGTCCCAGGTAGGCTTGGCAGCTTCGGCGGCCAGCTCTTTGACAGCCTTGATCACCGACTGGAATTCGTCGTGGGCGAACAGTACAGCGCCCAGCATCTGGTCTTCGGTCAGCTCTTTGGCTTCCGATTCAACCATCAGTACGGCTTCTTCGGTACCGGCCACGACCATGTCCAGGCTCGAAGCAGCCAGTTGCTCGTAGGTCGGGTTCAGCAAGTAGCCGGTGCTTTCGTGGAAAGCCACACGAGCGGCGCCGATCGGGCCGTCGAAAGGAATGCCGGAGATCGCCAGGGCAGCCGAGGTACCGATCATCGCAGCGATGTCCGGATCGGTCTTCTTGCTGGTGGAAACCACGGTGCAGACAACCTGCACTTCGTTCATGAAGCCTTCTGGGAACAGAGGGCGGATCGGACGGTCGATCAGACGCGAGGTCAGGGTTTCTTTCTCGGAAGGACGGCCTTCGCGCTTGAAGAAACCGCCAGGGATCTTACCGGCAGCGTAAGTCTTTTCCTGGTAGTGAACAGACAGAGGGAAGAAGCCCTTGCCTGGATCGGCTTGCTTGGCGCCAACCACGGTCACCAATACGCTGACGTCGTCGTCAACGGTGACCAATACTGCGCCGGAGGCCTGACGGGCGATACGGCCAGTCTCGAGGGTTACGGTCGACTGACCGAACTGGAATTTTTTGATTACCGGGTTCACGGTGTCCTACCTTCTTTGTGGCTCTTGGGGAAACTTGCTTCTTGCGAAATTCTTGGGCAATGCGGGGAATCGGCCCAGCCTTTATTGTCCAGGTAAAACAGTGCAGCAGATAAAACTTGAGGCTGGAAGCCTGCCATACGCCGGCGGAAAAACCGCTGACGCATGGCAAACAACCAACCTCATAGCGCAATCGCTGATTAGCGACGCAGACCCAGACGACCGATCAGGGTGCTGTAACGGCTCAGGTCCTTGCCTTTCAGGTAGTCCAGCAGCTTACGACGCTGGTTTACCATGCGGATCAGGCCACGACGGGAGTGGTGGTCTTTACCGTTGGCTTTGAAGTGACCTTGCAGTTTGTTGATGTTGGCGGTCAGCAGTGCAACTTGCACTTCTGGCGAACCAGTGTCACCAACAGCTTGCTGGTAGTCGGTTACGATCTGAGCTTTTTCTTCAACGCTGAGTGCCATGTGGGCAATCCTTATATCAGGAAACTGTTCAAGAACAGTTTCAACAGGCCAGGGACAAATCCCTGTATCTATAAATGAGTAGTGACCGTGCCTGTTAACAGCCACCCTCGTCCGGTCATTCTGACCGAATCAGTCGACGCGGCGCGATGCGCCCGTCTTCGCTCACTTCACCGATACCGATGAAGCGACCGTTGTGATCCTGTACCCGCACCATGCCGAACTTCGGTGCATCCGGGGCACGTACCGGCTGGCCGTTGAGCCAGTAGAACGCGCTGTGCTCCGAGAACTGCAGCAGCGGCCAATCCAGCAGACCGCTGTCCGATGGCATCAGGAAGCGGTCTACCGCTTCGTTGCCGCCTTCGGCGTGCACTGCTTCAAGCTCTTCCAGGGTGACCGTCTGCGCCAGGCTGAAAGGTCCGGCCTGGGTCCGTCGCAGTTCTGCAACGTAGGCACCACAGCCGAGCTTTTCACCGATATCTTCCACCAGGGTGCGGATATAGGTGCCTTTGCTGCAGTCCACCGCCAGGCGAGCAGTGTCACCTTCGAAGGCGAGCAATTCCAAGCGCGCAATAGTAACAGAACGCGGTTCGCGCTCCACCACTTCCCCTGCACGAGCCAGTTTGTAGAGTGGCTGGCCATCGCGCTTGAGGGCCGAGTACATCGGCGGTATCTGCTTGATTTCGCCACGAAATTCCGGCAATACCGCCTCGATATCGGCACGACCAACGGTCACTTCGCGGGTCTGCAAAACTTCGCCTTCAGCGTCCGCGGTGGTGGTGGTCTTGCCCAACTGAGCCAGGGTTTCGTAACCCTTGTCGGAATCGAGCAGGTATTGCGAGAACTTGGTGGCCTCGCCAAAGCACAGCGGCAAAACGCCGGTGGCCAGGGGGTCGAGGCTACCGGTGTGGCCGGCCTTCTCGGCGTTGAGCAGCCAACGGACCTTCTGCAGCGCCGCGTTGGAGGTGAAGCCCAGCGGCTTGTCCAGGAGGATGATGCCGCTGACGTTACGACGGATACGCTTGACCTGAGCCACCGCTTACTCCTTGGCGTCTTCAGGGGCAGGCGCGTCGCCATGCTGGCTGTCTTCAGCCACGGCACGCTCGATCAGGGCCGACAGGTGCGCCCCGCGGGCGACGCTCTCGTCGTAATGGAAGTGCAGTTGCGGCACGCTACGCAGCTTCATTTCCTTGGCCAATTGCATGCGCAGGAAACCTGCCGCCGAGTTCAGCACCTTGATGCTCTGGGCGATTTGTTCGGCGTTCTCCTGGCCCATCACGGTGATGAAGATCTTCGCGTGGCCGACGTCGCGGCTGACTTCCACGGCGGTGATGGTCACCAGGCCGACGCGTGGATCCTTGACTTCACGACGGATCAGTTGCGCCAGTTCGCGCTGCATCTGATCACCGATACGTTGGGTACGGCTGTATTCTTTTGCCATGTCTTGTTACCTGTTACTGCCTCACGGTGAAACCCGTGTGGTCTGAAAGCGGCAAACGCCCGGCCTGGCAGAAGCCAGACCGGGCGTTGCGTTTAGAGGCCGCCGAGGGCGCCGTGCATTTGCATGCGAGCGGCCATCAGGGCTCTTGAAGTGCGCGAGTTAGAGGCTGCGAGCAACCTGGACCTTCTCGAAGACTTCGATCTTGTCGCCGACTTTGACGTCGTTGTAGCTCTTCACGCCGATACCGCATTCCATGCCGGCACGTACTTCAGAGGCGTCATCCTTGAAGCGGCGCAGGGATTCCAGCTCGCCTTCGAAGATAACGATGTCTTCACGCAGTACGCGGATTGGACGGTTACGGTGCACGACACCTTCGATGACCATGCAACCGGCGATCGCGCCAAACTTCGGCGAGCGGAACACGTCGCGAACTTCGGCAACACCCAGGATGTTCTCCCGAACGTCGCTGCCCAGCATACCGGTCAGGGCTTTCTTGACGTCTTCGATGATGTCGTAGATCACGTTGTAGTAACGCATATCCAGACCTTCCTGCTCGACGATCTTCCGTGCGCCGGCATCGGCACGCACGTTGAAGCCGAACAGTACAGCGTTGGAGGCCAGTGCCAGGTTGGCGTCGCTTTCGGTGATACCACCGACGCCGCCACCCACTACGCGCACTTGCACTTCGTCGTTGCCCAGGCCGTTCAGAGCGCCTTGCAGAGCTTCCAGCGAACCACGGACGTCGGATTTGAGGACGATGTTGAGCGTCTTCTTCTCTTCCTGGCCCATGCTTTCGAAGATGTTTTCCAGCTTGCCGGCGTGAGCACGGGCCAGCTTGACCTCGCGGAACTTGCCTTGACGGAACAGAGCCACTTCACGGGCTTTCTTCTCGTCGGCAACCACGCTCATCTCGTCGCCAGCGTCCGGAGTACCGTCCAGGCCGAGGATCTCGACCGGAATGGAAGGACCGGCTTCCTTGATTGGCTTGCCGTTCTCGTCGAGCATGGCGCGCACGCGGCCATAGTTCGAACCGACCAGCACCATGTCGCCTTGACGCAGCGTACCGTCCTGAACCAGCACGGTAGCTACCGGGCCGCGGCCCTTGTCGAGGCGGGACTCGACCACGACACCGCGGCCCGGGGCCGAAGGAGTCGCCTTGAGTTCCAGGACTTCGGCCTGCAGCAGAACAGCTTCCAGCAGGTCGTCGACACCGGTACCCATTTTCGCGGAGACCGGTACGAATGGAGTATCACCACCCCAATCTTCCGACGTCACGCCGTGAACCGAAAGCTCACTGCGGATACGGTCCAGGTCGGCGCCCGGCTTGTCGATCTTGTTCACCGCAACCACCAGCGGAACGCCGGCAGCTTGTGCGTGCTGAACGGCTTCAACGGTCTGCGGCATCACGCCGTCGTCCGCTGCAACCACCAGGATCACAATGTCGGTGGCCTTGGCACCACGGGCACGCATGGCGGTAAACGCGGCGTGACCAGGGGTGTCGAGGAAGGTGACCATGCCGCGCTCGGTTTCTACGTGGTAGGCACCGATGTGCTGGGTGATGCCGCCGGCCTCGCCCGCGGCCACTTTGGCGCGACGGATGTAGTCCAGCAACGAAGTCTTACCGTGGTCAACGTGGCCCATTACGGTCACGACCGGCGCACGGGCAACTGCTTCACCTTCGAACTTCAGGGACTCGGCCAGGGAATCTTCCAGGGCGGTGTCGCTGACCAGGGTCACTTTGTGGCCCAGTTCTTCAGCAACCAGCTGGGCAGTTTCCTGGTCCAGAACCTGGTTGATGGTGGCTGGAGTACCCAGCTTGAACATGAACTTGATGACTTCGGCAGCCTTGACCGACATCTGCTGGGCCAGTTCGCCCACAGTGATGGTCTCGCCGATCTGCACGTCACGTACCACTGGCCCGGTTGGGCTCTGGAAACCGTGAGCATTGCGCTTCTTCAGCTTGGCCTTGCCGCGACCACCACGACGGAAGCCATCGCTTTCTTCGTCGGTGGTACGTGGGGCAACGCGCGGAGCTGGCGCCTTTTCCTTGACCGAAGCACGATGCGGAGCATTTTTGCGCTCGCCATCGCCGCCACGACGGTTGTCGTCGTTGCGGGTCTTGTCCGGACGGCGCTGTTCGTCTTTCTTGCGCGCGTCAGCTGCTGGAGCCGCAGTGGCCACCGGAGCTTCCTGCACAGGCTCGACTACAGGCGCTGGAGCAGGAGCTGCTGCTTGCGCAGCAACCGGCTCGGCAACCGGAGCAGGCTGGCGACGCGCTTCTTCTTCGGCGCGACGCTTGGCTTCTTCTTCAGCCTTCTGACGAGCAGCATTTTCTACTGCGCGACGTTCTTCCAGTTCGCGTTGACGCTCGGCTTCGATTTCTTCCGGGCTGCGCTGTACGAAGACTTTCTTCTTGCGCACTTCAACGCTGATGCTCTTGCTGCCAGCAACCCGCAGGGTGCTGGTGGTCTTGCGCTGCAAAGTAATTTTGCGTGGTTCTTCCACTTTCGCCTTGTGGCTGCTTTTCAGGTGAGTCAGCAACGACTGCTTCTCACTGTCGCTCACATGTTCCTCGGCGGCGGTGTGCGGCAGACCTGCCTCACGCATCTGCTGCAGCAGGCGCTCTACCGGTGTTTTGACCTCATCGGCCAGTTGTTTCACCGTGACTTGCGTCATGCACTTCTCTCCTCAGGCCGCGCCTAATTACTCGAACCAGTGGGCTCGGGCGGCCATGATCAACTTGCCGGCACGATCATCGTCAATGCCGTCGATGTCGAGCAGGTCGTCAATAGACTGCTCGGCCAGGTCTTCGCGGGTAATTACGCCGCGCACCGCCAGTTCCATCGCCAAATCCTTGTCCATACCCTCAAGCGAGAGCAGGTCTTCGGCCGGATGGGCGTCTGCCAGCTTTTCCTCAGTAGCGATGGCTTTAGTCAACAAGCGATCCTTGGCCCGAGCGCGAAGCTCGTTGACGATATCTTCGTCAAAGCCGTCGATGTTGAGCATTTCTTCCAGCGGTACGTAGGCAATCTCTTCCAGGCTGGTGAAGCCTTCATCAACCAGAACCTGTGCCAGTTCTTCATCGACTTCCAGCTCGTCGATGAAATTGCGCAGGATGTCGCCGGTTTCTGCTTGCTGCTTGGCCTGGATGTCCGATTCGGTCATCACGTTCAGGGTCCAGCCAGTCAGTTGGCTGGCCAGACGCACGTTCTGACCACCACGACCGATGGCTTGAGCCAGATTGTCTGCGCCAACGGCGATGTCCATGGCATGGGCATCTTCGTCGACGATAATTGCCGCGACTTCGGCCGGCGACATGGCGTTGATCACGAACTGCGCCGGGTTCTCATCCCACAGGACGATATCCACACGCTCGCCACCCAACTCACCGGAAACGGCCTGGACGCGCGAACCGCGCATACCAATGCACGCGCCCTGCGGGTCGATGCGCTTGTCCTTGGAGCGAACTGCGATCTTGGCCCGCGAACCCGGATCACGGGAGGCGGCCATTACTTCGATCAGGCCTTCGGCAATTTCCGGCACTTCGATACGGAACAGCTCGATCAGCATTTCCGGCGCGGTACGCGACAGGATCAGCTGCGGGCCGCGGTTCTCGGTGCGGATTTCCTTGAGCAGCGCGCGCAGACGCACGCCAACCCGGAAAGTCTCACGGGAGATGATGTCTTCACGGGCCAGCAACGCCTCGGCGTTGTTACCCAGGTCGACGATCACGTTGTCACGTGTCACTTTTTTCACGGTGCCGGAGATGATTTCCCCCAGGCGCTCGCGATAGGCATCAACTACCTGTGCGCGCTCGGCTTCGCGAACCTTCTGCACGATGACCTGCTTGGCGGTCTGGGCAGCGATGCGGCCGAACTCGATGGATTCGATCTTTTCTTCGATCACATCACCGACTTTGGCGTCGGGATGGGTTTCGCGAGCCTTGCTCAACCAGGTCTCGACCGCTGGATCATCCAGGTCGGCTTCTTCGACCACCGTCCAGCGACGGAAAGTTTCGTAGGAACCGGTGTGGCGATTGATTTCCACACGCAGGTCTACTTCGTCCTCAAAACGCTTCTTGGTAGCAGTGGCCAGGGCCAGCTCCAGCGCTTCAAAAATTACGCTTGCCGGTACACCCTTTTCATTGGATACCGACTCAACAACCAGCAGTACTTCTTTGCTCATCGTACGCCTCGCCTTTCGCAAGCCATTGGATCCGCGGGATCCGCGTCTCAGTCAAAACTGGGAATTATGTTGGCCTTGTCGATCATATCGATCGGCAACAGGAACTCATGGTCATCCACTTGCACCACGACATCCTGTTCCTCCACCCCGCGGAGAAGGCCCTGAAAATTACGCCGACCTTCGAAGGGCGAGCGCAGCTTGATCTTCACTTGCTCACCGACATACTTGGCAAACTGTTCAAGAGTGAACAGTGGGCGTTCCATGCCAGGAGAGGAAACTTCAAGGGTGTATTCAACGGAGATCGGATCTTCTACGTCGAGAACACCACTGATCTGACGGCTGACGATGGCGCAATCGTCCACCAGCACGCCGCCTTCTTTATCGATATAAACTCGCAACAATGAGTGGCGACCCTGAGCCGAAAACTCAATACCCCAGCATTCATAGCCAAGGGCCACGACCACCGGGGCCAACAAGGCCTGCAACTGTTCTAGCTTGCTCGACACCTGAACCCCCTCGTGCATGCTTGTGCAAATAAAAAATGGGCGAAGCGCCCATCCCGGAAACGCCGTTGAATAGCGGCGTTGTAAAGTGTCCAGCTAACAAAAAGCCCCTGAAAAGGGGCTCCGCTAAAACTGGTTGCGGGGGCCGGATTTGAACCGACGACCTTCGGGTTATGAGCCCGACGAGCTACCAGACTGCTCCACCCCGCGACAAAGCTGGGGCGGAAGTATACGACTGATCCCTTTTTGGGTCAATGTAACCTTCCACCTACAAGAAAGCCCGCAACAGCGGGCTCTCCTGATAATTGGTACCGAGAAGGGGACTCGAACCCCTACACCCTATGGGCACAACCACCTCAAGGTTGCGTGTCTACCAATTCCACCACCTCGGCATAGACTACGTTACTGCGTGAAACTCTTCTTACTTCTGCTCTGGAGCTGGAGGTACGTCAGTCGCGCTGTTGGCCGACTTTTGCTCTTGGAGCACCGGGACATCATCAGAAGCCGGTTTTTGCTTTGGTACTTCAAGCACTGCTGGATCTGGCAAACCTACTTGAGTCAGCTGGTGAGCTTTCTCTTTAGCAAAGTAACCTAACCCCAAGCTGGTTATGAAGAAACCGGCGGCAAGTATAGCAGTAAACTTACTAAGAAAGGTAGAGGAACCTTGGCTTCCGAACACAGTATTTGAAGCACCTGCACCGAAAGACGCGCCAGCATCCGCACCTTTACCCTGCTGCAGCAAAACCAGAGCAACTACGCCCAGGGCACCCAGCAGATGAAAAACGACTACGACTGTTTCCAGCATTTTTTCAGTTTCCCGCGGCGCGACAGATCGCACCGAACTCATCTGCATTCAGGGAAGCTCCACCAATGAGCCCCCCATCGATATCCGGCATGCCGAACAGTTCGACCGCATTGGCCGCCTTCACGCTGCCGCCGTATAGAAGCCGCACACCTCGTGCCACTTCAGAATTTTCTGCCGCCAACTGCGCGCGGATAGCTGCGTGCACATCCTGCGCCTGTTGCGGTGTCGCAGTCAGCCCGGTACCAATGGCCCAGACCGGCTCGTAAGCGATAACAGCATTGGCGAACGCACCAACACCCAACTCTTCGATGATGCTGCCCAGCTGACGCCCGACAACCTCTAGAGTCTTCCCGGCTTCGCGCTGCTCGAGGGTCTCCCCTACACACAGAACCGGCTTCAAGCCACAGGCCTGCGCCGCTGCGAACTTGCGATTGAGAGTCGCGTCACGCTCACCCATGATCAGGCGGCGCTCGGAGTGCCCAACCAGCACCAGGGAACAACCTGCATCCACCAACTGACTCGGGGCGATCTCGCCCGTCAATGCACCTTGCATGGACTCCACCGCAGAGTTCTGCGCGCCGACCTGAATCGACTTACCCTTCAAGCCATCAATCACTTGATTGATATGCAAGCAAGGCGGGAATACCGCGACATCAACACCGCTTGGCAAGGCCAGATGACGAAGGCCGTTGATCAGCTCAGCGACGCTGGCGCGGGTACCGTGCATCTTCCAGTTACCAGCTACCATAGGGCGACGCATGCTGTACCTCGTCGGTCAAAGTGGGCGCAGATGTTACCCAACCAAAACAACACTGGCAAGCCGAAATCAGGCAGAAACTTCAGCAACCAGTTTCGCCAGCTCTTCGGCGTAAGCGCGAACCTGAGCTTCGTCGTCGCCTTCAACCATCACGCGCACCAGAGGCTCGGTACCCGACTTGCGCAACAGAACCCGACCACGCCCAGCCATAGCGGCCGTGACACGCTCGCAAGCCTCTTTCACCGCAGGATGCTCGACCGGGTTCTCACCGCCGCCAAAGCGCACATTGACCAGCACCTGAGGACACTTGCGCAGCCCCTGACGGGACTGGGCCAGGCTTTCACCACGAGCCTTGAGCGCCATCAGCACCTGCAGCGCGGCAATGATCGCATCCCCGGTAGTAGCATGACGGAAGCACACGATGTGCCCGGAGTTTTCGCCACCTACCAGCCAATTGCGCTCCAGCAGCTCGGCGATCACATAACGGTCACCGACGTTGGCCCGAACAAAGGGGATACCCAAGTCCGCCAGGGCCAGCTCCAGCCCCAGGTTGCTCATGAGCGTTCCGACCACGCCGCCTTGCAGCTTGTCACGCTCATGCAGGTCGCGAGCGATGATGAACAGCAGCTCATCACCATCCACGATCGCGCCAGTCTGATCGACCATCAGCACCCGGTCGCCGTCGCCATCAAAGGCAATACCCAGATCCGCGTGCTCGGCCAGGACCGCCGCTTGCAATTGCGACATATGAGTCGAACCGCAGTTCTCGTTGATGTTCAAGCCATTGGGTTGCGCGGACAGCACAGTGACCTGCGCCCCCAACTCGCGGAACACGCTTGGCGCCACCTTGTAGGTCGCACCATGAGCGCAGTCGAGAACAACTTTCAAACCAGCGAAGCTGGTGCTGGAAGGCACGCTGCTTTTGCAGAATTCGATATAACGCCCTGAAGCGTCGTTGATCCGCGAAACCTTGCCGAGCTTGCTCGACTCGACCACGGTCATCGGCGCATCCAGCAACTCCTCGATCATCAGCTCGACCTCGTCAGGCAGTTTGGTGCCTTCGCCCGAGAAGAACTTGATGCCGTTGTCATCATGAGGATTGTGCGAGGCACTGATAACGATGCCCGCCTCCGCATGGAAGGTACGCGTCAGGTAAGCAATGGCCGGAGTCGGCATCGGTCCCAGGAGCATCACATCAGCACCGGCTGCAGACAACCCGGCCTCCAGTGCAGACTCGAACATGTACCCGGAGATACGCGTGTCCTTGCCCACCAGCACGCGGCAGGCGCCCATGCTGCGAAATGCCATGCCGGCGGCCCAGCCGAGCTTGAGCATGAAATCAGGAGTGATAGGGAATTCGCCTACACGGCCGCGGATACCGTCGGTGCCAAAGTATTTTTTAGTCATAAGTACTCCATCATTCTTATTCGGCGGATTCCACTGCCGCAATCATTCGCACCACATCCACGGTCTCGGCGACATCATGGACACGGATAATTTTCGCGCCCTTGGCCACTGCCAGGGCCGCTAGCGCCAGACTGCCGTGCAATCGCTCACCTACGGGGCGATTCAAGGCCTGGCCAATCATGCTCTTGCGCGACACCCCAACCAACAACGGGCACCCAAGTGCATGCAAGGCATCCATATGCTTGAACAGGCTCAGGTTGTGTTGCAGGGTCTTGGCAAAGCCAAAGCCCGGATCGAGCACAATCCGCTCTGGACCGATGCCCACTGACGCACACTGGGCCATGCGCTCAACCAGGAACTCGGCAACCTCTCGGGTCACGTCCTGATAATGCGGGTTGTCCTGCATATCACCGGGCTCACCCAGCATGTGCATCAGACACACCGGCAAGCCAGTGGCCGCCGCCGCATCCAGGGCACCCTCCCGGCGCAATGAACGAACGTCATTGATCAGCCCTGCGCCGAGGCGAGCGGTTTCACGCATCACCGCCGGTGTCGAGGTATCAACAGAAATGATCACATCCAACTCACGGTGGATGCGCTCGACCACAGGCGCGACTCGCTCCAACTCCTCCAGCGGCGATACCGCACGGGCACCCGGGCGAGTGGATTCGCCACCGACATCAATCAGCGTAGCACCGGCCGCAACCATGGCCTCGGCATGCCGCAAAGCCAGATCAAGCTGGCTGAAGCGACCACCATCAGAGAAGGAGTCGGGAGTTACATTCAAGATGCCCATGACATGCGCACGGGCCAAATCAAGAACCCGGTTGCCGCAAGGCAACCGGGTGGAGGAAGGAACAGAAGTCATTTAAAACCTTAGTGGTCGGCTGCTGGGCCGCCAATGGGTGTTTCCGGACGCTCATTCTGCACTACTGGAGGAGGAGTACCCGAGCCGCCCTCCCAATCACGAGGTTCGCGTGGAGTACGCCCTGCCATGATGTCGTCGATCTGATCGGCGTCGATGGTTTCGTACTTCATCAGGGCGTCTGCCATGGCGTCCAGCTTGTCGCGGTTGTCCGTCAGGATCTGCTTGGCGGTGCCGTAGCACTGATCGATGATGCTGCGCACCTCGGAGTCGATCAGTTTCGCCGTTTCCGCAGACAGGCTCGCATGCTGGCTACCCGCGCTGCGCCCCAGGAACACCTCACCCTCTTCTTCGGCATACATCAGCGGACCAAGCTTCTCGGAAAGACCCCATTTGGTCACCATGTTCCGCGCGATCTGGCTGGCACGCATGATGTCGTTGGAGGCGCCGGTGGTCACGCCGTCGAAGCCAAGGGTCATTTCTTCGGCGATACGACCGCCGTAGAGCGAGCAGATCTGGCTGATCAAGGCACGCTTGGAGAGGCTGTAACGATCTTCTTCCGGCAGGAACATGGTGACACCCAAGGCCCGGCCGCGAGGAATGATCGACACCTTGTAGACCGGGTCATGCTCCGGCACGACACGACCAACAATGGCGTGGCCAGCTTCGTGATAAGCCGTGTTCTGCTTCTCTTTTTCGGACATGACCATGGATTTGCGCTCCGCGCCCATCATGATCTTGTCCTTGGCCAGTTCGAATTCCTTCATTTCAACGATGCGCTTGCCGGTACGCGCCGCAAACAGCGAGGCCTCGTTGACCAGGTTCGCCAGGTCGGCACCGGAGAAACCCGGGGTACCGCGGGCGATTACCGCAGGTGCGACGTCGTCGCCCATTGGCACTTTACGCATGTGCACCTTGAGAATCTGTTCGCGACCGCGAATGTCAGGCAGGCCAACCACGACCTGACGGTCGAAACGGCCCGGACGCAGCAAGGCCGGGTCCAGTACGTCAGGACGGTTGGTCGCGGCGATCACGATGATGCCGTCGTTCATTTCGAAGCCATCCATCTCAACCAGCAACTGGTTGAGGGTCTGCTCACGCTCATCATGACCGCCGCCCATGCCGGCGCCACGGTGACGACCGACGGCGTCGATCTCGTCGATGAAGATGATGCAAGGAGCATGCTTCTTGGCTTGCTCGAACATGTCACGGACGCGGCTGGCACCCACCCCGACGAACATCTCGACGAAGTCGGAACCGGAAATGGTGAAGAAAGGCACCTTGGCTTCACCAGCGATGGCTTTGGCCAGCAACGTCTTACCGGTACCTGGTGGGCCCACCATCAACACGCCGCGAGGAATACGACCGCCCAGACGCTGGAACTTGCCTGGATCACGGAGGAATTCAACCAACTCACCTACTTCTTCCTTGGCCTCGTCGCAACCGGCAACGTCAGCCAAGGTAGTTTTCACCTGATCTTCAGACAGCAAGCGCGCCTTGCTCTTGCCGAAACTCATCGGTCCGCCCTTGCCTCCGGCACCACCCTGCATCTGGCGCATGAAGAACATGAACACCGCGATGATCACCAGGATCGGGAAGCTGGCCACCAGCAGTTGAGTCCAGATGCTTTGCTGTTCAGGCTGCTTGCCTTCGACCACCACGTGGTTGTCCACCAGGTCGCCGATCAGGCCATTGTCCTGAATGGCAGGACGAATGGTCTTGAAGCTGTCACCATCGTTGCGCTTGCCGGTAATCACGTAGCCATCAACCGCTACGCGCTCGACCTTGCCATCCTTAACTTGCTGGATGAAGTCGGAATAGTTGAGGGTCTGCGGCTCGTTAGGGCTGGAGAAGTTGTTCATCACCGTCACCAGGACGGCGGCGATGATCAACCACAGGATCAGATTCTTTGCCATGTCGTTCAATTAACTACCCTCTGAAGCAAGCTCCGCTACTGGCGCGCGCTTCGCATGATATTCACCGGCCTAACTTACTACATTACCTACAGCTCTGGCAGGCGCTGTCTGTAACCCTATGTGAAACTTAGACTACACAATATGCGCTTAATCTGACGGGGCGAAATACGAAAATCCTATCACCCCAGTCAAAACTCTTACTTACTCACTACGACCACGGAAGCCGCGCCCCAGCAAGTATTGCTCCCGAGAACGGTCACGGGATGATGACGGTTTGCGCATCTGCACTTTCTCGAACATCTGCCGCACGCTCTTGTGGTACTCATCGAAGCCTTCACCCTGGAAGATCTTGATCAGAAAATCACCACCTGGACGCAAGACCCGACCAGCAAGATCCAGCGCCAACTCGCACAGGAACATCGCTCGCGGCATATCCACGGCTGCTAACCCACTCATATTGGGGGCCATATCGGAAATCACAAGGTCAACTTCAGAATTTCCGACCGCCTCGAGGATCTGCGCCAGTACTGCATCCTCAGTGAAGTCCCCTTGAATAAAGGTCACATCGGGAATGCTGTCCATTTCCAGGATGTCCGAGGCAATCAGGCGCCCCTGGCCACCAATCAGACGACTGGTCACCTGCGACCAGCCACCCGGGGCGGCCCCCAGGTCGATAACACTCATGCCAGGACGGATAAGGCGGTCCTTTTCCTGAATCTCCAGCAGTTTGTAGCTGGCACGGGAACGGTACCCATCTTTTTGCGCCATTTTGACGAATGGGTCGTTGAAGTGCTCTTTCAGCCAGTTATGGCTAGTTTTGGAACGGGCCACGGGCCACCTCAAAATAAAACGGGTCGTGATTAACTGGGCGGTCCCGGACTCGCTCGGGTAAACTGGCCGCCGCTTTTTACAAGATCAGACGCAGGGGTCAGATTATGCCGCTCACTCAAGAGCAGAAGAAACAGTACAAATCCATTGGCCACCATCTGAAACCAGTATTGACTGTGGCTGACAACGGTTTGACCGAAGGTGTATTAGCCGAACTTGAACGCGCCTTGAGCGATCACGAGCTGATCAAGATCAAGCTCAACATCCTCGAGCGCGAGTCGCGCCTGGAAGCCATTGCCCAATTGTGCAAGGCCGGCAAAGCGGATCTGGTGCAGGTCATCGGCAAGATGGCGCTGATCTACCGCAAGAACGCCAAGGTAAACAAGCAATTGTCGAACGTCCATCGTTTCCACTGACGTCGACTCGGGTCAAGGGTGTGCCTGGCGCACCCTGCCACCCCATCCCGGCACTGGCTGCAACACCAGTACCAGCCCGGAAAAACCCAGGACCAGATAGCTGAACAACTGCCAGCGCTGAGCTTCCGGCAACAAGATGCGTACGACGAAATACATCGCACACGCATACATCGCCATCAATAGCAGTTGCCCCCGAATATCCCGCCACAAGCTCCTCAGCCCTTCGGACTGGATCAATACCAGTATCTGCAGGACCAGGCACGCCGCCGAAAAACCTACCAGCAACGCACTGAGCAGCGACGAGATTTCTTCGATCAGCAAGGGGGCAAGGCCAATCTGCCCCAGGGCGGGCAGCAAGCCGAGATGCAACAACCACAAGCCGCCGACCCACAACATCTGGGCCAGCTGCCAAAGCATGGCGCCCGCGTGCAGCGGGCGCCTTCTTTCAGATGTGACGGACTTCGACAATCTCGTACTCGATAACGCCACCAGGCGTTTTGACCGCCACCACATCACCCTCTTCCTTGGCAATCAAGGCGCGAGCGATCGGCGAGCCGACGGAAATTTTACCGAGTTTGATGTCAGCCTCGTCCTCACCCACGATCTGGTAGGTGACGCTTTCGTCAGTTTCGACGTTGGCGATTTCTACCGTGGTGCCAAAGATCACCTTGCCGGTATGGGGAATGGTCGTGACATCGATGACCACCGAGTTCTGCAGGCGACCTTCAATATCGCGGATCCGCGCTTCTACCATGCCCTGCTGTTCGCGAGCAGCATGGTATTCGGCGTTTTCCTTCAG
The DNA here is from genome assembly GCF_058796855.1 of Pseudomonas sp. GW823-FHT03E05. Classification (NCBI taxonomy): domain Bacteria; kingdom Pseudomonadati; phylum Pseudomonadota; class Gammaproteobacteria; order Pseudomonadales; family Pseudomonadaceae; genus Pseudomonas; species Pseudomonas sp. GW823-FHT03E05. Next base: position 1,025,720 of record NZ_JBXAJB010000002.1, read on the forward strand.
GTCACCCAACTCGCGGGCCGTACCGATGTCCTGGCTGAGCTTCGGACGCACGACCTTGGTCAGGTGAGCATGCTCTTCTTCCAGGGCGCGCGCGCCCTGGACGGTCATTGGGTATTTATTCATGCCTTCAATCCTGCGTGTAGATCCTGCAAGCGACGCACGGTCTTTTCCGGACCGAACTTCAACGCTTCACAGATAGCTTCGCCAGCAGCAATGGTGGTGGTGCAGTAGATCTTGTGCTGCAAGGCGTTACGACGAATGGAATAAGAGTCAGCAATCGACTGACGGCCTTCGGTGGTGTTGATGATCAGAGTGACTTCGTCGTTCTTGATCATATCGACCACATGCGGACGACCTTCAGTCACCTTGTTCACACGACGCACCTTCAGGCCGGCCGCCTCGATCAGCTTGGCGGTGCCCGCAGTAGCGACCACTTCGAAGCCCAAGTTGATCAGATCACGGGCCACGCCTGCAACCAGAGGCTTGTCATCGTCGCGCACGCTGATGAACGCAGTACCGCCGGTCGGCAGCACTTCGCTGGCACCCATCTGGGCCTTGGCAAAGGCTTCGCCGAAGGTGTCGCCCACGCCCATCACTTCACCGGTGGACTTCATCTCTGGGCCGAGGATCGGGTCGACGCCCGGGAACTTGGCAAACGGGAATACCGCTTCCTTGACGCTGTAGAAGTTCGGAATGATTTCCTTGGTGAAGCCCAGCTCTTTCAGGGTCTTACCGGCCATCACACGAGCAGCGATCATCGCCAGGGAGACACCGATGCACTTGGACACGAACGGCACGGTCCGGGAAGCGCGCGGGTTCACTTCGATGACGTAGATCTGATCGCCCTGCAGGGCCAGCTGCACGTTCATCAAGCCAACCACACCCAGCTCCAGGGCCATTTTCTTGACCTGCTCGCGCATCTCGTCCTGGATGTGCGCCGGCAGCGAGTACGGCGGCAGCGAGCACGCAGAGTCACCGGAGTGAACGCCAGCCTGCTCGATGTGCTGCATGATGGCGCCGATCACTACGTCGGTGCCGTCGCAGACCGCATCCACGTCCATTTCAATGGCGCAGTTGAGGAAGTGGTCCAGCAGCACCGGGCTGTCGTTGGACACTTGCACCGCTTCGCGCAAGTAGCGCTTGAGTTCATCTTCCTCGTAGACGATTTCCATCGCCCGACCGCCCAGCACGTAGGACGGACGCACCACCAGCGGGTAACCGATCTTGGCGGCGGCACGAATTGCTTCGTCTTCGCTGCGCACGGTAGCGTTTGGTGGCTGACGCAGGTTCAGGCGTTCGACCATCTGCTGGAAGCGCTCACGGTCTTCGGCGCGGTCGATAGCGTCTGGGCTGGTGCCGATGATCGGCACGCCGGCGGCTTCCAGGGCACGAGCCAGTTTCAGCGGAGTCTGGCCGCCGTACTGCACGATCACGCCTTTTGGCTTCTCGACACGGACGATTTCCAGCACGTCTTCCAGGGTCACTGGCTCGAAGTACAGGCGATCCGAAGTGTCGTAGTCGGTGGAAACGGTTTCCGGGTTGCAGTTGACCATGATGGTTTCGTAACCATCGTCGCGCAGCGCCAGGGCGGCGTGTACGCAGCAGTAGTCGAACTCGATGCCCTGGCCGATACGGTTTGGACCACCGCCCAGAATCATGATCTTGTCACGGGTCGAAGGTGCGGCTTCGCACTCTTCTTCATAAGTCGAGTACAGGTACGCGGTGTCGGTGGCGAACTCGGCGGCGCAGGTGTCGACGCGCTTGTAGACCGGGAACACTTCCAGCTTCTGACGATGTGTGCGCAGGTTCTTCTCGGTCACGCCCAGCAACTTGGCCAGACGCTGATCGGAGAAGCCTTTGCGCTTGAGGCGGAACATCAGGTCGCGGTCGATGGCCGACAGGCCCAGGGTCTTGACCTTCTCTTCTTCCTTGATCAGGTCTTCGATCTGCACCAGGAACCAAGGATCGATCATGTTCATGCCGAAGATCTGCTCGACGGTCATGCCGGCACGGAAGGCATCAGCCACGTACCAGATACGCTCGGCGCCGGGCACGGTCAGCTCGCGCTTGAGCACGTTCATGCTTTCCGGATTGCTCAGGTCGAGCTTGGGATCCAGGCCGCAAACGCCCACTTCCAGACCGCGCAGGGCTTTCTGCAGGGATTCCTGGAAGGTCCGACCGATGGCCATGACCTCACCCACCGACTTCATCTGGGTGGTCAGGCGCGCGTCGGCCTTGGAGAACTTCTCAAAGGCGAAGCGTGGCAGCTTGGTCACGACGTAGTCGATGGACGGCTCGAAGGACGCCGGGGTCTTGCCGCCGGTAATATCGTTGGACAGCTCGTCCAGGGTGTAGCCGACAGCCAGCTTGGCCGCGACCTTGGCGATCGGGAAACCGGTGGCTTTCGAAGCCAGCGCCGAGGAACGGGACACCCGCGGGTTCATCTCGATCACGACCATGCGGCCAGTGTTCGGGCAGATACCGAACTGCACGTTGGAACCGCCAGTTTCCACACCAATCTCGCGCAGCACCGCCAGGGAGGCGTTACGCAGGATCTGGTATTCCTTGTCGGTCAGGGTCTGTGCCGGAGCCACGGTGATGGAGTCACCGGTGTGCACGCCCATCGGGTCGAAGTTCTCGATGGAGCAGACGATGATGCAGTTGTCCTTCTTATCGCGGACCACCTCCATCTCGTACTCTTTCCAGCCGATCAGGGATTCGTCGATCAGCAGTTCCTTGGTCGGCGACAGGTCCAGACCGCGGGCGCAGATTTCTTCGAACTCTTCACGGTTGTAGGCGATGCCACCACCGGTGCCACCCATGGTGAAGGATGGACGGATGATGCAAGGGAAGCCCAGCTTGTCGAGGACCGCATTGGCCTCTTCCATGCTGTGGGCGATACCGGAGCGCGGGCACGCCAGGCCGATGGACTTCATGGCAGCGTCGAAGCGCGAACGGTCTTCAGCCTTGTCGATGGTGTCGGCGTTGGCGCCGATCATCTCTACGCCGAACTTCTCCAGGACGCCTTCACGTTCCAGGTCCAGGGCGCAGTTCAGCGCAGTCTGGCCGCCCATGGTCGGCAGCAGCGCGTCCGGACGCTCTTTCTCGATGATCTTGGCAACGGTCTGCCACTTGATCGGCTCGATGTAGGTGGCGTCGGCCATGGCCGGGTCGGTCATGATGGTGGCCGGGTTGGAGTTCACCAGGATGACCCGGTAACCCTCTTCGCGCAGGGCCTTGCAAGCCTGGGCGCCGGAGTAGTCGAATTCGCAGGCCTGGCCGATCACGATCGGGCCAGCGCCAAGAATCAGGATGCTTTTAATGTCTGTACGTTTTGGCATGGGTTGTCACTCAAATCCGCAGGTCAGTCGGCAAGCCGTCTTGAACATTCTCTGAGGCGCCCGAGGGGTTCCGCCGGATTTGCCGGGGCCGCCCTCAAGCGCTGCTCGCTACACTTTCAAGGCGAGCGCTTAGCGTCGCTTGGCCATCTCGTTGATGAAGCGGTCGAACAGCGGCGCCACATCGTTCGGACCCGGGCTGGCTTCCGGGTGGCCCTGGAAGCTGAACGCGCTCTTGTCGGTACGCTCGATACCCTGCAGGGTGCCGTCGAACAGCGACTTGTGGATCGCCCGGACATTGCCCGGCAGCGTGGCTTCATCCACCGCAAAACCGTGGTTCTGGCTGGTGATCATGACCACGCCGCTGTCCAGATCCTGCACCGGGTGGTTGGCACCGTGGTGGCCGTGGCCCATTTTCAGGGTCTTGGCACCAGAGGCCAGGGCCAGCAGTTGGTGACCCAGGCAGATGCCGAACACCGGAATCTCGGTTTCGAGGATTTCCTTGATCGCCTTGATGGCGTAGTCGCAAGGCTCGGGGTCACCTGGGCCGTTGGACAGGAACACACCGTCAGGCTTGAGAGCCAGCACATCGCTCGCTGGGGTCTGGGCAGGCACCACGGTGACGCGGCAACCGCGCTCCACCAGCATGCGCAGGATATTCAGCTTGACCCCGTAGTCGTAGGCAACCACGTGATACGGCAGCTCGGAAGCCTCGATGGTGGCGTGGCTGTCGGTCTTCAGATCCCAGACAGTCGAACGCCACTCGTAGCTTTCCTTGGTGCTGACGACTTTCGCCAGGTCCATGCCTTTGAGGCCAGGGAAGCCGCGCGCTGCAGCGATCGCCGCTTCTTCGGAAATGTTGTCACCGGCCATGATGCAGCCGTTCTGTGCACCTTTCTCACGCAGGATGCGGGTCAGGCGACGGGTGTCGATACCGGCGATCGCCACCACGTTGTTGGCTTTCAGGTAATCGGACAGGGACAGGGTGTTACGCCAGTTGCTGGCTACCAGCGGCAGGTCACGGATGACCAGGCCGGCCGACCACACACGGTCGGACTCGGCATCTTCCGGCGTGGTGCCGGTGTTGCCGATGTGAGGGTAAGTCAGGGTAACGATCTGTTGGGCGTAGGAAGGATCGGTAAGGATTTCCTGATAGCCGGTCATTGCGGTGTTGAACACCACCTCACCAACGGTTTGACCGTCGGCTCCAATGGCTTCGCCGCGAAAAATGCTGCCATCAGCAAGGGCGAGTATGGCTGGCTTAGTCAAGAAGACCTCCCGTAAATAGAGCCTGAAAGGGCGATCGCAGGTTGCAAAAAAGCGGAATGACGTATAGACACGTCACCCCGCTTCTTCGTCGAATTATCTGCGCGCTTTTAGTGGACACACTAAAGCTGTAGCTTACAGAAAAAGGCTTTTTCGGTCCACCGCTAATGAGCCCTAAAGGCAGAGGAATGCGACAGAACATCGCCTAGCGGTACGAAGTGGGGTTGAAGGACAGCCTCAACCCCACTTCAGATGCATCTCAACGCAGATCCAGCACATCCTGCATGTCGTATAGGCCGGCCTCGCGCCCGTCCAGCCACAGCGCGGCACGCACCGCGCCCTTGGCGAAGGTCATGCGACTGGAGGCCTTGTGGGTAATCTCCAGGCGCTCGCCCTCAGTGGCAAACAGCACGGTGTGATCCCCCACCACATCGCCACCACGAACCGTGGCGAAGCCGATGGTTTCACGCTCACGGGCGCCGGTATGGCCTTCACGACCATACACCGCGACCTGCTGCAGATCGCGCCCCAGAGCGCTGGCGATCACCTCACCCATGCGCAGGGCGGTGCCCGATGGCGCATCGATCTTGTGTCGGTGATGCGCCTCGATGATCTCGATATCCGCATCATCACCCAGCACCCGAGCCGCCATATCCAGCAGCTTCAGCGACAGGTTGACCCCAACACTGAAGTTGGCAGCGAAGACGATCGGAATCTCCTTGCCCGCCTCGGCCAGCAATTGCTTTTCCCTGGCACCCAGGCCGGTGGTACCGATCACCATGGCCTTGCCTGCCTTGCGGCAGAACGCCAAGTTCTTGAGCATCACTTCCGGCAAGGTGAAGTCGATCAGTACATCGAACTCATCAACCACCTTCTCCAGGCTGTCGGACATCGGCACGCCAAGACGCCCCAGGGATGCCAGCTCACCCGCATCCGCCCCCACCAGAGAACTGCCCGGACGCACGATCGCCGCGGTCAGCCCGGAGAGCGGCGAACGCAGTTGCACGGCCTCGACCAGGGTCTTGCCCATGCGCCCAGCGGCGCCCATCACTGCTATACGTCGCATGCGTTACTCCTTACAGGTCGCCGAAGAAGCGCTTGACGCCCTCGAACCAGCCGGTAGTTTTCGGCGAGTGAGAATTGTCGTCGTCCAGCGAACCACGCAACTCTTCCAGCAGCTCGCGCTGACGACGACTCAGGTTCACTGGCGTCTCCACCGCAACCCGGCACATCAGGTCGCCGGCACCGCCGCCACGCACGGGAGCAACGCCCTTGCCACGAATCCGGAACTGCTTGCCGGTCTGAGTTCCTTCGGGAATCTTCAGCTTGACCCGACCATCCAGGGTCGGAATCTCCAGCTCGCCACCCAACGCCGCATCTACGAAGCTGATGGGCACTTCACAGAACAGGTGCTTGCCGTCGCGCTGGAAGATCGCGTGCTCACGCACATTGATCACCACATACAGGTCGCCAGTCGGGCCACCCTGGGTCCCCGCCTCGCCTTCGCCGGACAGACGAATACGGTCGCCGGTATCGACACCTGCCGGCACTTTCACCGACAGCGTCTTGTACTCTTCGACCCGACCTTCGCCGTGGCACGAATCGCACGGATCGGAAATGATCTTGCCCTGGCCATGGCAGCGCGGGCAGGTCTGCTGCACCGAGAAGAAACCCTGCTGCATGCGCACCTGACCAATACCGCCACAGGTCGGACAAGTGACAGGGGAAGACCCCTTCTTGGCGCCCGAACCATCGCATGGCTTGCAGTTGACCAGTGTCGGCACACGGATATTCACCGTGGTGCCACGCACCGCCTCTTCCAGGTTCAACTCCAGGGTGTAACGCAGGTCGCTGCCGCGTTGCGCACCGCCACGGGAACCGCCGCGACCGCCACCGAAGAAATCACTGAACACGTCACCGAAGATATCGGAGAAGTTCTGCCCGCCGAAGCCGGCACCCCCGCCACCCATGCTCGGGTCGACACCAGCGTGGCCGTACTGGTCATACGCGGCACGCTTGCTGGAATCGGACAGTACTTCGTAGGCCTCGTTGGCCTCCTTGAACATGTCTTCCGACGCTTTGTCGCCGGGATTACGGTCCGGGTGATGCTTCATCGCCAAACGACGGTAAGCCTTTTTCAGCTCCGCATCGCTGGAGCCACGCTCCACACCCAACACTTCGTAATAGTCACGCTTTGCCATAAGTCTTTGCACTCTTAAGGACGTCCGGCAAACCCTCCTGAGCTCTGCCAAACTCGCTGAGCCCCAATACAGGCCCGGACCCAACTCACGTCAATTCAACGATCCTGGTCTTGGAAAGCCAACCCGGTTGCGGGCCGACCATTGCGGTCATCACAGCCGGAAAGCAGGAGCTTCTCCGACCCGACCGCCAGCGCACAAACGGAGCTTGTACGCCGTCAAAATTTCGCTGACTCCAGACACGCCAACGCGGGAGCAAGCTCCCGCGCGGCGACATCCTACCAGCCACCGCCCGAAGGCAGTCAACCGGCCGACCAACAAGCCATTACTTGTGGTCTTTTACTTCTTCGAACTCGGCGTCGACGACATCGTCGGCTTTTTCAGCGGACTCCGCGTGCGGTGCCGCGCCTTCTGCAGGCTGGGCCTGTTCGGCGTACATCTTCTGGGCAACCGGGGCCGAGACTTTCGACAGCTCTTCGACCTTGGCGTCGATGGCGGCCTTGTCGTCGCCCTTGACGGCAGCTTCCAGGGCAACCACGGCGGCTTCGATTGCGGTTTTCTCTTCCGCGGTCACTTTGTCACCGGCGTCAGCCACCATCTTGCGAGTCGAGTGCACCAGCGCATCACCCTGGTTACGGGCGGTGGCCAGTTCTTCGAACTTGCGATCCTCTTCCGAGTTGGCTTCAGCGTCACGGATCATCTGCTGGATCTCCTCATCCGACAGACCCGAGTTGGCCTTGATCACGATCGACTGAGTCTTGCCGGTAGCCTTGTCCTTCGCACCTACGTGCAGGATGCCGTTGGCGTCGATGTCGAAGGTCACTTCGATCTGCGGCACGCCACGTGGAGCTGGTGGAATGTCGGCCAGGTCGAACTTGCCCAGGGACTTGTTCTGCGCGGCTTGCTTGCGCTCGCCCTGCAGTACGTGAATGGTCACTGCGCCCTGGTTGTCGTCGGCAGTCGAGAACACTTGGGATTTCTTGGTAGGAATCGTGGTGTTTTTCTCGATCAGCGCGGTCATCACGCCACCCATGGTTTCGATACCCAGGGTCAGCGGGCTGACGTCCAGCAGCAGTACGTCTTTCACGTCGCCGGCCAGTACCGCACCCTGGATGGCAGCACCCATGGCAACAGCTTCGTCCGGGTTGACGTCCTTGCGGGCTTCCTTACCGAAGAAGTCGGTTACGGTCTTCTGTACCAGCGGCATACGGGTCTGGCCGCCGACCAGGATCACGTCGTTGATCGAACCCACGTCGATACCGGCGTCTTTGAGCGCGATACGGCAAGGCTCGATGGTGCGCTGAACCAGGTCTTCAACCAGCGACTCCAGCTTGGCGCGGGAAATCTTCACGTTCAGGTGCTTAGGACCGGTGGCATCTGCAGTGATGTACGGCAGGTTGACGTCGGTCTGCTGGCTCGAGGACAGCTCGATCTTGGCTTTCTCGGCAGCTTCTTTCAGGCGCTGCATGGCCAGCGGGTCACCCTTGAGGTTCATGCCGCTTTCTTTCTTGAACTCATCAACCAAGTAGTCGATCAAGCGGATGTCGAAGTCTTCACCACCGAGGAAGGTGTCACCGTTGGTGGCCAGCACTTCGAACTGGTGTTCGCCATCGACTTCAGCGATTTCGATCACCGAAACGTCGAAAGTACCACCGCCCAGGTCGTAAACGATCACGGTGTGATCGCCCTTGGCCTTGTCCATACCGTAGGCCAGAGCGGCTGCGGTTGGTTCGTTGATGATACGTTTGACGTCCAGGCCTGCGATGCGGCCGGCGTCTTTGGTCGCCTGGCGCTGGCTGTCGTTGAAGTAGGCCGGAACAGTGATGACCGCTTCGGTCACGGCTTCGCCGAGGTAGTCTTCGGCGGTCTTCTTCATTTTCTTGAGGATTTCAGCCGAAATCTGTGGCGGAGCCATTTTCTGGCCGTTCACTTCAACCCAGGCGTCGTTGTTGTCAGCCTTGACGATCTTGTAAGGGACCATCTGGATGTCTTTCTGCACAACTTCTTCGTCGAAACGACGGCCGATCAGACGCTTAACTGCGTACAGGGTGTTGTGCGGGTTGGTGACAGCCTGACGCTTGGCCGACTGACCTACCAGGATTTCGCCATCGTTGGCGTACGCGATGATCGACGGCGTGGTACGCGCGCCTTCAGCGTTTTCGATAACTTTTACGTTGCCGTTTTCAAGAATGGAGACGCACGAGTTGGTGGTCCCCAAGTCAATACCGATAATCTTGCCCATGTTAACTCTCCCGAAACTTTGGATTTGGATGCCGCAGCTGTGGTGGCAAACTGCGGTAGCACTTAAACGCTTGACTGATAAATGGGGGCTCTACAGCCGTTTTCAAGCCTTTTCGTCAATCGAAGGCGAAACCGGTGCAGGAGCCTTGCTGACCACGACCATGGCCGGGCGCAGCAGGCGACCGTTGAGCTGGTAGCCCTTCTGGAACACTTTCAGAACACTGTTCGGCTCGACATCCGCGCTTTCCTGCATGGCCATGGCCTGATGCTGTTCAGCGTTGAAGGGTTCGCCGTGTGGATCGATGGCTTCCAGCTGATAACGCTTGAGGGTGTCGTGGAACATCTTCAAGGTCAGCTCGATGCCTTCACGCATCGGGCGGATGCTTTCGTCGTCCGGGTTGGACAGCTCCAGGCCACGTTCCAGGCTGTCGATCACCGGCAGCAGGTCGCCGGCAAACTTCTCCAGCGCGAATTTGTGAGCTTTCTCCACGTCCTGCTCAGCGCGGCGGCGGACGTTCTGCAGATCGGCAGCAACACGCAAAGCCTGATCCTGCGCGCCAGCCAGTTGCTCTTCGAGCACTTGTACACGAGCCGCCAGGTCATCACCCGATGCCTCGGGAGCCTGATTGGCGTCTAGATTTTGCGTATCCAGCGTCTGTTCGTCAGCCATGAAATTCTCCTTTCAATATCGTCTGTGAGCCGGGCTCACTCTTCTGCCCAGCTATATGGGGTCGCATTTTCAAGGTTCAAGTCCGCAGCCACAGCAAAAGTCGTTCCGACCCGATAAATCCTGTATGTGGACATTACCGAGCGCACTAAAAAGCCAGAACGACCAAGCAAATCGAGCTAAGGGAAAGCATTGTCAGCCCGAAACAAAACACTGTATAAATAACCAGACATCTAGTTTGGGAGCGGCCTTAATGCTGGTGCACCTGTCCGTACACAATTACGCCATCGTCGAACACCTGGATCTGGAACTCGATCGCGGGATGAGCGTCATTACCGGCGAGACCGGTGCCGGCAAGTCGATCATGCTCGACGCGCTCGGCCTGACCCTGGGTGATCGTGCCGACAGCGGCGTGGTACGCCCCGGAGCCGACAAGGCCGATATCCTCGCCACCTTCGATCTGGCGGATATCCCCGAGGCCCACGCCTGGCTGGCCGAGCGTGACCTGGACACCGACGGCCCGTGCATCCTGCGTCGGGTCATCACGGCAGAAGGACGTTCCCGCGGCTATATCAACGGTACGCCCTGCCCGCTCGGAGACTTGAAAGCCCTGGGCGAACTGCTGATCGATATCCACAGCCAGCATGAACACCAGTCGCTGCTCAAGACCGATACCCATAGGCGCCTACTGGACGAGTACGCCGGCGCAACCGACCTGGCGCGCCAGGTGCAACTGGCTGCGCAGCGCTGGCGCCAGACCCGCCTGGAGCTGGAGCGCCTGTCCAACTCCGGCGACGAGCAGCGCGCTCGCCATCAACTGCTCAGCTACCAGCTCGAAGAACTGGAAAACCTGGGGCTCGGGGAAAATGAACTCGAACAGCTGGAGCAGGAGCACAAGAACCTGACCAATGCCGAAACCCTGCTGGGCATCTGCCGCCAGGTGGTGGAGCAATGCAGCGAAAGTGATTCAGGCAATGTCCTGAACGCCCTGACTGTCAGCCTCAACCGCCTGTCGAGCATCGGCAACTCCTCGGGCTCCCTGGGCGAGGCCACCAACCTGCTGGCCAGCGCGCAGATCCAGGTCGAAGAAGCCGTGGGCGAGTTGAATCGTTTCCTTGACCACTTCGACGCTGATCCGGCACGCCTGCAACAACTCGAAGAACGCCTCGACGCCATCTATACCCTGGCGCGCAAGCATCGCATCCAGCCCTTCGAACTCGCCGCCATGCAGCAAACCCTGCTGGATGAAATAGAGACTCTGGACGCCAATGACGAATCCATCGAACGGCTGGGCGAAGAGCTGCAATCCTTCGCTCGTCATTATCAGGAGAAAGCCCAGGAACTGAGCCAGTTGCGCCAGCAGGCCGCGACCAGCCTGGCCAGCGCAGTGGAGCAGGAAATCCAGCGCCTGGGCATGCCCGGAGGGCGCTTCACCATCGAGCTGCGCGCCAACAGCAGCGATGAACTGCTGCCCAACGGCCTGGAGCAGGTGGAACTGCTGGTCAGTGCCAACCCCGGGCAACCCCTCAAGGCCCTGGCGAAAGTCGCGTCCGGCGGTGAGCTGTCACGTATCAGCCTGGCGATCCAGGTCATCACCGCGCAGACCTCGCGGGTTCCCACATTGGTATTCGACGAAGTCGACGTGGGGATTGGCGGCCCGACAGCCGAGATCGTCGGCCAGCTGCTGCGCCGCCTCGGCGAACGCGGCCAGGTATTGACCGTGACACACCTGCCGCAAGTCGCCGCCCAGGGGCATCAGCATCTGTTCGTGCACAAGGTGCGCGGCAGCGATGCCACTCATACCGCAGTATCCAAGCTGGGCAAGAATGAGAGGGTCGAGGAGGTGGCGCGGATGCTCGGCGGCATCGACCTGACCAAGGAGTCTCTGGCCCACGCCAAGAAAATGGTGGTGACCGCCAAGGCCTGAACCTTCAGCGCTTCTTTTATATAGGCACAAAACACGAAGGCGACCCTAGGGTCGCCTTCGATCGTTTCACGACGATAAACGCCGCGTGAGGGGCTTACTTCTTCTTGCGCACGTACAGCACAAGATTGTGATCCACCAACTCGAAACCGTGCTTTTCGACAATCGCCTTCTGAAGCTTTTCGATTTCTTCGTCGAAGAATTCGATCACTTCACCAGACTCCACGTTGACCATATGGTCGTGGTGACCGCCATCCGCCAGCTCGAATACAGCGTGACCGCCATCAAAATTATGGCGTACCACCAGTCCGGCTGCTTCGAATTGAGTCAGTACACGGTAAACCGTGGCCAGACCCACATCCTCACCAGCTTCCATCAGCGCCTTGTAGACATCCTCAGCGCTCATGTGCCGCTGCTCGGTGGAATCGAGCATTTGTAGAATTTTGACTCGTGGCAGAGTCACTTTGAGGCCGGCTTTACGTAGTTCGCTATTTTCAACCATGGTCAGCTTTCTCGCCGATGCTGCTTCGCAGCTTCTCTTAATGCGGGTATGATCGGGGTTTACGTTGTCCCAGCCAAGATAGTGGAAGTCGCCCACCGATGCAAAACACCAAGCTCTTGCTAACCAGTTTCACCTTCGTGGGACTGCTCGCACTCGCCGGTTGTTCATTCCCCGGGGTTTACAAAATCGACATCCAGCAGGGCAATGTCGTCACGCAGGACATGATAGACCAGTTGCGCCCCGGAATGACCCGACGGCAAGTACGGTTTATCATGGGCAACCCTCTGTTGACCGACACGTTCCATGCCGATCGCTGGGATTATCTCTACAGCCTGCAGCCTGGTGGTGGTGAACGCCAACAGGAACGCGTGAGCCTGATCTTCAACGGCAACGACCAGTTGGTCAGCTTGGCCGGTGACTTCATGCCAGGTGTAAGCCGCGACGAAGCCCTGCTGGGCAAGGACAGCGCCAACACCGTGACAGCGCCTGCCGAGAACGTCGAAAAACCAAAAGCCGAGAAACCAGCCAAGCCTGGCTCGCTGCTCGACCAGATCCAGAAGGACGTGGATGGCGTGAAAACCGTGCCAGTTCCTACGCCTGAACCACTGGATACTTCGCCGGAATAATTTGTGGCGAAATAAAAAAGCCCGGGCATGCCCGGGCTTTTTATTGCCTGTCACCATCAATCACGATTCGCGCTTGCGAGCCTCGGCCGCTTTCGCCGCCCGCAGACGCCGAACCTCTTTCGGATCGGCCAGCAATGGGCGATAGACCTCGATCCGATCCCCCGCCTGAATCACATGCTGTTCAGGGTCACTGACCTGCTTGCCGAAGATCCCCACCGGACAAGCCGCCAGATCCAGTTCGGGAAACTGCTGCCCTATGGCTGAAGCCTGCAAGGCTGCACGCAGCGTCGACCCCTGAGGCACCTGCACACTGATCAACGCCTGGCGATCGACAGCCGCGTAGGCCACCTCAATCGAAATCATCGGCTCAGCCATGCAACTGCTTGGCCCGCTGGCAGAAAGCGTCCACCAGGGTATTCGCCGCCTGGTTGAACAGCGGCCCCAAGGTCGCTCGAACCAAAGGCCCCGCATAATCGAAAGACAGATCAAGGCTGATCTTGCAGGCCTTCTCGCCCAGCGGCTTGAACACCCACACGCCATGCAACTGATTGAATGGCCCCTCCTCCAGATTCATCTCGATCGACTGCCCCGGCACCAGATTGTTGCAGGTAACGAAGCGTTGGCTCATGCCGCCCTTGGCCACCGCCAGGCTCGCGCGCATCCGCTCTTCGCTGCTTTCCAGCACCTCGGCCGACGAGCACCAGGGCAGAAACTCCGGGTACCGGGCCACGTCATTGACCAGGTCGTAAAGGAACTGCGCCGGATAGGGCAGAAGGGCCGAACGTTGAATATGGGTCGTCATGTGAGCTTCATTTCCACAACTGGGCGGCAAACACCACAAGAATGCCGACGGGCGCCACATAGCGCATCAAAAACAAGGCCAGAGCGAACAACAGCGGGCTACGTAACGACAGCTCATCACGAACTGCCTCACGGCCCATCACCCAACCTGCAAATACCACGAAGCACAAACCGCCAAGAGGCAACATGATCCGCGAGGTGAAAAAGTCGATCACACCAAAGAAGTCCAGACCGCCGGCCGCGCCCCATCGGTAGAGATGAAAAACGCCGCCTTCGTTCACGAAAAATTTGGCCTGTTGCCAGATGTTGAAAGAGAACACCGTTCCCAATCCCACGAACCAGCAACTGAACGCCAGCCAGAATGTCACCCAGCCGCGGCGGATTTTAGTCCTCTCGACGAGATAAGCCACCATCGGCTCCAACAAGGAAATGGCCGAACTCCAGGCAGCGATCGCCACCAGGATAAAGAACACTACGCCCATAAGCTGGCCGAACGCCACATTCCCGAAGGCAAACGGCAGGCTGATGAACATCAGCCCCGGCCCTTCGCTGGGGTTCAGCCCGGCGGCAAATACAATGGGGAACAGGGCCATCCCAGCCACCAGCGAAACGAAGGTATCCAGCAGCGCCACCCCGACCACGGTGCCGGCCAGGGACGAATGCTTGGGCATGTAGGCGCCGTAGATCATGATCGAGCCCACTCCCACGCTGAGGGAAAAGAACGCGTGCCCCATGGCTGGCAACAGCCCGTCCAGCAAACGCTCCAGGCTGAAGTCGAACATGAAGTGCAGGCCCTGCATGAAATGCCCGGTGGTCATGCTGTAGCCCAGCAGCACCAGCAACATCACGAACAGCAGTGGCATCATGACCCGCAAGCTGCGCTCAAGCCCGGCCACCACACCCTTGGCAATCACCAGCGCCGACAACAGCATGAACAGCGTGTGCCACAGGGTCAGGCGCCAGGGATCGGCCGTCACCGCGGAAAAATAGGCGCCGACCTGATCCGCCGTGACACCCTGAAAATCGCCGCGCCCCATGTCGATGATGTAGTCCAGGGACCAACCACCCACCACGCTATAGAAGGAGAGGATCAGCAGCGCCGTGATCATTCCGGCAAAGGCGCCCCAGGACCACTTGGCCGAATGCCCGGCCTCCAGGGCCAGCACCTTCAGGGCATTCGCCGGGCTTTGCCGCGCGCGGCGGCCAATCAGGGTTTCCGCCAGCATCACCGGCAACCCGATCAGCGCAATACACGCCAGAAACACCAGGACAAAGGCACCACCACCATAGACGCCGACCATGTAGGGGAATTTCCAGATGCTCCCCAGGCCCACGGCCGAACCAGTTGCAGCGAGTATAAAGACCCAGCGGCTTGCCCAGCCGCCGTGGACAGAGACCCTGTCTGTCGACATCGTTAACACGCCCAACCGAAAAAAAAGAGCGCGCATTGTCCGGGATTCAATCAACCTGCTCAAGCACGCTGCGTCACCGTAGCCGACGCGCGCGCAACTCCCTATAATGCCGCCCCTATGGCTAAACAGAAGAAACACCCAACAGGGACCATCGCGCAAAATAAAAAGGCGCGTCACGATTACTTCATCGAACATCGGTTCGAGGCTGGCATGGTCCTGGCCGGCTGGGAAGTAAAGAGTCTGCGTGCAGGCAAGGCACAGCTGGTGGACAGTTATGTGCTGCTCAAGGATGGTGAAGCCTGGTTGCTCGGCAGCCACTTCACGCCATTGACCACCGCCAGCACCCACGTCATTGCCGACCCTACGCGCTCGCGCAAGCTGCTGCTCAACCAGCGCGAGCTGGAAAAGCTGTTTGCCGCCGTGCAACAGAAGGGTTATGCCTGCGTATGCCTTTCGCTCTACTGGAGCAAGCACCTGGTCAAGTGTGAGATCGCACTGGGCAAGGGCAAGAAGGAATACGACAAGCGTCATACCGAACGCGAGCGCGATTCCGATCGCGAACTGCAGCGTGCGGTGCGGACCAAGGGCAAGGAAGACTGATCTTCCTGCCTTGAGGTCGTTTTCGCCGGCAAGCCGGCTCCTACAGAACCCAGGTAGGAGCCGACTTGCCGGCGATTTGCATTACATGCCCTTGCGCCGTTCGGCCCGGGCCACTCGCTGCACTTCCTGACGCACTTCTTCGAGCACCTCCTGCACATAGAGAATGTGCCGGCTGGAGATTTCCCGTGCCTCTTCGGCCCGCCCTTCGATAATCGCCTGGTACAGGTCGCGGTGTTGGCTGATCAGCATGTCGCGGGTTTCCGTACGCTGCTTGTACATGCCGCCAATGTTGGTCACCACATTGCGCTTGAGCAGGTCGAACAGCCCGCGAATGGTGTGCAGCAGCACGGCGTTGTGGCTGGCCTCGGCAATCGCCAGATGGAACTTGGCATCCGCCGCACCCTCCTCGATACGACTGACATCGTCGGAACGGGAATAACAATCCTGCAACTCCTCGAAGGCTTGAGTCAGTCGCTCACGATCCACTGCCGTCGCCCGCAGCGCCGCGTAATAGGCGCAGGACGCTTCCAGCGTATGCCGGAACTCCAGCAGATCGCGCTGGGCATCGGTGTTGTTTTCCAGCAGGTGCAGCAGAGGATCGCTGAAGGTCGAGCCCAGGGATTCCACCACGTAGTTGCCGCCACCCTGGCGGCTGATCAGCAACCCCTTGGCCGTCAATTTCTGGATCGCTTCGCGCAGTGAGGGCCGGGAGACACCAAACTGCTCGGCCAGGGCGCGCTCGGCCGGCAGCCGCTCGCCAGCCTTCAAGGTGCCTTCAAGAATCATCCCTTCCAGACGCTCGACGATATCGTCGGACAAACGGCGCTGGCGTATCTGATCAAACCCCATAACTCACTCTCCCCCCTCCCGACCCTTCGCCGGGGGGCTCTATTCTGGCCTATTCATGGCGCGCCAACACCTGTCAGAACACGGCCATTTGCACCGATCAGATGCCCGCGCCATAGCGCATTCGACAAAAGTTTTAGGGCGGCAAATTGACACACCGAGCACAAGGCTTTTACCCTAGCCAACAGCGATTGTAAATTGGTCTTACCAATTAACCAAAACGCTAGCAGTGCCTGACCAACAACAATTAGGGGCCACCCCATTATGCAAACCTGGCAACAGCTCTATAGCCCGCTTGGCAGCCTCGGCCTGTCCGCCCTCGCCGCCGTCATCCCGATCGTGTTCTTCTTCCTGGCTCTGGCCGTGTTCCGTCTCAAAGGACACGTCGCCGGGAGTATCACCCTGGCCTTGTCGATCCTGGTGGCGATCTTCGCCTTCCAGATGCCCGCCGACATGGCCCTCGCTGCCGCTGGCTATGGATTTGCCTACGGTCTGTGGCCCATCGCCTGGATCATTGTCGCCGCCGTTTTCCTCTACAAGCTGACCGTGAAGAGCGGCCAGTTCGAAATCATCCGCAGCTCGGTGCTTTCGATCACCGACGACCAGCGCCTGCAGGTGCTGCTGATCGGTTTCTGCTTCGGCGCCTTCCTCGAAGGTGCGGCAGGCTTCGGTGCGCCAGTGGCGATCACCGCCGCCCTGCTGGTGGGCCTTGGCTTCAACCCGCTGTACGCCGCCGGCCTGTGCCTGATCGCCAACACCGCGCCCGTGGCCTTCGGCGCCCTGGGGATTCCGATCATCGTCGCCGGCCAGGTGACCGGCATCGACGCCTTCAAGATCGGCGCCATGACCGGCCGCCAACTGCCGCTGCTGTCGCTGTTCGTGCCGTTCTGGCTGGTGTTCATGATGGACGGTATGCGTGGCGTCAAAGAGACCTGGCCGGCCGCTCTGGTAGCAGGCCTGAGCTTCGCCGTCACCCAGTACTTCACCTCGAACTTCATCGGCCCAGAACTGCCGGACATCACCTCGGCCCTGGCCAGCCTGATCTCCCTGACCCTGTTCCTGAAAATCTGGCAACCCAAGCGCACCGCCGGCGCGCAGATTGCTGGTGCCACCTCCAGCGCGGCCATCACCGCCAGTGCCGGTGGCTTCGGCCAGCCACGCCAAACCCAGGCCTCACCCTACAGCCTGGGCCAGATCTTCAAGGCCTGGTCGCCGTTCCTGATCCTCACCGTGCTGGTGACCATCTGGACCCTCAAGCCCTTCAAGGCGATGTTCGCTGCCGGCGGCTCGATGTACGGCTGGGTGTTCAACTTCGCCATCCCGCACCTGGATCAGCTGGTGATCAAGATGGCACCGATCGTGACCACGCCAACGGCCATCCCGGCGGTATTCAAGCTCGACCCGATCTCGGCCACCGGCACGGCGATCTTCTTCTCCGCGCTGATCTCCATGCTGGTGCTGAAGATCGACTTCAAAACTGGTCTGACCACTTTGAAAGAGACCTTCTACGAGCTGCGCTGGCCGATCCTGTCCATCGGCATGGTGCTGGCGTTCGCCTTCGTCACCAACTACTCGGGCATGTCTTCGACCATGGCCCTGGTCCTGGCAGCGACTGGCGCGGCGTTCCCGTTCTTCTCGCCGTTCCTGGGCTGGCTCGGGGTGTTCCTCACCGGCTCCGATACCTCGTCCAACGCCCTGTTCAGCTCGCTGCAGGCCACCACCGCACACCAGATCGGGGTCAATGACACACTGCTGGTCGCGGCCAACACCAGCGGCGGCGTAACCGGCAAGATGATCTCGCCGCAATCGATCGCCGTGGCCTGCGCCGCCACCGGCCTGGTGGGCAAGGAATCGGACCTGTTCCGCTTCACCCTCAAGCACAGTCTGTTCTTTGCCACTATTGTCGGTCTGATCACCCTGGCCCAGGCCTACTGGTTCACCGGCATGCTGGTGCACTAAGCAACACCGATGGAACCGACGCCGCCCTCACCCGCGGCGTCAGTCATTCACCACCCGGTCTGCAAGGCTGCTGAAAGCTTGCTGGTTTATCTTTCAGCCGCCGCAACGGACGAATAACCGGGACCACCCGGAGACACGCCTGATGAGCGAGCTTTTCTACAACGCCGTGCCCAATGCGACCCGTGTCGCACCGCCGCTGGCCGAACCCCGGCAGTACCCTAGTGCGAAGCCGGCGCGGGTCTACCTGTTCGGCACCTGCGTGGTCGACCTGTTCTATCCCGAAGCCGGGATGGACGCGATTCACCTGCTGGAGCGCGAAGGCATTCGCGTGGATTACCCGCAAGGGCAAAGCTGCTGCGGACAACCGGCCTACACCTCGGGTTACACCGAGCAGGCGCGCACCGTGGCCCGCTCGCAACTGGCGCTGTTTGCCGGCGACTATCCGGTGGTGGTGCCGTCGGGTTCCTGCGCAGGCATGTTGCGCGAGCATTACGCGGACTTGTTCAAGGACGAGCCCGAAACGCTGAAACAGGTGCAGGCCCTGGCTGCCCGCACCTTTGAACTGGCCGAGTTCCTCCTGCACGTGTGCAAGGTGCAGCTCAAGGACAGCGGCGCACCGGTCAAGGTGGCGCTGCACACCTCCTGCTCGGCACGCCGGGAAATGAACACCCACCTGCACGGCCGTGAGTTGCTGTCACAGCTGAGCAACGTGGAACGGGTAGAACACAGCCACGAAAGCGAATGCTGTGGCTTTGGCGGGACTTTCAGCGTCCGAATGCCGGACATCTCCGGCGCCATGGTCGCGGACAAGACCCGGGCGCTGAAGGAATCCGGCGCCCACCAGGTACTGAGTGCCGATTGCGGCTGCCTGATGAACATCAACGGCGCGCTGGAGAAACAACAAGAGGCATTGCGCGGCCAGCACCTGGCGAGCTTCCTCTGGCAACGTACTGGAGGTGCGCAATGAGCACCCCAGAGCTGATTCCGACCACCAACGTGGCGGACGATTTTCGCACCCGGGCCCACCAGGCCCTGGGCGACCAACAACTGCGAAACAACTTTCGCAGCGCCATGGATTCACTCATGGCCAAGCGTGCGGCCTCTTTCAGCGATGCCCACGAAAGAGAACACCTGCGCGCCCTGGGCAATGCGATTCGCGCCCGGGCGTTATCCAAGCTGCCCGACCTGCTCGAGCGCCTGGAACAGAACCTGACCCGCAACGGTGTGACAGTGCACTGGGCGGAAACGGTGGACGAAGCCAATGGCATCGTCCTCTCGATCATCCGCGCTCACGAGGCGCGGCAAGTGATCAAGGGCAAATCGATGGTCAGCGAAGAGATGGAAATGAACCATGTCCTCGCTGAACAAGGCATTGAATGCCTTGAGTCGGACATGGGCGAGTTCATCGTCCAGCTCGACCACGAGAAGCCTTCACACATCATTATGCCGGCGATCCACAAGAATGCCGGTCAGGTCGCGTCCTTGTTCCACGACAAACTCGGCGTGGAGTACACCAAGGACGTTGACCAACTCATTCAGATCGGTCGCAAGGTCTTGCGGCAGAAATTCTTCGAAGCCGATATCGGCGTCTCCGGCGTCAACTTCGCCGTAGCGGAGACCGGCACCCTGCTGCTGGTGGAAAACGAAGGCAACGGGCGCATGTCCACCACCGTGCCGCCAGTGCACATCGCCGTCACCGGGATCGAGAAAGTCGTCGAGAACCTGCGGGACGTGGTCCCCCTGCTCTCGCTGCTGACCCGCTCGGCCCTGGGCCAGCCCATCACCACCTACGTCAACATGATCTCCGGCCCGCGCAAAGAGCATGAGCTGGACGGCCCCCAGGAAGTGCACTTGGTGCTGCTGGACAACGGCCGCAGCCAGGCGTTTGCCGACAGCGAACTGCGCCAGACCCTGAACTGCATCCGCTGCGGCGCCTGCATGAACCACTGCCCGGTCTACACCCGGGTCGGCGGCCACACCTACGGCGAGGTCTACCCGGGGCCGATCGGCAAGATCATCACCCCGCACATGGTGGGCCTGGCCAAGGTGCCGGATCACCCCAGCGCCTCGTCACTGTGCGGCGCCTGTGGCGAAGTCTGCCCGGTGAAGATCCCGATCCCGGCGCTGCTGCGGCGCCTGCGGGAAGAGAACGTCAAGGCCCCGGACAGCCCCCATCAAGTGATGCGCGGCCAGGGCAGCAAGTACTCGCGCAAGGAACGTTTCATCTGGAACGCCTGGGCCCGCCTCAACAGCTCGCCGACCCTGTATCGCCTGTTCACCCTGGCCGCCACCCGCCTGCGCGCCCTCGCCCCGAGCAAGGTCGGCCCCTGGACGCAGAACCACAGTGCGCCAAAACCCGCCGCCCGGTCGCTGCACGACCTGGCCCGTGAGCACCTGGACAAGCAGGGAGACCGCTGATGAGCGCGAAACACAACATCCTCGCCAAGCTGCGCAACAGCCTGAGCGGCACCACGCCGATTGTGGATAACTTCGATGAGGCGCTGGTCACCGAGCCTTACAGCTACAGCGCGGAACAACGCATCCCGCAGCTGCGCAAACAGATGGAAGCAGTGCACACCGAAATCCACCTGAGCACCGGCGCCGGTTGGCCCGAACTGCTGGCCCGCCTGCTGCAGGAACGCCAGTTGCCCAGCCTGCTGATCGCCCCCGGCACGCCCCACGGCCAGCGGGTCACCCAGTACTGGGCCGAGCACCCGCAACTGCCGGCGCTCAAGGCCTACGACCGCCCGGTGGAAGAATGGAAAGCCGAGCTATTCAACGACACCCCGGCCAGCCTCACGACCACCCTGGGCGCCATCGCCGCCACCGGCAGCCTGATCCTCTGGCCAACCCGGGAAGAACCGCGGCTGATGAGCCTGGTGCCGCCGGTGCATTTCGCCCTGCTCAAGGCCAGCGAGATCCGCGACAACTTCTATCAGGTGCAGCAACAGATGAACTGGGCCGCCGGCATGCCGACCAACGCGCTGCTGGTGTCCGGCCCGTCGAAGACCGCTGATATCGAGCAAGTCCTGGCTTACGGCGCCCACGGCCCGAAAGACCTGGTGGTGCTGATCCTGGAGGACCAATGAGCCTACCGGCCGCTTTTCTGCGTGATGCCCAGCAACTGATTCCCCAGGAGCGGCGCTTCGACGACCCGCTCTCGACCCTGGCCTTCGGCACCGACGCCAGCTTCTACCGGCTGATCCCCAAGCTGGTGATCCGCGTCGAGTCCGAAGATGAAGTGGTGACCCTGCTCCAGCTGGCCCAGCGCGACCGGGTGCCGGTGACCTTCCGCGCGGCGGGCACCAGCCTTTCCGGGCAGGCCATCAGCGACTCGGTGCTGATCGTTCTGGGGGATAACTGGAACGGCAAGGAGATTCGCCACCAGGGTACGCAGATTCGTCTGCAGCCTGGTGTGATCGGCGCCCAGGCCAATGCCTGGCTGGCACCTTTCGGGCGCAAGATCGGCCCCGATCCGGCCTCGATCAACGCCTGCAAGATCGGTGGCATCGTCGCCAACAATGCCAGTGGCATGTGCTGCGGTACCGCGCAGAACACCTATCACACCCTGGCCGGCATTCGCCTGGTACTGGCCGATGGCACGCGTCTGGATACCGAGGATGAGGCCAGCATCGCCGCCTTCCGCGCCAGCCATGGTCCGCTGCTGGAGCGCCTGGCCGAGCTGGGCCGCAGCACCCGCGCCAACAGCGAGCTGGCAGCGAAGATCCGCCACAAATACCGGCTGAAAAACACCACCGGCCTGTCCCTCAATGCCCTGGTGGATTTCGACGAGCCACTGGACATCCTCAGCCACCTGCTGGTGGGTTCCGAGGGCACCCTGGGCTTTATCAGCGCAGTGACCTACGACACGGTGATCGACCACCCGAACAAGGCGTCGGCGCTGATCGTCTTTCCCGATGTGGAAACCTGCTGCAACGCGGTGACCGTGCTCAAGAGCCAGCCGGTGTCGGCGGTGGAACTGCTGGACCGCCGCAGCCTGCGCTCGGTGCAGGACAAGCCCGGCATGCCGGCCTTCGTCCAGCAACTCTCGGCCAACGCTTGCGCGCTACTGATCGAGTCCCGCGCCGCATCCTCGTCTCTGCTGCATGAGCAACTGGCGCAGATCATGAATTCCCTGGCCGCCTTCCCGGTGGAAAAGCAGGTGGACTTCACTGAAGACCCGCAGGAAAACGCCAAGCTCTGGGCGATCCGCAAGGACACCTTCCCGGCGGTGGGCGCGGTGCGCAAGACCGGCACCACGGTGATCATCGAAGACGTGACCTTCCCCGTGGAACAGCTGGCCATCGGCGTCAACCGCCTGATCGAGCTGTTCGACAAGCACCACTACGACGAAGCGATCCTGTTCGGCCACGCCCTGGAGGGCAACCTGCACTTCGTCTTCACCCAGGGCTTCAACAGCAGCGAGGAAGTGAACCGCTACCAGGCGTTCATGGACGACGTGGCGCAACTGGTGGCGGTGGAATTCGGCGGTTCGCTGAAGGCCGAGCACGGCACCGGGCGCAACATGGCCCCCTTCGTCGAGCTGGAATGGGGCAGCGATGCCTACCAGCTGATGTGGCAGCTCAAGCGCCTGCTGGACCCCAACAACATCCTCAACCCGGACGTGGTACTCAGCGAAGACCCGCAGATCCACCTCAAGCACCTCAAGCCACTGCCGGCGGCCGACGAGATTGTGGATAAGTGCATCGAATGCGGCTTCTGCGAGCCGGTGTGCCCGTCCAAGGGGCTGACCCTGAGCCCGCGCCAGCGCATCGTCATCTGGCGTGATATCCAGGCGCGTAAACGGGCCGGCATCGATACGTCCGAGCTGGAAGCGGCCTATCAATACCAGGGCATCGACACCTGCGCCGCCACCGGGCTGTGCGCCCAGCGCTGCCCAGTGGGCATCAACACCGGCGAGCTGGTGAAGAAACTGCGCAGTGAACACGCCACCCATAACGGCACCGCCGACTGGCTCGGCTCGCACTTTGCCACCACCTTGCAGGGCGCCCGCTTCACCCTGCACGTGGCCAACGGTGCGCGCATGCTCTTGGGCGCGCCGCGCCTGAGCAAGCTGTCGGCGAGCCTGACACGCCTATCCAAAGGCCAGGTGCCGCAGTGGAGCAGCGCCATGCCTCAGCCGGAAAAGGCCATTCGCTTCAGCCCGAGCGTCAGCGACGCGCGTCCGCGGGTGGTGTACCTGGCAGCCTGTGTGTCCCGGGTCATGGGGCCAGCGGCGGGCGACAAGGAGCAAAGCTCGCTCTACGAGAAAACCCGCGGCCTGCTGGAAAAGGCCGGTTATCAAGTAGTGCTGCCGGACAACCTGGACAACCTCTGCTGCGGCCAGCCGTTCGCCTCCAAGGGCTACGCCACCCAGGCCGAGGACAAGCGCCAGGAACTGATCGGCGCCCTGCTCCACGCCAGCCGCGGCGGCCTCGACCCGATCTACTGCGACACCAGCCCCTGCACCCTGCGCCTGGTGCAAGACCTGGGGGACGTGCGCCTGGACCTCTACGATCCGGTACGTTTCATCCGCACCCACCTGCTGGAGCGCCTGGAGTTCACGCCGCAGGAAGCGCCGATCGCGGTGCACGTCACCTGCAGCACCCAGCACCTGGGCGAGAGCCAGGCCTTGATCGAACTGGCCCGGCGTTGCAGCAAGAATGTGGTAATCCCCGAAGGCATCCACTGCTGTGGTTTCGCCGGCGACAAGGGTTTCACCACCCCGGAGCTCAACGCCCACTCCCTGCGCAGCCTCAAGGACGCGGTGCAGTATTGCAGCGAAGGCATCTCCACCAGCCGCACCTGCGAAATCGGCCTCAGCCAGCATGGCGGGATCGACTATCACGGGCTGGTCTACCTGGTGGATCGGGTAACCCGGGCCAAGGCGCTCTGAGCCATCGAGCCGGAAAAAAGGGGCGTTTTCGCCCCTTTTTTGTGCCTGGCGGAAAACGCCCCTGGCTTTTTCATTCCTTCGAAAAAAAAACAGAACCCCAGCGCGCGGCTACAGTCCATTTTCTAGGCCCGCAAAAAAGGGCTTAGCCCACTCGGCCGCCGGCCCTGTTGACCGGCAACACCGAGCCCCTGCGATCAAGGAGATAACCATGAAGCGTTCCGCACTGGCTGGACTGTTCATTACCGCCGCGATGCTGGCCTCCCCGGTGTTTGCCGCCGGGCAAGAGGACCTGTGCCAGATCAACCTGCAAAAGATCAAGGATGCCAAGGTCAGCACCGAAGCCATGAGCTCGGACCTGAGCAGCGACATCGACGCCACGGTGCAGCAAGCCACCGCCGAACAGGCCAAGGGCACCGAGCAAGGCACCAAGAATTGCATCTCCCTGACCACCCAGGCGATCCAGAAATTGCAGAACAACACCAAGGGCGATCAGTAGGCCGATGCACTGGGCCAACCTTCGGGTTGGCCTTCTGGCCTCGGTTAGCGTAGAATCCGTCCACCTGTTGGTAATGCACAACAGGTTCGGGGCCGTTTAGGATTCGACGCCGGTTGCGAAACTTTAGGTGCATGCCGAGTTGGTAACAGAACTCGTAAATCCACTGTTGCAACTTCCTATAGTTGCCAATGACGAAACCTACGGGGATTACGCTCTCGCTGCGTAAGCAGCCTTAGCCCTTCCCCCCTGGTACCTTCGGGTCCAGCAATCATCAGGGGATGTCTGTAAACCCAAAATGATTGTCATATAGAACAGAATCGCCGTGCAGTACGTTGTGGACGAAGCGGCTAAAACTTACACAACTCGCCCAAAGCACCCTGCCCGTCGGGTCGCTGAGGGTTAACTCAATAGACACGGCTAAGCATGTAGTACCGACAGCGGAGTACTGGCGGACGGGGGTTCAAATCCCCCCGGCTCCACCAACTCAACAATAAAAGACGTCCATGGACGTCTTTTTTTGTGCCTGAAATCCAATGAATACGGGATTTTCAGGGCTGCGAGAGGCTTTCCAGGTTTTTTGAGTTCCAGGCGGTTTGGTATTCCCAATGGTATTCCCGGCTACCCGGGCCAATCTTGGGAATGCCAAAAGGTGTCATGGAGTACTTCTCATGTGCGCTCAAACCACTCGCCCCTCCGACCGTCAGCTCAAGGCGGTCAAACCGAAAGACAAGGATTACGTCCTCACCGATGGCGACGGGCATCAGCTGCGAGTCAGGGTCAATCGCTCGATGCAGTGGAATTTCAACTACCGGCATCCCGTAACCAAGCACCGAATCAACATGGCACTCGGCTCCTATCCCGAGGTTTCTCTTGCGCAAGCCAGGAAGAAAACCGTTGAGGCTAGAGAGCTGCTTGTACAGGGCATCGACCCCAAAGCTCAACGCAATGAATTGCAGGAAGCAAAACGAGCGGAAACGGAACATACGTTCGAGGACGTAGCCACCGCGTGGTTCAAATTGAAGAAGGATTCCGTCACTCCGGCGTATGCCGAAGACATCTGGCGCTCGCTCACACTACGTGCTTTTCCAAGCATGAAATCAACGCCGTTATCGGAAGTGAACACGCCGATGGTCATCAAACTGCTTCAAAGGCAAGCACCGGAACGCCTTGTCAAACAACACTGCAGCATCATCCAGGAGTTCAACAGCCAGCTAAACGTCCTGCGGAAAATGCAGCAGAATGCTTTGTGCTCCATTAAGCCGAAGAGTGGCAGCCTGCCGTAGTTTATTCGCAGCATCTTCAGGAGTGAGCGATGCAGTATCGATGGTGTTGGATTTGGGGAGGCTGACTAGTAGCGAGAGATCAAACATCACGGATGTCCTCCGAGATAGTTTGCAGCTTGAACCAAATAGCCAGGGTGGAGCACGAGCTTAAAAGGCGGGCATGCCATTTTCCTTATCTCCTTGGTTTGATTAAGGATTGCCATCCACCGTTCTGACGCAGCATAGGGTGGTAAACCGTACGGGGGTCAGAAACCGGAAACCAAGGAACCGGCCAGGCCTAAGCCTGCCCAGCACGGTTCGACATAGAAAAGCAGCAGCTAGCACTCGAAGTGCTGCCTGTGCAGAATGGAAGAAACCGCGCCTTGGTTTTGATTCAGGTTCTGACGCCCGGTCGCGGGATTGACCGCAACGAAGCAAAGCGTAAATGTGAAGCCGCGACAACATAAGCATGCAGTATCAATAGGCTCTGCATCTCAACGAAAGCTGCCAACCAGCCGCAAATACTCTGCGGTATCTACGGGATTTCGTAGATGGCAATCTAGCGTGGCAGCGGAGTGGCGTTATGCTACCATTTCAAGGTTAAGCAAAAGCAAATTTCAAGTAAGAGGTTTAGACCTCTAATCGAGCGATTTCAGGGAAGAATAGAGTGACAAAAAAAATAATTCGCGTACATCTTTTTGCAGTTGATGAACGCCTAGCTAAAGTACAGTTGGAATCGGTACTCGAATCTGTAAGTTCTGCATCTCTAGAAGACAGACTTAGAACATTTAGCGATTACGAACTTCGGATCGATAAAATTGAACCGCCTTCAGATGAAAAAGCCTTTTGGCTAATGGATTTTGGAAAATTTCGTTGGGATGGGCCAGGTCAAGGCGGCCGGACTACCCATATTAAAGACATTACTTTAACCGATGGGCATTCTTTCGCAGAAGATACCGCTGCGCTTTTTGTGCGTGGACGAGATGGTCGAGGCTGGCTATTAATTCAGCATAATCATAATGGCGCAAGAGCATCTGCCATCGAAAAGTATTTAAGTATATACCTCAATGACAGCCAGTCTTACGTCTATGAGCTAAGTGTAAAAATGCGAGAAGATGCGTTTGCGCGTTTGGAACAGGCAAAACATTTTACAAAGGTTAAAGTTAAGGTAGCTACAGCATCACTAACCCCGGAGCTTTTGGAAGGAAACCTATCCATTCAAAGCGCCCTTGCTGCGTCGATGCCACTACATGGTGATTATATTACAATTGAGGTCTCAACACGAAAACGCAAAGCTGAAAATGGCTTAAGTGTGCTTCCGATGATCGGTTGGCTTAAGAAACTTGTCCAAAGTGACGCGATAGAATCTGCTGAGGTAAGGGCAAGTGATGGCAATCATAGGCCCGAGCCAATTGACTTATTAGAAGGGAAACTGTCTAAAACATTTAATATAACCGAGAAGTCCAAGGGAAGAATTACTCAAGCTCAGCGCTGGAACATGTTGGAACAAGCGCTCGCAGATTGGCAGTCAGTGATAAAATCATGAACCTCCAGCATAGACTGTTTCATAAATGGTATCCTGCAGTGGCGTCTTTATTATTGACCGCCTTGCTAGTAGCACTATCAATTTCATTTGGTTTTGCTTACGGCGTTAGTGATCGGTCAGCATTTCTTTCGGCCTCGATAAGTTTGGGGGCAATTTTGACAGGCTTTACGGCTACATCTCAAGCGATCTTGATGACTTTGCCGGAAGGCGGACTCTTGCTAAGACTACGATCCAGCGGGTATATAAATGATTTAGTTGGCTGCTTTGTAGCCGCTATAATTGGGGCTTCCGCCTTTGTAGCTCTGAGCTTAATAGGATTTTTTATAGTAGCGCTTAACCCCTATTTTTATTATATCTGGTTCTTTTCATTATTTTATTGTGTTTTGACTCTTTTCAGACTGAGCAAGCTGATGATGCTGATATTGAAATACGGCGCAAAGTGATCACGCTTAACTCATTAACTTGGTATTTGGTGCTGTATAAAATATGGTGAACAACTGTTGCAAATATAGTATATTCCTATTTTAGGTCTTGATTTTGATGGGTGAGCTAGCGGTATGGTCCAATACTCATGGAGAGCGGAGTCTATGGAGATGATTTTTTTAGTGAAATTGCCGTGCTTGCTCGGGCTCCTATCATGCTAGGTTCACATTTCCGTTTTATCGATTTATTTTCGGGGCTTGGCGGCTTTCACCTCGCATTAAATCGATTGGGGGGGGAGTGTGTATTTGCTGCGGAATGGAAACCTCATCTTCAAGATCTTTACGAGAAAAATTTTGGAATTCGCCCTTCTGGTGATCTGACGCTAATATCTCCAGTCGATGTCCCTGATCACGATTTGCTTGCTGCTGGCTTCCCATGTCAGCCATTTTCAAAGGCAGGGGAGCAATTAGGTTTTGAATGCACAAAGCAAGGCGGACTGTTTTTTGACGTAGAGGAAATATTAAAAGAAAAACAACCAGCCTTTTTCATTCTTGAAAATGTACCTCACTTACTTAAGCATGATGACGGGCGGACCTGGGAAAAAATACAAGAAATTTTAGGACTCAATGGTCTTGGTTATCATGTGAGAGCGACGAAGCTATCTCCGCATAATTTTGGCATTCCTCAAATTCGCGAGCGTGTATATATTGTTGGCTCAAAGGAGTCATTAGATAACTTTCAGTGGCCACTAAAAACAAACGCCGAAACTTCGATCGAAAGTGTGCTTGATAGCAATCCTCCAGATGCTAAAAGATTTTCAACGCGAATAGCAGACTGCCTTAAAGTATGGAATGATTTTCTTGAGGCGTGTCCAGAAAGGGTTAGGCTTCCATCATATCCTTTATGGTCCATGGAATGGGGGGCAACCTACCCCTTTGAAAATGACACTCCGTACTCGCGAAGGATGCTTGCTGGTAGCAAGGCCCTAGATGGGTTCAAAGGCAATCATGGACTAGACTTGGATCTTCTCGATACTATCGATAAAAAATGGGAGTCTATACCAAGCCATGCCCGAACGGAGCAGATGAGGTTCCCAACTTGGAAGCGAACTTTTATTAGACAGAATAGGCAATTCTATCAAGATAATAAAGATTGGATTGATCCTTGGTTACCGAAAATTCTAAGTTTCGCTTCTAGCCATCAAAAATTAGAGTGGAATGTACAAGGCGGCGTTCAAGATATATGGCAGTACGTCATCCAGATGCGTGCTTCTGGGGTGCGTGTAAAGAGACGAACAACTGCTCCTAGCCTAATTGCAATGACAGACACTCAAGTGCCAATAATTGGCTGGGAAAGAAGATACATGACGCCTAAGGAGTGTGCGCGACTTCAAAGTATGGAAGAGCTAGCGTTTCTTCCGGATACTTCGACACAAGCCTTTAAAGCTCTAGGTAATGCCGTAAATACTAAAGTTGTTGAGGCGGTGGCTAGTGCATTGCTCATGTCTACAAAAGGAGTGGATTTTAACATGGATGATCGGACAGGCCTGCAACTTTCGAGTGAGTTGAGTGTTGCATGAATGACCTCAATATTATAGATGTGGCACCCATTGAAATTCGTCCGGAAGTAACCATACTTTCAGTACTGAGACACTTAAATTATAAAGCATGGTTTGCAATCGCAGAGTTTATAGATAATGCAATTCAAAGCTCCATCGCAAATTATGAAGCATTACAAGAAAATGATGAGACCTATAAATTAGTTGTCGATATACGGCTGAATACAACAAAGCCTGGCAGTTTGATAATTACGGATAACGCGGCGGGAATTTCGCTTAAAGACTTTCCCCGAGCGTTTAAAGCTGCACAGGTACCAGACATGAAGGGTGGACTTTCAGAGTTTGGTATGGGAATGAAAAGCGCTGCCTGTTGGTTCGCAGAAAAATGGAGCGTTAGAACTAAAGCTCTGAATGAAGCAGACGAGAGATTAATAAGCTTCGATGTTCAAAATATTATAAATAATAAAATTGAACGCCTTGAAGTGGAAAGTAGACGCGTAAAGATTTCGTCGCATTATACAGTTGTAAACCTGCAAAACCTGCACCATCTTCCTCAAGGAAGAACAGTCGGCAAGATTAAAGACCATCTCACTAGCATTTACCGCGTTTTTTTACGCAATCAAGACGTCGTTATTCGTTTTAACGGTGAGCCTCTGGTGTACACTCCACCTCTTATCTTAAGAAGTAAGAAGTACTCCGCTCCTGGACAGGTATTTGACATATCCGCTCCGGAGATTGAGTGGAAAAAAGACATCAATCTCGATTTCGGTGCAGGTCAAAGGGTTTCTGGCTTTGTCGCGCTACGAAAGGTTGGATCTACTCCCTTAGCTGGTTTTGCGCTATTTAGGCGGAACCGGTTGATTGTAGGTAGTCATGATGAAACATACCGACCTTCATTCATTTTTAAAAATACAAACAGTTATCCATATCAAAGACTTTTCGGAGAACTCCACATTGAAGGGTTTGAAGTTAGTCATACGAAAGATGGTTTTCGCTGGGAAGAATACGAAGATATTTTTTTAGAGCTTCTAAAAAACGAGATCAGCTCTGAGCCTTTAGACCTGCTATCTCAAGCTGAAAACTACCGAGCTCTGCCTACAAAAAACACCATAGAACAGAACGCTATAGAGGCGACACAGATTGTCGCTGATTACATTGAGTCTACTGTCGCACCCATAATTATCGAAGCGCGACAACAGCCTGCTTCACCTGCTCCCTTACCATTAGAGCTTGAGTCAAGTCCTTTACAAGCATCCGAAAGGACAGTAAGTGTAGATGATGGGGATTGGAGTTGGGTAATAACACTCAGAACATCTATTGATCCTGCCGTAAATGATTGGGTTAGTCTTTCTAAAATGGAAAATGGAGATGAGGACTCTAGCCGTTTGCGGCGTATTAGTTTAGATGTCTCTCTAGCTCATCCGTTTTCCTCCGAGTTCTTGGGTGCTAACAACGAAAATATAGAGCTGTTCTTACGTATAGCTACTGCGGTTTGTATCTCACTAGTACTTTCTGAAGATCTTACCTCTGAACCTCCTCACGTAGTACTTTGCCATTTGAATAGCCTCCTGAGAGGCGCGCTAAGACGCAAGGAAATTTGATTATGGACATAGCTGTTGGTGATTTGAAGTCAAATGATTACGGTTTGCTGTGGGAGCCTCAAGTATTAGAAGTTACAGAGGAGTTTCTGCGAAATAAGACGAAGGATCAAAGTCCGAGTTATGAGGACTTGACCGAAGGGGAAGACTCTGTCCTATCTGAAGCTAAGCGAATTTTAGGGCGTTGTTTACCGCCCGACAGCATAGCTGGAAGTGAAACAGGATTAGTCATTGGTTATGTTCAGAGCGGTAAAACGATGTCCTTCGAAACGGTTATCTCCTTGGCTAGGGACAACGGTTTTGGAATGGTCATCGTTTTCGCGGGAACCAAGACTAATTTGAGAGAGCAGTCAGAAGATAGACTTAAAAAAGATCTAGGAATTGAAGAGGGCGAGAACTGGCACCTTTTTTCAAATCCAACTAAAGGTGCTAGCAGTCAAATATCCGACAAAATAGGCGCATGGCGAAGGAGGCCGAAAACAAAACGTGCGATACTGATCACAGTACTGAAGCAAATTAATCATTTAGACAATCTGTTCGCTTTGCTGAAAGATCTTCCTTTAAATGATTTACCTGTGCTGATTATCGATGATGAAAGTGATCAAGCTAGTCTAAATACTAACGCCGCGAAAATCCGTACGAACCAAGTTGACGAAGATACTAAAAGTGCTACATATGATCGAGTTTGTTTGATACGCAGCCAGTTCCTCGCTCACTCCTTTCTTCAGTACACAGCAACGCCACAGGCAAATTTACTTCTCGCTCATGCAGATATTTTGAATCCTTCCTTCGCGGAGTTGGTCACACCTGGTCCCGCGTACACAGGAGGCAAAGCTTTTTTTAGAGACAATCCAGCGCTAATTAAAGAGATCCCGGCGACTGAAGTCCCAAGTAAGAATAATGTCGTGGATAGCTCCCCTAAGAGTCTTCTCAGCGCGCTTAGGTATTTTTTGTTGATAGCAGCCCAGCATTCGTTAACTCGAACGAAGGGCAAAGACAAAAATAGATCTATGATGGTGCATCCTGCGATGCAAACCGCCTCACATAAAGCGTATAAAACTTGGCTGGATAGATCATTCAAAGCTCTAAAAGGGATCATTCTAAATGACTACACTAATTCTCCCGCCGAAATAGAAAAAAGGTTTGCGGTTGAATACGCCTCTTTGAAGCAGACATTTCCTAAAATCCTTCCATTAAATACACTTTTGCAGGAAATGATCCAAGAAGTTCTCGATGAAATTACCATTGTAGAGGTGAATGGCACTCCAGATGCAGAGAAAAAAATTGACTGGAAGTTGTCTCCTTATTGGATTGTGGTAGGTGGTGCCAAGCTTGATAGGGGATACACCGTAGAAGGCTTGGCTATTACATATATGCCAAGGCCGCTAGGAAATGCGGCAGCGGCAGATACTTTGCAACAGCGAGCTCGCTTCTTTGGCTATAAAAAAAGTTATCTAGGCCTTTGTCGTGTTTTCGTACAATCTGATGTTAGATCCGCATTTTCAAACTATGTTGAGCATGAGGAATTTGTGCGTACCGCATTAATGGAGCATCGTGGCCGGCCGCTTATTGAATGGAGGCGCGACTTTGTTTTAAGTGCGCTAATGAAGCCGACAAGGCCGAATGTAATAGGGCTCGACACAAGAAAAATAACTGTTGATGGCTGGATATACCCCAAAGCTCTTCATCGTGATTCTGTTGCTGTGTCAGAAAATAAGAAACTACTACACAAGGTAGTTGCAGACTGGTCTGCAAATTTTGGTTGCCCCGTGAATTGTTCGATCTACCCTCAGTTCCAACGGGCCAATTCAACGACTACAGTAATTGAGGGCGTTCCACTTCTAAACGTGCTAAGTGAGTTTCTTTTAACACTCCAAGTAAAAGACACTCGTGATGCAGAATTACATAGTGCAATTTTAGTATCTTTGGCTGAACTTCAGCGCATTAATTCAAAAGCAGTAGTTGATGTTTTTTTGATGAATGGGCTAGAATCTCAGTATCGAACTAGAGAAAACGCCAGGGGTTATTCTCGCGATGATTTTAATGCTCCTATAAACCAGTATTTCAGTTTAAGCGCCAACGCGATCAATGATAAAAGCTATGCATTTAAAGATCGTATCACATTGCAACTTAGGCGGTTTAACTTGGGAACCAAGCCGGGAGATACATCTAGCGCTAACGTATTTGACGTGACTTGGTTTTCATTGCACATCCCCTCAAAGCTTAAAAAAGAGTTGGTAATTGAGTTGAGATAGCAAAGGCCAACTTGACATTAGCCTAATACTTGATCGCTAAGCGACTTTGCATTTAATACCAACAACAAATAATAAAGCCATATAAATGAGCTTCATAGCTGCGATCGCGTAGGCTATGAAGCTCAGCTTTTTGTTTCGCACAACGCATATTTATTCGTAAGATTAAATCGTTTCGCACATCTCTAAAAATAAAATAGAATTTTAGAAGCGAAACCATTGAGTTTCTAACTAGCAAACTCTCTCTCTGAAAACGCTCAGAGACAGATATTTCAGAATATATTTAAACACTTGATTCTACCCGAAAGACATCCCACCCTGATTGAGCATCTGAGCCCATCCCGTCGGTTAACGGCGCAGATTGTGTAAAAATGCAGGCCCCGTTTTTAAATCTGCGCGACTACATAAAATCTGCCGGTGGTTCAGTAAACTGCAGATCTTAAATTTACGTAGCACCCAATTTGCGCTTGGTTCTAACCGTCAACCCGCTCTTAATTTTTTTAGACCGCCTCAGCAGATTGCTCTCTGTTGTCCCGACAGCTGGAAGAAGTTCTACGCTCATCATGGATACGAAGCACGGTAGTCACAGCGGATGTGCATCATCGTCAGGTCGAATACAAGCGGGAGGTTAATGGAATGCTATTGGGTGAAGTATTTCTATTGGTATTCCAATCAAAATACAAAACAAACATTAATTATAATAATCAATGAGATAAAAGACCGACTCAGATTACCCCGGCCAAACAAAGCACCAACAAAGCCCGCCTTATGCGGGCTCTGTTGTTTCTGGCCTTAGCGTTCCGCCACCATCGCCAACCGCCCCTCCCCGCACTCACAAACCGCGCCTTCGTTCCCCCAAAGCAGCGTTAAGTCTCTTTCTATTGTGCGAACTTTCCTAGAAACTCCTAGCCGCTTGCGCCTACCCCCTCACCCTGGCTAGCCTCGATCCGTCACTGCAAATTCAGTGACCGGGTTTAGCAGTTCGACGTGTAACTAGGCGCATGGCGCCCCCATTACGTGGCGCTTTTTTTGGCTCCGCTTTATGGCGGCCGTGCGCAGGGCACCCTCGGGTGCGCCGGGTTCCTAGTACACCGGTCTGCTAACCTGCGAACGGCCGCCGCCCTATCGTTTAGCAGCGACGGTGAAGGCTCCTATCTCTGTACTAGGAGTTACGCCATGAAAAAGCTCGTCCCCGATCCGCCCCTCACAGCTGCCCAGCGCGGCAGAAACCCCGACCACGATCTGGCCAATCAGCAGATCCGGCAAAAACTGTCACTTCAGCCTGCCGATGCTTCTCTGATCCAGTCGCTGAAGAAAACCATCAGTACCCCGGTGAGTCGCGATTCCTTGTTCTCAGTATGCGGCGGTATCAGCGCCGAAGAAGCCCTGCTCCACGTCTCCCTGCTGCTGAAAAGCGCCGAAGAGGTTTCCGATGAAATCACCGAACGCGGCAGCGGCATCGAGCGCGGTCTGATCTGGTCCCTGGTGCACTCGGTGGAAATGGCCCGGGCCGTGGTGGATGCCTTGCTAGATGGCAGTCGCCACACGCAAACGCTGAAGTAGAACGCCCCACGAAAGCACGGCGCGGCAGCACGATCTGGCGCGCTGTTGCTTGATGAGTAGAGCGCTTCAACGCTCCGACATCACCACCATCACTTCCGCATCCTCCTCCCCTTCCGCCAGGTAGATATGGCCGACACTGCTGTTGAAGTAGGCCGTCTCCTGCGGGCCAATGCTCACCGCTTCCACGGTCTCGAACTGGATTCGCACACGCCCCGACAGCACCAGGGCGAACTCCTGCCCGGGGTGGCGGATGTAGTCCTCGAACTGCTGCAGCTCGCGGGCAAAGATTCGTGCGTACATGGGGGTCATGCTGCGCCCGGGAAAGTCGCCGGCCACGGGGTGGTAGTCGTAGTGGCCGGTGCTGTAGCCGGGGGCGTCGGCGATGGTGGTGCTGAACCACGGTCGGTTGCACCTGGACGCTGCAGGCCAGGCCTGGGGGGAACAGTTGAGCGATGTCGACACCCAGGGCGGGGGCCGCGGCGGCGAGTTTTTCGTAGCTGACCGATATCTGCACGAGCTCCATTTTCGACAGGGTCGACAGTACGACGCCGGAGCGTTCCGAGAGCTGTTTTAGGGTCAGCTCGTCCTATGGACAACCGATCGCGCGCTGGAATCAGTGTTATATCTAGGAGGGAAACCTTTTCCATAGTGCGCCTTCCCTCCTCTATTTCGACCGCAGGTCAGCCCTGCTCCCCCTCCTCTCTCTTGTGCTTACGATAACGGGAGAGCGAAATTCCCGTTTGGCGCTTGAAGTAGCGACACAAGTAAGACGCGTCGACGAAGTTCAATTCGTCGGCCACACGGCCAATAGCCAAGTCACTGTATAAAAGAAGAGCCTTGATCTCCAAGGTTACCTGCCGATCGATCAGGCCCTTGGGTGTGTCATTGAAAAACGCTTTGGTCAACTGCGACAGGTAGAACGGCGTGATATTCAGTGCGTCGGCGTAGAACTTCACATCTCTGTGGCGCACACAATGTTTGCCTATCAATTCCCAGAAGCGCCAACTGAGCATTTCCTTCCGGCTGAACCCCCTGTTTTCTATCTGGTTGGCTGGAAGTTGCTCGGCTATTTTCAGAAAGAGGTTCTGCAGCTGATTGCGCAACATGATGCGTTGGTAGGTGGGACAGGTCTGCGCAATGTTCCGCATCTGCGTCACCCACCCCTCTATCAGCGGCATGTCGTCCTTGGATGGAACGCAATGAGGATGGTCATGCAGAAATACGAACAAGGTATTGGGTAGCGGGTAGGCAACCTCCGCGGCAAAACTTTTCGGCATAAGGCAGAAAAACACCTTGAAGCGCCGCGAGCGACGTTTGAGCAAGGCAATAGTGTCCTCAGCCAGCAGCATCACAGCACCGCGCCTAACCGCATGCTCTTTGAAGTTAAGTGTGAAGTGGGCACTACCGCAGAGGCATACCAGCAGCGTCAAGTAAGCGTGACCGAAGGAGAGCGGTAAACCGAGCCCTTCCGCTAGCGTGGTTTCTCCCATCCGCATCGAGTCGTCAGGAGCGGAAAGTTTCGGAATGTGATGCATAGTGACCCAGCGCTACAACAAACAAGAGCCAAAATCCTATCACCGCTTGGCGCAGCTGTTTCGAAAAGTACCGAGAAAGCCGAGGTACTGGCGTGTACCGATGATCTGTCTCCCAATACTCTGTCCCGAACGAACCAATCCATTCGGGTACAGGACATGACACTTGAAACAGAACGACTCTTGCTTCGCCCCTGGCAGGCCACAGACGCCGCCGATCTATACGAATATGCCAAAGACGCCCGAGTCGGCCCTATCGCTGGCTGGCCCCCACACACCAGCGTGGAGAACAGTGCCGACATCATCCGTACGGTCTTCAATCACCCCGAGGTGTACGCGGTCGAACTGAAGGAAAATCGCCGTGCTGTTGGTTGTGTGGGCATTCTCATAGGCAGCAACAGCAATTTTGAAATCAGTGAGCAGGAAGGGGAAATCGCCTACTGGATCGGTGTGCCGTACTGGGGCAAAGGCCTGACTCCGGAAGCCGTGCGTGAAGTGATGCGACACGCCTTTGAAAACCTGAATCTCAAAGCACTTTGGTGTGGTTACTTCGCCAACAACATCCAGTCCTATGTTGCTCAATCCAAGTGTGGCTTTCGCTTTCATCACACGGAAGAAAACAAATACAACCAGTTCCTCCAAGACTATCGGACAGAACACATTAGCCGTATCACCTACCAAGAATGGCTGGACCATACGAAAGAGTAAGGACACAAACCCAAGATACCGGGGGGCGGAGGCAACGACCGGCGGACGCAGCCTGGTGACGACGTAAACCGCACGAACGCCGCAGAGGAGTTCAAACCTTACTTGGAGCTGCACGGAGAGCTAACCGGAATCCCTCGCCGCCCCAGAACTGCCGCGAACTGCAACAGCTAGAGTGCGAAGCCTGCCGCAGGACAGCGCCGAGCTGTTCGTCGCGCTGCTGGCGAAGGCGCAGGAGGAACTGAATGCCCGTGAAAGTTAATTGAGCCTTATCCACACCCCAGTTCAGGAGACTTATGAAAATCTCGCTTACCCAAGTAACGCAAAAAAACTATGAAGCGATTTGTGAACTGGAGGTTACTGAAGAGCAGGAAGACTACGTGGCAAGTAATACCTGGTCGCTCGTTGAGGCTGCGTACAACCCAGGTTACTTCACACGCGCCATCATCGCGGATGGAAAGCCCGTAGGCTTCTTTATGTGGGTGCAAGAGTCAAAAGGCAAAGTTTCTATCTGGCGCTTTATGGTGGACAAAGAACATCAGCAGAAATCCATCGGTAGAGTAGCGCTGGGCCTCGCCCTACATGAAATAAAACAGATCGCGGATTTGGAAGAAATTGAAATTTGCTACAACCCCAACAACATCGTAGCCAAAGGGTTTTACTCCAGTTTCGGGTTTGTCGAGGTTGGTATGGATGCAGACGGCGAAGATATGCTGGCGAGGATCAGGATTTGAACTGCGCCAAATACAATCCGAGCTTTGCACAACAGTTCTAATTACCTTCAACTCCAACCGCTTATGACTCAGGAGGGCGCAGAGGATGATCAGGGGCCTCAACGCTCCGACATCACCACCATCACTTCCGCATCCTCATCCCCTTCCGCCAGGTAGATATGGCCAATGCTGCTGTTGAAGTAGGCAGTCTCCTGCGGGCCGATGCTCACGGCCTCCCCGGTCTCGAACTGAATTCGCACACGCCCCGACAGCACCAGGGCGAATTCCTGCCCGGGGTGGCGGATGTAATCCTCGAACTGCTGCAGCTCGCGGGCAAAGATCCGCGCGTACATGGGGGTCATGCTGCGCCCGGGAAAGTCCCCGGCCATGGGGTGGTAGTCGTAGTTGCCGGTGCTGTAGCCGGGGGCGTCGGCGATGGTGGTGCTGACCACGGTCGGTTGCACCTGGGCGCCGCCGGTCTGGATCAGGTTCGGCGCGGGGGTGAACAGCCGGGCGATGTCGACGCCCAGGGCGCGGGCTGCTGCGGCGAGTTTTTCGTAGCTGACCGAGACCTGGGCCAGCTCCATTTTCGACAGGGTCGACAGCGCCACGCCGGAGCGCTCCGAGAGCTGTTTGAGGGTCAGCTTCTGGTTTTTACGAATGGTCCGCAGGCGTGCGCCGACCTGGGTCCGGTCGATCAGTGGATGGGCGTGGGAGCTCGAGGCGGGCTGGGCTCGGTCGGAACTCATTGAGGCTCTCTGTCTGGCAAATAAGGGCAACCGCGACGCTAGCCGGGGCACGTGGCGAAATATTAACCCATGACCCCGGGTTGACTGGAAAATTCTCATATCTTACATTTCTCGTATGTGAGAATTTTGACCCCTGTCATTTCCCAGCGATTCAGGAACCCCGGCATGCACGCGAACCAATGCTTCGACTTCGTCATCATCGGCGCCGGTATTGCCGGTGCTTCCCTGGCCTATCGCCTGGCCGGGCAGGCCAGCGTGCTGGTGCTGGAACGTGAATCGCAGCCGGGCTACCACTCCACCGGGCGCTCGGCGGCGATGTTCATGGAGGCCTACGGCACCCCGCAGATCCAGGCCCTGACCCGCGCCAGCCGGGCTTTCTACCAGCGGCCGCCGCAGGGTTTCTGCGATCACCCGTTGATGGAACCCCGTGGCTGCCTGTACGTGGCCAGCGAGGAACAGCTGGACCAATTGCAGCAAACCTACAATGAAACCCGCGCCCGCTCCGCCAATGTGCGCCTGATCACGGCCGAACAGGCCCGGGCCCTGGTGCCCTGCCTGCGCCCCGAGGCCGTCGCCGGGGCGATGCTGGAAACCGCCGCCCAGGACCTGGACGTGCACGCCCTGCACCAGGGCTTCCTGCGGGCCATGCGCCGGGCCGGTGGGCTGCTGGAGTGCGACCTGCACATAGTCGAGGCCAGCCGCGAAGACCGCCACTGGAACCTCAAACTCAGTGATGGCCGCGTACTGCAGGCGCGCAATCTGGTGAACGCTGCCGGCGCCTGGGTCGACGACGTGGCCCAGCTGTGCGGCGTGGCCCCCATCGGCCTGCAACCCTGCCGGCGCAGCGCCTTCACCTTCGATGGCCCACCGGATGAAGACTTCAGCCGCTGGCCGGCGGTGATCGGCATCGACGAAAGCTTCTACTTCAAGCCCGACGCCGGCCAGTTGCTCGGCTCCCCGGCCAATGCCGACCCGGTGCCGCCCCAGGACGTGATGCCCGAAGAGCTGGACATCGCCACCGGCATCTACCACATCGAGAACGTCACCTCCCTGAGCATCCGCCGCCCGCGCCACAGCTGGGCCGGCCTGCGCTCCTTCGTCGCCGACGGCGATCTGGTGGTGGGCTGGGACGACAGCTGCGAAGGCTTTTTCTGGCTCGCCGCCCAGGGCGGCTACGGCATCCAGTCGGCGGCCGGCGTCTCGCAACTGGCCGGCGCCCTGCTGCTGGGGCAACCGGTCCCAGAAGAACTGCTGAGCCAGGGCGTCGATGCCCAGGCCCTGGCCCCCGCTCGCTTGCGTTAACCCACCCAGCCCACGAGGCCCTTGCCATGTCCAATGACATCCAGCGTTATCCCAGCCACCTGCCCTACCCCTTTTCCCGGGCGATCCGGGTCGGCGGCTTCCTGTTCCTCTCCGGCCAGGTGCCCATGAGCGCCGAAGGCGAAGTGGTGCACGGCGACATCCGCGTGCAGACCGAGGCCGCCCTGGCGCGCATCGGCGAGACCCTGGCCGAATGCGGTGCCAGCTTCGACCAGGTGGTGAAGAGCACTGTCTGGCTCACCGACATGCAGCACTTCGCCGGCTTCAACGAGGTCTACCAGCGCCACTTCAAGAACGGTTTCCCGGTGCGTTCCACCGTCAGCGCCCAACTGGCGCTGGGGGTCGATGTCGAGATCGAAGTCCAGGCCTGGGTCGGCGAAAACTGAGTCACCCGCCCCAGCCCTCAAGTGCGATGCCCAGGGCCGCCACAGCCATGAATGTGGTGGTCCACCCCACATAACAACAAAAAATCGAGGCTAATCGTCATGAAAGAAAGTCTGAAGATCGCCGGCGCCTTCGTCGGTGTGATTGTCGGCGCGGGGTTCGCCTCCGGTCGTGAACTGCTGTTGATGTTCGTCGACTTCGGCGCCTGGGGCCTGGCGGGTGCGGTGGTCAGCGCGGCGCTGTTCACCTTCCTCGGCATGGCCCTGGCCAGCATGGGCAGCCGCCTGCGAGCGGCGTCGCACAAGGACGTGGTGCAGGCCCTGTGCGGCAAGCACCTGGGGGCCCTGGTGGACCTGATGATCACCTTCTTCATGTTCGCCGTGACCGTGGTGATGCTGGCCGGCGGCGGTGCCCTGCTGGAACAGCAATTCGGCATTCCCGCCATTGCCGGCAGCGTGCTGGTGACCCTGATCGTGGTCGCCATCGTGTGCCTGGACGTGCACAAGGTCATCGGCATGATCGGCGCGGTGACGCCCTTCCTGATCATCACCGCGGTGGGCGTGGCCCTGTATGGCGCCGCGACCCGCGACCTGAGCTTCGGCGAACTCAATCAACTGGCGGCCAAACAAGAAGCCGGCGCCAGCCACTGGCTGCTGGGCGCCTTGCTCTACGTCTCCTACAACATCGTGGCCGGGGTGCCGATCCTGGCGATCATGGGCGGCGCGGCCAAGGGCGAAAAACAGGCGATGTGGGGCGGCATTTTCGGTGGTGCGCTGCTGGGCCTGCTGATGCTGGTGATGAGCCTGGGCCTGCTGTCGCGCCTGGACAGCGTGGCGGACCTGCCGATGCCCATGCTGTCGATCGCCAGCGAAGTCTCCCCGGCCCTGGGGCTGCTGATGGCGCTGATCATCTTCTGCATGATCCTCAACACCGCCGTGGGCACCCTGTACTCCTTTTCTGCGCGGCTGTTTCCGGCGGGCACCCGACAGTTCCGCCTCGGCTCCATCGCCGCCGGCGCCCTGGCGTTTGTCGGCAGCCTGGTGGGTTTTATCAGCCTGGTGGGGCAGGTGTATCCGTTCTTCGGCTACCTGGGGTTCCTGCTGATTGCCGCGGTGGTGATCGGCTGGCTGCGACCACGACGGGTGGTGGTGGCGTAAGCGTCGCTCGATGGGGCAGGCACCCGGGAATTATCCCAGGTGCCTTGAGTCAAGCCCGGGGCCGTAGGAGCGGCCCGCTCAAGCAAACCGGCTCCCTTTGAGCGCCTTCAAGAAGGTATAGGACGCATGGTTCAACGTCTCTCGCGGGGCGGTGATCACGCTCACCGAGCGCACGATGCGCTGGTCTTCCAGGCGCAGGAAATTCAGCTGGTCACCCGCTGCCGAACGGCTGAGCAGTTCCGGTAGCAAGGTCACGCCCATGCCCTGGGCCACCAGCGCCAGCAAGGAGGTGGTGTTTCTGACGCTGAGGGTCGAGTGGTCGCGGATGTGCCGGAACTCGGCGGCGTTGATCTCGGCGCCCAGGCCGCTGTTGATGAAGTTCTGCCCGTCCAGATCGCTCCAGCGCAGCGGGCGCGCCAGGCGGTTGAGGGGGTTGTCGCTGGCGCAGACCACGCAGAAGGCGTCGGAGAACAGGAAGTCCTGGTCGATGTTGGGGATGCTCGCCGGTACGGTGCCGATGCCGATGTCCACGTCGCCGCTGAGCACCGCTTGCACCACTCGCTCGGAATCCATGTCGCGGATATCCAGGTGGAACTGCGGGTGCTGTTCATGGAATTGCTTGAGCAACGGCGGCAGCAGGGTAATGGCGAAGGACGGCACCGCCGCCACCCGCACCAGGCCGGTCTCGGCCTTGGCGTAGGTCTTGATGGTGCTGATGGTGCGGTCGAAATGCGCCAGTTCGCGCTGGGCTTCCAGCAGCACGAAACGCCCCAGGGGGCTGAGCTGGTTCTTGCGCTCGCCTTCGAACAAGGCGCCGCCCAGTTCCTCTTCCAGTTGCTTGAGCGAGAGCGACACCGCTGCCGGTGTGCGGTGCAGGCGCTGGGCAGCCTGGGTCAGGCTCTGGCTGGTGGCCACCGCGACGAAAAACTGCAAATTGGAGATCTTGATGCTCATGGCGGCGCGTCCTGCTGGCAAAGGTATAGCTTAAATTTTACTTAAACAACCTTAAAATTTATTAGATTTACTTAATACAAGGCCGACTCATAATCCTCCCAGAACCGCACAAAGGCAACGCCCCGCCTGGCGTGCCGCCCTGGAGGATTTCATGAGCGACAACCATCACAACTACATCGCCGGCCAATGGCTCAAGGGCGCCAGCGAGATCGAGAACCGCAACCCGTCCGACACCCGCGACCTGATCGGCCTCTACGCCCAGGCCTCCCGGGCGCAGTTGGACAGTGCCATTGCCGCCGCCAGCGAGGCCCAGCGAATCTGGGCCCGCAGCGGCCTCGAGCAACGCTACAAGGTGCTGATGGCCATCGGTCAGGAGCTGATGCAGCGTTCTGCGGAAATCGGCAGGACCCTGTCCCGGGAAGAAGGCAAGCCCATGGCCGAAGGTGCTGGCGAGGTGTACCGCGCCGGGCAGTTCTTCACCTACTACGCTGCGGAAACCCTGCGCCAGTTGGGGCAGACCGCCGACTCGGTGCGCGACGGCATCGAGATCGATATCCGCCGTGAACCCATCGGCGTGGTGGCGATCATTTCGCCGTGG
This sequence comes from Pseudomonas sp. GW823-FHT03E05, assembly GCF_058796855.1. Taxonomy (NCBI): domain Bacteria; kingdom Pseudomonadati; phylum Pseudomonadota; class Gammaproteobacteria; order Pseudomonadales; family Pseudomonadaceae; genus Pseudomonas; species Pseudomonas sp. GW823-FHT03E05. Next base: position 1,068,806 of record NZ_JBXAJB010000002.1, read on the forward strand.
AATTTCCCCATGGCCACCGCCTGCTGGAAGATCGCCCCGGCCCTGGCCTTCGGCAACGCCGTGGTGTGGAAGCCGGCCAACCTGACCCCGGCCAGCGCAGTGATTCTCAGCGAGATCATCGCCCGCCAGGACTTGCCCGCGGGCCTGTTCAACCTGGTGATGGGCGCCGGTTCCGAGATCGGCCAGGCGCTGATCGAGCACCCGGGCATCAACGCCATATCCTTCACCGGCTCGGTGGACGTGGGCAAGGGCATCGCCGCCTCGGCCGCCGCCAACCTGACCAAGGTGCAACTGGAAATGGGCTCGAAAAACGCCCTGGCAGTGATGGACGACGCCGACCTCGACCTGGCGGTGAGCTGCGCGGTGAATGGCGCCTTTGGCGGCACCGGGCAGAAGTGCACCGCCTCCTCGCGGTTGATCGTGCATGCAGGCATCCACGATGCCTTCGTGGAAAAACTGCTGGCGGCAACCCAGGCGCTCAAGGTCGGCCATGCCCTGGAAGCCGGTACCCAGATCGGCCCGGTGGCCAGCGCCGCACAGCTGGAGGCCAACCTGGCGAACCTACAACTGGGCCAGCAGGAAGGCGCCGAACTGCTCACCGGCGGCCAGCGCCTGGAGCTGGAAAGCCCCGGTTACTACCAGGCACCGGCGCTGTTCATTGGCGGCAGCAATGCCATGCGCATCAACCGCGAAGAGCTGTTCGCGCCCATCGCCTGCGTGATCAAGGCCGGCAGCTACGAAGAGGCCCTGAGCCTGGTCAATGACACCCGCTTCGGCCTCACCGCCGGCATCATGACCCGCTCCCTGGCCCGCGCCAGCCACTTTCGCCGCAATGCCCGGGTCGGCTGCGTGATGGTCAACCTGCCCACCGCCGGCACCGACTACCACGTGCCTTTCGGCGGCCGTGGCGAGTCCAGCTACGGCCCGCGCGAGCAGGGGCGCTCGGCGGTGGAGTTCTACACCCACGTGAAGACCGGCTACATCGCCGCGGGGGCGCCACTATGAGCCTGCCCCAGACCTTCGCCAGCCGCGGCCCGCGCATCGATGCCATGCAGTACGACAACTGGTCGGAAAAGATCTTCCAGCAGATGCGCGAAGGCGGCGTCGATGCGGTCCACGTGACCATCGCCTACCACGAGACCTTCCGCGAAATGGTGGCCAATATCGAAGCCTGGAACCGCAGGTTCCAGCGCTACTCGCACCTGATCCTGCACGGCAAGTGGGCCAGCGACATCGCCCTGGCACGGCAGACCGGGCGCACGGCGATCTTCTTCGGTTTCCAGAACCCCTCGCCCATCGAGGACGACATCGGCCTGGTGGAAGTGGTGCACAGCCTCGGCGCACGCTTCATGCAGCTGACCTACAACAACCAGTCGCTGCTGGCCACCGGTTGCTATGAACAGGAAGACCCGGGCCTGACCCGCATGGGCAAGCAGGTGGTACGGGAGATGAACCGGGTCGGCCTGGTGGTGGACATGTCCCACTCCGCCGAACGCTCGACCCTGCAAGCCATCGAGCACTCCGAGCGCCCGATCGCCATCACCCACGCCAACCCGGCGTTCTGGCACGCGGCGCTGCGCAACAAGTCCGACACCGTGCTCAAGGCCCTGGGCCAGAGCGGTGGCATGTTCGGTTTCTCGCTGTACCCGCACCACCTCAAGGACAAGAGCGCCTGCAGCGTGCAGAGCTTCTGCGAAATGATCGCGCGCACCGCCGAGCTGATGGGCGTCGAGCACCTGGGCCTGGGTTCCGACCTGTGCCAGGACCAGCCCAACAGCGTGGTGGACTGGATGCGCGTCGGCCGCTGGACCCTGGATGTCGACTACGGCGAAGGCTCCAAGGCGCAACCGGGCTTCCCCGACCAGCCGGCCTGGTTCCGCGACAACCGCGACTTCCCCAACATCGAGGCGGGCCTGCACGGCGTGGGTTTCAGCGCCCAGGAGGTCGCCGCGATCATGGGCGGCAACTGGCTGCGCTTCTTCGAGAACAATTTTGTTCCGGCCAAGGCCCAGGCAGGTGCCGCCGCCCACCCTCACGAGATCGCGGTCTGAGACCCCCGACTGTTTCCCGATTGTCCTGACGTCCGGCCTGAACAGGGTCATCGCCAAGCACTAACAACAACAAATGCGCCCATAACAATTATTAGCGATCGACAACGCAACACGGAGGCACCATGGAAATTCCAGGCGAAATCAAAGCGGGGATCGACACCCGCTCGCTGCACAGCCGCGCCGCTGGAACCCTCGACTGGTCGATTTTCTGGATCAGCGGAGGTTTCTTCCTGCTGTTCCTGGTCATTGCCCTGATAGACCTGAACACCCTTTCCAGCCTGATCGGCCACGCCTTCACCTGGAGCACCCACTACTTCGGCCTGTACTGGCAGGTGCTGATGCTGGCGACCTTCGGCGCCAGCCTGTACATCGGCTTCACCCGCCTGGGCCGGGTGCGCCTGGGCGGCGTCGGGCACAAGCCCAGCATCAGCACCTTCAACTGGGTATCGATGATCATGTGCGCCCTGCTGGCCGGGGGCGGCGCCTTCTGGGCCGCTGCCGAACCCATGATGCATTTCATCGCCCCACCGCCGTACTTCGGCGCCGTGGCCAAGAGCGACGCCGCCGGCGTGGCCGCACTGTCCCAGTCGTTCCTGCACTGGGGCTTCATGGCCTGGGCGGTGCTCGGCAGCCTGCTGACCGTGGTCTACATGTACCTGCACCACGAAAAGAACCTGCCGCTGATGCCGCGCACCCTGCTCTATCCGCTGCTGGGCGAGCGTGCCCTGAAGGGCCCGATTGCCGTGTTCGCCGATGCCTCGGCGATCATCGCGGTGGTGGCCGGCACCATCGGCCCGGTGGGTTTTCTCGGCCTGCAGATCGCCTTCGTCCTGCACTCGGTGTGGGGCGTGCCGAACACCATCATGGTCCAGGCCATGGTGATTCTCTCGGTGACGGTGATCTACACCCTGTCCTGTGTGGTGGGCCTGGGCGGCCTGCGGCTGGTGAGCAAGGTCCACGTGTGGCTGATGCTGGGCCTGGCGGCGTTCCTGTTCATCTTCGGCCCCACCCTGTTCCTCAGCGAAACCCTGGCCCAGAGCCTGGCGGTGCACGTCACCAGCTTCTTCCAGATCGCCCTGTACCGCGATGACAACGCCTGGCTCAACAGCTGGACCCTGTTCTACTGGGGCTGGTTCATCGGCTACGCGCCGATGATGGGTATCTACGTGGCCAAGGTCTCCCGCGGGCGCAGCATCCGTGAGGTGATCACCCTGATGTCGGTGGCCGCCCCGCTGATCACCATGCTCTGGTTCACCCTGGTGGGCGGCACCGGGATCGGTATCGAACTGCAGTCGCCGGGCCGCGTGATCAGCCACGGCGTGCAACCTGAGGCGCTGCTGCTCGGGGTGGCCCAGTCGATGCCGCTGCCCAACCTGATTTCGGCGCTGTTCCTGTTCCTCAGTTTCTTCTCGGTGGTCACCAGCGCCGGCTCCATGTCCTATACCGTGGCCATGGCCATCAGCAGCAACCACGCCGAATCCCCGGCCTGGCTGCGGGTGTTCTGGGGCGCCGGCATGGGCCTGGTGGGGGCGACCCTGATCACCCTCGGTGAGGGCGGCATCAGTGCCTTGCAGTCGTTCATCGTGATCACTGCGGTGCCGGTGTCGCTGCTGATCCTCCCGGCGGTCTGGGACGCGATCCGCATTGCCCGGCAAATGGCCCGTGAACAGGGGGTGCTCTGAATGAACCTGCGACCACCCGCCAGCGTCATGAAGGCGGCGCGCCTGGGGGCCTTCCACCAGTCCCGGCTGTCGTTCATGCGCCAGTTGCTGCGCCGCCTCAAGGCTGAAAACTGGCAGTTCCAGCGCCCGCTGTGGACCCTCGACAGCCAGGGCGTGGGCCGCGCGGTGTACACCGCCACCGGCCCGCAGCGCAGCTACAGCCTGGTGGCCTTCGCCCATGACCTGGACCCGGCACTGCGCTCGGACCGGGTCATCGCCACCGCCTGGGATGCCACCTTCGCCCTGTTCGACGGCATCCCCGATGCCGCCGACCTGGACCGCCTGGAGGCCAATGTGCCGAAGCAGGAAGCCGGGCGTATTTCCTCCCGCGAGCTGTGCATGGCCCGGGCCAACCGTTCGGTGCGGCTGTTCGACCATGTGATCGAGGCCCTGGCTGCCGGTCGCCAGCCGCAGCGCGAGTTCATCGATGAAGTCGGCTACCTGATGCGCACCACCGCGGTCTATGGCAGCGGCAAGTTCGGCGCCGCCGACCGTGAAAGCATCGCCCAGCGGCCGGAGCTGGCGGCACCCTTCCAGGCGGAAATGCTCACCGTGTTCCTGATCCGCACCTTCACCCTGGACCTGGTGGAGCACCTGGCCCAGGCCCGGGCGCCCCGGCAGGCGGTGCCCCTGGAGCCGCAACTGCGCCGGCGCCTGGGCATCGGCAACTCCACGGGGCTGGGCATGGCGCCGTTCCTGCTGAACCATCCAGTGCTCTTGAACAACTGGGTACAGGCCCGGGAAACCGCCCTGCAACGGGTACGCGCCGTGCGCCAGCCATCGGCTGCGGAGCGCCAGCGGTTCGTCGAGTTTCTCACCCGGGCCCAGGCCGGCATCGGCCACTGGCACTCCGAGCACGAACTGCAACACGGCCGCATCCTGCAACTGCAAGGTGACCTGCAGCGCCTGGAGCACCATCTCGCCAGCGGCATCCTGGAGCAGGATTCCCCCTGGGACGAACTCTATCGCTGGGCCGAAGGCGCGCTGTCGCTGGAAGCCCAGGAATGCCTGGTGTCGCTGCTGCTGGAGCCCTACGGCCACCTGGTGGATGAGCTGGGCGCCGGTATGCAGGCCGATGAGCAGGCCAGCTTCAGCGTCGACGGCAGCATGAGCATCGGCCGCCTGCGGCAGATACTCGACGAGCATTATTCCTGGGTCGCGGCCATCGACTTTTCCAGCCAAGCCAGCCGCGCGCTGTTCTGGTACGTCTCCGAGGAAAAACTCGAACCGCGGATCGGCCAGCGCTTTGCCGAGCCCGGGCAAGACCTGGAGCAGCCCCTGGCAGTGGCCCGGGACATCGCCCAGTTGCAAGCCGCCCTGCCCGGCTGGAGCGACGCGCAAAGCGTCGCCAGCTTCCTGCTGCGGCACCCGGAACATCGCCACAGCCTGCGCCGGGTGCAACTGGCGCCAGCGTTCCCCTACGCCGACATCCAGGACAATCTGATCGACCAGGCGCTGCTGCCCATCGACCTGCTGCGCTGCAAGCTGTCGTTCTTCGGCGCCACCCACTTCGACCCGCGCTCGGATCGCTGGGTACGCATCACCCTCTACCAGAACGCGCCCTTCCCCCATGAGCTGGGGCAGATGGCCGCGGACGACTGGTCCTACCCCAACCTCGACAGCCAGGAGCAGCGCCGTGCATGCCTCGTTGAATGAAATCGAAAGCCTGTGCAAGAAAGCCGCCCGCGGTGCCGGGCTGTCCTGGGGCCTGGCGGAGGAAGCCGGCAAGGCCGCGCGCTGGCTCTCGGCCCACGGCCTCGACGGGCCCGGCGTGCTGGCCACGCAACTGCGACAGAATGACGGCTGTGCCTACCAGCAACTGGCCCCGGATGTCAGCGCCGAGCCCTGGCAGGTGCCAGGGCATGCCCTGTGCCCGCTGATTGCCGGGGCGACCCTGAGCGACCACGCCTACCTGCTGCGCAGCAACGGCCGCATCGAGCTCCGGCAGGTGGCGCACCCGCAACTGCTGCTGCCCTTTGCCAGCGCCACCGCGCGCCAGCTCGGCCTGTGGCTGGAGCTGTCCTGGAACGGCTGCTGCCTGAAGTTTTCCCCCTCGGGCGAAGCCTGGCTGGTACGTGCGCAGAACCTGGGCGCCGCCACAGCCGCCCAGGTGCGCTGCGCTTGCACAGATCCTGCCGGCACCCTCGGCAAGCCTCTGGCGGGCAGCATTCCGGACCTGGGCGACAGCCCCCAGCACGACCTCGATCACCTGGCCGCCCGCACCTACGTGCCGGCCTCCGAAGCCTCGCGCCTGCTGGGCGCCGGGGCCGGCCTGAGCGACAACAACTGACCTTTCCACCCTTGAACCAATGGACGAACCAATGGACCTCGACATGACCTCATCCCTCCAGCGAATCGGCACCACCGCGCGCTTCAGCCAGGCCGTGATCCACAACCGGACCGTCTACCTGGCAGGCCAGGTTTCGCAATTGACCGAAGGGGACATCCGCGCCCAGACGCAGGATGTGCTGCAACAGATCGACGCCCTGCTGGCCAGGGCCGGCACCGACAAGGGCCACCTGCTCAGCGCGCAGATCTGGCTCAAGGACATGGCCGACTACCCGGCCATGAACCTGCTCTGGGATGCCTGGCTCGAAGGTGTGCAGGCACCGGTGCGGGCTTGCGTGCAGGCGCCCATGGCCAAGCCGCACTACCGTATCGAAGTGTTGGTGATTGCTGCGCAACCGGCCTGAATCAGCCCAGCCCTGGCCCGGTCTCAGTGGCCACCAGGGCCCGCTCCATGATCAGCGTCAGCTCCTCGCCCTCATAATGCTCGCGTACCCGGACAAAGCCCAGGCGGGCATAAAAGCCTTCAGCGGTGACCGACGAGGGCACCACCAGCGAGGTCTGGCCCGAATCCAGCGCCGCCTGCTCGACCGCGGCCATCAGTTGCCGCCCCAGGCCCTGGCCGTGGTAGGCCGGGTCGACAAACACCGAACGCACCGCACGCCCGTCGAGGCTGGCGGTGCCCCGCAATTCCCCGTGCACCAGGGCGACAAACATCTGCCGGCGCTGCATCAGTTGGCGCACTGCATCGGGGGTGAAGCTGGCCTGGACCCGCTCGATCACACTGGCGGGGTAGTCCTGGGCATTGCTGGCGAGCAAGGCCGCCAGGATCACCTGGCTGACCTGTGGAGCATCGGCCGGTACGGCCGGACGAACCTGATATTGCATGACCACTCCCTGGTTATCCCGCGGATGACAGTGGCCAAAATACGGCCCGCCCCAGGCCCTGCCAAGCACTTATTGCAACTGGAACACCAGGCAGGGGTTGTCGTTGAGCCGCCCCTCGAACACCGGCAACTGATTCTCCAGGGAGGTGTTATCCAGCAGCCCCCGGTCCTTGCGCGCGATGATCACCCAGGAGTCATGGGGCAGCGAGTCCAGGTGCCCGGGGTCGTCGCCACTGACGAACAGCGGCTGTTCGTCGTGGTCCAGGTTCATCATGTAGCGCACCGCCCAGGTGTCCTGGCCCAGGTTGAAGAACACCAGCGGCCCGGGGCTGGCCTGGCGCAACTGCTCCACCTGGGAAACGAAGGTCCTGGTGTCGAACTGCAGGTCCTTGGCCGGGTCCACCACCGCCACCAGCAACGTCCATTGCGCCGCCAGCGCCAGGGCGCTGAGCAGCACCAGGCGCCGCCCGAAACTGCCCAGGGTCCTGCGCCAGCCATACAGCGCCAGCAGCTGCAACACGACGAAGATCGCGATCAGCAGCGGCATGGACACCGGCGGCCAGTAACCGTGCTTGTGCCAGCTGTGGCGCAAGACGAACAGCACCAGGATGCACAGCCCCGGCAGCAGCCCCACCAGCCACAGGTAGCCGCTGCGCACCTTGCCCAGCCAACCCCGGGCCGTGAGCAGGCCGTAGGTCGCCACCGCAGCGAACATCGGCACCATGGGCAGGATGTAATAGGCGCGCTTGAAGTGCGGCACCGACAGGCCCAGCAGGATCATCAGGCCACAGGCCCCCAGCCGAAGTACCAGGCGCAGCTGCGGGTTCACATGGCGCTGCGACCATTGCCGGCGCAATACCCAGAGCGTCGCCAGGGCCAGGGGCACCACCGGGAAGTAGCGGTACAGCGCCAGCTGGAAGTAGAAGTAGAACGGCTCGCCGCTTTCATCCAGGCGCCCGACCACCTGCATGTTGTAGACCTGACGGACGAAATCTTCGCCACCAGCGAGATAGGCCAGTTGCATCAGCAGCCACCAGCAGCCGGCCAGCAACAGGAGGCCACTGACGCCATAGGCGAGCACCCGTTTGATCAGCGTCAGCCGCGCCTCGCGGGTGCGGCTGTCCCCCAGCAACCAGTAGGTGCAGGCCACCCCGCAGACTTCCACCAGCCCCAAGGGCCCGCGAATGGCAAAGGCCAGCACCAGCAGCGGCAGCACCGCCCACAACCGCAGCCGGGAGCCCAGTTGCTCGCCGCTGTGCAGCAGGTAGAAGGTGCCCAGGCACAGCAGGGAAACCATCTGGTCCAGGCACACCGAGCGGGACTTGTCCAACAGCTGGCTGGTCAGCGCCGTGAGCAGCACCGCGAGCAGTGCCCAGGTGCGCCCCGAAGGCGCCAGCAAGCGATACAGCAGCGCCAGCACCCCGGCCGAGGCCAGCGCGGTGGGCAGGATATTGGCCAGGTGGTTGGGGGCGCCGAAAGCCTGGGCGAACAGGTAGCTGAAGAAGGTCGCAGTGCCCGGGTAGTCCGGGTATGGCTGGCCGTAGGTGGTGGGGAACAGGCTGGCGCCGTGGCGGAACATTTCCTGCAGGAACAGCGCCCAACGGCCGTCGAAACCCTGGGGCTGCTGGTCCCAGATGCCAAAGGTGAACAGCAGCAGGGCCACCAGGTAAATACCCCAGGCCTCAATACTCAAACGCGTTTCTCGAACCATCTTCGCCCCACCAGAAAGCGCCGCACCCAAAGCGAGGCATTAAGGCTGGACATGTTGCTCGCGCAGCCCCTGAACGGTGCCTGAACAAGGATAAAAAACCCGCTCCGGCACAGCCGACTGTAGCCGCTGCCGAGCCCGCGAGGCTGCGAAAAGGCCCGTAGGGCCTTGCCTGGCGGTCTCCTGGCAAACCTCTGGCGGCCTCAGGGTCCCTGCGCTTCCTGCGACAGTGCCGCCCGGAGCGTTCGCAGCCTGCGGCAGCGGCTACAGGGAACGGCGACCCAGGGTGAAAAACCGGCGCCAGTCGAACTGCCCCACCGCCAGCGCCAGCAGGATCAGGCCCATGGAAATGCCCTCCTCGACCCCAAGCCGCTGCCCCAGGATCAACACCGAACCGGCCATGCCGAACACCGGGATCAGCAGCGACAAGGGCGCCACCCGGGAGACCGGATACTCGCGCAGCAACAGGTTCCAGCCCCAGTAACAAAAGTGCGTTGCAGCATAGACCTGAAACATCAGCGACAAGGCCGCGCCGGCGGACACTTGCCCGGCCAGTTGCAAAAACGGCGCCGCACCATGGCTTATCCAGGTCAATGCCAGCAGCGGCAATGGCGCAAACAGGCTCGCCCAGACCACGAAAGCAAACACCTCGCGCACCCCGCAGCGCTTGATGATGACGTTGCCCACGCTCCAGCTGAATGCACTCACCAGCAGCAGGGCATAACCCAGGCTGGTGGCATGCCCGGGGCTGTCGCCAATGATCCGCAGCAGCCCCCACAGGGCAATGGCCGTGGCCAGCACCTGTTGCAGGCGCAGGCGCTCGCCGAACAGCAGCACGCCCCAGCCCAGGGAGAAAAAGGCACTGAACTGGATCAACAGTGCAGCCGTGCCCGGCGCCACGCCGTGATCGATCCCCAGGTTGATCAGCGCCCACATGGCCACGCCGAAAATCAGCCCGTAGGCCGCCAGCCAGGCGAATGCCACCGGCGGGCGCGGCACCAGGAACACCCAGGGCAGCGCCGCCAGGGTGAAACGCAGGGCGGTGAGCAGCAACGGATCGATACTGGCCAGGCCCAGTTTGGTGATGGGAAAGTTCAGGCCCCACAAGGCCGTCACCAACAGGGCCAGGAACAGGTGTTTTTTCTGCATGTCGCGCGATCCAGGACAGGCGGCCGCAGGTCATTCCCCGGCCGGGGCCGAACTATCGCCCCGGCGCGCCATGGCCCGCTTGCAGTATCAGGTCAATTATCAGTAGATTCGGGCCATGCAACCCATCGATATCGACCCTTACGAAAATACCCCGCGGGATGTGGTGGTCACCGCCATCGACTACCCCGACGGCCTATACTTCGCCGAGCACCAGCACCGGCGCGGGCAGTTCGCCTATGCGGCCACGGGGGTGATCAGCGTCTTCAGCGACCAGGGCAACTGGGTGGTGCCGCCGCAGCGGGCCATCTGGGTGCCGGCCGGCGTGCCCCACGCCATGCACATGAGCGGGCCGGTGACCATGCTCAACACCTATGTACGGCCCCGGGCAGCCAAGCGCCTGGGCCTGCCGGAGCAATGCCAGGTGCGGGAGGTGTCCGAGCTGCTGCGCCAGTTGCTGCTGCGGGCCACGGCCATTCCCCCGCGCTACGCCGTGGGCAGCGTGCAGGGCCAGGTGATGAACCTGCTGCTGCATGAAGTCGCGGCCATGCCGGCCCTTGCCCTCAATGCTCCGCTTCCCCGCGAGCCACGGCTGGCCAGGGCCTGCCGCGAGGCGCTGGAGCAACCTTCGCTGGAGTTGGGGATCGATGAAATGGCCGAGCGCGCCGGCATGAGCCGCCGCACCTTCACCCGGCTGTTCCGCCAGCACACCGGCATCAGCTTCGTCGAGTGGCGCCAGCAGGCCTGCCTGCTGGCTGCCGTGGTGCGCCTGGGCCAGGGCGAAGCCGTGACCCGGGTCGCCAGCGACCTGGGCTACAGCAGCCCGAGCGCGTTCAGCGGTGTGTTTCGCAAGGTATTGGGCGAGACGCCCAGCCGCTACTTTGCCCGGGCCCGGGCCTGAAGGACCCGAGCCGGAGCGAGGCCGTGCTAGAGGAACACGGCGGACAACATCCCCAGCGCGCCGAGGCAGAAGCCGATCAAGGCACCGCGCCCAGGCGCCTGCTGGAACAGGGCCCAGATCACCAGCGGCTCCAGGAGCAGCAGCGACGTTACCGAGACCACGGTGATGATCCAGATGTCGCCCACCGCCACGTAACCCAGCCAGTAGGCCGCCAGCAGGCAGATACCGCCCAGGCACATGATCAGCACCGGCAACGCCAGTTCGGCACCGGAGGTGTTGCCGGAATGGGCCAGCCGCGCCACCACCACTTCACTGTAGATGGCACAGAACTCGCCCAGCACCATCAGCCCTACAGCAGAAACTCCGAGTAATTCTTTGGACATGTAACAAACCCCTTCGTATTGAGAGCCCGATTTTTCAGCTCCCAGGCATTGATCGCTCCGCTGACGGAGCCTGTATCTCGATGCGCAGGGGTACGAGGCAACTCGGTAATATCCAGGAACTTGAACATGTCCATCTCCTTCTGGGTGGGGGTACAAACCGGGCCCGTGCACGACCGACGGGCCGCTGCCTGTATAAGGGATTTTCTGCCCCGGCGTCATCCACCAGAGCGCGTCGACCGCGAAAAAACCACGCAAACTCCACAAACAGACAGGCTCGCTGCCGATAGCCTTGCTCCGGTCATTCTCAGCCTGAAGCCACTGCCACCATGCCCCAGCCGTCCACATCCCTTCGCACCGTTGAGCCCTCTGATTGGGTTGCCACCTATTTCATCAGCGTCGCGACGCTAGCCCTGGTCCTGACATTGCTGGTCAACCTGGTCGTGCAGTTCAGCAGCCGGGACCCGTGGAGCAATCTGCTCGATGTCCTGTCTTTCAGCGTGGTGGCACTGCTGGTGAGCGTGGCGGTGATAGGCGCCGTCGCCGCCCTGCCCTGCATCCTGTTCTTCTGGCTGGCCCAGCGTTTCACCTGGCGCCATCTGTGGATCTACCTGTTGGGCGGAGCCCTGGCGGCGCTGCCCGCCATTCCCATGGTGGTGGGCCTGTCTCCCGGCTTTTTCAACCTCCCGCACGGCGTCAACATCCTTGAGCGCTATGCACCGTTGGCACACTTGTTCGGCGCTTGCGGGGCCTTTCTGGGAGCGATGTCCTGGTGGCTCAGCGGGCGTCATCTGCGCTGACTACTTCCTGCAGGAGCCGGCTTGCCGGCAAAGAAAGCTCCCACGGCCCCGGCCTTGTCACTCACCTCAAGAAGCGATATTTCCCATGCCCGCAAAAACGCCAACCCTTCGTACCGTGCAGCCTGAAGACTGGTTCGCCGCCTACTTCATCGGCGTCACGGCCCTGGCCACGCTCGTGGCCGTGCTGATGATGCTGGGGATGCTGGCCGGTGCCGGCGCGTTGAACACGGACATCATTCTCCAGACGCTGTTCGTGGGCCTGCTGACCCTGGTGTTGAGCGGTGTGCTGATCGGCATTTTCACGGTCCTGCCCTGTGTGCTGTTCTTCTGGCTGGCCCAGCGCTTTGCCTGGCGCAATGTGCTGATCTATCTGTTCTGCGGTGCACTGGCGGCGATGCCGACCATTCCGCTGGTGATGAGCCTGGCCCCGTCGAGCTTCTACACCGACTCGCCGGATGAAGAACCCGAGCCCGAAGGGCTGGCGCGCTACCTGCCGGTGGCGCCGCTGTTCGGCTGTTCTGGGGCCTTCCTCGGCGGCATCTTCTGGTGGCGCAGCGGGCGCCACCTGCGCCGATCAGCCCTCCCCGACACTCCACTTCCATAGGAGCCGGCTCGCCGGCGCAGAGGCCCTGCGGCCCTGCGCCAGAGGTGGTGCCGCCTTCGCTGGCAAGCCAGCACCCAATCAGCGCCCACCCAGCCAGCGCCTACAAGGAGGCGATGGGCTGGGCGTCGCGGGCCACTACCACCTTGCCCGGCAGGCCGCCCTGCTCCACGCGCTCATGGGCCCGGCGCAGGCTGTCGGCGTTGAACGGGCTGAAGACTTCATTCAGGGTGCAGCGGATCAATCCCTGGTCCAGCAACTGCGCCAGCCGGTTGAGGATGTGGTGCTGCTCGATCATGTCCGGGGTCTTAAACAGGGCGCGGGTGAACACCATCTCCCAGTGCAGGGATACGCTCTTGGCCTTGAGTGGCACCGCATCGAAGAAGTCGTGATCGTCGATCAGCGCGATATGGCCATGGGGCACGATGATCCGGGCCAGCTCGGCATAGTGCCGCTGGGTATGGGTCAGGGCGGCAATATGGGTCACGGGTGGCAGGTCCAGGGCCGCCAGTTGCTCCACCAGCGAACGAGAATGGTCCAGCACCTGATGGGCCCCCAGGTCCAGGCACCACTGGCGGCTGTCCGGCCGCGAAGCCGTGGCGATGACGGTCATTGCGGTCAGCCGGCGCGCCAGCTGGATCAGCACCGAGCCAACGCCACCGGCACCGCCGACAATCAGCAGCGTGCCCTGTTCAGCGAGGTCGCCGGGCACCCGGCCCAGGCGCTCGAAGAGCAATTGCCAGGCGGTCAGCGAGGTCAGCGGCATGGCGGCCGCCTGGGCGAAGGACAGGCTGGCCGGCTTGTGCCCCACCAGGCGCTCGTCCACCCGGTGCAGCTCGGCATTGGCGCCATCGCGGGTGAAGGTGCCGGCATAGAACACCGCGTCCCCAGGGGCGAACAGGGTCACCGCGCTACCCACCGCGCGGACCACGCCACTGGCGTCCCAGCCCAGGGTCCGCACCTCGTCGGGCACCGCCACCTGGCCGGCGCGGACCTTGGTATCCAGGGGGTTGACCGACACTGCCTCGACCGCCACCAGCAGGTCGTGGGGTTCCAGTGGCGGCGGGTCCAGTTGCACCTCGCAGAACGCGTGGGGGTCAGACAAGTGCGAGCCTTTGAGGTAGGCGATGGCCTTCATTGCAGAGCTTCCTTGGCGATTGAAAGCGCACACTTAAATCCCTCATGCCCTGCCCGCACAAGTAGGGTACTTTTGCGTACCAGCTACGCAAAAGGGTCGTCAGGCAATGAAAAACAAACACTATCAGGACATTCCAGGCTGCCCGGTGGAGGTCACCCTGGACCTGATCGACGGCCGCTGGAAAGGCGTGGTCCTGCACCAGTTGCTGGCCAACGAGTTCCTGCGTTTCAACGAACTGCAACGGCGCCTGCCGGGGATCTCCCAACGTCTTTTGACCAAGCAGTTGCGGGACCTGGAAGCCGCCGGCCTGGTGTCGCGCACGGTGTACGCCGAGGTGCCGCCGCGGGTGGAATACCGCCTGACCGACGAGGGGCAATCGCTGCAGCCGGTGATCGAGGCGCTGTCGGCCTGGGGCCGCGGGCGCATCAGCCGGCAACAGCAGGAAAGCGCCCTCACCTGATCCCTCACCAGAGCCCTCACCAGAGCCCTCCCATGCCCACCCACCCGGATGCTCCAGCAAGGTTCAAGGTCTACCAGGGCTCGACCCTGCTCGGTTGGTCGGCCCTGGAGTCGGCCGACCCGCCCATGGGTGTGGCCTTCGGCCAATTCATCGCCGCCCCGGCCTATGCCGGCCTCCAGCAGCAGGTTCGCGCACTGGCAGGAGCGAGCCAGAGCGGGCTGCACCTGGTAGTACACCACCTCGACCAACCCGTGCCGGCCCTGGGCGTGAGCATTCAGGACTACTCCGCCGAATGTGGCGCCGATGCCATCGAGATCACCGTGCTGGGCATCGCCTACCCCCTCTACGAACAGCTGTTCCCGCAAGCCGTGGCCGCCTACCAGCAGGCCATGGGCTAATCCGCGCACAGCCGCACGCTTTCCCCCTACTTGTTCACAATTCGTTAAGACTTGCCTACGTATACTTTCGGGCTTGCCCGCGGCCTTCCGGCTGCGCCCCTCGACCTGCCGGCGCACAACTCATGTCACGACCCGCTCCGCTGCTGTTTCTGCTGGCCTGCCTGCTGTTCTTCTTTGCCCTGGGCAACCACCAGTTGCAAGGTTCCACCGAAGCCCGGGTGGCCGGGATCGCCATGGAAATGCACCTGGACGATGACTGGGTCACACCGCGCCTGTTCGGCACGCCATTCCTGGAAAAACCGCCGCTGAGCCTGTGGCTCGATGCCGGGGCCATCCGCGCCTTCGGCGGCACGCCCCTGGCGGTGCGCCTGGCCTCGGCCTTCGCCGGGCTGTTCAGCGTGATGCTGCTGTACGCCATGCTGCGCCGCTTTGGCCGGCCGGCAGCCCTGGCGGCCATGGCCGGGCTGATGCTGGCGACCATGGCCAGTTACTGGAGCAACGTGCGCGGCGTGGGCGAGGATGCCCTGCTCAGCCTCGGGGTAACCCTGGCCCTGCTGGCGTTTTTCCAGGCCCATCGACGCCAGGCCGCGCAGCAGCCGGCGCTGCTCTCCTGGCTGGCGTTCGCCGGCGGGATCGCCATCGCCACCCTGAGCAAGGGCGTGCTCGGCCTGGCCATGCCCGGGGTGGTGATCTTCGCCTACCTGCTGGCCGACAGCCTGATCGACAAGCGCTTCACCTTCAGCCACTGGCTGCGCCCGGGCCTGCTGACCCTGCTGGGGCTGGTGCCGCTGATGATCTGGCTGTACATGCTCTACCAGCGCGGCGGCCTGCAGGCCCTGGGGGAAGTGCTGTGGACCAACAGCGTCGGGCGCTTCGACGGCTCCTTCGAGGAGGCCGGGCACTACGAGCCCTTCTACTACTACCTGGCCAAGCTGCCCCAGGCCTTCCTGCCGTGGAACATCCTGGTTTACCTGGGCCTGTGGCATTTCCGTAAAACCCTGGTGCAGAACCGCTACCTGCTGTTTTTCAGCCTCTGGCTGCTGGCGCAGTTCGCCCTGCTGTGCCTGGCTTCGAGCAAGCGCACGGTGTACCTGATGTCCCTGACCCCGGCCGCGGCGGTGCTGGCGGCGGAATATGGCGCAGTACTCTACCAGCGCCTGGCCAAGCGGGCCCCGGGCACGGGTTTCTGGAGTGCCGTGGGGCGCCAGCGCAGGGGGTGGCTGATAGCGCTCATGGCCCTGGTGATCGGCGGCTATCTGGTCAACGCCCAATGGGCCGCGCCCAGGGCCGACCGCGAACTGTCGTTCGTTCCAGTGACCGACCGGATCATGGCGTTGCAGGGTAGCGGGCACCAGCTGGCGCTGTACCAGGCCAACGAACGCATCGCCGGCGCCAGCGTGTTCTACACCCAGAGCCTGCTCAAGGACCTGCAGAACGAGGCGCAACTGCTGGCCTTCTTGCGCGAGTCGCCGCAGCACATGGCGGTACTGGGTGGCGCCGAGGCGCCCAAGCCGCCGCTGCAGATCCAGCAGACCCTCATGGTGGGCCGCCAGGCCTACTACTTCGTCAACCTGGCGCCGGCCGGCTGAACGCAAAAAAAACGGCACCTGAATCAGGTGCCGTTTGCCCATCCCCGCCGCCCATGCCCCTTGAACCCTTTCCCGCTGATACCCGCCCGCCGCCCTTGAAACCATGACTCCTGCCCAACGACGGGCTTTCCCCGAAAAGGAGTCAGACATGAGCATCAGCGTTATCAGTAGCCCCCTGAGCCGGGCCGTTGCCCAGAAGGCCGGGTTGCGCCAGCAACTGGCGGCGCAAAACATCCTTGGGGTGGAAAACATCAACGACAACGCCATCGGGAACACCGTGGCCAAGGAACTGATCGCCAAGAGCAGCAAGGAAGGCCTGCGTCGGGACTACCTCGACGCCCGCTGAGCCTTGCCCCCGGCGACACCCTCGTTGCCGGGATCTTCCCTATGTTCGTGTCGGGCCGTTACGGCCTGGAAAAGGAGATATTCCCATGTTGATTCTGCGTTCACTGATCCTCGGCCTGAGCCTGCTGGCCAGCGCTGCCCAAGCCCTGGAAACCACCAATCTCCCACCCGCCACCCTCAAGGCCTACGCCGCCACCCTGAGCACCGCCGCCGGCAACAGCCAGTGGCAGCAGCTGTGGAAACGCTCTCGGGACCAGGGCGCATTCAGCCAACAGGGTGAACAACCGCGCTTTACCATCACCCAGGACAAACTGCCGGACATGGCTCGCAGCACCTTGATCAATGCCAGCAGCGTAACCCCGCAGAACACCACCCAGGCGCTGTACCGCTATGAGTTTTCCAACCCCATCGGCCAGGCCAAGGGCATTTCCCTCAAGGCCATGTGCCTGTTGGTGGACTGGCGCTCGCTGCCCAGCGGCACACAACCCGACGACACCAGCCACATGGGCAACGCCAGCCTGCTGCAAACCTACCCCTGCCCTTGAAACCGGCAAGCCGCCCAGGCCTTGAGCCTGGGCGGCGAGCACTTACGAGGTTAGCTGCGAGCCCAGCAGATCAGCCTCCTTGCGCCGGCGAGTGCCGTAGCTGTCGCCAAAGTTGCGCAGGTTGGCCAGGGCACTCTTCCAGTCGCGGGCCACCACCTGGGCCCAGAAGTTCGGTGTGCGACTGGCCAGGTTGCCGTACTGAAAGGCCACCGAGGCGATAACGGTCTGCATCGGTGCCGGCAGTTGGGCGAAGTCCACTCCGCTGGCCTGGGTGTAGTTCGCTGCCAGAAGATCGACGAAGGGCGCCTTGAATGCCTCGTCCACCAAAAGCGCCTCGTCACTGCTGATGTTCAAGGGCTGGCCGTCGAGAAACGCCTTGGCCTTGAGCCCCTTCAGCCCCAGGTAGGGGGTCAGTCGCCGGATCAGGTCCGCCGGCAGATTGAGCGCCTGCAGGTCCTCTACGTTCCGTTGCCCCAGATCGAAGCCTGTGCCCACCGTGACGCCACTCTTGCTCTTGTCCGGATCGGGCACATAACCGCGGGTAATGGCAGCTCCCTCCAGAGCGGCGATAAAGCTGAAATCAATCGCGTAGCGTGACATGGATTTTTCCTCATCCAGTTTAGGAAAATCCAGTGCACCACCAGCGACCGATACAACATCAGAATGTAATAGTTCCCCTTAATAGGGGGGAAATTTCCCACTGAACAGAGGACGAGACACCTCCTTAGGATCAAACCAGCCTTATCCATAATTCCAAGGAGGTACCAAATGGACGTGAAAGACCTCGTACTCATCGATGTTCGCCAGCTCCCTCACTCGCTCCAGGCCCTCATCGACTGCATCGGACTGGAAAATGCCTACCGCCTGACCCGTGAATACGGCGGCCGCCCCAAGTACATCCCCAAGCACGCCGAACGTACCTCCCTGGCTTTGATCCTGCCGCCCGACGCCCTCAACGCGCTGATCGAGCGTTTCGCCGGCCTGGCCCTGGAGATCCCCAAGGCCGACCACTTCTGCCGGCAGATCCGCAACCAGCACATTCAACTGGAAAGCCTGGGCGGTATTTCCCGCAGTGTGCTGGCGGACAAGTACGGCCTGAGCCTGCGGCAGATCGGCAACATCCGCCGCCTGGATGCCAACACTCACCGGTAATCGATTCCTGCTGAATCGGCCTTCACGGCTTTCTTAACCTGCAAGGGCGCATTTCGCGCAACAAAGAACAAGGAGCTAGACCATGGCAGATATCGATAAGGGCCTGATTGGCGGCGTGATCGCCGCCCTGCCCCTGGACAAGATGATCACCGGTCCACTGATGGCGATGATTCAGGCGCAGGTCGCCGCGAGCAAAGCCTATGCGGACTTCCTGATGGGCGTGTGCATTCAGAACGGCCAGGCGGTTTCGGTGCAGTTCGACTATGACGAAACCCTGGTGGATGAGCAGGGGGTGTACAAGGGCACCGTGAAGAAGTCGATGCGTATCCCGTTGCTGGCGGCCATCAGTCACCCCAACATCACCATCGAGGAAGGCTCCATCGAGTTCGAGCTGACCATCAGCCAGATGGCCGAGGACACCAGCAGCACCGAAGCCTCCGGCAGTTTCGAGGCGAAGATGGGCTGGGGCCCGTTCAGCGTTTCGGTCAAGGGCGCGGCGAGCCACAAATCGACCCAGACCCGCAAGACCGACACCCGTGCCCGCTACGCCATCAGCACCAAGATCGTCCGCCAGGACCCACCGGAAGCCCTGATGCGGGTCATCGACTTCCTCACCGACGCAGCCACCAAGCCTGTGCGGCTGCCTAGCACTCAACCGACCGACACCGACAAGCTGCCCACCGCCAACGCGCTGAAAATGCCCGATGCCGCGGACGAGAAGAAAACCGGCACCGGCGGTTGATCCACACCGCGCCTTCGCCCCAGTAACCCGCCCCGCCTTCATGGCGGGGCACTTCAGCCACCGAACAAGGAGCGTGATCCATGGCGTTTTTTTCTCGCAGCAAGGAGCCCATGTCCGCCAGCGACCTGAGCCATATCACCCGCGGCATGCATCAGGCAGCAGCCGCCACCCACAACCTGATCGCCCAGCAGTACATCAAGTTGTTCGACCAGTTCTTCGACTACAACGTCGACGACCTGGGCACGCCGATGAAGGCCAAGATGGTCGAGGTGGCGCTCAACGAAGACCACATCATCAATGTGCCGCTGATTGCCCTGGTCTCGCCCAAGGGCCTGGCCCTGCACAAGATGACTGTCGACCTGTCGGTGCGCATGCAGGCCACCGAGCTGCAGAAGGCCAGCCACGACCTGGAGAACGGCGAGCTGCAGAGCGAGAAGTTTTTCGTCACCTTCGGTAGCGGCAAGCGTGACGGCCAGGAACGCGACCCGGACGAGGTACAGATCAGCATGGAGTTTCGCGACTGCCAGCCGCCGGAAGCGATCCAGCGCCTGATCGAGGAGTTCACCAACCTGATCAGCCCGCAGCGCATCAACGACGGCCCGCTAGCCACCCCGCCAGCGGCTGGCACGCCACCGGCCGAGCCGGACCTGCTGGCACCTTGAGCCGCTTCCTATGCCCCTGAAGGCCAGCTACACGGAGCGGCCGCCTGCGGTCAGGGCTTGAGGTTCACCGAGCGCCAGTCACTGGCCTCGATCAGGCCGAGCATCTTCGGCGCGCCATTGAGGGTATCGGTGGAGACGAACAGGGAAGCGCCGTACCCCAGGGTCGGGGTCGCCCGTTTCAGGTCCTGCTCCATCTGCGCCATGCATTCGCTGTGGGTCACCAGCACCAGGTTGCGCCCGGCGACCTTGTGCGCCATGACATCGCGCAACATGGTGTTCTTGCAGTTGAACAGCCAGCCATCGCCACTGCTGACCTTGCTGAACATGTAGCTCGCGGTCTGCGCGGTGCGCGTCAACGGGCTGTTGTAGATATCGGTACGCTCCAGGCCCAGGTGCTCGAACTGCGCGCCGAGCCCCACCGCCACCTCGCGGGCCCGGTCGGTAATGCCATCGGCCGGGCCCAGGCACGCGGCATTGGAGCGGTCGCAGCGCTCCATGTGGCGCACCAGCACAATCATTTCGCCCTTGTCCCAGGCGGCCGTCAGGGCCTGGAGCCCGGCCCCGTTGCCGTGGCTCAGGTCGGGCACCGAGGCCGGCCGGAGCAGGAACAGCCCCAGGGGAATCACCAGGCAGGCGCCCAGCAGCAGCGCCAGCAGGTTCTTGTAACGGACCAGGACGCGCCCCAGGAAGGGCCGCTTGCTCGCCGGCAACACCAGTCTTGTAGTCAATTCCCAGCCGCCCTTACGAGAATGTTCCGATGTGTTGAGCAGCGCACAGCAAGGCTACGAAAGCCTGATGACAATTGAACGCTGGCCGATGCCCGTGGCATCGACCGCCCAGACTCTAGGGCGCCGGGCGTGGGACCCGAGTGAAATCAATGTGAAAAAAAGCTCAACGGACCGGCGGCACATCCCGCAAAATAGCCGTCCATCGCCTAAAACATTGTCTTGGGACAATGCCGACGAAATCGTTTCAGCTATGGCACATCCCGCCGATACACCCCCTACAAAACACCTTGCTGGTCACCAACAACAACAATCTTCCAGCCAACTCAAGATCAAGAAGAGCTACGTTCCTGGAGGAATTCAATGAGTAGTTGGTTTGCCAACATCAGCGTCAACCTTAAGCTGGGCCTGGGTTTCGGCCTGGTCCTGGCCCTGACCACCGTCCTTGCACTGACCGGCTGGACCAGCCTGGGCAGCCTGATCGACCGCAGCAACTGGATGAGCGACATCACTCAGCTCAACAGCGGCCTGACCAAGCTGCGGGTCACCCGCCTGCAGTACATGCTGGCCAACGGCGACGAAACCGCCGCCCAAGGCGTGCAGAACACCCTGGACGATTTCAGCGCCCAGCAGAAAAAACTCCTGGCCTCGTTCCAGAGCCCGGAAAACATCAAGCTCCTGCAAGGCCTGGGCGCGACCATCAGTGCCTATCAGGATTCGCTGAACAAGATGCGCAACGCCTACCGCAGCGGCGACGCCGCACGCCTGGCGATGAACCAGAACGCCGAACGCGCCAATGACCTGATCAACGGGATCAACTCCTGGGTCAAGCAGTTGCCCCTGAGCGATGAGCGCTTTACGCAGTTCCAGGCCATCACCCAGGCCAAGGAAGCCTTCCAGCTGGCGCGCTATGAAGTGCGCGGCTACGTCACCACCAACAACCCGGACACCGAACAGAAAGCCGTCACCCAGCTCAACGCTGCGATTGCCGAAATGGATCAGCTCAAGTCCCATTTCAGCAGCACCCAGCGCGATGCCCTGCAACAGCTCGAAACCGCCCTGAGCGGCTACCGCAGCTCGCTGCAGGCCTTCAAGGTCGCCTTCACCAACGCCGTAGAGGCGCGCAAGGAAATGACCGACCAGGGCGCCGACATCGTCAGCCGCAGTGACGCCCTGTACCAGATCCAGCTGGACCGCCGCGACATCGAGAGCGCCCAGGCCCGCAGCCTGCAGCTGATCAGCACCCTGCTGGCGCTGCTGGTCGGTGTACTGGCCGCCGTGATCATCACCCGGCAGATCACCCGCCCGCTGCAGGAAACCCTGGCCGTGGTCGAGCGCATCGCCTCCGGCGACCTGACCGAGAACCTGCGGGTCACCCGCCGCGACGAACTGGGCGTGCTGCAACAAGGCATCGTGCGCATGGGCGTGACCCTGCGCGAGCTGATCAGCGGCATCCGCGACGGCGTGACCCAGATCGCCAGCGCCGCCGAAGAACTGTCCGCGGTGACCGAAGAAACCAGCGCCGGGGTCAACAGCCA
Organism: Pseudomonas sp. GW823-FHT03E05; assembly: GCF_058796855.1. Classification (NCBI taxonomy): domain Bacteria; kingdom Pseudomonadati; phylum Pseudomonadota; class Gammaproteobacteria; order Pseudomonadales; family Pseudomonadaceae; genus Pseudomonas; species Pseudomonas sp. GW823-FHT03E05. The sequence goes on from NZ_JBXAJB010000002.1 coordinate 1,090,581, forward strand.
GAAAGTCGAGACCGACCAGGTGGCCACCGCCATGCACGAGATGACCGCCACCGTGCAGGAAGTCGCGCGCAATGCCGAAGAAGCCTCCCAGGCCGCGGCCGCCGCCGACGGCGAAGCCCGCCAGGGCGACAAGGTGGTGGCCCAGGCCATCGAGCAGATCGAGCGCCTGGCCAGCGAAGTGGTGCGCTCCACCGACGCCATGACCGTGCTGCAACAGGAAAGCGACAAGATCGGCAGCGTCATGGACGTGATCAAGGCGGTGGCCGAACAGACCAACCTGCTGGCACTGAACGCCGCCATCGAAGCCGCCCGCGCCGGTGAAGCCGGCCGTGGTTTCGCCGTGGTCGCCGACGAAGTGCGGGCCCTGGCCCAGCGCACCCAGAAGTCCACCGAAGAGATCGAGGAACTGGTGGCCGGCCTGCAGAACGGCACCCAGCAAGTGGCTACCGTGATGAACAACAGCCGCAGCCTGACCGACAGCAGCGTCGAGCTGACCCGCAAGGCCGGCGCCTCGCTGGAAAGCATCACCCGCACCGTGTCCAACATCCAGTCGATGAACCAGCAGATCGCCGCCGCTGCCGAGCAACAGAGCGCCGTGGCCGAAGAGATCAGCCGCAGCATCATCAACGTGCGCGACGTCTCCGAACAGACCGCCGCCGCCAGCGACGAAACCGCAGCCGCAAGCGTTGAACTGGCGCGCCTGGGCGGCCAGTTGCAGATGATGGTCAGCCACTTCCGCGTCTGATTCGCGCAGGCCCCTTCGCCGGCAAGCCGGCTCCTACACCCTCCGTAGGAGCTGGCTTGCCGGCGAAAGGCGCCAATCCCCGGACCCGAGCATTTACACCCATCAGGGTTTGCCCTTACCTTTCCCGGTCTTCGTCCTGCTGTCCTAGGGATTAGTCACCAGGAACCCGTTCATGCCCAGCCTCGGTTTTACTTCGGTCCCGCCCCTGCTGAAATACCTGCTCTATGCGGAGCAATTGGGTATTGCCACCGAGCCGGCGCTGGCGGCGGCCGGGCTTAGCGCCGCGCAGTTGAACGACACCAGCCTGCGCCTGCCGATGGAGGTGCATGAGCGGCTGCTGGACTATTTCTGCCAGCACTCGGGCGATCCGCTGTTCGGGCTCAATTCGGCGCGCTTCGTCAAACCCAGCTCGTGGAATGTGCTGGGCTACATCACCATGAACTGCGCGACCCTCGGCGAAGCCATGAGCCGCATCATGCCGTTCGAAAAACTGGTGGGGGACATGGGCACCAGCCGCGCCGAAGTCACTGGCAACCAGGTGCGGCTGATCTGGAGTTGCCGCCATCAGCGCCCGGACATCCGCCGGCACCTGGTGGAAAACGTCCTGGCGTCCTGGCTGTTGTATGCGCGCTGGATCGCCGATTCGCAGTTGTCGCCCAGCGCGGTGTGGTTCGAACACGCCCTGCCGGAACCCGCCGAGGCGGCGCAGTACGAGGCGTTGTTCGGCTGCCCGGTGCTGTTCCAGCAACCCTGCTCGGCGCTGGTGGCGCCGCTGGAGTACCTGCAGATGCCGCTGCGCCAAGCTGATGCGCGCCTGCTCAAGACCCTGGAAGAACATGCCCAGGCGATGATGGCTTCCCTGGGCGATGCGCCCCTGGCCTTGCAGGTGCACAACGTGCTGCGCCAGTTGCTCAAGGACGGCCTGCCGCGCAAGGAGCAGGTGGCGCAGCACCTGCACCTGTCGGTACGCACCCTGCAGCGCCAACTGCAACAGGCTGGCACTTCATACCAGCAGATTCTCGACGACCTGCGCCAGGAGCTGGCCGAGCACTATCTGCGCCACAGCGAGCTGTCGATCCAGGGCATCTCCGATTGCCTGGGTTTCACCGAACCGCGCTCGTTCCACCGCAGTTTCAAGACCCGCACCGGGCTGACCCCGGGGCAGTTCCGCCTGAGCGCGCAGAGCTCCGGCAAGGCCTGAAACCCGTTACACGCTGATGACGTTGGTGAACACCAGGCGATTGCCGAACGGGTCGCTGATGGTCATGTCCTGGCTGCCCCAGGGCATGGCCTGGATCTGCGGATGGGAGAAGCGGTACTGCTTGGCCAGCAACTGCTGCTGGAAGGTTTCCAGTTCATCGGTCTCGATCCGCAGGGCCGCACCCGGCGAGCAGTCGCCATGGTGCTCGGTAAGGTGCAGCACGCACTCGCCCCGCGAGACCTGCAGGTACAGCGGAAAATCGGCTTCGAAGCGGTGTTCCCAATCCAGGGAGAAACCCAGGAAATCGAGGTAAAACTCCCGGGCCTTGGCTTCATCGAAGATCCGCAGGATGGGGGTGGTTTTGCCAAAGCTCATTGCGCGACTCCCTGACTGAAATGAGCCGACTATACAGACGGCGATTATCAGCAGTTCGGCGCCGCTCGGGGATTCTTTAATAGCACAGCGCCATCATTGTGATGGAGGTCAACAAATCAGCCAGCGGATGCAAATCCCGGGCGCAGGTCACCTTCCCGGGGCAGGAAGCGCCCCTGGCGTTCACCGTTGGCCCGGCCCTGGGCAAAACTGCACACGCCATTGACCCAGACCCCATCGATGCCTTGCGCGGCGCGCTGCGGCTCCTTGAAATCCGCCACGTCGCGCACCCGCGCCGGGTCGAACAGCACCAGGTCGGCCCAGTGCCCTTCGCGGATCTCGCCACGCTGGTGCAGGCCGAAGCGCGCCGCGGACAGCCCGGTCATCTTGTGCACCGCAGTGTGCAGCGGGAACAGGCCCAGGTCGCGGCTGAAGTGCCCGAGTACCCGGGGGAAGGCGCCCCACAACCTTGGATGGGGGAAAGGATCTTCCGGCAGGCCATCGGAGCCGATCATCGACAGCGGATGGGCGAGGATGCGCCGCACATCGTTTTCATCCATGCCGTAGTACACCGCCCCCGCCGGTTGCAGGCGCTCGGCGGCGGCCAGCAGGCTGACGCCCCAGTCGGCGGCGATCTCGCTCAAGTCGCGACCGCCCTGCTCGGGGTGCGGTGTGGACCAGGTGATGGTGATGCGGTAGGCATCGGTGACCTGCTTGAGGTCCAGGGTCGAGGAACTGGCGGCGTAGGGATAGCAGTCGCAGCCCACCGGGTGTTCCCGGGCGGCGTTTTCCAGGGCTGCCAGCAGTTGCGGGCTGCGCCCCCAGTTGCCGGCGCCAGCGCACTTGAGGTGCGAGACGATCACCGGTGCCCGGGCCGCGCGACCAATCAGAAAAGCTTCGGCCATGGCCTCCAGCACCGGCTCGAACTCGCTGCGCAAATGGGTGGTGTACACCGCGCCGAACGCCGTCAATTCCTGGGCCAGTTGCAGCACTTCATCGGTCTCGGCGCAAAACGCGCTGGCGTAGGCCAGCCCACTGGACAGGCCGAGGGCGCCGTCCTCCAGGCTTTCGCGCAGTTGCCCGCGCATGGCGCTGATTTCATCGGCCGTGGCCGTGCGAAACAGGTCCGGCAGATGGTTGCTGCGCAGCGCGGTGTGCCCCACCAGCGCCGCCACGTTGATCGCCGGGCGCGCGGCATCCACCGCCGCGCGGTAGTCACGAAAACGCGGGTAGACGAACATCGAGCGCTCGCCCAGCAGGTTCATCGGGTCCGGCGGGTCGCCCTTGAGGGTCACCGGCGCGGCGCTGATCCCGCAGTTGCCGACGATCACCGTGGTCACCCCCTGGCTGAGCTTGGGCAACATCTGCGGCTGGCGAATCACCACCGTGTCGTCATGGGTATGCACATCGATGAAACCCGGGGCCAGCACCCGCCCGGCGGCGTCGATCTCTTGCTCGGCGCTGGCCGCGGACAGATCGCCGATGCGCGCGATGCGCCCGTCGAGGATGGCCAGGTCGGCGGGGTAACCGGGACGGTCGCTGCCGTCGATGATCAGGGCGTTGCGGATCAGCGTGTGGTAGCGCATGTCAGTCTCCCAGGGGCAGGCAATCGTCGCCGCCACGGTAATGGTCCAGGGCCAGCTTGATCCGTCGCAGGCGTTCCTGGTTGTCATCGGGCAGGGCCAGGGCCAGCTCGGTGGCCAGCACATCAATGGCCAACAGCATGCCGTAGCGGGCCGCGGTGGGTTTGTAGATGAGCGAGGTCTCGGCGCTGTGCAGCGGCAGCAGCACATCCGCCAATTGCGCCAGGGGCGAGTCGGGCAAGGTAATGGCCAGGATCCCGGCGCCGTAGGTACGGGCCAGGGCCACCGCCTCCAGCAGCTCGGGGGTGATACCGGTCAGCGAACAGGCGATCACCGCGTGCTGCGGCCCCAGGGCGGCGGCGGTGACACGCATCATCACCGGGTCGTGGCAGGCGGCAATGGGGTAGCCCAGGCGTACCAGGCGCACTTGCAACTCGCTGCTGCACAGGGTCGAGCAACCGCCCATGCCGAAGGCGTGGATCATCCGCGCGCGCCCCAGCAGGCGCACCGCATCGGCGAATTGGGCCTCCTCGAAACCGGCCAGATGCTGGTGCAGCGCAGCTTCGATATCGCCAACGATCTGCCGGTAGAACCCGGACTGTTCCGGGGTGCCGGCAGGGTCCAGGAAGCGGCTGCCCACCCCACTGGCCTGGGCCAGCTGCAGGCGCAACTGGCGCAAGTCGCGGCAGCCGACGCTGCGGGCAAAGCGCGACAGGGTGGCGGCGCTGACTTCAGCGCGGCGGGCCAGTTCGTCGAGGCTGGCAGAGGCGGCAAAGCCCACATCGTCGAGCATCAGCCGGGCGATCCGCCCTTCCCCGGCGCTGAGAAAATCCAGGCGCGAGCGGATCTGGTAAAGGATGTCCATCTACAAAAACTCCGCGAGGACCAGGGTCAGTCCGAAGGCGATCACCGAGATCAGGGTCTCCAGCACGGTCCAGGTCTTGAAGGTCTGGATGACGGTCATATTGAAGTATTCCTTCACCAGCCAGAAGCCGCCGTCGTTGACGTGGGAAAGAATCACCGAGCCGGCGCCGGTGGCGATCACCAGCAGTTCCGGGTGCGGGTAGCCCAGGCCGACGGCCACCGGCGCCACCACCCCGGAAGCGGTGGTCAGGGCCACGGTGGCCGAACCGGTGGCGACCCGCATCAGCACCGCGAACAGCCAGCCCATCCACAACGGCGAGAGCTGGAACTCATGGGCCAGGCCGACGATCTGCTCGGTCACCCCGGAGTCGATGAGAATGCGGTTGAGGCCGCCGCCGGCCCCCACCAGCAGGGTGATGCTGGCGGTGGGCGCCAGGCATTCGTTGGTGAACTTGAGGATCGATTCGCGGTTCATGCCCTGGGCCAGCCCCAGGGTCAAGAAACTCACCAGGGTGGCCACCAGCAGGGCGATCACCGAGTTGCCGATAAACAGCAGGAACTGGTTGAGGCCGGTGCCGGGCTCGGCCAGCAGGTTGGCCCAGCCGCCGAGAAGCATCAGCACCACCGGCAGCAGGATGGTGGCCAAGGTCAGGCGGAAACTCGGCAGGCGCAGGCGCGGCTCGCGGGCGATGAACTGGCGCTCCAGGGGGTTCTGCGCCGGCAGGTGGATGTGCGGCACGATGAACCGCGCGTACAGCGGCCCGGCGATGATCGCCGTGGGCACACCGATCAGCAGCGCATACACCAGGGTCTGCCCCACCGACGCCTGATAGGCCTGCACCGCCAGCATCGCTCCCGGGTGCGGCGGCACCAGGGCGTGCACCACCGAGAGCCCGGCGACCATCGGCAAGCCCACCATCAGCAGCGACACCCCGACCCGCCGCGCCACGGTGAAGGCAATTGGCACCAGCAGTACGAAGCCCACTTCGAAGAACAGCGGCAGCCCCACCAGGAAGGCGATGCAGACCATGGCCCAGTGGGCGTTGCGTTCGCCGAAGCGGTCGATCAGGGTGCGCGCCACCTGCTCGGCACCACCGGATTCGGCCATCAGCTTGCCGAGCATGGTGCCCAGTGCCACCACCAGGGCGATATGCCCCAGGGTCTTGCCAACCCCGGCCTCGTAGGCGCTCACCACTCCGGAAGGCGGCATGCCGGCCATCAGCGCCAGGCCCACCGACACCAGGGTGATGACGATAAAGGGGTTGAGTCGGTAGCGGGCGATCAACACGATCAGCGCAATGATGGCGACTGCGGCGTAGCCCAGCAGCCAAGAACCCGTAGCGGGAGCCATGGCGTCCTCCTTGAAAACAGCGTCACTTTCGAATGGTTGTGAAATTCATTAATCACTTAGAAAGGTGAACTTCAAACCGAGTGAAACTTATTTTCGTAAAGAGGCAGGCTTTGTCGCGAACAGCTAAGTGAAAGGGCGGCTTATGAAAATCGGCAGTGGGTATTTTCATCCACTGCCGCGGTGGCCGATCTCAGTCGTGATGCTCTCGGGCACGCTTGAGCAGCTTCTTGCAGCGCTCGGACAGGTGCAGCACCCGCAACTGCTTGCCGGCCTTGGCATAACGCTCGCGCAGGGTTTTCAGCGCGGCGATGGCCGAGTAGTCGACAAAACTCAGGTGGCGACAGTCGACAGTCACGTGCCGAGGATCGCCCGCCGGATCGAACTGGTTGAGAAACGGCGTGGTGGAGGCGAAGAACAGGGTGCCATGCAGTTGGTAGTGCTTGCTGCCGTCGGCTTCCAGGTGGCTGTCGGCGTACAGCTCGCGGGCCTGCTGCCAGGCGAAGTTGAGGGCGGCAATGACGATGCCGCAGAACACCGCCATGGCCAGGTCGGTGAACACGGTGATCACGGTCACCGCGAGGATCACCAGCACATCGTTGAGCGGCACCTTGTTGATCACCCGCAGGGACGCCCAGGCGAAGGTCTGCTGCGACACCACGAACATCACCCCCACCAGCGCCGCCAGGGGGATGCGCTCGATCAGCGGTGAGAGAAACAGCACGAACAGCAGGATCAGAGCGCCCGCCACCACGCCCGACAAACGCCCGCGGCCACCGGAACTGAGGTTGATCACGGTCTGGCCGATCATCGCGCAGCCACCCATGCCGCCGAACATTCCCGAGACCACATTGGCCGCGCCCAGGGCCACGCATTCACGGTCCGGGTAGCCGCGGCTTTCGGTGATTTCGTCGGTGAGGTTGAGGGTCAGCAGGGTTTCCAGCAGGCCGACCATGGCCATCAGGAACGCATAGGGCGCGATGATGCCCAGGGTCTCCAGGTTCCACGGCACCTGGGGCAGCGCCAGGCTCGGCAGGCCGCCGGCGATGTGGGCCATGTCCCCCAGGGTGCGGGTCGGCAGGCCCAGCAGGTACACCAGCGCGCCGACCCCGAGGATCGCCACCAGGGCCGGTGGCACCGCCCGGGTCAGGCGCGGCAGCAGATAGACGATGGCCATGGTCAATGCCACCAGCCCGGCCATCAGGTACAGCGGCTGGCCGCTGAGCCAGTGTTCGCCGCTCTTGAAATGTTCCAGCTGGGCCAGGGCGATGACGATCGCCAAGCCGTTGACGAAGCCCAGCATCACCGGGTGCGGCACCATGCGCACCAGCTTGCCCAGGCGCAGCAGGCCGAAGGCGACCATCACCAGCCCGCCCAGCAGCACCGTGGCCAACAGGTACTGCACACCGTGCTGCACTACCAGGGCGACGATCACCACCGCCATGGAGCCGGCCGCGCCGGAGACCATGCCCGGCCGCCCGCCGAACAGCGCCGTCAGGGTGCAGATGAAGAAGGCGCCATACAGGCCCATCAACGGGTTGAGGTGGGCCACCAGGGCGAAGGCGATGCATTCGGGCAGCAAGGCAAAGGAGGTGGTGAGTCCGGCCAGGACATCGGCACGCAGACGTTTTGCTTTCATGATTGACCTGATAGACGGACCGGCAGGCGCGGCCCTGGGAAGTGCGGAAAGAAGGCGGGGAATGTTACGGAATTGAGCCGCCTCCGACCAGCCGGCCGTCGGCGCCTGCACAACGAAGGTAGGAGCTGGCTTGCCAGCGAAGAGGCCGCTCGACCTGGCGCCAGGCTTGCGTGCCCTTTCGCCGGCAAGCGGAACGCCGCCCGGCCAGCTCCTACAGGGGTTCAGCGGTTATTTGACGACCTTGCCGACACCGCGGCCGCGTGGGTCGGAAGCGGTTTCAAGCGCGGTGCCATTGACCCGGATCGCCTGGATATCGCCCATCTCCCAACCCTGGTCTTCCAGGGTGTAGCCCATGGTTTTCAGCTCATCGGCGACCTTGCCGGTGAGCGGCGCATAGGCGTCGTAGTAGATCGTGTCCTTGGGCAGCAGTTGGTGATGCACGCGCTGCGCGGCCACGGCCTTTTCCAGGGGCAGGTTGTAGTCATAGAGGTTGTTCAGCACCTGGAAGATCGAGGTGAAGATCCGCGAACCACCGGGGGTGCCCAGCACCAGGGTGACCTTGCCGTCGCGGGTCACCAGGCTCGGGCTCATGGAGGACAGCATGCGCTTGCCCGGGGCGATGGCGTTGGCATCGCCACCCACCACGCCAAAGGCGTTGGCTACGCCTGGCTTGGCGCTGAAGTCGTCCATTTCGTCATTGAGCAAGAAGCCAGCGCCCTTGACCACCACGCCACTGCCGTAATCCCAGTTCAGGGTGTAGGTGTTGCTCACCGCGTTGCCCTGGGCATCGACAATGGAGAAGTGGGTGGTCTGGTGCGGCTCAAGCCCGGGGCGCACTTTCTCGGTAGCCGAGATGGCGTTGGGGTTGACCTCGGCGGCGCGTTTTGTCAGATACGCCGGGTCGGTCAGTTGCTTGACCGGAACATCGGAAAACGCCGGGTCGCCCAGGTAGTCGGCGCGGTCGGCGAACACCCGCTTTTCGATTTCCGCCAGCAGGTGAATGTACTTGGCTGAATTGAGCTCCACACCCTTGAAGTCCGCCGCGCGCTCTTCCTTGATGCTGATCAGCTGCGCCAGGGCCACCCCGCCAGAGCTGGGCGGCGGCGCGGTGTACAGGGTGTTGCCACGGAAGGTCACCTGCAGCGGCTGGCGCCACTGGACCTTGTAGTCCTGCAGGTCCTGCTTGGTGATCAGGCCCTTGTCGGCCTGCATCTGCGCCACCAGCAAGTCGGCGGTCTTGCCGCTGTAGAACTCCTTGGCGCCCTGGTCGGCGATGCGCTCCAGGGTCGCGGCCAGTTCCGGCTGACGGAAGGTCTCGCCCGGTTTCATGCTGCCGAAGTAGTCGCCGAAGTTGGTGGTGCCGTTGAACAGCTTCAACGCATCCTCGCGGTACTGGTACTGCTTGTCGGCCACCTTGAAGCCGTTCTTCGCATAACCCACGGCCGGGGTGATCAGCTCGCTCCAGGGCAGCTTGCCGAACTTCTGGTGCGCCTCCCACAGGCCCATCACCGTACCCGGCACCCCGGCAGCGCGGGCGCCCACCAGGCTCAGGTTCTCGATCACCTCGCCCTTTTCATTCAGGTACATGTTCCGGGTCGCGGCCTTGGGCGCGGTTTCCCGGTAGTCGAGGAAGTAGGGTTTGCCGTCGATGTACATCGTCATGAACCCGCCGCCACCGATGTTGCCGGCCTCGGGGTAGGTCACGGCCAGGGCGAAGGCCGTGGCCACCGCGGCATCCACCGCGTTGCCGCCCTTCTTGAGGATTTGCGCCGCGACATCGGCGCCGTACTGGTTGGGCGCGGCCACCGCGCCGCCTTCCAGGGTCACGGCGAAGGCCGAGCTGCTGGCGGCGATGGCGGCCGTCAGGGCCAGGGTCTTGAACAACAGAATGCGCATAGGTCCTTCCTTTTCTTGTTATTGAACGGCAAGAACCTTAGGCCCGAGACGGGGGGTTGAGCAATCGCCAATCGTGGCACGAACGTCCCAAGCCTCCGCCATGGATAACCGTAGGAGCTGGCTTGCCAGCGAATGCAGTTTCAAGAGTTGCGCAAAACCCGGGGGCCCCTTCGCCGGCAAGCCGGCTCCTACGGGGGATAGGCGGGGAATGGAGGAGCCTTCAGCCCTGGAACTCGGGGTTGGCGTAATCGGCCAGCTTGCCCTGGATGAAATCCAGGAAGCACTGGATGCGCAGGGCCAGTTGCGAGTTGCGGTAGTACACGGCGTTGATCGGCTGGCGATAGCCGCTGTTGAACGAGGCCAGCACCGGTTGCAGGCGCCCGGCGCGGATGTCGTCGATGGTCATGAAGTGCGACAGGCAGGCAATGCCCTGCCCTTCCAGCGCCAGGTGGCGCAGGGTCTCGCCACTGGAGGCGCTGATGCCCGGCTGGATCTGCCAGCGGTCGCCATGCACATGGCGCAGCGGCCAGTGATTGAGGGTCTCGGTCTGGGTGAAGCCCAGCAGGGTGTGCCCGGCCAGTTCGGCCACGCTCTGCGGCGTACCGTGGCGGGCCAGGTAGTCAGGGCTGGCGAGGATGTGCAGCGGGCTGCAGCCCAGGGAGCGGGCATGCAGGGTGGAATCCGCCAGCACCCCGATGCGGATGGCGATGTCGGTGCTCTGCTCCAGCAGGTCGATGATCAGGTCGTTGCTGTTGAGCTCCAGCTGGATATCCGGGTACAGGCTGCGGAACTCGGCCACGTAGGGAACGATGGCATGCAGCATGAAGGGCGATGCGGCGTTGATCCGCAGGCGCCCGGACGGGTTGCGCTGGCGCGAGGACAGGCGCTCTTCGAGCTCGTCCATCTGATCGAGGATCAGCTTGGCCTGTTCGAAGAAGTAGCGCCCTTCCTCGGTCAGGTCCATGCGTCGCGTGGTGCGGTTGATCAGCGTGGTGTCGAGCTTGGCCTCCAGCCGCGACAAGCTGCGGCTGACCGCCGAAGGGGTCTGGGCCAACTGCTCGGCGGCGGCGGAAATCGAGCCGCACTCGATGACACAGACGAAGACTTGCAACTCGTCGGATCGGGCTTTCACATGAGTCCTCTGGCGGCAGCGGGGCGAGATCGCCCCTGAATTTCAAGGCACTCAATAGTAGCCGGATTCAGCCCGGCAGATTGAACACTGCCTTGAGGTGTTCCTCGTAACGCTGCACATCGCCTTCGATGTTCGGGCGTTTCATCACGTCCACGCAGAGAAAGGTTGGCAGGGCGCTCATGCCCAGGAACTGGTTGGCCTTGTGGAACGGGAAGTAGACCGCGTCCACGCCCTTGGCCTCGAAGAAGTCGGTGGGATCGTCGAAGGCTTGCTGCGGGGCGTTCCAGGTCAGCGAAAGCATGTACTGCTTGCCCTGGATCAGGCCGCCGCTGCCGTACTTCTGCGAGGCATCGGAGCGGGTCCGGCCGTCGCTGGCGTAGAGGCTGCCGTGGCCTTCGGTGAAGACTTCGTCGATGTATTTCTTGACGATCCACGGCGCGCCCATCCACCAGCCGGGCATCTGGTAGACGATCACGTCGGCCCAGAGAAACTTCGCCACTTCTTCCTGGATGTCGTAGCCCTCGTCGATATGGGTGACCTTGACCTCCAGGCCGCCACGATCCAGTACCGCCAGGGCGGTGTCGTGCAGGGTCGCGTTGTAGCGGCCATCGGAGTGGGCGAATTGCTTGGCGCCATTGAGCAGCAGTACTTTTTTCATGATCCAGCCTCATCGGGAACAACCCGTTGCGCATCGATGGCGGCGGGCTGTAAAGATTGAAAACGATGGCGGCAGGTTAATCAGGCCAGGGCCGGAGAATAAGCCCGGGTTGTTCAAAATACATTTGACTCAAACGCACGAATCAGTGGTGGATTGTTGCCTTAGAATTTTTGCCGACCTCCCCATCAGCAAGAGTGCTCCTTATGCCCACACCCCAGGCCTTCATCCTTCACGCCAAGACCCGCCCGGAACGGGCTGATGCCTTCGAGGCGTTCTTTCTCGGCCATGTAGCCGCCAGCCGCGCTGAAGCCGGCTGCATCGAATACCACATGCTGCGGGACCGACAGGACCCGAGCCTGTTCATTTTCTACGAGGTCTGGGCTTCCCAGGAGGCGCTGGATAGCCACTCCAGCCTGCCGCACATGCAGCAGTTCCTCGACGCGCGCATGGACTACCTGGAGCGCGACTTCGAGATCCGCGCCATCGACATGCTCAGCCCGGCCGCGGCTGGCCGCTGAGCAAAAGCTAGCCGCTGATCAGCAAGTGCCCGCCCAAGAGGCCCATGCCGACAAAGAACACCCGCTTGAACAACTGGGCGCTGATGCGCTGGCGCAACCACTGCCCCAGCCACATGCCCAGCAGCGCCGGGGCCAGGGTCAGCAGCGAGGCCCCCAGCTCGGCGCCGCCCAGGGCGCCGCGCCACAGCAGGCCGCCGGCCAGGGCCAGGGTCGAGACGGTGAACGACAGGCCCAGCGCCTGCACCAGCTGATCCTTGTTCAGCCCCAGGGCTTGCAGGTAGGGCACCGCCGGAATCACGAACACCCCGGTGGCCGAGGTGATGACCCCGGTGACCAGCCCGCACAGCGGCCCCAGCCAGCGCTCCTGGGCCGCCGACACTCGCAGGGTCGGCAACAGCAAGCCGCTCAGGGCATATAGCAGTAGCGCCGCCCCCAAGCCCCGCACCACCCAATGCCCGGCGTCGATTCCCAGCCACAGGGAGCCGGCGGCGGTGCCGGCAAAGATCGCCAGCAGCATCGGCCACAGGCGCTTGAGCAAGGCCGGCAGATGCCCGCCAAAGGCCAGTTGCCAGAGATTGGTCAGGGTCGCCGGGATAATCAGCAGGGCCGCAGCCTGCGCCGGTGCCATAGCCAACCCCAAGAGGCCCATGGCAACGGTGGGCAGGCCAAGACCGATCACCCCCTTGACCATGCCGGCCAGCACAAAAGTGCCGATCACCAACAGGGAAAGGGCCATTCCGAGATTCTGATAAAACGCGAGCGAGCTGTTCATGGGCCTATCCTGCGCCCTGCCCGCCCTGCTGAAAATCTGCCATATACTGAGCCAGCCTCTTGCCCGGCAATAGGCACATACAAAAACCTATTGCCCGTACCGCCCCAGGAGCTGGCTTGCCAGCCAAAGCGATTTCGAGATTTGCGCAGAACCCAGCGGCCTCTTCGCCGGCAAGCCGGCTCCTGCAAAAATGACGCTCCCCGAGAGATGCCCCATGCACTTCGACCTGATCGACCTGCGCCTGTACCTGAACATTCTGGAGGCCGGCAACATCACCGCCGGTGCCGCTCGCAGCCACTTGTCGCTGGCCGCCGCCAGCGCTCGAATCCGCGCCATGGAGGCCTCGCTGGGCATCGAGTTTCTCGAACGCGGGCGTCGTGGCATCCGCCCGACAGCCGCCGGCAAGGCCCTGGCCCAGCATGCACGAACGCTGCTGCTGTACGCCGAGCACCTGCAGCAGGACCTTGGCGAATACGCCAGGGGGGTCAAGGGCCAGGTGCGCCTGTTGTGCAACACCACCGCACTCAGCGAGTACCTGCCAGAGCTGCTGGCAGACTTCCTGCACAGCCAGCCCCATGTCGATATCGAGCTGCAGGAGCTGCCCAGCCAGCGCATCACCCACGCCCTGCGCCAGGGCGCGGCGGACCTGGGGATCGTCTCCGATGCGGTGGACACTCAGGGCCTGATGACCCGGGCCTTTCGCGACGACCCACTGGTGCTGGTGATGCCCCCGGACCACCCCTTGGGTGCCCTGGCGGCCCCCAGCTTCAGCGACAGCCTGGCCCACGACTATGTCGGCCTGGCCAGCCACAGCGCCCTGGCGGTGTACCTGGAGGAACAGGCCCTGCATCTGGGCCGGCGCATGCAGTTGCGCATCCGCGCCGAAGGCTTCGACGCCGTGCTGCGCATGGTGGCCCGCGGCGCCGGGCTGGCCCTGGTGCCCCTGGCGGCCCTGCAACGCAACCTGCACCTGGCTCTGCAAAGCCGCCCCTTGAACGAGGCCTGGGCACGCCGCCGCTTGCTGCTGTGCGCCCGCGACTTCAACGCCCTGCCCCTGTATGCCCAGGGCTTGTGCCGTGCGCTGCTGGAGCCTTGACTCTCCCCTTAGGGGCAGACTTTAGCCTTGGGGTTTATTCCTCAAGGACCACGGCAATGAGCAAACGCATCCTGGTGATTCTCGGCCACCCTTCGCGCCACAGCCTGTGCGCGGCATTGAGCGAGCGCTACGTGAAGGCGGCGCAGGAAGCCGGCCATGAAGTGCGCCAGCTCAGGCTCGGCGACCTGCATTTCGACCCGGTGCTGCGCGAAGGTTATCGCCAGATCCAGCCCCTGGAAGAAGACCTGCAGCAGGCCCAGGCCGACATCCTCTGGGCCGAGCACCTGACCTGGGTCTTCCCCATCTGGTGGGGCGGCATTCCGGCGCTGATGAAGGGCTTTCTCGATCGCGTGCTGCTGCCGGGCTTCGCCTTCAAGTACCGCCCCGGCAAAGCTTTTCCGGAGCAGCTGCTAAAGGGCCGCAGCGCCCACCTGCTGGTGACCATGGATACACCGCCCTGGTACTTCCGCTGGTTCTACCGCATGCCCGGCTTGCAGCAGATGCGCCGCACCACCCTGGCCTTCTGCGGCATCAAGCCCTTGCGCACCCTGACCTTCGGCCCGGTGCTGGACGCCAGCCAGGAACGCCGGGCCGACTGGCTGCTGCAAGTGGAGCACCTTGCCAGGCAGTGAAAGCGCCGGATAATGCGCAACGCCGTCCACCGCCCGACGACCCGGTACTGGAAAAGGAGCCTTCATGTACATCGGCCAAGCCGCGCAACTGTCCGGAACCACGGTCAAGAGCATCCGTCATTACGAGGCCATCGGCCTCTTGCCCGAAGCGCCACGCCAGGGTCGCTACCGCCTGTATGACGCGCAGAGCGTCGAGCAACTGATATTCATCAAGTGCGCCCAGCAGTTGGGCTTCAAGCTCAAGGAACTGCAGCAGGTGTTCGCCACCCACCAGGGGCAGGCCTTCCCCTGGGACCGGGCCCAGGCGGCCCTGGCGCAGAAAAAGCGCGAGCTGCAACAGCAGATCGAGGATTTGCAGCAGTTGCAGGGCCGGCTCGAACTGTTCGAGACCAGCCTGCAACAGGCGCGAGAGGAATGCCCCCTGGGCAGCCGCTAGGACCGCCCGGGCGGCCTTGCTTCAGACCTCCGACAAGCCGGCGACCACCCGCGGCTTACGAAAGCACAGGTAATAGACCAGGGTCAGCAACAGCAGGAACGGCACCCCGAACACCAGGGTCATCTTGAACGCCTCGGTGAAGAAGGTGGTGATCATCACCGCCCCCATCAGCACCAGCCCCAGCAGGGTGCTGTAGGGAAACAGGCGCATGCGGAACGACAACTGCTGCTCGCCGTGGCGCTGGTGATAGCGGCGGAAGCAGTAGTGGGTGAGGAAGATCATGAACCAGGTGAAGATCGCGCCGAACATCGAGATCGCCATCATCAGGGTGAACGAACTCTCGGGGTACAGCACGTTGACCAGGGTCGCCAGGGCGATGCCGGAGCTGGACAGCAGCAGGGCATTGAGCGGAATCCCGTTCTTGCTCAGGGCCCCCATGGACTTGGGCGCATAGCCGGCGCGGGACAGGCTGAACATCATCCGCGTGGTGATGTAGAGCTGGCTGTTCATCGCCGATAGCGCGGCGATCAGGATCACGAAATTCATCACCCCGGTGGCCCCGGGAATACCGATGGTCTGCATCACCGTGACGAACGGGCTCTGGGCCTTTCCGGCCTGGGCCCAGGGCACGATGGCCAGCATCAGCGCCAGGGTCAGCAGATAGAACACCACCAGGCGCACGATGGTGGCGCGAAAGGCCTGTTTCACCGCGCGTTGCGGGTCCTTGGCCTCGCCCGCCGCCACCGCGATCATCTCCACGCTCAGGTAGCTGAAGATCGACACGATCACGGCAATCCACATGCCTTCGAAACCGTTGGGAAAGAAGCCGCCGTGAGCGCTGTAGTTGTGCAGCCCGTAGTCGGGGTTGCCAGAGCCGAACACCACGTACACCGCCAGGATGATGAAGCCGACGATGGCGGCGATCTTGATGGTGGAAAACCAGTATTCGAAGTTGCCGAAGGTCTTCACGCTGATGCCGTTGAGCACGATCAGCACGCTGGAGAAGGAGATGATCCACACCCACTCCGGAACGTTGGCGAACCAGTACTTCATGTACATGGCGATGGCCGTGACTTCGGCACCCACCGCCAGCACGATGGCCGCCCAGTAGGCATAGCGCACCAGGAAGCCGGCCAGCGGGCTGACGTAGAACTCGGCGTAGGCACCGAAGGAGCCGGAGGTGGAATGGGCCACGGTCATTTCCGCCAGGCAGCCCATCAGGATCAGGGTGATCAACGCGCCGATGGCGTAGCTCAGCAGCACGCTGGGGCCGGCATAACCGATGGCGTAGGCGCTGCCCATGAAGAGCCCGGTGCCAATGGCCCCGCCGATGGCGATCATGCTCATCTGGCCGGCGGTCAACTGCCGCCTGAGGCCGTGCTCGCGATTGGATATCGCTTCGAAACCCTTGTTGGAGGTGGTCACTTTGAGTGCCTCTTTATTGTTGTGTGCACGTATAAATCGTTGTGACGGCCCGTCCTTGTGCCGCTGGCCTGGTCGCCGCACAGGGCGGCAACCAGGGGGTGAAACACACCTCAGGTCACGCTGTGGCGCACCTGGAATTGCGCCTGGGCCCAGGTTTTCTGGTCGAGGATTTCACCGAGGATCTGCACCGCGTCCCATACCTCGCTGAAGCGGGTGTACAGCGGAGTGAAGCCGAAACGCATGATCCGCGGCTCGCGGTAATCGCCGATCACGCCCCGGGCGATCAGGGCCTGGATCACCGCGTAGCCTTCGGGGTGCTCGAAGCTCACGTGGCTGCCACGCTTGGCATGCTCACGCGGGGTCACCAGCTTCAGCTCGTGACCGACGCAGCGCTGCTCCACCAGCTCGATGAACAGGTCGGTCAGCGCCAGGGACTTGCGCCGCAGGCTCTGCATGTCGGTCCGTTCGAAGACTTCCAGGCCGCATTCGACCATGGCCAGAGAGGTAATCGGCTGGGTGCCGCACAGGTAGCGGGCAATGCCGCTGGAAGGCTCGTAGCGGGTGGCCATGTCGAACTGCCGGGCATGACCGAACCAGCCGGACAGCGGCTGGGTAACCAGGTCGCAGAGCGCCGGAGCGACCCAGGCGAAGGCCTGGGAGCCGGGGCCGCCATTGAGGTACTTGTAGGTGCAGCCGATGGCGTAGTCGGCGCCGCTGCGGCCCAGGTCCACCGGCACCGCACCGGCCGAGTGGGCCAGGTCCCAGATGCTCAGGGCGCCCGCCTCGTGGATCAGCCCGGTGGTCGCCTGCATGTCGTGCATGTAGCCGGTCTTGTAGTTGACGTGGGTCAGCAGCACCACCGCGGTGTCCTGGTCGATGGCCGCCGGCAGTTGTTCCGGGCTGTCCACCAGGCGCAGGGAGTAACCCTGCTGCAGCAGCTGCGTCAGGCCTTCGACTATGTACAGGTCGGTAGGAAAGTTGCTGCTTTCGGAGACGATCACCCGCCGCTGGGGCGCACGTCCGGCCTGGACCTGCAGGGCGGCGCTGAGGACCTTGAACAGGTTGATGGAAGTGGTATCGGTGATGACCACCTCACCAGCACCCGCACCGATCAGCGGCGCCAGCCGATCCCCCAGGCGCTGGGACAGGTCACGCCAGCCGGCCGTGTTCCAGCTGCGGATCAGGCCCTCGCCCCACTCTTGCTCGATCACCTGCCGGGCCCGCTCGGCAGCGGCCACGGGGCGGGCACCAAGGGAGTTGCCATCGAGGTAGATCACCCCTTCGGGCAGGCTGAACTGTTGGCGCAGCGGCGCCAGGGGGTCCTGTTCATCGAGACGCAGGCAGTGGTTTTTATCGATCATTGGCAGTCCTGTCTTGGTCAATGTCATGCCCACCGGAAGGGGCCGGGCACGGGGTCCTGGAAACCCGAAAACTTGAGAAATAATGGACGAAGGCCGGGAGAATTTTCGTGCAAAGTGCAGCGCGCTGTCGTACTAATCTCGAATAAAATTCTAATCCTCCAATAAAAAACGCGGATTTATGCCAACCATGACCCTCGACTCCACGGACCTGCGCATCCTCTACTTCCTGCAACAGGACGGGCGTATCAGCAATCAGGAACTGGCGGAGAAAGTCGCCCTCTCGCCCTCGGCCTGCCTGCGCCGCCTGCGCCTGCTGGAAACGGAGGGGATCATCAGCGGCTATCGCGCCCAGCTCAATGCCGAGCGCCTGGGCATCGAGCTGGAGGCGATCGTCCACGTATCCCTGCGCCAGGACGTGGAAGGCTGGCACGAGACCTTTATCGGCAAGGTCCAGCAGTGGCCGGAAGTGGTGGCCGCCTACGTGATCACCGGCGCCAGCAACTACGTGCTGCGCATCCAGGCGCGCAACCTCAAGCACTTCTCGGATTTCATCGTCAACCATCTGAACCGCGCCTCGGGCGTGACCGACATCCGCTCGGAAATCGTCCTGCAGAAGATCAAGGAACAGAACAGCCTGCTGGACCTGGTGCAGCGCAAGTAAGGCGTCCTAGAACCCGGCCGGGCGCCGCGCGGGGTGACGCTGGGCAGTGACGCTCGGGGTTTCGTCGAACAGCTTGCGGTACTCGGCGGAGAACCGCCCCAGGTGGGTGAAGCCCCAGCCCAGGGCAATCTCCGAGATGTTGCGCGCCGAGCCGTGCTCGAGTATTTCCTGGCGCACGCCATTGAGCCGGTGGCGCTTGAGGTAGGCCATGGGCGACAGGGCGAAGTACTTGCGAAAGGCCTCGAACAGCTTGAAGCGCGAGACGCCGGCGGCGGCCTCCAGGTCTTCCAGGTGCACGGTCTCGCGGGCATGTTCATGCAAGTGCTGGCGGGCCCGTACCAGATAGTGGGGCAGCTTGACCCCGAGCATCGCCCGCAACTCGCTGGAATAGTTGTTGGGCTGGGCCAGGATCAGGCCCTTGATCAATGAGCTTTCGATTTCCCGGGTGAAGGCCAGCTGTTCATAGAGCTCGTTGCCCTGTGCCAGTTCGCCGATGAAATGCTGCGCCATGCGCCACCATGCCGCGGCGGCACCGTGCAGCGCATCCATGCCGGGCTCGAAACGCAGCGGCTCCAGCACCGGGCGCTGCAACAAGCCTTCCAGGGCCTCGCTCATGGCCGGCCGGGAAATCACCACCTGCAGCTTGCGACAGTCTCCGGAGATGGCCAGCACCTGGCTTTCGTTGGGGGCGATGATCACCCCCTGGCCGCGGTCCGAGCGCAAGAGGCGCCCGTCCTTGCTCAGTTCCTGCTCGCCGCACAACGGCAGGCTCAGGCTGTAGCTGCTGAAGCGCTCGGTGTCCTGGATATCCACCACCACATCGGTGCCGTATTCGATGATGCCCAGGGTCGTGGAACGGGACCTGAGCACGTTGGCACTGTGGTGGAACCGAATGCGTTCGGGGTTGGCGGTTTCCAGGCGGTGAGGCCCACAGATTCCCGCCATCCAGTTCCTGGCCCCTTCAAGGTCAAAGCGATCGATACGAATCTCGCGAAACTGCCCATCAGCCTTGCTATTCATCACGGCGCACCCACGGCAATTTTTATTCAGCGCGCTCTGACGGCGCGTCTTGTATGACAGGGCAAGTTTTGCGCCAGCCGACGGCGCTGCCAACCCAGTGGATAGCAATCGTCGACTAAGTGGATAACCGGGCCCCATCACCCTCATTGGCTGCGCTCACAGTAGCCGATCAGCGCACCAACAGGCAGCCATCCATCGCTTGCCTGCACGATGCTGGGTAGATGCTACCCAGGGGCCTGCTGCTCCATGCCTTGCCGGGAACGGGCAATTTTGTGGATGACCTTGGCCGACTAAGCGGATAGCCGAAGGCCCCCTCCCCTCTCTCTAATGACTGCACCCGATTGGCCTGAATAAAAAAGGTACCGACTCATGAGTGGTGCAAGAAACGTCGAGCAGTGGCAAGACTTCATCGGCAGCTGCCTGGATTTTCGTCCCGCGGACGGGGTGTTCCGTATCGCCCGGGACATGTTCACCGAACCCGAGCTGTTCGACCTGGAGATGGAGCTGATCTTCGAGAAGAACTGGATCTACGCCTGTCACGAAAGCGAGTTGCCCAACAACCACGACTTCATCACGATGCGCGCCGGGCGCCAGCCGATGATCATCACCCGCGACGGCGAGGGCCGGCTCAATGCCCTGGTCAACGCCTGCCAGCACCGCGGCACCACCCTGACCCGGGTCGGCAAGGGCAACCAGTCCACCTTCACCTGCCCCTTCCATGCCTGGTGCTACAAGAGCGACGGGCGCCTGGTGAAGGTCAAGGCGCCAGGGGAATACGACGAGGGCTTCGACAAGGCCACCCGCGGCCTGAAGAAGGCCCGCATCGAGAGCTACAAGGGCTTCGTCTTCATCAGCCTGGACGTGGCCGCCGACAATTCCCTGGAAGACTTCCTCGGCGACGCCAGGATCTTCTTCGACATGATGGTCGCCCAGTCCCCCGACGGTGAACTGGAGGTGCTGCCGGGCAAGTCCGCCTACACCTACGACGGCAACTGGAAGCTGCAGAACGAGAACGGCCTGGACGGTTATCACGTCAGCACCGTGCACTACAACTACGTGGCCACGGTGCAGCACCGCCAGCAGGTCAACGCCGACAGCGGCGCCGGCAGCAGCGCCACCCTGGACTACAGCAAGCTCGGCGCCGGCGACGCCAGCACCGACGATGGCTGGTTCGCCTTCGAGAACGGCCACAGCGTGCTGTTCAGCGAAATGCCCAACCCGGCGGTGCGCTCCGGCTACGCCAGCATCATGCCGCGCCTGGTGGCCGAGCACGGCCAGGCCAAAGCCGAGTGGATGATGCACCGCCTGCGCAACCTGAACATCTACCCCAGCCTGTTCTTCCTCGACCAGATCAGTTCCCAGTTGCGGATCATCCGCCCCATCGCCTGGAACAAGACCGAGATCATCAGCCAGTGCATCGGGGTCAAGGGCGAGAGCGACGCCGACCGGGAAAACCGCATCCGCCAGTTCGAGGATTTCTTCAACGTCTCGGGCATGGGCACGCCGGACGACCTGGTGGAGTTCCGCGAGGCCCAGCGCGGCTTCCAGGGGCGCCTGGAGCGCTGGAGCGACATCTCCCGCGGGCGCCAGCACTGGGTCAGCGGGCCCACCGCCAACAGCGAGAACCTGGGCATCCAGCCGGCCATGACCGGCACCGAAATCACCCATGAGGGGCTGTACGTCAACCAGCACCGCAACTGGCAGAAATTCCTCCTCGACGGCCTGCAGAGCCGGCCCCTGAAACTGCGTGAGGTGTAAGCATGAATGCGCAACTGCAGTACCAGATCGAGCAATTCTTCTACCGCAAGTCCGAGCTTTGCGATGCCCAGGACTGGGATGCCTACCTGCAACTGTTTGCCGTGGACAGCGAGTTCCACCTGCCCCAGTGGGACTCGGAACACGTCTACACCCGGGACCCGAAACGCGAGATGTCGCTGATCTACTACGCCAACCGTTCGGGGCTGGAGGACCGGGTGTTCCGCCTGCGCACCGGCAAGGCGGCCTCGACCATCCCCATGCCGCGCACCCTGCACATGGTCAGCAACCTGCGCATTGCCGAGGGCGACAACGGCCTGCTGCGGGTACGCCTGAACTGGCACACGCTGTTCTATCGCCTGGCCACTTCCGAGGAGTTCTACGGCCACGCCACCTACGACCTCAAGCCCCAGGGCAACAGTTGGCTGATCCAGCGCAAGCACGTGCTGCTGCTCAACGACACGATCAACTCGGTGCTCGATTTCTATCACCTCTGACCCACGGAAGTTCTCCCATGACGCACAAGGTCGCGTTCAGCTTTGCCGACGGCAAGACCCTGTTCTTCCCGGTCAAGGCCAATGAAATCCTGCTCGACGCCGCCCTGCGCAACGGCATCAAGATCCCCCTGGACTGCCGCGAAGGGGTGTGCGGCACCTGCCAGGGCCGTTGCGAGTCGGGCCAGTACAGCCAGGACTATGTGGACGAAGAAGCCCTCAGCGCCCAGGACCTGGAACAGCGCAAGATGCTCACCTGCCAGACCCGGGTGCAGTCCGACGCAGCGTTCTATTTCGATTTCGACTCCAGCCTGTGCCACAGCGCCGACCCGGTGCAGTTGCAGGGCTCGGTGATCGACGTGCGCCAGGTGTCCGAAAGCACCGCCATCCTCCACCTGGATCTGGGCGGCCATCAGGCGCCACTGGATTTCCTCCCGGGCCAGTACGCCCGCCTGAGCATCCCCGGTACCGGCACTAGCCGGGCCTACTCCTTCGCCAACCGGCCGGCGGCGGACAACCAGTTGCAGTTCCTGATCCGCCTGCTGCCCGACGGGGTGATGAGCAACTACATCCGCGAGCGCTGCCTGGTGGGCGACACCCTCCAGCTGGAGGCGCCGCTGGGGGCCTTCTACCTGCGCCAGATCAGCCGTCCGCTGATCCTGGTGGCCGGTGGCACCGGGCTCTCGGCCCTGCTGGCGATGCTCGAACAGATCGTCGAGCAGGGCTGCCAGCAGCCGGTGCACCTGTACTACGGCGTGCGCCACAGCCGCGACCTGTGCGAGCTGGAGCGGATCCAGGCCCATGGCGAACGCCTGGCGGACTTTCGCTTCACCCCGGTGATCAGCGACGCCGACCCGGATTGGCCGGGCAAGCGCGGCTACATCAGAGAACACTTCGACAGCAGCGAACTGCGGGACCAGGACACCGACATGTATGTGTGCGGGCCGCCGCCAATGGTCGACTCGATCCGGATCTGGCTGCAAGAACAGCAACTTAACCGCGTTCAGCTGTATTACGAGCGGTTCACCGAGAGTAATATCTGATCCCGTCAGCATTCGCCGTGATCGACCCCGATCGATCCTGATAACAACTAGAAGAGAGCGCACATTAGTGGATCAAACCTTGAAGCAGGGTGAACTCAAGCGTGGCTTGAAGAACCGCCATATTCAGCTGATCGCCCTGGGCGGGGCGATCGGCACCGGACTGTTCCTCGGCTCGGCCGGGGTTCTCAAATCCGCCGGACCTTCGATGATCCTGGGCTACGCGATTGCCGGGTTCATTGCCTTCCTGATCATGCGCCAACTGGGGGAAATGATTGTCGAGGAGCCGGTGGCCGGTTCCTTCAGCCACTTCGCGCACAAGTACTGGGGCGGCTATTTCGGCTTTCTCGCGGGCTGGAACTACTGGGTGCTGTATGTCCTGGTGGGCATGGCCGAGCTCACTGCGGTGGGCAAGTACGTGCAGTTCTGGTGGCCGGAGATCCCCACCTGGGTCAGCGCCGCGGTGTTCTTCGTGCTGGTCAACCTGATCAACATGATGAACGTGAAGTTCTTCGGTGAAGCCGAGTTCTGGTTCGCCATTATCAAGGTAGTGGCCATCGTCGGCATGATCGTCCTCGGCTGCTACATGCTGTTCAGCGGCAGCGGCGGCAGCCAGGCCTCGGTGAGCAACCTGTGGTCACACGGCGGCTTCTTCCCCAACGGCGGCACCGGCCTGCTGATGGCCATGGCCTTCATCATGTTCTCCTTCGGCGGCCTGGAACTGGTGGGCATCACTGCCGCCGAAGCCGCCGAACCGCGCAAGGTCATTCCCAAGGCCATCAACCAGGTGGTCTACCGGGTGCTGATCTTCTACGTCGGCGCCCTGGCGGTGCTGCTGTCGCTGTACCCGTGGGACGAACTGCTGGTGAGCCTCAACGCTGGCGGCGACGCCTACAGCAGCAGCCCGTTCGTGAAGATCTTCTCGCTGATCGGCAGTGATGCCGCAGCGCAGATCCTCAACTTCGTGGTCCTGACTGCGGCGCTGTCGGTGTACAACAGCGGCGTGTACTGCAACAGCCGCATGCTCTATGGCCTGGCCGAACAGGGTGACGCACCCAAGGCGCTGATGAAGCTCAACAAGCAGGGCGTGCCGATCCTGGCCCTGGGCATTTCCGCGCTGATCACCCTGCTCTGCGTGCTGGTCAACTACCTGGCGCCCCATGAAGCGCTGGAGTTGCTGTTCGCCCTGGTGGTGGCCGCATTGATGATCAACTGGGCGCTGATCAGCCTGACCCACCTGCGCTTTCGCAAGGCCATGGCCGAGCAGGGCGTGGTGCCTTCGTTCAAGGCCTTCTGGTCGCCGCTGAGCAACTACCTGTGCCTGGCCTTCATGGTGATGATCGTCGGCGTGATGTGGATGATCCCCGGCATCCGTGCCTCGGTGTACGCGATCCCGGTGTGGGTCCTGGTGATCTGGGGCTTCTACCTCCTGAGCCGGGCGAAGAAAGCTTCGCAACCCGCCCTGCGCTAAGCCCACAGGTTCACGCCACACCCCCGAGCCCGGCCTTATCCAAGGCCGGGCTTTTTTGTCGGCGCCGCCAAAGTGGTCTGCCAGCAAACAAGAATGTGGCTCGAAACGATAGTCCATCCGTTACCTAGAATCGGGCCTCTCCCGGCGCTTGGGCCAGGGAGCCTGTTCCTCGACGGAGAGTGGCTTATGAACAGAACCGCGACAGGCCTTAGACCGGCCGATATCTTCTCTCCCACCGTGGCGGCACTGATCTCAGTGCTGGTGAACTATGGCGGGACCTTCATCCTGGTGTTCCAGGCCGCTGAACTGGCCCGGCTGACACCCGCCCAGACCACCTCCTGGGTCTGGGCCGTGTCCCTGGGCGTGGGCCTGAGCGGCATGTGGCTGAGCCTGCGCTACAGGGCGCCGATCATCACCGCCTGGTCTACCCCCGGGGCGGCCTTCCTGGCCACGGTGATGCCCTTCACGCCCTATGCCGAGGTGATCGGCGCCTACCTGGTTTGCGCCCTGGGGTTCATCGTCCTGGGCGGGTCCGGGGCTTTCGACAAGCTGGTGCGCCTGATTCCCAAGGGCATCGCGGCTGGCCTGCTGGCAGGCATCCTGCTGCAGTTCGGGATCAACGCCTTTGGCGGCGCGAGTGCCGATCCACTGCTGGTGATCGTGCTGGTACTGTCCTATGCGGTGCTGCGGCGCTTCACTTCACGCTTTGCCGTGGTGGGCATCCTGTTCATCGGCCTGGCGTTGCTGATCGTCCAGGAGCGGGTCGACTTCGCCAGCGTGCACCTGAGCTTCGCCGCTCCCCTGTTCACTGCGCCACAGTTCTCCGTGTCGGCCTTGCTCGGCGTGGCCCTGCCACTGTTCGTCATCACCCTGACCGGCCAGTACATGCCGGGCATGCTGGTGTTGCGCAATGACGGCTTCCAGACCAGCGCCAACCCGCTGCTCACGGTCACCGGTTTGGGCTCGCTGATCATGGCGCCGTTCGGCGCTCACGCATTCAACGTGGCGGCGATCACCGCGGCGATCTGTACCGGCGAGGATGCCCACCCGGACCCGGGCAAACGCTATATCGCCGGTATCGCCTGCGGCGTTTTCTACATCCTGGTGGGGACCTTCGGGGTCACCCTGGCGACCCTGTTCATGGTCTTGCCCAAGGCCTTTATCACCACCCTGGCCGGCCTGGCATTGCTGGGGGCAATCGGCGGCAGCCTGGCCAACGCCATGGCCGATACGGCCACCCGGGAAACCGCGCTGATCACCTTCCTTGCCACTGCCGCCAACGTCACTTTGCTGGGGATCGGTGGTGCCTTCTGGGGGCTGGTTGCCGGGCTGACCGTGCACCTGTTGATCCTGGGCCCGCGCAGCGCCCTGGCACTGGAACGCGCCAAGCCCTGACCGCCGGCGCTGGAAAAAGGCCGCTGGCTAGGGCTTTCCCAGGGCCTGGGCCAGACGCGCCATCGCCGCCTCGATCTCATGGGCGCTCAGGGACGCATAGCCCAATAGCCAGCCCTGCTGCTTCTGCTCGCCCGCATAAAGCCGGCTGAGCCCCGGCAACTGGATGCCAGCCCTGGCCGCGCGTTGCTGGGTCAGCTCCTCGCTCCAGCCGGGCTCCAGAAGACACGGGACCTGCAACCCGCCGGGTGGCGGCAAGGCCCTGGCAATGCCCGGCAAATGCCGCCCTATGGCCTCGAGCATGGCCTGCCGGCGCCCGGCGTAGAGCTTGCGCATGGCCCGTACATGGGCGTTGTAGTGCCCCTCCTCCATGAACCGCGCCAGGGTCAGCTGGAGGATCTGCGGCGTGTGCCCGTCCATGATGCTGCGGGCACTGCTGAAGGCCCCCACCAGTTCGGCGGGCAGGATCATGTAGCCCATGCGCAGGCCCGGATAGAGAGTCTTGCTGAAGGTGCCGATGTACAGGGTGCGCCGAAACGGGTCCAGGCCCTGGACGCAGGCGGTGGGCAGGCCCTCGTAGTGGAACTCGCTGTCGTAGTCGTCCTCGATGATCCACCGGTCGTGCTCGGCGGCCCAGCGGGTCAGCTCCAGGCGGCGCTCCAGGGACAGGGTGGCACCCGTGGGGTACTGGTGCGAGGGCGTCACATAGACACAGCGGGCGCCGCTGCGGTCGGCTCGCAACAGGTCGGTGCGGATGCCCTGGCCATCCACATCAATGGGCACGATCCGCGCCTCGGCCGCCTCGAAGGCCTTGCGCGCGCCGAAGTAGCCCGGGTTCTCCATCAGGATCGGCTTGCCGGCGTCCACCAGCAGTTGCGCGCACAGGAACAGCGCCTGGCGAGTGCTGCTCAGCACCAGGATCTGCTCGGGCTGCACCTTGGCCCCGCGTTCCAGGTTGAGGTAGGCGGCAATCGCCTTGCGCAGGGGCAGCGCGCCCTGGGGATCGCCATGCAGCAGCACGCTGGCACGGTAATCCTTCAATGCCTGGCGTTGCAGGCGCTCCCAGACCTCCAGCGGGAAGCTGCGGGTTTCCGGCAAACCGGTAGCGAAGGCCGTGACCGCCTGCTGATCGCTGACCCCACCCCGCGCCAACAGTGCCGCGCCGCGCCGGCTCAGGCCCGCTCCCGGTTCCGGGCTGTGGGCCGGCAACCCTTGCTGGAGCTGGCGCCGGCGGGACGGGCCACGCAATTGGGCACCGATGGTTTCGCAGACATAGCTCCCCGAGCCTTTGCGCCGCAGGACAAAACCGTCGCGCTGCAACTGCACATAGGCGTTTTCCACGGTGTCACGCGATACCGCCAGCGACTTGGCCAGGGCCCGGGTCGCCGGCAGCTTCACGCCAGGGCCCAGGGCGCCGTCGAGGATCAGCCCGCGCAAGGCGCGCTGGATGCGCTGGTGCAGGTCCAGAGGGCGGAACTCAGGATCGCTGAGCCGCATCTTGAGGGTTTCAAGCTCGAAGGTCCGGGACATGTGGTCTGCCTTAGAGAGTAAAAATGGTGCACCGAAGGCGGCCACCTTATCCCCAGAGCGCAACTGCCGCCAGCGCCCGCTGCTCTCTAACGACCTCTGTAGCCGCTGCCGCAGGCTGCGATAAGGTCCGGAGGACCTTCCAGATCTCAAGAGCGCGTCTGCTGTGCAGGCCATCAGACGCCAGCAGGCACATGAAAACGCCCCGGCAGGCGGGGCGTTTTCGGGTCAGAGCGAGGAGCGCACTCGCCACAGTTCGGGAAACAGCACGGTGTCGAGCATCTTGCGCAGGTAGCCCACGCCCTCGGTACCACCGGTACCGGGCTGGAAGCCGATGATGCGCTCCACCGTGGTCACATGGCGAAAGCGCCACTGGCGGAAGGAATCTTCCAGGTCGATGAACTTCTCCGCCAACTGGTACAGGTCCCAATAGGCCGAAGGGTTGGCGTAGACCTCGCGCCAGGCCGCTTCCACCGACGGGTCATGCTGAGTCGTGGTGGTGCTGTCCAGTGCCAGGCGCGCAGGGTCGATGCTCAAGCCACTGCGGGCCATCAGGGCGATCGCTTCGTCATACATGGACGGCGTGGCAATCGATTCTTCCAGGGATTGCAGCAGCTCGGGACGGTGGGCATGGGGCCGCAACAGGGCCGCGCTCTTGTTGCCGAGGATGAATTCGATCTCCCGGTACTGGAACGACTGGAAGCCCGAGGACTGGCCCAGGTAAGGCCGGATCGACTTGTACTCGGACGGCGTCATGGTGGCCAGCACCGCCCAGGCGTGCACCAGTTGATCGAAAATCCGCGAAACCCGCGCCAGCATCTTGAACGCCGGCGGCAACTGGCCCTGGCGCACATGCTCGCGGGCCGCCTTGAGCTCGTGCAGCATCAGCTTCATCCATAGCTCCGAGGTCTGGTGCTGGATGATGAAGAGCATCTCGTTGTGGTCCGGCGACAGGGGATGCTGGGCGCTGAGGATGCGCCCCAGGTCCAGGTAGTCGCCGTAGCTCATGGAGTCGGAAAAATTCAGCTCGGCGTTATGCCACTCAGCCGGCGGATTGCTTGAAAAGGGACATTGGCTCATCGCGTGGGCTCCTCGCCTCAGGCAGCGGTTGCCCATCGCTGGCTGCGCAGCCCGGATCGGGATGCACAACGGCGCGAAGGGCCAGCTGTGTATTTATTGTAGGAATGAATCGGCCAGGGGGCGCAGGATCGCCCGCACCGGACTGGCGTCCAGGTGAGCGAAGCGCAGTGGCAGGGCAATCAGTTCGTAGTCGCCTTCGGCAACCTCATCGAGAACCACGCCTTCGAGGATCGCCATGCCATGGCGGGCCACGGTGTTGTGGGCGTCCATGGTCTTGGACTGCTGGGGGTCGAGGGACGGGGTGTCGATGCCGATCAGGCGCACGCCGAGGCTGGCCAGCAGCTCGACAGTGGCTGGAGCAACGGCAGTAAAGTCCGGGTCCCAGGCACTCAGCGGAGCCTGTGGATAAGTACGCAGCAACACTCGCGCAGGCAAGTTTTCGAGGCGCCCGAGCAACGCCTCGGGCTGCACCAGAGCACCGCTGTCCAGGCAGTGCAGGACCCGGCACGGGCCCATGTAGACATCCAGCGGCACTTCACCGATGGGCAGGCCGTCCGGCCGGTAATGCAGGGGCGCATCGACATGGGCACCGGTGTGGGGCGACAGGGTCACCCGCCCGACATTCACCGGGCACTCGGGGCCGAACTGCCAGACGCGCTCCTCCTGGAACGGCGTATCTCCCGGCCAGGTCGGGGTTGCGGTACTCAACGGCGGGCTGATATCCCACCAGCGTGGTGTATTTTCCATTCGTGCGGCTCTTAGGTCACTCCGAGCTGAATGATACGAGCGAAACCGGTAAAGATTCTTGCGAAATAACTCGGGCAGCCGCGGATATTTCGCAATTACTGCTAACAAAGCCCTGTTTGCCGAATGAATCTTGCAACCGCCACCCCTCTTCCCGGCCCTGCGCCCAGCCACCTCGACTCGGGGCAGGCGCTGCGCTTCTGGATACCCCGAGGTCGAGTACAGACAACCCCCTGCCCGCCAGGCGCTATAGGGTGCGGCTTCAGTTCTCTGCCTGCTAGGAGCACAGCATGTCCCAACCCATCACCGTTCTTCGCGACACTCATCCGCTGCCGGTGCTCGACGCCTGCAAGTGGGAAAAACTCCAGGGCGATCCGCACACCGTCAACCTCAACGCCTACACCAGCGAGGATGGCAGCAAGATCATGGGCACCTGGATCTGCACCCCGGGCAAATGGCGGGTGGCCTATGAAAAGTGGGAGTACTGCCATTTCCAGGAAGGCTACTGCGTGATCACCCCGGACGGCCGCGACCCCATCCACCTGCGCGCCGGCGATATCTTCGTAGTGGAGCCCGGGATGAAAGGCACCTGGGAAGTGGTGGAAACCGTGCGCAAGTACTTCGTCTTCGCCTGAGCCCTCCCTCGATACCGGGAGCCCGCGTCAGCCGGGCTCCCCTGGCCGTGTTGCGATTCAAGCCAGCACCTTTTGCCAAATGTCTATATAATCACTGCCAAATGGCAAAAGGCAGGAGCAGCACTCATGGTCGCGCTGACAGGCACCGGCCTCGTTCCCAAGCGGCGAGGCAAACTGGTATTGAAAGAGCAGTCCTCGGACATCCTTCTGGGTGGCCGGGCACGCTTTGACGATCGTATCTCGATCTATCGCCTGACCGAGGAGGGCATCCCGCTGACGGCGATCATCAAGTTCGTCTCCTCGGTGCCCATGCTCAAGGACGAACAGGTCCTGGCCAAGATCATCGGCCTTTCCGAACGCACCCTGCACCGGCGCCTGAAAACCCCGGACGAGCCGCTGAACCCGGAACAGAGCGCCCGTGCGGTGCGCTTCGCCCAGGTGCTGGCCAAGGCCGAGGACATCTTCGGCAGCAGTGAAGAGGCCCAGGAGTGGATGGCCAAGCCGATGATGGGCCTGGACGGCCACAAACCGGTGGACCTGCTGACCAACCCCATCGGTTTCGAACTGGTGGACGAGTTCCTCACCCGCCTGGAATACGGGGTCTATCAGTGATCAGTGTGCCGGGCAGCAGCACCCTTCACTTCTGGCGGCTGGACGCCGCCCGACACGCCGACAGCTGGGACAGCGGCATTGGCGCCGAGCTGTGTGGCGGCCGCTGGAACTCCAAGGGCGTGAAGGCGGTATACGCCAGCGCCGACCCGGCCACGGCGATTCTGGAAGTGGCGGTGCACAAGGGTTTTGCCGCCCTGGACAGCGTGCCCCATGTACTCACCGGCGCCCTGATCCAGGACCCGACCGCCATCTACCGAGTCGATGAAAACCGTATTCCCAACCCCAACTGGCTGGTGCCGGGGATTCCCAGCGCCGGCCAGCAGAAGTTCGCCGATCAGTTGCTGGCGGACCACCCTTTCGTGCTGGTGCCCTCGTCGGTTTCCCGGCACAGCTGGAATATCCTGATCAATCCGCTGCTGGCCAAGGGGCTGTACCAGGTGGTGATCCAGGAACGCTTCGGCCTCGACACCCGCCTCAACCCTCCCTCCGGCACCGTTGCCAGCCGGCCGAACTGAGCCGGGCAAAAAAAAGCGGGAACCTGCCCGACGCAGGTTCCCGCAAATGCCCCGGCTGAAGGGGCTGCATTCAATGACGCGTGGAGCCGCTGCTGAGCCCGCGAAGCTGCGAAAAGAACCGAAGGGCCTTGCCTGGCGATACCCAGACAAACCTCTGCCGGGTTTGAGACCGCTGCGTCTCCTGCGGAGCCGTTCGCAGCTTGCGACAGCGGCTACATCGCCCCTTGTAGCCGCTGCTGAGCCGCAGGACCTGGTTTGGCGATACCCAGAGAGACCACTGGCGGCGTTCAGATTGCCGCGCAAACCCGCCAGCGCCCCCTCCCTACAAGCGACGCCTTACTGCGGCTTGCGGTAGCTGTTGACGATGGCCGAGAAGTCCTTGCCACCTTCCCCACGCTGGCTCATGGCCTGGTACAGCTGCTGTGCCACGGCACCGAGCACCACCGGCTGGTGGGCCTGGCGCGCGGCTTCGGTGGCCAGCCCCAGGTCCTTGAGCATCAGCTCGGCACCAAAGCCTCCGGTGTAGCCGCGGGACGCCGGGGCGGTTTCAATCACGCCCGGCCACGGGTTGTAGGTGTCGGAACTCCAGCACCGGCCGGTGGAGCTGTTGATGATCCCCGCCAGCACTTGGGTGTCGATGCCCAGGGCATCCCCCAGGGCCATGGCTTCGCTGACGCCGATCATCGAAATCCCCAGCAGCAGGTTGTTGCAGATCTTGGCGATCTGCCCGGTGCCCACTTCACCGCAGTGCACGATGTTGCGGCCCATCTGCGCCAGCACCGGTTGCAGGGTGGCGAACAGTTCGGCGCTGGCGCCGACCATGAAGGTCAGGGTCCCGGCCTGGGCGCCGCCGGTGCCACCGGATACCGGAGCATCGGCCATGGCCACGCCCTGCTTGGCGGCGGCTGCGGCCACTTCACGGGCGGTCTGTGGGTCGATGGTGCTGCAATCCACCGCCGGAACCCCGCGGCCAATACCCGCCAGCACCCCATCCTCGCCCAGCCAGACGCTGCGCACATGGGCCGCAGCGGGGAGCATGGTGATCACCAGTTCGGCGCCTTCGGCGGCGGCCTTGGGCGAAGCACTGATACGCCCGCCCAGTTGCGCCAGCTCTGCCAGCACGCTCTGGTTGAGATCGAACAGGTTCAACTGATGGCCAGCCTTGATCAGGTTGCGGGCCATGGGCGCGCCCATGTTGCCCAGGCCGATAAATGCAATGTTCATGTCAGGCTCCTCAACGCAGGCTGATGGTGGTGTTCACACCGTCATTGACGCTGTCATCGTCGAACCAGCGGCTGGTGACGGTCTTGGTCTGAGTGTAGAACTGCACCACTTGCTTGCCGTAGGGGCCCAGGTCGCCGAGCTTGGAACCGCGGGAGCCGGTAAAGCTGAAGAATGGAACCGGCACCGGAATCGGGATGTTGATGCCCACCTGGCCGACGTCGATTTCGCTCTGGAACTTGCGCGCCGCCGCACCGCTCTGGGTGAACAGGCCGGTGCCGTTGCCGAAGGGGTTGGCGTTGACCAGGGCGATGGCCTGGTCCAGGGTATCCACCTCCAGCACCACCAGCACCGGGCCGAAGATTTCCTGGGTGTAGATCTGCATGTCGGTGGTCACCCCGGAGAACAGGGTCGGGCCGATGAAGTTGCCCTGCTCGTAGCCCGGAACCTTGATGTCGCGGCCATCGAGCTCCAGCTTGGCGCCTTCTTTCACGCCGCTTTCGATCAGCTCCAGAATCCGCGCCTTGGCACGCTTGGAGACCACCGGGCCGACATCGGTGCCCGGCTCGCTGCCGGCGTTGACCTTGAGTTTCTGCGCCAGGGCCTTGAGGTCCGGCAGCCATTGTTTCGCCGCCCCCACCAGCACCACCACCGAGGTGGCCATGCAACGCTGGCCGGCAGCGCCGAAGCCGGCGCCCACCAGGGCATTGAGGGTCTGTTCGCGGTTGGCGTCGGGCAGCACCACGGCGTGGTTCTTGGCGCCCATCATCGATTGCACGCGCTTGCCGTGCTTGCCCGCCAGGTCATAGACGTGGGTGCCGACCGCGGTCGAACCGACGAAGGACACCGCCTTGATGTCCTTGTGGGTGCACAGCGCATCCACCACGTCCTTGCCGCCGTGCACCACGTTGAGCACACCGGCCGGCACCCCGGCCTCCACCGCCAGCTCCACCAGCAGCATGGTGGACAGCGGGTCCTGCTCGGAAGGCTTGAGGACGAAGGTGTTGCCGCAGGCGATGGCCATCGGGAACATCCACAGCGGAATCATTGCCGGGAAATTGAACGGGGTGATCCCGACGCACACGCCGATCGGCTGGCGCAGGGTGTAAGTGTCCACGCCGCCGGCGACGTTTTCGGCGAATTCGCCCATCTGCAGGGTGCCGATGGAGCAGGCATGCTCCACCACTTCCAGGCCGCGGAAGATGTCACCCTCGGCGTCGGCGATGGTCTTGCCCTGCTCGGCGCTGAGGACCACGGCAATGCGTTTGGAGTGCTCGCGGATCAGGGCCTGGAGCTTGAGCATGATGCGCATCCGCGCGCCAATCGGGGTCAGTTTCCAGGTCTGGAAGGCGCGCTGGGCAGCGGCGATCGCGGCGTCGACTTCAGCGGCAGTGGCAAAGGGCACCTTGGCCAGCACTTCCTGGGTCGCCGGGTTGACGATGTCGTGCCATTCCTGGCTCTGGGACTGGACCCATTCACCGTCGATCAGCAGTTTGACCTGTTGCAGGGTGGTGCCGTCGGGCTTGAGGGATGCGTTCATGGGGTCTCCTGACTTCTTGAGTTCTTATGCAGGGAAACCAAGGCGGGCAAGCGCCTTGAAAGAGGGGCTGTCGCGAGTTGGTATCGGACGGTTTTTGGAGTATAGATGTGCAAACTTCTAATAAGAACGCACATAAAATCCGGTCCATCATGCAAAAAAACATCACCTCGCTAAGCACCCTGAACTGGGACGACCTGAAGTTTTTCCTCGAAGTGGCGCGCACTCGCAAGGCCAGCAGCGCGGCCAAGCGCCTGGCGGTGGACTACACCACGGTGTCGCGGCGCATCGGGTCCCTGGAAACCGCCCTGGGCACCTTGCTGTTCGAAAAATCCCGCACCAACGGCTTTGTCCTCACCGCCGAGGGCCAGCGCCTGCTGGGTTATGCGGAGTCCATCGAAAGCACCCTGCACATGGCGTGCGAGCAGGTCTCGGGCTCCGGAGTGGCGTTGTCCGGCCATGTGCGCATGGGCTGCACCGAAGGCTTCGGCACCTTCTTCATCACCCCGCAACTCAGCCACTTCCTCGACGCCTACCCGGCAATTTCGGTGGATATCCTGCCGCTGCCGCACTTCATCAGCCTGTCCAAGCGCGAGGCGGATATCGTCATCGCCCTGGAACGCCCGGAGCACGGCCCCTATGTGTGCTGCAAGCTGTGCGACTACCGCCTGCAGCTGTACGCCACCCAGGAATACCTCGATCGCCACCCGCCGATCCGCCGCCCCGGCGACCTGAGCGAGCATCAATTCATCAGTTATGTGGATGACCTGGCCTTCAGTTCCGAGCTGCTGTACCTGGCCAATGTGGTGCCCGGGGCCAGCGCCAACCTGCGCAGCACCAGCGTGATTGCCCAGTACGTGGCAGCGCAGCAGGGCCGCTCGCTGGCGATCCTGCCGTGCTTCCTGGCGGCCCAGGACCCGCGCCTGCTGCCAGTGCTGCCCAAGGAAATCAACCTGACCCGGCAATTCTGGATGTACTGCCGGGAGGATCTCAGGAAGTTGAAGCGGATCACCCTGTTATGGGATTACATCCGCGAGGTGACCGAGCAGAATCGGCCGCTGCTCATGGGCGAGAGTCGCAGCATGCGCTTCGCCGCCCCCTGACCCTTAGCGGCCGCAAGGCTGCAGCCGCAACCCGCAGGTCGTCGATCAGTCGGCGATCACCACGATCGACACCCGACGGTTCTCGGTACGCCCGGCCACGGTGCTGTTGGAGGCCACCGGCTCGCTGCTGCCCAGGCCGCGCAGCTGGATGTTTTCTTCACGCATGCCAACCTGGGTCAACACCTTGACCACGCTCTTGGCCCGGCGCACGGACAGTTGCACGTTGTAGGCCTCCTTGCCCGACGCGTCGGTGTGACCGTCGACCCGGACCTTCTGGATATCGACGCTGAGCAGCGCCTTGCCGATGCGCTGGACGATCTCGGTGCTGGCCTGGTTCAGGGTTTCCACATCGCTGCCAAACAGCACCTTGCCCGACAGGCCAAAGGCCCAGCCTTCATCCGTCAGTTCGAAGCCCTCCTGTTTCAGTACCGCGATCTGTTTCGGGGTCAGACCTTTGGGCGGCACGCTCTGACAGCCGGCCAGGGCCAGCAGGGCCATGAACACAAGAGTGCTGAACAGTCGAACCGAACGTTGCGTCATCGAGAACAAGGGAATTAGCTCCTGTTTTGAACCTGAACGATAGGAGGCTCCGCCCCCACTGTGTGTTGCCCGCCTCGCGAACCGCGCTTGGCTTGGTACATGGCCGCGTCGGCGGCATTCAACAGACTGCCCGGTGTCGCACCATGATCCGGGTACACGGCAATACCGATACTCAGCGATGTCAGGATCGACAGGCTGCCGGGCAGTTGAATCGGTACTTCCATGCTGCTGATGATCTTGTCGGCGATGCGCTGGGCATCCTCGACCCGGTGCAGCGGGGTCAGCAGCACGGCAAATTCGTCCCCGCCCAGGCGCGCCACCAGGTCGTCCTCGCGCAACTGCGCGCGAATCCGCGTGGCCACAGCCACCAGCACCGCATCGCCAGCGGCGTGGCCGAAGTTATCGTTGATCTCCTTGAACCGGTCGCTGTCGAGAAACAGCACCGCCATGCGCTCGTTGAGCTTGTTGGCGCTGCGCAGGGCACGGATCAGCCGGCCTTCGAAGAACGCCCGGTTGGGCAGGCCGGTCAGGCTGTCGTGGCTGGCCTGGTGGGCCAGGGTTTCATTCTCGCTTTGCAGATGGGTCTGCCAGGCTTCCAGCTCATCGAGCAGGGCGTTGAAGTCGTTGCCCAGGTTGTCCAGTTCGGCGATTTCCGCAGGCGGCACCCGCTGATCGAAGGCCCGTTCGCGCCGGGCCGCGTGCGCCACATCGGCGAGGCTGCGCAACGGTCCGGTGATGCCCCGCAGCTGGCGGCGCGCCAGGTACAGCGCCAACCAGGCGCTGAGGGCGATGCACAGCACGATGCCCACCAGGCCACTGAGGAGAAACCGCAACAGGCTGCCGCCATGGCCGGTGACATTGATGGTGCCGATTTCCCGCCCCTGGTGCAGGATCGGCAGGCTGATGGGCTTTTCCAGAAAGGCGCTGGCGACGTGCATTTCCAGGTTGGTCAGAAAGCCGCTTTCCGGGCGCTGCCAGCTGGCCAGCAACTGGCCCTGGCTGTCATACACCTTGGCGTCGGCCACCTCTTCGGTGGAGGCGATCAGGGCCAGGGCCTCGGTGGCCACCACACTGTCGTTGAACACCACTGCAGCTTCCACGGTGTAGCTGATGGAGCGGGCGATCAGGTGCAGGTTGTGATCGGCGTACACGCGCAGGGCCAACACCCCGAGAAAGGTCAAGGACAGGCTGGCCATGGAGATCGCCAGCAGAGCGACGATCAGGTGGCCGCGACCGATGACCGACCGCAGTGTAGGGCGGGCGTTGGGCTTGAACAGTTTCATGGGGCCGCCGGACGACGACGGGAAAGCTGCAGCACGCTGGGATGAATCTTCACCCCACTGCGCGCCACGGAATCCAGGTTGACCTCGAACGACACCTGGCTGTCGCCGACCCGCAGGCAGAACAGGCTGCCCACGGTGCACTGGTCGCCCCCCTCACTGATGCTCAGCACCGGTTGCCCGATCAGCGAGTTGAACAGACGGGTACGCTCATCATTGGACAATTTGCCGACATAGACCGAATCGCACTCACTGGCCAACGACGGGTTGTTGGCCAGCAGACGCCGCACCAGCACCGGGCGGCCGGTGGCCTGGGTCGCGCCCTTGAGCAGGTCATCGGTGTATTCGGTGGGGCCAACCACGCACAGACGCAGTTGCGCAGGCTCCACGGGCCAGCGAGCGTAGCTGAGAATGCCCAGCACCACTTGGGTTACAGCCTTGGCCCGTTGCTCGGCCAGGCTCGCGGCCGCCGGTGGCTCCGACTGCGCGATGGCCAACAGGCTGAACAGGCAGAGAATGGTCGACAGCACACACTGTCTCCACCCCAAAATGCGCTCTGTCCTCAAGACAGCCACGTCCATGCAGGGATTCTCTTTGATTTTCACGGAAATGATGCCGCAACGATAGCACAACCCGGGAAAATGCAGCGAGACCAGCGCCCGAGCACGATGCCTGAGAAAAGCCGGAAACATGGGCGTCAGTCCAACTCCAGCATCAACCCGCTCAGACGCTTGACCTTGCGCCGAACAGCCTCTTCGAACACTCCGGCACGGGGCTCGATCAGGCTGAACCAGTCCTTGGCCCGGGTGATACCGGTATAGATCAGCTCCTTGGTCAGCACCGGGTTCAAAGCGTCGGGCAGGATCAACGCGGTGTGGGCGAACTCCGAGCCCTGGGACTTATGCACAGTCATGGCGTAAACGGTTTCCACGTCATTGAGCCGGCTTGGCAGCACCAACCGCACCCCGCCCTGGCCATCGTTGCGCGGAAAGGCGACGCGCAGCACCTGACGCCCCGCCTCCGAGCCTTCCTGCTCAGGCAGTTTCAGGGCGATGCCGATATCACCGTTCATCAGGCCCAGGCCGTAATCGTTGCGGGTCATCAGCACCGGGCGGCCCTCGTACCATTGCTGGTCGCTGTCGATCAGCCGGGCCTTGAAAAGCGCCTGGGTGATCCGCAGGTTCAGGCCTTCGACACCCCAGGGGCCCTTGCGCACCGCGCACAGCAATTGGAAGCGATCAAAGGCCTGCAGGACATGGCGCGCCCAGTCGGTCCAGCGCCGATCCTCCAGAGGCGTACCCGGCGGCGGGCGCTGGCTGCGCAGTACATTCAGGTAGTGGCGGTAGCCTTGCGGCCCCTCGCCATGGCCCTCCAGCAGCAGCCGCTCCAGGGCCCGATCCTGCTCGCCCTTGAGGCTCAGGCCATACAGGTCGGCATGGCTGCGAGCCGCCAGCAGGCGCCGGGCCTCATCGGCCTGCTGCTGGTTGACCCAACGCGCCAGCTGGCCGATGCCGCTGCCTTCGCCGAAACGCCGGGAATGGCGCAGCATCACCACCTGCTGCGCCAGGGGATGCTGGTGGGCGCTGTCTTCCTGCAGGCCGCTGGCTCCCAGGTTCTCGCCACTGACCGCCTCCAGCCAGGCCCGGGTCTGCGGGTTGTACCAACCGGCCTCGGCGTCACGGCACAGGTCGCCGAGCACGGCGCCGGCTTCCACCGAGGCCAGTTGGTCCTTGTCCCCCAGCAACACCAGGCGTGCATGGATGGGCAAGGCGTCCAGCAGGTTGGCCATCATTTCCAGGTCGATCATCGAGGCTTCGTCCACCACCAGGACATCCAGGGGCAACCGGTTGCCGGCGTGATGGCGGAAATGCCGGGTGCCCGGGCGATTGCCCAGCAAGCGGTGCACGGTGGTCACCTCGCTGGGGATCATTTCCCGCACCTCATCGGGCACCGCCAGGGAACGCACCTGCAAGCTGATGGACTCGGTCAGGCGCGCCGCGGCCTTGCCGGTAGGCGCCGCCAGGCGAATGCGCAGCGGCTTGCGTGCTTCCACCGCCGGGCCCTGGAGCAAGGCCAGCAGGCGCACCACGGTGGTGGTCTTGCCGGTGCCGGGGCCGCCGGTGATGATGCTGAAGGCGCCCCGGGTGGCCAGGGCACAGGCGAGTTTCTGCCAGTCGACGGGCCCCGCCGCCTTGGCCGGGCCGAACAGCCCGTCGAGGCGCGCCGCGAGGTTTTCCGGCGTGGCCTCGGCCAAGGCCAGGCGCTGGCGCAAGGCGTTGTCGATACGCCGCTCATAGGCCCAGTAGCGGCGCAGGTACAGGCGCTTGCCGGACAGCACCAGCGGCCGCTGCCGGGAAGACTCGGCATGATCCGCCGCCAGGGCCACCAGGCGGCTGCCGGCCAGGACCTTGCACCAGTGCGCCCCTTCAAGCCCCATCAACACCTGGGACGGCAGCGCCGGTGCGCCGTTTTGTGCGTCGCCTTCGGGCGGCAGCGACAGGGCGAAGTCCGGC
This sequence comes from Pseudomonas sp. GW823-FHT03E05, assembly GCF_058796855.1. Taxonomy (NCBI): domain Bacteria; kingdom Pseudomonadati; phylum Pseudomonadota; class Gammaproteobacteria; order Pseudomonadales; family Pseudomonadaceae; genus Pseudomonas; species Pseudomonas sp. GW823-FHT03E05. The sequence goes on from NZ_JBXAJB010000002.1 coordinate 1,129,399, forward strand.
TCCTTGAGGGTTTCGAACAGGTCCAGGCAGACATGCCCGTGCCCCAGCTGATGGCTGGTCAGGGCCGCGGCCATCAGTACCAGCGGATCACAGCCCGGGTCCAGCTCATGCAGGAAGCCGACAAAGGCCCGGTCCAGGGAACGCAGCCAGCCGCGCTCGACCCAGCGCTCAAGCAACAGCAGCAAGTCGTCGGCGCGGCTCAGGGGCACCAGGTCGAAGGCCGGTTGCGGCGCCTGGTCCAGTGCATCGAACAGGTCCTGGGTCATAGCAGCACTCCCTGCTCCCAGGCGGGCTCGGCCTTGGGTGGCTCGGGCTGGCCCTGGAACATGCGGTCCAGTTGCTCGATCAACTGTCGAGGCGGCCGGGCGAAGTAGGCCCCCTGGCTGGCGGCACGGGTGCCCCGCAGGAACAGGTACAAGGCGCCGCCCACATGGCGATCGTAGTCGTAGTCCGCCAGCCGGGCCTTCAATTGCCGGTGCAGGGCCAGCAGGTACAGCACGTATTGCAGGTCGTAACGGTTGTCGAGAATCGATTGTTCCATGGCCTGCTCGGTGTAGGCCGCGTCGTCCGCGCCCAGCCAGTTGGATTTGTAGTCGGCCACGTAATAGCGGCCCTGGTGCTCGAAGGTCAGGTCGATAAAGCCCTTGAACATGCCGTTGAGCAATACCGGCTCGGCCGTGACTCGGGGCGCGCCCTGATGGGTTTGCTGGCGTACCCGCTCATCGAGCTTGAGCACATCGACCTTGTGGCTGGCGAACCAGAACTCCATCTCGACCCGGTACTGGGTCAACTGCCCGAGCACCACCGGTGCCTGGCCCTCGCCCAGGGGCAAGGGCGCTTGCAGCAGGTGCTGCAGCCAGTCGCTCAGGGTCGGGATCCAGCCTTGCCAGCCGCGGCGATTGCAGCGCCGGGCCACGGCGTCCTCGATCGCCTCGGGGGCAGCGGCAAAACCCTCTTCCCCGGCCCACTCCAGCAGGCCATGAAGGAAGGTCCCGGGGTTCGGGCCGCGGGGGAAGCGGTGGATATCGCCGCCGCTGGCCAGGGTTTCCCGAGGAGCTTCGGGGTCCAGGCGTTCGTCGTCGAAGAGTTTCTGCGCCTGGGGGTTTTCCGGCGCCTCGGTGCTGCCCGCCCCCAGGATGTCGCTGATTCGCAGGGCACTATAGGAGGCAATCCACCAGTTTTCCGCGGCGCGACGGCTAGGCGTCAGCGGCGCCAGCAGGGTGGCCTCGTTGCGCGGTGGCTGATAGCGCTGGTCATCGACGACGGGCAGCTCGGACACGCCAATCGCAGCGCAGCCCTGCTGCAGGTCCAGCAGCCAGCGCAACAAGGCGCTGGATTCGCCCAGGACATCGCCGCCGCCCAGCAGGTAACCCAGGGCCGAAAGGTGCAATACCGAGCTGCTGTGATTGCCCCGTTTGAGATCGGCCACCCCCAGCCAGCAGGCATGCTGGGCCCGGGTCAGGGCCACATAGAGCAGCCGCAGGTCTTCCGCCAGGCGCTCTTCATCGGCCAGGGCAATCAGCTCCGGGGTGGGCCGCAGGCTGACCTGGGGCTTGCCGGCAGCATCGTGGTAATGCAGCGGCAAGCGGCTGCCATCCACCGGCTTGGTGGAACAGATGAAGGGCAGGAACACCAAGGGGTATTCCAGGCCCTTCGACTTGTGGATGGTCACCACCTTGACCAGTTGCTCATCGCTTTCCAGGCGCAGGATCTGCTCCTCCCCTGCCTGCCCGGACAGCGCCAGGTGCTCGGCCAGATGGCGGATCAGGGCCTGCTCGCCGTCGAGTTCGGCGGCGCTTTGTTGCAGCAGCTCGGACAGGTGCAGAAGGTTGGTCAGCACCCGCTCGCCATCACTGCGGGCCATCAGCGCCTGGGGGAGCTGGAAGTCATGCAGCAGGCGCCGCAGCATCGGCAGCACGCCCTGGCTGCGCCAGATCGCCCGGTAGCCACGGAACTGCATGACCCGCGCTTCCCAGGCCAGTTCATCCTGGTTGAGCCGCTCCAGCTCCAGCAGCGGCAGGTTCAGGGTCAGGGACGCCAGGGCCGCGCGCAGCGGCCGCTCCACGTCCGGCTCGGCGCAAGCCTTGAGCCACACCAGAACATCCCGGGCTTCCTGGGCGGCGAACACCGAGTCCTTGTCCGACAGGTACACACTGCGCACCCCGCGGGCCGCCAGCTCGCCGCGCACGGCCTGGGCCTCCTTGCCATCGCGCACCAGGATCGCGATATCCGCCGGCAGCAAGCCTTTCAGCGCTTGCTGCTCACGGACAAACCCACTGCGCCCCTGCTGGCCGCCATTGAGCAGGCCGACAATCGCAGTGGCGCAAGCCGCCGCCTGATGCTGGCGATACTGGGCCCCGGACAGTGGCTGCTCCGAAGGCAATTGCCAGAAGTTAAGTGCCGGCACCGGCTGGCCGTCGACCAGCAATTGCTCCTTGCGCCCCTGGGCGGCCACCGCCAGGAATGGCACCGGGTTCTCGCCATCCGCTTCGCGAAACAGGAAGGCTCCCTGTCCCTGCGGCCGCTGTTCGGCTTGCAGGAACACATGGTTGACCGCGCTGACCATCGCCTGGCTGGAACGGAAGTTGGTGCCCAGGGTGTGCAGGCGCCCGCTGGTGGCCTGGCGTGCCCGCAGGTAGGTGTAGATATCGGCGCCACGGAAGGCGTAGATCGCCTGCTTGGGATCGCCGATCAGGAACAGGCCGGTCTCGGGGTCGTTGGCCTCGATCCGGTAGATGCTTTCGAAGATCCGGTACTGCACCGGGTCGGTGTCCTGGAATTCGTCGATCAGGGCCACCGGGAACTGCTCGCGGATCAGGGTCGCCAGGCGCTCGCCGCCATCGCTCTGCAGGGCGCTGTCCAGGCGCAGCAGCATGTCGTCGAAGCCCATCTCGGCGCGCCGCCGCTTCTCTTCTTCGAAACGTGCCCCCACCCATTGCGCGGCGTGTTGCAGGACCGCCGCATCCGGGCTGGGCAAGGCATCGAGGCTGGCCTTGAGCCCGGCCATGGCGTCAAGCCCGGGGTGATCGGGGGCCGCGCCTTTCCAGGCCTCGCTCATGCCTTCGGGGGTCAGGCGGGTGAAGCCGGTGCCGATGTCCAGCTGCTCGACGGATTCGTCCTCGGCCCAGGCACTGATCTTTTCGAACCAGGGCTCGAAGAACCGGGCCTGCATCTTGCGCCCGTCGACGCTCTTGCTGGCCACGCCTTGCAGGCAGATCTCCCGCAGTTGCGCGGCCCACTCGCGCCAGGGCGCCTTGATCTGCACCAAGGCTTCACGACGTTCTTGCAGGCAGGCTTCGATCAACTCGCTCGGCGTCTGTTCGGGTGGGTCCCGACGCTCGTTGCCGAACATTGCCCGCACTCGGGGCATGAGTTCGGCCGGCCCGACCCAATGGCTGCGCACCCAGTTCAGGGCATCCCCCTGCATCGGGTAGCAGAACAGCCGCCAGTAATCGCGCAGAACCTGGCCCAGCAGGTCGCTGTGATCGGTTTCCAGGGTCTGGGTGAACAGGCTGCCGCTGTCGAACGCATGTTCGCGCAACATGCGCTGGCACCAACTGTGGATGGTCGAGACCGCGGCCTCATCCATCCATTGCGCGGCGATGTCCAGGCGATTGGCACAGGCGGCCCACTGCTCGACGGGGTATTGCTCACGCAACTCGACGATCAGGCCATCGGGGGCGCTGGTTTCATCGCGAAAGAAGCGCGCGGCTTCTGCCAGGCGCGTGCGAATGCGCTCGCGCAATTCCTTGGTGGCGGCATCGGTAAAGGTCACCACCAGTATCTGCGGCGGCAGCAATTCACGCCCGAAACCCGCCGCCTCGCCGCCATGGCCCAGCACCAGGCGCAAGTAGAGCGCGGAGATGGTGAAAGTCTTGCCGGTACCGGCACTGGCCTCGATCAACTGGCTGCCGCGCAGAGGAAATGCCAGGGCCAGGGGAGCTTGTGCAGTCATGCGCCTGCCTCCTCGCCGAGCGCCGAACGCCAGGGAGCATTCAACAGGGGTCGATAAAGGGTCTCGGCCCAACCGCTGAAGGTTTCATCGGCGATCAGTGCGTTGTAGTCGGCGAATTGGCGGGCCAGGGCCGGGCTTTGCCGGCGTTCGCCCTCGCTGTTCTGGCCGTCGCCATCGTAGGTCTTGCGTGCAGCGGCCGCGGCTTTGTCCGGGTCGCTCTGGCCCAGCCAGGCGAAGGCGGTCTTGATCGCCACCGGCAGCGGCTGGCGCATGCCGGCCTGCCAGGCCTGCAGCAGGTTGCCGAGAATCTGCCGGGCCACCTCCTGCTCCAGCGGCGGCAACAACAGGCTGTCATCGCTGGCCACCAGCGCGGTGGTCAAGGAGTAACCACTGGCGCAGGCCAGCAGATGATTGACCCAAGGCTTGATCAGCCGATGCCATTTACGGGTCTTGGTCGAGCCGATGCCGTTGGGGATGGCGCTCACAGCCAACAACCCGCCATCAGCTCGCTGGTGCAGGCTGCTGAGCCAACCTTCCAGGCGCACGCCTTGCAGTTCCAGGCTCACCGGCAGCGCACTGGTTACCGGGGTCGGCCACAGGTCGAGCAGTTGCCGATAACGCTGCAACAGGTCCGGCAGGGGCTCCAGCAGTTCGCGCTGCAGGCATTCGCCAAAACCGGCCATGGGCAACAGGCCACTGGCTTGCAGCCTCTGGGCCTGGGCCTGCAAGGCTTGCTCGGGCTGCGCGGCGTCGCCCAGCGCCGCTTCCAGCAGGCTGTCGCTGAGGCTGTAGCGCTGCAGGGCATCGAGCACGAAGGGCTCTTCATCGGCCAGCGGTGCTTCCATGGCTTCAAAGAACACCTTGAGCCTTTGGCTGAAGAAATGCCGCACCGGGTTGCGCAGGAAATCCTGCAACTGGGCAAGGCTCAGGGGCTCGTCCTGGACATAGGATTCCAGGCGTTCGACTGCGCCCAGTTCCTCTCGGACCTGATGCAGCACTTGCCACTCCCGGGCGTAGCTGAACAGCGTGTCGCTGTCGTGGAAATAGCGGGCACTGAAGGGTTGCAGGGGATGCTCCTGGGTCAGGGCCTCCAGCAGGGAGTCCTGCTCATCGGGCAGCCGCCAGCCGCTGGCCAGGTGATCGCGCAACTGGCCGATCAGGACCGAGGCCGGGCGCTCGCTGTTGTCGCGAATGCTGCGGCCAACCCAACTGACATAAAGTTGGTCACGAGCCGAGAGCAGGGCTTCAAGCAGTAGGTAACGGTCGTCTTCGCGCCGTGATCGGTCGCCGGGGCGGTAGTCGCTACCCATCAGGTCGAAGTCCAGAGGCGGCTGCGCCCTGGGGTAATCGCCATCGTTCATGCCCAGCAGGCACACCAGCTTGAAGGGAATGGCGCGCATCGGCATCAGGGTGCAGAAGTTCACCGCTCCGGCGAGGAAACGCTGGGACAGGCGCCCCTGGTCCAGGCCGGCCAGCCAGGCTTCGCGGACCACCGTCAGCGGCAACTGATCTTGCAGGCCCACAGACTCGCAGGTTTCCAGCCAGTTTTCCCGCAGGTCGTCGAGCTGTCCCAGCAGGTAATCATCGTGCTCGTTGCTGGCAAGGAAGAACTGCTCCAACAGGTTGTGCAGGCGCTCGCCCCACTCCGCCGGAACCGCCGGCTGGGTGAGTTGCTGGTAGGCGAACTGCAGGGCGTCAAGAAGGGCGACCAGGGGACCGATCAGCGCCGCATCCAGGCCACCGATCTCGTCATAAGGCTCGATACCGTCACAGGCGTCGGAGCGGCCGACGGCATAACCCAGGAGCATGCGCCGCAGGCCGAAACGCCAACTGTTCTGCTCCAGTTCCGGGGGCAGCCCCAGTTCTGCGCGCTGCTCGGCATTCATTCCCCAACGGATGCCGGCACCTTCAATCCAGCGGTGCAGGGTCGGCAGGTCGGCTTCGTCGACGCCAAAACGCGCACGCAGGGCTGGAACGTCCAGCAGGTCGAGAATCTCACTGACCGGAAAACGACTGTCCGGCAGCTTCAATAGATGTTCGACGGCGATCAGCAGCGGGTCACGGCCACGCTGGCCCTGGTCAGTGAGGGTAAAGGGAATGAAGCGCCGGTCATCCCGCTCCAGCTGGCCGAACACGGCGCGGATATGCGGGGCGTAGCTGTCGATGTCCGGGACCATGACGATCACATCCCGGGGCCGCAGATCGGGCTCTGCACTGAAGCGCGCCAGGAGCTGGTCGTGAAGGATTTCCACTTCTCGCTGGGCGCTGTGGGCAATGTGAAAGCGGATCGATTGATCGTGCTGGATATCGACCTGCGGCCACAACTCACGTGTTTCGTTCAGCGGGCGCAGTTCGAGAATGTCGTCCTGCAATTGCTGGAGCATGCTGGCCGGCTGGCTGTCACTGAACAGATCGATCCGACCATCGCGAAAAGCGCTGCGATAGCTGTTGGGATCGTCATAGCTGTCCAGCAGGTTGATGTAGTCACGGCCTTGCTTGCCCCAGGCGGCCAGCAGCGGGTGGGCGTGCTGGTGCAGGGTTTGCGGATCCAGGGCCTGAGGCATGCCGGCCTTGCGCGCCTGGCGTTTGTATTGGTGGCGCAGCAGGTCCTTGTCGGCAACGATATCGGCCCAGTGATGGCGACAAGGGTTGTGCACACACAGCAGCACCTGACTGAAGCGGGCCAACCCGGCCAGTGCCTCCAGGGCCTGGGCCGGCAGCGAAGAGATACCGAAAACGATCACTCGGGACGGCAAGCCCCTGGGCGCCACCTCCAGTTGGTTGATCCGCTCGATAAAGCGCTGGTGAACGCCTGCGCGACTCTGGGCCATCCCCTCGGTGCCGACATCCAACAGCAGCGCGCGCCATAGCTCGGCCTGCCAGCAGTTGGCAGGCGTCAGGGCCTTGGTTTCACCACGACCATTGCGCAGTTGGTGGCGGCCGGCGGCCCAATCCTCCAGCCAGTCGGCTCGATATACCTGGTATTGGTCGAACAGATCGGCCAAACGCTCGGCCAATTGATAGCGCTTGCGCAGGTCACTGTCGTGGGTCAGGAAGCGTTGCAGGGGTTCGAAATGCGGCTCATCGATCAACTCCGGCAACAGGCGCATCAGCCGCCAGGTCAGGGGAGCTTTATCCAGCAGGGATTTGGGCGGGATTTCGTCTCGCCCCAGGACCAGGCGGTACAACTGCCACATGAAACTGCCCGGCAATTGCACATCAATGGCAGCGGCAATACCGCAGCCACCGCCGTCATCCACTTCGGGGTCTTCGGCCAGGGCCAGTTTCAGCCATTGGGCGATACCGTTGCTCTGTACCAGGGCAATTTCATTTTCCAGGGGCGCCAGGGGATAACGCCGCATCCAGCTGACCACCAGGCTGCGCAACTCGTCCAGGCGGTTACCGTGAACCACCATGAAACCAGGGTTGAGGGACGAGGCGTCCGGCATAAAGGCTTCCTTGGAGAATGCAAAAAGCTAGGGCGGAACCTTAGCACTGTCACCGGGCAGTGGCAGCCAGGTCGAGCAAACAGTGACAGAGAAAGCGCCGGGCTTTTATGTCGCGCAAAAACAAAACCCCAACTGCATGTGCAGTTGGGGTTTCGGAATTTAATCTTGACGATGACCTACTCTCACATGGGGAAACCCCACACTACCATCGGCGATG
>NZ_JBXAJB010000003.1:0-808489 GCF_058796855.1 Pseudomonas sp. GW823-FHT03E05
TGAAGCGTAACCGCTATCGAAAACTGCGTAACTCGTTGAATCTCAAGGAGTTTTCCGTTTCGACTGCGCCGGAAGTGAGGCGAATTATAGAGAGATACAATTCGCCGTCAACACCTATTTTCAGTTTTATTCGGATTTAAGCGTAATACGTGCAAATGCCTTCTTGCCGGCTTGGCACACATGGGTTGAACCTACTGCATATATATAGGTGCGATCGACAACCTCACCATCCACCCGCACACCACCCGAACCTAGAAGATCCCGAGCCACTGCGGCGTTCTTCACCAGCCCTGCCTTATTAAGGACAGCCGCAATCGGCATATCCTCGGCAGCAACCAGCTCGATTTCCGGCAGATCATCAGGCAGCTCGCCATCTTTCATGCGGTTACCTGCGGCACGGTGAGCATTTGCAGCAGCCTCTTCACCATGGAAGCGCGCAACAATCTCTTCGGCCAGCTTGATCTTGATGTCACGCGGGTTAGCGCCAGCATCTACATCCGCCTTGAATGCATTGATCTCATCCATGGAGAGGAAGCTGAGCAACTCGAAGTAACGCCACATCAACGCATCAGGAATGGACACCAGCTTGCCGTACATCACGCCAGGCGCCTCCTGGATACCGACATAGTTACCCAGAGACTTGGACATCTTCTTGACGCCATCCAACCCTTCGAGCAATGGCATGGTCAGAATGCACTGAGCCTCCTGACCGTAACCGCGCTGCAGCTCACGCCCCATCAGCAGGTTGAACTTCTGGTCGGTACCGCCCAACTCGACATCGGCGCGCAATGCCACTGAGTCATAGCCTTGCACCAGCGGATACAGGAACTCATGAATGGCAATCGGCTGATTGGTCGAATAGCGCTTGTCGAAGTCGTCGCGCTCGAGCATCCGCGCAACGGTGTACTGGGAAGTTAGACGAATGAAGTCCGCCGGCCCCATCTTGTCCATCCAGGTGGAGTTGAAAGCCACCTCAGTCTTGGCAGGATCAAGAATCTTGAAGACCTGGCTTTTATAGGTCTCTGCGTTTTCCAGGACCTGCTCGCGAGTCAAGGGTGGGCGCGTGGCACTTTTGCCACTGGGGTCACCGATCATGCCGGTGAAGTCGCCAATCAGGAAGATTACCTGGTGACCCAAGTCCTGGAACTGACGCAGCTTATTAATAAGTACGGTATGCCCGAGATGCAGATCCGGCGCCGTCGGATCAAAGCCAGCCTTAATGCGCAGCGGTTCGCCGCGCTTGAGCTTCTCGATCAACTCGGACTCGACCAACAACTCTTCCGCACCACGTTTGATCAGCGCTAGCTGCTCTTCAACCGACTTCATAACAGACCCGCAAGGCTCAGATTCAAAAGGGAACCAACCATACAAGATCATGGACTAATTACAAGTTTTGCCCGGCGTACGGGAGCATTCCGAAAGCAGAGTGCCCGCGCCCTTGCGTCACAGATGATTTGGTTATATTTTATACAGTTATTTCATCTTCATCATGTCATTCATCTTTTCCATTTCATCTTTTCAAAGTCAAATTACCTATGACCACCGAACCGTCTAAAGCGCCACCGCTTTATCCGAAGAGCCACCTGCTCGCCGCAAGTGGCATCGCGGCCCTTCTCAGCTTGGCCCTTCTGGTATTTCCATCCAGTGATGTAGAAGCAAAAAAAACGACATTGAGCCTTGATCTGGAAAGCCCGATCGAGCAACTGACACAAGATCAAGACGCCGCATCCACCGAACAAGCCACAAGCGAGGCCGTTGCCTCACCTTTCGCACAGATCGAAAACACCGCCGAAGACACCACGCAAACCGCAGAAACCGCACCTGTGCCTGCTGCCGTGGAGGAGCCAAAAGCCCCCGGCCACAGGGAAGTTCTGGTCACCAAGGGCGACACCCTCTCCACACTCTTTGAAAAGGTTGGCCTGCCAGCCACTTCTGTCCATGAAGTACTGGCCAGCGACAAGCAGGCCAAGCAATTCTCCCAGCTCAAGCATGGCCAGAAGCTGGAGTTTGAGCTGACGCCTGATGGCCAACTGAACAACCTGCACAGCAAGGTCAGCGACCTGGAAACCATCACCCTGACCAAAGGCCCCAAGGGCTTTACGTTCAGCCGCGTGATCACCAAGCCAGTGGTTCGTTCTGCCTATGTCCACGGCGTCATCAACAGCTCGCTTTCGCAGTCTGCCGCACGCGCCGGGCTGTCCCACAGCCTGACCATGGATATGGCCAACGTTTTCGGCTACGACATCGACTTCGCCCAGGATATTCGCCAGGGTGACGAATTCGACGTGATCTATGAGCAAAAAGTCGCCAACGGCAAGGTAGTCGGTACAGGCAATATCCTCTCCGCGCGCTTCACTAACCGTGGCAAGACCTACACCGCAGTGCGCTACACCAACAAACAGGGTTCCAGCAGCTACTACACCGCTGATGGCAACAGCATGCGCAAAGCCTTCATCCGTACACCGGTGGATTTCGCTCGCATCAGCTCGCGCTTTTCCATGGGCCGCAAGCACCCGATCCTGAACAAGATCCGTGCCCACAAGGGCGTGGACTATGCCGCGCCACGGGGCACGCCAATTAAGGCTGCCGGTGATGGCAAGGTGCTGCTAGCTGGCCGTCGTGGCGGTTATGGCAATACCGTGATCATCCAGCACGGCAACACCTACCGCACCCTGTACGGCCATATGCAGGGCTTTGCCAAGGGTGTGAAGACTGGCGGCTCGGTGAAACAGGGCCAGGTCATCGGCTATATCGGTACCACCGGGCTGTCCACCGGACCGCACCTGCACTATGAGTTCCAGGTCAACGGTGTCCACGTGGATCCGCTGGGCCAGAAGCTGCCCATGGCCGACCCGATCGCCAAGGCCGAACGAGCACGCTTCCTGCAGCAGAGCCAGCCTCTGATGGCCCGGATGGATCAGGAAAAGGCCACGATGCTGGCCTCGAGCAAGCGCTAAGCCATGGCGCTCTATATAGGTGTGATGTCCGGTACCAGCCTTGATGGCCTGGACATCGCCCTGATCGAGCAAAGCCCGGCGCTCAGATTGGTCGCCACTCGCTACATCCCCATGCCCGATACCCTGCGCGCCGAACTCCTGGGTTTGTGCGCCAGTGGCCCCGACGAGATCGCCCGTTCCGCCATCGCCCAACAGCACTGGGTCGAGCTGGCCGCCCAGGGCATCAACCAGCTTCTGCAACAACAGCAACTGCATCCTCAAGACATTCGCGCTATCGGCAGCCACGGACAAACCGTGCGCCATGAGCCAAGCCGCGGGTTCACGGTGCAGATCGGCAACCCGGCCCTGCTCACTGAGCTGACCGGGATCACTGTTGTCAGCGACTTCCGCAGCCGCGACGTGGCGGCGGGCGGGCAAGGCGCGCCGCTGGTTCCGGCCTTTCACGAAGCCCTGTTCGACCAGCGCCCGGGAAACCGCGCCGTGCTGAACGTCGGCGGGTTCAGCAACCTGAGCCTGATCGAAACCGCCAAGCCGGTGGCCGGATTCGACTGTGGCCCGGGCAACGTCCTGCTCGATGCCTGGATCCAGGCCAAACGCGCAGAGAACTTCGACCGCAATGGCCAGTGGGCTGCCAGCGGCCAGGTTGATCCGCCCCTCTTGCAAGCCTTGCTCAGCGACCCGTTCTTCGCCACCCAAGGCCCGAAGAGCACCGGGCGCGAGGTATTCAATCTTGATTGGCTACAGCGGCATCTGAGGGCACGGGGCGCTATTGCCGCCGAAAACGTGCAGGCTACCCTTCTGGAGCTGACAGCTCTAACCATCGTCGATTCGCTGCAGAGCGCTCAAAGTGACACCCAGGAGCTGCTGGTGTGCGGCGGCGGCGCGCATAACGCAGCGCTCATGGGCCGCCTGGCAGCCCTCCTCCCGCAAACACGGGTCAGCAGCACTGCGGCGTATGGCGTAGATCCCGACTGGGTAGAGGCTATGGCGTTTGCCTGGCTGGCCCACTGCTGCCTGGAAGGCATCGCTGCCAACCGGCCCAGCGTCACCGGCGCCCGTGGCCTGCGTGTACTAGGCGCCATCTACCCGGCTTGAACAGCAGACAGCAAAACGCCGCAGGATCCCAGGCCCCTGCGGCGTTCGGCGAATGGCTACTGCCGGCTGGTCAGATCGAGAACGACGACCCGCAACCACAGGTAGTGGTGGCATTGGGGTTCTTGATCACGAACCGCGAACCTTCCAGGCCTTCCTGGTAGTCCACTTCAGCACCGGCCAGGTACTGGAAGCTCATCGGATCGACCACCAGGCTCACGCCCTCGCGCTCGACGATGGTGTCATCCTCGGCCACTTCCTCATCGAAAGTGAAACCGTACTGAAACCCCGAACAACCGCCGCCCGTAACGAATACGCGCAGCTTCAAGCGATCATTACCCTCTTCATCGACCAGGGTCTTCACCTTGTGCGCTGCACCTTGAGTGAATTGCAAAGCCGTGGGGGTGAAGGATTCAACGCTCATGCTGACTATCTCCCGGCGTTAAGCCGCCATACTGCGTAATGACGCGCATTATCCGCTTCTCCCAGAAAAGCGGTCAACTATTGTTACGGTATATCAATAGTCGTACAGCCACCCGTATAAAGCAGAAAGGCCCGTCAGACGGGCCTTTTTGTTCACGCAAAAACGACGTTAAGGCAGCATGCCCGCGTGGGACAGCCCCAAACGCTCATCCAGGCCGAACAGGATATTGAGGTTCTGCACCGCCTGGCCCGAAGCGCCCTTGACCAGGTTGTCGATGACCGACAGTACCACTACCAGATCACCATCCTGCGGCCGGTGCACGGCAATCCGGCACACGTTGGCACCCCGCACACTGCGGGTCTCCGGATGGCTGCCGGCCGGCATTACATCGACAAACGGCTCATTGGCATAACGCTTCTCGAACAACGCCTGCAGATCCACCGACTTATCCACCACCGTGGAGTAGAGCGTGGAGTGGATACCGCGAATCATCGGCGTCAGGTGCGGTACGAACGTCAGGCCAACTTCCTTGCCTGCTGCCCGGCGCAGGCCTTGACGGATTTCCGGCAAATGACGGTGCCCCTTGACCGCATAGGCCTTCATGCTCTCGGAAGTTTCCGAGTACAGCGACCCGACGCTGGCGCCACGGCCAGCACCGCTGACACCGGATTTGCAGTCGGCGATCAGCCGGGAAGTGTCGGCAAGGCCGGCTTCCAGCAGCGGCAGGAAACCGAGCTGGGTTGCGGTTGGATAGCAGCCAGGAACCGCAATCAAACGGGCTTTCTTGATCTGTTCGCGATTGACTTCCGGTAGGCCGTAGACCGCTTCGTCCAGCAATTGAGGGGCACCGTGAGGCTGACCGTACCACTTGGCCCACTCATCGGCATCCTGCAGGCGGAAGTCTGCCGATAGGTCGATGACCTTGGTCCCCGCAGCCAGCAGCTCGCCAGCCAGTGCATGCGCCACGCCATGGGGGGTGGCAAAGAACACCACGTCACAGGCACCAAGGGTCTTGATATCCGGCACGCTGAACGCCAGGCCGTCGTAATGGCCACGCAGGTTCGGGTACATGTCGGCAACGGCCAGGCCAGCCTCGGATCGCGAAGTGATGACTTCCACTCGCGCTTGCGGATGCTGTGCCAACAGACGCAGCAGTTCGACACCGGTGTAACCCGTGCCGCCGACGATACCGACCTTGACCATAAACCTGCCCTCAACGAACCCACTGGAAAGCTGCCGATAATAGGGGCGGCGCGCCCCTGCGACAACCGTCAAGGTGACGTGCGGACGCTCTACCCTCTACTATCTTCGCCACCGTGAACCTGGGAATAACTAAAAATGCTCTATCTATGGCTCAAAGCCTTTCATATCGTCAGCGTGGTCTGCTGGTTTGCCGGCCTTTTCTACCTGCCACGCCTGTTCGTTTACCACGCCCAAAGCGAGGACAGCATCAGCCGCGAGCGCTTCTGCCTGATGGAACGCAAGCTGTACCGCTTCATCATGGGGCCTGCGATGATCGCGGCACTGATCTTTGGCATCTGGCTGATCAGCCTCAACCCCAGCGCGTATTTCGGCCAGGGCGGCTGGATGCACGCCAAACTGACCCTGGTGGTCATCCTCATCGGCTATCACCACATGTGCGGCGCGCAAGTGAAGCGCTTCGCCCGTGGCGAAAACACCCGCAGCCATGTCTTTTATCGCTGGTTCAATGAAGTACCGGTTCTGATATTGCTGGCTATTGTAATTTTGGTCGTTGTACGGCCGTTCTAACTCTAACTAGTCGCTTCCCTGGGGGTACTCCAATGTCACTGCCCGCTTTGCTCGAACAACGTCTGCGCCTGCCCCTGGTGGCCGCGCCGATGTTTCTGATCTCCAACCCGGAACTGGTCCTGGCCTGCTGTCGCAATGGTGTGGTGGGTAGCTTTCCCGCCCTCAATCAGCGCGAAAGCAGCGGTTTCAAGGCCTGGCTGGAGGAGATCGAAGCGGGCCTGGCCAAGCTGGAGAACCCTGCTCCCTACGCCGTGAACCTGATCGTGCACAACAGCAATCCACGGCTGCAGGCCGACTTGCAGATCTGCATCGAGCACAAGGTACCGATCGTCATCACCAGCCTCGGCGCGGTCAAGGAAGTAGTGGACGCCGTGCACAGCTACGGCGGCCTGGTATTTCATGACGTGACCACCCGCCGGCACGCAGAGAAAGCCGCCGAGGCGGGTGTCGATGGGCTGATCGCCGTCGCTGCCGGAGCGGGTGGCCATGCAGGCACCTGGAGCCCCTTCTCTCTGGTCGCCGAGATCCGCCAGTTCTTCGACAAGACCCTGCTACTGGCCGGCTGCCTGAACCGGGGCCACGAGATTCTTGCCGCACAGCTGCTTGGCGCCGACCTCGCCTACTTGGGCACCCGCTTTATCGGTACCACCGAAAGCCACGCACCGGATGCCTATAAAGAGATGCTACTCAGCTCTCGAGCCGCCGACATCGTGCATACCGCCGCGGTTTCTGGAGTACCTGCCAGCTTCATGCGCCAAAGCCTGGAGAACGCAGGTTTCGACCTGGCCGCCCTGCAAGGCAAAGGTGAGATCAACTTCGGCTCCAAGCTCAACCCCATCAGTGATGAGGCAAAAGCCTGGAAAACCGTCTGGTCCGCAGGCCAGGGGGTCTGTGAAATCGACGACCTGCCCAGCGTCGACCAATTGATCGCGCGCCTGGACAGCGAATATCAGGAGGCCCAGCAACGCGCCAGCCAACTGAGCAAACGCTGGCCACGTTAACCCGTTCTCATTAGTTTTTTGGCCAGCCGAGGGGCGCTGGCCTTAAACTGTCGGTCTTTTATGTAAACCTTCTTTTCAAGTGACAGGGATGCCCCCATGAGCGAAACCCGCTACAAGATCGTTTTCGACGGCACGTTGCTGCCCGGCGTGGAAAAAGCCACTGCCCAACTGAACCTCGCCGAACTGTTCAAAAGCGATGCCGCCGCCGTAGAACGCCTGTTCAGCGGCCAGCAGGTGGAGCTCAAGCGCGACCTGACGCAGGCCGACGCCCAGCGCTATCTGGAAGCATTGAAGAACGCCGGGATCGATGCCCGCATCGAATCCGAGCAGGCCCTGAAGCTGGATCTAGACACAGTAACCCCCACACCCAGGGCCAGCAGCCTCAGCGAGTCGCCCTATGCGCCCCCGCAAGCCGTAGTAGGCGATGCAATCCCACAATACGCCGCACTCAACGTATTCAGCTTCGAAGGCCGTATCGGTCGCCTGCGCTACCTGGCCTGGACTCTGGTCCTGACGGTGGCCATGCTGGCCGTGGTCGGGGTAGGCGCCTTCTTCGGTATCCTGTCCGCGGCGGTGTTCAATTCCACCCTGCTCACCGGCCTGGGGATTGTCGGCGGTATCGTGGTCTTCATCGGCTTCCTCGTGGTCAGCATTCAGATCAGCGTGCAGCGCCTGCACGATCTCGGCTGGTCGGGCTGGCTGTGGCTGCTGAACTTCGTGCCCATCGTTGGCAGCATCTTCCCTCTGGTGCTGATGGTCAGCCCGGGCAGCAACGTGGCCAACCGCTACGGCGCACCACCACCGCCCAACACCACCGCCGTCAAGGTGCTGTCCTGGATGTGGGTCGTCCTGATCGTCGCACTGATCGTGGGCATGGTAGCCGGCGGCCTGAGCTCCCTGGAAGATCGCTACAGCGAAACCAGCTACAGCGAAAGCATCGACTCCAGCAGCGCCGATGAAGATGCCGAACCCGCCGATATCGCCGCCCCTGTAGAATCCGAGTCCGAGCAAGAATAAACGCGCCCGGGCCTGCGACCCTCCCCCGTCGCAGGCCGCCGGCCGTTGCGATGGAGAAATGCATGACCCGTTACGCTCTGATCACTGGTGCTTCCAGCGGCATAGGCCTGGCCCTGGCCGAAGCACTGGCCCGGCGCGGCCGTAACTTGATTCTCGTGGCCCGTCAGCGTGATCAGCTGGAATGCATCGCCCTGGAATTGACCCAGCGCTTCGGCGTCGAAGTGCTGTTCCGCGCCTGCGACCTGGGCGAACCACTGCGCCTGTCCGGTTTCCTGCTGGAGCTGGAGGAGGGTGACCGGCAGATCGACCTGCTGGTCAATTGCGCCGGCATCGGCACCAGCGGCCCGTTCCTGGCCCAGGACTGGATGACCGAGCAGGACCTGATCGAGGTCAACATCCTCGCCCTCACCCGCCTGTGTCATGCCCTGGGCAACAGCATGGCGCTGCTGGGCGGCGGGCAGATCCTCAATGTCGCCTCGGTGGCAGCCTTCTATCCCGGCCCCTGGATGAGCAGCTACTACGCCAGCAAGGCCTATGTCCTGCATTTCTCCGAAGGGTTGCGCGAAGAATTGAAGAAGTGCGCGGTGAAGGTCTCGGTACTCTGCCCGGGGCCGACCCGCACCGCATTTTTCCGCACCGCACAAATGGACACCACCAAACTCAAGGACAGCAAGCTGCTCATGAGCCCCGAGGAGGTCGCGCTGTATGCGGTCCGCGCCCTGGAAAAGAACCGCGCCATCATCATTCCCGGCCGCCTGAACCGCTGGATGGCCTTCAGCGCCCGCCTGAGTTCACGCTGGCTGACCCGCAAGATCGTCGGTTACGTCAATCGGGCCTACTGCCCACGTTAAGAGTCGGGGCTGGGCGCACCTTGTGCACCTGAGTACACTCGGCCCGGACCAACCCAATGGAGAAACAGCTGTGGATACTCTGTTCACCAAGATCATCAACAGAGAAATACCCGCGAAGATCATCTACGAGGACGACCAGGTTCTGGCCTTCCACGATATTGCCCCGCAAGCGCCGGTGCATTTCCTGGTGATCCCGAAGAAACCCATCCGTACCCTCAACGACCTCACCGAGGACGACAAGACCCTGGCCGGACACATTCTGTTCACCGCCCAGCGCCTGGCCAAGGAGCAAGGCTGCGAAGACGGCTTCCGGGTCGTCATGAACTGCAACGAGCTGGGTGGGCAGACCGTGTATCACATTCACATGCACGTGCTGGGTCAGCGCCAGATGAACTGGCCGCCGGGCTGATTGCCCCCACCCCCCCCTTGCGCAGCGCCCTCTCGGACCATCGAGGACGAGGGTGCGCTGATCCAGCGCAGTTTTCGCTCCTTTGATTGGAGTAAACTGGTCGCCGAGATTTCTCCCGGAGATAAGCATGACTACCCAACGTCACTACTCGCCGATCGACCGCCTGCTGTTGCAAGCCGATATGGCGATGCGCACGCTGCTGCCTTTCAGCGGCCAACCTTATCGCCCGTCGCCGGCCATCGTGCAGCCGGAAGCGCAGATGAGTGACGAGGACACCCGGCACGTGGCCGGCCTGATGCGCATCAACCACACCGGGGAAGTCTGCGCCCAGGCGCTGTACCAGGGCCAGGCCCTGACCGCCAAGCTGCCTCAGGTACGCCAGGCCATGGAACATGCCGCCGAAGAAGAAATCGACCACCTGGCCTGGTGCGAACAGCGCATCCGCCAGTTGGGCAGCCACCCGAGCGTGCTCAACCCGCTGTTCTACGGTTTGTCCTTCGGCATCGGCGCCGCGGCAGGCCTGATCAGCGACAAGGTCAGCCTGGGGTTCGTTGCCGCCACCGAAGACCAGGTGTGCAAGCACCTGAACGAGCATCTGGAGCAACTGCCGGCCGAAGACGAAAAGTCCCGAGCGATTCTCGAACAGATGCGCATCGACGAAGAACATCACGCTGAAACCGCGCTCGAAGCCGGCGGGTTCCGCTTCCCGGCGCCGGTGAAATTCGGCATGAGCCTGCTGGCCAAGGTCATGACCAAGAGCACCTACCGGATCTGATTCCAAACCACGGGCATCAAAAAGGGCGCTATCGAAGCGCCCTTTTCTTTTACCGCCAGAATCCGCGCGAGTTCAGCCCAGCTCGACGATTTCGTAATCGTGAGTGATGGCCACACCGGCCGCGCCGAGCATGATCGACGCCGAGCAGTATTTCTCGGCAGACAGCTCGATGGCCCGCTTGACCTGGGCTTCTTTGAGGCCCCGGCCCTTGACCACGAAATGCATGTGGATCTTGGTGAAGACCTTGGGGTCTTCGGTGGCACGCTCGGCATCCAGGAACGCCTCGCAGCTTTCAACCGCCTGGCGCGACTTCTTGAGAATGCTGACCACATCGAAGTTGCTGCAACCGCCCACGCCGAGCAGGAGCATTTCCATAGGGCGAACACCCAGGTTGCGGCCACCGGCTTCCGGCGGGCCATCCATCACCACTACGTGGCCACTGCCCGATTCGCCGAGGAACATGGCTTCGCCAGCCCATTGGATGCGTGCCTTCATCGCCAAGACTCCACTGTTAAAAAAGGGTCGCCAGCTTAGCACAGGGTTTTCCAGCCACAGCGCTTTGACCGTTTGTCCCTCATTACCGGTTTTCGATAAGAAAAATCTTAATTGAGCCAAGGACGTGTCTGTTAAGCTGACGCCAAATGACTGGCGCATCGCCAGCGTTCAACACCTTCGTTTTACGCCCCATAAAAAAAACACCTCATACCGTGCAGTCTTTTCGGGATACAACCATGGTTGCTATTGCCCCCACCCCCAAGATCAAAAATCTCGACAAGTTGCTCATGCACTGTCAACGCCGCCGGTATCAGGCCAAGAGCAACATCATCTGCGCCGGTGATGTGTCCGACAGCCTGTACTTCATCATCAAGGGCTCGGTGACCATCCTCATCGAAGACGATGACGGTCGGGAGATGATCATCGCCTACCTCAATGCCGGAGACTTCTTCGGCGAACTGGGGCTCTTCGAAGAGGCCGGCCATGAGCAGCAGCGCAGCGCCTGGGTGCGCGCCAAGGTAGAGTGCGAGGTTGCCGAGATCAGCTACGCCAAGTTCCGCGAACTGTCGCAGAACGACCCGGACATCCTCTATGTGCTCAGCGGGCAGATCGCCCAGCGCCTGCGCAACACCACGCGCAAGGTCGGCGACCTGGCGTTCTTCGACGTGACCGGGCGGGTGGCCCGCTGCCTGCTGGAGCTCTGCAAGCAACCGGACGCCATGACCCACCCGGATGGCATGCAGATCAAGATCACCCGCCAGGAAATCGGCCGGATCGTCGGTTGTTCACGGGAAATGGTCGGTCGCGTCCTCAAGGATCTGGAAGAACGCAACCTGGTTCACGTCAAGGGCAAGACCATGGTGGTGTTCGGCACCCGCTAATCCCCCAGGAAGCCCTTGAGCATCTGCCGGTACAGGCTCTCCAACCGCACTAGCGCATCGGGCGCCGCAAAGGCCTCGTGCAGGGCGATATGACTTTCGGCCCGGCAGCGCTGTTCCAGGCCACAGGCCTGATTGAAAGTATTGACCGCGCTCACCATCGAATCGCGTTCGTTATCCAGCAGCAAGGCACCATGCACCAGGCCCACTGGTCGCTGGCCACCCTTGCTCTGACGCCAGCGCTGGGCGGTGCCGACCATCTTGCGCCCGTCCAGGTTGACGTTGAAGCGACCATCGCAGAACGCCCCTTCCACTTCGCCCAATGACGGGTTGCCCCCCAGTTCGCTGAGCAGGTCGCAGATCGGCTGACACAGGCGCCGGTACGCGGTTTCGATCCGGCCCTGATCCCCTTCGCTGCGTGGCGGGGCGTAGACCAGGGCGATGTTCACCGTGGCCGCCGACTGCGGCACCGGCTCGCCGCCGGTTTCGCGCAGCAGCACCGGCCAGCCGTTGGCGGCCGACTCCTCGCAGGCCCGTTCAAATCCAGGCAGGCGACTCAAGCGCCGAGGCATCACCAGCGCCCGGTCACTGGGCTGCCAGAACAGCAGGCCGAACTCTTGTACACCGGTACACACCAGGGCCAGCAGATCTTGCTCGGCCTGCAGGCCGGCTTCGACAGTCAAGGCAAGGGGTTGAGTCATGGCAGTAGAAATCCTTGGCGATAGGCATGAAAAAGCCGGCATCGCCGGCTTGTTCATTGTCACGGGTTCAGTCCAGGGTCGAGCCGCTGACCGGCACACCGCGCTCAGGGAAGAACAGACGCTGCAATTCGCTGCCCGGGCTTTCGGCACGCATGAACGCCTCACCCACCAGGAACGAATAGACATCGCTGATTTCCATCAGCTCGACATCGGCACGGTTGAGGATGCCGCTCTCGGTAATCACCAGGCGCTCGCGGGGAATGCGTGGCAGCAGGTCGAGGGTGGTCTCCAGATTGACTTCGAAGGTGTGCAGGTTGCGGTTGTTGACCCCAACCAGAGGTGTGTCGAGGGTCTTCAGCGCCCGCTCCAGCTCATCACCGTCATGCACTTCCACCAGCACATCCAGGCCAACGCCCTTGGCCACCGCCGCCAGCTCCGCCATCCGCACGTCATCCAGCGCAGCGACAATCAGCAATACGCAGTCGGCGCCCAGGGCGCGGGCTTCGACGATCTGGTACGGATCGATCATGAAGTCCTTGCGGATCACCGGCAGCTTGCAGGCGGCGCGGGCCTGCTGCAGGTACGCATCGGCACCCTGGAAGTAATCGACATCGGTCAGCACGGACAGGCAAGTGGCACCGCCTTTCTCGTAGCTCTTGGCAATGTCCGCCGGAACGAAGTTCTCACGGATCACGCCTTTGCTCGGCGAAGCCTTCTTGATCTCGGCTATCACTGCCGGCTGCTTGAGCTTGACCTGATCCTGCAAGGCCCGGGCGAAACCCCGTGGTGCATCGGCAGCACGCGCCAGGGTTTCCAGCTCGGCCAGGCTGACGCGGGCGCTGCGCTCGGCAACCTCCTCGGCTTTACGGGCGAGGATTTTTTCCAGAACTGTCGGCACACTCATCCTTCATTCTCCTGCTTGAACACCGCGGTAAAGGCACCCAGCTCTTCGAGCTTCTCCCGGGCCAGGCCGGTGTGCAAGGCGTCGTGAGCCAGGGCCACGCCCTCTTTCAGGCTACTGGCATGATCGGCGGCATACAGCGCCGCACCCGCATTGAGCACAATCATTTCGGCGGCCTTCTGGCCATGCTCTGTCTTGCGGCGCCCCAGGGCATCGCGGATCAGCTCCAGGGACGCCGCCGGGCTTTCCACCACCAGGCCGAACAGACTCTGGCTCTTCATGCCCAGATCCTCGGGCTGTACCCAGTACTCGATGATCTGGTCATTCTTCAGTTCGGCCACATAGGTGGGCGCAGCCAGGCTGAACTCGTCCAGACCATCCTGGGAATGCACCACCAGAACGTGCTTGCTGCCCAGGCGTTGCAAGACTTCGGCCAAGGGCCGGCACAACGCCTGAGTGAACACGCCTACCACCTGATGCTTGACTCCGGCCGGATTCGTAAGCGGGCCGAGCATGTTGAACAGGGTGCGCAGGCCAAGGTCGCGACGCGGGCCGGCGGCATATTTCATCGCCCCGTGATGGGACTGGGCAAACATGAAGCCGATGCCGACGTTATCGATGCAGCGCGCCACCTGGACCGGGGTCAGGTTCAAATAGATCCCGGCCGCTTCCAGCAGGTCGGCGCTGCCGCTCTTGCCGGACACCGCGCGGTTGCCGTGCTTGGCCACAGTGCAACCGGCCGCTGCGACCACAAAGGAGGAAGCCGTGGACACGTTGAAGATGTTCGCCCCGTCGCCGCCGGTGCCCACTACATCCACCACGCCATCCAGGGTTTTCAGCTCGACCCGGTCCGCCAGCTCGCGCATTGCCGACACCGCACCGACGATCTCGTCGATGCTTTCGCTTTTCATGCGCATGGCCATCATGAAGGCGCCAATCTGCGCATCGGTGCATTGGCCGGTCATGATTTCACGCATTACCGAACGCATTTCTTCGGTGCTCAGGTCCAGGTGGCCGACGATACGGCTCAAGGCAGTCTTGATATCCATGAAAAGTCCTTAGCGCGTGCCGCCGCTCTGTTTGAGAAAGTTGGCGAACAGCTCGTGGCCCTGCTCGGTGAGAATAGACTCGGGGTGAAATTGCACCCCCTCGATATTCAGCGTCTTGTGGCGCAACCCCATGATCTCGTCGACGGAGCCGTCTTCCAGCTGGGTCCAGGCCGTGACTTCGAGGCACTCGGGCAAGCTCTCGTGCTTGACCACCAACGAGTGGTAACGGGTTACGGTCAGCGGCATGTTCAGGCCGTTGAACACCCCCAGGTCGCGGTGGAACACCGGGCTGGTCTTGCCGTGCATCACTTGCCGGGCACGCACCACCTGGCCGCCAAAGGCCTGGCCGATGGACTGATGCCCCAGGCATACGCCGAGAATCGGCAGCTTGCCGGCGAAGTGCTTGATCGCCTCGATGGAAATACCGGCTTCGGTCGGCGTGCAAGGCCCGGGCGAGACCACGATGCGCTCGGGCTTGAGCGCCTCGATCTGAGCCACGGTCAGTTCGTCATTGCGCACTACTTTCACCTCAGCTCCCAACTCGCCCAGGTACTGGACGACGTTGTAGGTGAAGGAGTCGTAGTTATCAATCATCAGCAGCATACATGCTCCAACTTATTGATTTTAAAGTAGGTGTGCATGCAACTCAGGGTGTCGATATGCACATTGATATACACAAGCGCAGTGGAGCGTGCCGGGCGAGCTTGCGCACCCGAATGCTGCAAGCTGTCGGCAGGGCAGACAAGGTGATGGAATTGAACCGCCTTATCTATGCAATGTCGCTCAGCTCGCCACGCCATCGTCGGCCATCGCCAGCGCAAGCCGGCAGAACGTTGGGCATGACGATGCACCCGATGGCATTGCCGCCGGGCGAAGGTGTACTGCGTGGGGAGACTGATTGGCATGCAGCGTTCTCCTGGGGTTTGGAGCCGCCGTGCCGGAGAGCTATTAGATCCTTGATCCCTGCTTGCCGATTACGGCGGCAGGGTTCGGTTAAAAAACCGCAACGACGTGCCGCTTCCTATTGGAAGCGCCACCACTGACTAAAACGAATCGTTGCAATGCAAAGCATAGGACCTAACCGTAATTGAGCACTCGACGGCGTTCCGCAGCCGAGCTTCGAGGCGCGATTGTACCGTTCATCAAGGGGCTGCGTCGATTGCAATTTGCCGCTGGGTCTTGCGGCACTCACTCCGCTGGTTGATACCTGCCCCACTCCGTTGGAGCGCAATGCATGGCCGGTCCCGTGCACGCCGCGCACTGCAAAGGCGGGGGCACGACATGCGCACCGCGTTACGCAGCCCGCCTCGGCAGATGGCTTGGAGGCCCTTTAAACGCCACAAGTCCATCACCGAAACGGCGCTCTTTAAGGTGGTGGCAGCCTGTTTGCGCCTTCTTAGCCGTGCGGCTCAAGGGGCGTTCCGCCTCTTCTGGCCCCAGAAGCACGGCCACTTGATCAAAGGGGCGCTTTTCTTGCCATGGCCAAGTCAGGAAACCAGCGCCCTTTTCTCCAGCAAATGGTCGAGCCAGTCCGGATCCATTTCTGGCTCACTGGAGAACAACAAGCCGGTGTAGTCGCGGTACGGCGGGGTAAAGATCTCCTCCCGGCAGCCGTGATCGACCACCTTCCCACGCTGCATCACCAGTACCTCGTCGGCAATGGCGCGCACGGTGGCGACGTCGTGTGTGATGAACAAGTAGGCCACGCCCAGTTGCTGCTGGATGCGGTTGAGCAGCTTCAGAACGCCTTCGGCCACCAGTTGGTCGAGGGCCGAGGTGACTTCGTCGCAGATGATCAGTTGCGGCTCGGCCGCCAGAGCCCGGGCGATACAGATCCGCTGCTTCTGCCCGCCAGACAGTTCGCGGGGCTGGCGATCCATGTACAACGCCGGGTCCAGCTCGATCATCTCCAATAGCTCGGCGACCCGCTGGCGCAGCGCCTGGCCCTTGAGGCCGAGGTAGAAACTCAGCGGCCGGCCGATGATGTCGACGATGCGCTGGCGCGGGTTGAGCGCGGTGTCGGGGATCTGGTAAATCATCTGCAATCGGCGCAATTGCTCCTTGCTGCGCTGGCGATAATCAGCTGGCAGCGCTTTTCCGTCATACAACACCTGGCCGCTGGTCGGCGGCAACAACCCGGTGATCAAGCGTGCCGTAGAGCTCTTGCCGCTGCCCGACTCGCCGATCACCGCCAGGGTCTGGCCACGATAGAGCTTGAGCGAGACATCATGCAGCACCGGCTGATGGCCGTAGCTGGCGCTGGCCTTGCGTACCTCCAGCAGCGGTGTTGCCTGCGGTGGGCACGGCTTGGGTTCGGTGCGCAAGCTACGCACTGCCCAAAGCGATCTGGTGTAATCCTGCTGTGGGGCGTCGAGCATGGTCCGGGTGTCGGCCTCCTCCACCAGCTTGCCGTGACGCAGAACCATGATGCGGTCGGCCATTTGCGCCACCACTGCCAGGTCGTGGCTGATGTACAAGGCGGCGCTCCCGTAGGTTTTCACCGCATCGCGAATCGCCACCAGCACTTCGATCTGGGTGGTGACATCCAGCGCCGTGGTCGGTTCGTCGAAGATGATCAGGTCCGGGTGGCAGGCCATGGCCATGGCGGTCATCACCCGTTGCAACTGACCGCCGGAGACCTGGTGCGGGTAGCGCTGGCCGATCTGCTCGGGGTTGGGCAGACGCAGTATGCGGTAGAGCTCCACTGCTTCGGCTTGTGCCTTGGCACGGTCGATACCAGCGTTCCTTACCGCGGTTTCGACATGCTGGTCGATCAGCCGGTGCGCGGGGTTGAACGAGGCCGCCGCGCTTTGCGCGACATAGGCGATACGCAGGCCGCGCAGCTTGCGCAGGGCTTCGGGCTTGGCGCCCACCAGTTCCTGGCCATCGAAGCGCACCGAGCCACCCGTGATACGGCAACCGTCGCGCACATAACCCATGGAGGCCAGACCCAGAGTCGACTTGCCCGCCCCCGATTCACCAATCAGGCCCAGTACTTCGCCCCGCTGCAGGCTCAAGTCGATGCCTTTGATCAGCGGGTGCCAAGCGCCCTGATAATGGCCTTCAATACGCAGGTCGTGGATCTCCAGTAGCGGCTTGTCACTTGAATGAACGGTCATGCTCAGCACTCCTTCAGGCCGCTGGATAGATGCAGCACCCAGTCCACGACAAAGTTGACGCTGACGGTGATCAGCGCCACTGCCAGGGCCGGCAGCAGCGGGCTGATATCGCCGAAGGTGATCAGCACGGCATTGTCGCGGACCATGCTGCCCCAGTCGGCGGTCGGCGGCTGGATGCCCAGGCCCAGGAACGACAACGCACTGATGAACAGAAACACAAAGCAAAAACGCAGGCCGAACTCGGCAATCAGCGGCGCGGCGGCATTGGGCAGCACCTCGCGGCTGACCAGCCACCACAGCCCTTCGCCACGCAGCCGGGCGGCCTCGACGAAGTCCTGGACCACCACGGTCATCGCCACCGCCCGTGACAGGCGAAACACCCGGGTGGCATCGAGCAGCGCGATCACCAGCACCAGCGAGGTGGCGTTGGTGCCGACCACGCTGAGGATCAGCAAGGCAAAGATCAGCTGCGGGATGGCCATGAGGATATCCACCAGCCGCGACAGGCCCTGGTCGATCCAGCCGCCCCTGATCGCCGCTACCAGCCCGCAGAAACCGCCGACGGCAAAGGCCAGTAGCGTCGTCAGGAAGGCAATCCCCAGGGTGTTGCGCGCTCCATACACCAGGCGGCTGAACATGTCGCGGCCCAGGTTATCGGTACCCAGCAGGAACTGCCCGCCCCAAGGCGCAAAACCTTCGCCGACCACTTCAGTCTCGCCATACGGCGCCAGCACCGGCGCGAACAGCGCCACCAGTATGTAGGCAACAATCACCAGCAGGCCGAACTGGGCGCTCATGGGCGCCCGCAACAACGCTTTGATCAGGCTCATGGCTTACCCCTTCGGATGCATCAGGCGTGGGTTGCTGGCAATCGACAGCACGTCGGCCGTGGTATTGAGCAGGATGTAGGTGGCGGCGAAGATCAGGCTGCAGGCCTGCACCACCGGGATATCGCGCTTGGACACCGAGTCGACCAGTAACTGGCCGAGCCCCGGATAGACGAACACCACCTCGACCACCACCACGCCGACCACCAGGTAGGCCAGGTTCAGTGCCACCACGTTGATGATCGGTGCCAGGGCATTGGGCAAGGCGTGGCGGAAGATGATCCGCGCCTGGCTGATGCCCTTGAGCCGGGCCATCTCGATATAGGGGCTGGCCAGCACGTTGATCAAGGCCGCGCGGGTCATGCGCATCATTTGCGCGACCACCACCAGGCTCAGGGTCAGCACCGGCAGTAGCGAGCGCTCCAGCACCTCGGCGAACGATGCCCCCGGGGCCAGGTTGGAGATACTCGGCAACCAGTTGAGCTTGACCGCGAACACCAGGATCAGGATATAGGCGACGAAAAACTCCGGGAACGACACCGCGCTCAGGGCGCTGGTGTTGAGCAGGCGGTCGAACCAACTGTTGCGGTACAGCGCCGCGAGCATGCCCAGCAGCAAGGCTACCGGCACCGACACCAGCGCTGCCAGCAAGGCCAGGCTAAAGGTGTTGCCCAGGCGCGTGCCGATCAGCTCGGCAATCGGCCGCTGGTTAGCCAGCGACAGGCCCAGGTCACCGTGCAGCAGTTGCCAGGCCCAGTGGCCGAAGCGGGTCAGCGGCGGCAGGTCCAGGCCCAGTTGGGCACGGAAGGCAGCGACGGTCTCGGGAGTTGCCGCCTGGCCGAGCATGGCCTGGGCGACATCGCCCGGGAGCATGCCAACGGCCAGGAAGATGATCACCGACACCGCCAACAGCGACAACAGGCCCAGGGCCAGGCGCTGGAGCAACAGTTTGCAAAGGCTATTCACCGTACAGCTCCTCGAACAGGATCAACGAAGAAAGGTGCAAAAAGTGTCGGGCTTACGCCTGCCACCAGCGCTCGATCAAGCGCAGGCCATCGAGCTCGCCGTAGGGCGCGGTCAGCCCGCCGTGGGCCACGCGCTTGGAGCGTGCGGCCACGGAGCTTGCGAACAGCGGCACGATCGCCCCGCCCTCGTCACGGCACAGGGCCTGCATTTCGTTGTACATCTCCTGGCGCAGCGGCGCGTTCATCTCGCCGCGAGCGGCGTTGAGCAGCTGGTTGAAACGGGCGTTGTCCCAGTGCGTCTCGTTCCATGCCGCGCCCTTGGCGTAGCCGATGCTGAACATGCGGTCGGCGGTCAGGCTGCTGTACCAGAACGAGGTGGTGAACGGCTGCTTCATCCACACATTGGAAAAAAAGCCGTCGGCTGGTTCGCGCACCACGTCGATGTCGATACCGGCCTGGCGTGCCTGCTCCTTGAACAGTACCGAGGCATCCACCGCGCCGGTGTAAGCGGCATCGGAAGCCTGCAGGCGCACCTTGAGCGAATCGACCCCGGCCTGGCGCAGGTAGAAACGCGCCTTGTCCGGGTCATAGCCACGCTGCTCCAGGGCGCTGTTGAGGAAGCGACTACCGGGCTGGATCGGGTGGTCGTTGCCAATCTGGCCATAGCCATAAAGCACCGAGGCCAGCAGGGTTTCGCGGTTGATCGCATGTTTGAGCGCCAGACGGATGTTGTTGTCCTGGAACTGCTGGCTGTCGGTCAGCATCGGGAAGGTGTAGTGCTGGGCGCCCTTGGTCTCTTCGATGACCAGATTGGGGTTGCGCTTGAGCAAGGCGACAGTCTTGAGATCGACCTTGTTGATCACATCGACCTGGCCGGTGACCAGGGCGTTGACCCGCGCGGCGCCATCGGCGATGGCCAGCAACTCGGCGCTGGCGAAATGCGCGCGGCCGGCTTTCCAGTAATCCGGGCTGCGCTCAAGGTCCATGCGCACGCCGGGTTCGAAGCCCTTGAGGCGATAACCGCCGGTGCCGATCCCTGCCTGCCAGTCGGTGGCGCCGTCCTTGGCGGGCATGATCACCAGGTGATAATCGGCCACCACGTAGGCGAAGTCGGCATTGCCCGAATGCAGTTCGAACACCACGGTGTCATTGCCCTGGGCGCTGACCTTGGCAACATCGCCGAGCACGGTCTTGGCCGCCGAGGTGGACTTGTCGCCCAGGTGATGCCCGATTGAGGCGACCACATCGCCGGCATCCAGAGTCTTGCCGTTATGGAAGGTCACCCCCTGGCGCAAGGTGAAGGTCCAGATGCGTGCATCGGGGCTGGATTCCCAGCGCTCGGCAAGCTCGGGGATCGCCGTGCCATCGACGCCGATTTCGCTCAGGGTGTTGTACACCGCCGAGAAACCGACAAAGGTAAAGGTGTCGCTCCATGAACCTGGATCACGAGAATCGGTAGTACTGCCACCGGCCAGGCCCATGCGCAGCACGCCGCCCGCTTTCGGGGTGGCCTCCCCGGCCCAGCCGCGTTGCGGCAAGCCCATTGAAAACGCCCCGGCCACGGCAACCGCCGCTGCGCTGTACTTGAGAAAATCCCGACGCGGCAGGCCGCTGTCGTGCATCGCTTGAGTTATTTTGTTGTTGTTATCGCTCATGGCATTGCCTCTGTTGAACCGCAGAGAAAAGGATTCAGCCGACCTTGCACGCACTGATGCAAAATATTTGTAATTGTCATCGTGACAAATACATTAAGCTCAAAAACAGGTCGCTGCCAATCCCCTTTTCTTTACGAGCGAGGCTCTTGCTAGGCGGGGTTTTGTCAGTACTATCGGTTCGAAGGGGCAGATCGGAATGTCGCTACTGCCCTACCACTGAAGAGAGAATTCAAACTAGATGAGTCAGTCGACCCGCCTGATCACCGCCTCATACATCCTCTCGTTCGTAGCGGCCAACGCGCCGCAGAGGTTGCGTACCGAGACCATTGCCAAGTGGGTCAAGACTCATCCCACCCGGGTACGCAGTCTCGTGTCGTTGATGGTCAAAGCCAATATTCTGAAGTCATGGCGCGGCGCCCACGGCGGCCTGACCCTCGCACGCCCAGCCAGCGATATCACCTTGCGTGAGGTCTATGACGCCGTACAGGAAAGCTCGCTGATCGCCGAGAAGATCGACAACCCGTTCTCAGGCATGGAAGAACACTGCAAGGTATTCGATGTATTCACCCGCCTGTTCGCCATGCTTGAAGCCAACATGCGCCTGGACCTTGGCACTATCACCGCAGACCAACTGTTCGTTGCCTTCGAAAAACCGCAGGAAAATATCAGGCAGGCCTAAGACCTTAGGGCGCAATGCTCGGGGCCTTCATCAGCGCAGCAGCTGGGCGCTTATCGCTCCCGCGCTCGATTGATATACACCACAGCACTGGATTTCATGAGGACCTGATAGACATCAGGATCCTCACAAAACCAATCAACGACAGCAACTCCTCAAGCCTTGGATGCAGGGGTCTGTTCCGCCAGTGCCACGGCACGGAACATTGCGCGACGCTTGTTCAGCGTCTCTTCCCACTCCAGGGTCGGCACCGAGTCGGCAACAATCCCGCCGCCGGCCTGTACATGCAGCTCGCCGTTCTTGATCACCGCCGTGCGAATGGCAATGGCGGTGTCCATGTTGCCGTTCCAGGCGAAGTAACCCACGGCGCCGCCATAGATCCCACGCTTGACCGGTTCCAGCTCGTCGATGATTTCCATCGCACGGATTTTCGGTGCGCCGGACAGGGTGCCCGCCGGCAGGATCGCCCGCAGCGCATCCATGGCCGTCAGCCCGGCCTTGAGCTGGCCGGTGACGTTGGAAACGATGTGCATCACGTTGGAATAGCGCTCGATGACCATCTTTTCGGTGAGTTTCACCGAACCGATTTCCGAGACCCGACCGGTGTCGTTGCGTCCCAGGTCGATCAGCATCAGGTGCTCGGCGATCTCCTTGGCGTCCGACAGCAGGTCCTGCTCCAGGGCCAGGTCGGCTTCCTCGGAGGCGCCCCGCGGGCGGGTGCCGGCGATCGGCCGCACAGTGATCAGGTTGTCTTCGACCCGCACCAGCACTTCCGGCGAGCTGCCCACTACGTGGAAATCACCGAAGTTGAAGAAGTACATGTAAGGGGTCGGGTTGAAGCAGCGCAGCGCCCGGTACAGGTCGATGGGCGCCGCCGAAAAATCGATGGACATGCGCTGGGACGGCACCACCTGCATGCAGTCACCGGCCAGGATGTATTCCTTGATGGTGTCCACGGCCCGCTCATAGTCAGCCTGGGTAAAGCTGGAGCGGAACAGCGGATCGGCGGCCAGCTGCTTGCTGAAATCCAGGCCCGGACGCGGAGTGATCGGCTGGCGCAGTTGCGCCAGCAATTCCTGTAAACGTGCCTGGCCGGCTTCGAAGGCGTTGTCCTGGCCAGGGTCGGCCAGCACGATGGCGTGCACCTTGCCCGCCAGGTTGTCGAACACCACTACCGCGTCGGAGACCATCAACAGGATATCCGGCACACCGATCGGATCCGGGTTCGGGCACGGGCCCAGGCGCGGCTCGACATAACGCACGCAGTCATAGCCGAAATAGCCCACCAGGCCACCGTTGAAACGCGGCAGGCCGGCAATGGTCGGGACGTTGTAGCGGGCTTTGAATTCCTCGACGAAGGCCAGCGGGTCGGCCACTTCGTGACTTTCGATCTCCACGCCATCATGGGTCACGCTGACCTGGAAGCCGTGCACCCGCAGCACAGTGCGGCACGGCAGGCCGATGATCGAGTAACGCCCCCACTTCTCACCGCCCTGCACCGACTCCAGCAGATAGGAGTTGGGCTGGTCGGCCAGTTTCAGGTAGATCGACAGCGGGGTGTCGAAGTCGGCAAGGGTTTCGCAGGCCAGCGGGATACGGTTGTAACCGGCTGCGGCCAAACGCAGGAATTCTTCGCGAATCATGGGGTGCCTCGTGGCTTGAGGGTCTAACAGTCAGGTATGCAAACGTGCCGGCGGGGCCGGCCAGACAAAAATCAGGCGCGCCAACGCCAGCGGGCCAGGGCCTTGATGACTTTCATCCAGAGTTTGCGAGTGACCACCACGATGGAGTTTCCAGAATGGGATGGAACAGCGTCGGGCAACGTTATCTCAGCGGCAGGTTCTAAGCAACCGGGGATCAGCGCCCGCAGGTTGTCGATCACCAGCGCCGGCGACTCCTCGGCAATCGGCCGGCCGTGGTTGTAGCCGTAGCTCAGGGCGACGCACTTGACCCCCGCCGCCTTGGCTGCCAGCACGTCACTGCGCGAATCGCCGACGAACAGTGATTGCGAGGCCGGCACGCTGGCCATCTTCATCACAAAGAACAGCGCCGCCGGGTCGGGTTTCTTCTGCGGCAGGGTATCGCCGCCGATGATCCAGCGGAAATACCGACCGATTTTCATCTGGTCCAGCAAGGGGGCCACGAAACGCTCGGGCTTGTTGGTAATCAGGGCCATTTCCACGCCCTGCTTGTGCAGCCACTTGAGAGTCTCGCGCGCACCGGGATAGACCACGGTCAACTCGTGGCTGTCCTCGTAGGCGGTATTGAACAGCTCCAGCGCATACTCGGCCTCGACATCGTCGACACCCTGGGCCTCCAGGCTGTTGGCCAGGGCCCGGCGCACCAGCATGGGCGCACCGTTGCCAACCCACTCACGCACCGCCTCGACACCGGCAGGCTTGCGCCCCAGCTTGAGCAGCATCTGATCCACGGCGGCCGCAAGGTCCGGTACCGAATCGACCAGGGTGCCATCCAGGTCGAACATCACCAGCCGTGGCAGGCGCCCCTGGAACAGCTGCTCAAAGGCGCTCATGGTCGCGCCAACGCCAGTTCGGCACGCATCTTCTCGATGACTTCCTGATAGTTCGGCGCATTGAAGATCGCCGAGCCTGCCACAAAGGTATCGGCGCCTGCGGCAGCGATTTCGCGGATGTTGCCCACGTTCACCCCACCGTCGATTTCCAGGCGGATATCCCGCCCGGAGGCATCGATCAAGGCACGAGCCTCACGCAGCTTGTCGAGGGTACCCGGAATGAACTTCTGCCCGCCAAAGCCCGGGTT
Source organism: Pseudomonas sp. GW823-FHT03E05 (assembly GCF_058796855.1). NCBI lineage: Bacteria > Pseudomonadati > Pseudomonadota > Gammaproteobacteria > Pseudomonadales > Pseudomonadaceae > Pseudomonas > Pseudomonas sp. GW823-FHT03E05. The sequence continues at coordinate 24,344 of NZ_JBXAJB010000003.1, forward strand.
GACACTCATCAGCAGCACCATGTCGACCTTGTCCATCACGTACTTGAGCACGTCCAGCGGAGTTGCCGGGTTGAACACCAGGCCGGCCTTGCAACCGCCTTCGCGGATCATCTGCAGGGAACGGTCCACATGCAGCGTGGCTTCGGGGTGGAAGGTGATGTAGGTGGCGCCCGCTTCGATGAAGTCACCGATGATGCGGTCCACCGGAGTGACCATCAGGTGTGCATCGATCGGCGCGGTGATCCCGTACTTGCGCAGCGCAGCGCAGACCATCGGGCCGATGGTCAGGTTTGGCACATAGTGGTTGTCCATGACATCGAAATGCACGATGTCGGCGCCGGCGGCCAGGACATTGTCCACTTCCTCGCCCAGACGGGCGAAGTCGGCGGAGAGAATCGACGGAGCAATAGCGAAGGGCTGCATGACGCACCTTTTTTGAGCAGAATCACGATGGCGCGCATTGTATACCTCATGCTTTGGAGCGCACACCGTAACCGCGATGATCAGTAGGCCGCGCGATAGATCTTCTCGATATCGGCGGGGCTCAGCCGGCGCGGGTTGTTGCGCATCAAGCGCTCGATACCCGCGGCCTCGACGGCCATGGCCGGGATCGCATCCTCGGGCACGCCGAAGCTGCGCAAGCCGCTGGGAATTTCCACCGCCGCACACAACGCTGCCATGGCCTCCACTGCCCGGTCGGCCGCCTCGCTGGCGCTCAGGTGCGCGGTCTGTACCCCCATGGCCTCGGCGATATCCTGCATACGCTCGACGCAGGCCATCTTGTTCCAGGTCATGACATAGGGCAGCAGCAAGGCATTGCTGACCCCGTGGGACATATGAAAGCGTCCGCCCAGGGGATAGGCCATCGCATGCACCGCACCGACCCCGGCATTGCCGAAGGCCATGCCGGCCATCAGGCTGGCGGTGGCCATGTCCTCCCGGGCCTGCAGGTGGGCCGGGTTGGCAAAGGCCTTGGGCAAAGCCTTGACGATCAGCTTGATGGCGCCGATGGCCAGGGAGTCGGTGATCGCGGAAGCATTGAGGGACAGGTAGGCCTCGATGGCATGCGCCAGGGCATCGACGCCGCTGGCCGCGGTGACACGCGGTGGACAGGTCAGGGTCATCTGCGGGCTGACCAGGGCCACGTCCGGCAGCAGGTAGTCGCTGATGATGCCTTTCTTCAATTGCGCGACCCGGTCCGAGAGGATCGCCACATTGGTCACTTCCGAACCAGTGCCTGCGGTGGTGGGAATGGCGATCAGCGGCGGCCCCTTGCGCGGCACCTGGTCGATGCCGAACAGGTCCTCCAGGGCGCCGTGATAGCCGGCATAGGCCCCCACACTCTTGGCAATATCGATGGCGCTGCCGCCGCCCAGGCCGATCAGCCCGTCATGCCCGCCCTCGCGGTACACCTGCATGCAGTCCTCGACGATGGCGATTTCCGGATCGGGCTGCACCCGGTCGAAGACTTCGTAACTGCGCTCCCCCAGGTGGGCCAGCGCCAGCTCCACCGTGCCGGACCTGAGCAGGGCAGTATCGGTGACGATCAGCGGGTTATCGACATCCAGGCGGGTCAGCTCGGCAGCCAGTTGCTCGATGGCGGTGCTGCCGGTCAGCAATTTATGGGCGATCTTGAAAGAGGAAATACTCATGTGCGCAGCCTCTTATATAAAGGTGGGAGCCGGCACAAGCGTAGCTGGGGATTGCGCAACCGGGCTGTCGCGATGCCCGATCGGCATCACGACAGTGCTCACGTTGCCCGCGAAGGCTCAGGCCACCTCGCTTTCCACCGCCCGGGCGGGCTTGGCCTGGGGCCCTGGCTGGGCACCCGGGACGGCAGTTGCGTCCGCGGCGCCCAGGTCCTTGCTGAAAGTCCGGTCGTTCTCGCCCTTGAAGAAGTTCTTGCCGTAGATCAGCAGGCACAGCACCACGCCAATGGCAAAGCCCCAACTGGCGCCCTTGATCGCCAGCACTGCACCGATCACCCCTGCGATGCCCAGGTCACGCTGGCTACGGGCCTCGAGAATGCCCAGGCGCACGCTGACGTAGCCCTGGATCAGCAAGGTCAGCGCCAGCGCGACCCCGAGAATCGGCTGCACCAGGGTCACTACCGGCAACAGCAGCAAGCCGGTGTTGGTGCCCCAGCGGAACGAACCCATGCCGCCATAGATCGACTTCATGGCCTTGGGCCCGCCCTTGAAGCGCTCGATCACCACCACCAGCATCGCCGCCCATTTCGGCCCGCACATGGCAATGTCCGGACCGAAGATGCTCATGAACGCGTTGCGCCCGCCGAAGATCAGGTGCGAGCGGTCCGGGTCGTAGTCGACCTTTTCGTCGGTGCGGATCTGCTCGGCCTCGTCCAGCAGCACCTTGGCGCTGAGCACATCGCCAAAGACGATGATGTACACCGCGAGCATGGTCGGCAGCGCGCTGATGAACATCGACAGCGGCGGCATGCCCAGGCCGAACACCGTGTAGTTGTTCCACAGGCCGATGAAGTCCGGCTTGCTCAGGCCCCACTGGATGGTCGGCCACGGCGCTTCACCGAACAGCGGCGCCAGCACTACCGCCAGCAGGATGATCGGCAGGATGCCCAGCTTGGCGAAGTTCCACCAGAAGCGGTTACGCAGCTTGAGCTGGGCAAAATGCTGGGAAAAGATCAGGTAGAAGGCAATGCCGATGGCGATGGAAATGGTCCAGGGAAAGCTGTCGAACTTGCCGCCCACCTGGAACACCGCGGTCACCGCACTGAGCCCGGCGCCGACAATGATTCCCGACTTGATCGCCGAGGGCACGAAGCCCACCACCTTGCGCGCCATGCCGGTGGCCCCCAGGGCGATGGAGAACACCCCGAGCATCAGCTGGAAGGCAATCAGCGCGTGGACACGCTCCGGGCCCACGGGAAACTGCGCGCAATAGGCCATCAGCAGCGGCACCGCCGGGGTGATCCAGCCGGGCACCACGGGGTCGCCCAGCAGGTGGTGGGCCAGGTACAACAGGCCGTTAAGCATGACCACAGCCAAGGCCATCTCGAAGGGCATGCCGAGGAACTCGGTCATCAGTGGAATGGCCGCGAGGTCGACGGCGCACATCAGCAAGCCTTGCAGGTAGTCCGGCAGCTCGAATTTGTAGTGGATAAAGGGCAAACGCACCTTGAACGGGCCAAGGGCGATGTACGGCGTTTCGTGCCGAGTGTCGGAAGGCGTTGGCATCAACTGCACCTGTCTTATTGGTATTGGTGGCGGTGTAAAGCGGCCCGCGCCAGTTGGCACGGGCAAGGATCGATCAATAGGCAGCCCGGTAGATCTGCTCGATATCGCCGGGGCTCAGTTGGCGCGGGTTGTTGCGCATCAGCCGCTGGATACCCGCCGCTTCCACGGCCATGGCCGGGATCGCGTCCTCGGGCACACCGAAGCTGCGCATGCCCGTGGGGATGTCCACCGCAGCGCACAGCGCAGCCATGGCCTGGACCGCCTGCTCTGCGGCCTGACCATCACTGAGCCCGGCGATCGGCAGGTCCATGGCCTGGGCGATATCGCGAAAGCGCTCGACACAGGCCATCTTGTTCCAGGCCATGACGTAGGGCAGTAGCAGCGCGTTGCTCACCCCGTGGGCGATATTGAAACGCCCGCCCAGGGGATAGGCCAGGGCATGCACCGCACCGACTCCGGCATTGCCGAAGGCCATGCCGGCCATCAGGCTGGCGGTGGCCATGTCTTCCCGGGCCTGCAGGTTGGCCGGGTTGGCGTAGGCCTTGGGCAGCGCCCTGACGATCAGGCGGATCGCGCCCAGGGCCAGGGAGTCGGTGATCGGCGAACCGTTGAGCGACAGGTAGGACTCCACCGCATGCACCAGCGCGTCGACGCCACTGGCGGCGGTGACGCTGCGCGGGCAGGTCAGGGTCATCACCGGGCTCACCAGCGCTACGTCCGGCAGCAGGTAATCGCTGACGATGCCCTTTTTCAACTGGGCCACCTTGTCCGAGAGGATCGCCACGTTGGTCACCTCCGAACCGGTGCCCGCAGTAGTAGGAATGGCAATCAGCGGCGGCCCCTTGCGCTGCACCTGATCCACCCCGAACAGCTCTTCCAGCGCGCCTTCATGGCCGGCGAACGCCGCCACCGCCTTGGCGATATCAATGGCGCTGCCGCCGCCCAGGCCGATCAGGCCATCGTGGCCACCGGCCCGGTAAGCCTGGGTGCAGGCCTGGACTATGGCGATTTCCGGCTCCGGCTGGACCTCGTCGAAGATCCGGTAGGCGCGCCCGCCCAGGTGGGCCAGGGCCAGATCGACGGTGCCGGACTTGACCAGGATCGCATCGGTGACGATCAGCGGGTTGCTGATCTGCAGGCGCGCCAGTTCGGCGTCCAGCTGTTCGATGGCGCCCTGGCCGGTAATCAGTTTGTTGGCAATCTTGAACGCAGAGATACTCATCAGCTCGGCCTTGTTTAATTGTTGTGGCAAGAGCGCCGTCAGGCGGCCACTCTCGAATGGGCTCGCAGGCTGTAGAGCGAAAGCTGTGCCAAGATACGCAAAGCCTTGATCTACAAGGCTCTGGAAGGAAATCCAGGGGAATGACCGGGCCGTCGCGATTGAATTGCTGATCGCTGCAGGCAGCTCTGATCAGAATCCTAATCAGAGTGTTCCCAGCGCTTCATCTTCTGCACCACCGTGGCCTGGCTCACCCCCAGCGCCTTGGCGGCCAGGCGGGTGGTCTTGTGCAGTTGCAGGGCCGCGCGAATCGCCTGGCGCTCGGCGTTCTCCAGCACCTTGCGCAGCGGCAGGCGGCTGTCGTCGGTGTTGCGGGCCTGTTGCTCGATCAGGTCCTCCGGCAGGTCCAGGGCCTCTATCACCTGGCCGGAGCAGGTCACCACCAGGCGCTCCACCACGTTGATCAGCTCGCGGATGTTCCCCGGCCAGGCGTACTCGCCCAGCAGTTCCAGGGCTTCCAGGCTCCACTGCACCTCACGCTGATAGCGCTGGTTGAAGTGCTCCAGGTAGTACTCCAGCAAGGGGCCGATTTCCTCGCTGCGCTCGCGCAGGGCCGGGATCGCGATGGGCACCACATTCAGGCGGTAATACAGGTCGGCGCGGAACTTGCTCTCGGCCACCCGCTGCTTGAGGTCGTGATGGGTGGCGCTGATGATGCGCACATCCACCTCCTTGAGCTCCAGGCCGCCCACCGGAATGAAGCGGTTCTCTTCGATGACCTTGAGCAGCTTGACCTGCACCGCCAGGGGCAGATCGCCGATCTCGTCGAGAAACAACGTACCGTTGTGTGCCAGTTCCAGCAGCCCGCGCTTGCCCTTGCTGCCGGCACCGGTGAAGGCACCCGGGGCATAGCCGAACAGCTCGGCCTCGATCAGGTTCTCCGGCAGCGCCCCGCAGTTGAGGGCCAGGAACGGTTCGCGGGCACGAGCACTGGCGTTGTGGATAAATTGCGCCACCAGGGTTTTACCCACACCCGTCTCCCCCTGCAGCAGCACCTTCACGTCGCAGTCGGCCACTTGCCGGGCCTGGGCAAAGACCCGCCCGGAAACCTCCTGGTCGGCCATCAGCGGTGATTGCAACAGGTCGTCACGCTGGCCCGCATGCAGCCGCGCAGTGCTGGTGCGCAGCTGCTTGAGCTGCTGCAACTCGTCGCGCTCGCGCTTGATGCGCAGCAGCTCGGTCATGTCGCGCACGGTGCTGACCACATAGCGAATGCTCTGGTCGGCGGCGAGGATCGGCGTGGCACTGACCAGCAACTTCTTGCCGTGGCTGAGGCTCTGCATCACCGACACCGGCCGACCGTCCTGCAGTACCCGTAGTGAAGCGGACTGGGAAATCACCCCGCTCTTCACCAGCTCCTGCATCGGCCGCCCCAGCAGCTCGGCGCCGTTCAGGCCGGTGAGGCGCTCGTAGGCCTGGTTGACCTTGAGGGTCTGGCCCTGGCCATCGGTGATGTAGACGCCGTCATGCAGCGCATTGAGCAGCTCTTCGAAACTGGCATCGTTGAAGTTCACCCGCGACTCCACAGTAAGCATGGGAAGCGCGCAGTTTACGGGTGAACGACAAGCAGAGGGGACGGGGCGGCCCAGACCTTAGTACAAGGCCGCCCGAGGGGCTCAGGCCTGAGCCGTGCGCAGTTTCTCGCTGCGCCCACGCAGCCATTCCAGGGTCAGCAGCAGGATCACCGAGAAGGCGATCAGCAACGTGGCCGCAGCGGCGATGGTCGGGCTGAGGTTCTCGCGGATGCCGCTGAACATCTGCCGCGGCAGGGTGGCCTGCTCCGGGCCGGCGAGGAACAGGGTCACCACCACTTCATCGAACGAGGTGGCGAAGGCGAACAGCGCGCCACTGATGACCCCGGGGGCGATCAACGGCAAGGTCACCCGGCGGAATGTGGTCAGCGGCGAGGCGCCCAGGCTGGCCGCGGCCCGCACCAGGTTGTGGTTGAAGCCCTGCAGGGTTGCCGACACGGTGATGATCACGAAGGGCACCCCAAGCACCGCGTGCACGATGATCAGCGAGAAAAAACTGTTGCCCATGCCCAGCGGGGCGAAGAACAGGTAGCTGGCCACACCGATGATCACTACCGGTACCACCATCGGCGAAATCACCAGGGCCATCACCAGCGCCTTGCCGGGGAAATCACCGCGGGTCAGGCCGATGGCCGCCAGGGTGCCGAAGACCATGGCCAGCAAGGTTGCGGCCGGCGCCACGATGACGCTGTTCTTCAGCGCGCGCATCCACTCGGCAGAGGCGAAGAAGTCCTGGTACCAGTGCAGCGAAAAGCCCTGCAGCGGGTACACCAGGAAACTGCCGGAGTTGAACGACAGCGGGATGATCACCAGCACCGGCAACACCAGGAACAAGAGGATCAAGCCGCAGAGAATCCGCAAGCTGTAGAACCAGACCCGTTCGACGGGCGACATGTAGGGGCTCAGCATTTCGATTCTCTCCTTAGCTCAGGCGCAGGCGGCTTGCGCCCACAAGCCAGCTGTAAACCAGATAGAGCACGATGGTCGCCAGCAACAGCAGGCCGCCCAGGGCCGTGGCCATGCCCCAGTTGATGCTGGTGTTGGTATAGAAGGCGACGAAGTAGCTGACCATCTGGTCGTTCGGGCTGCCCAGCAATGCCGGGGTGATGTAGTAACCAATCGCCAGGATGAACACCAGCAGGCAACCAGCGCCGACCCCGGCGTAGGTCTGCGGGAAATACACCCGCCAGAAGCTGGCGAACGGATGGCAGCCCAGGGAGATCGCCGCACGCATGTAGGTCGGCGAGATGCCTTTCATCACGCTGTAGATCGGCAGGATCATGAACGGCAACAGGATGTGCACCATGGAGATGTAGACCCCGGTGCGGTTGAACACCAGTTCCAGGGGCTTGTCGATCACCCCCATGGCCAGCAGCGCGCTGTTGATCAGGCCACCCGATTGCAGCAGCACGATCCACGCCGCCACTCGCACCAGGATCGAGGTCCAGAACGGCAGCAGCACCAGGATCATCAGGAGGTTGCTCTTGCGCGCCGGCAGGTTGGCCAGCAGGTACGCCAGGGGATAGGCCAGGGCCAGGCAGATGGCGGTGATCACCAGGCCCATCCAGAAGGTGCGGGCGAAGATGTCCAGGTAGATGGACTGGTCCGGGGTAGCCGGGGCCAGTTCGCCCAGGTCGTCGATGCGATGGTCCACCGCCGCCAGCAGGTAGTAAGGGGTCAGGCTGCTGGTGTTGCGGCGGATCGCCTGCCAGTAGGCCGGGTCGCCCCAGCGCTCATCCAGGCTTTCCATGGCTTCTTTATAGGATTCGGGCTCGGCCTTGAACGGCAAGGCGCGGGCGGTTTTGGTCAGTAGGCTGCGGTAGCCGGCCAACTCCATGTTCAGGCGCTTGGACAGGTCGCCCAGGGTCTGATTCTTGCGGGCGTCCGCCAGGTCTTCGCTCAACGCCTTGTAGGCCCCTTCGGCAGGCAGGCCACGACCGTCCCAGGCACTCACGGCCGCCACAGTGCGCGGCATGCCACCGACCACTTCCGGGTTGCCGACGCTCTTGTACAGCAGCGCCACGATCGGTACCAGGAACACCAGCAGCAGAAACAGCACCAGGGGCGCGATCAGCGCCTGGGCCTTCCAGCGGTTGACCCGCTCGGCACGGGCCAGCCGCTGCTTGAGGGTCGGGCCGGTGACCGCGTTCAGGGGAACGGTGATGGTCATGACAAACTCCGCAAATCGATCTTTCGAATACAAACCACCCGGCGGCAGGAGCGGGCTTGGCCGCGCATCGAAGGCTGTGCTTCACCATCAAGGTTGATGCTGATGACGCCTTCGCGAGCAAGCTCGCTCCTACAACGGCAGGGGGTGGTTACTTGGCAGCCCAGGCGTTGAAGCGCTGTTCCAGTTGCTCACCGTTGTCAGCCCAGAAGCTGACGTCTATCTGCACCTGGTTGGCGATGTTTTCCGGAGTGGTCGGCATGTCCTTGAGGATGTCCTTGGCCAGCAGCGGCACGGCCTGGGTGTTGGCCGGCCCGTAGGCGATATTCTCCGAATAGGTCTTCTGCTGCTGCGGCTGCACCGAGTAGGCGATGAACTTCTTCGCCGCTTCGGCGCGAGCCTTGTCCAGGCCTTTTGGAATGGCCCAGGCGTCGAAGTCGTAGATGCCGCCGTTCCACACCACTTTCAGGTTGCTTTCCTTCTGCACCGCGGCGATCCGGCCGTTGTAGGCCGAGCTCATGACCACGTCGCCGGAAGCCAGGTACTGCGGCGGCTGGGCGCCGGCTTCCCACCACTGAATGTAGGGCTTGAGCTCATCGAGTTTCTTGAAGGCACGGTCCTGGCCATCCTTGCCGGCCAGGACCTTGTACACGTCCTTGGGCGCGACGCCGTCGGCCATCAGGGCGAACTCCAGGGTGTACTTGGCGCCCTTGCGCAGGCCGCGCTTGCCCGGGAACTGCTTGACGTCCCAGAAATCAGCCCAACTGCTCGGAGCGGTTTTCAGCTTGTCGGCGTTGTAGGCCAGTACCGTGGACCAGACGAAAAAGCCCACGCCGCACGGCTGGATCGCGCCCTTGACGTAGTCTTCGCTGTTACCGAACAGCGCCGGGTCCAGTTGCTCGAACATGTCCTCGTCGCAACCGCGGGACAGTTCCGGGGACTCCACTTCTACCAGGTCCCAGGACACGCTCTTGGTGTCGACCATGGCCTTGATCTTGGCCATCTCGCCGTTGTATTCGCCGGCGATGATCTTGCCCTTGCCCGCCGCTTCCCAAGGGGCATAGAAGGCCTTGACCTGGGCCGCCTTGTTCGCCCCGCCAAAGGACACCACGGTCAGGTCCGGGCCCGCCGCCATGGCGTGCGCCGCACCCATCATGCCCAGTGCCAGGGCGGTGAATTTCAGGGATCTCAACATTTATTGTGTTCTCCACGTGCAGGTTGGTGTTGCAGGGGGGCGATCAATTCGCCTCTAGAAGCGGGTCGAGCGCGCGAACGTGCTCGACTTGCCAGCCAAGCGGCACCACGTCACCTACTGCCAGCGCAGGATCGAGCTCGGCAATCGGCTGTTTCACGAAGAAGTCGCTCTTGCCGCAGACTTCCAGGCGCACCCGGACGTGGTCGCCCAGATAGATGAATTCCGCCACCCGGCCGGAGAAGCGGTTGACGCAGCTTTCGCTGGAACCGTTGAGGCTCACCCGCTCCGGGCGGATGGACAAGGTCACCGGGCCGCCGACCTGGCCGACATTCACCGCCAGCGCCTCGACCTTCTCGCCACGCCCCAGCTCCACCACGCAACGCTCGCCGTTGTGGCTGTGCAGGCGGCCGTTGAGGCGGTTGTTCTCGCCGATGAAGTTGGCGACGAAGGTGTTCTTCGGCTCTTCGTAGAGAGTGCGCGGCGGCGCGATCTGCTGGATCTCGCCCTGGTGGAACACCGCCACCCGGTCGGACATGGTCAGGGCTTCGCCCTGGTCGTGGGTCACATAGACCACGGTCACGCCCAGGCGCTGGTGCAGGTGCTTGATCTCCATCTGCATGTGTTCGCGCAGTTGCTTGTCGAGGGCACCAAGGGGTTCGTCCATCAGCACCAGCTGTGGCTCGAACACCAGGGCCCGGGCCAGGGCCACCCGCTGCTGCTGGCCGCCGGACAGCTGGGCCGGGTAGCGCTGGGCGAAAGCGTCGAGCTGGACCATGCTCAGCACGCGCTTGACCCGCTCGCTGATGTCGGTCTTGCTCAAGCCGCGTACCGACAACGGAAAGGCCAGGTTCTCGACCACGGTCATGTGGGGGAACAGCGCGTAGTTCTGGAACACCATGCCGATGTCGCGCTTGTGCGGCGGCACATTGTTGATCGAGCGCCCGGCCAGCTGGATCTCGCCGGCGGTCGGGGTTTCGAAACCGGCCAGCATCATCAGGCTGGTGGTCTTGCCGGAACCGGACGGCCCCAGCAGGGTGAGGAACTCGCCTTTGCGAATTTCCAGGTTGAGGTCTTTGACGATCAGGTTCTCGCCGTCGTAGCTCTTCTGCACACCACGAAAGCTGACCAGAACATCGTTGGCCCCAGCACTTGAAACGACCTCGCTCATACCCGCACCTTTTGTTTTAGACGGCTGTGGAACAAGCCTAGAGGAGCCTGCAGAGCGCGCAAATCGGGGGCCAGGAGAGATTCGCCTCAGCCCTCTGGAAGGTTGCGTGTAGGGATTGCCCTACAAGAATGGCGCGATTGGATAAGGGCGGAGGCAAACGGCAGGCTGCAAGCGGCAAGAAACGGCGAAAGCCTGAAAGCGCGGAATGTCGCAAATGGATAAGTGCCCTCCCCCAAGGGGCGGGAGAGCACCGCAGAGGGTGTCAGAGCAGCTTGTGTTCCATGGCGTATTTCACCAGTTCGGCCAGGGAGGTGATGTTGAGTTTCTGCATCAGCCGCGCCTTGTGGGTACTGATGGTCTTGCTGCTCAGGGCCAGTTGCTGGGCAATGTCGTTGACATTGGCGCCCTGGGCCAGGCGCTCGAAAACCGAGAATTCACGCTCGGAAAGCAGCGAATGCAAGGGCCGGGTATCGGTCAGGCCGACCTCGAAGACCATGCGGTCAGCCAGGTCCGGGTCGATATAGCGGCCGCCGGATGCCACCTTGCGAATGGCCGTCAGCAGCAGCGACGGATCACTGTCCTTGGTGGCGTAGCCGGCAGCGCCGATCTTCAGCGCCCGGGCGGCCATCTGCGCTTCGTCGTGCATCGACAGCACCAGGATCGCCGGCGGGTTGCTCAGGGCACGGATCCGCGGAATGGCCTCCAGGCCGTTCACCCCGGGCATGGAGATATCCAGCAGCACCACTTCGCAGGGCACCTGACGCAGGGTCTCCAGCAACTGCTCGCCGTTGCTCGCCTCGCCCACCACGACCAGGTCCTTGGCCAGGCCAATCAGTTGCTTGATGCCTTCGCGAACGATGGTGTGGTCTTCGGCTACCAGTACACGGATCACGCGTGTCTCCTCATTATTGTTCTTGGTCCAGGGGCACCCGGACACTCAGGGTGGTGCCCTCGCCCCGCTCACTGTGCAGCGACAGGCTCCCGCCCATGATCAGCACCCGCTCGCGCATGCCTACCAGGCCAAAGGACGTCGGACGTGCAGAAGCGGTGTCGAAGCCCAGGCCGTCATCGCTGATGCTCATGCACAGCTCGTGTGCTTCCAGGGTCAGGGTGAGTTCCACAGTATGCGCCTGGGCATGGCGCATGACATTGGTCAGGGCCTCCTGGAGGATACGGAACAGGCCGACGGCCTTGGCGTCGCTCAAGCGCGGCAGGTTGTCCGGCACCTGGACCAGGCAGGGGATCTGGGTGCGGGCCTCGAACCGGCGGGCCTGCCATTCGATGGCCGAGGCGATGCCCGCATCGAGGATTGGCGGCCGCAGTGCGGTAGCCACATCCCGCACCAGCTGGAACAGCTGGGCGATCAGGCGCTTCATGCTGTTGAGGCGTTCATGCAGGCCCGGGTCGAGCTGGGCATAGGCCAGCTCACACATGGACGTTTCCAGCTTGAGCACAGTCAGCATCTGCCCCAGTTCGTCATGGACTTCCCGGGCAATGCGGGCCTTTTCCTCTTCGCGCACGCTTTCCAGGTGCGCCGACAGCTCCCGCAACTGTTCACGGGAGCTGGCCAGTTCCAGCTCGATGCGCTTGCTTTCGCTGATGTCCCAGACAATGCCGTCCCAGACAAACGCGCCGTCATCCAGGCGCCGGGTGATGGCCTTGATCTCGGCCCAGCGCTGCTGGCCCTGGCGAGTGAGGATGCGACCCTGCCAGGACCAGTCGCTGTCGGTGTCCAGGGCCTGGTCCTGGGTCTGGTGATAGCTGGCCTTGTCGTCCGGGTGCACCAGGCTGCGCAGGCCCTTGTCCCGGTGGGCCAGCACTGCTGGCGAGTAGCCCACCAGGGTCTCGCTGCCTTCGCTGATATAGGCGAAGTCGATCTGCCCGGTGACCGGCGCCCGCTCCAGGCGGAACACCAGGCCCGGCACGTTGGCTGCAATCCCCTGCAGACGCGCCTCGCTTTCGCGCAGGGCCGCCAGCGCGCGACGGCGCTCGGTCACGTCATTGAGGTAAACCACCAGGTATTCGCTGTCGCGAAAGCGCAGGAAGCTCAGGGACACGTCCGCCGGCAGGATGCTGCCATCGGCACGCACACACTGGGTCTCGAAACTTTGCACGCCCTCCTCGCTGGCCCGGGCCCGCTTCCACAGGTTGAGCCAGCGATCCATATGCAGGTTGGGCTCGAAATCGATCAGCGGCCGGTCGATCACCCCGCCCGCCGGGTAACCGAGCATCTCTTCGGCTGCCCGGTTGGCGTAGCGCACATGGCTGTCCCAATTGACCCAGAGAATGCCCACGGTGCTCTGATCGATGGAGAACTGGGTCAGGCGCAGGGCTTCCTCGCTGGCGGCACGCAAGGCGATGTCCTCCCGCGCCGCCAGCAGGCGCTGCTCCAGGCTGCGCTGCTGGCGGCGCTGCCAGAAGACGATCGCCAGACTCGCCAGCAGCAGGATCACCAACAGCAGGCTGAGGTTCTGCCAGACTCCGGGGGACTCGCCAAGCCGCGGGTACTTGGGCTGCAGCCAGCGGCCATGGAGCTGCTCCAGCTCCTTGGCCGGGATCGCATGCAAGGCCGCTTCGACAATGCTCGCCAGTTCCGGCCAATCGCGGCGGGTGGCTACCCGCAGCAATTGCGGCAGGCCGATATCCCCCACCACGGCCAGCCCGGCGAACTCCGCCTCCCCCGAAAGGCGACTGAGCTGAGCCTCGTCCACCACCGCGTAGCGGGCCTGCTGGCTCAGCAGCAACTGCAGGGCCTGGCGCTCCAGCGGTACCCCTTGCAGGTTGAGGTTGGGGTAAGTCAGGCGCAGGTAATCGGCCACCGCACTGGGCATGCGCACGGCGACCCGGGCCTGGCTGTCGAGTTTTTCCAGCTCCACCGCACCTGCACCCTTGCGCTCCCCGACCACCAGCTGCGGCACGCGCATATAGGGGTCGCTGAACAACCACAGGCGCAGACCGGCCGGGGTCTGGGTCAGGCCCGGGGCCATGTCCACCTCGCCGTCGCGCAGGGCCCGCTCCAGCTGTGCCTGGTCAGGGAAGTTGCGCCAGCTGAGCTCGATGTTCAGCGCCTTGGCCAGGGCTTGCATCAACTCGACATTGGCCCCAGACAGCCGTTGCAGGCGCCGGTCGTACTGGGCGAACGGCGCCTGCAGCACCAGCCCAACCCGCAACTCGGGGTGCTGCGCCAGCCACTGGCGCTGTTCCGGGCTCAAGGGCGCAGTCGGCACCTGGGGCGCCGGGGCCGCACGGCCTATCAAGGGAAGGCACAGACAGCCGATAAGCAGAAGGCAGCGAAAACGCATCATCTGAAGTCTCACACCCTGACAAATACTGACCAACCCATTAGGCTGCCGGAATTACTTCTGGCCTGGAATATCCGATGCCCCTTGTCCACCGCTCGGCACTGCCCGCATTGTGCCTGTCGCTGATCCTGCCCTGGACCTTTTCTGTGCAAGCTGCCGACCCGGCTCCAGAAACCAAGACTCCCGAGGAACAACCGGCGCAACGCCAACCCCTGCCTGAGCGTAGCCAGGAAGACGCCGCCGCCCTGGAGCGCCAGTTGCCCGCCCTGGAACAGCAACAGTTGCAAGCCGGCGGCGATACCTTCCTGGCCCTGTGGAAGCCGGCCAACACCAGCGACCCCAAGGGCGTGGTGATTATCCTCCCGGGAGCGGGTGAAACCGCTGACTGGCCGCAAGCCATTGCACCTTTGCGCAACAAATTGCCGGACACCGAGTGGGCCAGCCTGAGCCTGACCCTGCCCGACATGCTCAGCGAGGCCGCGCAACCACGGGTGGTCGAAGCCGCACCGGCCCCTACGGACAAGGCCAACACCGCCAAGGATGCCAGTACCGAGGCCAAGCCGATCGAGCAGGTCGCTGGCGGCGAAGCCGACGTGGCCGACCGGGTAGTAGCAGAAAGCACGGAAGAGCAGGTCAAGGCGGATGCCGAGCGCATCTTCACCCGTGTCGATGCTGCCCTGGCCTTTGCCGAACAGCAGAATGCCCGCAGTATCGTGCTCCTGGGTCATGGTACGGGTGCCTACTGGGCCGCACGCTACCTCAGCGAGAAACAGCCGGCCCAGGTACAGAAGCTGGTGATGGTAGCAGCCCAGTCCCCGGCCAATGGCAAACCGCAACTGGTGGAGATCACGCCTACGTTGAAGCTGGCCACTGCCGACTTCTTCTATGTCGACAAGCCTCTGGCGCAAAAAGCCGCCCTGGAGCGACTGCAAGCGAGCAAGCGCCTGAAGCACTCGAACTTCAGCCAGATTCCCCTCAAGGCCCTGCCCGGCAACAACACCGCCCAGCAAGAGCAGCTGTTTCGCCGGGTACGCGGTTGGTTGAACCCTCAGAACACCGATAGCTGAGCTCACAGGCCGCGACTGCCGCAGCGGCAATCGCGGCCTGCACCCTCAGCGGAATTCCCGGCGCTGGCGTATCAGGGTATAGGCGCTGTGCAGCTCCCGGGTCTTTTCCGTAGCCTCACGCACCTGTGCCTCGCTGGCGCCGTTGCCGGCGATCTTGTCCGGGTGATGGCGGCTGAGCAGGCGCCGATAGGCCCGCTTGATCTGCGCCGGCTCGCTGGTAGCTGCAACCCCCAACAGGCGCAGCGCCTCTTGATAAGTCAGGGCGCCTTCGGCCAGTGACTTCCTCGCCGGACCGTAGTCCTGCGCCAGCGCCTGCACCTGCTCACGGGTCCAGCCCAGCCATTTGCCCCAGAGCTGGATCAGTTCGCGCTCCGCTGGCCCGACCCGGCCGTCGGCCCAGACCATGCGCCAACAGGCCCGCAGCACGCCTTCGGCGGCATGGGGCTGGGCCGCGAGGCGACGCAGATAGCCGCGCAGACGGTCATTGCCCGACTTGCCGCGATTGAACGCGGCAATCGCCCGGCGCTGGGCCGCATCGTTCATCTCCAGCGAGCGCATTTCCTGGCGCGCCTGCTGGATATGCCCGTCCATCACCCGGCCATCACTCTTGGCCAGCCGCCCCAGCAGCACGAACAGCAATTCATCATTGCGCAACGCCGGGCGGCCGCCCAGGCGTTCACGCACCTGCGCCCAGCTGTGCAGTTGCAGACGCCGGTCCAGCGCCTGCCCCAGCAACGCACCGAGCATGGCCCCCGGAATACTGGCGATTGCAAATCCAGCTCCGGCTCCGATCAGAGTCCCTGGCCACCACATATCAGCGACTCGCTTGCAGCAAGTGTTCAACTTGGGCCAGACGCTCGACGGTGCCGACATCGACCCAGTGCCCCTGCATATGTTCGCCACTGACCTGGCCTTGGGCCATGGCTTCGCGCAATAGCGGCGCCAGCTTGAACGGACCGGCAACACAACCCTGGAATAACCGCGGATGCAGCACCGATATGCCGCTGAACGTGAGCGCCGCTGCGCCTGGCTGGCGGTCGTGCAACTGGCCGTTTACCAGGCAGAAGTCGCCACCACTGGGGTGGTGCGGCGGGTTGTCCACCATCACCAGATGAGCCAGCCCGGCCAGGGGCCGGCGCAGGGCGGCAAAATCGTAGTCGGTCCAGATATCGCCATTGACCACCAGGAACGGCGCGTCCCCCAACAAGGGCAATGCCTGGAAAATCCCGCCGCCGGTTTCCAGCGGCTGGCCTTCGGCCGAATACTGAATGTTCAGGCCCCAGCGCTGACCATCGCCGAGGGCATCCTCGATCTGCTGGCCGAGCCAGGCATGGTTGATGACGATGTCGCGAAAACCTGCCGCCGCCAGGGCCCGCAGGTGGTACTCGATCAGCGGCATGCCCGCTACAGGCAGCAAGGGTTTGGGAGTGGTCAGGGTCAGGGGGCGCATGCGCTCGCCCTTGCCGGCTGCCAGGATCATCGCCTTCATGCATGGGCTCCCGCCGGCTGGCGCAGGCTGAGCAGCAGTTGCGACAGCTCTGCAAGCTCGGGGCGTCGGGACGTGACCGCCTCTATATAAGCAAAGAAGCGCGGCACGTCGGCCAGGTAGCGTGGTTTGCCATCGCGGTGGCAAATCCGCGAGAAGATACCGATCACCTTGAGGTGACGCTGCACGCCCATCAGGTCGCTGGCCCGCAGAAACTCGTCAAAGTCGTCCTGCACTGGGATACCCCGCGCCCGCGCCTGGTGCCAGTACTGGCTCAGCCAGCCTTGCACCCGGGACTCCGGCCAGCTGAGGAAGGCATCCTTGAACAGACAGGTCACGTCATAGGTCACCGGGCCGTAGACCGCATCCTGGAAGTCCAGCACGCCGGGGTTCGGTTCGCTGTGCATCAGGTTGCGTGGCATATAGTCGCGGTGCACCAGCACCTTGGGTTGCGCCAGGGCGCTGTCGATCAGCAGGTCGCTGGCACGCTGCCATTGCTCGCGCTGCTGTGGACTCAGGCTGATGCCCAGCTCACGGACGATGTACCACTCGGGGAACAGCTCCAGCTCACGGCGCAGCAGGGCTACGTCGTAACTGGGCAGGGGCGCGTCCATCGGCAACTGCTGGAAGGCCAGCAAAGCCTGGAATGCATCCTCGAACAGTGCGTCGGCATTATGTTCGTTGATCACGTCCAGGTAGGTCTGATTGCCCAGGTCATTGAGCAACAGGAAGCCGCGAGGCAAATCTTCTGCATAAATTTTCGGCACGTTGATGCCGCAAGTCGCCAGTAAACGGGCGATATCCACGAAGGGTTTGCAGTTTTCCTGGGGGGGCGGAGCGTCCATCACCACGAAGCTGCGACCCGCGCCCTGCCAACGGAAATAACGACGGAAACTCGCGTCGCTGCTGGCTGCGGTCAATGTTGCCGGGGGCACTTCACCCCAGCCCTGTGCTGCATAAACAATCGCCAACTGCTCATCGAGCCAAACTTTCAGGTGTTGCAAGCGTACATCTTGGTCAGGCATTACAAGGGTCTCCGACGGCGCTAGCCGTCAAGCGGGTCATGCTTTATTATCCAGCATCTTTTTCAGACCATCGAGAGGCGTGCGGCCCACACCGCGGGCAGATGGCACGCAGGAAGCCCGGACTAATAAGATGGCATTGAAATCCCCCGCGTTTCGTAAAAAATTTCCGTTGCTGGTTACCGGCAGTTTGCTGGCCCTGCAACCTCTAGCCACTTCCTTCGTGGTCGCCGCGGAACAGTATGACTGCTCAGTCTCTGCTTCGGGTGGCTGGGCCTGTGCGCCGAAAACCAGCGCCGCCCAACTGCCGCCGCGCCCGGTCCACGACGCCAACTCGGTCAGCTCCAGCGTTGCCACGGCAGCCGATGCTACGGGCGAAGAAGCCAGCGGCGACAAGTCGAAGCTGGTGACCGAGGCCAAGGGCCGTGGCCTGAAGTCCCGCAGTGCGGACTACAGCCACCTCGACTGGGTACCGCGTGAGAAGCTCACCGCCGCTCAATTGGCCGAGACCGGTCCTTACTGCTCTGGTTCCTATATCGAACCGATTCGTCCTGGCATGAATGACAAGACGAATAAAAGTGACGCTCCGACCTTTATCGGCGCCAAGGCTTCCCGCTATCAGCAGGAAGAACAGGTGGCGACCCTGGCCGGTGACGTGGTCATGCGCCAGGGCAGCATGCAGGTCGAGGCCGACGAGGCCAGCCTGTACCAGGCCGAGAACCGCGGCGAACTGAGCGGCAACGTGCGCGTACGCGACAATGGCGCGCTGCTGGTGGGCGACCACGCCGACATCCAGCTGGATACCGGTGAAGCCAAGGTCGACAACGCCGAGTACGTACTGCACAAATCCCGCGTCCGCGGTAATGCGCTGTACGCCAAGCGTGCGGAAAACGCCATCATCCGCCTCAAGGATGGTACGTACACCACGTGCGAGCCGAACAGCAACGCCTGGCAGCTCAAGGGCAACAACATCACCTTGAACCCGGCCACCGGCTTCGGTACCGCGACCAACGTGACCCTTCGGGTCAAAGATATTCCGGTGCTCTACACCCCGTATATCTACTTCCCGATCGACGATCGTCGCCAGTCCGGCTTCCTGCCACCTAGCTTCAGTACCGGCAGCGATACCGGCTTCATGCTGGTGACCCCGTACTACTTCAACCTGGCGCCCAACTACGACGCCACGTTGTACCCACGCTACATGGCCAAGCGCGGCCTGTTGATGGAAGGCGAGTTCCGCTACCTGACCAAAAGCAGCGAAGGTCAGTTCGGCGCGGCCTACCTCAACGACGACGACACCGATCGCAAGAAGCAAACCGACTACGAAAAAACCCGCTACATGCTCAACTGGCAGCACAAGGGCGGGCTTGATTCGCGCCTGATGACCGAAGTCGACTACACCAAGATCAGCGATCCGTACTACTTCCAGGACCTGCAGACCGACCAGATCGGCGTGAAGTCCACCGATTACGTCAACCAGCAAGGTGCCGTGACCTACCGTGGCGACAGCTACACCGCACGCCTGAACGTACAGGCGTACGAGCTGGCCAGCGTGGCCAACATCACTCCGTACAACCGCCTGCCGCAGATCACCTTCAACGGTGCGCTGCCATACCATCCGCAAGGTCTGGACTTCACCTATGAGACCGAGCTGGTGCGCTTTGAGCGGGATCTGCTAAAAGGCCGCTATTTTGATAAGGATGGTGGCCCATTCGACAGCAGCGGCTTCCCGATCGGTAATACACGCTTGGACGAGAACGTTGCAGGCCTGGCCCGTTCGAATGGTGATCGCCTGAATCTCAAGCCTGGTGTCAGCCTGCCGCTGAACTGGAGCTACGGTTACCTGACGCCATCCTTGAAGTACATGTACACCCAGTACAATCTTGATCTGGACCAAAAGGGTAAGGACAGCCTGCTTGTAGGGGAAACCTACAACCGTTCACAAAATCGCAGCGTTCCGATTGCCAGCCTCGACGGTGGCCTGTACTTCGACCGCAACACCCAATGGTTTGGCAAGAACTATCGTCAAACCCTGGAACCACGCGCGTTCTACCTCTACGTTCCTGAAGAGGATCAGAAAGACATCCCGGTATTCGATACTGGCGAGCCCACGTTCAACTACGCCTCCTTGTTCCGCGACAACCGCTTTTCCGGCTCTGACCGTGTCGGCGACGAGAACAAGCTGTCCTTGGGTGTGACCAGCCGCTGGATCGAAGACAACGGTTTCCAACGCCAGCGCATCAGCGTCGGCCAGGCTCTGTACTTCAAGGACCGTACCGTCCAGCTCCCGGGCATCGATTACCGCACCCGCGCGGACGCCACCTCGAACGTCTCGCCTTACGCACTTGAGTACGAATACCGCTACAACCGCGACTGGCGTGCGACTGCCGACTACAACTGGGATCCGGACAGCCACAGCCCGCGTTCCGGCAGTGCGATGTTCCACTATCAGCCTGAAGACAACCCGAACAAGGTGGTCAACGCCGGCTATCGCTATCGTAACGACCAGATTCGCTACGACCAGAACAGCGGTACCTGGAAAATGGGTGGCGACTACGGCACTCCAGGCCAGCCTGGCTACGTGAAGGACTACTACAAGATCCAACAGCATGACTTCTCGGTGATCTGGCCGATCGTGCCGCAATGGAACGCCATCAGCCGTTGGCAGTACGACTACAACCGTAACCGCACGCTCGAGGCCTTCGGTGGTTTCGAATACGACAACTGCTGCTGGAAACTGCGCCTGATCAGCCGTTACTGGGTCAAGTATGACGAGTTCAGTCAGAACGCTCCGGAGAACGAAAAAGGCGACCGCGGCATCTTCCTCCAAATTGTTCTGAAGGGTCTCGGTGGCGTCATGGGCACCAAAGTAGAGAGCTTCCTCGACAAAGGCATCCAAGGTTATCGTGAACGTGAAGACCAAGCTTTCTGATTGTCTGCGCCCGCTGATGCTGGGCGCGCTGTTCCTGAGTACTGCGGCCAGCGCCGCAGTACAGTCCATCGACAAGGTCGTGGCCATCGTCGACAACGACGTGGTCATGCAGAGCCAGTTGGACCAACGGGTTCACGAAGTCCAGCAAACCATCGCCAAGCGTGGCGGTGGTGTACCGCCTACCAGCGTCCTGGAGCAACAGGTTCTGGAACGCCTGATCGTTGAAAACCTGCAACTGCAGATTGGCGAACGCTCCGGCATCCGCATCACCGATGAAGAACTGAACCAGGCGATCGGCACCATTGCCCAGCGCAACAGCATGAGCATCGAGCAATTCCGTGCCGCCCTGGCCCACGATGGTCTCTCTTATGAGGACGCCCGTGACCAGGTTCGCCGCGAGATGATCATCAGCCGCGTGCGCCAGCGCCGTGTGGCCGAACGCATCCAGGTATCGGAACAGGAAGTGAAGAACTTCCTGGCCTCGGACCTGGGCAAGATGCAGCTCTCCGAAGAACTGCACCTGGCCAACATCCTGATCCCGACCCCGGAAAGCGCCAACTCCGAAGCCATTCAGAGTGCTGCCCGCCAGGCCATGGAGGTGTACCAACAGCTCAAGCAGGGTGCAGACTTCGCCCAGCTGGCAATCGCCCGCTCCGGCAGCGACAACGCTCTGGAAGGCGGCGACATGGGCTGGCGCAAAGCGGCTCAACTGCCCCCTCCATTCGATCGCGAACTGAGCGCCATGGCCGTGGGCGACATTACCCAACCGGCCCGTACCCCTGGCGGCTTCATCATCCTCAAGCTGCTGGACAAGCGTGGCGGCGGCAATCAGGTGCGTGACGAAGTGCACGTGCGTCACATCCTGATCAAGCCAAGCGAAATTCGCAGCGAAGAAGAGACCAAGCGCCTGGCGCAGAAACTCTACGATCGCATCGAGGCCGGCGAAGACTTCGCCGAACTGGCGAAAAGCTACTCGGAAGACCCAGGCTCCGCCCTCAACGGCGGCGACCTCAACTGGATCGACCCGAACGCCCTGGTGCCGGAATTCCGCGAAGTGATGGCCAAGACCCCACAAGGTCAACTGTCCAAGCCCTTCAAGAGCCCTTACGGCTGGCACGTACTGGAAGTCCTTGGCCGTCGCGCCACCGACAGCACCAGCCAGGCCCGCGAACAGCAAGCCATGACCGTCCTGCGTAACCGCAAGTACGACGAAGAGCTGCAGACCTGGTTGCGGCAGATCCGTGACGAGGCCTACGTCGAAATCAAGCTGCCCGGCGCTGAACAGGCCGCACAGTGAAACCCAGACGTTTCGCTCTGACACCCGGCGAACCGGCGGGTATAGGTCCTGACCTGTGCCTGCTGCTCGCTTCGCAACCCCAGCCTCACCCCCTGATTGCCATTACCAGCCGCGACCTGCTCCTCGAGCGGGCCGCGCAGCTGGGCGTGGCCGTCGATCTGCTGCCGGTAACCCTGGAGCAACTGCCGACTGAACCCGCCCCGGCGAACAGCCTGTATGTCTGGGACACGCCCCTGGCCAAACCAGTGATCAGCGGCCAGCTAGACCAGGCCAATGCGGCTTTTGTCCTGCAAACCCTGACCCGCGCCGGCCAGGGCTGCCTGGACGGGCACTTTGCCGGCATGATCACCGCCCCCGTGCACAAAGGCGTGATCAACGACTCCGGGATCGCCTTTTCCGGCCATACCGAATTCCTCGCCGACCTGACCCACACCGAGCAAGTGGTGATGATGCTGGCCACCCACGGCCTGCGCGTGGCGCTGGTAACCACCCACCTGCCCTTGCGGGAAATCGCCGACGCCATCACTGTCGAGCGCCTGGAGCGGGTCACGCGGATCCTGCATGCCGACCTGCAGCACAAGTTCGGCATCGCCCGGCCACGCATCCTGGTCTGCGGGCTCAACCCCCACGCCGGTGAAGGCGGTCACCTGGGCCGCGAAGAAATCGACATCATCGAACCTACCCTAGAGCGCCTGCGCACCGAAGGCATGGACCTGCGCGGTCCGTTGCCTGCCGACACTCTGTTTACCCCCAAATATCTGGAGCACTGCGACGCAGTGCTGGCGATGTACCACGACCAAGGCTTGCCTGTGCTGAAGTACAAAGGCTTCGGTGCGGCCGTCAACGTGACGCTCGGCTTGCCGATCATCCGCACCTCCGTCGACCACGGCACCGCCCTGGACCTGGCCGGCAGCGGCAAGATCGACACCGGCAGCCTGCAGGTCGCCCTGGAAACCGCCTACCAGATGGCCGAGAACCGTATATGACCGAGCAATACCAACACCGGGCGCGCAAGCGCTTCGGCCAGAACTTCCTGCATGACGCTGGCGTCATCGACCGCATCCTACGGTCCATCCACGCCAAGCCCGAGGACCGCATGCTGGAAATCGGCCCGGGCCAGGGCGCCCTGACCGAAGGCCTGCTGGGCAGCGGCGCCCAGCTGGACGTGGTGGAACTGGACAAGGACCTGATCCCGATCCTCAACCAGCAGTTCGCCGGCAGGAGCAACTTCAACCTGCACCAGGGCGACGCCCTGAAGTTCGACTTCAACACCCTGGGCGCAGCGCCAGGCAGCCTGCGGGTGGTCGGCAACCTGCCCTACAACATCTCTACTCCGCTGATCTTCCACCTGCTGCAGAACGCCGGACTGATCCGCGACATGCACTTCATGCTGCAAAAGGAAGTGGTCGAACGCCTGGCTGCCGGCCCTGGCGGTGGTGACTGGGGCCGTCTTTCGATCATGGTCCAGTATCACTGCCGTGTGGAGCACCTGTTCAACGTCGGCCCGGGCGCCTTCAATCCGCCGCCAAAAGTCGACTCGGCCATCGTGCGCCTGGTGCCCCACGCGGTACTGCCACACCCGGCCAAGGATCATCGCCTGCTAGAGCGCATCGTGCGCGAAGCCTTCAACCAGCGCCGCAAGACCCTGCGCAACACCCTCAAGGCACTGCTCAGCAGCGCCGAGATCGAGGCCGCCGGCGTCGACGGCAGCCTGCGTCCCGAGCAACTGGACCTGGCCGCCTTCGTGCGCCTGGCCGATCAGCTGGCAGACCAGCCCAAGCCCGCCACCGACTGAAACGCCCTCGGCTGATATCGGGTAGGACGCCAGACAGGATGTCTGGTCTACTACCCGATACTTGACCTAGACTGACCTCCATCAGTCCTGTCCCGCGTCCCGCTTTGCTTTAAAGGCCTCTTGCATGTCCGATCCTCGTTACCAGGTCGACGTCAGCGTCGTCACTCGCTTTCTGGCAGACCAATCGCAACCCGAGCAGAACCGCTTCGCTTTCGCCTACACCATCACCGTGCAGAACAATGGCTCCCTTCCAGCCAAGCTGCTGTCCCGGCACTGGGTGATCACCGATGGCGACGGGCATGTCGAAGAGGTCCGTGGTGCCGGCGTGGTGGGCCAGCAACCGCTGATCGCCGCAGGCAAAAGCCACACCTACAGCAGCGGCACGGTAATGACCACCCGGGTTGGCAACATGCAGGGCAGCTATCAGATGCTCGCCGAGGATGGCAAACAGTTCGACGCCGTCATTGCGCCCTTCCGCCTGGCCGTGCCCGGAGCCTTGCACTGATGGCGACCTACGCCGTCGGCGACCTGCAAGGCTGCCTGGAACCTCTGCAATGCCTGCTTGAACAAGTAGCCTTCGATCCCGCACGGGATCGCCTGTGGCTGGTGGGCGACCTGGTCAACCGTGGCCCGCAGTCGCTGGAAACCCTGCGCTACCTGTATTCGATCCGCGACTCGCTGGTCTGCGTGCTGGGCAATCACGACCTGCACCTGCTGGCCGTCTGGCGCAACGTCGAGCGCCTGAAGAAATCCGACACTCTGCGCGAGATCCTGGAGGCTCCCGATTGCGAGGAGCTCTTGCAGTGGCTGCGCCAGCAGAAGCTGATGCATTACGACGAAGCCCGCAACATCGCCATGGTGCACGCCGGCATAGCCCCCCAGTGGTCGCTGAAGAAAGCCCAGAAATGTGCCGCCGAGGTCGAAGAAGCGTTGCGCGACGACAACCTCTTCGACCCCTTCCTGGACGGCATGTATGGCAATGATCCAGCGAAATGGGACAGTGATCTCAAAGGCGTGACCCGCCTGCGGGTCATCACCAACTACTTCACCCGCATGCGCTTCTGTACCAGCGACGGCAAGCTGGACCTCAAGAGCAAGGAGGGCCTGGACACCGCGCCTCCGGGCTACGCCCCCTGGTTCAGCCACAAGGAGCGCAAGACCCGGGACCTGAAGATCATCTTCGGCCACTGGGCAGCCCTGGAAGGCCATTGCAACGAGCCCGGCATCTTCGCCCTGGACAGCGGCTGCGTCTGGGGCGGGGCCATGACCCTGCTGAATGTCGATAGCGGCGTACGCCTGACCTGCGACTGCGATGCCCAGGGCCGCACCGCCGCTCTTTCCCCCGAACCCCTGCCGGCACCGGCAAAGCGCTAGCCGGCGCTGATTATCAAGCTCCAGGAGCCCGCCATGAGCGAATTCAAACGCATCCCCCCAGAACAGGCCCAGGCACTGCGCGAGCAAGGTGCCGTGGTGGTGGATATCCGCGATCCGCAAACCTACGCGCTGAACCACATCAGTGGCTCGCAACACCTGGACAATCACTCCATTTCCGACTTCATCCGTGCTGCTGACCTCGACGCTCCGCTAGTGGTGGTTTGCTACCA
Organism: Pseudomonas sp. GW823-FHT03E05; assembly: GCF_058796855.1. Lineage (NCBI taxonomy): Bacteria > Pseudomonadati > Pseudomonadota > Gammaproteobacteria > Pseudomonadales > Pseudomonadaceae > Pseudomonas > Pseudomonas sp. GW823-FHT03E05. The sequence continues at coordinate 49,405 of NZ_JBXAJB010000003.1, forward strand.
CGGAAACTCGAGCCAGAGCGCGGCGGCCTACCTGGTCAGCCAGGGTTTTTCCGATGTCTACAGCCTGGATGGCGGCTTCGAACTGTGGCGCAGCACTTATCCAGCGGAAACCGCTCAGGGCAACCCTGAATAATTTTTTTCCGACGCTCTAGCCCGCGTACGACGCGGGCTGACGCAGTACCAGACGAACGGTAGCGGGCAACTAATTCCCCATCTCGCCTTGACCTCCCGGATTCCGAACTATCCTTAGCCTCAGGCCATCCAAATCAGGGGAGAGCCGGTACACCGGCGAGCGGGTCATCGGTACTAGCTTTCAAGGTCGATAGCTTTGAAAGTGTTCTGGGGGGTAAACAGCAGCTGGAAACTCAGCTGCATGCCAGCACTTGACTGACTGATCCGACGCCGGCTCCACGTATCGAGCGAGGTGACGTCATGAGTATTTTTAGCCACTTCCAACAACGCTTCGAATCCACACGCCAGGAAGAGTTTTCGCTGCAGGAATACCTGGAGCTGTGCAAGAAGGATCGAAGCGCCTACGCCTCGGCCGCCGAGCGCCTGCTGCTGGCCATCGGCGAGCCCGAATTGCTGGATACCTCGACCAATTCGAGGCTGTCGCGAATCTTCTCCAACAAAGTGATTCGCCGCTATCCGGCGTTCGAAGACTTCCATGGCATGGAAGAATGCATCGATCAGATCGTCTCCTACTTCCGTCATGCCGCTCAAGGCCTGGAAGAAAAGAAACAGATCCTCTATCTGCTGGGGCCGGTGGGCGGTGGTAAATCCTCCCTCGCCGAGAAACTCAAGCAACTGATCGAGAAAGTGCCCTTCTACGCCATCAAGGGTTCTCCGGTCTTCGAATCACCGCTGGGCCTGTTCAACGCCACGGAAGATGGCGCGATTCTCGAAGAAGACTTCGGCATTCCACGGCGTTACCTCAACACCATCATGTCGCCCTGGGCCACCAAGCGCCTGTCGGAGTTCGGCGGCGACATCAGCCAGTTCCGGGTGGTGAAACTCTATCCGTCGATCCTCAACCAGATTGCCGTGGCCAAGACCGAGCCTGGGGATGAGAACAACCAGGACATCTCGGCCCTCGTGGGCAAGGTGGATATCCGCAAGCTGGAAGAATTCCCCCAGAACGACGCCGACGCCTACAGCTACTCCGGGGCGTTGTGCCGGGCCAACCAGGGCCTGATGGAGTTCGTCGAAATGTTCAAGGCACCGATCAAGGTGCTGCACCCATTGCTGACCGCGACCCAGGAAGGCAACTACAACAGCACCGAGGGCCTGGGGGCGATTCCGTTTACCGGCATTCTGCTGGCCCACTCCAACGAGTCGGAATGGCACACCTTCCGCAACAACAAGAACAACGAAGCCTTCATCGACCGGATCTATATCGTCAAGGTGCCGTACTGCCTGCGGGTCACCGATGAGGTGAAGATCTACGACAAGCTGCTGTTCAACAGCTCCCTGGCCAAGGCCCACTGCGCCCCCGACACCCTGAAGATGCTGGCGCAGTTCACCGTGCTTTCGCGCCTCAAGGAGCCGGAGAACTCCAACATCTACTCGAAGATGCGGGTGTATGACGGCGAAAACCTCAAGGACACCGATCCCAAGGCCAAGTCGATCCAGGAATACCGTGACAGCGCTGGCGTCGATGAGGGGATGAACGGGTTGTCGACTCGCTTTGCCTTCAAGATCCTGTCGAAGGTCTTCAACTTCGACCCTCACGAAGTGGCGGCGAACCCGGTGCACCTGCTGTACGTGCTGGAACAGCAGATCGAGCAAGAGCAGTTCCAGGCAGAAACCCGCGAGCGCTACCTGCGCTTCCTCAAGGAATACCTGGCACCGCGCTACATCGAATTCATCGGCAAGGAGATCCAGACCGCCTACCTCGAGTCCTACAGCGAGTACGGCCAGAACATCTTCGACCGCTACGTGCTCTATGCGGACTTCTGGATCCAGGATCAGGAATACCGCGATCCGGAGACCGGCGAAATCCTCAATCGCGTGGCCCTCAACGAGGAACTGGAAAAGATCGAAAAACCGGCCGGGATCAGCAACCCGAAAGATTTCCGCAACGAAATCGTCAATTTCGTCCTGCGCGCCCGGGCCAACAACAACGGCAAGAACCCCACCTGGCTCAGCTACGAGAAGCTGCGGGTGGTCATCGAGAAGAAAATGTTCTCCAACACCGAGGACCTGTTGCCGGTCATCAGCTTCAACGCCAAGGCGAGCAAGGAGGATCAGCAGAAGCACAACGACTTCGTCACACGAATGGTCGAGCGCGGCTACACCGACAAACAGGTACGGCTGCTATCCGAATGGTATCTGCGGGTCAGAAAGTCGCAGTAAAGCAGCTGCAAGCTTCTAGCCCCAAGCTGCGGGCACCTTGCCGTAGAGCCCTTGCGGGCTCTGCTGCAACGCTGCCTACCGCTTGAAGCTTATGTCTTGAAGCTCCCCGGAGGGGCCCATGAGCTATGTGATCGACCGACGTCTCAATGGCAAGAACAAGAGCACGGTAAACCGCCAGCGGTTTCTGCGGCGCTACCGTGACCACATTAAAAAGGCCGTCGAAGAGGCGGTTAGCCGGCGCTCCATCACCGATATGGAGCATGGCGAGCAAATCAGCATTCCCGGGCGGGATATCGACGAGCCGGTGCTGCACCATGGCCGTGGCGGCAAGCAGACCGTGGTTCACCCAGGCAACAAGGAGTTCACTGCCGGCGAGCACATTGCCAGGCCTCAAGGCGGCGGTGGGGGCGGTGGCGGCCGGGGCAAGGCCGGCAATTCCGGCGAAGGCATGGACGAGTTCGTGTTCCAGATCACCCAGGAGGAATTCCTCGAATTCATGTTCGAGGACCTGGAACTGCCCAACCTGGTGAAACGCAACCTGACCGGAACCGACACCTTCAAGACCGTACGAGCCGGGATCAGCAACGAAGGCAACCCGGCTCGGATCAATATCATCCGTACCTTGCGGTCGGCCCACGCGCGGCGCATTGCCTTGTCCGGCAGCAGCCGGGCCAAGCTGCGCGAAGCCAAGGAAGAACTGGCGCGCCTGAAGCGGGAAGAACCGGACAATTTCGGCGATATCCAGGAGCTTGAGGCGGAAATCGAGCGCCTGAGTGCCCGGATTCACCGCGTGCCCTTCCTCGACACCTTCGACCTCAAGTACAACCTGCTGGTGAAACAGCCCAACCCCAGCTCCAAGGCGGTGATGTTCTGCCTGATGGACGTTTCCGGCTCCATGACCCAGGCCACCAAGGACATCGCCAAGCGTTTCTTCATCCTTCTGTACCTGTTCCTCAAGCGCAATTACGACAAGATCGACGTCGTGTTCATCCGCCACCACACCAGTGCCCGGGAAGTGGACGAAGAGGAGTTCTTCTATTCACGGGAAACCGGCGGCACCATCGTCTCCAGCGCCCTGAAGCTGATGCAGGAGATCATGGCCGAACGCTACCCGAGCAACGAGTGGAACATCTACGCCGCCCAGGCCTCCGATGGCGACAACTGGAACGACGACTCGCCGATCTGCCGCGACATCCTGATCAACCAGATCATGCCGTTCGTGCAGTACTACACATACGTGGAAATCACCCCGCGCGAGCACCAGGCCCTGTGGTTCGAGTACGAACGCATCGCCGAGGCCTTTTCCGATACATTCGCCCAGCAGCAACTGGTTTCGGCCGGAGACATCTATCCGGTCTTCCGTGAACTCTTCCAGCGCAGGTTAGTGACATGACCGCCAGAGAGCAGAAGCGCCAACCCATCTCCACCGGCTCGGAATGGACCTTCGAGCTGATCCAGGCCTACGACCGTGAAATCAGCCGTATCGCGGCCCGCTATGCCCTGGACACCTATCCCAACCAGATCGAAGTGATCACCGCCGAGCAGATGATGGACGCCTATGCCTCGGTGGGCATGCCCCTGGGCTATCACCACTGGTCCTACGGCAAGCACTTCCTCAGCACCGAAAAATCCTACAGCCGGGGCCAGATGGGCCTGGCCTACGAAATCGTCATCAACTCCGACCCTTGCATTGCCTATCTGATGGAAGAGAACACCATCTGCATGCAGGCGCTGGTGGTGGCTCACGCCTGCTATGGCCACAACAGCTTCTTCAAGGGCAACTACCTGTTCCGCACCTGGACCGATGCCAGCTCGATCATCGACTACCTGGTGTTCGCCAAGCAGTACATCATGCAATGCGAGGAGCGCCATGGCATCGATGCCGTGGAAGATCTGCTGGACTCCTGCCATGCCTTGATGAACTACGGTGTCGACCGCTACAAGCGGCCCTACCCGATTTCCGCCGAAGAAGAACGGCGCCGGCAGAAAGACCGGGAGGAACACCTGCAGAAACAGATCAACGACCTGTGGCGCACCATTCCCAAGGGCGCGGACAAGTACAGCGACAAGGACAATGCGCGCTTCCCCGCCGAACCTCAGGAAAACATCCTCTATTTCATCGAAAAACACGCGCCACTGCTGGAGCCCTGGCAACGCGAGATCGTGCGCATCGTGCGCAAGATCGCCCAGTACTTCTACCCGCAACGCCAGACCCAGGTGATGAACGAAGGCTGGGCTACCTTCTGGCACTACACCTTGATGAATGATCTGTACGACGAAGGCCTGGTCACCGATGGCTTCATGATGGAATTCCTCACCTCCCATACCAGCGTGGTATTCCAGCCAGGCTTCGACAGCCCCTACTACAACGGCATCAACCCCTATGCCCTGGGCTTTGCCATGTACCGCGATATCCGACGCATCTGCGAGGAGCCCACGGAAGAGGACCGACGCTGGTTCCCGGAACTGGCCGGCACCGACTGGCTGTCGAGCATCAAGTTCGCCATGAGCAGCTTCAAGGACGAGAGCTTCATCCTGCAGTACCTGTCGCCCAAGGTCATCCGCGATCTCAAGCTGTTCAGCATCATGGACGACGACCAGAAGGACGACCTGCTGGTACCGGCAATCCATGATGAAAGCGGCTATCGGATCATCCGTGAAACCCTGGCCGCGCAATACAACCTGGGTAACCGCGAACCCAACGTGCAGATCTGGAGCATCGACCGCCGGGGCGACCGCTCCTTGACCCTGCGTCATCAGCAACACGACCGTAAACCCCTGGGGGATTCCACCGACGAAGTGCTCAAGCACCTGCACCGCCTCTGGGGCTTCGACATTCACCTGGAAACCCTGCAGGGCGACCAGGTGATGAAAACCCACCACGTACCGCCAAAGAGTGATCACAACGAAAACGACTACGGTCGCCTGGACCTGGCGGTTATCCACCTTTAAGCCCGATAACAAGCCTCCGGATGCGCGATACAAGGGTTATCCTGTCGCGCTAACGGAGGTTTTTTTATGCGGATTTACAAAGTCGGCGGCGCCGTGCGCGACCGCCTGCTCGGCAGGCCGGTTACCGATATCGACTGGGTGGTAGTGGGTGCCAGCGCAGAGGAGATGCTCGCCAAGGGCTTTCGCCCCGTGGGCGCGGACTTCCCGGTGTTCCTGCACCCCAAGAGCGGCGAGGAATATGCCCTGGCCCGCACCGAGCGCAAGAGTGGGCGGGGTTATGGCGGTTTCACCTTCCATGCCAGCCCGGAAGTCACTCTGGAAGAGGACCTGATCCGTCGCGACCTGACCATCAACGCCATGGCCGAAGATGAACAGGGCCGCCTCACCGATCCCTACAACGGTCAGAAGGACCTTGAAGAGCGGCTATTGCGCCACGTTTCCCCGGCATTCGCCGAAGATCCCCTGCGAGTACTGCGGGTCGCCCGCTTCGCCGCCCGCTACGCCGGGCTGGGTTTTCGCGTGGCGCCAGAGACACTCGAGCTGATGCGCGAACTCAGTGAATCCGGTGAGCTTCAGGCCCTGACGGCCGAACGCAGCTGGAAAGAGATATCTCGCGCCCTGATGGAGGATCAGCCCCAGGTCTTTATCCAGGTATTGCGCGACTGCGGCGCGCTGGCGGTGCTGATGCCCGAAATCGACGCACTGTTCGGCGTACCTCAGCCCCCGGTCCACCACCCGGAGATAGACACCGGCGCGCACACCCTCAGCGTTCTGCTGCAAGCCGCGTTGCATCAGCAACCCCTCAGCGTGCGCTGGGCCTGCCTGCTCCACGACCTGGGCAAGGGCCTGACACCCGAGGAGGAGTGGCCACGGCACATTGGCCATGAGCGCACAGGCCTGGAACTGATCAAGGCGGTCAATGAACGCTTCAAGGCGCCCCGGGAATGCCAGGAGCTGGCACTGCTGGTGGGCCAGTACCATACCCACGGCCACAAGGCGCTGGAACTCAAGGCTTCGACACTCCTGGAACTATTGCAAAGTTTCGACGTGTTCCGACGCCCACAGCGTTTCGAAGAGTTCATAGCGGCATGCGAAATGGATGCTCGCGGCCGTCTTGGGCTGGAGTCGCGACCTTATCCGCAGGCCGATTACCTGCGAGGAGCCGCCGAGGTGGCGCGCAAGGTGGCGGTTCAACCCTTGCTGGAACAGGGGTTCAAGGGGCCGCAACTGGGCGAGGCACTAAGGCTGGAACGACTGAAGGCCATCAAGGCCTACAAGGAACAGCACGCGCCTTGAGTGAGTCGCGGACCGCCCCGACTGGTCCGCGATTAGCCGAGGGTAGCTACAGGTCTGGAGGGGTCAGTTGCATGCCCCGCCATTCGAAGGCGACCGGGGCCAGCACCTGATCGATCTGCGCCTCGGCCCAAAGCGCCCCGAGGCTCTTGCCCGCCAGCGGATGCACCCGCTCGGGCGCCATCAGCGACAGCGGCCAGAGCACGAAGGCGTTCTTCAGAATCTCTGCCCGGGGCAGGATCAGGCCATCGAAATTGCCGGTCAGTTCACCGTAGAGCAATACATCGATATCCAGCGGCAGGCCTCTACGATCAGGGGCATAACGGTCGTTATCGGCCTCGATGAACTTCAGGCGCCGGTCCAGCTCGATCAGAGGCAAGTCGGTAAAAGCCGTCACCACCAGGTTGAAAAATGGGCCGCTCTTGATTCCCACCGGCTGGCTTTCGAACACCGGCGAGCAACGCATATCCACCAGAAAACCGGCCAGGGCATCGAGCCCGGCCCGCAGATGAACTTCACGCTCGATATTGCTACCGAGCCCCAGATACACCTGAGTCAGCGACATCCGCGCTCGATCTCCACACCCACACCCGAGGCAGCCGGGACGGCGCCAGGCTTGGTCAGTTTCAAGCGCAACCAAGGGATGTGAAATTCATTCATCAGAACCTCGGCAAGGCGCTCGGCAAAGGTTTCCACCAACTGGTACTGGGCATGCTCGGCAAACGCCTGGATCCGGGTGGAGACACTGGCATAGTCCAATGCCAGCGTCAGATCATCTCCAGCAGCTGCCGGGCGATTGTCCCAGGCAAAGCTCAGATCAAGACGCAGGCACTGTCGGATGCCGCGCTCCCAGTCGTAGGCACCAATCACGGTGTCCACTTCCAGCCCTTCGATAAACACTCTGTCCAAGCACTCTTCTCCGCAGCACGACAAGGGCGCAATGCGCCGTTAGAATCAGGGCTTCCTCGCCCGGAATAGTTAGCATGTTTTGGTTACTGGCGATTTTCGCCTACCTGCTCGGCTCTCTGTCCTTCGCCATTTTGCTCAGCCGCCTTACGGGTAATCCCGACCCGCGAATGAGTGGCTCGGGTAATGCCGGCGCCACCAACATGCTGCGCCTGGCCGGCAAGAAGCTCGCAGTCCTGACCCTGCTGGGAGATCTGTGCAAAGGCCTGGTGCCTGTGCTGATCGCCCACCTCGCGGGCTTGTCCCTGCAACAACAGGCCTGGGTGGGGCTCTATGCCGTCCTCGGCCATCTGTTTCCACTGTACTTCCGCTTCCGCGGCGGCAAGGGTGTCGCCACCGCCGCCGGCATGCTGCTGGGGCTCTACCCCCCGGCCGCGCTGCTGGCCATCGCCGCCTGGGCGCTGACCTTCTATCTCACTCGTACCAGTTCACTGGCCGCACTGATCGCCACCCCCCTGACCTTGCCACTGCTGGCCTGGCAGGAACCGGAGGCGCTATTGCCGATGAGCGTGCTGACACTGCTGATCGTCTGGCGCCACCGCGGCAATTTACGCGACCTGTTTGCCGGGCGCGAACGGCATTTTTGAATCCCTCAGATGAAAAGGCCTCAGCCCGAGCCTCCCCGCATGAAATCAGAGAGCTGACAACTGCTCCATCGGCCAACGCGCCTGTACGCTGATCGCCAGGCTTTCCTGCTGCCCGGCCTGCAAGCGCTGGCAACCGGCAAAGGCGATCATCGCTCCGTTGTCGGTGCAGAACTCGGGACGGGCGTAGAACACATTGCCCTTCATTTCAGCCAACATCTTTTCCAGCGAAGCGCGCAATGCCTTGTTGGCACTTACACCTCCTGCAATAACCAGACGTTTGAGACCGGTCTGCTTCAAGGCACGCTTGCATTTGATGGTCAGAGTCTCCACCACCGCCTGCTGGAACGCGAGGGAGATGTCGCAACGGGTTTGCTCGCCGTCGTCTCCAGCGCTGACGCACTGCTGCCAGGTGTTCAAAGCGAAGGTTTTCAAGCCGCTGAAGCTGAAATCCAGCCCCGGGCGATCGGTCATCGGCCGCGGAAAGACAAAGCGCCCCGCTACGCCCTGAGTCGCCAGGCGCGCAATCTCGGGGCCGCCCGGATAATTCAGGCCGATCATCTTCGCCGTCTTGTCGAATGCCTCGCCTGCGGCGTCATCCAGGGTCTCGCCCAACAACTCGTATTGGCCGATACCATCGACCCGAACCAACTGGGTATGACCACCGGAGACCAACAAAGCGACGAACGGGAATTGCGGAGGTTGCTCCTCCAGCATCGGCGCCAGCAGGTGGCCCTCCATATGGTGCACGCCCAGGGCTGGAATGCCCCAGGCAAAGGCCAGCGCCTGGGCGCAGGAAGCCCCCACCAGCAAGGCACCGACAAGGCCGGGGCCAGCGGTGTAGGCAATCGCGTCGATCTCGGTAGGCACGCAGTCGGCCTCGGCCAGCACCTGGCGGATCAAGGGCAGCATGCGCTTGACGTGATCCCGGGAGGCCAGCTCCGGCACCACGCCACCGTAGGCGCGATGCAGGTCGATCTGGCTGAACAGCGCGTCGGCCAGCAGGCCCCGCTCACTGTCGTATAACGCGACGCCGGTTTCGTCGCAGGACGTTTCTAATCCCAGTACTAGCATGGGTTTGCGCCTTGTAGAGGCTGAATTCGAAGGCGCGCATAATAGTCGCCACTCCCGCGCCCGACCAGCGGTTTTCGATCAGAGGCTTTGCATTCCGAGCGTTGAGGGGTTAACATCCGCAACCCTTAAAAACCGACGACCTCAGCCGCGATTTTTGCGACGAGAACGTTGACCCCGGTAATGAATGAAGGTAGCTCTGGATGCCAGCCGTCAAAGTTAAAGAGAACGAACCCTTCGACGTAGCTCTGCGTCGTTTCAAGCGCTCCTGCGAAAAAGCCGGTGTTCTGGCTGAAGTTCGTAGCCGCGAATTTTACGAGAAGCCGACTTCTGAGCGTAAGCGCAAAGCAGCTGCTGCTGTTAAGCGTCACGCCAAGAAAGTTCAGCGCGAACAGCGCCGCGCCGTACGTCTGTACTAATACACAGACGTTCGTTGCAAGCTTCTGCCAAGCCCGGCCCTCAGCCGGGCTAATGGCATTTGCGGAATACGCTTGATGCTTCACCGTCGAAGCCGCCCATGCGACCCAGACGATTCTGCTTCACCACGTCAGACCTGGCTTCTTGCCAGCGGTGCACGTCTTTTCTGACGAGCCTTCCAAGGCTACTGACGAGCACACCCTTATCTGATTCCTACAGACGATCAGCCCAAGGCGCCCTTCTCCAGCGCCCGCTTAATGAGCTATCCGAGGCCAGCCCAAAGCCACTGTCGGACTCAGCGCAACACCTTCAAATAGTCGAATACTGATTGAAACTAACGTCAGTGGACGTTCGGCAGATACACTTCCCGACTGCGATCACGCCGAAAACCAGGGTCGAGCCGCGCAACCTCACGCTTGGCCGCCACCTGAACTTTCGACAGTGTCGCCAGGGCTATCTTTGCGCGCAGTGATGACGAGAACGCCATGGCCGGGCTTATTCCCCAGAGCTTTATTGACGACCTTCTGAACCGCACCGACATCGTCGATGTCGTCAGTTCGCGCCTGCAAATCAAGAAAGCTGGCAAGAACTACACCGCCTGCTGCCCCTTCCACAAGGAAAAGACCCCCTCCTTCAGCGTCAGCCCCGACAAGCAGTTCTACTACTGCTTCGGCTGCGGCGCAGGCGGGAACGCCCTCGGCTTCATCATGGACCACGACAACCTGGACTTTCCCCAGGCCGTCGAGGAACTGGCGAAGGCGGCTGGCATGGAAATCCCCCGCGAAGAGAGCAGCCGCGGCCAGCGCAAGCCTCGGCAACCCACCGACTCACCGCTGTATCCGCTGCTCACCGCCGCCGCCGACTACTACCGCCAGGCCCTGAAAAGCCATCCAGCGCGCAAGGCTGCGGTCGACTACCTGAAGGGGCGCGGCCTTACCGGCGAGATCGCCCGGGACTTCGGCCTGGGCTTCGCTCCGCCTGGCTGGGACAACCTGTTCAAACACCTGAGCAGCGATACCCTGCAGCAGAAAGCCATGATCGATGCCGGCCTGCTGATCGAGAACGCCGAGACCGGCAAGCGCTATGACCGCTTTCGCGACCGGGTAATGTTCCCGATCCGCGACACTCGCGGCCGAATCATCGCCTTCGGCGGCCGGGTTCTGGGGGACGACAAGCCCAAATACCTGAACTCTCCGGAGACCCCGGTCTTTCACAAGGGCCAGGAACTCTACGGCCTGTTTGAAGCCCGCAAGAACAACCGCAACCTCGACGAAATCATCGTTGTCGAGGGCTACATGGACGTCATCGCCCTGGCCCAGCAAGGCCTGCGCAACGCCGTGGCCACCCTGGGTACCGCCACCAGCGAAGAACACCTCAAGCGCCTGTTCCGCATCGTACCCAACGTACTGTTCTGCTTCGACGGTGACCAGGCTGGACGCAAGGCCGCCTGGCGCGCCCTGGAGGCGACCCTGACCTGCTTGCAGGACGGGCGCCGCGCGCGCTTTCTGTTCCTTCCCGAAGGCGAAGATCCGGATACCCTGGTCCGCTCCGAAGGCACCGATGCCTTCCGCGCTCGAATCAACCAGCACGCACAGCCGCTGGCCGATTACTTTTTCCAGCAACTGATCGATGAAGCCGACCCGCGCTCACTGGAAGGCAAGGCCCATCTGGCGACCCTGGCCGCGCCCCTGATCGAGAAAATCCCCGGGGCCAACCTGCGTACCCTGATGCGCCAGCGCCTGAGCGAAATCACCGGCCTGACCAACGAAACGGTCAACCAACTGGCCCACAGCGCACCGCCCGAAGCGCCACCCGCGTACGACGCAGGCATCGATTACGACGCGATGCCGGATTATGCCGACTACCATGAGCCGCACCAGGAGGCGTACGCCCCACAACAAGAGTGGACGCCAAAGAAAAATGCCGGCGGCAAGAAGTGGGAAAACAAACCCTGGGACAAGAACGGCAAGGGCAAGCGCCAGGGCGATCGCGACCAGCCACGCGGCCCGCGCATTCCCGCTGCAGTGGAACCGCCGACCCTTTCAGCCTTGCGCACTTTGCTGCATCACCCGCAATTGGCAGAAAAAGTTGAAGATGCCGGGCATTTTGCCGATGACGACAACACCAATACCCAGTTGCTGGTGGCTCTGATCGAAGCCGTGCAGAAAAATCCTAAGCTACGCTCTATTCATCAATTGATGGCGCGCTGGCACGGCACCCAGCAAGGGCATCTGCTCACCGCATTGGCGGAAAAAGAATGGCTGATCGACGGAGATAACCTTGAACAACAGTTTTTCGACACCATTAATAGTTTGTCAGCTCGCCAACGCGAGCGTGTTTTAGAGCAACTTCTCAGGAAATCGCGTCAAAGCGAGCTCAGCAGCGAAGAGAAAAAACAGCTGGTTGAGCTTCTAAAACGCAATGTTCCCGCATCAAACCCGACCTCAACTGGCGCGTGAGGTCATAGCTCGGGTATAATCCTCGGCTTGTTTTTTGCCCGCCAAGACCTTCAGTGGATAGGGTGTTATGTCCGGAAAAGCGCAACAGCAGTCTCGCCTCAAAGAGTTGATCAGCCGTGGACGTGAGCAGGGTTACCTGACTTACGCGGAGGTCAACGACCACCTGCCGGAGGATATTTCAGATCCGGAACAGGTGGAAGACATCATCCGCATGATCAACGACATGGGGATCAACGTATTCGAGAGTGCTCCGGATGCGGATGCCCTTTTGTTGGCCGAAGCCGATACCGACGAAGCAGCAGCTGAAGAAGCCGCCGCAGCGTTGGCGGCTGTGGAAACCGACATTGGTCGCACTACCGACCCAGTGCGCATGTACATGCGCGAAATGGGCACGGTAGAGCTGCTCACACGTGAAGGCGAAATCGAAATCGCCAAGCGTATCGAAGAGGGTATCCGTGAAGTGATGGGCGCAATCGCGCACTTCCCTGGCACGGTTGATCACATCCTCTCCGAGTACACTCGCGTCACCACCGAAGGTGGACGCCTGTCCGACGTTCTCAGCGGGTACATCGACCCGGATGACGGCATTACGCCGCCAGCCGCCGAAGTGCCACCGCCTGTCGACACCAAGACCGCGAAAGCGGATGACGACAGCGAAGACGAAGAAGCGGAAGCGACCGAAGACGAAGAAGAAGCGGAAAGCGGTCCGGATCCGGTCATCGCCGCACAGCGCTTTGGCGCCGTCGCCGACCAGATGGAAGTCACCCGCAAGGCGCTGAAGAAACACGGCCGCGAGAACAAGCAAGCCATCGCCGAAATGCTGGCCCTGGCTGAACTGTTCATGCCGATCAAACTGGTTCCGAAGCAATTCGAAGGCCTGGTTGAACGTGTACGCAGTGCCCTGGATCGCCTGCGCCAGCAGGAACGCGCCATCATGCAGCTCTGCGTGCGTGATGCCCGCATGCCACGTGCCGACTTCCTGCGCCAGTTCCCGGGCAACGAAGTGGATGAAAGCTGGACCGACGTCCTGGCCAAAGGCAAGAGCAAGTACGCCGAAGCCATCGCCCGCCTGCAGCCGGACATCATCCGTTGCCAGCAGAAGCTGACCGCTCTTGAAGTCGAAACCGGCTTGAAGATCGCCGAGATCAAGGACATCAACCGTCGCATGTCGATCGGTGAGGCCAAGGCCCGCCGCGCGAAGAAAGAGATGGTTGAAGCCAACCTGCGTCTGGTGATCTCCATTGCCAAGAAGTACACCAACCGTGGCCTGCAGTTCCTCGACCTGATCCAGGAAGGCAACATCGGCTTGATGAAGGCGGTGGACAAGTTCGAATACCGTCGCGGCTACAAGTTCTCGACTTATGCCACCTGGTGGATCCGTCAGGCGATCACTCGCTCGATCGCCGACCAGGCCCGCACCATCCGTATTCCGGTGCACATGATCGAGACGATCAACAAGCTCAACCGTATTTCCCGGCAGATGCTGCAGGAAATGGGTCGCGAACCGACTCCGGAAGAGCTGGGCGAACGCATGGAAATGCCTGAGGACAAGATCCGCAAGGTATTGAAGATCGCCAAAGAGCCGATCTCCATGGAAACCCCGATCGGTGATGACGAAGACTCCCATCTGGGCGACTTCATCGAAGACTCGACCATGCAGTCGCCAATCGATGTCGCCACGGTTGAGAGCCTCAAGGAAGCAACTCGCGAAGTACTCTCCGGCCTCACTGCCCGTGAAGCCAAGGTACTGCGCATGCGCTTCGGCATCGACATGAATACCGACCATACCCTCGAGGAAGTCGGTAAGCAGTTCGATGTGACCCGTGAGCGGATCCGCCAGATCGAAGCCAAGGCGCTGCGCAAGCTGCGCCACCCGACGCGAAGCGAGCATCTGCGCTCCTTCCTCGACGAGTAAGCCCAAGACCCCCAGCCCAGCTGGGGGTTTTGCTTTTTGCAGCCCGTCCTTCTTTCCTTCCCCGCCCCATAGCCGGTCTACACTCGAAACATTCCCCGTGCCATAACGAGACGGTTATGCCCAGACTGTCGGCCATGCTCCTGCTGGCGCTGCTCACCTGGACCGCAACGGCTGGCGCGCTGACTCTCACCGACGAAGAACGTAGCTGGCTCAAGACTCACCCGGAACTGCGCCTGGGTGTGGACGCTTCATGGCCGCCTTTCGAGTATCGGGATGAAGAAGGCCGCTACCAGGGCCTGGCCGCGGACTACATCCACCTGATCCAGGAACGCCTGTCCGTAAACCTCAAGCCCGTCGAGCCCGCCAGCTGGACCGCGGTGCTAGAGGACGCCAAGCAGGGCAAGCTGGACCTGCTGCCCGGGATCATGTCGACCCCCGAACGCCAGAGCTACATGGCCTTCACCCGGCCTTACCTGGACTTCCCCATCGTCATCCTCGCCCATGAAGGCGGCGCGCAACCCCACAATCTCAAGGAACTGTACGGCCTCAAGATAGCGGTGGTGGAAAACTACGCCCCTCACGAACTGTTGCGCACCCACCACCCGGACCTGAACCTGGTGGCCATGCCCAATGTCAGCTCGGCGCTGCAGGCCCTGGCCACCGACGAAGTGGACGCCGTGGTCGGCGACCTCGCCTCCAGTGTCTGGAGCCTGCGTCAGCTCAAGCTCGACGGTCTCTACGTCAGCGGCGAAACCCCCTATCGCTATCAGTTGGCGATGGGCGTCCCGCGGGAAAACAAGGTCCTGGTAAGCATTCTCGACAAGGTGCTCGCCGACCTCAGCCCCGAGGAAATCAGCACCATCCAGCAACACTGGGTGGGCAGCGTGCTCGACCACAGGACCTTCTGGTCGGATGTCCTGATGTATGGCCTGCCTGGTCTTCTGCTGCTGGTGACCGTGCTGGCGGTGGTGATCCGTATCAACCGCCGCTTGAGCTCGGAAATTTCCCGGCGGGTCGCCCTGGAACAGGAACTGCGCAGCAGCGAATACCACTACCGCAGCCTGGTGGAAAGCCTGTCCGCGATTGCCTGGGAAGCGCGCATCAGCGACTTTACCTACAGCTATGTCTCGCCCCATGCCGAAGCCCTGCTGGGCTATCCCCTGGCCCATTGGCTGATACCCGGTTTCTGGCGCAACATCATCCACCCCGCGGACCTGACCCGGGCCCAGGCCTTCTGCGACCACGAAGTGCAGGCCGGGCGGGATCACAGCCTCGATTACCGGGTGATCGCCGCCGACGGTCGCTGCCTCTGGGTGCGCGACATCGTCAGCCTGATCGAGCATGGCCACGAACCGGTGATGCGCGGGCTGATGATCGACATCAGCGAGACCAAGCACACCGAAGAGGCCCTGCGCCTGTCCGAACAGAAGTTCGCCTCGGTGTTCCAGCAATGTCCGGACATCCTGGTGATTGCCCGGCTGTCCGACGGCTGCCTGCTGGAAGTCAACAAGGCCTTCGAGGAGCAGATCGGCCTGAGCGCGCAAAGCGTGGTTGGCCAGACCGCCACCGAGCTCAATATCTGGGGCATCCCCGGGGTCGGGCCGGGGCTGCTGCAACGCTTGCAGGCCGGCAGCATCCGCAATCTGGAAATGCCCTTTCGCCGGCATAACGGCCAGTTGTTCACCGGCCTGATCTCCGCCGAGCCCTTCGACCTCGACACCACGCCAGCGCTGGTGGTAGTGGTACGCGACATCAGCCAACTCAAGGAGACCCAGCAACAACTGCAGACCTCCGAGGAGAAGTTCGCCAAGGCCTTCCATGCCTCCCCCGATGGCCTGCTGCTGACCCGTCAGCGCGACGGTCTACTGATCGAGGTCAACGAAGGCTTCAGTCGCATCACCGGCTTCAACAGCGCCATGTCGCTGGACCGCTCGACCCTGGACCTGGGCATCTGGGTCAATCTCAATGAGCGCAAGCAGATGCTCGACCTGCTGCAGCGCGATGGTTTCGTCCGCGACTTCAACTGCCATATCCGGCGCAACGATGGCCAGATCCGCCTCTGCGAGCTGTCGAGCCGGCCACTGCCCATCGGCGGTGACGACTGCATGCTGACCATCGCCCGGGACATCACAGACCGACGCCTGATGCAGGAGAAGCTGCAACAGGCGGCGACCGTATTCGAAAGCACGGCCGAAGGCGTGATGATCACCGATACCCAGCAGCGCATCAGCGCAGTCAATCGCGCCTTCAGCGAAATCACCGGCTACAGCGAACGCGAAGCCCTGGGCCACACTCCGCGCCTGCTTGCCTCGGGCCTGCATGACAGCGCCTTCTACGCCGCGATGTGGCATCAGTTGACCCTGGAGGGCCACTGGCAGGGTGAGATCTCCAACAGGCGCAAGAACGGTGAGCTTTATCCCAACTGGCTGACCATCAATGCGGTGCGCAACCGGGAAAACCAGATCACCCATTTCGTCGCGGTGTTCGCCGATATTTCCAGCCTCAAGCACGCCCAGGCGAGGCTCGACTACCAGGCTCACCACGACCCCCTGACCGGCCTGCCGAATCGCACCCTGTTCGAAAGCCGGCTGCTCAGTGCCCTCAATAACCAACAGGACAACGGCAGCCAGGGCGCGGTGCTGTTCCTCGACCTGGACCGGTTCAAGCACATCAACGACAGCCTCGGCCACCCGGTGGGCGACCTGCTGCTCAAGGGCATCGCCGTGCGTCTGAAGGAACAGCTGAGGGATATCGACACCGTGGCCCGCCTGGGTGGCGACGAATTCATCATCCTGCTGCCGGGCCTGCACCAGGCCAGCGATGCCGATCACATCGCCACCAAGCTGCTGAACTGCTTTACCGCCCCCTTCCAGGCCGGCGAACACGAGTTCTTCATCAGTGCCAGCATCGGCACCAGCCTGTACCCCAAGGACGGCTGCGATGTCGCCACCCTGATCAAGAACGCCGACGCCGCCATGTATCGCTCCAAGGCCAAGGGCCGCAACCGCGTGGAGCGCTACACCCGCGACCTGACCGCCCAGGCCAGCGAACGGGTAGCCCTGGAGCACGAGCTGCGGCGAGCCATAGAGCGCAACGAGCTGTCACTGTATTTCCAACCCAAGATCAGCCTCAGCAACCACGAGCTGGTGGGCGCCGAAGCCCTGATCCGCTGGCATCACCCCACTTTCGGTGATGTGCCCCCAGAGCACTTCATTCCCCTGGCCGAAGAAAACGGCATGATCCTGCTGATCGGCGACTGGGTACTGGAACAGGCCTGCCTGCAACTCAACAACTGGAACCGGCGCTTTGAGGATTTCGGCCCGCTGTCGGTGAACCTCGCCGGCGCCCAGTTGCGCCAGCCCAACCTGCTGGGGCGCATCGAGCAACTGCTGCGCGACTATGACCTGCAGCCCGGAATGCTACAGCTGGAGATCACCGAGAATTTCATCATGAGCCAGGCCGAAGAAGCCCTGGAAGTGCTGCATCAGCTCAAGCGCCTGGGCGTGCAACTGGCCATCGACGACTTCGGCACCGGCTATTCGTCCCTCAGCTACCTCAAGCGCCTGCCCCTGGACTTTCTCAAGATCGACCAGTCCTTTGTCCGCGGGCTGCCGGACGACCCCCACGACGTGGCGATTGTCCGCGCCATCATCGCCCTGGGGCGCAGCATGCAGTTCACGGTGATTGCCGAAGGCGTGGAAAACCAGGAGCAGCAGACCTTCCTCACCCTGGAAGGCTGCGAACAGATCCAGGGTTATATCGTCAGCCTGCC
Source organism: Pseudomonas sp. GW823-FHT03E05 (assembly GCF_058796855.1). Lineage (NCBI taxonomy): Bacteria > Pseudomonadati > Pseudomonadota > Gammaproteobacteria > Pseudomonadales > Pseudomonadaceae > Pseudomonas > Pseudomonas sp. GW823-FHT03E05. Next base: position 67,189 of record NZ_JBXAJB010000003.1, read on the forward strand.
CCTTGAAGCCGAGGAGTTCTGTACGACCTTCCTGCGGATCCGAGTTTCCGATTTTTCGGATAGCACAGCCGAGAAACCATCGCTATAATCCGGCGCCTACTGAGGGCCTATAGCTCAGTTGGTTAGAGCAGAGGACTCATAATCCTTTGGTCCACGGTTCAAGTCCGTGTGGGCCCACCAAACAAGAAAGCCGCGCAATGCGCGGCTTTTATGTGTCTGTTACTTGAAAAGCAAACCTCATCAAGTCTTGGTCCGATAGCGCTCTTTCAACATGGGGCGAATCTTCAGGCGATCTTCCGGCGCCCACTCCCACACGGTTTCCAGTTCTTCGGTGACGGTTTGCACACTGATTCCCGGAAGCAGGACGACGAAGGTATTCCTTTGCAGGCAGTGCAATTCTGCACGGCCTGCGCCAGGTGCATCCCCCTCCCTCTCCTGAAGGCTTTCATAGAAGGCCAGGGCCTCGACCACCGTGTGGAAATGCTCGACCGCATCCTGAAAGCCTGAAAGAGACAGCCTGTACGTCATGCCGACATCCTTATTCATTCCCACTATTTCGGGATCTGGAAAAGGCGGCTTTTTAGCAAAATACCCACAAACAGTATCTAAGACAGTTCTTATTTACACTCCCCTGCAGTCAACCACCAACGCCCTCCCGGAACATGCCCCGCCTTCCCCAAATCGCAAGGGGGCTGAAGCCCGTTGCCTGCGTCCATGAAAAAGCCGCGCATTGCGCGGCTTTTTCATGCTGCTGCCAGGCTGCGCTTATTTCTTGGGCAACGCGTAAGCAATCACGTAGTCGCCACGATCCGTCGACTGCCGCGCACCGCCAGCGGTGAGCAGGATGTACTGGCGACCGGTCTTGGGCGACACGTAGGTCATGGGGCCCGACTGGCTGCCTACGGGCAGGCGCGCCTTCCAGATCTCATTGCCATTGCCGGTATCGAAGGCCCGCAGGTAGAAATCCTGGGTACCGGCGAAGAACAGCAGACCGGATTGGGTAGCCAGGGACGCGCCCAGGGTCGGCATGCCAATCGGGATCGGCAGGTGCATGCGGATCCCCAGCGGGCCGGTGTCCTGCACGGTACCCACCGGCACTTGCCACACCAGCTTGCGGGTCTTCAGGTCGATGGCCGACATGGTGCCGAACGGCGGCTTCTGGCAGGGAATGCCCGCCGCCGAGAGGAAGCGCTGGCGCATGGCGCCGAACGGCGTGCCTTCCTGAGGCACCACGCCCATCTCGATGCCACTGGCACCGGCGGCGATCTGGTCCCGGGGAATCATGTAGTTGGCCAGGCCCAGGCGCATGTCGTTGACGAACATGTAATTGCTGGTGGGGTCCACCGACACGCTGCCCCAGTTCATACCGCCCAGGGAGCCGGGAAACTGCAACGCATGATCCAGGCCCGGCGGGGTGTACACACCCTCATGGCGCATACCCTTGAACTGGATACGGCACATCAGCTGGTCGAAGGGAGTCGCGCCCCACATGTCGGACTCGGTCAGGGTCTGGTTGCCGATCGACGGCATTTCCACCGAGAACGGCTGGGTCGGCGAATACCGCTCGCCCGGCACATTGCCCTGGGGCACGGGGCGCTCTTCCACCCGGGCAATCGGCTTGCCGGTCTCACGGTTGAGCAGGAATATCTCGCCCTGCTTGGTGACCTGGGCCAGCGCCGGTTGCACACCGCCCTTGTCGTCCGGAATGTCGTACAGCAGCGGCTGTGCCGGCAGGTCGAAGTCCCAGAGGTCGTGATGGGTGGTCTGGAAGTGCCAGCGAACCTGGCCGGTCTTCACGTCGATGGCGACGATGGAGGAGTTCCACTTGTCGTCGAACTCGGTGCGCTGGCCGCCGAAGAAATCCGGGGTGGCGTTGCCAGTGGGCAGGTACACCAGGCCCAGCTTGGCGTCATAGGACATTGCCGACCAGACGTTGGGCGTACCACGGGTGTAGGTTTCACCCGCCGGCGGGCGCTTGGTGGTGGCCGGGTTGCCCGGGTCCCAGGCCCACATCAGCTCGCCGCTGCGTACATCGAAAGCCCGAACCACGCCCGGCGGTTCGCCGGTGGAGAAGTTGTCCGCCACCCGGCCGCCGACGATCACCACGGTGCCCGCCACCAACGGTGTCGAAGTCTGCTGGTAGTAGCCCGGCTTGATCTCGCCCATGTCGGTTTTCAGATCGACCGTGCCCTGGTTGCCAAAGTCCTCACAGGGCTTGCCGGTTTCAGCGTTGATCGCGATCAGGCGCGCATCACCGGTCGGCAGGAACAGGCGCTTGGTGCAGGCCGCCGGAGCAGCAGGCGCCGAAGCATCGGCTACCGGGGTGGCAGAGGCGTCGAAATAACCCAGGCCGCGGCAGCGCTGCCAGTTTGGCGCGTAGCCCTGAGGGTCGAACTTCCAGCGCTCGGCGCCGGTGTCGGCGTCCAGGGCGAACACCTTGCCGTAGGCGGTGCAGGTGTAGACGGTATCGCCGATCTGCAGGGGTGTGTTCTGGTCTTCGGCACCAGCGCCGTTGCTTTCGGGCAGGTCACCGGTGCGGAAGGTCCAGGCCACCTGCAACTGGTCGATGTTGCCCTTGTTGATCTGGTCCAGTGCGGCGAAGCGGTTGCCCGCAGTGGTATTGCCCCAGTGGGCCCAGTCTTTCTGTTCCGTCCCGGGAGCCACCGGCTGGACCGCTGGCACCTTGTCCGCCTTGACCACATGGGTCGGCACGAACATGTAGGCCAGGGTCGCGACCACACCGATCCCCAACAGCCCAGCCAGGCCATAGGCACCGCGCCCGGCATGGGCTCCGGAGGCACGCACCAGGGTCGGGTAGATCAGCGCCACCACGAGGCCGATCACGGCGAAGGTCAGTACCCGCGAGACCAGCGGCCAGTATTCCAGGCCCGCATCCCAGACCGCCCAGATCGCCGTCAGCACCAGGGCCACCCCATACAGCCAGGCACCACGCGGGTTGCGCCGCGCGATCAACAGCCCGGACACCAGCATCGCCAGGCCCATCAACAGGAAATAGGCACTGCCGCCCAGGCTCAGGAGGTAACCCCCGCCTGCGGCCAGGCCCAGCCCGATCAGGGCAATCAGGATACCCAGCCCCCCGAGCAACCATTTGCTGCCGGCGGCAGCCCCCGTGTTTTTCATCTTAAAAACTCTCCCATCTTCAAAACCTGACGGCGAGAATGTACTAACCAGTTACTTATGACAATCTGTCGCAGGTCATTTGTTTCAAAAAAATTCCCGACTCACAGAGCGTAGCTGTCGCTTGCGCCATGTTCTCCGGGAGCTGCGGCGGGTGTTCACGGGAGCCTGTAACATGTGCGCTCCCCCGATAGCCGTGCTGGAGCCCACCTTGTCCGATAGCCGCCCTCCCGTTCTTGACGAAGTCGACCGTCAATTGATCGCAGCCTTGCAGATCAACGCCCGCGAAAGCGTGGCGATGCTGGCCCGGCAGTTGGGTATCGCCCGCACCACCGTGACCTCGCGCCTGGCCCGCCTGGAAAAGACCCGGGTCATTACCGGATATGGCGTGCGCCTGGGGCAGCGGGTAGTCGATGGCGGCTTGCAGGCGTATGTCGGCATCAAGGTCCAGCCGCGCTCTGGCAAGGAAGTGCTGCGGCGCCTGAGCGGCATGGCGCAGGTCCAGCAACTGTGTGCGGTCAGCGGCGAATTCGACTATGTGGCCTGGCTGCGCACCGACTCACCGGAACAGCTGGACCAGTTGCTGGACCAGATCGGCAGCGTTGACGGCGTGGAGAAAACCACCACCTCGATCATCCTCAGCAGCAAGATCGATCGCGGGCACGCGCTGTAAGGTGCGCCCTGCCAATCAGACAATCTGACGCACAAATTCGTCATATCGATAAATAACCGAGCATAACGACGACAGTTTGCGTCTTATTTACGTGTTTCACCCTCTCTAGAATGGCTGCCATCTTTTCCTATACTCAGCACTCTGCTGAGCCGCCCGCCAAGGTCAGCCATGAACAAGAACAATCGCCATCCTGCAGACGGTAAGAAGCCGATCACCATTTTCGGCCCGGACTTCCCTTTCGCCTTCGACGACTGGATCGAGCATCCTGCCGGCCTGGGCAGCATTCCCCAGGCACGGCACGGCACCGAAGTGGCGATTGTCGGCGCCGGTATCGCCGGGCTGGTGGCGGCCTACGAGCTGATGAAGCTGGGCCTCAAGCCAGTGGTCTATGAAGCCTCGAAAATGGGCGGCCGCCTGCGCTCCCAGGCCTTTGAGGGAGCCGAGGGGGTCATCGCCGAGCTGGGTGGCATGCGCTTTCCGGTGTCGTCCACGGCCTTCTACCATTACGTCGACAAGCTCGGCCTTGAAACCAAGCCCTTTCCCAACCCGCTGACCCCAGCCTCGGGCAGTACCGTCATCGACCTCGAAGGCCAGACCCACTACGCCCAGAAACTCGCCGACCTGCCGGCGCTGTTCCAGGAAGTCGCCGATGCCTGGGCCGATGCCCTGGAAGATGGTTCGCGCTTCAGCGAAATCCAGCAGGCAATCCGTGACCGCGACGTGGCGCGCCTCAAGGAACTGTGGAACACCCTGGTGCCGCTGTGGGACGACCGCACCTTCTACGACTTCGTCGCCACCTCCAAGGCCTTCGCCAAGCTGTCTTTCCATCACCGTGAGGTGTTCGGCCAGGTGGGCTTCGGCACCGGCGGCTGGGATTCGGACTTCCCCAACTCGATGCTGGAAATCTTCCGCGTGGTGATGACCAACTGCGACGACCACCAGCACCTGGTGGTGGGCGGCGTCGAGCAGGTGCCCCTGGGCATCTGGCGCCACGTGCCGGAGCGTTGTGCCCACTGGCCGGCCGGTACAAGCCTCAGCTCGCTGCACCACGGCGCGCCGCGTACCGGGGTCAAGCGCATTGCCCGGGCCGCCGATGGCCGTTTCAGCGTCACCGACAACTGGGGCGACACCCGGGAATACGCCGCGGTGCTGACCACCTGCCAGAGCTGGCTGCTGACCACCCAGATCGAATGCGAGGAATCGCTGTTCTCGCAAAAGATGTGGATGGCCCTGGACCGCACCCGCTACATGCAGTCGTCGAAGACCTTCGTCATGGTCGACCGGCCGTTCTGGAAGGACAAGGATCCGGAAACCGGTCGCGACCTGATGAGCATGACCCTCACCGACCGCCTGACCCGCGGCACCTACCTGTTCGACAACGGCGACGACAAGCCGGGGGTGATCTGCCTGTCCTACTCGTGGATGAGCGATGCCCTGAAGATGCTCCCGCAGCCGGTGGAAAAGCGCGTGAAGCTGGCCCTGGATGCGCTGAAGAAGATCTACCCCAAGGTGGATATCGCCAGCCGTATCATCGGCGACCCGATCACCGTCTCCTGGGAGGCCGACCCGCACTTCCTCGGTGCCTTCAAGGGCGCGCTGCCGGGCCACTACCGCTACAACCAGCGGATGTACGCGCACTTCATGCAGGACGACATGCCCGCCGAGCAGCGCGGTATCTTCATCGCTGGTGACGATGTCTCCTGGACTCCGGCCTGGGTCGAGGGTGCGGTGCAGACCTCGCTGAACGCGGTGTGGGGGATCATGAAGCACTTCGGTGGCGCTACCCACGCCGAGAACCCGGGCCCGGGGGATGTGTTCCACGAGATCGGGCCGATTGCCCTGGCCGACTGAAACCGGCGGCCGGGCAGGCGCTCGTCCCCGCAGGCTTGCCCTGCGGGGATGTCGTACGAACCTGCGACAGCGGCTACAGTGGCCGGTCTGTCAGTGAGTGGAGTGAAGACCATGCGCGTCGCCCTGTATCAGTGCCCGCCACGGCCGCTGGATGTGGCCGGCAACCTGCAACGCCTGCATCAGGTGGCCATGGAAGCCACCGATGCCGATCTGTTGGTGCTGCCGGAGATGTTTCTCAGCGGCTACAACATCGGCCTGGAAGCGGTGGGCGCTCTGGCCGAGGCCCAGGACGGCCCTTCGGCCCAGCGCATCGCCGCCATCGCCCAGGCCGCCGGCACGGCGATCCTCTATGGCTACCCGGAGCGCAGTGTCGACGGCCAGATCTACAACGCCGTGCAGTTGATCGACGCCCAGGGGCAGCGCCTGTGCAACTACCGCAAGACCCACCTGTTCGGTGACCTCGACCATTCGATGTTCAGCGCCGGCGAAGATGACTTTCCGCTGGTGGAACTGGACGGCTGGAAACTCGGCTTTCTGATCTGCTACGACATCGAGTTCCCGGAGAATGCACGACGCCTGGCCCTGGCAGGCGCGGAGCTGATTCTGGTGCCGACCGCCAACATGATCCCCTACGACTTCGTCGCCGACGTGACGATCCGTGCCCGGGCCTTCGAGAACCAGTGCTACGTGGCCTATGCCAACTACTGTGGCCATGAAGAACAGATCCGCTATTGCGGCCAGAGCAGCATCGCCGCCCCCGACGGCAGCCGGATTGCCCTGGCCGGTCTCGACGAAGCCCTGATCATCGGCACCCTGGACCGCCAACTGATGGGCGAATCCCGGGCACTCAACCGCTACCTGTCCGATCGCCGCCCCGAGCTTTACGACGACCTGAGCAAGCGCTGATCCGGGGATATCCGCTAGCATGAGCGCTTCTCTGTTCTGGAAGTGCTCATGCCCGCGCCGAATCACCCTCTGCCCCCACTGGAAACCCTGGCCAACGGCCTGCGGGTTTCACTGCGTCATGCTCCCCATTTGAAACGCTGCGCCGCGACATTGCGGGTCGCCGCCGGCAGCCACGATGTACCGCTGGCCTGGCCGGGCCTGGCGCACTTTCTGGAACACCTGCTGTTTCTCGGGACCGAGCGCTTTCCTGTCGAACAGGGGCTGATGGCCTATGTACGGGCCCAGGGCGGGCAACTGAACGCGCGAACCTGCGAACGTGCCACCGAGTTCTTTTTCGAGCTGCCGGCCAGCGCCTTTGCCGGTGGCCTGGAACGTCTGTGCGAGATGCTTGCTCAACCGCGCATGAGCCTGGAGGACCAACACCGGGAGCGGGAAGTCCTGCACGCCGAGTTCATCGCCTGGTCCCGGGATGCGACAGCGCAGCGTCAATTCGCACTGTTTGACGGTCTTAATGACGCGCACCCGCTAAGGGCCTTCCATGCCGGCAACCGCTACAGCCTGAACCTGCCCAATAACGCCTTCCAGCAGGCCTTGCAGCAGTTCCATCGCGAGTATTACCAGGCCGGGCAAATGGTCTTGAGCCTCGCCGGCCCGCAGCCACTGGAGGAGCTCCGAGCCCTGGCGGAACGCTACGGCAGTTGCCTGCCGAGCGGTCAACACCTTGAGCAGACAGCGCCTCCCGCCCTAATGGCCACGGGCAACCAGACCTACCAACAACTCAGCGGCCAGCGGCTGGACCTGCTGTTTGCTCTAGAGCGGCTGCCCGCGGGCGCTACTGCCGCTGTGGATTTTCTCTGCACCTGGCTGCAATCGGCCAAGCCCGGCGGGTTGCTGGCGGAACTCCAGCAGCGCCAACTGGCTCACAGCCTCAAGGCAACGCTCCTGTATGAGTTCGCCGGCCAGGCCCTGCTGCACCTGGAGTTCGATCTGACCAGCGTGGCGGCATCAGCCCCGGTTCAGGTACGCGAGCTGCTGACAGAGTGGCTGGGGTTCTTCAGTGCCCAGGCCGACTGGGCACCGTTGCGCGAAGAATATGCCTTGCTGCAACAGCGCCAGATCGAAGTTGCCAGCGCCCTGGAACTGTCCCGACGCGACAGCCGCCAAGCTGCCGATGGGCTGGATGAGTCGGGGCTGGCCGCCCTCAAGCAGGTGCTCAAGCAGTTGCAACCCCAGGCTGTGGACCACTTCAGCCACGACTGGCGCCTGCCTCCTGCCAACCCCTTTCTGCGCAGCACGATCGAGGCACCACGGGCCGGGTTGATTCGTGGGCAGACCAGCGCTCATCGCGGGCTGCGCACCTTTGCCCAGGATCGCTCCCGGGGCCGCAAGGAAAGCTCGGCCCTGAGCTTCAGCCAGGCGCTGCCAGCAGATCCTTCTGGTAGCGCCCTGACTCTGCGCTGGCAACTGGCCTCGCCTGCCCCGATGGGCTTGCATGCCCGGTTGCTGCGCAGCCTGGCGACATTGCGCGACGATGCCCGCCAGGCCGGCGTAGAGCTGAACTTCACCTCTTGTGGCAAAGACTGGCTGCTGAAACTGCACGGTTTGCCGTCCCCCATGCCCGCAGTGCTACTGCAAGCATTGAAAGCCCTGGGACGACCTGCCGAGTCGTTCTGGCAGGAGCAGGCAAGCGTCAATGCTGAAGCGCCCCTGCTGCCGATCCGCCAATTGCTCAAGGCATTCAGCGAACAGCCACAGACCGACAGCCAGGCCCAGCCCGACCCAGCGGCCTTGCAAGCACTCTGGGCCAGCGCTCGCTGGGACGGACTGGGCCTGGCGCTGCCAGCCGCCGTCCAGGAAGCCTTGAGCCGAACCCTGCAACAGATGCCCGGCACAGCGGACGCCACCCTCTGCCGGCCGGTGCCAGCAGGCACCGGCCAGCAGTGGCAGAACCTGCCCGGGAGTGCCGGTGAGCATGCCCTGCTGCTGTTCTATCCCGTGCCCAGCGCCAGCCTTGCCGACGAAGCCGCATGGCGCCTGCTCGGCCAGCTCTGCCAGACCCCGTTCTATCAGCGCCTGCGGGTGGAGCTGCAACTGGGCTATGGCGTCTTCAGTGCCGTTCGCCAGCGCAACGGCCGGACGGGTCTGTTGTTCGGCGTGCAATCCCCCGGCGCGACAGTCACCGAGATACTTCAGCACATCGCACAATTCCTTGAGCACCTGCCCGAACAACTCCAGGCACTCGACGAGCCCAGCTGGAATGATCAGCGACAGGCCCTGGCTCAACAGTTGCAGCCCGCGACCCTGCCTCAGGAACAGGCCATGGAGCTGTTGTGGCAGGCAAAACTGGCCGGCCACTCGTCGGATTACCTGCCGCAGTTGCAAGGCTGCATAGAGGCCCTGACGCCCGCCATCGTGATCCAGGCCGCCCGCCAACTCAGAGAGGCTGCCGGCGGCTGCAGCGCGCTGGCCAACAGGCCGTGCCCGGGTACACCCTGGCAAGTGGCAGAATGATCATTACCAGCGCTGCAATGAGCTTTCTTCAGAATTGCGGGCAACCTTCCGCGGGAATTTAGTAAGATAGCCTCCTAAGCATCTGAACATCTCCCGCCGGAGGTGGACTATATGTATAGGCAACACCCGTCCCACCCACCTCAAAGGAGCAATTTTATGACCTGGTCCAAACCTGCTTACACCGACCTGCGTATCGGCTTCGAAGTCACCATGTACTTCGCCAGCCGCTAATTTCTGCCTCTGGCCAGAAACGCAGCGCAACGCCTCGGCCCGTCCGGGGCGTTTTTATTTTCAGTTCTCCGTCCTTTTTTCAGTCTTGAGCCCAGGGAGCGTCCATGTTTGTCCAGATTCTAGGTTCCGCCGCCGGCGGTGGTTTTCCGCAGTGGAACTGCAACTGTGTGAACTGCGCCGGATTTCGCGACGGTAGCCTGCGGGCCCAGGCGCGCACTCAATCGTCCATCGCGATTTCCGATGACGGGGTGAACTGGGTGCTGTGCAACGCCTCTCCGGATATCCGCGCGCAGTTGCAAAGCTTCGCCCCCATGCAACCGGGCCGCGCCCTGCGGGACACCGGCATCGGCGCCATCATCCTCATGGACAGCCAGATCGACCACACCACCGGCCTGCTCAGCCTGCGTGAAGGCTGCCCGCACCAGGTCTGGTGCACCGACATGGTCCATGAAGACCTGAGCACCGGTTTCCCGCTGTTCAAGATGCTCAGCCACTGGAACGGCGGCCTGAGCTGGAACCGCATCGAGCTGGACCAGAGCTTCAGCATCCCCGCCTGCCCCAACCTGCGCTTCACGCCGCTGCCCCTGCGCAGCGCAGCGCCGCCCTATTCGCCCCACCGTTTCGACCCGCACCCGGGGGACAACATCGGCCTGATCGTCGAAGACCTGCGCAGCGGCGGCAAACTCTTCTACGCGCCGGGCCTGGGCAAGGTCGACGCGCCACTCCTGGAGATCATGGCCGCCAGCGATGTGCTGCTGGTGGACGGCACCCTGTGGGAAGACGATGAAATGCAGCGTCGTGGCGTGGGCACCCGTACCGGCCGGGAAATGGGCCACCTGGCGCAGAACGGCCCCGGCGGCATGCTCGAAGTGCTGGAACAGTTGCCGCGCCAGCGCAAGGTGCTGATACATATCAACAACACCAACCCGATACTCGATGAAGACTCCGCCGAACGTGCCGAACTGGTACGCCGAAAGGTGGAAGTGGCTTACGACGGAATGAGTATTGAGCTGTAGGGCGAATCGCCCACAAGCTCGCCCCACGAGCCTTGGCCCCTTTGCGAAGGAGCGGGCTTGCCCGCGAAAGGGCTGCCCCCCGGAGAACACACATGACCGACACCCCGCTGTCCGCCGCCGAATTCGAGCAGGCACTGCGCGCCAAAGGCGCCTACTACCACATCCATCACCCTTATCACATGGCGATGTATGAAGGCCGGGCGACCCGCGAGCAGATCCAGGGCTGGGTCGCCAACCGGTTCTATTACCAGGTGAACATCCCCATGAAGGACGCGGCGATCCTCGCCAACTGTCCGGACCGGGAGATTCGCCGCGAATGGATCCAGCGCCTGCTGGACCATGACGGCGCCCCGGGCGAGGACGGCGGCATCGAGGCCTGGCTGCGCCTGGGCCAGGCCGTGGGCCTGGACCCGGACCAGTTGCGCTCCCAGGAGCTGGTGCTGCCCGGTGTGCGCTTTGCCGTGGACGCCTATGTCAATTTTGCTCGCCGGGCCAGTTGGCAGGAGGCGGCCAGCAGCTCGCTGACCGAACTGTTCGCGCCGCAAATCCACCAGTCGCGCCTGGACAGCTGGCCCCAGCATTACCCATGGATCGACCCCACTGGCTACGAGTACTTCCGCACCCGCCTGGGCCAGGCCCGCCGCGATGTCGAGCACGGCCTGGCGATCACCCTGCAGCACTACACCACCCGTGCCGGCCAGGAACGCATGCTGGAAATTCTCCAGTTCAAACTGGACATCCTTTGGAGCATGCTCGACGCCATGAGCATGGCCTATGAACTGAACCGCCCGCCCTATCACAGCGTCACCGATCAGCGGGTCTGGCATAAGGGGATCACCCTATGAGTTTCGACCGCAGTAAAACCCCACGCTGGCGCCCCGGCTACCGCTTCCAGTATGAACCGGCGCAAAAGGGCCACGTCCTGCTGTACCCCGAGGGCATGATCAAGCTCAACGACAGTGCCGCCCTGATTGGCGGCCTGATCGATGGCGAACGTGACGTGGCGGCGATCATCAGCGAGCTGGAAATCCAGTTCCCGGGGGTGGCCGAGCTCGGTGAAGATATCGAGCAGTTCATGGAGGTCGCCCGTGCTCAGCACTGGATCGAACTCGCCTGAACCGGCGGTTCTGCCCGGCAAACCGGAAGTTGGCCTGCCGCTGTGGCTGCTGGCCGAGCTGACCTACCGCTGCCCGCTGCAGTGCCCCTACTGCTCCAACCCCCTGGACTTCGCCGAGCAGGGCAAGGAGCTGAGCACCGAGCAGTGGATTAAGGTATTTCGCGAAGCGCGGGAAATGGGTGCAGCGCAGCTGGGTTTCTCCGGCGGCGAGCCGCTGGTGCGCCAGGACCTGGCCGAACTGATCGGCGAGGCGCGCAAGCTGGGCTTCTATACCAACCTGATCACCTCCGGCATCGGCCTCACCGAGCAGAAGATCAGCGACTTCAAGAAAGCCGGCCTGGACCATATCCAGATCAGCTTCCAGGCCAGCGACGAACAGGTGAACAACCTGCTGGCCGGTTCGAAAAAAGCCTTCGCGCAGAAGCTGGAAATGGCCCGTGCGGTCAAGGCCCATGGCTATCCGATGGTGCTGAACTTCGTCACCCACCGGCACAACATCGACAAGATCGACCGCATCATCGAGCTGTGCATCGCCCTGGAAGCCGATTTCGTCGAGCTCGCCACCTGCCAGTTCTACGGCTGGGCCCAGCTCAACCGCGTGGGCCTGCTGCCGACCAAGGAACAACTGGTGCGCGCCGAGCGCATCACCAACGAATACCGCGCCAGGCTGGAAGCCCAAGGGCATCCCTGCAAGCTGATCTTCGTCACTCCGGACTACTACGAGGAGCGCCCCAAGGCCTGCATGAATGGCTGGGGCAGCATCTTCCTCACCGTGACTCCGGACGGCACCGCACTGCCTTGCCACGGCGCGCGGCAGATGCCGGTGCAGTTCCCCAATGTGCGCGACCACAGCATGCAGCACATCTGGTACGACTCATTCGGTTTCAACCGCTTTCGCGGGTACGACTGGATGCCCGAACCCTGCCGCTCCTGCGACGAGAAGGAAAAGGACTTCGGCGGCTGCCGCTGCCAGGCCTTCATGCTCACCGGAGATGCCAGCAATGCCGATCCGGTGTGCAGCAAATCGCCACACCATGGGATGATCCTCCAGGCCCGTGAAGAATCTGAAACGGCCACCCACACCATCGAGCAACTGGCTTTTCGCAATGAACGAAACTCCCGCCTCATCGCCAAGGGTTGAGCCCTTCAGCGCCAGCCAGGCCACTACGGCCGGGGTCGATTTTGCTGAACTGCAACTGACGACCCACGGCCTGTTCTGGAATGAATATCGTCCCGAGGACGGCCGCTGTCGGATCTGGCAGTGGCATCAGGGCCAGGCCCAGTGCCTGACGCCAACCGGCTTCAGCGTGCGCAGCAGGGTCTATGAATACGGTGGTGGCGCCTTCTGCCTCAGCGATGATGCCCTGCTGTTCGTCAACGAGGCGGACCAGCAGCTGTATCGCCAGCCCCTGGCCGGTGGAGCGCCCAGCGCCTTGACTCAAGGCACGTGCCGCTACGGTGACCTGCGATACCACTCTGGCCAGGTGTTGGCCGTCGAGGAGTGCGCCGAGCAACACCAACTGGTGAGCATTGACAGCGTCACCGGTCAACGCCGGCTACTGGCTGCCGGGGCCGACTTCTATGCCGCTCCTACCCTCAGCCCCAATGGTCTGCGGCTGGCCTGGATCGAGTGGGACCGGCCCCATCAACCTTGGACCAGCACCCGCCTGATGCTTGCTGAGCGCCTGGGCAACGGGACCTGGGGGGATCCCCGCTGCGTGGCGGGCGATGGCGAGCCAGAGTCACTGCAACAGCCGCGCTTCGACCAGCACGATCATCTGTATTGTCTCAGCGATCGCGGCGGTTTCTGGCAACCCTGGACCGAGTCGAGCGATGGTTTGCGGCCGTTGCCCAGCACCGCCGCGGACCATGCCCCTGCGCCTTGGCAACTGGGAAGTTGCACCTGGCTGCCCCTGGGCGGCGATGCCTGGTTTGGCAGCTGGACCGAGCAGGGTTTTGGCCGCCTCGGGCTGCGTCAGGACGACGGTTTCCAGCAGGACTTTAGCGGCAACTACAGCCGCTTCCGCAGCCTGGCGCTGGACCAGCACTACCTGTACTGCATCGCGGCCTCGCCTGTCAGCCCCTCGGCCGTTATCGCCATAGACCGCAAGACCCGGCAGGTCCAAGTCCTGGCGGGAGGGATTGCCCCTCTGCCGGCGGAACGCATCAGCCGCCCGCAGACCCTGTGCTACCCCAGCGGCGACGGCCAGGCCCACGGTTTCTTCTACCCGGCCATGAACGGTGTCAACCGGCCGCCCCTGGTGGTATTCATCCACGGCGGCCCGACTTCGGCCTGTTACCCGATACTCGACCCGCGTATCCAGTTCTGGACCCAGCGCGGCTTTGCCGTGGCCGACCTGAACTACCGCGGCAGCACCGGATATGGCCGGGCCTATCGCCAGGCCCTGCACCTGCGCTGGGGCGAGGTGGATGTGCAAGACGCCTGCGCCGTGGTGGCCCACCTGGATGAGCAGGGGCTGATCGATCCGCAACAGGCATTCATACGCGGCGGCAGCTCGGGGGGCTACACCACCCTCTGCGCCCTGGCCTTCGCCAAGGTCTTCTGCGCCGGAGCCAGCCTCTACGGAGTCAGCGATCCGATCAGCCTGGCCCGCGCCACCCACAAGTTCGAAGGCGACTACCTGGACTGGCTGATCGGCGATCCTGAACGCGACAGCGAACGTTATCTGGCCCGTACTCCCCTGGCCCACGCCAGCAGCATCGGTGTGCCGGTGGTGTTTTTCCAGGGCGAGCAGGATGCGGTGGTGGTGCCCAAGCAGACTCGCGACATGCTCAAGGCACTACAGGACCAGGGCATCGCCGCCGAGGCCCACTACTATCCCGATGAGCGCCACGGCTTTCGCAAGGCCAGCAACCAGGCCCACGCCCTGGAGCAGGAGTGGCGGTTTTACCGCCGAGTGTTGCAGGCACAGCACTGATCAGCTACTGCCCGTTCCCCTGGAACGGGCAGACCATCAGCGTTTAGCGATGATGTACACCGCATGCACGATCCCCGGAATGTAGCCGCACAGGGTCAGCAGGATGTTCAGCCAGAAAGCGCCGCCAAACCCCACTTGCAGGAAGACCCCCAGGGGCGGCAAGAGAATGGCAAAGATGATGCGGATCAAGTCCATGGGCAGCTCCTGATAACAATCGGCTCGAATGAGCCTTACCTGCAATCGACCTTGGCCATACGCCAGGGTTCAGAGCGATTCGAGACCGCGCAGCCACTCGGGCGAGGATCTGGAGGCCATGTTCCTGCACCACGCTCAACAGCTTGAAGGCCATGGCGCCCGTACAACGAGCCGGTACTTGAAGGAGGTTGCAAGAACAAAGAAGGGGTTTGAAAAAGCTGGAGATAAAAAAACGCCCCGTGCGAAAAATCGGACACGGGGCGATGCGTTATACCGCGAGACGGTTCAGGAAGTCAGTCAACGTAAGGTCGCATGTGGCCCGGAAAGGTAATCCAGCACCCGGAACAGAGTGGGTGCCAGACCACTGCAATGCGGGATTCCGGCGAGAATCGCCTGTTGATCCTCGACGCTATCGGGCTCGGCGCTGTGTTCAGCGCTCAGCCAACCGTTGGGGCGCGCCTGCAAAAGTGCCTCGATGCTGTGCAAGTCGCTCTGCAACAGGCATTGCAAGCCGATGGCCCGCTCCTGCCAGATAAAGCCCTGGTGATCGCAGGCCGCCGAGCGATAGAGCGGCAACGCGCCCTTGGGGAGATCGAAGCTTTCGCCGTGCCAATGAAAGGCCATCAGACGTTCCGGCAAGGCCAGCCCCAAAGGCGAGTCCTGGGCATTGGGGTACTTTTCCACAGGCCACCAGCCAATCTCCCGCGCTGCACTGGGGCGAACCTGCGCCCCCAGCGCCTGCGCCAGGAGCTGGCCACCCAGGCCGATGCCCAGCACGCGCTTGCCGGCAGACAGGGCCTTGCGCAACAGGCGTTTTTCCGCGGCCAGCCACGGAGTCTGGGCCTCGTCGTGCACACTCATGGGCCCACCCAGAGCGATCAGCAGGTCGAAACTGTCGAGCCGCGGCAAACGTGCCTGGGCGTACAGATGGCAGATGTGCACGGCGCTCGCCCGCTCCAGCAGCCACTGGTTGATCCGCCCCGGCCCGGAGGCAGGCGAATGTTGCAGGATCAGTACACGCATCAGACGGCCACTCCCTTGCGACATTGCAATTGCGCCGTGCGCACCCGGGAAAAAGCCCGAGCCAGGCGCAGGAGCATTTCGTCGATATTGCCTTTGCTGACACTCAATGCCGGGGTAAAACGCAGGCAGTCCGGTTGCGGCGCGCTGAGCAGCAAGCCTTCATGCAAGGCGGCCTTGACCACCGCGTCGGCGGACTCATCCGCCAGGGTCATGCCCCACAACAAACCCTGCCCCCGCACTTGGCCCTGTGCATACCGGCTCGCCAGGCGGGTCAGTTCCTGCCCCAGGTACTGGCCGTTATGGCGCGCCTGCTGAAGAAAGCCATGCTCCTGCAAGCTATCCAGAACCGCCAGGCCGGCCGAGGTCATCAGCGCATTGCCATGGTGAGTACCATCCAGCTCGCCCGACTCGAAACAGCAGGCCTTGCCCCGTGCCAGCAACGCCGCCAGTGGCACGCCACCGCCGAGCCCCTTGCCCAGAGCGATGATGTCGGCACGCACGCCATACAGCTGTTCGGCCAGCAGGGTGCCGCAGCGGCCGATGCCAGTCTGGACCTCATCGAGAATCAGCAGGATGCCCAGTTCACGGCACAGGCGCTCGACACCCTTGAGGTAATGCTCGGTCGCCGGAATGACACCAGCCTCACTCTGGATCGGCTCCAGCATGATCGCCACGGTTTGCGCATCCACCGCCGCGTGCAAAGCCGGCAGATCGTTGAACGGCACCTGGCTGAAACCCGGCAGCCCGGGGCCGAAACGATTGCCCGGAGCGCCGCTGCCAGCCGCCGACAACGCAGCAAAGCCACGACCATGGCAGCTCTGGCTGGCGGTGATGATGCCAGCCGCGCCGCCACGATGCAGTTGCCCCCATTTACGCGCCAGCTTGATTGCGGCCTCGCAAGCTTCAGTGCCGCTGCTCAGCAGGTAGGCCTGGTCGCTGCCGGTGCTGCGGCACAGGCGATCGGCCAGCTTGAGCATGCCCCGATTGTAGAACCCGGAACCCGGGTTGATCAGCGACTGCGCCTGCTCGGCAAGCGCGGCGACCAGGACCGACGGGCTGTGGCCAAGACTGTTGGCGGCCCCGGCCTGGGTGAAATCCAGGTAAGTACGGTCTTCACTGTCCCACAGCCAAGAGCCCTGGCCGCGCACGAAGACCGGTTGGGGACGCTGCACACTGGGCATCAGGCACTCGTTGGAAAAGGCCGGGGCCGAAGCGTTTGCATAGGGCTCGGCGGCCAGATCTTCCAGGCTCGGCACAGTGCGGCGCAGGTTGAACAGATTCATGCCCGCAGGCCCTCCAGCGGCAGCCCCAGCAGGCGCGCGGACCAGTCTTCAACCCGGCCAGTACGCATGCGCTTGATAGCGATATCACGCCAGCGCGAGGAAAGCGCCGGGCAATCAATGAGGGTTTTCAAGCCAGCATGTTCCAGAGGTTCCTGGAAAAAACAGCGCAGGGCCCAGGCCACGGTGAGGCCGGGGTAACTGCGCTGAATCAGTTCAAAAGGTTCATCCGCTTGTACGAAACCTGGCTTGAGGACCCGGTAAAACCAGCCGCAACGACCATTGTCCTGGGCCTGTTGCGGCAGATTGGCCAGGCCCCAGCGATGGCTCAGGCGATAGCAGGGCGAACGCGGCTGGCTGACCTGCAATAGCGCACCGCCCCAGCGAAACAGATCGCCCAGGCACACCTGTTCTTCGGTGAGGCCATGGGTGGACAGGTTTTCACCGAAGGCCGGCGCGCACCAGGCGAACTGTGGGTAACGTTTGCGCCAGTGGTCATAGTGTTCAGCGGGGTAATGATGCAAGGCGCGCTCGGGACCGGTGTGAAAGCGCGGATCGCCGTGCTCATCGCTGCCCAGGCCTTGTGGCCACAACCAGAGTCGGTTGGCAACCGGGTACTTGTCAGTGTCGCTGACCAGACCCTGGCCGAGATTTTTTGCCTTGCCTATGTAAACACCATCGACGTAAACGGTATTCATCGCCCTTCGTGGCCCTGTAAGCCTTGTGAATAGGCGCTAGACTAGGCCCCTCCGGGGCTTCGGGCCATTTCGTTTTTTAAGCTTTTTCGATAAGAAATACTTATGGATTTTAAGCAACTGCGTTATTTCGTCGCGGTGTATGAAGAAGGTCATGTGGGACGTGCCGCCGAACGGCTGTCGATCTCGCAACCGGCGCTTTCCCAGCAGATCCGCCAGCTGGAACAGAACCTCGACGTCAGCCTGTTCGAGCGCAGCAGTAAACGCCTGTTGCCGACACTGGCGGCGCATACGCTGTACAACCACGCCCTGCCCCTGCTCGACGGCTTGCAACAGGCCCGCGAAGCCTTGCGCAACTTCAAGGGCCAGGCGCTGCGCACCTTGGCGATCGGCGTACTGCAAACCGTGCATACCAGCCTGGTGCCGCAGATGCTTGAGCGTGTACGCAAGGCCCAGCCCCATCTTGTGGTGCAGATCTATGAATTGACCGGCCTGGAGATCGAAAGGCGCCTGCTCAATGGCTCGCTGGATATCGGCATCAGCTACTTGCCGCCACGCCAGCCAGGTCTGCATGGGGTACCGCTGTACGAAGATGAACTGACCCTGGTCATCCCGGAGCAGCATCCGCTGCGCGAGTTCAAGAAGGTCTCCATGAGCCAGGCAGCAGAGTTGCCGATGCTGTTGTTGGGAGAGGAGTTCCAGATCCGCCAGATCTGGCAGGCTCAACTGGCCAATCTGGGGCGGCGCCCGCAGGTGCAGGCGGAGCTGAACAACATGGCCGGGATTCTCGACAGCCTGCCCCATACACGGCTGGCCACCGTGCTTCCCGGGCGCTCCCAACAGCAGCACGGCAACAAGGAACTGTTGTGGAAACCACTGAGCGAGCCCAGGGTGCCGCTAAAGGTGGGGTTGGTCTGCCGGGATCTGCAGCGTCAACAGGGGACGCTGGAGCTGCTGCGCAGCTTGTTGGAAGACTCGATGAATGCGCAGGAGCCGCGCCTGGGGGGAACTTCCGCCGTGGAGGTGCCGGGATAAGCCCGCCAAAATAAAAAACCCGGACAAAAGAAAACCCCGCCGAAGCGGGGCTTTGCAGACTGTTTCCCTGACATCCTTTTCACTCCACCATCCTGGCGGAATCCTACGTGTCCGTGTTGTTGCTTTGCGCTTCCTGCGCGACGTCCATGTGAAGTAGATTAGCTTCAGCCGTCATCTACCGATATGGACGATCAGCAGCACGTTATGTAAGAGATGACTTACAAACGCCCTTGCTGGTTAAAACTGCTCAGCCTGCAACAGGAACAGCGATTCGCTACCGGCCTTGACCGAGGCGCTAAGCGAGTGGATACGCGGCAGCAGGCGGGCGAAGTAGAACCGCGCCGTCCCCAGTTTGCTGGCATAGAAGTCATCTTCCTGCTCCTTGCCCAACGCAGCCTTGGCCATCAGTGCCCACATGTAGGCGTAGGCGGTGTAGCCAAATACCTGCAAGTATTCCACCGACGCTGCCCCGATTTCGTTGGGGTTGCTGGCGGACCGGTCCAATACCCAGGCGGTCAGCTCATCCAGATTGTCCAGCGCCGCGTTCAGCGGGCGGGTGAACTCCCCCCATTGCTCATCCGCCGTAGCGGTGAAATGGCGGATCTCGTCGGCAAACAGCTTATAGAACGCACCGCCGCTCCCGACGATCTTGCGTCCCACCAGATCCAGAGCCTGGATACCGTTGGTGCCCTCGTAGATTTGGGTAATCCGTACATCGCGTACCAGTTGTTCCTGGCCCCACTCACGGATATAGCCGTGGCCGCCGAAGATCTGCTGGCCATGAACCGTGGTTTCCAGACCCAGGTCGGTCAGGAAAGCCTTGGCCACCGGGGTCAGCAATGCCACCAGGCTTTCTGCCCGCTTGCGGGTATCCGGATCTTCGCTGAACTTGGCGGTATCCAATTGCATCGCCACATAGGTGGAAAATGCCCGGCCGCCTTCGTTTGCAGCCTTCATGCTCAGCAGCATGCGCCGCACATCCGGGTGCACAATGATCGGGTCGGCTACCTTGTCCTTGGCTTGCGGGCCGGTAGGCGAGCGGCTCTGCAGGCGATCACGGGCATATTCAATAGCGTTCTGGTAGGAACGCTCGCCAGTGGCCAGCCCCTGGATACCTACCCCCAAACGCTCGTAGTTCATCATGGTGAACATGGCCGCCAGGCCCTTGTTCGGTTCACCCACCAGGTAACCGATGGCCTGATCGAAGTTCATCACGCACGTGGCCGAAGCCTGGATGCCCATCTTGTGCTCGATCGAACCACAGGTCACCGGGTTGCGCTCGCCCAGGCTGCCATCGGCATTGACCATGAACTTGGGCACCAGGAACAGGGAAATACCCTTGGGACCAGCCGGCGCATCCGGCAGCTTGGCCAGCACCAGGTGAATGATGTTTTCCGTCAGGTCGTGCTCACCACCGGTAATGAAGATCTTGGTTCCGCTGATGGCATAGGAACCGTCGGCCCGAGGCTCGGCCTTGGTGCGGATAATCCCCAGATCGGTACCGGCATGGGGCTCGGTCAGGCACATGGAGCCTGCCCAGACACCGGCATACATGTTCGGCAGGTAGGTGGCTTTCAGCTCTTCGCTGGCATGGGCGTTGATCGACAGGCAGGCCCCGGCAGTCAGCATCGGGTACAGACCAAAGGCCAGGCTCGCGGAGTTGACCATTTCCTCGACCTGGGCCGATACCGCCTTGGGCATGCCCATGCCGCCGAACTCGGGATCGCCACCCACGCCGACCCAACCACCTTCGGCGTAGGTCTGATAGGCCTGTGGGAAACCTTCAGGGGTGGTCACCTCGGTGTTGTCCCAGTGGCAACCTTCCTCGTCGGCACCGCGACTCAGCGGAGCAATGCTTCTGGCGGTGACTTTGCCCGCTTCCTCCAGAATCGCCTCGACCGTCTCGACATCCACAGTCTCAGCCAGAGCCGGCAACTGGGCCCAGAGTTTGGCGACCTCGAAAACTTCATTGAGGACGAAGCGCATATCGCGCAAGGGCGCTTTGTAGTCAGCCATGGCAAACCTCGCAAGAACTAAAAAAGCGGGCCGAAACGGACCCATTTAGAAAACCAGAGTGTACCCGAACAACTTTTGCGACACATAGGGTCAACTAGTGACCTTTATGTAATTTTTAGTCACATATATTCCCAAGCACGAAAAAACCCGCAGCAGCGGGCTTTGTTCGTGCCGCCCTAGCAGTTACAAGGCGAACAACTGCGCGGGAAGCTTCATCAGGCAATCACTGCCGGCCTCGATGGCCGCCCGATGAGCCCCCGTACGGGGCAGCAGGCGCTTGAAATAGAACTCGCAGGTGATCAGCTTGGCGGTGGCGAAGTCCTGGTCGCCCTGCCCGGCGTCCAGTTGCTGCTGTGCGACCAGAGCCATGCGCAACCAGAAATAGGCCAGGACGATGTAGCCGCTGTACATGAGGTAATCCAAGGCCGCGGCCCCCACTTCGTCGGGGTTGTTCATGGCTGCCATGCCGACCTTGGTGGTCAACTCGCCCCACTGACGGTTCAAGGCATCGAGTTGCGCGACATAAGCCTGGAGCTGCGGATGCTCGGCATGCGCGCTGCAGAACTTGTGCACAATCCGGGTAAAGCCCAGCAGCAGCTTGCCCTGGCTGCCCAGCACCTTGCGGCCCAGCAGGTCCAGGGCCTGGATGCCATTGGTACCTTCATAGATCGGAGCAATGCGGCAATCACGTACCAACTGCTCCATGCCCCATTCGCGAATAAACCCATGACCGCCGAACACCTGCATGCCGTGGTTGGTCACTTCCAGCCCGGTCTCGGTCATGAAGGCCTTGCAGATCGGGGTGAGGAACGCCAGGAGGTTCTCGGCGTCCTGGCGCTGGGCTTCATCGCGGCTCAGATGCGCCACATCCAGCAACTGGGCGGTGAAGTAGGCCAGGGCCCGGTTGCCTTCGTTGAACGCCTTCATGGTCAGCAGCATGCGCCGCACATCAGGGTGGACGATGATCGGGTCCGCCGCCTTGTCCGGAGACTTGGGGCCGGTCAGCGACCGCATCTGCAAACGATCGTTGGCGTATCTGATCGCCCCCTGGAAGCTGGTTTCACCCAGACACAGGCCCTGCATTCCGGTCCCCAGGCGGGCGTGGTTCATCATGGTGAACATGCAGTTCAGGCCTTTGTTGGCCTGACCAATCAGAAAGCCCCTGGCACCGTCGAAGTTCAGTACACAGGTCGCGGACGCCTTGATCCCCATCTTGTGCTCGATGGAGCCGCAGCTCACGCCATTGCGCTCGCCGGCCTCACCTGCCGCATCCAGCAGGAACTTGGGCACGATGAACAGCGAAATACCCTTGGTTCCGGCCGGCGCGTCCGGCAGCTTGGCCAACACCAGGTGAACGATGTTCTCGCTCATGTCGTGCTCGCCGGCGGAGATGAAGATCTTGCTCCCCGTCACCGCATAGCTGCCGTCTGCCTGGGGCACCGCGCGAGTCTTGATGATGCCAAGATCAGTGCCGCAATGGGCTTCGGTCAGGCACATGGTGCCGGTCCATTGCCCGGCGGTGAGCTTGCCCAGGTACAACTGCTTCTGTTCCGCGCTGCCGTGGGCATGAATAGCCGACATGGCACCGTGGGTCAGGCCCGGGTACATGCCCCAGGAGGTGTTGCTGGAGCCCACCATCTCGCTGATCACCAGCCCCAGCGAGTGGGGCAGTCCCTGGCCGCCATAGGCCGGATCGGCGGCCAACCCGTGCCAGCCGCCTTCAACGTACTGGGCGAAGGCCTGCTTGAAGCCCTTGGGCGTGGTGACCACGCCGTTATCAAAGTGGCAACCTTCCTCGTCACCGGAACGGTTCAACGGGGCCAGGACGTTTTCGCAGAATTTCGCGCCTTCCTCGAGGATGGCACTGACCATGTCCGGGCTGGCGTCAGTGGCCCCCAACGCCGCGTAACTGGCATGAAAGTCGAAGACGTGATCGATCAGAAAGCGCATGTCGCGCAAGGGGGCTTGATACTCGGGCATGGTGGTTTCTCCGGCAGCAGATCAGACCAACCTACTGCCGCCGCCCTCAGCCTGCCAATGACTGTGCAGGCGCTGAATGCGCCATCATCACTCAACCCGCAGCTGTATCCATGCGCACCGCACCGCGGCGGTTCTGCCCGAATGCAATGACACAGTTACGCCCCGCCCCCTTGGCGCTGTAGAGCGCCTGGTCTGCAGCCTTGAGCACTTCCTCCGGAGTCCGGTGCTCTGCCAGCCGCTCGGCGACGCCGATACTGATGGTCACCGAGACACTGGACGCGGCAGCGACACCGCGACGCTGGCGACCCTGCTGGTCGTCCTGAGGGCGGTTGTCCTGATTACGCAGTTGAATGTTGTAGGTGGCGATGATCTCGCGAATCATCTCCAGATGCGGCATGCATTCGTCCATGGTCTTGCCGGCGAACACCACGGCAAACTCCTCGCCTCCGTAACGGTAGGCCCGGCCGCCCCCGGTGACTTTCGAGAGCTTGCTGGCCACCAGACGCAACACCTGGTCGCCCACATCGTGCCCGTGGGTGTCATTGAATTTCTTGAAGTGATCGACGTCGGTCATCGCCAGCACATAGTTGCGCCCCAGGCGCTGCATGCGCTCGTTAAGCGCGCGGCGCCCCGGCAGTCCGGTCAGTTCGTCGCGGAACGCCATCTGGTAGGCCTCGTGGGCGACAGCAGCAGCGATCATCAGCATCACCTGGCTGCACATGATGTTCAGGGTGAACGGCAGGATGAAGGTCTTGGGCAGCATCCAGAACAGCCCCAGAAGCCCCACCAGCTGCGCCGCGTGCAGCGGACGCGGGCTGCGCCAGTACTGGATCGCCAGCAGCAGGAAGGCTGCGAAGAACACTGGATACGACAACTGGATCAAACTCATCCAACTGCCATGCAGGGCCGGCCAGCGGATCTCCGCCAACCAGTTAAGCAGAGCCTGCGGGTAACTCTGCTCGAGCCCCAGAGCCACACTGCCGAAGGCCAGCAGCACGGCAAAACGCGCCACCATGTCCTGGAACAGGTGCGTGCGCTCCTGCCAGGCAGCGAACAGGCCGAACAACAGCGGCAGCAACAGGCAGCAGAGATGGAACACCACCGCCGCGTCTTCCCGGACCCTGCCGTTGTCCCGGTAATAGTCGGTCTGGGTGTCCAGCAGGAAATAGGCGATGTACACGGTGACCATCAAGAACAGTTCGCGCTGGCGCCGATACACCGCGCAATACGCCCCGCCCAGCAACAGCACCAAGGTTGGCAGCACGTTGAACAGCGAGGTGAAGAAGACGTTGAGGTCCTTGACGTAGGCGGCCGCCAGCCCCGCAAGCAGAAGCAGTAAAGACGGTACAAAGTGACTGAAACGTACAGCGAAAGAACGCGGCAAGGGTAAAACTCCGACCCGGCTGATCAATGAATGGCATTGTGCCTTCATTTGTTGAAGTTAAGCACACGCGGTGTGATGGACATCACATTGCCATCTCTTTAACGGCAGGAAATCGCTTCTGCTTAGCGATTTAGTCGGGAATTTTCATGAAGATTCTGCGGGCATAAAAAAACCGCTCGCCCCAAGGGGCGAACGGCTTTTCGAACCACTGCGGTCGGGCTTAGTAAGCCAGGCCGAAGTCTTCTTCCTTCATGTCCATCAGGTTGTTGGCACCCGAAAGCATGGTTGCAACGTGAGTGCGGGTACGCGGCAGGATGCGCTGGAAGTAGAAACGCGCAGTCTGCAGCTTGGCGGTGTAGAACGCCTCTTCGGTGGTGCCGGCCGCCAGCTTTTCAGCCGCCAGGCGTGCCATGTCGGCCCAGAAGTAGGCCAGGCAGGCATAACCGGAGTACATCAGGTAGTCCACGGAGGCCGCGCCGACTTCTTCGCGATCTTTCATGGCAGCCATACCGACCTTCATGGTCAGCTCGCCCCATTCTTTGTTCAGTGCAGCCAGGGGTGCGACGAATTCCTTGACGGCTTCGTTGCCTTCGTTGTTCTGGCAGAACTTGTGGACGATCTTGGTAAAGCCTTTCAGAGCCTCGCCCTGAGTCATCAGCACTTTACGGCCCAGCAGGTCGAGTGCCTGGATACCGGTGGTGCCTTCGTACAGCATCGAGATACGGCTGTCGCGAACGTTCTGCTCCATGCCCCACTCGGCGATGAAGCCGTGGCCGCCATAGATCTGCACACCGTGGTTGGCGGATTCAAAACCAACTTCAGTCATGAACGCCTTGGCGATCGGAGTCATGAACGCCAGCAGTGCGTCGGCTTTCTTCTTCTCTTCTTCATCCACACCGTACTTGACGATATCGACCTGCTTGGCAGTGAAGTAGACCATTGCCCGGTTGCCTTCGGCGAAGGCCTTCATGGTCAGCAGCATGCGGCGCACGTCAGGGTGCACGATGATCGGGTCGGCAGCCTTGTCCGGCGCTTTCGGGCCAGTCAGGGAGCGCATTTGCAGGCGATCGCGAGCGTACTTCAGGCCGCCCTGGAAGCCGATTTCGGCATGGGCCAGGCCTTGCAGAGCGGTACCCAGGCGCGCGGTGTTCATGAAGGTGAACATGCAGTTCAGGCCTTTGTTCGCCGGGCCGATGAGGAAACCGGTGGCCGCGTCGAAGTTCATCACGCAGGTGGCGTTACCGTGGATCCCCATCTTGTGTTCCAGGGAACCACAGCTCACGGCGTTGCGCTGGCCTACGCTGCCATCAGCGTTAGGCAGGAACTTGGGCACGATGAACAGCGAAATACCCTTGGTACCGGCCGGTGCGTCCGGCAGGCGGGCCAGAACGATGTGGACGATGTTGTCGGCCATATCGTGTTCACCGGCAGAGATGAAGATCTTGGTGCCAGTGACTTTG
Source organism: Pseudomonas sp. GW823-FHT03E05 (assembly GCF_058796855.1). Lineage (NCBI taxonomy): Bacteria > Pseudomonadati > Pseudomonadota > Gammaproteobacteria > Pseudomonadales > Pseudomonadaceae > Pseudomonas > Pseudomonas sp. GW823-FHT03E05. The sequence continues at coordinate 92,639 of NZ_JBXAJB010000003.1, forward strand.
TAGGAACCATCGGCCTGAGGTTCGGCCTTGGTGCGCAGCATGCCCAGGTCGGTGCCGCAGTGCGGCTCGGTCAGGCACATGGTGCCGGTCCACTCGCCGGACACCAGCTTGGTCAGGTAGGCCTCTTGCTGCTCGGCAGTACCGTGCTCGGAAATGGTGTTCATCGCGCCATGGGACAGGCCAGGGTACATGCCCCACGACCAGTTGGCTTCGCCAACCATTTCGCTGACCGCCAGGCCCAGGGATTCAGGCAGGCCCTGACCACCGTGCTCAACGTCGTGAGCCAGGCTTGGCCAGCCGCCTTCGACGAATTGCTTGTAGGCTTCCTTGAAGCCGGTAGGGGTCTTAACGCCGGATTCACTCCAGGTGCAACCTTCCAGGTCGCCCACACGGTTCAGCGGAGCCAGCACCTGCTCACAAAACTTGGCACCTTCCTCGAGAATGGCGTCAACCATGTCCGGAGTGGCGTCCTGGCAAGCCGGGAGGCTCTGATAATGCGCCTCATAGCCGAGCAGCTCGTCACGAACGAAGCGAATATCACGCAAGGGGGCCTTGTAGTCAGGCATAGCGATAAACCTCTGCTGATGTAACCGGGAATGAACAACCGCGTTGAGTTTTTATAGCGGTCAAACAGTTGTTTGAAACATACGTTTACGCCCAAATCTTGTCAAGCGTCGCGCCAATGCCTTTCGTCATCGAAACAAAATGCATACGCAGGCGAACACCCACGGCACTGCCATGAAGTGTAGGAGCCGACGCACCGGCAATCAGTCAGGGAAAGGAATCAGCGAGAGCCGCTATCAACAGAAAAGGCATGAAAAAGCCCGGTCTCTTTGGGAGGCCGGGCTTTTGCAGAGGGTAATCAGGCGTAGGTATCGATCAGGGTGCCGAGGACTTCATCCGAGGCCTTGGCGACATTGACGCCCAGTTCTGCCTGGATCTTGCCCATGGACATCTCCACCATGCTGCTGGCCAGATCCGATTCCTGGCTGCGATCCACAGCGCGCAGGCGGTCAACCTGAACATCCGACGACTGGCTGCCGGCAGAGCGTTCAACTGCAGTGCTGGCAATCTGGCCGGCGGCTTGATCGACGCGATTCTGCCCGGTCTGGATAGCGTTCAGCCCGGCGTAGAAAGCGGTGTTCCCGGAGATTTGCATGGGAGAACTCGACCTTGAGAATGAGTGACAGGTGTCATTGAAGCAGACCCGTCAAGAAAACACCCGTCAAAAACACTAATGGCAATATGCCTTGCAATAGGCAAAATCTAGTCCAGCAGATCCAGTTGCAAATGCTCGGCCACCGCCTCGGCGCTGGCCGGCTTGAGTTTCGGCACCCTGCCCAGGCACGGGGCCGGCAAGCGCTCGGCCAGGGTTGCGAGGTTTTCCTCCAGACGAGAGGTCTTTGGATCGATGATATTGGCCACCCACCCCGCCAGTTGCAGGCCGTCCTGAGCGATGGCTTCGGCCGTCAGCAACGCATGATTGATGCAACCCAGACGCACGCCCACCACCAGGATCACCGGCAACCCCAGCGCCATGGCCAGATCCGACAGATTGTCCTGGTCTGCCAGGGGTACCCGCCAACCACCCGCGCCTTCGATCAGCGTGAAGTCCGCGCCCTTGGCCAGCAGATGGCGCATGGGCGTCAACAGCGACTGCACGGTCAGCGCCACCCCGGCCTCTCGCGCTGCCAGATGAGGGGCGATGGCCGGTTCGAAGGCAACCGGATTCACTTCTGCATAGGCCAACGGCAACGAAGACTGCGCCTGCAATGCCAGGGCATCGGCGTTGCGCAGGCCCTTGGCCGTCAGCTCGCAACCCGAAGCCACCGGCTTGCCCGCAGCAGTACTCAGGCCGGCCAGACGCGCCGCATGCAGCAAGCCGGCCGCAATGGTGGTTTTCCCCACATCGGTATCGGTACCCGTAATGAAGTAGGCAGGGCTCATAGCGGTTTCTCCAGCACGGCATAGACCACTTGATAAGTCGCCGGCAGGCCCTTGGCCTGTCGGAAACCCTCGTAGGCATCGATCAACCCGGCGATCCGCGCCCGTCCGGTCAAGCCGCCCGGGCGTCCGGGATTGAGGTTGTGCGCGCCCAGGGCTTTCAACTCATGGGTCAGGCTGCGCACATCCGGGTAATACAGGACATGGGGCGCCTTTTCCAGACTGCGCACTTGCAAGCCACTGGCTTCACACAGCTGTCGATAACGTTCGAACTCACGGAAGCGATTGACGTGAACCTGGCCATCGACCTGCGCCCAACTATCGCGCAGTTCCTGCAAAGTACCCACGCACAGGCTGGCAAAAGCCAGCACGCCGCCCGGCTTGAGCACCCGCATCGCTTCACTGAGCACGGCAGAGAAATCGTCGCACCACTGCACCGCCAGGCTGGAGAAGATCAATTGGCAACTGTCGCCTTGCAACGGCAGGCGTTCAGCGTCCCCGGCGATGAAATGGTCCGCGCCACCCAAAGGCCGGGCGTGATTGAGCATGCCCTCGGCAATATCCAGGGCCAGCCCCTGGGCAGCACTGAAACGCTGCCCCAGCACCCGGCTGAAATGCCCGGTGCCGCAGCCCAGGTCCAGCCAGCACCGTGGCTCAAGGCCCGGGGGCAGACGGCTGAGCAATTGTTGCCCGACCGCACGCTGCAGCTCCGCGACACTGTCGTAGCTGGCCGCCGCGCGGGAGAACGAAGCCGCGACCTGGCGCTTGTCAGGCAGGCGACCGGGAAAGGCAGTCAGAGAAAGGTCAGTCATCACCGGACTCATGCAAGAAAGCCTGGATCGCTCCCGCCACTCCATGGGGGTCCTCCAGGAGAAATCCGTGGCTGGCGTGTTCAATCAGGCCAACTTCAATATCCGGCAGCAAGGCCAGCAATTCACCGGCCGCCTCGGCAGGCACCAGAGCATCGAGCCCGGCAAACAAGTGCAACTGCGGCCCGCGAAAGCCTTGCAAGGCTTCGCGGGTATCCAACTGCGCCAGCAACTCCAGCCCGGCCATCAGCACCGCCGGCGCCGTGGTCGGCGCGCCGCTCAGGAGCAACCGCGACAGGCCTCGCGTGTCCGCGGCGCCCTGGGCGCAGAGCAAGGCAAAACGCTTGAGGGTGGTTCGCGGATCGGTCGCGCAGCCAGCCAGGAAGCCGTCGAAGGTTTCCCCGGCCATGGCACTGGCCCATTGTTCATGGGCGACAAAACTGGGATTGCTGGCCAGGGTCAGCAGGCCGCAGCAGCGCTCACCACGGCGCGCCGCCAGTTCCGAAGCCAGCATGCCGCCGAGGGACCAGCCACCCAGCCAGGCATTGTCCGGCACGGCGTCATCGAGTTCGTCCAGCCAGTCCTGCGGGTCGCTGGAGGTCAACTCCGGCAAGGGCTCGATCTCCACCCGCAAGTGTTCATCCAGCCCCTGCAAGGCCGCCGCCAGAGGTTCCAGCGGCGACACGCCCAAGCCCCAGCCCGGCAACAGAATCAGTCGATCACGCATGGCTCGGCTCCGCTTGCAGTTCACTGAAACAGTCTGCCAACGCGCTTAACAATAGCTGCACCTGGGCCTCGCTGTGGGCCGCGGACAAGGTCACCCGCAGCCGCGCGCTGCCGGCCGGCACGGTAGGCGGGCGAATGGCGCTGACCATGACTCCCCGTTCACGCAGCATCTGCGACAGACGCACGGCCCGAGCACTGTCGCCCACCAGGATCGGCTGGATCGGGGTGAAACTGTCCATCAGCTGCAGGCCGATCTGCTCGGCGCCCTGGCGGAATTGACGGATCAAGGCCGCCAGGTGCTCGCGCCGCCAATGCTCGCTGCGCAGCAGCTCCAGGCTTTTCAGGGTGGCGCAGGCCAGGGCTGGCGGCTGGCTGGTGGTGTAGATATAAGGCCGGGCAAACTGGATCAGGCTTTCGATCAGATCCTCGCTGCCGGCGACAAAGGCCCCGGCGGTGCCGAAAGCCTTGCCCAGGGTGCCCACCAGTACCGGCACCTCATCCAGCCCCAGGCCGAAATGCTCCACCAGCCCGCCGCCATTGGCCCCCAGCGGTCCGAAACCATGGGCATCGTCCACCATCAGCCAGGCGCCACGGGCCTTGGTTGCCCGAGCCAGGGCCGGCAGGTCGGCGACATCGCCGTCCATGCTGAACACCCCATCGGTGACCACCAGGGTATTGCCGGTGGCCTTTTCCAGACGCTTGGCCAGGCTGTGCGCATCGTTGTGCAGATAGCGGTTGAAGCGCGCGCCGGAAAGCAGCCCCGCATCAAGCAGCGACGCGTGGTTGAGACGATCCTCCAGCACCGTATCGCCCTGCCCCACCAGCGCCGTCACCGCCCCCAGGTTGGCCATGTACCCGGTGGTAAACAACAGCGCCCGAGGGCGGCCAGTGAGTTCGGCCAGCGCCTCTTCCAGGGCGTGATGGGGCGTGCTGTGGCCGATCACCAGATGGGAAGCACCACCACCCACGCCCCAGCGGCTGGCACCGTAGCGCCAGGCTTCGATCACTTGCGGATGGTTGGCCAGGCCCAGGTAGTCGTTGTTACAAAAGGCCAGCAATGGCTGACCGTCGACCACCACTTGCGGCCCCTGGGGGCTCTGCAGCAGCGGGCGCTGGCGATAGAGGTGTTCGGCACGGCGGGCAGCAAGGCGCGCGGCGAGATCAAAAGACATGCAGGCCTCGATGTTGGCTTACGGACAGTTCATCGCCAGGAGCTGGCTTGCCGGCGAAGCAGGCGACGCGAAATCCATGAGGCTCGCGAGATTCGCCGGCAAACCGGCTCCTACGGCAGAAGGTCAGACGGCGGCGTTGTAGAACTGCTCGCTGCTTTTCTGCTCCACCAGGGCCTGTTCGATGGCGGCCTGGTGCACCTCGTCGGCGTGTTCTTCGCGGGCTTCGGGCTGGATGCCCAGGCGCGCGAACAGCTGCATGTCCTTGTCGGCCTGCGGGTTGGCGGTGGTCAGCAACTTGTCGCCATAGAAAATCGAGTTGGCGCCGGCGAAGAACGCCAGGGCCTGCATCTGCTCGTTCATCGCCTCACGGCCGGCCGATAGCCGCACATGGGATTGCGGCATGAGAATCCGCGCCACCGCGAGCATGCGGATAAAGTCGAAGGGGTCTACCTCTTCGGCATTTTCCAGCGGCGTACCCGCCACCTTCACCAGCATGTTGATCGGCACCGACTCCGGATGCTCCGGCAGGTTGGCCAGCTGGATCAGCAGGCCGGCGCGGTCATCCAGGGATTCGCCCATGCCGAGAATGCCGCCGGAACAGATCTTCATGCCCGCGTCACGCACATAGGCCAGGGTCTGCAGGCGCTCGCTGTAGGTGCGGGTGGTGATGATGTTGCCGTAGAACTCCGGCGAGGTATCGAGGTTGTGGTTGTAGTAGTCCAGGCCGGCCTTGGCCAGCGCCTCGGTCTGGTCCTGATCGAGACGGCCCAGGGTCATGCAGGTTTCCAGGCCCATGGCCTTCACGCCTTTGACCATCTCCAGCACATAGGGCATGTCCTTGGCCGAAGGGTGCTTCCAGGCCGCGCCCATGCAGAAACGGGTAGAACCGATGGCCTTGGCCCGGGCGGCCTCTTCCAGGACCTTCTGCACCTCAAGGAGCTTTTCCTTTTCCAGGCCGGTGTTGTAGTGACCGGACTGCGGACAATATTTGCAATCTTCCGGGCAGGCGCCGGTCTTGATCGACAGCAGCGTGGAAACCTGGACCCGATTGGCGTCGAAATGCGCGCGGTGCACCGTCTGCGCCTGGAACAGCAAGTCATTGAACGGCTGGACGAACAGGGCTTTGACTTCAGCCAAAGTCCAGTCATGACGCAGGGTGGCGGTGGTGCTGGCGCTCATGGGCGATTCCTTGATTATGCTTGGCAAGCGGTGCGGGGCAGGAAAGCCCACAGCCGCGACACGGATGTTCGGCATATTTAAGGAAGAGTCATGCACTGTCAACCCAGATACAAAGTACCGGTTTACATCTGGTTAAAAAACAATCAGTCATGTTTATTGTGTGACGAACCCAGCGATTCGGCCCTGGCCCTGTGTGCTCCCTGCCTGGACGAGCTGCCCTGGCTCGGCGCCCAGTGTTCAGTCTGCGCCCTGCCCCTGCCTGGGCCCGGCCTCACCTGTGGCCAGTGCCTGCAAGAGCCGCCGGCGTTTCAGCGGGTGATCGCACCCTGGCGCTACGATTTCCCGGTGGACAGCCTGATCAGCCGTTTCAAGCACCATGAAAAATGGCCTTTTGGCCGGCTGATGGCCGAACTTCTCGGCCAGTTCCTCCACTATCGCTTCGATGAAGGCCTGCCGCGGCCTGATTGCCTGCTGCCGGTGCCACTGTCCCGCAGGCGGCTGCGCCAGCGCGGCTTCAATCAGGCAGGCATGCTGGCCCAGTGGCTGGGCGCTTCGTTGCAATTGGTGGTGCAACCCAAGCTCCTCCTGCGCACCCAAGACACCCCCGCCCAGCAGGGCCTGGATGCCCGGGCCCGCCAGCGCAACCTGCGCCAGGCCTTCGCCCTTGCAGATCAGGCCCAGGTTGCAGGACGACACCTGGCCCTGGTGGACGATGTCCTGACCACCGGCGCCACCGCCCAGGCCCTGGCCCGTTTGCTGATCAACGCCGGTGCCCGTCGGGTGGATATCTACTGCCTGGCCAGGACCCCAAGCCCCGGCACCGGCGACTGACTTGACTCTCGTCGCCCAAGCCGCAAACTCCCAGTCCCACCCCAGTGTTCAAAGCGCCCCCGCCATGTCCTTGCCCACTCTGTTGACCCAGCACATCGTCCGCCGCCCGCAACGCATTGCCTTGCTGCAACACATCGCCGAACAAGGCTCCATCACCCGCGCGGCAAAAAGCGCCGGCCTGAGCTACAAGGCAGCCTGGGATGCCATCGACGAACTGAACAACCTGGCCCAGAGCCCGCTGGTGGAGCGCAGCGTCGGCGGCAAGGGCGGCGGCGGCGCCAAGCTGTCCGCCGAGGGCGAGCGGGTGCTGCGTCTTTACCAGCGCCTGCAAGCTCTGCAGGCCCAGGTACTGGAAGCGGCGGAAGACACCAGCGACCTCGACTTGCTCAGCCGCCTGATGCTGCGCACCAGCGCGCGCAATCAGTTGCATGGCAAGGTCCGGGCTTTCGAAAGCCAGGGCTGCAACGACCTGATCGTCCTGGAGCTGCCCGAGGGCCTGCAACTCCAGGCGCAGATCACCCACGACAGCACCCTGCGCCTGGAACTGCTGCCGGGGACCGAAGTGGTGGCACTGATCAAGGCTGGCTGGCTGGACGTACAAGCTGCGGGCGCCCAAGTAACAACTGGACACAATTGCCTGAGGGGCACGATCGAGCAGATTCTCGACGCCGAGGACGGCCCCTGCGAGGTGCGAATTGCCCTGCCCAATGGTCAGACGTTGTGCGCCCTGGCCGAGCCGTTGCTGCTCAAGACCCTGGAGTTAAAGGAATCCTCGACTGTCCAGGTGCAGTTCTCACCGTCCCACGTGCTGATCGGAACCCCGCTCTGACCAAGGCTCCACCGCCATTTCACTGCAACATATTCGTCATGGGGGCTCATTAAGGTGGCTGCAAAAACCTGCAGGGAGCCTGATATGAGCCTGTTACTAGAAGAAGACCAACCCACCGACCTGGAACAGCTGGTCGGCCTCAGCCGCCGCGGTTTCATCGGTGCCGGCGCCCTGTGCGGTGCAGCGCTGTTCCTGGGCGGCAACCTGTTGAGCCGCAGCGCCCTGGCCGCCAGCGTCAGCGCCGGCACCAGCCAGTTGCTGGGCTTTGCCGGCATCCCTGCCGCCACCAGCGACAGCATCACCTTGCCACCTGGCTACAAGTCCTCGGTACTGATCAGTTGGGGCCAGCCCCTGGCCAAGAACGGCCCGGCCTTCGACCCCAGCGGCAATGGCACCGCCCGGGCCCAGGAAGTGCAGTTTGGCGACAACAACGACGGCATGAGCCTGTTCGCCTTCCCGGACGACCGCCACCGCGCGCTGATGGCCATCAATAACGAATACACCAACTACCGCTACCTCTACCCCCATGGCGGCTTGCCGCAATCCGCCGAAGACGTGCGCAAGGCCCAGGCCAGCGAAGGCGTGTCGGTGATTGAAGTGCAGCGCAAGAATGGCCAGTGGCAGTTCGTCCAGGGCTCACGCTACAACCGACGGATCCACGGCAACACGCCGATCCGCCTGAGTGGCCCCGCCGCCGGTCACGATCTGCTCAAGACCAGCGCCGACCCCAAGGGCAGGAAAGTCCTCGGCACCTTCCAGAACTGCGCCAACGGCAAGACCCCATGGGGCACCTACCTGACCTGCGAAGAGAACTTCACCGACTGCTTCGGCAGCAGCAACGCCGAGCAGAAATTCGACGCCGCGCAGAAGCGCTACGGCGCCGTGGTGGCCAGCAAGGAGATCAACTGGCACCTGCACGATCCGCGTTTCGACCTGGCGAAGAACCCCAACGAACTCAACCGTCACGGCTGGGTGGTGGAAATCGATCCGTTCGACCCGCAATCGACCCCGGTCAAGCGCACCGCCCTGGGTCGCTTCAAGCACGAAAACGCCGCCCTGGCCGAAACCCGCGACGGCCGCGCCGTGGTCTACATGGGTGACGACGAGCGTGGCGAATTCATCTACAAGTTCATCAGCCGCGACAAGATCAACCACCGCAACCCCAAGGCCAACCGCGACCTGCTGGACCACGGCACCCTGTACGTGGCGCGCTTCGATGCCGGCGACGGCAACCCGGACCACCCCAAGGGCCAGGGCCAGTGGATCGAACTGACCCACGGCAAGAACGGCATCGACGCCAGCAGCGGCTTCGCCGACCAGGCCCAGGTGCTGATCCAGGCTCGCCTGGCCGCCAGCGTGGTCCAGGCCACGCGCATGGACCGCCCGGAATGGATAGTGGTCAGCCCCAAGGACGGCCAGGTCTATTGCACCCTGACCAACAACTCCAAGCGTGGCGAGGACGGCCAGCCGGTAGGCGGCCCCAACCCGCGGGAGAAGAACGTCTACGGGCAGATCCTGCGCTGGCGCACCGGCGGCGACGACCATGGTGCCATGAGTTTTTCCTGGGACCTGTTCGTAGTGGCCGGCAACCCGGGGGTGCACGCCGGCCAACCCAAGGGTGGGTCGTCCAACATCACCCCGCAGAACATGTTCAACAGCCCCGACGGGCTGGGTTTCGACAAGGCCGGGCGCCTGTGGATCCTCACCGACGGCGACTACAGCAACAGCGGCGACTTCGCCGGCATGGGCAACAACCAGATGCTCTGCGCCGACCCGGACAGCGGTGAGATCCGCCGTTTCATGGTCGGGCCGGTGGGTTGCGAAGTCACCGGCATCGCCTTCGCCCCGGACCAGAAGACCCTGTTCGTGGGTATCCAGCACCCTGGGGAAAACGGCGGTTCGACCTTCCCCGAACACCTGCCCAAAGGCAAGCCACGCTCCTCGGTCATGGCCATCACCCGGGAAGACGGCGGCGTCATCGGCGCCTGACCCCGCCTCGCGCCCAGCCGGCTTCTGCACCCGCAGGAACCGGCTGGGCGGCGAACCCGACGCACGGCCGAACCACCGGCAAACCCTCCCCCGCTGGCTCCCCGTCTGCGTTACCATGCTTGGCCGGACGCGGCAGCCTGCTGCGCGCAGGAGTAAGCATGTCGCACCCGTTTGAAACACTGACCCCCGATCTGGTCCTGGACGCCGTTGAAAGCATCGGCTTTCTCAGCGACGCCCGCGTGCTGGCGCTCAACAGCTACGAAAATCGCGTCTATCAAGTCGGCATCGACGAAAGCGAGCCACTGATCGCCAAGTTCTACCGGCCCCAGCGCTGGACCAACGAAGCGATCCTGGAAGAGCACCGCTTCACCTTCGAACTCGCCGAATGCGACGTGCCGGTGGTGGCGCCGATCATTCATGACGGCGCCAGCCTGTTCGAACACGCGGGCTTTCGTTTCGCCCTGTTTCCCCGCCGCGGCGGCCGCGCACCGGAGCCAGGCAACCTGGACCAGCTCTACCGTCTCGGCCAGTTGCTGGGCCGCCTGCACGCGGTGGGTGCCACCCGCCCGTTCGAACACCGCGAAGCCCTGGGGGTGAAGAACTTCGGTCACGATTCCCTGGCAACCCTGCTGCAGGGCAACTTCATCCCCAAGAGCCTGCTGCCAGCCTACGAGTCGGTGGCCCGGGACCTGCTCAAGCGGGTGGAAGAGGTCTACCAGGCCACGCCACACCAGAACATCCGGATGCACGGCGACTGCCACCCCGGCAACATGATGTGCCGCGACGAGATGTTCCATATCGTCGACCTGGATGACTGCCGCATGGGCCCGGCGGTGCAGGACCTGTGGATGATGCTCGCCGGCGACCGCCAGGAATGCCTGGGCCAGTTGTCCGAGTTGATGGATGGCTACAGCGAGTTCCATGATTTCGACCCGCGGGAGCTGGCCCTGATCGAACCACTGCGAGCCTTGCGCCTGATGCACTACAGCGCCTGGCTGGCACGACGCTGGGACGACCCGGCGTTCCCCCACAGTTTCCCCTGGTTCGGCAGCGAACGTTATTGGGGCGATCAGGTGCTGGCCTTGCGCGAACAGTTGGCGGCCCTCAACGAAGAACCTCTCAAGCTGTTCTGACCCGGCCTGCAGGAGCCGGCTTGCCAGCGAAGGGGGCCCGAGAAATCGCCTTCGCCGACAAGCCGGTACCCACACAAGGGCGCCAGCCGTAGGAGCTGGCTTACCAGCGAAAGGGCCCGAGAGATTGCCCTCGTCGGCAAGCCGGCGTCCACAGTGGGCAGCGGGGTAAAAGTCAGGACAGGTCTAGACAATTGTCCTTACAATTGCGGCTTTGTTAGCTGCCTAAGCAAGGATTCTGCATGCAAGCCGCCAACCCGCGCCGCGGGTACATCCTGGGTCTGACCGCCTACATCATCTGGGGTCTGTTCCCGCTCTATTTCAAAGCTATCGCCAGCGTTCCCGCGGTCGAGATCATCATCCACCGGGTGCTCTGGTCGGCGCTGTTCGGCGCCCTGCTGCTGATGGTGTGGAAGCACCCCGGCTGGTGGCGCGAACTGCGGGACAACCCCAGGCGCCTGGCGATCCTGGCCCTGAGCGGCACCCTGATCGCCGCCAACTGGCTGACCTACGTCTGGTCGGTAAACAACGGGCGCATGCTCGAAGCCAGCCTGGGCTACTACATCAACCCACTGGTCAACGTCCTGCTGGGCATGCTGATTCTTGGCGAACGCCTGCGGCGCATGCAGTGGCTGGCGGTGATCCTGGCGGCGGTGGGCGTGGCCCAGCAAGTGTGGCAGGTAGGCAGCCTGCCCTGGGTCTCTCTGATGCTGGCGCTGAGCTTCGGCTTCTACGGGCTGATCCGCAAGCAGGCGCCGGTCAAGGCCCTGCCCGGCCTGGTGGTGGAAACCTGGATGCTGGTGCCCATCGCTCTGGGTTGGCTGCTGCTGCACCCCGATGCCAGCAGTGCCCATGCCGAGTTCTGGAGCAGTTCCCAGGCCTGGTGGCTGGTGGCTGCCGGCCCGGTGACCCTGGTACCTCTGGTGTGCTTCAACGCTGCCGCACGGGACCTGCCCTACACCACCCTGGGTTTCCTCCAGTACCTGGCTCCCACCCTGGTGCTGCTGCAGGCCGTGCTGCTGTTCGACGAGCACCTGTCCTCCAGCACCTTGCTGGCCTTCATGTTTATCTGGGCCGGCCTGGCGGTATACAGCGTGGATGCCTGGCTCAGCCTGCGCGGGCGTCGCTGATCAATAAACGTACAAAGCCCTGCAGGCCACGCTCTTCGTGGCTTGCAGCGGTTCTTCCCAAGGTTATCCACAACCTGATCCCCGCCCTTTGTGCACAAGCCCTTGAAACTGCTGATTTTTTGATCAACTGGCGCAACGCCGCGCTGGCTCTGGGCCAGGGCCTGGTCTCTACAGGTTATCCACAGGCACATGCACGGTTTACTGGGATAACCCTCACAAGGCTCAGGGCTCGCTGCGCAGGACCAATTCCACCATCAAGTCGTCCGCCAGGGTTTCCAGGCGCGCCTGCAGCACTTCCAGGGACAGGGTCAGGGGCACCGCAAGGATCGCCTCGGCGTGGAACAGCGGCTCGCTGCTCATGGGCGCTGGGCGCACCTCGGTCACCAAGCGCTCCAGGTTCACCCCCTGCTCGGCCAGCAGCCGGGTGATGTCGCGCACGATTCCCGGGCGGTCGTTGCCCACCAGTTCCATGGCGATGGGTTTCCAGGTGCAGGACTGCTCCACGCCGCTTTCGGCGATCAACACGCGAATGCCCTGGGCCGACAAGCCTTGCAGGGCGTCCACCAATTCATCGTAGGCTTCGGCCGGCACTGCCACCCGCAGGATCCCGGCGAACTGCCCAGCCATGCGTGACAGGCGGCTTTCCAGCCAGTTGCCGCCATGCTCGGCGATGCACTGGGCAATGCGCTCGACCTGGCCGGCCTTGTCCGGGGCGAATACCGTGAGAACGAGATGGTCCATGGCGCAGCCCTCTTTGAGCAATGAAAGATCCAGTATAGGCAGCCTCATTCCCCGCGCCTTCCAGCCCATATGGCAGCAGCTTGTGCAGGACAGCGAATGTGCCCGCAAGGCCGACGCAAACCCCGAAGGCCCATTCGCCGGCAAGCCGGCTCCTACGAGGGTGCGCAAGGCAAAACACAAATCGTGTACAACTTTTTGTATTTATATGGAACAATCCACCGGCTTTTTGAGAACATCGCATTCCCCTGCGTGACCGCACTGCACTTTAAAGTCGCGGAACGACGCTTTTAGTCTAATTTTCACAACCGCAGTTCATCATGTAGTATGCCGCAGCGCGCACTACATAACGTTGGAACGATGTCCGCCAAGGCCTGATCGCAACCCCCGCAACAGCCTGTCAGCAAGGCTCCGCCGTTGATTGGAAGGACCCAGCCGCCAGCGATGGCATGTACTGGAGAACAGGGTTGTGCTTTAAATGGCCGCCGGCTTCATTGTTAATTTGAAGAGCTGAAAAGCGAAATAGCTGAGCAGAGTGAGGCAAGCAATGACTGAGCACGTTCAAGTCGGTGGCCTGCAGGTCGCCAGAGTCCTGTTCGACTTCGTGAACAACGAAGCCATTCCCGGTACCGGCCTCACCGCCGACTCGTTCTGGGCCGGTGCAGACAAGGTCATTCACGACCTGGCGCCGAAGAACAAAGCCCTACTCGCCAAACGCGATGATTTCCAGGCACGTATCGATGCCTGGCACCAGTCCCGTGCCGGCCAGGCGCATGACGCTGTGGCTTATAAAGCCTTCTTGCAAGACATCGGTTACCTGCTGCCAGAAGCGGCGGATTTCCAGGCCACGACGCAAAACGTCGATGAAGAGATCGCCCACATGGCCGGCCCGCAGCTGGTGGTGCCGGTGATGAATGCGCGCTTCGCCCTCAACGCTTCCAACGCTCGCTGGGGCTCGCTGTACGACGCCCTGTACGGCACCGATGCCATCAGCGAAGCCGATGGTGCGGAAAAAGGCAAAGGCTACAACAAGGTCCGCGGTGACAAGGTCATCGCCTTCGCCCGCGCCTTCCTCGATGAATCCGCGCCGCTGACTGCCGGCTCCCACGTGGACTCGGTGAGCTACAAGATCGTCGGCGGCAAGCTGGTGGTCGGCCTCAAGGGTGGCAGCAACAGCGGCCTGCGCAACGACGCGCAACTGATCGGCTACCAGGGCGACGCTGCGGCCCCTACCGCGATCCTGCTCAAGCACAACGGCCTGCACTTCGAGATCCAGATCGACGCCACAAGCCCGGTCGGCCAGACCGACGCCGCCGGGGTCAAGGACCTGCTGATGGAAGCGGCCCTGACCACCATCATGGACTGCGAAGACTCGGTCGCCGCAGTGGATGCCGACGACAAGGTGGTGATCTACCGCAACTGGCTCGGCCTGATGAAGGGCGACCTGGCGGAAGAAGTTTCCAAGGGCGGCAAGTCCTTCACCCGCACCATGAACGCCGACCGCGAATACACCGGGGTCAATGGCGAGCCGGTGAAACTGCACGGTCGTTCGCTGCTGTTCGTGCGCAACGTCGGCCACCTGATGACCATCGATGCGATCCTCGACAAGGATGGCAACGAAGTGCCGGAAGGCATCCTCGACGGCCTGGTCACCAGCCTGGCGTCGATCCACAACCTCAACGGCAACACGTCGCGCAAGAACAGCCGCACCGGCTCGATGTACATCGTCAAGCCGAAGATGCACGGCCCTGAAGAAGCGGCGTTCACCAACGAGCTGTTCGGCCGCATCGAAGAGGTGCTGAACCTGCCGCGCAACACCCTGAAAGTCGGGATCATGGACGAGGAGCGCCGCACCACGGTCAACCTCAAGGCCTGCATCAAGGCGGCCAGCGAGCGCGTGGTGTTCATCAACACCGGCTTCCTCGACCGTACCGGCGACGAAATCCACACCTCCATGGAGGCCGGCGCCATGGTGCGCAAGGCCGACATGAAGGCCGAAAAATGGATCGGCGCCTACGAGAACTGGAACGTCGATATCGGCCTGAGCACCGGCCTGCAAGGTCGCGCGCAAATCGGCAAGGGCATGTGGGCGATGCCGGACCTGATGGCAGCGATGCTCGAACAGAAAATCGCTCACCCACTGGCCGGCGCCAACACTGCCTGGGTTCCATCCCCGACCGCCGCTGCGCTGCACGCGCTGCACTATCACAAGGTCGACGTATTCGCCCGCCAGGCCGAACTGGCCAAGCGTGCCCGCGCCTCGGTGGACGACATCCTGACCATCCCGCTGGCGGTCAACCCGAGCTGGACGCCGGAGCAGATCAAGAACGAACTGGACAACAACGCCCAGGGCATTCTCGGTTACGTGGTGCGCTGGATCGACCAGGGCGTGGGCTGTTCGAAAGTGCCGGACATCAATGACGTCGGCCTGATGGAAGACCGCGCCACCCTGCGTATCTCCAGCCAGCACATCGCCAACTGGCTGCGCCACGGCGTGGTCACCCAGGAGCAGGTGCTCGAAAGCCTCAAGCGCATGGCTCCGGTGGTTGACCGGCAGAACGCCAGCGACCCGCTGTACCGCCCCCTGGCACCGGACTTCGACAGCAACATCGCCTTCCAGGCCGCCCTGGAACTGGTGATCGAAGGCACCAAGCAGCCAAACGGCTACACCGAGCCGGTCCTGCACCGCCGGCGTCGCGAGTTCAAGGCCAAGAACGGTCTGTAAGCCCGCGTAACCAGCAGTAATTAAAAAAGCCCCGGTCGCAAGGCCGGGGCTTTTTTTCGCCTGTGTGGCAAGGGATCGGCTAGAGCACCACGCCCAGCTCGTGCTTGACCAGGGCCAGCAGCTTGGTGGTGTCGATCGGCTTGAGCAGGAAGTCCACCACGCTCAGGTGCATGGCGGCGATGGCATCGCGGACATCGGCGTCGCCGGAAATGATGATGATCGGCAGCGCCGCCCGCTCCGATTCACGCACCTGGCGGATCAGGTCCAGGCCATTGCAGGGCGCCATGCGCAGATCGGTGATCAACAGGCCGATGGATTTATTCGATTCAAGCAACTCAAGTGCGGCCTTGCCACTGGCCGCCGTGATGCAACGGATGCCATCCAGGCCAAGAATCTCCGCAAGCAGCTCCCGTGCATCCTTGTCGTCATCGGCGATCAGCACCCGCTGGGGCGGCAGATCCGGTTCCAGCATGACCGCACTCAGGGCCTCGCGCTCGGCGTCACTCAAAATATCGTGGTCGGGCATACATTTCTCTACATGAACAGATCAATCCCCTAGCACAGTGGTCAGACATCGCTAAGCAGGCCTCCAATGTGCACTTCGTCGGAAAAATTGCCAAGAGTCTTGATCAGAGCTTTTTCGCATTGATTGCCGACGCTTCAAAGCCAAATGTCCGGCCCCTAGGGCGCTACCTAGACTTACGTCCAATGGGCACCCCAGACGTTGCAGCCGACCATGCCGTGATCCGACCACAACAAATCCAAAAAGACTGCGGTAATCGTTATGAGTAAAGCGGACGCCTTCACCCAGGCCGGGAAGACCGCGGTGTTGCAGAACATCCAGGGGACCGTGCAGTTCCTGCAACGGTTCCCGCCGTTCAACCAGATGGAGCAGCTGCATCTGGCCTACCTGGTAGAACAATGCCAACTGCGCTTCTACGGCCCCGGCGACAGCATCATCAAGCCGGCCGACGGCCCGGTCGAGCACTTCTATATCGTCAAGCAGGGCCGCGTGGTGGGCGAACGCACACACGCCGCCAAGGGCAGCACCGAGACCACCTTCGAAATCACTTCCGGCGAGTGTTTCCCCCTGGCCGCGCTGCTGGGCGAGCGCGCGACCCGCACCGAGCATCGCGCCGCCGAAGATACGTTCTGCCTGCAACTGAACAAGGGCGCTTTCATCAAGCTGTTCGCCCTGTCCGCGGAGTTTCGCGACTTCGCCCTGCGTGGAGTCAGCAGCCTGCTGGACCAGGTCAACCAGCAAGTCAAACAGAAAGCCGTGGAAACCCTCGGCACCCAGTATTCGCTGAACACCCGCCTGGGCGACCTGGCCATGCGTCATCCGGTGGCCTGTTCACCGCAGACGCCGCTGCGCGAAGCCGTGGCGCTGATGCATGAGCAGCAGGTCGGCAGCATCGTCGTGGTGGACGAACGCAAGGCCCCGCTGGGGATCTTCACCCTGCGCGACCTGCGCCAGGTGGTGGCCGACGGCACCCAGGACCTCAACCAGCCCATCGAACAGCACATGACCCAGGCGCCGTTCTTCCTCAGCCCGGACCACAGCGCCTTCGACGCCGCCATCGCCATGACCGAGCGGCATATCGCCCACGTCTGCCTGGTGAAAGAACAGCGCCTGTGCGGGGTGGTTTCCGAGCGCGATCTGTTTTCCCTGCAGCGGGTCGACCTGGTGCACCTGGCGCGGACCATCCGCAACGCGCCCCGGGTCGAACACCTGGTGGCGCTGCGGGGCGAGATCGGCCAGTTGGTGGAGCGCATGCTGGCCCACGGTGCCTCCTCGACCCAGATCACCCATATCATCACCCTGCTCAACGATCACACCGTGTGCCGGGTCATCGAACTGACCCTGGCCGACAAGGGCGACCCCGGCGTGCCTTTCAGCTGGCTGTGCTTTGGCAGTGAAGGCCGACGCGAACAGACCCTGCACACCGACCAGGACAACGGCATCCTGTTCGAGGCCCGGGACGCGGCCCACGCGGCAGAAATCCGCGGCAAGCTGCTACCCATCGCCCAGCAGATCAACCAGAGCCTGGCCATGTGCGGTTTCACCCTGTGCAAGGGCAGCATCATGGCCGGCAACCCCGAGCTGTGCCTGTCCCGTGCTGAATGGGCCCGGCGCTTCGCGGCCTTCATCCGCGAGGCCACCCCGGAAAACCTGCTGGGTTCGAGCATCTATTTCGACCTGCGGGTGGTCTGGGGCGATGAACAGAGCGCCGAACAACTGCGTCGGGGCATCCTCGACCAGGTGGCGGACAACCGTCTGTTCCAACGCATGATGGCGGAAAACGCCCTGCGCCAGCGCCCGCCCGTGGGGCGTTTTCGCGAGTTCGTGCTGGCCAGGAAAAATGGCGAAAAGGCCACCCTGGACCTCAAGGTCCAGGGCCTCACCCCCTTCGTCGACGGTGCCCGGTTGCTGGCCCTGGCCAACGGCATCGGCGCGATCAATACCCTGGAGCGCCTGCGCCAGCTGGTGTCCAAACAAGTGATCGAGCCCCTGGACGGCGCCGCCTATGAAGAGGCCTATCACTTCATCCAGCAGACCCGCATGCAGCAGCACCAGCGCCAGACCCGGGAGAACCAGCCCTATTCCAACCGGGTCGACCCGGACAGCCTGAACCACCTGGACCGGCGCATCCTGCGTGAATCCCTGCGCCAGGCCCAGCGCCTGCAAAGCAGCCTGGCCTTGCGGTACCAGCTATGAGCCTGTTTGCCTGGTTCCGCCCCGCAGTCAGCCTGCTGAGTGCCGAGCAGCAACAGCGTCGCGATCGGCTACCGGCCTTCACCGAGCTGAATGAAAGCAGCCTGCGAGAGCAGCGCTGGGTAGTGGTGGACGTGGAAACCACCGGCCTCAACCTCAACCGCGACCAGGTGCTGTCCATCGGCGCGGTGGTGATCGAAGACGGTGCCATCGACTTCAGCCAGCAGTTCGAGCGCACCCTGCAACGCGAGGGCCACAAGCTCAGCCCCAGCGTACTGATCCACGGCCTGGGGCCCAGCGCCATCGCCGCCGGCTGTGATCCGGTGGAGGCCCTGCTGGATTTCATGGAGTTCGTCGGCGACAGCCCGCTGCTGGCCTTTCATGCCCCGTTCGACCAGCACATGCTCGGCCGGGCGCTGAAGGACAGCCTGGGCTACCGCCTGCAACACAGCTTCCTCGATGTAGCGGACATGGCACCGTTGCTGTGCCCCCAGGCCCAGATCCGCGAAGCCGGGCTGGACGACTGGGTGCGCTGGTTCAACCTGCAAGTGGTGGAGCGGCATAACGCGGCGGCCGATGCCCTGGCCACCGCGGAGCTGGCGCTGATCCTGTTCAACCGCGCCCGCCAGCAGCAGATCCACAGCCCGCTGAACCTGCAACAGCGCCTGGGCCAGTGGAAACGCCGGCAGCAGGCACCTTCGTTCTGAGCCACCGCACTGTGGCGAAGGAGTTTGCTCCCGCTCGGCCGCGCCGCGGCCGTAGAAACTGAGTCCTGGATCTAACAGATACAACGCCTTGGGCGTGCTGCGCACGCCAACGGGAGCCATTTCCCTCGACACAACTAGTTCCTTGCCTTGGGCACCCGCCCTCTCCAGCCACAAGGCAGCCGACCAGCGTCAATTGCGCCACTGTTTCGCCTCTGCCACAATCGCGAATAATTCTCGTTAGTTTAAACTTCTCGATTGGTGAGTTCCGTTGTCGTCAGTCCAAAGCCCTCACAATGAGCTGGTTGGTGCGTTGTATCGCGACCATCGTGGTTGGCTGTTGGCCTGGCTACGGCGCAACGTTGCCTGCAGCCAGCGGGCCGAGGACCTGAGCCAGGACACCTTCGTGCGCCTGCTGGGCCGCGACGAACTCAAGGCGCCCCGGGAGCCGCGGGCGTTTCTGGTGGCCATCGCCAAGGGCCTGCTGTTCGACTATTTCCGGCGCGCCGCGCTGGAACAGGCTTACCTCAGCGAACTGATGCTGATCCCCGAAGGCGAACAACCGTCGCCCGAAGAACAGCAGATGATCCTCGAAGACCTCAAGGCCATCGACCGCCTGCTGGGCAAGCTCTCCAGCAAGGCGCGCATGGCCTTCCTCTATAACCGCCTCGACGGCCTGAGCCACGCCGAGATCGCCGAACGCCTGGGGGTCTCGGTGCCAAGGGTGCGCCAATACCTGGCCCAGGGCATCCGCCAGTGCTACATCGCCCTGTACGGGGAGCCGCTATGACCCCCATGAGTTCCAAGCCGGTGTCGGCCCAGGTGCTGGATGCCGCCATCGCCTGGCAGCTGTCGCTGGATGGCGGCGCCAGTGCCGTGGAGCGCGAAGAGTTTGCCAAGTGGCACGCTGCCCATGAAGAACACGCCCGCGCCTGGCGCCAGTTGGGCATGCTCGACCAGCGCTTTGGCGTGGCCACCGGCCCGGCCCGCAACGCCTTGCTGCAATCGCGCGAAGGCTTGCGCCGGCGGGTACGCAAGCTGGGTCGCGGGGTCGCCAGCGTCGTGCTGTTCGGCGGCCTGGCGCTGTTTGCCGGGGAACGCTACCTGCCGATGGACTACTGGCTGGCAGACCAGCGCACCGCCACCGGTGAGCAGCGCACCCTGCGCCTGGCCGACGGCACGGTGATTAACCTCAATACCCACAGTGCGCTGGATGTGCGCTTCGATGAGAAGCAGCGGCGGATCGTGCTTCAGGAAGGCGAGATCCTGATCGAGACCGGGCACAACGACAGTCGGCCGTTCATCGTCGAAACCCGCGACGGCCGAATGCGCGCCCTGGGCACACGGTTCCTGGTCAAGCGCGAGGACCAGGGCACCCGCCTCGGGGTGCTGCAATCGGCGGTGGCGGCGCGGCCGCAAGCCGGTCAGGACGAGCACGTGTTCAAGGAAGGCCAGCAAGTGCTGATGCGCCGCGATGGCCTCGGCCCGCTGCAGGCCCTGAACCTGGGGGCCGACGCCTGGACCCGGGGCATGCTGGTGGTGGACAACGCCCGGCTCGGTGACCTGATCGATGAGCTGGGCCGTTACCGCCGTGGTCACCTGGGCGTCGCACCGGAACTGGCCGACCTGCGGATCACCGGCAGTTTCCCGTTGCAGGACACGGACCTCGCGCTCAATGCCCTGCTGCCGACCCTGCCGGTGAAGATCGAACGGCACACCCCCTGGTGGGTGACGGTGGTGGCCAAGGCCGACGCCAAGCACTGAGGTCGGTGTCGCAGCCTTCGCCGGCAAGCTGGCTCCTGCACCGATCCCGTAGGAGCTGGCTTGCCGGCGAATTAGCCTCAATCAGTCTAAATCTAAATTATTTTCAATCCGCCCCTATCACTTTTCCAATCTCGTCCGGCACCTAGGCAATTGCGAAACATTTCCATTCAGGAGCCGCCGTATGTCCCGCCCGCTAGACACCCTGTTGCGCCCCAGTCTCTTGGCCGTTGCCATCGCCCTCTGCGCCCCCCTGGCCAGCCCGGCGCTGATGGCTGCCGAACAGTCCACCAGCGTGCGCGCCTACAACCTGCCGGCCGCACCGCTGGCCAGCACCCTGAACCAGATCGCCAGCCAGGCCGGCCTGGCCCTGAGCCTGAATCCGTCCCTGGCGGCGGGCAAGACTTCGGCCCCGGTCAAGGGCCAGTTCGATGCACCGGGCGCCCTGCGTGAGGCCCTGCGTGGCACCGGCCTGCAACTGGAGCACAGCAGCGCCGGCACCTACAGCCTGGTGGCCACGCCGGAAGGCGTGGTGGCCTTGCCGCAAACCAATATCAGCGGCCAGCAAGCTGGCGAGAGCGCCTGGGGCCCGGTCGACGGTTACCTCGCCACACGTACCGCCGCCGGCACCAAGACCGATACCTCGCTGGTTGAAGCTCCGCGCTCGATTTCCGTCGCTACCCGCCAACAGATGGAAGACCGCAACGTTCAGAATCTAGACGATGCCGTGCGCTACATGCCCGGGATTGTTTCTGCCAGCTATGGCAGCGACACCCGCTATGACTGGATGCGTGTACGTGGCTTTGAACCCACACAATTTCTCGACGGCCTGCCCCTGCCCCGCGGTGTGTATGCCAATCCGAAAGCGGAAACCTGGAACCTCGACCGCCTTGCCCTGCTGCGCGGCCCGGCGTCCTCGGTGTATGGGCAGACCCCACCGGGCGGCCTGCTGGATATGGTCAGCCGGCGCCCAAGCGCAGACACCAGCCACGCCGTCCAGATTCAGTACGGCAGTGACAACTACCGCCAGATCAACTTCGCCAGCACCGGCAAGATCGACGATGAAGGCCAGTTCCTTTATGGGCTCAGCGGTGTCGTTCGCGACGCCGGCACCCAGGTCGACCACATCGACAACAAGCGTTACAACATCGCTCCCAGCCTGACCTGGAACATCGATACCGATACCAAGCTGACCCTGCTCACGCAGTTCACCCGTGACGATACGGGTGCCACCAGCCAGTTCATGCCGATCCAGGGCACCAAGATCAAGTCGCCACTGGGCGACGTTTCCCATCACAAGAACCTGGGTGACCCGGACTACGAGTTCTACGATCGGACCTACTACGCGCTAGGCTACGCCTTCGAGCACCGCCTCAACGATGTCTGGCAGTTCCGTCAGAACCTGCGCTACACCAAATCGGAGCTGTCCTTCCAACAGTTGACCGTTGGTTCTTACGCCTACTCCCCGGCTGATGCAGCAGGCAACATCAGCCGTACCTCGACCAACGTCGACGAAGACATCGGCCAGTTCGCGGTCGACAACAATTTCCAAGCGGACTTCACCACTGGCGACATCAGCCACACCGTGCTGCTTGGCCTGGACCACCAACGTACCGATACCTCCTACCTGTCGATCTACGGTAACGGGGGAACCACCAACATCTTCAACCCGGTCTATGGACAGTCGATTGTTCGTCCGTCGCGCGCCGACGCCTATTACGACTACGACCAGAAGACCATTCAGACCGGCCTCTACGTCCAAGACCAGATGGCCCTGGACAACTGGCGCCTGACCCTGGGTGGCCGTGAGGACTGGGTGCACCAAGGCACCACCTACCTCAACAAGAAAGACGTGACCAACACTGATCGCAGCAAGAACTTCAGTGGCAATGCGGCGCTGAGCTATGTGTTCGACTCGGGTGTTGTGCCGTACATCTCCTACGCCGAATCGTTCCAGCCAGCGAGCAACGCCAGCGTTTCACCGACCGAATCGTATAAACCCACGGAAGGCAAACAATGGGAGCTGGGGGTCAAATATCAGCCACCAGGTTCGAACACTCTGCTGAGCGCGGCGGTCTACGACCTGACACAGAAAAATGTCCTGGTGACCAGCATTGGCGCCGGTGGCGAATCGATCACCAACCAGACCGGCGAAGTGAAGGTCAAAGGCCTGGAACTGGAGGCGGTGTCTGACGTAACCGAAAACCTCAAGGTCATCGCCGCGTATACCCTGGCCAAGTCTGAGGTGCAAAAAGGCATCTACAAAGGCAACCGCTTGCAACTGATGCCAAACCAGCAAGCCTCCCTGTGGACTGACTACACCTGGCATTCCGGCGTACTCGATGGTTTCGGCATCGGTGCGGGCGCCCGCTACACCGGCAATACCTATGGCGACCAAGCCAACACCTGGCTGGGCAAGGCCGACGCCTACACGGTGTTCGATGCCGCCGTGCATTACGACCTCGGCCGCCTGGACAACAGCCTCAAAGGAGCGTCGCTGAAACTCAACGCCACGAACCTGTTCGACAAGGATTACCTTTCCACTTGCGATGGTTCCTACTGCTATTTCGGCGATCAGCGTAGCGTGGTCGCCAGCGCCACCTATCAATGGTAACCAGCTGAGTTAACAACCAGGCCGTCCGACAAGGGCGGCCTTGGTGTGTCTGAAGGCTAAGAAATGAAAAGCAAGACAATCCGCCGCTGGTCCTTTATCCACACCTGGACCAGCCTGATCTGCACGGTGTTCCTGCTGATGCTGGCGCTCACCGGCCTGCCGCTGATCTTCCACCACGAGATCGACCACCTGCTGGGGGATTCCCCCGAACTGCGGGAGATGCCTGCCGACACCCCGCACCTGGACCTTCAACAGTTGGTCAAGGCCGCCAAGGCTCATCGCCCGGGTGAGGTCATGCAGTACTTCGGCTGGGACGAGGACGAACCCAATGGCGTGATGACCATCATGGCCAGGACCGCCGGCACCGAGCCTAACGCCTCCCACACCTTCATGCTCGACGCCCGCACCGGCGAGGCCGTGGCCATGCCCTCGGCCAATGGCGGGTTGATGATGGTCATGCTGCGCCTGCATGTGGACATGTTCGCCGGGCTGCCGGGCAAGCTGCTGCTGGCCTTCATGGGCATCCTCTTCGTGCTGGCGATCATCTCCGGCACGGTGCTCTACCTGCCGTTCATGCGCCGCCTGAAGTTCGCCACGGTGCGCCAGGACAAGTCCAGCCGCCTGCGCTGGCTCGACCTGCACAACCTGGTCGGCGTGGTAACCCTGACCTGGGCCCTGGTGGTGGGCGTTACCGGCGTGATCAGCGCTTGTGCCGACCTGATCATCGCCGCCTGGCGCAACGACAGCCTCAGCGCCATGGTCGCGCCCTACCGCGACGCGCCGCCACTGACCTCACTGGCGCCGGCCAGCCGCCTGCTGGATATCGCCAGGGAAGCCGCCCCGGGCATGCAGCCGGACTTCATCGCCTTCCCCGGCACACGCTTTTCCAGCGAGCATCACTACGCGGTGTTCCTCAAGGGCAGCAGCCACCTGACTTCGCACCTGCTGACCCCGGTGCTGATCGACGCCAGTAGCCTGCAGGTCACCGCCGTGGCCGGGCGGCCCTGGTACATGGACGCCATGGGCATGTCCCAGCCGCTGCATTTCGGCGACTACGGCGGCATGCCGATGAAGGTGCTGTGGGCGGCGATGGACGTGCTGACCATCATTGTCCTGG
The DNA here is from genome assembly GCF_058796855.1 of Pseudomonas sp. GW823-FHT03E05. Classification (NCBI taxonomy): domain Bacteria; kingdom Pseudomonadati; phylum Pseudomonadota; class Gammaproteobacteria; order Pseudomonadales; family Pseudomonadaceae; genus Pseudomonas; species Pseudomonas sp. GW823-FHT03E05. The sequence goes on from NZ_JBXAJB010000003.1 coordinate 116,753, forward strand.
GCAGCGGCCTGTACCTGTGGCTAGTCCGCCGGCGAGCCGGCAAGTCGATGCCGCAGGTGCGCCCATGAAACCCCGGCAATCGAAATTCTGGAAGGTCTTCGCCGCGCCCCTGGGCATTGGCCTGCTCTGCGCCGCCGGGTTGTTCGCGGCGCTACTGGGAGACGGGGCCTGGGACAGCCTGAGCTGGCTGGGCCTGGGCCTACCGACGCTGATCGCCCTGCGCGGCCTGTTGCGGCGCAAGCCGGCGGCCTGAACCTGGCGCCGGGAAACCACGCCACAGGTACATCGAGAGCCCGAGGCCGATCAGCATCACCGGGATGAACAGGCGATTTTCCAGCAGCGCCTCGATGGCCACCAGCACGCTGAACAACGCCAGCCCCAGCAGCGGCACATAGCTGGCCGCCAGGCTCCAGCGCCAGGGCTGGGTCACCGGGTCGGGCCCGCGCCAGGCCAGCAGTGCGCAGCCCAGGCCCGGCAGGGCCAGTGCCGGTAGGGCCCAGTACCAGGCCATGTAGGCGAACGCCATGACCAGCTCCGGCTCCCCTTCACCCTTGCGGCGGAACTCGTATTGCAAGGCCAGATACACCGCCAGCGCGCCCAACAGGGTCAGGGCCAGGCTGTACAACCCGTGTAGAAGATAGGACCTGCGCACTCATCACTCCTCGTCTGTATCGCCAATCGCCCCTGTGGCCAATGCCACAGGCTGCGCTAAGATCCCCGGGCTGCGAGACTTCCACCCGCGAGGAATATTCATGTCCACCCCAAGCATGACGCTGTTCCACAACCCGGCATCACCTTACGTACGCAAAGTCATGGTGCTGCTGCATGAAACCGGGCAGTTGAACCGGGTCGCCCTGCAAGCCAGCCAGTTGAGCCCGGTAGCTCCGGACGCCGCGCTGAACCAGGACAACCCCCTGGGCAAGATCCCCGCCCTGCGCCTGGACAACGGCCAGGTGCTGTACGACAGCCGGGTAATCCTCGACTACCTGGACCAGCAGCACGTCGGCAACCCGCTGATCCCCCGGGACGGCTCGGCCCGCTGGCGGCGCCTGACGCTCGCGGCCTTGGCCGACGGGATCATGGACGCCTCGGTACTGGTGCGCTACGAGCTGGCCCTGCGTGCCCCGGAAAAACACTGGGAACAGTGGCTCGACGGCCAGCGCGACAAGATCCGCCGAGCCCTGGCGGTTCTCGAAGCCGAAGCGATTGCCGAACTGGCCAGCCACTTCGATATTGCCGCCATCAGCGTTGCCTGCGCCCTGGGCTACCTGGATTTCCGCCACCCCGACCTGGAATGGCGCCAGGACCATCCCCAGCTGGCCGCCTGGTACTTCGAGATCAGCCAGCGCCCGTCGATGCTGGCGACCCGGCCGCCGGTCTAATCAGTCAGGCGATCGGGCCTCTTCGCCGGCAAGCCGGCTCCTGCAGCACGGGGCATGGCTTGCTGGCGTACCAGCCACCAGGCATCGAGCGGAAACAACTGGCCGATGCGCTGCGCCAGATGCTCCCGCTGGCGCTGATCCTCACGCAAACCCAATGACCTACTCATGGACGGCCTCCAGATCGAACTGCAAAGGCTGCGCTGCCTTGCGCTGGCCAATGCCATACCAGTCCAGCTTGCGGGTCAGCACCATGAACACGCCCAACAGCCCGAACAGCAGCAGCGAGCCCATCAGCAGCGCGTAATCCTCGGCGCTGAGCAAGCCATAGAGCAGGCCGTACAAGGCCGCCAGCGCGATCGCGAACAGCGCGCCGTTACGCCAGCTGTGCAGCACATGGCTGACATAGAAGCCGATCAGCCCCACACAGGCTGCCGCCGACACGCCATAGGCCAGCGCAAAGCCCAGGTGCTCCGATAGCGACAGCAGCAACAGGTAGAAGAACGCCAGGGCCACGCCCACCAACCCGTACTGGATCGGGTGCACCGACAGGCTCTTGAGTACCTCGAAGAGAAAGAAGCCGGCGAAGGTCAGGCCGATGAACAGCAAGGCGTATTTGATGGCCCGGTCGCTCTTCAGGTACTGGTCCACCGGGTCGATGAAACTCACGCCGAAGCTGCGGCCGTTGAAGTCCTGGCATTGCGTGCCGAATGCGCAACGCTCCATGGCCTGTTCCAGGTTGGTGGAGAAGAACGAGGTCTGCCAGATGGCTGAAAAGCCCTGCTCGGTCACTTCACGCTGCACCGGCAGGTAGTTGCCGATAAAGCTCGGGTGCGGCCAGTTGGCCGTCAGCAGGACCTTGCTGGTCTTGCCCACCGGCAGCACCTGCAACTGGCCGGTGCCCTGCAGGCGCAGGTCGAAGGCGAAATCCAGGCGGGTGTTCTTTTTCAGGTCCAGGGGCGGCAGCAGCACATGCACGCCTTCATCCAGCCAGCTGACAAAGGTGCCCGGGGCGAAGTCCAGGGTCTGGCCGTTGAGTTGCAGTTGCAGGGCGTTCTCGATGCCGCGGATATCGCTGATGCCCACCGCCAGGAAGGGCTGGTCGAACTGGTAGTCGGCAAAATCTTCCTTGATCCCGTATTGCTCGGGCACGGCGAAATGGCCGCTGATGTGATTGTCGGCGTGGAACAGCCGAGCCTCGTAGATGCCCCGGGCACGCAGCTCGGTCTGGGCCTTGCCGTCCAGCTCGAAGTGTTCCGGCAGGAAGAACATGCGCCCTTGCTCCTCGCCGATGTCCTGATAGCGCTTCTTGGTCTTTTCGTCGGTCTTCCAGGTGCGCACGGTCTTGCGGTAATCCACCACCATCACCGGGCCGCGGATCTGCTGCTGGGTGCTGGAGCTGCGGGCAATATCGTCGAGCACGCCGTCGCGCAGGCTCTGGCGCTCGCTGATCAGGCCGCTGATCATCAGCAGCGGTATCAGCAACAGCAGGATCAACAGGCCAATGGCCCCGAGTTTGAAGGTCAGGTTGCGGTTCATGAGGCTCTCCCGGTTCGAATGGGAGAGAGTCTGGAACGCGGCTATGGGGGTTTTATGGAAGCAATGTGGAGAATCTGTGGAGAATCCCCGGTCAGGGCAGGCGCAAGGTCACCTGCACCCCGCCCGGAACGTTGTCGATACGCATCTGGCCGCCATGCAACTGCACCACTTCCTCGACGAAGTTCAGCCCCAGGCCGGTGCTCTTGCGTCCGCTGTCCGGGCGCGGCAGGGAATAGAACCGCTCGCACAGGCGCGGCAGGGCATAGTCCGGAATCGGCTCGCCCTGGTTGAACAGCACCAGCTCCACGCCCTCCTCCACAGGTTGCGCGCTGCAACGCAACAGGCCGCCCACGGGGCTGAAGTCCAGGGCATTGGTCAGCAGGTTGCCCAGGGCCTGGCGCAGCAGGAACGGCTCGCCGGACCAGGCCAGGTCCGCCGGCACCCGAAGTTCCACCTGCAGTTGCTTGCCTTCGATACGCCCGTGCTGGCTGTTCAGCAGCTCCTTGCACAACGGCGCCAGGGGCACATTCACCCGCTCTTCCAGGCCCTGGCGCTGCTCCACCTGCGCCAGGTTCAGCAGGCGCTCGATCAACTGCTGCATGCGCGCGCTTTCGCTGTCGATATTGCCGACGAAACGCTGGCGCTGTTCCAGGGGCATTTCGCCCTGCAGCAGCTCCGCCGCCCCGCGAATCGCCGCCAGGGGGCTTTTCAGTTCGTGGGTCAGGGTATGCACGTAGCGCTCGACGTAGGCCTTGCCTTCGAGCTGGGTGCGCATGTGTTCCACCGCCGTGGCCAACTGTTCCATTTCACCGCCGCGATAGTGCGGCAACTCGGCCCGGCGCCCTTCGCTGACCGCCAGGGCATAGGCGGTCATGCGCCGCAGCGCGGCGCTCAGCCACCAGGACAGCAAGGCACCGAACAGCAGGCCCATGGCGATCAGCCCGGCGCCGTACCACAGCAGGCGCCGCTCGGTGCGATCGACATAGGGCTGCAGGGAACTGTTGGGCTTGGCCACGGTGACCACGCCGATGATCTGGCCGTTGTCGCGGATCGGCGCACCCACGTGCATCACCGAGGAATTGGGATCGTCGGCCAGCGAGCGCGACGAGCGCGCGCCGTACTGGCCGCGCAGGGTCAGGTACACGTCGTTCCAGCGCGAATAGTCCTGGCCCACCGCCAGGCCGCTGGAATCCAGGACCACGATGCCCTTGGCGTCGGTCACGTAGATGCGGTGGTTGACCTGATTCTTCGGCAGGCCCCAGATGGTCGCCGCCGGTTGCCGCTCGCCATAGGCACGCAACAGCTGCGGCCAGCGGTTCTCGCTGAGGGTGCCGGCCTTGAAGTCATCCCGCAGGATCTCCGCCAGCAGGTTGGCGGTGTCCACCAGGGTTTCCTCGGTGGACTGGCGGACCCCGGGGCGGATCTCCTTCATCACCGTGCTCAGCACGAAATAGCCGGTCAGGCTGATGAACAGCAAATAGACCAGGAAGATCCGCAGCCCCAAGGTCATCAGGCGTGGCTCGGGCTGTAGCTGTAGCCCAGGCCGCGATGGGTCTGGATCGGCTCGGCCTGGGCCGCCACCAGGCGCAGCTTGGCCCGCAGGCTTTTGATATGGCTGTCGATGTTGCGCTCATAGCCCACATCCGCCATTACCCCCAGGGCGTCCAGCAACTGCTCGCGGCTGAACACCCGCTCGGGCTGTTCCAGCAGGCATTGCAGCAGGCGGAACTCATGCCGGGTCAGGCTCAGGGGCTGGCCACGGTAACTGATCTGCACCCGCTCAGGGTCAATCACGAACAACGCCGCGACCGCCTCGGGAGCCACCCGCGGGACCATGCGCTTGAGGATCGCCTTGACCCGCGCCGCCACTTCCCGCGGGCTGAAGGGCTTGACCACATAATCGTCGGCACCGATTTCCAGGCCCACCACCCGGTCGATCTCGCCGTCCCGGGCACTGAGGAACATCACCGGCACCTCGCTGAAGCGCCGCAGTTGCTTGCAGGTTTCGAAGCCGCTGATATCCGGCAGGCCGATGTCGAGGATGATCAGGTCCGCCGGGCTCGCCTGTTGATGCTCCAGGGCCGCACGGCCCAGGCTCAGCCAGGTGGTAGTGAAGCCTTCGCCTTGCAGGGCAAAGATCAGGGTGTCGGCAATCGCCGCTTCGTCTTCGACAATCAGGATATGGGGCATGGCATCCAAGCACGCAAATTCAGTGGGCGAACGGTGCCGGATGCCTGGTAAGTCGTCAATCAGCAGTCGGGTTTATCGGCGGTATAACGCCGCGCCGGGTTCACCGCCGCACCGAATTCGCGCAGGGCCTTGGCGCCAATCAGCAGCGGGTAGTTGAAGCTGCTGCGGTCGGTGAGGTTGACCTCCACCGTGCGCTTGACGTTGCCCAGGCACATTTCCAGTTCCACCACCGGGCGCTTGGCCGCCTGCGGCTCTTCCCGGTCATCGTCCTCGTCGGAACGGCTCTTGATCTTGCTGATGCGCGCCACCTTGTGTTCGTAGACCTTGCTGCCAGCGTCCTTGGTGGCCAGGCGGAAGCGCACCCAGTCCTCGCCATCGCGGGTGAAGGTCTGGATATCCTTGGCCGACAGCGAAGCGGTCAGGGCCCCGGTGTCCATCTTGGCTTGCAGGGTTTCGCCGATTTCCGGCAGGCGGATGTATTCGTAACGGCCATACAGGGTCGGCTCGGCAGCCATCACCGGCAGCGCCAACAGAGACACAAGAGCAAGGACAGATTTCACGACGGTGGATTCCTTGAAGAAAGTGGGCAGCGGGATTTTAGACCGCTGCCAACGAATTGGTTCTACCCGAGCCCCGTAGGAGTCGGCTTGCCGGCGAAAGGGCCCCGATAGACACCCCAGCCAATTGCCACCCACCCTACCCGCCCCCAGGTGAAACATTCGTCAGCACACTAGAATTTGGCCTGCCCGCCGAAGCTGCTTATCATGGCGCGCCCAAAAGATTGCAAAGAGTGCCTTATGCGCCGCCTGCTCACCGGCTGTTTCGTCACCCTGCTCCTGCTGCTCAACACCCTGGTGCTGTTCGGCCCATTGATGGTGTTCGCCCTGCTCAAGCTGGTCCTGCCCGGGCGCCTGCGTGACTACGCCTCGGCCGCGGTGATGTGGATCGCCGAGACCTGGGCCGAGATCGACAAGCTGATCTTCGCCCTGTGCATCCCCACCCGCTGGGACATACGCGGCGGCGAGGGCCTGCGGGTCGACACCTCCTACCTGGTGGTGAGCAACCACCAATCCTGGGTCGACATCCCGGCCCTGATCCAGACCCTCAACCGGCGCACGCCGTTCTTCAAGTTCTTCCTCAAGAAGGAACTGATCTGGGTGCCGTTCCTGGGGCTGGCCTGGTGGGCCCTGGACTACCCCTTCATGAAGCGCTACAGCAAGGCCTTCCTGGCCAAGCACCCGGAACTGCAAGGCAAGGACCTGGAAATCACCAAGGCTGCCTGCGAGCTGTTCAAGCGCCAGCCGGTGACCGTGGTCAACTACCTGGAGGGCACCCGCTTCACCCCGGCCAAGCGCCAGCAGCAGGGCTCGCCCTTCCAGCACCTGCTCAAGCCCAAGGCTGGCGGCGTGGCCTTTGTCCTCGCGGCCATGGGCGAACAGCTGGACGCCATGCTGGATGTCACCGTGGTCTATCCCCAGGAACGCATTCCCGGTTTCTGGGACCTGATCTGCGGCAGCGTGCCCAAGGTGATCATCGACATCCGCACCCGCGAACTGGACCCCGCGCTGTGGCAGGGCGATTACGAAAACGACCCGGCGTTCCGCCAGCAGGTGCAGGACTGGGTCAACCGGCTGTGGACCGACAAGGACCAGCGCATCAGCGAGTTGCTGGGCGAAAGCCGCTGATCAATCGCTGATCACGTGGGGCAGGAAGCGGCTGCTGTCCTTGGTGATCGGCGAGTTGTCCTCACGAATGCCGATACCCGCCGGCTGGTCCCCGATCACCCAACTGCCGATCACCGTGTGGTTGCCGGCAAACACCGGCAAGGGGTGGAACTGCTGGCGGATGCAGGGCCCGCCGCCGTAGGGCCCGGCCTCGATCAAATGCTCGCCGCCTTCGGTGCAGATTTCCACATTGGCGCCCTCTCGGGAAAAGAACGGCTTGCGCACCCACCCCGGGCCCAGGCTGGCGGCGGGGTCGTCGTCGATAAACGCCGGCAGCAGGTTCGGGTGCCCCGCATGCCGTTCCCAGAGCAGGGCCAGCGCGCCCTTGTTGGAGAGAATGGCTTTCCACGGCGGCTCGACAAACTGCGTGCGGCTGCCGGCAATGGCCGGGCCAAAGGCTTCGTTGAACAGGTGCTCCCAGGGGTAGAGCTTGAACAGGCTGTCGATGGGGGTGCCCAGCAGGTCGACGAAACGCCCGCCGGCATTCAGACCGATGTCCTCGATGTCGAGCAACCGCGTCCCCAGGCCAGCCTGACGGGCAATGTCGCGCAGGTATTCGACCGTGCCGCGGTCTTCGAGCGAATCCCTGACCGAGGCAAAGTGCATCGGCGACTTGAAGCCGCCCTGGACGAAGGCCTGGAGCAGCTTGTCCTCGATGCTGTTGAACTGGTCGCAGCCGGCCGGCAATTGCCCGCGCTGCATCTGCTGTTCGAGCCAGACGTACTGGAAGAAGCTCGCCTCGTACAGCGAGGTCGGCGTGTCGTAGTTGGTTTCCAGGAGCTTGGCCGGGCCGGTGCCGTCGTAGCACAGGTCCATGCGCCCATAGAGGTGGGGGTCGCCCTGCTTCCATGACTGGCGGATCAACTCATGAAAGGCCGCAGGGATAGCCAGGCGCTCCAGCAGTTCCTCGCTGTCCACCACCTCGGCCACCAGGGCCATGCACAGCTCGTGCAGTTCCTGGGTCGGGTCTTCCAGGTCGTCCTCGATCTGCCGCAGGCTGAAGCGGTAGTAGGCCGACTCGTCCCAGTAAGGCTCACCGTCGAAGGTGTGGAAGGCAAAACCCAGTTGCTCCGCCGTGGCTTGCCAGTCCGCACGCGGAGTGCTGGGGATGCGCTTCAAGAACCGAAGCTCCAACTGCTGCGGCTGGAGGAACCGAAGCCGCTGCGGCTGACCACTTCATGGGCGCCGGCCAGCGGGTTGCCGGCGCTGGTGAAGTGTTCCGGGCTGGATATCCCGAAGCGCCCGCCACTGGCGCCGGAGAAGGTCTTGCCGGCCTCCACCTGCTGGCTGAGGGTGCTCAGCTGGGTACCGCCACGACCATCGCGCTGCTTGTACAGGGCCTCGCTGAAATAGCGCGGTTCAGGGGTCGAATCCAGGCCGATCCAGCGCCAGAAGCGCGAGCCCGAGCTGGAGCCACCACCACCACCACCACCACCACCACTGGAGCTGGTCTGTTGTTCTTCTTCGGGCTTGTCCGGCACCGTGCGCTGGGAGGTCAGGGCAAAACCGCTGGAAATCGGTACATAGGCTCGGTTATCGCGCGAGACCATGCAGTTGGCGGTGACGAAATCCTCCTCGCAACGTTGCAGGTCCAGGTAACGCGGGGCCACACGCTCCCCACGTTCGCGGGCGTCATCGCGGGCGGCCTGGCAAATGGCGGACGGAATCTGTGCCCGTTCGCATTCGCTGACGCTGCTGAAATTCTGGGTCTGGCGCACTTCCCGGGTCGCCTGGGACCGGCCGTCACAGGCGGCCAGGGCAAACGGCACGCTGCCCAGCAACACCAGGCGCACGCTCTTGCTGCGTTTCATGGCCGCGCCCTCAGACCGAAGGGGTCATGCAGGCCGCGTTCAGCAGGCCGACACCGACAGAAACCGATGCCACCAGGATGGCCGCCGCGTACTCCTGGCTGGCAATGCGCTGGGACAGGCCCTTGAGGATCAGGCTGACCACAAAGAACGCCAGCAGCTGCACCACCGCGGCGATGCCGGCCCAGAGCAGGAAGTCGATGATCGAGATTGAATGGGAAATAGCGCTGGCCACCGGAATGGCAAAACCCAGCAAGGCACCGGACAGGGCGATGGAAGCCGCGCTGTTGCCCTCGCGGATCAGGGCGAATTCGTTATAGGGGGTCAGGCGCGTATAGATGAACGCATAGAGGGCAAAGACCAGGGCCGCGCCCAGCATGTAGAGCATGAAACCGAGCACCGCATCGGCGGGCAGAGACATCTTCAGTGCATCCATGAACATCGCGTTCAAGCTTCCTTGGAAAACGGGGCGCGAGATATAGCACAGGCCCGATTCGGCGAAAACTCCGGGAAAGGTAAAGACCAGGATTGCAGGAAACTGGGAGGGCCCCGGCGCGCCAGGCGCCGGGGCCGGAGCGCGCTACTTGGCCACGCCCCAGATGCCGCTCAGGCTTTGCAGCAGGGAGCCGCCAACGCCCTGCTGGCCCAGGTACTGCAGGATCACCGGCGCAAACTGGCCGATCATGCCGCTGTCCATGCCCAGGGCGCCGAAGGCGTTGTTCAGGTCATTGGTGTCCTTGACGTCGCCCAGGGCGCTGTCCAGGCCCTTGGTCTGCCCGGACGACTGGCCCAGCAGGCCGCTCAGGGCACCCAGGCTGCCCAGGGCGTTGCTGCCCGAGAGCTTGTCCAGGCCCGGGACACTTTTGCTCAACTGGGAATAGTCGGTGCTGCTCAACTGGTTCTTCGCCAGGCCAAGCATGGCGCCCGTACCGCCGATGGCTTGCTGGGGAGTGACATTCAGTTGCGAACCCAGGGCTCCGAGCAGGCCGGCGGTCTGGGAAGTGGGGGCCGCGGCGGCAGCCTTGTCGCCGCCCTGCATGCCGGAAATGGCATTGGCCGCGTCGTTCAGGCTGAAACCGCCGGCCAGGGCCGAACCGGCTGCCAGGGTCATCAGGGTAGCCAAGGCGAAACCGCGTGGAATATTCATCGAAACAACCTCATGGGGCAGGAAACCACCCGTGTTCGGATGGCTGGAAAACAGCCTTTTGACTGAAGCATCGGGCGAATGTTCCGAAAGTGACGCAGCGGCGCCCGCACCCTGCGGATTTTAGTCGAGAATCACGCATCCACGGCTCGCCGCTCTGCGTATATGCAGCAACGACGACCGGCGCAGGCACATCGGCACCGGCCGTAGCAGGAGGTCGCAACCCGTGAATGGAACAACCGCCCACCCTGGACTACCCTCTGGCTGGATCGACCGTTGCCAGCCGTGGTCCATTCATTTGCCACCTGCCTGGAGAACCGCCATTTCCGCTCTCGACCCCGATCAACTGCGGCACTTGCTGGCCCAGTGCTCACTGGGCGATCGCCGCGCCTTCGAAACCCTGTACCGCAGCGTTGCCCCGTGCCTGAATGGGGTGGCCCTGCGCTTCATGGGCCGCCGCGACCTGGCCGAGGAGGTGCTGCAGGAAAGCTTCGTGCGCATCTGGAACAACGCCGTGCGCTACCAGCCGCACCTGTCCGCCCCCCTGACCTGGATGATCAACATCACCCGCAACCAGGCCATCGACCAACTGCGCAAGCACCGCGAGCGGCCCCTGGGCGAGGGGGAGCAGCAGCAACTGATGGACGACGCCCCCTCGGCCCACGAACAACTGGACAGCGCCCGCCAGGCCCGGGCCCTGAACCGCTGCCTGGAAAGCCTGGAGGGCATGCAACGCCAATCCATCACCGTGGCCTACTTCCAGGGCCTGTCCTGCTCGGAACTGGCCGAGCAACTGGCCGCGCCCCTGGGCTCGGTCAAGTCCTGGATCCGCCGCGGCATGGAACGCCTGCGCAGGTGCCTTGAATCATGAATTATCAAACCCCCGAACGGCGCCGCGCCCTCGCCGCCGACTACGCCATCGGCCTGATGCAGGGCGCCGCGCGCCGGCGCTTCGACATGCTCCTGCTGGACGACCCGGCCCTGCGCGAGGAACTGGCGCAGTGGCAGGAGAGCCTCGCCAGCCTGACCGCAGGCCTGCCCGAGCAGGAAGTGCCGGAGCATGTGTGGCAAGGCATCCAGGCGCGTATCCAGCCCCAGGTCCTGCACATGCCGCAGAAAAACCCGCTGTGGATGCGCCTGCGCCTGGCGATCGCCGCCTGCGCCGTGCTGGCCACCCTGTACATCGGCTTTATCCGGCAGGACGACCAAGTGCGCTACAGCGCCACCCTGCTCAGCGCCGACCAGCAACCGGCCTTGCAGATCAAGGCCCACGCCCAGTACCTGCAGGTGGAACCCCTGACCCTGGCCGCCATCGGCCTGGACCGCAGCCTGGAACTCTGGGCGATTCCTGCCGATGGCAAGCCTATTTCCCTGGGCGTGGTACCGGTGGGCGGCAAGGGCCGGATCAACCTGACCCAGGCCCAGCGCGACCTGCTGGGTACCCCGATCGCCCTGGCGGTGAGCCTGGAACCCCACGGCGGCTCGCCTACCGGGCAACCCACCGGGCCGGTGCTGTACCAGGGGCAATTGGCGGCGCTCTGACGGGAATCTTCGCCGGCAAGCCGGCTCCTGCAAGGCTTGTGTAGGAGCTGGCTTGCCAGCGAAGCCGCCAACGCTAAACTGCCCTGCCCACTCACCAGCAGGGTCTGCGCCAGCCCCGGGTTGCCGCGCAAGCCCCCCGCACCTTTCGGCACTTGCAGTGAAACGATCTCCAATCAGAACGGCCCTCTACAGCTGCATCGCCCTGGTCCTGGCCATCCCCCTCGTCATCTGGATCATCGGCCGCCCCATCGACGGCAACCGTTGCTCGGACGCAGCCCATGCCACCGGCCCCCTGACCGAGGTCATCAGCCAGTACTTCCAGGAGACCCACGGCGCCGACTGGCAAGAGGAGATCCACTCACTGATCATTCTCGAAGTCCCGGCGGCCCAGACCCTGGCTCGCCAGCCCCAGGCCCATTACTGCGAAGCCCTGGGCCTGCTGGAAAACCCGCAACGAGCGCCCACGGAAAAATTCCATACCGCCGTGCTGATGCTCTCGCTGCCCATCGGCTACTACCTGGATTTCATGGACCGCATTCACCAGTTGTATCAGCGCGGGCTCATCGACCAATCCGTCCTGAGCATGGTGCTTTTCCCAAGAGGCACGGCGCTCAACTACTGGTGGCTGCCCCAGTGGCGATCGCGTTTCCAGCGGGATGCGCCAGGCGTGTTTAGCGAGGCCGCCGCGCAGTACATCCTCAGTGGAGAACACTGGGTCGACTACCCGGGCAAGGGTTTCTGACTCGGTATCGGCAGTGCTCGACGCTTGATCGCCACGCAAGGTCCTGCGGACCTTTGCGCAGCCTCGCAAGCTCGACAGCGGCGACAGGGGGAGGGGGTTTAGCCACAGGGTACGAAGTGCTCGCGGCGGTCTCGGGCTTATGCCACAACACAAAAGGGCGACCCGTGGGTCGCCCTTTTTCTTCTATCGCCTCAAGTCTCAGGCAGCGCTGAACAGCTTGTGCGGGTCGATGACGAATTTCTTCGGCACGCCGGCGTCGAACTCGCCATAGCCGCGTGGGGCGTCGTCGAGGCTGATGACTTCAACCCCTACCACGTCGGCAATGTTGATGCGGTCCCACATGATGGCCTGCATCAGTTGGCGGTTGTACTTCATCACCGGGGTCTGGCCGGTGTGGAAGCTATGGGACTTGGCCCAGCCCAGGCCGAAGCGGATGCTCAGGCTGCCCATCTTCGCCGCGGCGTCCACGGCGCCCGGGTCTTCGGTGACGTACAGGCCGGGGATACCGATCTTGCCCGCCACCCGCACCACGCCCATCAGGGAGTTGAGCACGGTGGCCGGGGCTTCGTGCTGGGCACCCGCATGGCCGTGGCCCCGGGCTTCGAAGCCCACGGCGTCCACGGCGCAGTCCACTTCCGGCTCGCCCAGCAAATCGGCGATCTGCTCGTGCAGCGGGGTGTCCTTGGACAGGTCGGCAATTTCAAAACCCTGGGCCTTGGCGTGGGCCAGGCGTACCGGGTTGACGTCACCGACGATCACCACCGCGGCCCCCAGCAGGCGCGCCGAAGCAGCGGCCGCCAGGCCCACCGGACCGGCACCGGCCACGTAGACGGTGCTGCCAGGGCCGACACCGGCGGTGACGGCGCCGTGATAACCGGTGGGCAGGATGTCGGAAAGGCAGGTCAGGTCGCGGATCTTCTCCATGGCCTTGTCGCGGTTCGGCAGTTTCAGCAGGTTGAAGTCGGCGTAAGGCACCAGCACGTATTCGGCCTGGCCGCCGGTCCAGTCGCCCATGTCGACGTAGCCATAGGCACCGCCGGCGCGAGCCGGGTTGACGGTCAGGCAGACTCCGGTGTGCTGTTCCTTGCAGGAGCGACAGCGCCCGCACGCCACGTTGAAGGGCACCGAGACCAGGTCGCCGATCTTCAGGTTCTCGACGTCGCTGCCCTTCTCGATCACCTCGCCGGTGATTTCATGGCCCAGCACCAGGCCGACCTGGGCGGTGGTACGACCACGGACCATGTGCTGGTCCGAACCGCAGATGTTGGTGGAGACCACGCGCAGGATGACGCCGTGCTCAATCTTCCTGCCACGCGGGTCCTGCATTTTTGGATAGTCGATTTTCTGTACCTCGACCTTGCCGCTGCCCAGATACACGACACCACGATTACCAGACATGCTTTCACCTCGCTGTTGTTGTTATGGAACCGCGTAACCCAAAGGGGAAACACGTGGATTGCTCGGGTACAGATGCTGTTTCGTTTTCAAAATCGCTTTCGCGCGAACAGGCGCAACGCCTGTAGGAGCGAGCTTGCTCGCGAAGGGCTGCGCAGCAGCCCCGGGAATCATCAGAGCACCACCGTCCGGTTGCCGTTCAGGAACACCCGCCGCTCGATGTGATAACCCACCGCCCGGGCCAGGGTCAGGCCCTCGATATCCCGGCCCTTGGCGATCAGGTCCTCGGGGTAATAGCTGTGGTCCACCACCTCCACGCCTTGGGCGATGATCGGGCCTTCGTCCAGGTCGTTGTTGATGTAGTGCGCCGTGGCTCCCACCAGTTTCACCCCCTTGTTGTAGGCCTGGTGATAAGGCTTGGCGCCCTTGAAGCCCGGCAGCAGCGAGTGGTGGATGTTGATGGCCTTGCCATCGAGCTTGCGGCACAGCTCCGGCGACAGCACTTGCATGTAGCGGGCAAGGATCACCAGTTCGGCGCCGGAGTCCTCGATCACCTGCCACACCTGACGCTCCTGGGACGGCTTGTCGTTGGGGTCTAGGGGGAAGTGGTGGTAGGGAATCTGGTGCCAGTCGGCCAGGGGCTTGAGGTCCGGGTGGTTGGACACCACCGCCACCACGTCCATGGGCAACTGGCCGATGCGCTGGCGGTAGAGCAGGTCGTTGAGGCAGTGGTCGGCCTTGGAGACCATGATCACCACCTTCGGCCGGTAGTGCGGCGCGGTCAGTTCGAAGTTCATCTCGAAGGCCTTGGCCCGCTGTGCCAGGCCCTCGCGAAAGCCCTGTTCGTCGAGGCCGTCGGGCTGGCGAAACTCCACGCGAATGAAGAAGCGGCCCGAGAGCCGGTCATCGAAGGAGTGGTGCTCGGTGACGTAGCAGCCCTGCTCGAACAGAAAGCGGGTCACCGCGTCCACCGTGCCGAGCACGCTGGGGCAGTCGGCGGTGAGGATCCATGTGTCGGGGGCGCGGCTCATGCGGGATAACTCCTGTTCGTTAGGGCAACCGCAGCGCGGTCGGTTCTCTGTAGGAGCGAGCTTGCTCGCGAAAAATCCAAGGGCGCTGTGGTCTTCCGGAAAATCCATCCTTCGCGAGTTCGCGAGCCAGCTCGCTCCTACCAGGCCAAGCTGGGCTCAGGCCTGGACGCTCAGGCCATATTCGGCCGCGGCATCCTGCAGCCACATCCACCAGTAATCGGAAAAGCTGCGGCGCACCAGCAGCTCCCAGGTGTCTTCGCCGGTACGGCGGATCACCAGTTGCGACTTGGCGAACACCGTGCCCACAGCCTTGCCCACCGGGAAGTTGTTGGGGTGCACGTCGTAGCTGGTGGACTTCATCAGCACCTGGCGCACGTTGGGCCCGGACAATTCGAGAATCTGCTGGCCGCCGCTGACGTTGACGATCTGGATATGCAGGTCGCCCAGGGCGGCCCGCAGGTTCTGCTCGGCGGCGAACTCTTCGCCGCTGGGCACGATCAGCAGCCACTCATCCGGGCCCAGCCATTGCAGGCTGGTCTCGCCCTTGACCACTACGCTCAGGGCGCCCGGCAGTTCGATGCCCAGGGCCTTGTGCACGCCGGCGGCGAAGGCCGGATCGTGGCCGTCGCCACGGATCGTCAGGTGGCCGAGGAGTTTTTTCTCGCGCAGGGTCACCCCGGCGTTCTTGCGGCCCTTGCCCACCAGGCTCGGCAGGTCGGCGTGGTGCAACGACGACTCGACCTTGGCCCCGGTGGTGGGGCGCTGTTGGTAAACGTTGACTGCGGTCATAGAGCACCTGTCCTGAATTCTGTTGATAACACCCTGTAGGAGCGTGTTGTGCCTTAGATGTTCTGGCGGTCGCCTTTGGGGTCGAAGAACACCGAGGAAACGATTTCCGCCTCGATCACCCGGCCATCGGCCAGCGGTGCGAAGACCCGCTCGCCCAGGCGCTTGAGCCCCCCCTTGACCACACCCAGGGCGAAGGAATAACCCAGGGAGTTGTGGGCATAGCTGGAGGTCACGTGGCCCACCATGCTCATCGGGATCGCCTGCTTGGGGTTGAACACCAGTTGCGCACCTTCCGGCAGCCACTGGGTCGGGTCGATCGGCTTGAGGCCCACCAGTTGCTTGCGCTGCTCGCGCACGCAGTCTTCACGGTTCATGCCGCGCCAGCCGATCCAGGAGAATGGCTTGGTCCGGCCCACGCACCAGCCCATGTTCAGGTCGTCCGGGGTCATGGAACCGTCGGTGTCCTGGCCGACGATGATGAAGCCCTTCTCGGCCCGCAGCACGTGCATGGTCTCGGTGCCATAGGGGGTCAGGTTGTACTTCTTGCCGGCCTCGACGATCTGCTCCAGCACGCCCATGGCGTAGTCGGCCTGGACGTTGACCTCGTAGGACAGCTCGCCGGTGAACGAGATACGGAACACCCGCGCCGGTACGCCACCCACCAGGCCTTCCTTCCAGGTCATGAACGGGAAGCCGTCCTTGTCCAGGTCGATGTCGGTGACTTCGCTCAGCAGCTTGCGGCTGTTGGGCCCGGACAGGGTCATGGTGGCCCAGTGGTCGGTGACCGAGGTGAAGTACACCTTGAGGTCCGGCCATTCGGTCTGCTGGTAGATCTCCAGCCACTGCAGCACGCGGGCCGCGCCGCCGGTGGTGGTGGTCATCAGGAAGTGGTTGTCGGCCAGACAGGCGGTGACGCCGTCGTCGAAGACCATGCCGTCTTCCTTGCACATCAGGCCGTAGCGGGCCTTGCCCACGTCGAGCTTGGTCCAGGCGTTGGTGTAGATGCGGTTGAGGAACTCCCGGGCATCGGGGCCCTGGATGTCGATCTTGCCCAGGGTCGAGGCGTCCAGCAGGCCGACGCTGTCGCGCACGGCCTGGCATTCACGCTTGACCGCGGCATGCAGGTCTTCGCCGTTTTTCGGGAAGTACCAGGGGCGTTTCCACTGGCCGACGTCTTCGAACTCGGCGCCATTCTTCACATGCCAGGCATGCAGCGCGGTGAAGCGCACCGGCTCGAAGATGTGCCCGCAGTGCCGGCCAGCCACGGCGCCGAAGGTGATCGGCGTGTAGTTCGGACGGAACATGGTGGTGCCCATCTGCGGAATGCTGACGTTCAGCGAACGGGCGGCAATGGCCAGGCCGTTGACGTTGCCCAGCTTGCCCTGGTCGGTGCCGAAGCCCAGGGCGGTGTAGCGCTTGACGTGTTCCACCGACTCGAAGCCCTCGCGGGTCGCCAGTTCGATGGCGGCCGCAGTGACGTCGTTCTGCAGGTCGACGAATTGCTTCGGCGCACGCGCCGTGCCTTTTTCGTGGGGCACCTGGAACAGCGCCAGGGTCGGTTCTTCAAGACGGGCCAGGGCCTTGGGCAGAACGCCCTCAACGGCCTGGAAACCGGCTTCGCTGGCGGCGCGCACACCGCCGTCGAAACCGTCGGCCAGGGTATCGCCGAGGCTGTAGACGCCGTTGATGCCACCGACGCACACACGTTTCTGCGGCGCTTCACCGGGCACGAAACCGAGGATGTCTTCGCGCCACACCGGCTTGCCGCCCAAGTGCGAGGCCAGGTGCACCACCGGGCTGTAGCCGCCGGAGCTGGCGATCAGGTCGCAGTCGAGCCATTCGCCGGGGCTGGTGACCTTGTGTGCCTTGACGTCGATGGCCGCTACACGCGCGCCGGTCACATGCTTGCTGCCACGGGCCTCGATCACCGCGCTGGAGGTGAGGATGCGAATGCCCTTGGCCCGGGCTTCTTCCACCAGGGCGCCGCGCGGGTTGTGCCGCGCATCGGCGATGGCCACCACTTGCAGGCTGGCGTCGAGCCAGTCCAGGGCCACACGGTAGGCGTGGTCGTTATTGGTGGACAGCACCAGTTTCTTGCCCGGGGCCACGCCGTAGCGGCGCACATAGGTGGAGACCGCGCCAGCCAGCATGTTGCCCGGCACGTCGTTGTTGCCGTAGACCAGCGGCCGCTCGTGGGCGCCGGTGGCCAGCACCACGCGCTTGGCGCGGACCCGATGGATGCGCTGGCGTACCTGGCCGATGGGCGCGCGGTCGCCGAGGTGATCGGTGAGGCGCTCGTGAATGGTCAGGAAGTTGTGGTCGTGGTAGCCGTTGACCGTGGCCCGCGGCAGCAGCAACACATCCGGCAGCGACTGGAGTTCGGCAACCACACTGGCCACCCACTCCGCCGCCGGCTTGCCGTCCAGGCTCTCGCGGCTGTCCAGCAGGGTACCGCCGAACTCTTCCTGCTCGTCGGCGAGGATCACCCGGGCGCCACTGCGGGCCGCTGCCAGGGCGGCGGCAAGGCCCGCGGGGCCGGCGCCGACGATCAGCACGTCGCAGTGCTGGTTCATGTTGTCGTAGGTGTCCGGATCGTTCTCGGTGGGCGAGCGGCCGAGGCCCGCCGCCTTGCGGATGTACTTCTCGTAGGTCATCCAGAACGATTGCGGGTACATGAAGGTTTTGTAGTAGAAGCCCGGCGGCATCAGCTTGCCGCCGACCTTGCCGAGGATTCCCATCATGTCGTTGTTGACGCTGGGCCAGCCGTTGGTGCTGGTGGCCACCAGGCCCTGGTACAGCGCCTGTTGGGTGGCACGCACGTTGGGGATCTGGGTAGCTTCGGTAGCGCCGATCTGCAGCACCGCGTTGGGCTCCTCGCAGCCTGCGGCGAAGATGCCCCGGGGCCGAGAGTACTTGAAGCTGCGACCGATGATGTCCACGCCGTTGGCCAACAGGGCCGAGGCCAGGGTGTCGCCCTCAAAGCCTTTGTAGCTCTGGCCGTTGAAGGTGAAAGTGAGGACTTTGTTGCGGTCGATGCGTCCGCCGTTGGACAGGCGATTGGTCTGGCTCATACCTTCTCTCCAGCAGCCTTGGCGGTGAACTGCGGCTTGGTGCCAATCTTGTAGGTTTCAAGAATTTCGTAGGTCACGGTGTCGCGGGTGGCGTTGAAGTACTGGCGGCAACCGGCGGCGTGAATCCACAGCTCGTGGTGCAGGCCGCGAGGGTTATCGCGAAAGAACATGTAGTCGCCCCACTCCTCGTCGGTGCAGGTGTTGGGGTCCAGGGGCCGGGGAATGTGCGCCTGGCCGGACGAATGGAATTCCTCTTCGGAGCGCAGCTCGCCGCAGTGAGGACAGAAGATATGCAACATAGGGAGTTGTCCTTTTAGTGGGCGACCGCAGCAGCGCCGTGTTCGTCGATCAGCGCACCGTTGTGGAAACGGTCGATGGAGAAAGGGGCGGCCAATGGATGCATCTCGCCCTTGGCGAGGCTCGCGGCAAACACGTTGCCCGAGCCCGGGGTGGCCTTGAAGCCACCAGTGCCCCAACCGCAGTTGAAGAACATGTTCGGCACCGGGGTCTTGGAAATGATCGGACAGGCGTCCGGGCTGGTGTCGACGATGCCGCCCCACTGACGGTTCATGCGCACTCGGGAGAGGACCGGGAACATCTCGACGATGGCCTGGATGGTGTGCTCGATCACCGGGTAGGAGCCGCGCTGGCCGTAGCCGACCCAGCCGTCGATACCGGCACCGATCACCAGATCGCCCTTGTCCGACTGGCTGATATAGCCGTGCACCGCGTTGGACATGATCACGCTGTCGATGATCGGCTTGATCGGCTCCGACACCAGCGCCTGCAGCGGGTGGGATTCGATCGGCAGGCGGAAGCCCGCGAGCTTGGCCATGTGCCCGGAGTTGCCGGCGGTGACCACCCCGACGCGCTTGGCACCGATAAAGCCCTTGTTGGTCTCGACGCCGATGCACACGCCGTTTTCCTTGCGAAAACCAATGACTTCGGTCTGCTGGATCAGGTCCACGCCCAGGGCGTCGGCGGCGCGGGCAAAGCCCCAGGCCACGGCGTCGTGACGGGCCACGCCGCCGCGGCGCTGGACCGTGGCGCCGAGGATCGGATAACGGGTGTTTTTCGAGCAATCCAGGTAAGGAATCTCGTCCGCCACCTGCTGGGTGTTGAGCAACTCGCCATCGATGCCGTTGAGGCGGTTGGCGCTGACCCGACGCTCGGAATCACGGATGTCTTGCAGGGTGTGGCACAGGTTGTAGACCCCGCGCTGGGAGAACATCACGTTGTAGTTGAGGTCCTGGGACAGGCCTTCCCACAGTTTCATGGCGTGCTCGTAGAGCTGCGCCGACTCGTCCCACAGGTAGTTGGAACGCACGATGGTGGTGTTGCGCGCGGTGTTGCCGCCGCCCAGCCAGCCTTTTTCCACCACCGCGACATTGGTGATGCCGTGCTCCTTGGCCAGGTAGTAGGCAGTGGCCAGGCCATGCCCGCCACCGCCGACGATGACCACGTCATAGACCTTCTTCGGGGTCGGCGTGCGCCACATCCGCTGCCAGTTTTCATGGTGGCTGAGAGAGTGCTTGAAGAGGCCGAAGCCCGAATAGCGTTGCATAGTCATTGCTCCAGTTGCGGCTCTCAGCGGTAAACCGGGAAATCAGCGCACAGGGTCGCCACCTGGCGAGCGACATTGGCCTCGACATCGGCATCGCCGAGGTGGTCGAGGATGTCGCAGATCCAGCCCGCCAGTTCGGTGCACTGGGTGACCTTGAATCCGCGGGTGGTGACCGCCGGGGTGCCGATGCGCAGGCCGGAAGTCACAAACGGCGACTGCGGGTCGTTGGGCACGGCGTTCTTGTTCACGGTGATGTGGGCACGGCCCAGAGCGGCATCGGCATCCTTGCCGGTCAGGCCCTGGCGAATCAGGCTGACCAGGAACAGGTGGTTGTCGGTGCCGCCGGACACTACATCGTAGCCGCGCTTGATAAACACGCCGGCCATGGCCTGGGCGTTGTCGATCACTTGCTGCTGATAAGCCTTGAAACCGGGCTCCAGCGCTTCCTTGAAGCACACCGCCTTGGCCGCAATCACATGCATCAGCGGACCGCCCTGGGCGCCGGGGAATACCGCGGCGTTGAGTTTCTTCTCGATCTCTTCGTTGGCCTTGGCCAGGATCAGCCCGCCACGGGGACCGCGCAGGGTCTTGTGGGTGGTGGTAGTGACCACGTCGGCATAGGGCAGCGGGTTGGGATACAGACCGGCGGCCACCAGCCCGGCGACGTGGGCCATGTCGACGAACAGCAGCGCCCCGACCTTGTCGGCGATCTGCCGGAAGCGCGGGAAGTCCAGGGTCTTGGAGTAGGCCGAGAAGCCGGCGACGATCATCTTCGGCTTGTGTTCCACGGCCAGGCGCTCGACTTCGTCGTAGTCGATCAACCCGGTGCGGGTGTCGATGCCGTACTGCACCGCGTTGTACAGCTTGCCCGAGGACGACACCTTGGCCCCGTGGGTCAGGTGGCCGCCATGGGCCAGGCTCATGCCGAGGATGGTATCGCCGGCCTGCAGCAGGGCCAGGTACACCTCGCTGTTGGCCGAAGAACCGGAGTGCGGCTGGACGTTGGCGTAGTCGGCACCGAACAGTTGCTTGGCGCGCTCGATGGCCAGGGCCTCGACCTTGTCCACGTGCTCGCAGCCACCGTAGTAGCGCTTGCCCGGATAGCCTTCGGCGTACTTGTTGGTCAGCCCGCTGCCTTGCGCCTGCATCACCCGCTTGCTGGTGTAGTTTTCCGACGCGATCAGCTCGATGTGATCTTCCTGGCGTTGTTCCTCGGCATTGATGGCCGCCAGCAGTGCATCGTCGTAACCCTGGATCTGGTCTTGCTTGCTGAACATCACGTCTCTCCCAGCGGCGGCGGTGCGCCTTTCGTCTCGGTGAGGCGAGCCTTACAGCTACGCCCTTTGGATGCGATGGTATGACCGGGAAGGGGAACTCAAATGCCTATGGACGCCACGCAAAGGTGCGTTTACGACATGCCCTGGCGTGCGGAGATAAATGCCTGCCCGCACCACCCGCCAACGGCTCTGGATCGGGCCTGTCCTTCCCCGCAACGCAACGCTCTCTGCCGTAGGAGCCGGCTTGCCAGCGAAGAGGCCCGCAAGCCGGGCGCAAATCCTCAGGGGCGCCTTCGCCGGCAAGCCGGCTCCTACAGGGCTGCGCGCAGGGCCAGCAGCAGGAGAAAGTGCGCCGGGTACAGCAGGTAGGCCCAGCGGCGCATGGCCGGCACCGACCTGCCACGCAGCCCCCGCAGCAGCATCAGCCCCAGCCACGGCGCCAGCAGACAAGCGGCAATACCGCAGGTCGCCACCTGATTGCCCAGGCGCGCCGCCGGGAACAAGGTTTCCCATTGATTGGCCGCCAGGCACAGCGCCCCAGGCAGCAGGCTGAAATACCAGGGCCGGCGCAACACCAGTACCAGGGCCAGCGGCAGCAACACCCCGAAGGCGCCGAACATCAGCCGCTCGCTGAAAACCACCGCCAGCAGCAAGGCCAGCAGGCCAAGCCCCAGGTCCAGGCCTCTGCGCCGCTGCCAGCCGCGAGCCACCAGCAGGCCCAGGGCCAGGGTGGGCAACACATTCAAGGTATCGGGGTCGGGAATGAACAGGCGATAGGGAATCTCGCTCAGCAGGCTGAACAGCAGCAACCAGCCCAGGTAGCGCCATGGGCCGGGCCGGCGGTCGATTTCATCCCTGGCCCGGGTCAGGTTCACCGCCATGGCCAGGCAGAACCAGGGAAACGCCAGGCGCCCGGGTACGTAAAGCCAGTCCAGGCTCAGGCCCACATAACGCAGGTGATCGAGGACCATGCTCAGCAGCGCCAGCCATTTCAGCGCATCCAGCGCCCCGTCGCGCCGGGCAGTGTCGGGTTTCAGCATCGCGTCACGCATAAATCCTTATGGGCCATGCATTATTCCGGCATAAACAGAGCGTGTGCTGGGCCATTATTCTTGGTTAAAGTGCGCACCATCATCGACCACGGAGCCGGCCATGACCGACAAGAGCCAACAATTCGCCAGCGACAACTACTCCGGCATCTGCCCCGAAGCCTGGGCCGCCATGGAGCAGGCCAACCACGGCCACGAGCGCGCTTACGGCGACGACCAGTGGACCGCTCGCGCCTCGGATCATTTCCGCAAACTGTTCGAAACCGATTGCGAAGTGTTCTTCGCCTTCAACGGCACCGCCGCCAACTCCCTGGCCCTGTCGTCGCTGTGCCAGAGTTACCACAGCGTGATCTGCTCGGAAACCGCCCACGTCGAAACCGACGAGTGCGGCGCCCCGGAGTTCTTCTCCAACGGCTCCAAGCTGCTGATCGCCGGCACCCAGAACGGCAAGCTGACCCCGGAATCGATCCGCGAGATCGCCCTCAAGCGCCAGGACATCCACTATCCCAAGCCGCGGGTGGTAACCCTGACCCAGGCCACCGAGGTGGGCAGTGTCTACACCCCGGAAGAAGTTCGCGCCATCAGTGCCACCTGCAAGGAACTGGGGCTGAACCTGCACATGGACGGCGCGCGCTTCTCCAACGCCTGCGCCTTCCTCGGCTGTACCCCGGCGGAGCTGACCTGGAAGGCCGGCGTGGACGTGCTGTGCTTTGGCGGCACGAAAAACGGCATGGCGGTGGGTGAAGCGATCCTGTTCTTCAACCACAAGCTGGCGGAAGACTTCGACTACCGCTGCAAGCAGGCTGGCCAGCTGGCCTCGAAAATGCGCTTTCTCTCCGCGCCCTGGGTCGGCCTCCTGGAAAACGACGCCTGGCTCAAGCACGCCCGCCACGCCAACCACTGCGCGCAGCTGCTGGCCCAACTGGTGGCCGACATCCCTGGCGTGGAACTGATGTTCCCGGTGCAGGCCAACGGCGTGTTCCTGCAACTTTCGGAACCGGCCATTGCCGCACTGACGGCCAAGGGCTGGCGCTTCTATACCTTCATCGGCAAGGGTGGCGCGCGCTTCATGTGCTCCTGGGACACCGAGGAAGACCGCGTGCGCGAACTGGCAGCCGACATCCGCACCGTCATGAGCGCCTGACCCACCACCCCCGCCTGTAGGAGCTGGCTTGCCAGCGAAGAGGCCCGCAACCCGGGCGCCGCGCTCATGGACGCCTTCGCCGGCAAGCCGGCTCCTGCAATGGCCAGCGCACCTCCCACCCCGTAGGAGCTGGCTTGCCAGCGAACAGGCCCGCAACCCGGGCGCAGCTCTCACCGACGCCTTCGCCGGCAACCCGGCTCCTACAATGGCCAGCGCACCTCCCACCCCGTAGGAGCCGGCTTGCCAGCGAAGAGGCCCGTCAAGCACGCCCCCTTCATCAGTTCACAAATTCCTGAACTGATTATTTGCCCCCACTGATTCAACAACCGCAGCGTTTGTCCGAGACTCCGGGGTCGACCTATAAAAATAAGGCTGTACCCCATGACGACTTCTTCTTGCGTCACCGAGAACGCCCAGCCTCCCGGCCTGAAGATCGAAACCCGCTCCATCGACTACGTGCCGCGCAACGAGCGCCACGGCAAGGTCTGGCACCAGGGCCCCTTCTGGTTCACCGGCAACTTCGTGCTCACCACCATGGTCACCGGTTTCACCGGCGCAGCCCTGGGCCTTGCCCTGCAATACGCCATCCTGGCGATCGTCATCGGCGTCTGCCTGGGTACCTTCTGCATGGCCTTCCACGCCAACCAGGGCCCGCGCATGGGGCTGCCGCAGATGATCCAGTCCCGCGCCCAGTTCGGCCTGCGCGGCGCCATCGTGCCGTTCACCGCCGTGGTGTTCGTCTACATCGGCTTCAACGTGTTCAACGTGATTCTCGCCACCGATGCCATCAACACCGTGATTCCCGGCGCCCGGGCGCCCTGGTACACCCTGATGATCGCCGTGGCGGTGCTGATCGCGGTGATCGGCCATGACCTGCTGCACACCGTGCAGCGCTGGCTGACCTACGTGATGATCAGCGTGTTCGCGGTGCTCACCGTCAGTGCCCTGCTGACCCTGCAGGCCGACTCGGCCCTGGCCGACCCGCAGTTCTCCTGGTCGGCGTTCCTGATCCAGCTGTCGGCCGCCGCCGGCTACCAGATCAGCTATTCGGTGTACGTCTCCGACTACTCACGCTACCTGCCGCACAAGACGCCGTCGCGCCAGGTGATCTTCTGGACCTACCTGGGCGCCGCCGGTTCGGCCCTGTGGCTGATGTCCCTGGGGGCGTTCCTGGCCTCGGCCCTGCCCTCCCCCGATGCCATCGCCAGCGTGCGCGAAGTGGGCAACCGGGTGATCCCCGGCTTCGGCACCTTCACCGTGCTGATCGCAGTGCCGGCGCTGGTGGGCATCATGGCGGTCAACTGCTACGGCGCCATGCTCACCGGCATCAGCGCCATCGACGGCTTCAAGTCGATCAAGCCCAACCTCAAGAGCCGGGTCTGCGGAATCGTGCTGGTGGCGGTGGTGATCTTTCTCATCGCCATGAACATTCCCGAGAGCTACCTGGGCAGCTTCAACACTTTCGTGCTGCTGATGCTGTATTTCCTGGTGCCCTGGACCGCAGTCAACCTGGCGGACTTCTACCTGGTGCGCAAAGGTCGCTATGCCATCAGCGACATCTTCAATCACGCCGGGATCTATGGCCGCTGGTCCAGCGCCGGGCTGCTGGCGTATTTCCTCGGCCTGCTGGCGATGGTGCCGTTCATGTCCCTGAGTTTCTTCCAGGGCCCGCTGTCCCAGGCCCTGGGCGGCGCCGACATTGCCTTCGTGGTTGGCCTTGCCGTGGCTGCGCTGGTCTACTGGGCGCTGACCCGCAACCTGGACCTGGACGCGGAGCGCCTGGCCATCCAGGCCAGCGAACAGCAACTGGAAGGAGGCGCGCAATGATTCCTCAGGCATCCCTCAAGGTGGCCTGCCAGCAAGTGGCCCCGCGCATCGGCGACCTTAAGTACAACCTCGCCCTGGGCGCCGAGGCGATACGCCAGGCCGCCGCCCGCGGCGCCCAGGTGGTGGTGCTGCCGGAACTGGTGCAGAGCGGCTATGTGTTCAGCGACCGCAATGAAGCCCTGGCACTCTCGGAAAGCCTCGACGGGCCGACCCTGAGCCTGTGGAAAACCCTGGCCGAAGAGCTGCAGGTGGTGATCGTCGGCGGCTTCTGCGAGCGCCTGGACCAGGAGCGCGTGGCCAACAGCGCGGCGCTGGTCGAACCCGAAGGCAGGCTGACGCTGTACCGCAAGGCCCACCTGTGGGATCGGGAAAACCTGATCTTCACCCCAGGCGACGAACCGCCGCCGGTGGTGGCGACCCGCTTCGGGCCGATCGCCATGATGATCTGCTACGACCTGGAGTTTCCCGAGTGGGTGCGCCTGCCAGCCCTGGCCGGCGCGGCCCTGCTGTGCGCCCCGGTGAACTGGCCGGATGGCCCGCGCCCGCTGGGCGAGCGGCCGGCGGAGATGGTCCGGGTGCAGGCCAATGCGGCGGTCAACCGGATGTTCATCGCCGCCTGCGACCGCTGCGGCGAGGAACGTGGAGTGAACTGGGTGGGCGGCTCGACCCTTGTCGATGCCGACGGTTATCCACTGGCGGGCAGGGATCGGGAAAGCGCCGAGCAGTTGCTGTTGGCGGAGCTGGACCTGACCCAGGCCTGGCACAAGTCCATCAGTGAACATAACCATGTGCACCTGGATCGGCGCCCGGCGTTGTATCAGTAACCGAAGGATCAGCTTGCACCTGTTCGCTGGCAAGCCGGCTCCTACAGCAAACGGATGCAGGGGCCGGTTTGCCGGCGATCAGAACTCCACGCGCACGTCGCCCTTGGGCACGCTGCAGCAGGACAGGATGTAGCCTTCGGCTTCGTCTTCCTCGGTGATCCCGCCGTTGTGCTCCATCTCCACCTCGCCCCCCAGCTTGAGCACCTTGCAGGTGCCGCAGATGCCCATGCCGCAGGCCTTGGGAATCATCAGGCCAAGCTTGGCGGCCGCCGCGTGCACGGTTTCTCCGGGGGCCACGCGGATGCTCTTGCCCGAAGCGGTGAACTCCACCTGATGCAGGTCCGCCAGGTCCGGCTCCGGCGCCTCGGCCGCCTGTTCGGCGTGTTCCACCGCATCGGCCCGGGCTTCGGCCGGGGTCGCGCCGAAGGATTCCTCGTGGTAGCGAGCCATGTCGAAACCGGCGGCTTCCAGCAGCCGCTTGACCGCGCTCATATAGGGCGTGGGGCCGCAGCAGAACACTTCCCGCTCCAGGAAATCCGGGGCCATCAACTCCAGCATCTTGTGGTTCAGGTAGCCGCGATAACCGGCCCAGGGCTCGCCCAGGCCGTGCTTTTCGCAGATCAGGTGCAGGCTGAAGTTGTCGATCCGCGAGGCCATGTGCTCCAGCTCGCGGTGGTAAATGATGTCCTTGGGGGAACGGGCGCTGTGGATGAACACCATGTCGACGTTGGCGTTGGTGTCGTAGAACCAGCGCGCCATGGACATCACCGGGGTAATGCCGACGCCGCCGCTGAGGTAGAGGATCTTCGGCGCCGGAAAGTCGATGGCGTTGAACAGCCCCACCGGCCCGTGCACCGCCAGTTCCTGGCCTTCGTGCAGGGTGTCGTGCAGCCAGTTGGAGACCTTGCCGCCGGGCACGCGCTTGATGGTCACCGAGAAGCTGTAGGGCACCGAAGGCGAGCTGGAGATGGTGTAGGAACGCATCACCGGCTGGCCCTCGATCTCCAGTTCCAGGGTGACGAACTGCCCCGGTTTGAAGAAGAACATGATCGGCTGGTCGGCCATGAAGCAGAAGGTCCGCACGTCCCAGGTTTCCTGGATGACTTTGACGCAACGGACGATGTGACGGCCATTGGCCCAGGTCTGGGTGGTTACCGGGTTGAGGAAGGTGTTGGACATGCTGTTCTCCACGGCCGACGGTCGGCGTCTTGTCAGCGATTCTGCGTAAGGCTTCTCGCGCCCATTTACCTATCTGCGACATTCACATGCTTATCGCGACCAGCCCCCAGCTGCCGGGGCTGGCGCGTCGGGAACAGATTGGGCCATGTCGCCCATGGATAAGGTTCTTGGCGCCTGCGGACCCACACTCGCCTCAACGACAACAGCCGTTTTTTTCGTGACTTGCGTAGCACCCACCGTAGCCACTAATTAATTCGCCGGCCGCACTGAACGGCCATGAGGACTTGAACGATGGACGTCACCGCAACCCTGAGCTTGGGCGATCCGCTGGAACCTGCACGCAAGGCCACTGCACAGATGCTGCAGGAACGTGAGCGGACCTTTTCCCTGCCGCAGCCGTTCTACTGCGATGAAAGGCTGTTCGATATCGACATGCAGGAGATCTTCCAGAAGGAATGGCTGATCGCCGGCATGACCTGCGAGATCCCTACCAAGGGCAACTACATCACCCTGCAGATCGGCAAGAACCCGATCATCGTCATCCGCGGCGCCGACGGCGTGGTCCACGCCTTCCACAACGTCTGCCGCCACCGCGGCTCACGGCTGTGCACCAGCGACAAGGGCAAGGTCGCCAAGCTGGTCTGCCACTACCACCAGTGGACCTACGAACTGGACGGCCGCCTGCTGTTCGCCGGCACCGAAATGGGCGCCGACTTCGACATGAAGCAATACGGCCTGAAACCGGTGAACGTGAAGACCGCCGGCGGCTACATCTTCATCTCCCTGGCCGAGAACCCGCCGGCCATCGACGACTTCCTGGCGACCCTGGCCCATTACATGGAGCCCTACGACATGGAGAACACCAAGGTGGCGGTGCAGACCACCTTGCATGAAAAGGCCAACTGGAAGCTGGTGCTGGAGAACAACCGCGAGTGCTACCACTGCGGCGGCTCGCACCCCGAATTGCTGAAAACCCTGCTGGAATGGGACGACGTCACCGACCCGCGGGCCGACCAGGCGTTCAAGGACCACGTGGCCGCCTCCGCTGCCGCCTGGGAAGCCGAGAAGATCCCTTACGCCCACGCCAGCTTCGGCCTGCGCAACCGCATCGTGCGCATGCCGCTGCTCAAGGGCACCGTGTCCATGACACTGGACGGCAAGCAGGGCTGCGCCAAACTCATGGGCCGGATCAAGAACCCGGACCTGGGCTCGATGCGCATCCTGCACCTGCCCCACTCGTGGAACCACTGCATGGGCGACCACATCATCGTGTTCACCGTGTGGCCCATCAGCGCGCAGGAAACCATCGTCACCACCAAGTGGATCGTGCACAAGGACGCCGTGGAAGGCGTGGACTACGACGTCGAACGCATGCGCCAGGTGTGGGACGCCACCAACGCCCAGGACCGGCGCCTGGCGGAAGAGAACCAGCGCGGCATCAACTCCACCGCCTACCAGCCCGGCCCGTACTCCAAGACCTACGAGTTCGGCGTGGTCAACTTCGTCGACTGGTACAGCGAGCGCATGCTGAGCAACCTGGGGGCGGAACCGGCGCCTTACCTCAAGGGTGTTCCGGTCACCGGCTGACACTGCAAGCACCGCAGCGGCTACAAGGCTTATGTAGCCGCTGCCGCAGGCTGCGAACGGCTTGGGCGGCATTCCGACGCAGCAGGCGCAGCGATCTTGAGAGCGCCTGGGTCCGGCGGAAAGCCGTCAAGCAAGGTCCTGCGGACCTTGTCGCAGCCTCGCGGGCTCGGCAGCGGCTACAGGGCCTTCAGGGCCTTCAGGGCCGCGACCAGCTGACCGCGCCGGTCTCGCCGATGAAGGTCTCGCTGATCTGCGGGCCGTCCAGCCTCACCTTCACATAGCCATTGCGCACCCGTAGCGGGTAGTTCGGATCGTCTGCCGAAAGGGTTTCCGACCATTGCACCTGGGTGTTGCCCTTCAGTTCGCTGGTAACGCCATAGGGAATCGCCCCATGGCCGATGCAGCGCCCATACATGCCGTCCCTGGGCGCTGTCCAGGTACTGGAAGCGCACGATCCAGCCGTCGCCGTCACGCTCCAGATGGCGCACCTGGGCCTGGCAGAAAATCTGCGCACCGTGATTGCGGTGGTGTTCTTGGCCTTGTTGTTACAGCCCCAGACGCAGTCGCCACAGTGGTTGCACGGCAGTTGCTCGCCCCCGACGTGGTTGAGGTTGTTGGGCAACTTGGCGAAGATCACGTTGATCGGCGGCTTGTAGAAACGCGCCTCCTGCTTGAGAAAGTCCGCGGACTTCTGGTTGGCCTGGAGCTTGGCCAGGGAAACACAAACTGTGGAAAAAGTGCCAACCGGCGGCAGCCCGGGGGCGCAGCTATAGGCGGGCGCGCTGGTTGGTGGCGCGGCGGCGGGTGCGTCGAGGGAGAAAGGCGCGGATCGCAGAAGCCTGCGATAAACGACAGTCCATTGCCTGAGCTCCCGAGAACCGGATGTGGATAAGTAACTGCCAAGTCCTTGTGGCATCAGTGAAGACAGGCCACTTGCCAGTGTCAAGGCAGCCATTAGAGCTGTATGAAATTTGATCTATTGCCGTGCAAGCCATGGATTACAAGGGGTGCAGCCTTCGACGAACACCTTATCCACACCTTGGCCCACAGCAACTGTGGGCAAGTTCCTCTGGCATGGGGATATTTCGCCGGGCAATGGCAATAAAATCCGTGACTTATGTAGAAAGTGCTGTTTTACAAGACATTGATCATTTTTTGAACATAGCCATCAAAGCCACGTATTCAGAGGGCTACAGAGGAAGGCGAACACCTTATCCACAGAACGGCCAACAGACTTTGGGGGCAACTCGGGTGCACGAGTCATGCACTGTGGAAAACCGCCAGAAGCCGCGCATTATCAGGGGCACGCCAGGATATTCTGCGGAAAAACCAGCATTTGGTCGTTTTTTGAACAAAAGCTTGAAAGCCCCGTTCTGCAAGGGATACAGCGCTAAGCGAACATCTTATCCACAGAAGCGCCAACAGACTTTGGGGGCAACTGCTGTGCAAAAGTCTGCCCGAGGGTTTTCCCATCATGGAAAAAACGCCATAAAAAACGCCGACTTAGCCTGATCAAAAATCGTACAGGCGGCGCCAGGGCCCGCTGCACAAGGGCTGGAGCGAGGCGCGAACACCTTATCCACAGGTCCGCACACAGGGATTGTGAGTAACCCTACCCCCCTGTCGCGAAAGACGGCCGGGAATTGTGCAAAACCGCGGCGGCCTCTTCGCCGGTAAGCCGGCTCCTACAAGGCATCGGTGCATTTCCCCTTGTGGGAACTGGCTTGCCAGCGCACGGCTGCGCCCGGGAATTGTGCAAAACCGCGCTGGCCTCTTCGCCGGCAAGCCGGCTCCTACAGGACATGGGTGCATTTCCCCCGTAGGAGCTGGCTTGCCAGCGAACAGCGGTGCCAGGGGTTGTGCATAACCCTGAGGTCAGCGCACTACGCCTTCTTCGATGAGCAATTTGAGAATGGCTTCGGCACCCGCCTCAGGGCTGACGCCCTTGAGTACCTGGCCGGTGCCGCCGCTGGCCTTGGCGGTAGCGGCTTTCATGCGGTCGGCGCCGCTCTTGGCCTTGATCACTTTCAGGCGCTTGGGGCGCGGCTTGGCCGGCTGCAGGCTGGAGCCTGTGAACAACTCGTCCTCCACCACCAGCACCTGGTCGGTTTCGAGCAGGCCCCGGCGCGCCGGGCCGTAGGCGCTCTGGCGCGGCTTGGGTGCGGCGTTATCCACAGTGGCGAGGAATGGCAGGCGCACCTTGAGCCGGCGTCGCTGGCCGCGAGGCAAGGCTTGCAGGACATGGGCCACGCCATCGCCCAGGGACTCGACCTGGGCCAGCCCCACCACCAGCGGCCAGCCGAGGTTTTCCGCCAGCAGGAATGGCAGCATCCCCGAGCCCTCGCCGGTTTCCGCCTGGCTGCCGGTGAGCACCACCTGGGCGCCGGCATGACGCAGGTACTGGGTCAGTGCCGGCAGGGCATCGGCGCCCGCCGGCTGCTCCAGCACATGCAGCTGTTCCAGGCCCATGCCCAGGTAGGCGCGCAGGGCCGGTTCGGCTACATCGCCGGCATGCAGCACCTGCAACTGCGCACCGGCCAGTTGCAGGCCCAGTTCCACTGCCCGGGCATCCTGTTCGGCACGCCGCGGGCGGCCGGAGGTGGGGTGGGCGCCAATCGAAATCAGGCTGATTACATTGCTGTGCATAACATCCCCTTAAGCCGCATCGCGCTTGGCGTCGTTGCGGTAGGCCGCTACCGCCGCGATCAAGGCCTTGAGAATCTCCGCGCTGTCGCCAATCACCGACAGGTCGGCACGCTTGATCATGTCGCAACCCGGGTCGAGGTTGATCGCCACCACCTTGTCGCAGGCACCAATGCCTTGCAGGTGCTGGATCGCTCCGGAAATCCCCACCGCCACATAGACCCGCGCGGTGACCCAGATACCACTGGCCCCCACTTGCCGGTCGCGGGCCATGAAGCCGTCGTCCACCGCCACCCGCGAAGCACCTTCGGTGGCCCCCAGGGCGGCGGCGGTCTGGTGAAACAGCGGCCAGTCCTTGACCCCGTTGCCCCCGGAAAAGATGAACTCGGCCTCGGCCATGGGAATCGCCGCCGGGTCCACCGCCACTGCGCCCAGGTCTTCGATCCGCGCCAGGCTGCGGGCCACGCTTGTGGATAACTCCACCGGCAAGGCTTCGTGGCGGGTTTCGCTGACTGGCTCCGCGCATTCGGCGGCGGCCAGGATCAAGCGCGCGACCGGCCGCGCCAGGTCCTGCAGGCCGGCGCCGGCACGGCCGATGCACTGCCCGTCCTTGACCTGCCAGACCCGGGTCGCCGGGCGTTCGCCCAGGGCCGCGGCAAAGCGCCGGCCCAGTTCGCCGCCGCCGGTGCGGCTGTCGGGCAGCAGCCAGTGGCGCGGGCTGAACTGGTTATCCACAGCCCGCAGGCCCTGCACCCGTTGTTCCGGTGCATAACCTTCGAACTCGCTGCCTTGCAGCACCAGCAGGCGGTCGACACCCGCGGTGGCGAAGGCCGATTCCTTGTGTTCGCCGAACACCACCGCCAGCACCGCGCCGTCCTGGCCCGCCAACTGATGGGCCAGGCCCAGCAGGTCGCGGTCGTGGCTGCTCAGGCGGCCACCGACCATGTCCGGCACCACGCTGATGTAGAACGCCGGCTGCGCCACTTGATGCAGCGGCAACTGCACCTCAGCCGCTGCCGTGCGCTTGGCGCTGCCGCCCTGCTGGGCGCCACTGCGGTCGATGCGCTTGAGGCCGTTGGGGCCGATGAAACCGATGCCGTGGGGGTTCTTGCGGATCAGGCCATTGGGCCCCATCCAGCTGTGTTGCGCCGGCTGCATGGCCGCGTGCAGCGGGTGCAGGCGGTTGCGGGCGATCCACTCGGCCCGGGGATCGCGGCGGATAATGTCGCTCATCAGTGCACCTCCGCAGGTTCAGGTTTCACCGACGCCGGCGCTTTGCTCGGGGCGGCGTCTTCGAGCAAGGCATCGGCTACCAGTTCGGCGATGTCCTTGATCATCGGCCGCGGCTCCACCACCCCTTCGAGCATCGCCGTGCACTGTGGACAACCCACGGCCACCAGCTCGGCGCCGGTTTCGCGGATGTCCTGCATGCGCATGTCGGGAATCCGTTGCTTGCCCGGAATGTCGGTGATCGGCGCGCCGCCGCCACCGCCGCAGCAACGGGAACGGAAGCCCGAGCGCTGCATTTCCTTGATCTCGATGCCCAGGGCACGCAGTACGTCCCGAGGGGCTTCGTACTCACCGTTGTAACGACCCAGGTAGCAAGGATCGTGATAGGTCACGCTGCTGCCCTTGTGCTGGCCCAGGTTCAGCGCACCGGCGCCGATCAGCTCGGCCAGGTAGGTGCTGTGGTGCTGCACCAGGTAGTTGCCATCGAAGGCGCCGTACTCGTTCTTCAGCACATGGAAACTGTGGGGATCGCAGGTGACGATGCGCTTGAAGCGGTACTTGGCCAGGGTCTGGATGTTGCGCTTGGCCAGCAGCTGGAAAGTCGCTTCGTCGCCCAGGCGCCGGGCCACGTCACCGCTGTCGCGCTCTTCCAGGCCGAGCACGGCGAAGTCCACCTTGGCCGCCTTGAGCACTTTGACAAAGGCCCGCAGGGTGCGCTGGTTGCGCATGTCGAAGGCGCCGTCGCCGACCCAGAACAGCACGTCGGTGCTTTGTTTGTCGCTGAGCAAGGACAGGTTCAGGTCCGCCGCCCAGTTCATCCGCCCGCCGGGGTTGAAGCCGCCGGGGTTGTCGGTGGCAATGAGGTTTTCCAGGACCTCGGCGCCCTTGTTCGGCGTGGCGCCCTTCTCCAGGGTCAGGTGGCGACGCATGTCGACGATGGCATCGACGTGCTCGATCATCATCGGGCATTCCTCGACACAGGCCCGGCAGGTGGTGCAGGACCACAGGGTCTCGGCGTCCACCAGGCCGTTGACGATGGGCTGGTGCGGGTTGCCGCCGTGTTCGCCGATGGCCTTGCCAGGGTACGGGCTGCCAGCGAACTGCGCGTCGGTACCGCCGGCCAGGCCGACCACCATGTCCTGGATCAGTTTCTTCGGGTTCAGCGGCTGGCCGGCGGCGAAGGCCGGGCACGCCGCCTCGCACTTGCCGCACTGCACGCAGGCGTCGAAGCCCAGCAACTGGTTCCAGGTGAAGTCCTTCGGCTTTTCCACCCCCAAAGGCGCGTTCGGGTCTTCCAGGTCCAACGGTTTGAGGCCGGTGGAGCGTCCGCCACCAAAGCGCTCGGCGCGCCGGTGCCAGGCCAGGTGCAGGGCGCCAGCGAAGGCGTGCTTCATCGGCCCGCCCCAGGTCATGCCGAAGAACAGCTCGGACACGCCCCAGAGCACACCCAGCGCAAGCAGCGCCGCCAGCAGCCAGCCACCGAAGTTTTCCGGAAGGATCCCGGCCACCGGCAGGGTCGCCACGAAGAAGCTCACGGAGAATGCCAGCAGGCTTTTGGGCAGGCGCATCCACGGCCCTTTGGACAGCCGCGCCGGCGGGTTGCGCCGGCGCTTGGCGACGAACAGCGCGCCGACGAACATCAGCGTGGTGGCCAGCAGCAAGGCATAACCCAGGATGCGGTTGTGCAGGCCGAAACCGTGCACCAGGATCGCCAGCACGGCGGCCAGGACAAAGCCCCCCGCCGTGGCCACGTGGGTGTTGGCCATGTATTTGTCCCGGGCCACCACGTGGTGCAGATCCACCATGTAGCGCTTGGGCATGGCCAGCAGGCCGCCAATCAGATCGACCTTGGAGGCTCGCCCCCGGCGCCACATGGCCACGCGTCGCAGCGCGCCAAGGACCGCAAGGCCGATGGCGGCGAACAACAGAATGGGAAGAAGGGTGTTCAACATGGTGGAGCTCCCAAAGACCTGGGGCCTTGTAGGAGCTGGCTTGCCAGCGATCAGGCAGCACGCGGTATCTCGCCAGTGCCGATCGCCGGCAAGCCGGCTCCTACAGGAAGTGGCTTAGAAATCCTTGCACAGGCGCAGTGCGTCGTAGATCGCGGCATGGGTGTTGCGCTGGGACACGCAGTCGCCGATGCGGAACAACAGGTAGCCCTCCCCCGTCTCGCTCAGGCACGGCTGCGGCTTGATCGCGAACAGCGCCTCGACGTCCATCTGGCCCTTGTTACGCGAACCTTCCTTGAGCCCGTAGTAGAGCTCTTCGTCAGGACGCACGCCGTTTTCCACCACCACCTGGTCCACCACCCGTTCTTCCCGGGCGCCGGTGTATTCGTTTTCCAGCACCGCCACCAGCTTGTCGCCCTCGCGGTACACCTTCTCCAGGGTCAGGTCCCCGGTCATGATCACTTCCTTGGGGTACAGGCTGCGGTAGTAGGTAGGGAACGAGGTGCCGCCCACGGCGATGCCCGGCTTGATGTCGTCGGTGACGATTTCCACTTGCGAACCCTTGTCGGCGATGAAGTCGGTGACCGACATGCCGGTGAACTCACAGATGGTGTCGTACACCAGCACGTTCTTGCCCGGCGCCACCTTGCCGTCGAGGATGTCCCAACTGCTGACCACCAACCCTTCGGCGGCGCCCCAGTGCTCGTTCTGCTCGATGAACGGATGGCCGCCCACGGCCAGCACCACCACGTCGGGGCGCAGGTCGAGGATGGTCGCGCTGTCCGCCGCGGTGCCCAGGCGCAGGTCGACTTTCAGGCGCGCCAGCTCCAGCTGGTACCAGCGGGTGATACCGGCGATCTGGTCCCGTTGCGGCGCCTTGGAGGCCGTGGTGATCTGCCCGCCAATGGCTTCCTTCTTCTCGAACAGGGTCACGTCATGGCCGCGTTCGGCGGCGACGCGAGCGGCTTCCATACCGGCAGGACCGGCACCGACCACCACCACCTTGCGCTTGATGCCGGTGGTTTTCTCGATGATGTGCGGCACGCCCATGTATTCACGGGACGTGGCGGCGTTCTGGATGCACAGCACGTCCAGGCCCTGGTACTGGCGGTCGATGCAGTAGTTGGCGCCGACGCACTGCTTGATCTGGTCGATCTGGCCCATCTTGATCTTGGCGATCAGGTGCGGGTCGGCCATGTGCGCGCGGGTCATGCCGACCATGTCGACGTAACCGCCTTCGAGAATCCGCGTGGCCTGGTTCGGGTCCTTGATGTTCTGTGCGTGCAGCACCGGCACCTTGACCACTTCCTTGATGCCCGCCGCCAGGTGCAGGAACGGCTCCGGCGGGAAGCTCATGTTGGGGATCACGTTGGCCAGGGTGTTGTGGGTGTCGCAGCCCGAACCCACCACGCCGATGAAGTCCAGCATGCCGGTGTCGTCGTAGTACTTGGCGATCTGCTTCATGTCCTCATGGGACAGGCCGTCCGGGTGGAACTCGTCGCCGCACAGGCGCATGCCCACGCAGAAGTCGTCGCCCACTTCAGCGCGTACCGCCTTGAGCACTTCCAGGCCGAAACGCATGCGTTTCTCGAAGGTGCCGCCCCATTCGTCGGTGCGCTTGTTGACCCGTGGGCTCCAGAACTGGTCGATCATGTGCTGGTGCACCGCCGACAGCTCGACACCGTCCAGGCCACCGGCCTTGGCCCGGCGCGCGGCCTGGGCGTAGTTGCCGATCACCCGCCAGATCTCCTCCGGCTCGATGGTCTTGCAGGTGGCGCGGTGCACTGGCTCGCGCACCCCGGACGGCGACATCAGGGTCGGCCAGTTGAAACCGTCCCAGCGCGAGCGCCGGCCCATGTGGGTAATCTGGATCATGATCTTGGCGCCATGCTTGTGCATAGCGTCAGCCAGGTTCTGGAAATGCGGGATGATCCGGTCGGTGGACAGGTTGACCGAGCTCCACCATTCCTGTGGGCTGTCGATGGCCACCACCGAGGAACCACCACAGATCGCCAGGCCGATGCCGCCCTTGGCCTTTTCCTCGTAGTACTTCACATACCGTTCGGTCGTCATGCCGCCGTCAGTCGCGTAGACCTCGGCGTGCGCGGTGCTCAGCACACGGTTGCGGATGGTCAGTTTGCCGATCTGGATCGGCTGGAACATCGCTTCGAAAGCCATTTTTCTTAACTCCGCTTACAACGGTTTGACGACGAACAGGCCATCGTCGTGGCCTTCTTCGGAACCACCGTAAACCTGCTCTGCCACGGTGCGGATCTTGCTGCCACGGGCCGCCAGGATCTGGTCCATGGCACCGGCGAACCAGCCGGTGAACATGTAGTCCACCTTGCGCCCGACCTTGCCGTACACGTAGACGAAGGCCGAGTGTTCGAGCTTGACGCTGGCGGTGCCTTTATCCAGGTCGATGTCCTGGATCTTGAACAGGCCCCAGCCGCGCTGGGACAGGCGCTTCATGTAGTGCTCGAACACCGCGACGCCTTCCAGGCCGTGGCATTCGGCTTCTTTTTCGCACCAGTGCCAGGCGGACTTGTAGCCGGCCTTGTAGAGGATCTCGGCGTAGGCATCGGCGCCCAACACCTCCTCGATGCCCATGTGGTTGTTGACGAAGAAATGCCGTGGCACGTAGAGCATCGGCAGGGCGTCGGAGGTCCAGACACCGGTTTCGCTGTCGACTTCGATAGGCAATTGCGGGGCGATCTTGGCCATGTTTCAAAACTCCGGAATTCTGTGGATAAGTACGTCTGTAGCCGCTGCCGCAGGCTGCGAAAAGGCTCGAAGAGCCTTCCGAGGGCCGCAAGAGCGCGTCTCCTTCGGAGCCGATCGCAGCCTGCGGCAGCGGCTACAGGAATGTGCTGTGGGGGGTGGCCTTATTCGCCCCAGACGTCCTTCAGGACGCTGACCCAGTTCTCGCCCATGATCTTGCGCACCACGCGCTCGCTGTGGCCGCGCTTGAGTAGGGTCTCGGTGAGGTTGGGGAACTCGCCCACGGTACGGATGCCCAGGGGATTGATGATCTTGCCGAAGTTGGTCAGGCGCCGGGCGTAGCCCTTGTCGTGGGTCAGGTATTCGAAGAAGTCCTGACCATGGCCCTGGGTGAAGTCGGTGCCGATGCCAATCGAATCTTCACCGACGATGTTCATGGTGTATTCGATGGCTTCGGCGTAGTCGTCGATGGTCGAATCGATGCCCTTGGCCAAAAACGGCGCGAACATGGTCACGCCGACGAAACCGCCGTGGTCGGCGATGAATTTCAGTTCGGCATCGGACTTGTTGCGCGGGTGCTCCTTGAGCCCCGACGGCAGGCAGTGGGAGTAGCAGACCGGCTTCTTGGATTCGAGGATCACTTCCTCGCTGGTCTTGGAACCAACGTGGGACAGGTCGCACATGACCCCGACGCGGTTCATCTCGGCGACGATCTCGCGGCCGAACCCGGAGAGCCCGCCATCACGCTCGTAGCAGCCGGTGCCCACCAGATTCTGGGTGTTGTAGCACATCTGCACGATGCCCACGCCCAGCTGTTTGAACACCTCGACGTAGCCGATCTGGTCTTCGAAGGCATGGGCATTCTGGAAGCCGAAGAGGATGCCGGTCTTGCCCAGCTCCTTGGCCTTGCGAATGTCCGCGGTGGTGCGCACGGGCATCACCAGGTCGCTGTTTTCGCGTATCAGCTTCTGGCTGGAGGCAATGTTGTTGACCGTGGCCTGGAAACCTTCCCAAACCGACACGGTGCAGTTGGCTGCGGTCAGGCCGCCCTTGCGCATGTCCTCGAACAGCTCGCGGTTCCACTTGGCAATGATCAGCCCGTCGATAACGATGCTGTCGGCGTGTAGTTCGGCTGGGCTCATCAGGCTGTCCCCTTATTGGCGATTCATGCGCCGAATCGTCTGCCGGCGCTTTGGGGTCAGCATATGCTTGAGGGCCGGGGCGCCTGGGTGCAAAAACGACAGGGGAATTGCCGAAAGCGTCAAGCGCCGACAAAGGGCCGGACGGAGGGCACGGGTGGCCTCTGTTCTTTGCCCAGGGCTTGCGCCAGAATTCGCCGCTTCAACGAAAGCGTCACTGGATGAGGGCAGCGCTGCAATGAAACTGATCTTCCTGGCCTTGTTACTGATAACGACAGGCGTACAGGCGGCCGAAGAGGCCGACAACACGCCCTGCGACGGCGTGGAAAACGACGTGCAGACCCTGGAATGCGCGACCTACAACAGGACCACCGCCGAACAGTTGCTGGGCGACAACGTGCAGAGCCTGCTGGAACGCCTGGGTACCCTCTATGGCAGCGACAAAGGGCAACTGGCCGACATCAGCGCCAAGGTCAAAAATGCCCAGCAACTGTGGCAGAAGCAGCGCGATGCCGACTGCGCGATGGAGTCCTTTCCGGCCAAGCCCGGCACCAAGGCCTACACCATCGCCACCAATGACTGCCTGGCGCGCATGAGCGACGAACGCTCGGAGTTCATCGAATCCATCGCCCAGGAATGACCCGCCACCGCTAGGAGCGGGCCGGCCCGCGAAAAGCGCTCTGGCGAACCGGTTGTGGTGGCTGCGAGCGTTTTGCGAGCAAGCTCGCTCCTACAGGTCAGCGCCGGGTCAGGCGCCACCGCGAAAGCAGGACACGCCCCAGGCGGTGAGCTTGAACGGCAGGTGGTAGTGCTGGCGCGGATCATCCAGGCCGAAGCGGTACACCAGCACCTCGAGGAAGGCCACCGGCGGCAGCGCCTGGCCTTGCTCGCGATAGAACGCCGCCACGTCCAGCTCCACTTCGTAGACGCCCTGGCCGAAGCTCGCCGAGCGCTCGGCAAGCTCGCTCAGCAAGCCGTCGCCGGCAATTCGCCCTGCGCAGAGCAGCTCGCCGCCCAGGCGGCGCACCCGCACCGCCATGCCTTCGGCCACCTTGCCGCTGGCGACGTCCACCACATGGATGGATAGGCCGCCGTTCATTTCCAGAAGCCCTTGTGCGCCAGCGCGGCCTCGCTCTCAAGCATCGGCCCGAACACCGGGATCTGCCGCTGCCCACGGGCGAACACTTCGCGGCACGGCAGGGAAAAGGTCGGGTTTTCCGGGTGGTCGCCGGTCAACTCCAGCAGCTCATGTTCGGACAAGGCGTAGACCACCCGACCAATGCCGGTCCAGTAGATGGCCCCGGCGCACATGCAGCAGGGCTCGGCGCTGGTGTACAGGGTGCACTCGGCCAGGGCCTGGGGGCTGAGGCGCTTGGCCGCCAGCGCCGCTGCCGCCAGCTCGGCGTGCTGGGTCGGGTCGCCTTCGGGGGGCATCGAGTTGTTGCCGGCGCTGGCGATGACCTTGCCGTCGCGATCGGCCACCAGGGCGGCGAACGGATGACGGCCGCGGGCCTTGGCCTCTTCGGCGAGCTGGATGCTCTGGCGCAGCAGGTGCAGGTCCAGTTCGGTGACGCCGGCAGGGATGGAAGAAAGAATCTGGGTCATCTTGACCTCCTTTTCATGGGCAGGAGCCGCCACAGCAATGGCGGCGAGAAAAACGTCAGTCATTGAGCTCGACATGGGCTGCCAGCACCTGGGTGGCGGCCTCACGGGGGTTGAGCAGCAGGTTGAGAACGATGGCGGTGATGGCGCCAAGGAAGATGCCGCTTTCCAGCACCAGCCTGAGGGGACCGTGCAGATGGGCGAACAGCGCCGGGAAGGACATCGGCAGCACCCCGACGCTGACCGACACCGCCACCACGATGGCGTTGCGCGTACCTTCGAACGGCACCCGCGACAGTTCCTGGATGCCGGCCACTGTAGTCATGCCGAACATCACGATGGCGCAACCGCCAAGCACCGGGGTCGGCACCGCGGCCACCAGGGCACCCAGCTTGGGAAACAGCCCCATGAGCACCATGATTGCCCCGGCCGCAGCCACCACGAAGCGGCTCTTGACCCTGGACAGCGCGATCAGCCCGGTGTTCTGGGTAAAGGCGTTGTAGGGAAAGCTGTTGAACAGGCCGCCGAGCAGGGTCGACAGGCCATCGGCGCGGAACGCATCGCCCAGGGTGCGCTGGGTGGTCGGCTTGCCGGTGAGCTTGCCGATGGCCAGGCAGTTGCCGGTGGTCTCGGCCATGATCACCAGCATCGCCAGGGTCATGATCAGGATCGGCACCAGGGAAAACTGTGGAGCCCCAAACGCCATGGGCCGGCTCAGTTCGAACCAGGCCGCCTGGCTCACCTGGGCAAAGTCGGTCATGCCGAACGCCGCGGCGATCAAGCTGCCCACCAGCAAGCCGATGAGCACGCTGAGGTTGCCGATAAAGCCCGAGAACTTGCCGTAGATCACCAGCGTCACCGCTACCGTGGCCAGCCCCAGCAGCAGGTTGGCCGGCGCGCCGAAATCGTCCGCCGCGGGGTTGCCGCCGCCGAGCCAGATCGCCGCTGCCGGCATCAGGGAAATGCCGATGATGGTGATCAGGCTGCCGATCACTACGGGCGGGAAAAACCGCAGCAAACGGCTGAACAGCGGCGCCAGGGCAATGGTGATGACGCCTGCGGCGATCACCGCGCCGAACACCTCGGTCAGGCCGAACTGCTTGCCGATCATGATCATCGGTGCCAGGGCGATGAACGAACAGCCCTGGATCAACGGCAGCCGCGCGCCAAAACGCCAGAACCCCAGGGTCTGGACCAGGGTGGCGATGCCCGAGGTCAGCAGGTTGGCGTTGATCAATAGCACCACCTGCGCCGGGGTCAGGCCCAGGGCATTGCCTAGAATCAACGGCACCGCCACCGCACCGGCATACATCACCAGCACATGCTGCAGGCCGAAGGTGAACAGCTGGCGGACGGGCAGGACCTCGTCCACGGGATGCACGCGGGAAATTGTCATGTCGCAGGTCTCCTGAAGGTGCAGCTTTTGCTTTTGTTTTGGCAGGCATCCGGGGCAAGCGCCGCCGGCAGGAAGTACGGACGTCGGGGCCATGATCTGTGCTTGAATACGATGAAACAAATGAGCAGCCATCGTTTTTAACGATGGATCAGACAGCCCTCTTCCAGGGCCGGGAGCCGCGATGCGCTTTTCGCTGGATCAACTGCAGATGTTCGTACAGGCCGCGCAAAGCGGCTCGTTCTCGGCCGCCGCACGCAAGCTGGGCAAGACCCAGTCCACGGTCAGCGTGGCCATCGGCAACCTGGAGGCGGATCTGGGGGTCGAGCTGTTCGACCGCAGCGCTCGCAGCCCGGTGCTGACGGCCACCGGGCAGAAGATGCTGCTGCAGGCCGAGGCGGTGCTGGAGCGCTGCCTGACCCTGCAGGCCAACGCCGACTGCCTGTCGCAGGTGGTGGAGCCACACCTGTCGATCGTCATCGAAACCCCCTATGGCCC
The DNA here is from genome assembly GCF_058796855.1 of Pseudomonas sp. GW823-FHT03E05. Classification (NCBI taxonomy): domain Bacteria; kingdom Pseudomonadati; phylum Pseudomonadota; class Gammaproteobacteria; order Pseudomonadales; family Pseudomonadaceae; genus Pseudomonas; species Pseudomonas sp. GW823-FHT03E05. The sequence continues at coordinate 158,733 of NZ_JBXAJB010000003.1, forward strand.
GCTGATGCCGGCCCTGCGGGAGTTCGAACAGGCCTTTCCCTATGTCGACCTGCTGATCCGCCACCCGCTGTCCGGGGACGCCAGCGAGCTGGTGGCCCGGGGTGAGGCGGTGCTGGGCATCGCCTTCTCGCAACCGGGCTACCCCCAGGAGCTGGAGTTCCAGCAATTGGGCAAGCTGATCATGTTGCACGTCTGCCACCCGGACCACCCGCTGGCGCAGCTCGACAGCGTGACCTTCGACGACCTGCATGTGCACCGGCGCCTGGCCTTCAGCGCCCACGCCAACAAGCTGCCCAGCAGCGAATACCTGCGCTCCACCCAGCTGTGGCAGGCGGAAAACTACCTGGCGCTGCTGGAAATGGTCCGCGCCGGCCTGGGCTGGGCCACCCTGCCGCGGCAACTGATCCAGCGTGAACTGGCCAAGGGCGAGCTGGTGGAACTGCAACTGGGGGCCTACCCCCATACCGACTGGCTGATCGGCGTCGACCTGCTCTGGGCCCGACAACGGGTGATGGGCAAGGCCGAGCGCTGGCTCAAGGAGCGGCTGCTGCGCCAGAAGGTGTACGAGGTGGACCGGCGCGGGCAGTCCACGACCTGGTAATGCTGGCGCGGGCAACAAAGGGACAAGGTTCTGCACTTGGCCGGGCAGGAAATATAAGCAAGGATTCGCATTCCTTATAAAAGACTTATATAGTCCGCCATGAACGAGATCCTCTGGAGTAGAAAAGCGGTCAAGCAGTTGATGCGACTGCACCACGAGCATCAGGTCCAGGTTCGCGATGCGATTGCCCTGCTGGCCGACATGCCCGCCAGTGGCAACGTCAAAGCCCTGTCCGGCCACACTTATGCCTATCGTCTTCGGGTCGGGCAGTACCGGGTCCTGTTCGACTGGGACGGAGCCATACACATCGTCAGTGTTCAAGAGGTCAAGAAACGTGATGAACGTACCTACTGACATCCAGATCATCCACGGCCCGGACGGCAGCCCGGCATTCGTGGTGATTCCCTACGCGCAGTACATGGCGCAGTACAAGGAAGCCGATCTGATACCCCATGACGTGGTCAGCCGCATGGTCGACGGCGCCACGCCGATCCGCGCCTGGCGCGAGCACCTGCACCTCACCCAGGACGAAGTCGCCAGGCGCCTGGGGATCTCCCAGCCGGCCTTTGCCCAGCAGGAAAGCGTCGCCCGGCCGCGCCGGGCCACCCGGGAAAAGATCGCCGCCGCCTTCGGCATACGCGCCGACCAGCTGGAGCTGTAAGCTGCGCCTCACTCACTGATTGAAAGGGTTCCCCATGAGCATCTGCGGTATCGAGATCAAAGGCAGCGAAGCCATCTTCGCCCTCGCCACCCTGCAAGACGGCGCGGTGCAACACCAGCCGCTGGCCACCAAGAAAATCGCCCTGGAAGACGATGACGAGGCCGCCAACGTCAAGGCCTTCGCCAGCCAGGTCGGGGCCTTCGTGCGCGAACACGGGATCACCCGCATCGCCATCAAGAAGCGCAGCAAGAAAGGCGAGTTCGCCGGCGGCCCCACCACCTTCAAGATCGAAGGCGTGTTTCAGTTGCTGGAGAATTGCGAGGTGACCCTGCTGTCGCCCCAGACCATCAACGCCCAGTACAAGAAGCACGGCTTCGCTCTGGCCGCGAGCCTCAACAAATACCAGCACGAAGCCTACAAAGCCGCCTGCGCCGCCCTGCTGAAAAAGTAACCGTAGGAGCCGGCTGGCCGGCGCTACCGAGCCCGAGTCAAGCCAGCTCGCGGCCGCCGCCCGACGGGCGCCGGTCTTCCCGCGGGCACCGCACGAAACGCGCGCGGTAACTGCGGGTGAAGTAGGACGGCGATTCAAACCCACAGGCAATGCTCACCTCCAGCACGCTCATGTCGGTCTGGCGCAGCAGTTTGCGGGCTTTCTCCAGGCGCAGGCCCAGGTAGAAATTGCTCGGGGTGTCGTTGAGGTGCAGGCGGAACAGGCGCTCCAGCTGGCGCCGGGTGACCTTGATCGACTCGGCCAGGGCCAGGGTGCTCAGGGGCGGTTCACTGTGCTGTTCCATTTCGCCGATCACCTGCACCAGCTTCTTGTTGCTGATGCCGTAGCGGCTGGCGACTTCCATGCGCTGGTGATCCTTGCGCGGGCGGATGCGCCCCAGCACGAACTGCTCGCTGACCTGGACCGCCAGTTGCGGGCCGTGGGCCTGGGCGATCAGGTCGAGCATCATGTCGATGGACGCCGTGCCGCCGGCACAGGTGATGCGCCGTCGATCGATCTCGAACAGCTCCTGGGTCACGCTCAGTTGCGGGTAGGACTCCTTGAAGGCCTCGATGGCCTCCCAGTGCAAAGTCACCCGGTGCCCCTCCAGCAAACCGCTCTCGGCGAGGATCACGCTACCGGTGTCGATCCCGCCCAGGGTCACGCCCTCCACCTCCAGCCGCCGCAACCAGTGCTCCAGGGCCGGGGTGAGAAACTTCAACGGCTCGAAACCGGCCACCACCCACAAGGTTGCGCCTTTCTTCAGCGGCTCCAGGGCCGCATCGACATTCACCGACATGCCATTGCTGGCCAGCACCGCGCCGCCGTCGGCGCTCAGCACATGCCAGCGGTACAGCTCGCCACGAAAGCGGTTGGCCACCCGTAGCGGCTCGATGGCCGAGATGAAACCGATGGCGGAAAACCCCGGCATCAGCAGGAAATAGAAGTCCTGGGACATGCAACGCACTCCGGTGACGGCCAGCGTGGGCCTTGTGATACGCCAAATGCCCCCATGCCACAAGGGGGCAGGTCGCTGCAGTGCAAGAGTCGGTCGCCGCTGTGCGCTTGCCACCGGCGGCGCCTGCGTACCTTGGCAACACCTGCGCACAAAGACGCCGGGACCGACAATAACGACCTGCCGAGGAAAGCATCATGAAACGACTGATCAGCAGCTGTGTGCTTGCGCTTAGTGGTAGCGTTTTTCTGAGCAGCGGGGCCCTGGCCGCCGATGCCGCCAGTTGCCAGAACGTGCGCCTGGGCGTGGTCAACTGGACCGACGTGATCGCCACCAGCGCCCTGACCCAGGTCCTGCTCGACGGCCTCGGCTACAAGACCAAGCAGACCAGTGCTTCCCAGCAGATCATCTTCGCCGGCATCCGTGACCAGCGCCTGGACCTGTTCCTGGGCTACTGGAACCCGCTGATGACCCAGACCATCACCCCCTTCGTCGACGCCAACCAGGTCAAAGTCCTGGCCGAACCGAGCCTCAAGGACGCCCGCGCCACCCTGGCCGTGCCGGCCTACCTGGCGGACAAGGGGCTGAAGACCTTTGCCGACATCGCCAGGTTCCAGAAGGAACTGGGGGGCAAGATCTACGGCATCGAACCGGGTTCGGGAGCCAATACCCAGATCAAGGAAATGATCGCCAAGAACCAGTTCGGCCTGGGCAAGTTCCAGTTGGTGGAGTCCAGTGAGGCGGGCATGTTGTCGGCGGTGGCCCGGGCGGTGAAACGCAACGAGGCCATCGTGTTCTTCGGCTGGGCGCCGCACCCGATGAACGTCAACTTCAAGATGACCTACCTCAGCGGCAGCGAAAACGCCCTGGGGCCCAACGAAGGCCAGGCCACGGTGTGGACCGTCACCGCGCCTGACTACGCCGAGCAGTGCCCGAACGTGCACCGGCTGTTGACCAACCTGACCTTCAGCGCCGAAGACGAGAGCCGCATGATGCAGCCGCTGCTGGATCACAAGGATGCCCTGGAATCCGCGCGGCAATGGCTCAAGGACCACCCGCAGGACCAGCAGCGCTGGCTGGAAGGGGTCACCACCTTCGATGGCAAGCCGGCCGCCGAGCACCTGCAACTGACCAGCAAATAAGCCACCGCCACTGCCGCCCCGCAGCCCGCCCTGGGCTGCGCACGGCCACCTCACGCCCTCAGCAAACACGCCTGTAAGGAACCGCACCATGAACCACGACGTCATCATCACCTGCGCACTCACCGGTGCTGGCGACACAACCGCCAAGAGCCCGCACGTGCCGGTCACCCCGAAACAGATCGCCGCGGCCGCCGTAGAAGCCGCCAAGGCCGGCGCCACCGTGGTGCACTGCCATGTGCGCGACCCCGCCACCGGCAAGTTCAGCCGCGATGTGGCGCTGTACCGCGAAGTGATGGAACGGATCCGCGAGGCCGACATCGACATCATCGTCAACCTCACCGCCGGCATGGGCGGCGACCTGGAGATCGGCGGCGGCGAGAACCCCATGGAGTTCGGCCCCAACACCGACCTGGTCGGCCCCTTGACCCGCCTGGCCCACGTCGAGGAATTGCTGCCGGAGATCTGCACCCTGGACTGCGGCACCCTGAACTTCGGCGACGGCGACACCATCTACGTCTCCACCCCGGCCCAACTGCGGGCCGGCGCCAAGCGTATCCAGGAGCTGGGAGTGAAGGCCGAGCTGGAAATCTTCGACACCGGGCACCTGTGGTTCGCCAAGCAGATGATCAAGGAAGGCCTGCTGGACAACCCGCTGTTCCAGCTGTGCCTGGGCATTCCCTGGGGCGCCCCGGCGGACACCACCACCATGAAGGCCATGGTCGACAACCTGCCGGCGGACGCAGTCTGGGCCGGCTTCGGGATTGGCCGCATGCAGATGCCCATGGCTGCGCAAGCGGTGCTGCTGGGGGGCAACGTGCGGGTCGGCCTGGAAGACAACCTGTGGCTGGATCGCGGCGTGCTCGCCACCAACGGCCAACTGGTGGAACGGGCCACGGAAATCCTCAGCCGCCTCGGCGCCCGGGTCCTGACCCCGGCCGAAGGTCGGCAGAAAATGGGCCTGAAGCAACGCGGCTGACCCCAATCCACCTCTCCCCCCGTAGGAGCGAGCTTGCTCGCGAAGAGGCCGTCACATCCGAGCTCGTAGCAGCCGGCGTGCCGGCGAAGGGGCCCGCAAGGCCGCCAATAGCTTCGCTGGCAAGCCAGCTCCTACGAACTCTTTATCCAGGAAGACGCGATGACTTTTATTACCGATATCAAAACTTTCGCCGCCCTGGGCAGCGGCGTGATCGGCAGCGGCTGGGTGGCCCGAGCCCTGGCCCACGGCCTCGACGTAGTGGCCTGGGACCCGGCGCCCGGCGCCGAAGCGGCCCTGCGCAAGCGCGTCGCCAACGCCTGGGGCGCGCTGGAAAAACAAGGGCTGGCCCCCGGAGCATCACAACAGCGCCTGCGCTTCGTCGACACCATCGAGGAGTGCGTGAAGGATGCCGACTTCATCCAGGAAAGCGCTCCCGAACGCCTGGAGCTCAAGCTGGAACTGCACAGCAGAATCAGCGCCGCGGCCAAGCCTGAGGCGCTGATCGGCTCCAGCACCTCGGGCCTTTTGCCCAGCGAATTCTACGAGGGCTCGACCCACCCGGAACGCTGCGTGGTGGGCCACCCGTTCAACCCGGTGTACCTGCTGCCACTGGTGGAGGTGGTGGGCGGCAAGCGCACCGCGCCCGAAGCGGTCCAGGCCGCGATCAAGGTCTATGAATCCCTGGGGATGCGCGCCCTTCACGTGCGCAAGGAAGTACCCGGGTTCATCGCCGACCGTCTTCTCGAAGCGCTGTGGCGCGAGGCCCTGCACCTGGTCAACGACGGCGTGGCGACCACCGGGGAAATCGACGATGCGATCCGCTTTGGCGCCGGCCTGCGCTGGTCGTTCATGGGCACCTTCCTCACCTACACCCTGGCGGGCGGCGACGCCGGCATGCGCCACTTCATGGCCCAGTTCGGCCCGGCGCTGCAACTGCCCTGGACCTACCTGCCGGCCCCGGAGCTGACCGACAAGCTGATCGACGACGTGGTCGAAGGCACCGCCGAGCAACTGGGCACCCACAGCATTGCGGCCCTGGAGCGCTATCGTGATGACTGCCTGCTGGCGGTGCTGGAGGCGGTGAAAACCACCAAGGCCAAACACGGCATGCACTTTCACGACTAACCCAACCCCGTAGGAACTGGCTTGCCGGCGAACGGGCCGCCAAGCCAGGCGCAAACCCAACGGACACCTTCGCCGGCAAGCCGGCTCCTACCGTTATCCGGTGACCTTATGCCTGCCCTGACCACCTACAGCACCCGCATCATCAGCGACTGGGTCGATTACAACGGCCATCTGCGCGATGCCTTCTACCTGCTGATCTTCAGCTATGCCACTGACGCCCTGATGGATCGCCTGGGGCTCGACAGCGACAACCGCGAAGCCAGCGGCCACTCGCTGTTCACCCTGGAACTGCACCTGAACTACCTGCATGAGGTGAAGCTCGACACCGAGGTCGAAGTGCGCACCCAGGTCATCGGCCACGATCGCAAGCGCCTGCACCTCTACCACAGCCTGCACAGACTCGATGATCCCCGGGAGCTGGCAGGCAACGAGCAAATGCTGCTCCACGTCGACCTGGCCGGGCCGCGTTCGGCGCCGTTCAGCGAGCCGGTGCTGCAACGCCTGCAAACCCTGGCCGCCGAGCAGGCGGACCTGCCGCGCCCGGCCTGCCTCGGCCGGGTGATCGCCCTGCCCGCGGCAAAATAGCCCTCAGAAGAAAAGGAGATCGCCGTGAACACCGCCGCCCTTGCCGACTACCGCAGTTACCCGTTGATCAGCGCACTGGCCACTGTCCAGGTCCTGCCGGACCGGCTCCAGGTGCACTGGGCCGACGGCCGTCTCAGCCCTTTTCACCATCAATGGCTGCGGGACAACTGCCCTTGCCCGCAATGCGTCTACAGCGTGACCCGCGAACAGGTGCTGGAAATCGTCGATGTTGCCGAAGACCTCGAGTGCAACGCCGCACGCATTGATGCCGACGGCTGCCTGAACCTCGACTGGGCGGACGGCCACCGCAGCCGCTTCGACCCCGGCTGGCTGCGGGCCCATGCCTATGATCGACAGTCGCGCGAAGAACGGCAGGCCGCCAAGGCCCGGCACTCGCTGTGGGACGCCAGCCTGCAACTGCCCGTGTTCCAGTACCAGGCGCTGATGGAGGACCCCCAGGTGCTCCTGCAATGGCTGCTGGCCCTGCGCGATACCGGCCTGACCCAGGTCCGTGGCGCGCCCACCGAACCCGGCTCGCTGGCCCTGATTGCGCGGCGTATTTCGTTTATCCGCGAAAGCAATTTCGGCGTGCTGTTCAACGTGCAGTCCAAGGCCGATGCCGACAGCAACGCCTACACCGCCTTCAATCTGCCGCTGCACAGCGACCTGCCGACCCGCGAGCTGCAACCGGGGCTGCAATTCCTGCATTGCCTGGTGAATGACGCGGTAGGCGGCGAAAGCATTTTCGTCGACGGCTTCGCCATTGCCGACGCCTTGCGCCGGGAAGACCCCGAAGCGTTCCGCGCCCTGTGCGAAATTCCCGTGGAGTTTCGCAACAAGGACCGCCACAGCGACTACCGCTGCCTGGCGCCGGTCATCGCCCTGGATGCCCGGGGCCAGGTCGCGGAAATCCGCATGGCCAATTTCCTGCGTGGCCCCTTCGACACCACGGAAGAACAGATGCCCCGGCTGTACCGCGCCTACCGGCGCTTTATCGCCCTGACCCGCGAAGCCCGGTTCCGGGTCATTCGCCGCCTGGACCCGGGCCAGCTCTGGTGCTTCGACAACCGCCGCACCCTGCACGCACGCAACGCCTTCGACCCGGCCAGCGGCGCCCGGCACTTCCAGGGCTGCTACATCGACCGCGACGAACTGCTCTCCAGAATTCTGGTGCTGCAGCGCTGATCCTCACCCCTCCCGCCCCCGGCTCCCCTGTAGGAGCCGGCTTGCCGGCGAAACTTGCCGGAGAGCTTTCCACAGGCAAAAAAAAAGCCCCGATCAAGCCGTGACAGGATCGAGGCAGGGACTACTTCTGAGGAGCTGCGGTGAGAAGGTGACCAAACCGACACGACGCGAGCTGGTTTCAGTCTGCCCACTCTGCCTTCCCGCGAGTTAGCCGAGAGCGACCTGCTCATAGGTAATAGGGCCACTGCCACGCCTTCAGATGTCCTCGGTATACAGCACCACCGTCACATAGAAATAGCCGATCTTGTGCCAATCCTGGCGCCGGTTGTAGGGCGTCTCTTCAGAGCCCATGCCAATCTGGTAATTACGCCCGGTCTTTTTATCCCTATAGGAAATGAAACCCTTCGTTTCCCAGCCGCAGCAGACAAACCTGAGCCCCTCCTGCCCCCCCAACTCCCGCTGCAGATAGCGCTCTACCTCATGGGCGTCCTTACCTTTGACCCGGTAACTGGCAGTCAGCGGTGCGCCCTGATCCTGGGGCCTCGACTCACAACGGAAAAACTCCAGGGACTTCGGTGGATCGGTCATGGCCTTCAGAAAATCGTCGCACTCGGGAGCGGCCAGAACGGCGCCGGAAACCATCAACAACAAACAGGCGAACCCCATTCTGAACATCACTTTCATCCACTCCAGCTCCATGGTTTGCCACTTGGCGGCCATCCTACCGAACACCCAGCGCTGGCACAGAGTGTCTTTGCGCGGCAGGAGCGCTCATTACCCCACCCTTCAGGCAAGCCCGAGGCCTCACAAGCAAGCGCCGCAAGACTTGATTGCGCCGCCTTTTCCCAACGCTGTGGCAACCGGCCATGGCCATCGACTTAGCCGAAAACGACCTGTTCATAGGTAAACGGGCCATCGCGACAATCTGCCCTTGCCGCCACCCGGACGCCCTACCAGAATCGGCTCACGACCACGCTCCCTGAACAAGGATAAGAGTCATGATGCACGCGGATCTGATTGACCAGGACGACCTGCTGGGACAACTCCGGGCCCTGGGTTTCGAAATGCCCGCAGGCGCCAGCGCCGAGCAGGCCTGCGAATGTGCGGTAAGGGGCTTGAGCGATGCACGGGCCAAGGCGCTCAAGGGCATGGTCGAGCAGATGCTCACCGGCAATGCGACCATCCTGCCTGCCGTACGCCAGGCCATCGACCGCCAACTACTGCCGGCCCTGGCCGAGTACCAGCAGCAAAAACGCGCGTGAACGCCCCCGGGGCCCGGGCGGGTTGCTAAAGTGGGTTTCCTCCACAAACCACAGGCCCGCTCATGACCCCCATTGAACCTGGTTCATCCGCCAACGCTGGCGGGTGGCTGCAATTGCGCCAGGGCCTGTGGCCCGATTGCCCGCAGGATGAACACCAGGCCGAAATCCAGCAGATTCTGGCCGAGCCCCAGCGCTACGGCTGCTGGCTGGCCTGCACCGAGAACGGTGAGGCCGTGGGCCTGGCCGAGGCTGCATTGCGCCACGACTACGTCAACGGCACCGACAGCTCCCCCGTGGTCTTTCTTGAAGGCATCTATGTGGCCCCCGGGCATCGTCGCCAGGGCATTGCCCAGCGCCTGATCGAGCAGGTCGCCTATTGGGGGCAACAACAGGGATGCGTGGAAATGGCCTCGGACACCAGCCTCGACAACCTGGCCAGCCAGGATCTGCACCACGCGCTGGGTTTCGAGGAAACCGAGCGCGTGGTGTATTTCAAGAAACGCCTGTGACTACAGGCGCACGCTGGCGAAGGTCGATTCGTTGCGTGCCTGGCTCAGGGCCGACAATGGCCCGGACAGCGGCGCCAAAACCATGGCTTGCGGCAGCGGCATCATCGCCACCTGCTGGGTGGTGTTGGAACCGATGCGCTCGTCACGCGGTGGAATGCCGAAGTACTCGCGGTAGCACTTGGAGAAGTGCGGCGTGGAGACAAAACCACAGACCGACGCCACTTCGATGATCGACATGGGAGTCTGCTTGAGCAGTTGCCGAGCGCGGATCAGCCGCAGCTTGAGGTAGTAGCGCGACGGCGAGCAATGCAGGTACTTCTGGAACAGCCGCTCCAGCTGTCGCCGGGACACGGCGACGTACACCGCCAGTTCGTCGAGGTCGATCGGCTCTTCGAGGTTGGCTTCCATCAGGGCGACGATTTCCTGCAGCTTGGGCTGGTTGGTGCCCAGCATGTGCTTGAGGGGTACGCGCTGGTGATCCTGCTCGTTGCGGATGCGCTCGTAGACGAACATTTCCGAGATCGCCGCCGACAGCTCGCGGCCATGATCGCGGCTGATCAGGTGCAGCATCATGTCCAGCGGCGCGGTGCCGCCGGAGCTGGTGAAGCGGTTGCGGTCGAGGGTGAACAGGCGGGTGCTCATGGCCACCCGGGGAAAGGCTTCCTGCATCGACGCCAGGCATTCCCAGTGCACGCTGCAATCGAAGCCGTCCAGCAGGCCGGCGCAGGCCAGGGCCCAGCTGCCGGTACACACCGCGCCCAGACGGCGCGACTGGCGGGCCTGGCTCTGCAGCCAGGACACATGTTCGCGGGTGACGGTGCGCTGGATGCCGATACCACCGCAGACAATCACGGTATCGAGGCTGGGAGCTTTGTGCATCGCGGCATCGGGGGTGATCTGCAGACCGTCACTGGCCCAGACCTGGCCACCATCGACGCTGAGGGTGGTCCAGCGATACAGCTCGCGACCGGACAGTTGGTTGGCCATGCGCAGGGGTTCGACTGCGGAGGCCAGGGAAATCAGCGTGAAATTGTCCAGCAGCAGAAAGCCGATGGATTGAGGCGCACGGTTCTGGGGTTGGGCCCCGGAGTTGAACGACGTCATCGCGATATCTCCTCACACAAAGCGGGTGATGGCCTCAGGCGGAGGCTCTTTTTATGTGCCCTGTTCCTCAAGGGAGACGGGCTTGATATTCACAGAGCAATTGCCATGCCTAAAGTTGAATGGGCATTCAATAACTCCTGAAAACGACGTCGCGACGTGTCTACATAGCCCTTGTCAATGTGCGGATAAGAAGCGCCGCCGTCGGCGTGCGATGGCCAGGCTCAGAGAGCTGTGAGCAGTTAGGTAGCACTTGCGCGGCAGGCACTTCGCACAGGGGCGGGCGAGTGTCACTCAAAGCACAACCGGGCCACGGGCACGGGGGCTGCCCGGCCCGGTTGGCGACTTGTCTATTCACGACGCGCTAAAAGGTGGCGCGCCCCTGGGCATGTGAGCGATTTGTGCGCGCCGGCAATCAGCACTCCACGGCGCTGACCGCCAGGCCGCCACGGGAGGTTTCCTTGTATTTGTCGTGCATGTCGGCGCCGGTATCACGCATGGTGCGAATCACCCGGTCCAGGGAAATGAAATGCTGGCCATCGCCGCGCAAGGCCATTTGCGCGGCATTGATCGCCTTCACCGCGGCAATCGCGTTGCGCTCGATGCACGGCACCTGCACCAGCCCGCCCACCGGATCACAGGTCAGGCCGAGGTTGTGCTCCAGGCCGATCTCCGCGGCGTTGCACAACTGCTCCGGGGTCGCCCCGAGAATTTCCGCCAGCCCGGCCGCCGCCATGGCGCAGGCCGAACCCACCTCACCCTGGCAGCCGACTTCGGCACCGGAGATGGAGGCGTTCTTCTTGCACAGGATGCCGATGGCCGCCGCGCCGAGAAAGAAATCCACCACGTTGGCGTCGGTGACGTCTTCGCTGAACTTCATGAAGTAATGCAGCACCGCCGGAATGATCCCCGCCGCGCCGTTGGTGGGGGCGGTGACCATGCGTCCGCCGGCGGCGTTCTCTTCGTTCACCGCCAGGGCAAACAGGTTGACCCACTCCATGGCGCTGAGGGTGGAGCCGATCACATTGGGCTTGTTCAGTTCCTGCAGGCTACGGTGCAACTTGGCCGCGCGGCGACGCACATTGAGCCCGCCAGGCAGGATGCCCTCGTGCTTGAGCCCCTGTTCCACGCAGTCCTGCATGGCACGCCAGAGCGCCATCAGGCCGCTGCGAATTTCCTCTTCCGAACGCCAGACCTTCTCGTTGGCCAGCATCAGTTCGGCGACCCGCAGGTTGTGCTTCTGGCACAGGCCCAGCAGTTCCACCGCACTGGAAAAATCGTAAGGCAGCTCGCTGCGGTCCAGGTCCGCCACACCGCTGTCGGCCTGGGCCTGGTCGACGACAAAACCGCCACCCACCGAATAGTAGGTATCGCGGTGCAGCTCACCCTCTTCGCCCGCGGCCACCAGGGTCATGGCGTTGGGGTGGAACGGCAGGTTGCGGTCCACCAGCTGCATGTCCCGGGCCCAGATGAAAGGCACTGGCAGCCGCCCGTCCAGCAACAGGGTGTCGGTTTCCCGCAGCAGCTCGATGCGCGTGCCGATCAGCGACGGGTCGATCGCGTCCGGCCACTCCCCCATCAGGCCCATGATCACCGCGTTATCGCTGCCATGGCCGATGCCGGTGGCGGACAGCGAACCGAAGAGCTGCACCTCGACCCGGCGTACCTGCTCCAGCAGTTGCCTTTCCTTTAATACCTGGACGAACAAAGCCGCTGCGCGCATGGGCCCGACCGTGTGGGAACTGGAGGGGCCGATGCCGATCTTGAACAGGTCGAAAACACTGATAGCCATTGCTGCGTAACTCCTGGTTGAGCACTGTCCGGGCGCCGGAAACGCCCTCTGACGGAGCTGCTACGCTCAAGCTGCAATCCGCCGAGAAGGGCGCATCATCAGGCTTTTGCCAAGGCCCACGACGTCTGACACCGACTCACTCATGCCCACTAACGCCGCCAGGCGCAACGCAGGGGTTTTGGGCGTTTTTTGCGGCTCAGTTGTAGGAAAAATCGCTCGAAAACACTGTAAGCGACCTCACCGACACTGGATGCGACCCTCCCTGTACTGGATACGACGCACCCTGTAGGCGACAGATTTTCACTGGTACATGATCAGTCTCGACTCGATTGCAAGGCACGGTGGTAGAGCTGTTCCCGACACACCAACCGCCACACTTATAAGCGCGGTCCAAACGCCGCCAAAAAAACATCCAGGAGTCCCCCCTATGAAAGGTTCCCCGTCGTTGTTGTTGGCCGCCATGCTGAGTCTGCCGCTTCTGGCACAAGCCGCAGAACCGGCACAATGCAGCACCGTAAACTTCTCCGATGTCGGCTGGACCGATATCACCGTGACCACCGCCACCACCAGCGTCGTGCTCAACGCCCTGGGCTACAAGACCAAGACCACCATGATTTCCGTGCCCGTGACCTACAAGTCCCTGGCCGACGGCAAGAACATGGACGTGTTCCTCGGCAACTGGATGCCGACCATGGAAAACGACATCAAGCCCTACCGCGACGCCGGGACCGTGGCCACCCTGCGGGCCAACCTGGAAAACGCCAAGTACACACTGGCGGTGCCCGAGTCGCTGTACGACAAGGGCCTGAAGGACTTCGCCGACATCGTCAAGTTCAAGAAGGAACTGGACGGCAAGATCTACGGCATCGAGCCGGGCAACGACGGCAACCGCACCATCCAGACCATGATCGACAAGAATGCCTTCGGCCTGAAGGACGCCGGCTTCAAGGTGGTGGAATCCAGCGAGGCAGGCATGCTGTCCCAGGTCGAGCGCGCACAGCGCCGTGACACCGCGGTGGTGTTCCTGGGCTGGGAACCGCACCCGATGAACACCCGTTTCAAGATGAAGTACCTGACCGGCGGCGACGAGTTCTTCGGCCCCAACTTCGGCCAGGCCACCATCTACACCAACACCCGCAAGGGCTATGCCGAAGAGTGCAGCAACGTCGGCCAGTTGCTGAAGAACCTGTCGTTCACCCTGAACATGGAAAGCACCCTGATGGGCAACGTGCTGGACGACAAGATGAAGCCTGAGGCGGCCGCCAAGGCCTGGCTGAAGCAGAACCCTCAGGTGCTCGATACCTGGCTCGCCGGCGTGACCACCATTGACGGTAAACCTGGCCTGGAGGCCGTGAAAGCCAAGCTTGCACAAGCTTCAAATTAAGTAGTGCGCTTACGCCGGGCGGGCTCGCCCGCCCGGGCTGTTTTTCCCTTGCATGCGGACGTTCAATACCATGCTCACTGATCAGAAAATCCCCCTGGGCCAGTACATCGCGGCTTTCGTCGAGTGGTTGACGAAGCACGGCGCCAGCACCTTCGACGCGATCGCTACCACCCTGGAAACCATGATCCACGGCGTGACGTTCGCGCTGACCTGGTTCAACCCCCTGGCCCTGATCGGCCTGATTGCCCTGCTGGCGCACCTGATCCAGCGCAAATGGGGCCTGACCGCCTTTGTCGTGCTGTCCTTCCTGTTGATCCTCAACCTGGGGTACTGGCAGGAAACCATGGAAACCCTGGCCCAGGTGCTGTTCGCCACCCTGGTCTGCGTGCTCATCGGCGTACCGCTGGGCATAGTCGCGGCGCACAAGCCGCTGTTCTACACCATGATGCGGCCGGTGCTGGACCTGATGCAGACCGTGCCCACCTTCGTCTACCTGATCCCGACCCTGACCCTGTTCGGCCTGGGGGTGGTGCCCGGCTTGATTTCCACGGTGGTGTTCGCCATCGCCGCGCCGATCCGCCTGACCTACCTGGGCATTCGCGATGTTCCACAAGAGTTGATGGACGCCGGCAAGGCCTTTGGCTGCTCGCGCCGTCAGTTGTTGTCGCGCATTGAACTGCCCCACGCCATGCCGAGCATCGCCGCCGGCATTACCCAATGCATCATGCTGTCGCTGTCGATGGTGGTGATCGCCGCCCTGGTGGGCGCCGATGGCCTGGGCAAGCCGGTGGTCAACGCCCTCAATACCGCGGATATCGCCCTGGGCTTCGAAGCCGGCCTGGCCATTGTGCTGCTGGCGATCATGCTCGACCGCATCTGCAAGCAACCTGAAGCCAAAGTAGGAGGTGACGCATGAGCATTATCCGCTTCGACAAGGTCGACGTGATTTTCTCCAAGGACCCGCGCGAGCCCCTCAAGCTGCTGGACCAGGGCATGACCCGCAACGAGATCCTGAAGAAGACCGGGCAGATCGTCGGCGTCGAGAATGCCAGCCTGGACATCGAGAAAGGCGAGATCTGCGTGCTGATGGGCCTCTCCGGTTCCGGCAAGTCGAGCCTGCTGCGCTGCATCAACGGCCTGAACACCGTGAGCCGCGGCAAGCTGTTCGTCGAGCATGAAGGCAAGCAGATCGACATCGCCTCCTGCAGCCCCGCCGAGCTGAAGATGATGCGCACCAAGCGCATCGCCATGGTGTTCCAGAAGTTCGCCCTGATGCCCTGGCTGACCGTGCGCGAAAACATCAGCTTCGGCCTGGAGATGCAGGGCCGCCCGGAAAAGGAACGGCGCAAGCTGGTGGACGAGAAGCTTGAGCTGGTGGGCCTGACCCAGTGGCGCAACAAGAAGCCCGACGAACTCTCCGGCGGCATGCAGCAGCGCGTGGGCCTGGCCCGTGCCCTGGCCATGGACGCCGATATCCTGCTGATGGACGAACCCTTCTCGGCCCTCGACCCGCTGATCCGCCAGGGCCTGCAGGACGAACTGCTGGAGCTGCAGCGCAAGCTGAGCAAGACCATCGTCTTCGTCAGCCACGACCTGGATGAGGCCCTGAAGCTGGGCAGCCGCATCGCCATCATGAAAGACGGACGGATCATCCAGTACAGCAACCCGGAAGAAATCGTGCTCAACCCGGCGGACGACTATGTACGGACTTTCGTTGCCCACACCAACCCCCTGAACGTGCTGTGCGGGCGCAGCCTGATGCGCAGCCTGGACAACTGCAAGCGGGTCAACGGCTCGGTATGCCTGGACCCGGGTGGCGATTCCTGGCTCGACCTGGCCGAAGGCAACACCATCAAGGGCGCACGCCGCAACGGCTCGCAGCTGGACCTGCAGAACTGGGTTCCGGGGCAAGCCGTGGAAGAACTGGGCCGACGCCCGACCCTGGTGGACTCCAGCATCGGCATGCGCGATGCCCTGCAGATCCGCTACCAGACCGGCAACAAACTGGTGCTCCACGACAACCAGAAAGTGGTGGGCATCCTTGGCGACAGCGAGCTCTACCACGCGCTGCTCGGCAAGAACCTGGGTTAAGCAGCAGACACAAAAACGCCGCGAGCAATCGCGGCGTTTTGCTTTAACCACCCACCCCCTTCTGTAGGAGCTGGCTTGCCAACGAACAGGCCCTGAAGCCTTGCAGCGCCCTTGAGGACGTCTTCGCCGGCAAGCCGGCTCCTACAAGGATGGGGCCGTTTTCACTCAGCTATAGACACGGCCAAGGAGCTGCCGATGGCTTTCGAACTGATCGAGCACATCCCGGGTGATCTGCTCCTGGGTGAAGCCCATCAAGTCGTATTCCTGGCTGCCGTTGTGCAGATACACCTCGGCGCGGTAGAAACGGCTGCGCACTTCGCTGTCGGCCCCTTCCGGCTGGGTCGATTCGCTAGGCGTCGCCAGGTAGCCGTCCAGGCTCACTTCATAGACGAAGGGATTGCCTTCATCCATTTCCACGCGCAGGCCCAGCAGGTTCTTCGACTTGCCCAGGTTGGTCTGCACTTCCAGGCTCAGGTTGCGCAACTGCGCAGCCGCTTCCTGCAAGGCCGGGCTGACGTGCTTGTCCATGTAGCGCTGCACCACCGACTGGGTCGGCTGCAGGTCCAGCTGGCTCAGGCGCTCGCTGAAACCGCGGCGGCCACGCTCGGCCAGTTGCGCCTGTTCCTGCTCGATCTGCACGTCCTGGCGCATGGCCTTGTGCAAGCCGAACATGAAGCAGATCAGCACCACCGAGAACGGCAGGCCGGCCAGCACCACCATGGTCTGCATGGCTTCGAAGTTGCCGGCGAACAGCAGGCCGATGGTCACCAGGGTGATCACCACCGACCAGAAGATCCGCAGCCAGTGCGGGGCGTCTTCGTCGACGTTGCCGCCCTTGCACGAAAGGTTGGCCATCATCACCGCCCCGGAGTCGGCGGGGGTCAGGAACAGCACGAAGCCGACGAAGATCGACACACCGATGACAATCTTCGAGGCCGGGTAGTGCTCGAGCAGTTGGTAGATCGCCATGGACGGCTGTTCCAACGCCGTCTTGCCCAACTCCACGGCTCCCTGATTGACCACCAGATCCAGGGCCGAGTTACCGAAGATCGACAGCCAGGCCAGGGTGAAGCCCAGGGGAATCAGCAGTACGCCGGCCACCAGTTCACGCACGGTGCGACCACGGGAAATACGCGCGATGAACATGCCTACAAATGGCGCCCAGGAAATCCACCAGGCCCAGTAGAACAGGGTCCACAGGCCCAGCCAGCGATCGGACTTGGCGCTGTCGCCCTCATACACATAGAGGTCGAAGGTCTTGAGCACTACACCGTTCAGGTAGTCGCCGATGTTCTGCACGAAGCCGTTGAGCAGGTGCAGGGTCGGGCCGAACAGCAGGACGAAGATCAGCAGGCCGCTGAACAGCACGATGTTCAGGTTGGACAGGCGGCGGATGCCGTTTTCCACGCCGGACACCGCGGCGATGGTGGCCACCGTGCTCATGACGATGATCACGATCAGCAGGTTGGTGTTGCTGTGCTCCATGCCGAACAGGTTTTCCAGGCCGGAAGACACCTGCATCGAACCAATCCCGAGGTTGGTCACCAGGCCCAGCAGGGTCACGAACATGCCGAAACCGTCCACCGCGTGGCCGGCCGCGCCCTTGACCCAGCGCTCGCCCACCAGCGGGTACAACGCCGAACGCAGCGCCAGTGGCTGGTTATGCCGATAGGCGAAGTACGCCACCGCCAGGCCCACCAGGGCATAGATGGCCCAGCCGTGCAGGCCCCAGTGCAGGAACGTCAGCTGCAGCGCCTGGCGTGCGGCCAGGTTGCTGCCCGGTACGCCTTCCGGCGGGTTGAAGTAGTGGTCCAGCGGCTCGGAAGCACCGAAGTACAGCAGCGAGATGCCGATGCCGGAGGAAAACAGCATCCCCGCCCAGGCGCCGTAGCTGAAGTCCGGGGTGTCCTGCTTGGTCCCCAGCTTGAGCTTGCCGTAGGAGGAGAACGCCAGGCCCACCACGAACACCAGGTAAGCGGCGATCACCACCATGTAGTACCAGCCGAAGCTGCGGGACAACCAGGCCTGGGCAATGCCCAGCAGTCGGCCGGCCTCTTGCGGGGCGATGATCAGAATGGCGGTCAACAACAGGATCAGCGCGGTGGAGGTGTAGAACACCCAACCGTTGACCCGCACCTTCTCCGGTGGGGTCTTTATAAGAGAGGCAGAACTCATTGCGCAGATGCTCCGGGCAGTGCGAGAGAAGGACACAAGGCAACACGGCACCCGACCAATCGGTTAGTTGGCAGCCGATCATCGGGTGTTATAAAGACACCCCGAAAACACCCGAAACCGCAAAAGCCGCGTTGCGCAACCGCATCCGGGGCCGGTGACGAACCTGCAGTTCGTCGCCTGGAACCCGGAGCGTCCTGCCCCTTCAACACGTGTGCTCTCTTGCCGGTCCACGCTATGCCGCGTGTAAGTTTCGGGCATTTTCGGAGGTCGTTTTTCCGCCATCTGCGAGCAGGAGAAACTCCCCAGGCAGCGACGATTTGTCGCAGATCTTATTCTTTGTTGATTGAACGTTCAATCAAAACAAAATAGACTGGCCCACAAGTCGACGGGCGTCATACGCCAATCGACAGGCCTAAGGAGAGGTATCAGATGCCCAAGGTCGGTATGCAACCCATACGCCGCCAGCAATTGATCGAAGCCACGCTGCAAGCGGTCGATCAGGTCGGAATGGGGGACGCCAGCATTGCGCTGATCGCCCGTTTGGCCGGTGTCTCGAACGGCATCATCAGTCACTACTTTCGGGACAAGAACGGCCTGATCGCAGCGACGATGGGTTACATCATGAGCATGCTCAACGAAGGCGTCAGAGCACGCCGCCAGGCCCTGAC
Source organism: Pseudomonas sp. GW823-FHT03E05 (assembly GCF_058796855.1). Lineage (NCBI taxonomy): Bacteria > Pseudomonadati > Pseudomonadota > Gammaproteobacteria > Pseudomonadales > Pseudomonadaceae > Pseudomonas > Pseudomonas sp. GW823-FHT03E05. The sequence continues at coordinate 177,435 of NZ_JBXAJB010000003.1, forward strand.
GGACGACAGCCCGCGCGCTCATCTGAAAGTGATCATCGAGGGCAACTTCGATGCCAGCCAGGTGAACGGCCCGGCAATGAAAACCTGGTTGGCCTTCTGGGCTTCCAGCATGCACCAGCCCGATTTGCACAGGTTGCAGCGGATCAACGACCACCGCTTGTATTCCAACCTGTGTTGCCAGTTCCGCCGTGCCCTGCCGCTCTACCATGCGCGCAAGGCAGCCCGCGGCCTGGCGGCCTTGATCGACGGTTTGTGGCTGCGTGGTGCCTTGTCGGGTGATGCATTCGACACCGACCAGGCGATACGGATCGCTTACGAATACATGGATCTACAACTGGCTAAGCAGGAGCGCTAGAGCACAAAAGAGACGCTCGGCCCCTGAACCGCCACTGATCAGCGCGCCCCGAACTTAGGGGCATGCCCGGTGGTCAAGCCCACTACTTAATGCACTTGCGAGGACACTATGGCCCGTTTCGAACTGCAAAAACTCTACATCGACGGCGGCTACACCGATGCCGGCAGCGACGCCACTTTCGATGCCATCAACCCGGCCAACGGTGAAGTTCTCGCACAAGTGCAGCGTGCGACCAAGGAAGACGTTGAACGCGCCGTGGTCAGCGCCGAGAAAGGCCAGAAGATCTGGGCCGCCATGACCGCCATGGAGCGTTCGCGCATCCTGCGTCGCGCCGTGGAAATCCTCCGCGAGCGCAACGACGAACTGGCCGCCCTGGAAACCCTGGACACCGGCAAGGCCTTCTCCGAAACCAAGTACGTGGACATCGTCACCGGCGCCGACGTGCTGGAATACTACGCAGGCCTGGTACCGGCCATCGAAGGCGAGCAGATCCCGCTGCGCACCACTTCCTTCGTCTACACCCGTCGCGAGCCCCTGGGCGTAGTGGCCGGTATCGGCGCGTGGAACTACCCGATCCAGATCGCCCTGTGGAAATCCGCACCGGCCCTGGCGGCCGGTAACGCGATGATCTTCAAGCCGAGCGAAGTGACCTCGCTGACCACCCTGAAACTGGCCGAGATCTACACCGAAGCCGGCCTGCCGGATGGCGTGTTCAACGTCCTGACCGGCAGCGGCCGCGAAGTCGGCACCTGGCTGACCGAGCACCCGCGCATCGAGAAGGTCTCCTTCACCGGCGGCACCGACACTGGCAAGAAAGTCATGGCCAGCGCTTCCAGCTCCTCGCTGAAAGACGTGACCATGGAACTGGGCGGCAAGTCGCCACTGATCATCTTCGACGACGCCGACCTGGATCGCGCCGCCGACACCGCCATGATGGCCAACTTCTACAGCTCCGGTCAGGTCTGCACCAACGGCACTCGCGTGTTCGTGCCGAGCCACCTGAAAGCCGCTTTCGAAGCCAAGATCGCCGAGCGCGTTGCACGCATCCGCATCGGCAACCCGGAAGACGAAAACACCAACTTCGGCCCGCTGGTCAGCTTCCCGCACATGGAAAGCGTGCTGGGCTACATCGCCAAGGGTAAAGAAGAAGGTGCCCGCGTACTGTGCGGCGGCGAGCGCCTGACCGACGGCGAATTCGCCAAGGGCGCCTTCGTTGCACCGACCGTGTTCACCGACTGCACCGACGACATGACCATCGTCCGTGAAGAAATCTTCGGCCCGGTCATGGCGATCCTGACCTACGAAACCGAAGAAGAAGTAATCCGCCGCGCCAACGACACCGACTTCGGCCTGGCTGCCGGCCTGGTCACCAAGGATCTGAACCGCGCTCACCGCGTGATTCATCAGCTCGAAGCCGGTATCTGCTGGATCAACGCCTGGGGCGAGTCCGACGCCAAGATGCCGGTTGGCGGCTACAAGCAGTCGGGCGTGGGCCGTGAGAACGGCATCAGCTCGCTGAACAACTTCACCCGCATCAAGTCGGTGCAGGTCGAGCTGGGCGACTACGCCTCGGTGTTCTAAGCAGCCGCTAGCAGCCAGCTACAAGCGGCAAGCCAGGGCAACAGCCTGTCTTGCCGCCTGCTCCTCATTCAACGCCAAGCCCGCTTCGCTGCCTTTTCCCGCAGCTTGAAGCTTGAGGCTTGCAGCTCTCCACGGAGGCTCCAATGGCCCAAGAATTCGATTACATCATCATCGGTGCCGGCTCTGCCGGTAACACCCTGGCGACCCGTCTGACTGAAGACGAAGGCGTCACCGTCCTGCTGCTGGAAGCCGGCGGCCCGGACTACCGTTTCGACTTCCGCACCCAGATGCCGGCGGCACTGGCCTTCCCCCTGCAAGGCCGTCGCTACAACTGGGCCTACGAGACCGATCCAGAGCCACACATGGACGGTCGTCGCATGGAATGCGGTCGCGGCAAGGGCCTGGGCGGCTCGTCGCTGATCAACGGCATGTGCTACATCCGCGGCAACGCCATGGACTACGACGGCTGGGCCAAGCTGCCAGGCCTGGAAGACTGGACCTACCTGGATTGCCTGCCGTATTTCCGCAAGGCGGAAACCCGTGACATCGGCCCCAACGACTACCACGGCGGCGAAGGCCCGGTCAGCGTGACCACGCCCAAGGCCGGCAACAACCCGTTGTTCCACGCCATGGTCGAAGCCGGCGTGCAGGCCGGTTACCCGCGTACCGAAGACCTGAACGGCTACCAGCAGGAAGGCTTCGGCCCGATGGACCGCACCGTGACCCCCAAAGGTCGTCGCGCCAGCACCGCCCGCGGTTACCTGGACACCGCGAAAAAGCGTTCGACCCTGACCATCGTCACCCACGCCCTGACCGACAAGATCCTCTTCGAAGGCAAGCGCGCCGTGGGCGTGAGCTACCTGCAAGGCAGCACTGAAGAGCGCGTGGAAGCCCGTGCGCGCAAGGAAGTCATCGTCAGCTCCGGCGCCATCGCGTCGCCGCAATTGCTGCAACGTTCCGGCGTAGGCCCTCGCGCCCTCCTGGAAAGCCTGGACATCCCGGTGGTTCACGACCTGCCGGGCGTGGGCGAGAACCTTCAGGACCACCTGGAACTGTACCTGCAGTACGCCTGCACCCAGCCAGTGTCGCTGTATCCATCGCTGCTGTGGTGGAACCAGCCGGCCATCGGTGCCGAGTGGCTGTTCAACGGCACCGGCATCGGCGCCAGCAACCAGTTCGAAGCCGGCGGTTTCATCCGTACCCGCGAAGAGTTCGAATGGCCGAACATCCAGTACCACTTCCTGCCGGTGGCGATTAACTACAACGGCAGCAATGGTGTGAAAGAGCACGGCTTCCAGGCGCACATGGGCTCCATGCGCTCGCCGAGCCGTGGCCGCGTGCAGCTCAAGTCCAAGGACCCGCGCCAGCACCCGAGCATCCTCTTCAACTACATGGCCACCGAGCAGGACTGGCAGGAATTCCGCGACGGCATCCGCCTGACCCGTGAAATCATGCAGCAGCCGGCCCTGGACCCTTTCCGCGGCCGCGAGATCAGCCCGGGCATCGAGGTGCAGACCGACGAGCAACTGGACAAGTTCGTCCGCGAGCACGCCGAGACCGCCTTCCACCCATCCTGCTCGTGCAAGATGGGCACCGACGACATGGCTGTAGTGGATGGCCAGGGTCGCGTGCATGGCATGCAAGGCCTGCGCGTGGTGGATGCCTCGATCATGCCGATCATCACCACCGGCAACCTCAACGCGCCGACGATCATGATGGCCGAGAAAATCGCCGACAAGATCCGTGGCCGCCAGCCACTGCCACGCAGCACCGCGGCCTACTACGTAGCCGGTGAAGCCCCGGTACGTGGCAAGCCGATGCGCGATGTGACTCCCGCCGCGCAGTAAGCCTGACGGGCGCCGACCGCAAGGGTCGGCGCCCTTTTTCTCTTCCCTTCATTCCCTCAGAACTACTTCCTTGATCGCAGCCTTCGGCAGCGGCTACAGTTCTGCAACTTGCACATCCCCTTTCGCCCCCGCGCCCATCAGCACCTATACCTGTAGGAACCGCCGGGCGGTGTTCCGTTTGCTGGCGAAACGCGTCGACCCGCTATCGCGCCTCACAAGGAGGTCCTCCATGTTCGACTTTCACCCCCAGCTCAAGCAGCGCTTCGCTGCCTTGCGCACGGGCGCCGAATTCTTTTCCCTGCGTTATGTCCGCGAGTCGGACCAGTACCTGTCGGTGCGCAAGAACGTCGCCGAGCCGCCGAGCCTGGGCCGAGACGAAGGGGCGATGCTGACCGTGCGGGTGCGCGGCGTGGAAGCCTACGCCGCCACCAACGACCTGTCGCAAAGCGGCCTGCAGGCCGCCCTTGACCGCGCCGAGCAGCAGGCCCGGGTCATCGCCGCCCATGCCCTGCTGGACCTGCGTGAGCAACCGGTCTCCAGCCACCGCGCGGACTATTTCTCGCCCAACCTGGAGCAGCCCTTCCCCTCCCTCAGCGACTGCTATCAGCTGCTGGGCGAGGAGTCGGCCTCGGTGCCCAAGGATGAACGCCTGGTGAACTGGCAGGTGGGCATCGGCGTGACCCAGGTCGAACAGATCTACCTCAACAGCGCCGGCGCCGAGCTGCGCCAGGCCCAGCGTTTTGTCTACCCGGGCCTGGACGTGACCGCCTACGACGGCAGCGACAGCCAGACCCGCAGCCTCGGCCGGGAGAACTTCGGCCAGCAGGGCGCCGGCGATGTGATCAGCCGCTGTGGCCTGCTGGGGGCCGCGCCGCGGGTCGCCGACCAGGCCCTGCAACTGCTGCTGGCGCCCAATACCCCCCAGGGCCCGCGGGACCTGCTGCTGATGCCGGACCAGATGATGCTGCAGATCCACGAATCCATCGGTCATCCCCTGGAGCTGGACCGCATTCTCGGAGACGAGCGCAATTACGCCGGCACCAGCTTCGTCAAACAGCAGGATTTCGGCCGCCTGCAATACGGCTCCTCGCTGCTCAACGTGACTTTCGACCCGCAGATCCCCGAGGAACTGGCCAGCTACAGTCACGACGACGACGGCACCGCGGCCAGCAAGCAGTTCCTGATTCGCGAGGGCCTGCTGGTACGCCCCCTGGGCAGCGCCCTGTCGCAATACCGCAGCGGCCTCGACGGCGTCGCCAACAGCCGCGCCAGCAGTTGGAACCGTGCACCGATCGACCGCATGGCCAACCTCAACATCGAGCCCGGCGACCAGCCCCTGGAGCAACTGATCGGGCACATCGAGCACGGCATCCTGATGTCCACCAACCGTTCCTGGTCCATCGACGATGCGCGCAACAAGTTCCAGTTCGGCTGCGAATGGGGCCAGTTGATCGAGAACGGCGAACTCCGCGGCGTGGTCAAGAACCCCAACTACCGGGGGATTTCCGCGCAGTTCTGGCGCAACCTCAGCGCGGTCGGCGACCGCAGCACCTTCCAGGTGCTGGGCACACCCAACTGCGGCAAGGGCGAGCCCAACCAGGTGATTCGCGTCGGCCATGCTTCGCCGGCCTGCGTATTCAGCAAGATTGATGTATTTGGAGGAGACGCCTGATGACCAGGACAGCCGATCAGGCCCAGCCATTCAAGGCCTTGGTGCAGTGGCTCAAAGACGCGCTGCGCGAGACCGAGCAGTTCACCCTGAGCTACGCCGCCGAAGCCTCGGAGTTCATTCGCTTCAACCACGCCAAGGTGCGCCAGGCCGGGCAGGTGCAACAGGCCAGCGTGCATTTCAAGCTGATCGACAATGGCCGCCACGCCGACCTCAGCATCACCCTGAGCAATGACCCCGAGGTGGATCGCCAGCGCCTGGCCGATGGCCTGCAACAACTGCGCGAGACCCTGCCACTGCTGCCGGCCGACCCGTACCTGATGCTCAACCACACCCATTGGCAAAGCCATCACGTGCAGGACCAGCCGCTGCCCGGCAGTGAGCAGGTGGTGGAAGAAATCGGTCGCGCCGGCGCCGGCCTGGACCTGGTGGGCATCTACGCTGCCGGCCCCATCAGCCGTGGCTTCGCCAGTTCCGGCGGGGCCTTCGGCTGGCACCAGGCCAACAGCTTCAACTTCGATTTCAGCCTGTTCCACGAAAACGGCGAGGCGGTGAAGGCCAGCTACGCCGGGCACGCCTGGGACAGCCAGGCCTTCGCCCTGCGCTTCCAGCAGGCCCGGGAACAACTGGAATTCCTTGGCCGGCCACTGCGCACCCTGGCGCCCGGGCAGTACCGGGCCTACCTGGCGCCGGCGGCCCTGGAGGAGATCATGGGCATGCTGGCCTGGGGCGGCTTCTCGGCCCAGTCGATCGCCAGCAAGCACAGCCCGTTGCAGAAGCTCTATGCCGGTGATGCCGCGCTGAACCCGCTGGTGTCGCTCGACGAACAGGTCAGCGGTTCCCTGAGCCCGGCGTTTTCCGACGAAGGCTACCCGCGCAGCGACCTGTCACTGATCGCCGCGGGCAGCGCTAATGCCCAACTGATCAACTCCCGCAGCGCCGCCGAGTACGGCCTGACCACCAATGGTGCCGGCAGCGGCGAGTACCCCAGTGCACTGAACATGGCCGCTGGGCGGTTGTCCCAGCAGGAGATCCTCAAGCAGCTGGGCACCGGGCTGTACATCAGCAACCTGTGGTACCTGAACTACTCGGACCTGCCGGCGGCGCGCCTGACCGGCATGACCCGCTTCGCCACCTTCTGGGTGGAGAACGGCGAGATCCAGGCGCCGGTGAGCACCATGCGCTTCGATGACAGCGTCTACAGCCTGCTGGGCTCGCAGCTGGAGGCCCTGACCGAGCAACGCGAGCTGCTGCTGTCGGCCAGTACCTACGGCCAGCGCCAGACCGCTTCGATGCACTTGCCCGGAGCGCTGGTCAGCCGCCTGACCCTGACCCTGTAGAAACCGCCCTCAAACCTGAACTCACCCAGAGGTCCCATGCCCGAACGCGCGCCACTCGATGCCACCACCGCCCGCTGGCTGCCCTGGGTGGTGGCCATCGCCTTCTTCATGCAGTCCCTGGACGGCACCATCCTCAATACCGCCCTGCCGGCCATGGCCCAGGACCTGGCGGAAAACCCGCTGCGCATGCAGGGGGTGATCATCGCCTACATGCTCACTGTGGCCCTCTTGATCCCGGCCTCGGGCTGGATCGCCGACCGCTTCGGCACCAAGCGGATCTTCTTCGGCGCCATCTTGCTGTTCAGCATCGGTTCCCTGCTCTGCGCCCTGTCCAACACCCTGACCCAGCTGATTGGCGCCCGGGTGATCCAGGGCCTGGGCGGTGCGCTGATGCTGCCGGTGGGACGGCTGGTGGTGCTGCGTGCCTACCCGCGTTCGGAACTGGTGCGGATCATGGGCTTCATCACCATTCCCGGGCTTCTGGGGCCGCTGATCGGCCCGACCATGGGCGGCTGGATGGTGCAGTACCTGACCTGGCACTGGATCTTCCTGATCAACCTGCCGGTAGGCGCCGTTGGCTGCTATGCGGTGTGGCGTTTCATTCCCGACCTGCGCGGCAGCGAGCGCACACGCTTCGACAGCCTGGGCTTTGTGCTGTTCGGCGCGGCGATGGTGCTGATCACCATCGCCATGGAAGGCCTGGGGGAACTGCACCTGCCGCACTTGCGGGTGATGTTGCTGCTGTTCGGCGGGCTGGCCTGCCTGGCGGCCTACTGGCTCCGGGCCGTGCACACCGACAACCCGCTGTTCGCCCCGTCACTGTTCAAGGTGCGGACCTTTGCCGTGGGCATTCTGGGCAACCTGTTCGCCCGCCTGGGCAGCGGCGCCCTGCCGTTCCTGGTGCCCCTGCTGCTGCAAGTGGCCCTGGGCTATTCACCGTCCCAGGCGGGGATGAGCATGCTGCCCCTGGCGGCCGCGGCAATGCTGGCCAAATCCATCGCCCGGCCACTGATCGAGCGCCTGGGCTACCGCATCGTGCTCACCGGCAACACCCTGGCCCTGGGCATCATGCTGGCCAGCATGGGGCTGGTCAGCGAACAGACGCCCTACCCGCTGCTGCTGGGCATGCTGGCGGTGCTGGGGGCGATCAACTCGCTGCAGTTCACGGCGATGAACACCGTGACCCTGATCGACCTCGACGATGCCGCCGCCAGCAGCGGCAACAGCCTGCTGTCGGTGGTGGCGCAACTGTCCCTGAGCCTTGGGGTGGCCTGTGCCGGCGCGCTGCTGGGCGGCTTTACCGCTGAGTTGGGCAACGATGGCGTGGACACCGTGCTCGGCGCCTTCCAACTGACCTTCCTCACGGTAGGCATCATGGCGATGCTGGCGGCGGCGATCTTCCTCCAGCTGTCGCCCACCGATGGCCGGCGCGCGCGCAAGCTCGAGGAGGAGCACATCGAACACTGAACCCACGCACCTCCCCCCGTAGGAGCCGGCTTGCCGGCGAAGAGCCCCCCCGGGCCCTGCGCCAACCTCGCGGCCGCTTTCGCTGGCAAGCCAGCGCCTACACAAAACCGCCCCTGCAAGGCTGCTCGTCCAGAATTTGCAGGTTGTGGGAGCGGGACTGATACACTGCGCGACATTTTGTTTTGCAGGCCAGTCCCGTGACCACCATTGCCACCGCTTTTAATACTTTGCCCCTGTCTCCCGCCATGCTGGCTAACCTCGACTCCCTCGGTTATGCCCAGATGACGCCGATCCAGGCGCAGAGCTTGCCGGTGATCCTCAAGGGCATGGACCTGATCGCCCAGGCCAAGACCGGCAGCGGCAAGACCGCGGCCTTTGGCATCGGCCTGCTGAACCCGATCAACCCGCGCTACTTCGGCTGCCAGGCCCTGGTGATCTGCCCGACTCGCGAGCTGGCCGACCAGGTGGCCAAGGAAGTGCGCCGGCTGGCTCGCGCCGAAGACAACATCAAGGTCCTGACCCTGTGCGGCGGCGTGTCGTTCGGGCCACAGATCGCCTCCCTGGAGCACGGTGCGCATATCATCGTCGGCACCCCAGGGCGTATCCAGCAGCATCTACGCAAGGGTTCGCTGGTGCTCGACGGCCTGAACACGCTGGTGCTCGACGAAGCCGACCGCATGCTCGATATGGGCTTCTACGACGCCATCGAAGACATCATCGAAAAGACCCCGTCGCGCCGCCAGACCCTGCTGTTCTCCGCCACGTACCCGGTGGGCATCAAGCAACTGGCGTCGAAATTCATGCGTGATCCGCAGACGGTGAAAGCCGAAGCGTTCCACGACGACACGCAGATCGAACAGCGTTTCTACGAGATTTCCCCGGAAGAACGCATGAGCGCAGTGACCAAAGTCCTGCACCACTTCCGCCCGGCCTCCTGTGTGGCGTTCTGCTTCACCAAGCAGCAAGTGCAAGAAACCGTCGATCACCTGACCGCCAAAGGCATTTCCGCCGTCGGCCTGCACGGCGACCTGGAGCAGCGTGACCGCGATCAGGTGCTGGCGATGTTCGCCAACCGCAGCACATCGGTACTGGTCGCCACCGACGTCGCCGCCCGTGGCCTGGACATCGATGCGCTGGACATGGTGATCAACGTCGAGCTGGCCCGCGATTCGGAAATCCACATTCACCGCGTTGGCCGTACCGGTCGCGCTGGCGAGAAAGGCATCGCGGTCAGCCTCGTCGCACCGTCCGAAGCACATCGTGCGCAAGCCATCGAACAACTGCAGAAAGCCCCGTTGAACTGGGATCAGGTCGATAACCTCAAGTCCCAGGGCGGCGCCCCGCTGCAGCCACCGATGAGCACGTTGTGCATCGCCGGCGGGCGCAAGGACAAGGTACGTCCGGGGGATATTCTCGGCGCACTGACCGGCGACGCCGGCATCCCGGGCGCCCAGGTCGGCAAGATCGCGATCTTCGACTTCCAGTCGTATGTGGCGGTTGAACGCACCGTGGTCATGCAGGCGCTGCAGCGCCTGAACAACGGCAAGATCAAGGGCCGTTCGCTGCGCGTGCGCGTCCTTTAACCCCACCGTCCCTGTAGGAGCGAGCAAGCTCGCTCCTACAGAATTTTGTGCGAGGACACCGTTTTGCGTTCTACCGAAGTCGTGATCATTGGCGCCGGCGCCGCCGGCCTGATGTGCGCCCTGACCGCGGCTGGCCGGGGCCGCCAGGTGTTGCTGCTGGACCACGCCAACAAGGCCGGCAAGAAAATCCTGATGTCCGGCGGCGGTCGCTGCAATTTCACCAATATGTACACCGAGCCGGCCAATTTCCTGTCGCAGAACCCGCACTTCTGCAAATCGGCCCTGGCGCGCTACACCCAGTGGGATTTCATCGGCCTGGTGGCCAAGCACGGCGTGCCCTACCACGAGAAGAAACTCGGCCAGCTGTTCTGCGATAACAAGTCCAGCGACATCCTCGGCATGCTGCTCGACGAGTGCGATCAGGTCGGCGTGGAGCTGCGCCTGGACACCTCGATCCAGACCATCGAAAAGGTCGAAAGCGGCTACCTGCTCGACACCACCCTCGGCCAGGTTCAGTGCCAATCGCTGGTGATCGCCACCGGCGGGCTGTCGATCCCGACGCTGGGCGCCACCGGCTTCGGTTATCAGGTGGCCAAACAGTTCGGCCACGAACTGCTGCCGACCCGTGCCGGCCTGGTGCCGTTCACCATCACCGACCAGCTCAAGGAACTGTGCAGCGAGCTGTCGGGGACCTCGGTGGATTGCCTGGTGAGCTGCAACGACCAGAGCTTTCGCGAGAACATCCTGTTCACCCACCGCGGCCTCAGCGGCCCGGCGATCCTGCAGATTTCCTCCTACTGGCAGCCCGGCGACAGCGTCGAGATCAACCTGCTGCCGGACCACGACGCCCTGGGCTGGCTGCAACAGCAGCAGGCCGAGCGCCCCAACAGCGAGCTCAAGACCCTCCTGGGGGAGATCTTCACCAAGAAGATGGCCGGCCTGCTGGCCGACCACTGGTTCGTCTCCAAGCCGATGAAGCAGTACACCCCGGCGGAGCTGGCGGACGTGGCGCAGAAACTCGGCAGCTGGCAACTGGTACCGGCGGGCACCGAGGGCTACCGCACCGCCGAAGTGACCCTGGGCGGCGTCGACACCCGGGAAGTTTCGTCCAAGACCATGGAATCGCTGAAGAGCCCGGGGCTGTATTTCATCGGTGAAGTGCTGGACGTCACCGGCCACCTGGGCGGCTTCAACTTCCAGTGGGCCTGGGCCTCGGGCTACGCGGCGGCGCAGTACGTCTGAGCCGCTGCGTGTCCCTGTAGCCGCTGCCGCAGGCTGCGAACGACCCGAAGGGGCGCGGCGATCCAATGTCAGCTGAGGTCCTGCGGACCTGTCGCAGCCTGCGGCAGCGGCTACAGGTGTCCGACCGGCAACGGCAACAGAATTTGCCGGCCGATGTGACGACGGCATTGCGCCGTCGTCAATACTGGCTCAATTTAGCTGCATCGCCCCGGAAGGCCTGCCCTACTCCATGTCCTCGACCTCTTTTCGCCAATCCCTGCGCCGCCTCTGGGCGCTGGATAAATTCAGCTACAGCGTGCGGGTGTTCATCGCCCTGACCGGCAGCATGGCGCTGTGCTGGTATCAGGATGAAATGGCCCTGCTGATCCCGCTGTTCCTCGGCATCATCGCCAGCGCCCTGGCGGAAACCGATGACAGCTGGCAAGGCCGGCTCAATTCCCTGGCCGTGACCCTGGTGTGCTTCAGCATTGCCGCGCTGTCGGTGGAACTGCTATTCCCCTACCCCTGGATCTTCGCCATCGCCCTGGCCCTGGCCAGCTTCGGCCTGACCATGCTGGGGGCGCTGGGCGAACGCTATGGCGCCATCGCCTCGGCGACCCTGATCCTCTCGGTCTACACCATGATCGGCGTCGACCAGCGCGGCGGCGCGGTGATCGATTTCTGGCACGAGCCGCTGCTGCTGGTGGCCGGCGCCGCCTGGTACGGCCTGCTGTCGGTGCTGTGGCAAGCGCTGTTTTCCAACCAGCCGGTGCAGCAGAGCCTGGCCCGGCTGTTTCGCGAACTGGGTTACTACCTCAAGCTCAAGTCCTCGCTGTTCGAGCCCATCCGCCAGCTGGACGTGGAGGCCCGGCGCCTGGAACTGGCCAAGCAGAACGGCAAGGTGGTGGCGGCCCTCAACGTCGCCAAGGAAATCATCCTGCACCGGGTGGGCAACGGCCGGCCGGGGTCGAAGGTCAGCCGCTACCTGAAGCTGTACTTCCTGGCCCAGGACATTCACGAGCGCGCCAGCTCTTCCCACTACCCGTACAACGCCCTGACCGAGGCGTTTTTCCACAGCGACGTGCTGTTCCGCTGCCAGCGCCTGCTGCGCCAGCAGGGCAAGGCCTGCCGTGCCCTGGCCGAATCCATCCAGTTGCGCCAGCCGTTCGTCTATGACGCCACCTTCGCCGAGGCCCTGGGCGACCTGCACGCTTCCCTGGAACACCTGCGGATCCAGAGCAACCCGGCCTGGCGCGGGCTGTTGCGCTCATTGCGAGCCCTGGCGGCCAACCTCGGCACCCTCGACCGCCTGCTCAGCGACGCCAGCAACCCCGACGCCCTGGCGGACGCCACCGACAGCAGCCTGCTGGACCGTTCGCCACGCAACTTCAAGGATGTCTGGACCCGCCTGCGCACCCAGCTGACGCCAACCTCGCTGCTGTTCCGCCATGCCCTGCGCCTGCCCCTGGCGCTGAGCATCGGCTACGGCATGGTGCATTTGATCCACCCTTCCCAGGGTTACTGGATCATCCTCACCACCCTGTTCGTCTGCCAGCCCAACTACGGCGCTACCCGGCGCAAGCTGGGCCAGCGGATCATCGGCACCGCCATCGGCCTGACCATCGCCTGGGCGCTGTTCGACCTGTTCCCCAGCCCCTTGGTGCAGTCGCTGTTCGCCATTGCCGCCGGGGTGGTGTTCTTCACCAACCGCACCACCCGCTACACCCTGGCCACGGCGGCCATCACTCTGATGGTGCTGTTCTGCTTCAACCAGGTGGGCGACGGTTATGGGCTGTTCCTGCCGCGGCTGTTCGATACGCTGTTGGGCAGCCTGATCGCCGGGCTGGCGGTGTTCCTGTTCCTGCCGGACTGGCAGGGCCGGCGCCTGAACAAGGTGCTGGCCAACACCCTGACCTGCAACAGCATCTACCTGCGCCAGATCATGCAGCAGTACGCCGCCGGCAAGAGCGACGACCTGGCCTACCGCCTGGCCCGGCGCAACGCCCACAACGCCGACGCCGCGCTGTCCACCACCCTGGCCAACATGCTCATGGAACCCGGGCATTTCCGTAAGGAAGCGGACGTGGGCTTCCGCTTCCTGGTGCTGTCCCACACCTTGCTCAGCTACCTCTCGGGCCTGGGCGCACACCGCGAGACCCGGCTGCCGGACGAAGTTCGCGAGCACTTGATCGAAGGCGCCGGGGTCAGCCTGGCGGCTAGCATCGACGAGATTGCCCAGGGTTTGGCCAACAAGACCCCGATCGATATCCAGAGCGATGCCGAAGAAGCCCTGGCCAATGAGCTGGAGCAAATGCCCGACGAGGTCGACGAAGGCCAGCGCCTGGTGCAGACCCAACTGGCGCTGATCTGCCGTCAGTTGGGCCCGTTGCGGACCCTGGCGGCGCATCTGATCAAGGACACCAGCGACAACGCAAAACCGTAGGAGCCGGCTTGCCGGCGAAAGGGGCCGCAAGACTCATGCACGGTCCGGAGTCGCTTTCGCTGGCAAGCCAGCTCCTGCATCTTCGGTTACATGCCGTGCTGGCGCAGCAGGCGGTCGTAGCTGCCGTCAGCTTTCATGGCAGCGATTTCCTTGTCGAACCTGGCCACGATCTGCGCATGCTCGGGGTTCTTCAGACTGACCAGGATATGCAGGCTGTTCTCGCTCAGGGGCTTGGGCAGGAACTCCACCGCATTGCGTACCCGCGGTGACTCCCGGGCCAGGTAGTAGCGGGCAACGTATTCGTCCTCCAGGGTCAGCTTGACCCGATCCGCCGCCAGCATGCGCACCGCCATGGCGAAGTTGTGCACCGGCACCTTCTGCAGGTCGGGGTCATTGTCGAATTCGGGGGAATAGGCGTAGCCACGCACCACTGCCACCGGGTACTCATGCAGCTGCTTGAGGTTGCTGTATTCCAGCGGCGCGTCCTTGCGCTTGATGAAGCGCACGCGGTTGACCATGTATTCCGCGGAGAACTGCCCCAACTGGGTGCGCTCTTCGTTGTACCAGGCATTCACCAGCACGTCGTAGCGCCCCTCGCCGATGCCCAGCAGGGCCCGGGCCCAGGGCACCTGCTCGAATTCGCTGGAATAGCCGGCGCGGGACAGGGCGGTGCTGACAATGTCGGTGGCCACGCCGCCATTGACCAGGGTCGCGTCGGTAAAGGGTGGCCAGGCATCGGCGACCAGCCGCAGCCTTTCGGCAAAAGCGCTCTGGCCCAGCAACAGCAATCCGATCAAAGCCAAAGCTCGATGCAGTCGCAGCATGCTAATAGATCCTTAGCGGGCCCTGGGCCCAGCGCGTTCCAGCCCATACTCCAGGGTCGCGGCCTGTGCGGCACAGGTCGGCCCAGCTCCTAACATTAGCTCATCAGAACCCATGCACAGGTCTTGAAAACAGATTACACAAAGAAGACAAATACCAGTGATCTCAGTAGTGGCATTTTGACCCATCTCACAGAAACAATTTCTGCGTGACAACCGGCAAGACATCCCGTGGCGATGTGCTTACTATTTCGCGCAGCACTCAATACAGGATATGAAGATGACCATCGAATGGGTCTGCAAACACCACACCGACCTGGGCAAGGAACAGTTGTACGCGATTCTGCAATTGCGCACCGAAGTCTTCGTGGTGGAACAGAAATGCCCTTATCAGGAAGTCGACGGCCGCGACCTTGAAGGCGATACCTGCCACCTGATGGCCTGGGACGGCGACCGGTTGCTGGCCTACCTGCGCCTGCTGGACCCGACTTCCCAGGGCGGCGACGTGGTCATCGGCCGCGTGGTCATCGCTGAACAGGCCCGTGGCCAGGGCCTGGGCCACACCCTGATGGAGCAGGCGCTGAAGCAGGCCGAGCGGCACTGGCCGCAAACGCCGATCTACCTCTCGGCCCAGGCTCATCTGCAGGCCTATTACGGCCGCTACGGTTTCGTGGTGGCGGGCGAAGCATACCTGGAGGACGGTATTCCTCACATCGGCATGCGTCGCTCCTGAGCCTCAGGGATAGCCCAGCACGGCCTTGATCTGCCGCAGGTTGGGCTCGATCCAGCCCTTGTCGATGGCGCCCCAGTTGTGGATCCGGTAACGCCCGGCATGGTTGCGCGCGCCGTCCTGCTGCTCGAACTCGCAGAGGATGTCCAGGTCCGCCAGGGCCGCGATGGTGTCCTGGGCGGTGCGCCGCGGCATGCCGGTGACCTCGGTCAGCGCCGGCACGCTGCTGGCCAGGCCGCTGTCGATCAGGTACGCCACATACAGGCGGCGGTAGAAACTGCTCTTGGTCTTGCTCACATCCATCGCCCACTCCTTGCCTTCAGGGGTTAATCCGGCGCTCCCGCCTTGCCTTGCAGGTCGCGCCAGGTCAGGTAGACCCGCAGGTCGAACTCCAGCTGGTGATAGCCCGGCAGCATATGCTCGCAGAGCTTGTAGAACGCCTTGTTGTGATCCGATTCCTTGAAGTGGGCCAGCTCGTGCACCACGATCATCCGCAGGAATTCCGGCGCCGCCTCCTTGAACAGCGAAGCGATGCGGATCTCTTTCTTGGCCTTGAGCTTGCCGCCCTGCACCCGGGAAACCGTGGTATGCAGGCCCAGGGCACGGTGGGTCAGGTCCAGACGGTTGTCGAACAGCACCTTGTCGATGGCCGGCGCATTGCGCAGGTATTCCTGCTTGAGCTCCAGAGCGTAGCTGTACAGCGCCTTGTCGCTCTGTACGGCGTGCCGGCCCGGGTAACGCTGGCTCAGGTAGTCGCCCAGGCGCTGTTCATCGATCAACTGGCGCACTTGCTGCTGCAAGGCAACGGGATAGGCCTGGAGGTATTTGAGTGCGGTCATGAAGGGGCAACGCAGGGCATAAAAGGCGCCAGTGTAGCGAATTCAGGCCTGTAGCGCGCTCCAGTCAAAGGGCTGGGCAAACTGGCTGGCGATACTGGCGGTCAGCGGCCGAGCCACCAGGAAACCTTGCACATACTCGCAGCCATTGGCCTTGAGCCACTGGTATTGCTCGAGGGTTTCCACGCCCTCGGCGATCACCAGCAGGTCGAACTGCTTGCACAGGTCGATCACGCAGCGGGCAATGGCGGCATCCCTTGGCGAGGTCAGTAGGCGGGCAATCAGGTGGCGATCGAGCTTGAGGGTGTCCAGTTGCAGGTCACGCAGGTAGGCCAGGCAACAACTGCCCGAGCCGAAGTCATCCAGGGCCACCCGCACCCCCAGCTGACGCAGGAGCTGCAACTGTTTGCGGGTGTCATCCAGGTTCTGGGTCAAGGCGGCCTCGGTAACCTCCACCTCCAGTTGGCGCGGTTGCAGGCCATGGCGCGACAGCACCTGGCGCAGCTCGGCCACCAGGTTGGGCATGTTGAACTGGGTGGCACTGAGGCTGACGCCCAGCACCAGGTCGGGGCTGAACACCTGCTCCCAGTCCTTGCGCTGGGCCGCGCCCTGTTGATAGATCCAACTGCCCAGGCGGCTGATCAGCCGTGCCTCCTCAAGCAGGGGCAGGAACAGCCCCGGAGGCACGTCGCCCACACTCGGATGACGCCAGCGCAGCAAGGCTTCGAAACCGCGCAGGCGCCCGTCGGCAATGGCCACCTGGGGCTGGTACACCAGGGTGAATTCCTTGCGCTCCACGGCGCTGCGCACGCTTTCCTCGAGCATCAGCCGCGAACGGGCGCGGCCATTCATCTCATGATCGTAGTAGCGGTACTGCTGGCGGCCGGCGCGCTTGGCTTCGTACATGGCGATGTCCGCCGCCCGCAACAGGCCGTCCAGGTTGGAGCCGCAGTCGGGGTAGATGGCGATGCCGATACTCGCCCCCAGCACCACCTCCAGGCCATCGATCTGCTGGTTGATGGACAGGCGTTCGATCAGCTTCTCGGCGATCTTCGCCGCCTGCTCGGGGAAGCTCAGTTCCAGCAGCGCGGTGAATTCGTCGCCGCCCATGCGCCCGAGAATGTCGAAGGAGTGCAGGCAGTCCTTCAATTGCTCGGAAACCCAGCGCAGCACCCGGTCGCCGGCGTCGTGCCCCAGGGAGTCGTTGACCCGCTTGAAGCCGTCGAGGTCCAGGTAGAGCAGGACCAGGGACTTTCCCGAGCGGTCGCTGCGCAGCAGGATGTTTTCCACCGTCTGATAGAAGCCGCGGCGGTTGAGCAGGCCGGTCAGCGGGTCGGTCACGGCCTGGTATTCCAGTTGCTGGTGCAGGTGACGCACTTCGGACATGTCCAGCAGGGTGACCACCATTGCCTTCTGGTCACTGGGCAAGGGCGCACAGGACAAGGCCACGCTGATCAACTGGCCGGGCACGGTGCGCATCTGAGCGTCGTGCAGGCGATAGGTTTCGCCCCGGCGATAACAGGCGTAGAGCTCGGAGCCGCTCCAGTCGGGAACGTGGGGCTTTTGCAGGTAGTCGAGAAAGGGCGAGCCTTCCAGCTCCTTGACCTGGGCATTGAGCAGGCGCGAGACCGCCGGATTGGCGAAACGCACGCACCCGCCCTCGTCCACCACCAGGATGCCCTCGGCAGCGTTGTCCAGCACCGAGGCATTGAAGGCCCGTGCCACCTCCAGGTCGTGGCTGAGGTGCTGCAGGGCCCGGCGGTTGCGCTGATGCTCCAGCAGGGCCTGGACCTTGGGCTTGAGAATCTGTGGGTCGAACGGCTTGAACAGGTAGTCCACGGCGCCACTGGCATAGCCCTTGATCACAGCGTCCTGAGACTGTTCGTTGGCGGTGAGAAAGATGATCGGGGTCAGCCGGGTACGTTGGCTGCCACGCATCAGGCGGGCGACTTCGAAGCCATCCATGCCGGGCATCTGTACATCCAGCAACACCAGGTCCACTTCATGTTCGAGCAGCAGGCCCAGGGCCTCGACCCCCGAGGCGGCGGTCATCACCTGCCAGTCCTGGCGCTGCAACAGAGCACGCATGCTGAGGAGGTTTTCAGGATAGTCATCGACGATCAGAAGAGTGGAGTGGCCTTCGGCTGGCTCTGGTTGCACGCATTCCATGCTGCTTCTCTTGTCTGTAATAAGACTGAACGGGTGTAAAAACCCGGTAAAACCTAAGGTTTCACTCTAGACCCGGATCCTCAAAAGCAGAAGCTGCCAACACGCCATCACTTCGCCAATGGGCACGACTCCCGACTAACGGTCACAGAGTTGCCGCATAAAAACCGGGATAGATGGCATTTCGACATTTTGCTGACGCCATATATCCGCCATACGGGCCTCGCCAAGCACCGCTTCTGCGCTATAAAGACCCCCTAAGAAGCGCAGGCTAAAGCCTTCGGCCACCTGCATCAGTCATGCCTTGCGGAAAACCACCATGATCGACCTGGCAACCTGGAACCTCAGCGTTCCCGTCGGCAGCCCGCCGGCGACCATCGACACCCCGACACTGGTCAAGGGGTTCAAGGACCAGTATTTCCACTCCGATACCGGCACCCTGTTCTTCTGGTCGCCGGTGACCGGCTCGAAAACCGAGAACGCCATCTACCCGCGCACCGAGCTGCGCGAGACCTACTCCAACGGCACCTTGCGCAACTGGACCTACCCCGAAGCGGACAACCTGCTGTACGCGACCCTGGCGGTGAACCAGGTGCCCTCCTCGGGCAAGATCGTCATCGGCCAGATCCACGCCTACAACAGCACCAAGCCGCTGGTGAAGGTCGAGTACCAGTACAAGACCAGCAAGGGCAGCGGCAACATCGTGGCCAAGGTGCGCCTGCACCCGGACGACGAGGAAGGCCGTGTCATCACCATCGCCGAGAACGTGCCCATGGACCGGGAGTTTTCCTACCTGATCCACCTGAGCCCGGGCGGCGCCCTGGGCGTCAGCGCTGCCGGCTATCAGTGGGACAGCCAGTTGAGCGCGACCTGGCGCGACAAGCCGCTGTACTTCAAGGCCGGGGTTTATGTGCAGGACAACACCGGCTATACCAGCGAAGGCGGCAAGGTGACCTTTTCCAAGCTGGACATCGACCACAACAAGACCTGACCCCCCTCCCTGCGTAGGAGCCGGCTTGCCAGCGCCTACGAAGGCAAGAATTCCGGATACAAAAAAGCCCGCATCGCTGCGGGCTTCTTCGTTCGACGCTTAGGCTCAGTTGACCTTGGCGTTCAGCTCACCCTTGAGGTAACGCTGGAACATGGCTTCCAGGGAGATCGGCTTGATCTTCGAGGCGTTGCCGGCGGTGCCGAAGGCTTCGTAACGGGCGATGCAGACATCGCGCATGGCGGTCACGGTGGCGCCGAAGAACTTGCGCGGGTCGAACTCGCTGGGGTTGGTGGCCATCAGGCGGCGCATGGCACCAGTGGATGCCAGGCGCAGGTCGGTGTCGATGTTGACCTTGCGTACGCCGTACTTGATGCCTTCGACGATTTCTTCAACCGGCACGCCGTAGGTTTCTTTGATGTCGCCGCCGTACTGGTTGATGATCGCCAGCCACTCTTGCGGAACCGACGAAGAGCCGTGCATCACCAGGTGAGTGTTAGGGATGCGCTTGTGGATTTCCTTGATGCGGTCGATGGCCAGTACGTCGCCGGTAGGCGGCTTGGTGAACTTGTAGGCGCCGTGGCTGGTACCGATGGCGATGGCCAAGGCATCCACCTGGGTCTTCTTGACGAAGTCCGCGGCTTCTTCCGGGTCGGTCAGCATCTGGCTGTGGTCCAGCACGCCCTCGGCGCCAATACCGTCTTCTTCACCGGCCATGCCGGTTTCCAACGAACCCAGGCAGCCCAGTTCGCCTTCTACCGACACGCCGCAGGCGTGAGCCATGGCTACGGTTTGCTGGGTAACACGGACGTTGTATTCGTAGTCGGTCGGGGTCTTGCCGTCTTCACCGAGGGAGCCGTCCATCATCACCGAGGAAAAGCCCAGTTGGATGGAGCGCTGGCAGACGTCAGGGCTGGTGCCGTGGTCCTGGTGCATGCACACCGGGATATGCGGAAACTCTTCGATGGCAGCCAGAATCAGGTGACGCAGGAAAGGCGCGCCGGCGTATTTGCGGGCGCCGGCCGAAGCCTGGACGATCACCGGGGAGTCAGTCTTGTCAGCGGCTTCCATGATGGCGCGCATCTGCTCAAGGTTGTTGACGTTGAAGGCTGGAACGCCGTAGCCGAACTCGGCTGCGTGGTCCAGCATCTGGCGCATGCTGATGAGTGCCATTGTGTGTGTCTCTCCCGGTCGAGGGTCGTTAATCGTGCAAGCCTGCCGTAGCGGCGACTGCTATTCAAGTGATTGCAGATCGGGGGTCAACCCGCTCTGTTCCATTCGTTAAAACCAAATCTCTACAGCCACGCAGGAGCCGGCTCGCCAGTGAAAGGGGCCTTGAACCTTGCACAGGTCTGGAGGCCGCCTCCGCTGGCAAGCCTGCCCCTACATGGCCTTGCAGCCGCGGCCGATCAGGTCATTGGTGGCGACCCAGTAGACCAGGCCCTCCTCGCCCTTGACGTGAAACGCCAGCATGTCGTCGCTGTACAGCGAGCCCGAACCGCTGGGCTCAAGCTTCAGGCGGCGTACCTGGTCGTCGCCCCCCAGGCGCACGTCGACGGCCTTGCGGCTGTCGTCGGTGTAGCGCCAGAGCACCTGGGCCTGGCTGTCGCAGGTCCAGGTGGTCCAGTTGTCAGTGGTCGGCGACTTGAGCAGGTTCAGGTTGGCACAACCTGCCAACAAGCCCAGCATCGCCACGGCGATCAAACCTTTCATCAATGTTCCTCGGCGGGCGGCCAACAGGCCCCGGCGCGTTGCGTTAACCCATCTGACCCGTCAAGGGCAACCCTGTTCCCTGGCCTTTGACGGCGTCTCGTACTTCTCCAGGCCCTCAGGGCCCAGGCGCTTGTTGATCACCGGAGCCGTCTCGGCCTGCCAGTCAGCCTGGTAGCAGCCTTTCTGCACCTCGCCGGCATCCTCCGCAGGCGTTGCCTTGGGGGCACTGGAACAGCCCGCCAGCAACGCCACGGCGATCAACAGTGGCAACGTCTTGACCATCAGAACACTCCTTTGCCCGGCCAATCGAGGCCTCAGGCCTTGGCCCGGGCTTCCAGGACTTCAACCGCCGGCAGCACCTTGCCCTCGACGAACTCGAGGAAGGCGCCGCCACCGGTAGAAATGTAGGAGATCTGCTGGGCTACGCCATATTTGTCGATGGCTGCCAGGGTATCGCCGCCGCCGGCAATGGAGAACGCGGCGCTGTCAGCGATGGCCTGGGCCAGGACCTTGGTGCCATTGCCGAACTGGTCGAATTCGAACACGCCCACCGGACCGTTCCAGAGGATGGTCCTGGAGGATTTCAGCAGTTCGGCGAACTGCGCGGCAGTCTGCGGGCCGATGTCGAGAATCATGTCGTCATCGGCCACATCGGCGATCAGCTTGACGGTGGCCGCAGCGCTCTCGGCAAATTCCTTGGCCACCACCACGTCCACCGGCAGCGGTACGCTGACCTTGGCGGCGATGGCGCGAGCGGTGTCCAGCAGGTCCGGCTCGTACAGCGACTTGCCCACCGGATGCCCGGCAGCGGCGAGGAAGGTATTGGCGATGCCGCCACCGACGATCAACTGGTCGCAGATCTGGCTCAGGCTATTGAGCACGTCCAGCTTGGTCGACACCTTGGAGCCGGCAACGATGGCCGCCATCGGCTTGGCCGGGTCGCCCAGGGCCTTGCCCAGCGCGTCCAGCTCAGCGGCCAGCAAAGGACCAGCAGCAGCCACTTTGGCGAACTTGGCCACGCCATGGGTCGAACCCTCGGCGCGGTGCGCGGTGCCGAAGGCGTCCATCACGAACACGTCGCACAGGGCAGCGTATTGCTGGGCCAGCTCGTCGGCGTTCTTTTTCTCGCCCTTGTTGAAGCGCACGTTCTCGAACAGCACGATGTCGCCGGCCTTGACCTCGACACCACCCAGGTAATCGGCCACCAGCGGTACTTCGCGACCCAGGGCGCGGCTCAGGTAGTCGGCCACCGGCTTGAGGCTGTTCTCGGCGGAAAACTCGCCTTCGGTCGGGCGGCCCAGGTGCGAGCAGACCATCACTGCCGCGCCTTTTTCCAGGGCCAGCTTGATGGTCGGCAGCGAAGCCAGGATTCGCGCATCGCTGGTGACAACACCGTCCTTGACTGGGACGTTGAGGTCTTCACGGATCAGCACGCGCTTACCTTGCAGATCGAGGTCGGTCATCTTCAACACGGTCATGGGTCGCAATTCCTGGGTTACTGTTCTTCAGAAACAGAGAGTTGAGTGTCAGTGCGTGGAGCGGCTGTGTGCAGGTAGTGCCCAGCTACGTCCAGCATTCGGTTGGCAAAGCCCCATTCGTTGTCGAACCAGGCCAGGATGTTCACCAGCCGGGGGCCGGAAACACGGGTCTGACTGGCATCGACGATCGCCGAATGGGGATCATGATTGAAATCACAGCTGGCATGCGGCAGCTCGGTGTAGGCCAGCAGGCCCTTGAGCGGACCGCTGGTGGCGGCCTCGCGCAGGATCCGGTTGACCTCGGTGGCGTCGGTATCGCTCACGGTCTGCATGGTGATGTCCAGGCAGGACACGTTCACCGTCGGCACCCGCACTGCTTTGGCCTGAATTCGCCCGGCAAGTTCCGGCAACAGGCGCTCGATACCCCGCGCCAGACCGGTGGACACCGGGATCACCGACTGGAAGGCCGAACGGGTACGCCGCAGGTCTTCATGGTGATAGGCGTCGATCACCGGCTGGTCGTTCATCGCCGAGTGAATGGTGGTGATCGATACGTACTCCAGGCCAATGGCCTGATCCAGCAGGCGCAACAGCGGCACGCCGCAGTTGGTGGTGCAGGAGGCGTTGGACACCAGCCGTTCGTCGCCGCTCAGGCAGTCCTGGTTCACCCCATAGACGATGGTGGCGTCGACATCCGCCTCGCTGGCCATCGGCTGGGAGAACAGCACCCGCGGCGCGCCGGCGTCGAGAAAACGCTGGCCGTCTTCGCGGGTGTGGTAGGCACCGGAGCATTCCAGCACCAGATCGACGCCCAGGGACGCCCAATCGATGCCTTCGGGGGTGGCACTGCGCAACACTTTCACGCAGTTGCCATTGATATGCAGACAATCGCCATCGACCTTCACCTCACCGGGAAAACGCCCGTGGGTGGAATCGAAGCGTGTCAGGTATTCAACGCTGGCCATGTCGGCCAGATCGTTGATGGCAACGATCTCGAACCCGGCCGCAGCCCCTCGCTCGAACAGAGCACGCAAGACGCAACGACCAATCCGGCCGTAGCCGTTGAGTGCAACTTTGTAGGGACGCGGTTGAGGCATGGGGTTCTCAATGACCGGTGGTGAAACCATCAGCTTCGTGCTGCCTGCGCCATCGTCATCGCGAGCAAGCTCGCCCCCACAAGGACGGTATACATCCCTGCAGGAGCGAGCTTGCTCGCGATTGCGTCAGTACAGACAACCCGGCTTCCGGGTTTAGTCTTCCAGCAACTCTTCAGCCTGGCCCAGGATGTTGTCCAGGGTGAAGCCGAACTCTTCGAACAGTGCCGAAGCCGGAGCCGATTCGCCGTAGGTGGTCATGCCGATCACGCGACCTTCCAGACCCACGTACTTGAACCAGAAGTCGGCATGAGCCGCTTCGATCGCGATACGTGCGCTGACCTGCAGCGGCAGAACCGATTGCTTGTAGCCAGCGTCCTGAGCATCGAACACGCTGGTGCAAGGCATGGAAACCACGCGCACCTTGCGGCCTTGCTCGGTCAGTTTGTCGTAGGCCTGAACGGCCAGGCCGACTTCCGAACCGGTGGAGATCAGGATCAGTTCAGGCTCGCCTGCGCAGTCCTTCAACACATAGCCACCGCGGCTGATGTCGGCGATCTGGCCGGCATCGCGGGTTTGGTGCTGCAGGTTCTGGCGCGAGAAGATCAGCGCCGAAGGGCCGTCTTTACGCTCCAGCGCGTTTTTCCAGGCCACCGCCGATTCAACGGCATCGGCTGGACGCCAGGTGTCGAGGTTCGGCGTGGTACGCAGGCTGGTCAGTTGCTCGATCGGCTGGTGCGTCGGGCCGTCTTCGCCCAGACCGATGGAGTCGTGGGTGTAGACATGGATCACACGCTTCTTCATCAGCGCCGACATGCGCACTGCGTTGCGGGCGTATTCCATGAACATCAGGAAGGTCGCGCCGTAAGGCACCAGGCCGCCGTGCAGGGCAACGCCGTTCATGATGGCGGTCATGCCGAACTCGCGCACGCCGTAGTACATGTAGTTGCCGCTGGCATCTTCAGCGCTGACACCCTTGCAACCTTTCCACAGGGTCAGGTTGGAACCGGCCAGGTCGGCCGACCCACCGAGCACTTCCGGCAGCAGGGGGCCGAAAGCATTCAGGGTGTTCTGGCTGGCCTTGCGGCTGGCGATGGTTTCGCCCTTGGCGGCTACTTCGGCGATGTAGGCGTCGGCCTTCTCGGCGAAGTCGGCAGGCAGGTCACCGCTCAGGCGACGTACCAGTTCGTTGGCTTCGGTTGGGAAGGCAGCGGAATAGGCCGCGAAACGCTGGTCCCACTCGGCTTCGGCAGCGCGACCTTTTTCCTTGGCATCCCACTCGGCATAAATGTCGGCCGGGATTTCGAACGGGCCATAGTTCCAGTTCAGCGCCTGGCGGGTCAGGGCGATTTCCGCGTCGCCCAGTGGCGCGCCGTGGCAATCTTCCTTGCCCTGCTTGTTCGGCGAACCGAAACCGATGGTGGTCTTGCAGCAGATCAGGGTCGGCAGCGGGCTCTTGCGCGCGGTGTCGATGGCGGTCTTGATCTCTTCCGGATCGTGGCCGTCGACGTTGCGGATCACTTGCCAGTTATAGGCTTCGAAACGCTTGGGCGTGTCGTCGGTGAACCAGCCTTCGACTTCGCCGTCGATGGAGATGCCGTTGTCATCGTAGAAGGCGATCAGCTTGCCCAGGCCCAGGGTGCCGGCCAGGGAAGCGACTTCGTGGGAAATGCCTTCCATCATGCAGCCATCACCCAGGAACACGTAAGTGTGATGGTCGACGATGTTGTGGCCTGGACGGTTGAACTGCGCCGCCAGGACTTTCTCCGCCAGGGCAAAGCCCACAGCGTTGGCCAGGCCCTGGCCCAGCGGGCCGGTGGTGGTTTCCACGCCTGGGGTGTAACCGACCTCCGGGTGGCCCGGGGTGCGGCTGTGCAGTTGGCGGAAGTTCTTCAGGTCATCGATCGACAGGTCGTAGCCGGTCAGGTGCAGCAGCGAGTAGATCAACATCGAGCCGTGGCCATTGGACAGCACGAAGCGGTCGCGGTCGGCGAAGGATGGGTTGCTCGGGTTGTGCTTCAGGTAGTCACGCCAAAGTACTTCGGCGATATCCGCCATACCCATAGGGGCACCTGGATGGCCGCTGTTGGCTTTTTGCACGGCATCCATGCTGAGGGCACGAATGGCGTTGGCACGCTCACGACGGCTTGGCATCGCTGATCTCCTGGGGATTGAATAAAACGAAACGGAAAAAAGGCCTGCATTTTCCCTCAGGCGTCAGGCGGGGGCAATGACAGATAGTCACTCAGGCATGTTTTTCCCCTGCTGAAGACACAATCCATTGATGAAACCCCTTCGCCACTCGTTGACTGTAGAAGCAGAGGCTCTGGAAAAGCCCCTGCAGACTCCAATATCAAAACTTTTTGATATTGGCCTTGCGAGCATTTGCGGGCATCTCTAGACTGCTGCCCCATGAACCTGCCCGCGCCTGCCATCAGCCATGACGATTGCGACGAACTGGCGGCCCTGTGCAAGGCCGGCGGCGACCCCCTGCGGCTGAATGTATTGCGCGCGCTGAGCAACGATTCGTTTGGTGTGCTGGAGCTGGCGCAGATCTTCGCCATCGGCCAGTCGGGCATGAGCCACCACCTGAAGGTCCTGGCCCAGGCCAGCCTGGTGGCAACCCGCCGTGAAGGCAATGCGATTTTCTATCGCCGCGCCCTGCCCCATACCGGGCTCCTGGGCGGCAAACTACACGCAGCCTTGCTGGAAGAGGTCGACCAGCTGAACCTGCCGGGCGAGGTACAGGCCCGGATCAGCCTGGTGCACCGGCAGCGGGCTGCAGCCAGCCAGGACTTCTTTTCCCGGGTGGCGGAAAAATTCCGCGCCCAGCAGGACCTGATCGCAGGACTGCCCCAGTATCGCGACAGTGTGCTGGCGCTGCTGGACAAACTGAGTTTCGACCCAGTGGCCACGGCCATTGAAGTCGGCCCCGGCGACGGTGGATTTCTCCCCGAGCTGGCCCGACGCTTTGCCCGGGTTACCGCGCTGGACAACAGCCCGGCGATGCTGGAGCTGGCACGCCAGCTGTGCGAACGCGATACATTGGCTAACGTCAGCCTGCAATTGGCCGATGCACTGAACGGTGTACAGCTGCAGGCCGATTGCGTGGTGCTGAACATGGTCCTGCACCATTTCGCCGCGCCGGCCGAGGCCCTCAAGCAGATGGCCCAATTGCTGCAACCAGGCGGCAGCCTGTTAGTGACAGACTTGTGCAGCCACAACCAGAGTTGGGCCAAAGAGGCTTGCGGCGATCTCTGGCTAGGGTTCGAACAAGATGATTTGGCCCGTTGGGCCACCGCTGCGGGACTGACTCCCGGGGAAAGCCTGTATGTAGGCTTACGTAATGGTTTCCAGATCCAGGTTCGCCATTTTCAGCGACCGGCTGGCGACACTCACCATCGGTAAATTTAGGAAACCTTCAAGATGAGCGAATACTCCCTTTTCACCTCCGAGTCCGTGTCTGAAGGGCATCCGGATAAAATCGCTGACCAGATTTCCGATGCGGTGCTGGACGCCATCATTGCCCAGGACAAGCACGCCCGCGTAGCGGTCGAGACCCTGGTCAAGACTGGCGTGGCCATTGTTGCCGGCGAAGTCACCACCAGCGCCTGGGTCGACCTGGAACAGATCGTTCGCGATGTGATCTGCGATATCGGCTACACCAGCTCCGACGTCGGCTTCGACGGTGCTACCTGCGGCGTGATGAACATCATTGGCAAGCAGTCCCCCGACATCAACCAGGGCGTCGACCGCGCCAAGCCGGAAGATCAGGGCGCTGGCGACCAGGGCCTGATGTTCGGCTACGCCAGCAACGAAACCGAGGTGCTGATGCCGGCGCCGATCACCTTCTCGCACCAACTGGTCCAGCGCCAGGCCGAAGCCCGCAAATCGGGCCTGCTGCCTTGGCTGCGCCCGGACGCCAAATCCCAGGTCACCTGCCGCTACGAAGGCGGCAAGGTGGTCGGTATCGATGCCGTGGTGCTGTCGACCCAGCACAACCCCGAGGTGTCCTACAACGACCTGCGCGAAGGCGTGATGGAGCTGATCGTCAAGCACGTGCTGCCTGCCGAGTTGCTGAGCAAGGACACCCAGTTCCACATCAACCCGACCGGCCAGTTCATCATCGGTGGCCCGGTAGGTGACTGCGGCCTGACCGGCCGCAAGATCATCGTCGACAGCTACGGCGGCATGGCCCGTCACGGCGGTGGCGCGTTCTCCGGCAAGGATCCATCCAAGGTCGACCGTTCCGCCGCTTACGCCGGTCGCTACGTGGCCAAGAACATCGTTGCCGCCGGCCTGGCCGAGCGCTGCGAGATCCAGGTGTCCTACGCCATCGGCGTGGCCCAACCGACCTCGATCTCGCTGAACACCTTCGGCACCGGCAAGATCAGCGACGACAAGATCATCAAGCTGGTACGCGAAGTGTTCGACCTTCGCCCCTACGCAATCACCACCATGCTCGACCTGCTGCACCCGATGTACCAGGAAACCGCTGCCTACGGTCACTTCGGCCGGGCTCCGCAAACCAAGACCGTGGGTGACGACACCTTCACCACCTTCACTTGGGAAAAGACCGACCGCGCCGACACCCTGCGCGCCGCTGCCGGCCTGTAAGCTTCACCTGGCAACATCCAAAGCCCCGCCCGGCTCGCCCGGCGGGGCTTTTTTGTCGCCTGAAGTTTCTTGCACATCCCGCAAACCGGCGCTGGTACGGGGCCGAGCGAGCAAGGACACAGGTGCTCGCTGACGGGGAAACACCTCGCAACCACCTTCGTCCCGGCCTTCAGCCAATCCCCTCTAGCCTTTAGCGCATGACCCACAGAGCAAGGATGCTCCCCATGCTGCCAAGAGCCGTTGTGCTGCTGAGCCTCACTCCATTCTTCGCCCAGGCCGCCTGCCCCGACTGGCCGGTTCCCCGTGCCACCGATGAAATCACCGCCCTGCAGCAGCAACTGCAGCGCTGGGATAGCAGCTATTACCGTGACGGCCGATCACTGGTGGCGGATGAGCTCTACGATCAGGCCCGCCAGCGCCTGCTCACCTGGCGCCAGTGCTTCCCCCAGGCTCCCCGTGCAATGGACCAGCCCCTGCTCGGCGCCGGGGGCAGCATCCGCCACCCCATCCCCCACACAGGAGTGGAAAAACTCGCCGATGCCAATGCCGTGACGGGGTGGTTCAAGGGCCGCGACGACATCTGGGCGCAACCCAAGGTCGACGGCGTAGCGGTGACCCTGATCTACCACCAGGGGCAGTTCCAGCAAGCACTCAGCCGTGGCGACGGCGTGCATGGCCATGACTGGACCCGTGCAGCCTGGCAAATCGAGGCCATACCCAAACGACTGCCACGGCCCGTCGACCTGTTGCTGCAAGGAGAGCTCTATCTGCGCCTGGAGCAGCATGTCCAGGCTCGCTCCGGCAGCCTCAAGGCGCGCAACCGGGTGGCAGGCTGGATGGCGCGCAAACAGCTGACGGCGGCGGAGGCGGCGCAGATCGGGCTGTTTGTCTGGGACTGGCCCCAGGGCCCGGCTACGTTGAGCGAACGCCTGGAGCAACTGGCAGACCTGGGCTTTGTCGAACCCCGCGAGTACAGCCGGCCCGTAGGCGGCTTCGCCGATGCACAACAGTGGCGGGCCCGCTGGTATCGCTCGCCACTGCCCTTTGCCAGTGACGGCATCATCCTGCGGCAAAGCCGGCGTCCCGCCGCCGAACGCTGGCAGGCCAAGGCCCCATACTGGATTGCCGCCTGGAAGTACCCCTACGCCCAGGTGCTGGCCAGCGTTCGTCAAGTCGATTTTCGTATCGGCCGCACGGGGCGCATCACGCCCCTGCTGGAGATCGAGCCGGTGACCCTGGACGACCGGCAGATCCGCCGTGTCAGTCTCGGCTCGCTGCAACGCTGGCGATCCCTGGATATAGTTCCCGGCGATCAGGTAGCCATCAGTCTCGCCGGGTTGAGCATCCCGCACCTGGATGAAGTGGTACTCAGAAGCACCCTGCGCCAGAGCATCCAGCCCCCGCGAGAAGCCGACTTTCACTTCCTGAGTTGCTGGCAGCCATCACCCGGCTGCGAGGAACAATTTCTGGCCCGACTGACCTGGCTCAGCAGCAAACAAGGCCTGAACCTGCAGAATATCGGCAGCCGGACCTGGGCCCGGCTGGTTGAAACAGGCCGTATCAAAGGCCTGCTGGATTGGCTGACCCTGGATCAGGCAGAGCTTGCTAACATTGCCGGCTTTGGTGATCGCAGCAGCAAGCGTTTGCTCGAGAGTCTGCACAGCGCCAGGCAACAGCCCTTCCCTCGCTGGCTCAAAGCCCTCGGCATCCCGCCCAGTGGCTCGGCCGACCTGAGCGGGCCATGGCAGGCCCTGGCCATGAAAAGCAGCCTGGACTGGCAGAATGAAGCCGGTATCGGAGCGGAGCGGGCCGCACAACTGGTGGCGTTTTTTCGCGCGCCAGAGGTCCTGGCCTTGCAAGGCGCCCTGAACAGCGCCGGTATCGAAGGTTTTTAGCCCGATGGCACGTGGAACCACCCAAGCCGGAATACGCTCCAACAGCCCATTCCCGGTACAACAGTCAGTATTTTTATTGTTTATTTCTTGATCTTTTTCACCTGGAGCCTTCAATGAAACTTTTTCCATCGCTCGCCACCCTGACCCTCTGCAGCCTGATGAGCGCGCCACTGCTGGCCGCCGAGCAGGCCCCCGAGCTGACCGGCTGCGCCGCCAAGCGCCAGGCCATCATGAACCAGATCGAACAGGCCAAGGCCCACGGCAACAGCAATCAGCAGGCCGGCCTGGAGCGCGCCCTGAGCGAAGTGACCGCCCACTGCACCGACGCCTCGCTGAAGAAAGAGCGGGAAAACAAAGTGCTTGAGGCCAAGCATGAGGTCAGCCGACGCCAGGCCGACCTGGAAAAAGCCATGAAGAAAGGTGACTCGGAGAAGATCAACAAGCGCAAGGACAAGCTTGCCGAGTCGCGCAAGGAACTGCAGCAAGCCCTGGACGAACTGGACAAGTAAGCAACCTGATGCCGCGGCCCTGCTCAGCAGAGCCGCCAATCAGTGATTGCGGAACTCTTTGTGGCAGGCGCTGCAAGCATCCTCGACCTTCTGCACCGCCGGCCCCAGATTGCTGGCCTTGTAGGGCTGGACCTGGCTGATCGTCACCAGCTCACCGGTGGCGGCTTCCAGGGTGCGGGCCAACTCCTGGAAACGCGCCTGCTTGCGCCAGACGTCATCGGTGGCGCTGCTGTGATCCTCTTCCTTGACCTCGGGGAAGTGCTTCCACGGCTCATGGGACAGGCTGTCGAGTTTCACCGCGCCTTCGGCAAAGCGCGCGCCGTCGAAAGGAATCCGCCCACGCAGCATGCCCCCCAGGTCCTCGCCGGTCTTGAGCATCTGCTTGAAGATCGCCTTGCGCTGGCCCAGGGGAGAATTGGGATCGACACCGCCACAGGCGGAAAGCGTCAGGCAGGCCAGCAATACAACAGAAAGTCTTTTTAGCGTCATGGTGGCTTCAGGTCTGGTCACGGAAACGGCGGCCAGTATCCTCGCCTCCCCGGCAAAGACCAATAGCCCTATTAATAATATGGGTTGTCCCCCATCACCAATGCGGCGGGCAGCCTCTCAAGGAAATACAGCATGAACCCGAGCCCGCTCCGCTGGCCTCGCCATCTGCTCTGGGCCCTGCCGGCCCTGGCGCTGCTCGCTGGCTGCAACGGCGGCGACAATACCAAGCCAGCCCCCACCCACGCCCTGGCCACCTACAACAGCGCCACCTGGGACGCCCTGCCCAACGTCGCCGACAACGACCTGCTGGCCGGTTTCGGCTCCTGGCGCAGCGCCTGCACCCGCCTCAAGGCCGACCCGGTGTGGGGCGCCACCTGCGCCGCAGCCGCGACGGTGCCGCAAACCCCCGAGGCCATCCGCGGCTTTCTTAAGGAGCACCTGCAGGTCTACGGCCTGCGCTCGGGCAACGGCAGCAGTACCGGCCTGATCACCGGCTACTACGAACCGGTCTATCCCGGCAGCCTGACCCAGACCCAGGTGGCCAATGTGCCGGTATACGGCGTGCCGGAGGACATGATCATCGTCGCCCTGGACAGCCTCTACCCGGAGCTCAAGGGCAAGCGCCTGCGTGGCCGGCTCGAAGGCCGGGTACTCAAGCCCTATGACGATGCGGCGACCATCGAAAGCAAGGGAACCAAGGCCCCGGTGATTGCCTGGCTGACCGACGCCATGGACCTGCAATTCCTGCAGATCCAGGGTTCCGGGCGAATCCAGCTGGATGACGGGCGCCAATTGCGGATCGGCTATGCCGACCAGAACGGCCACCCCTACCGTCCCATCGGCCGCTGGCTGGTGGATCAGGGCGAGCTGAAGAAAGAGGACGTGACCATGGGCACCATTGCCGCCTGGGCCAAGGCCCACCCGGCACGGATTCCCGAGCTGCTGGGCAGCAACCCCAGCTACGTGTTCTTCAACCGCAACCCGGATAGCAATGAAGGCCCGCGGGGCTCGTTGAACGTACCGCTGACGTCAGGCTATAGCGTGGCCGTGGACCGCAAGGTGATCCCGCTGGGCAGCCTGCTGTGGTTGTCCACCACCCGCCCGGATGGCAGCAGCCTGATACGGCCGGTAGCCGCCCAGGACACGGGCGGCGCAATCACCGGTGAGGTGCGCGCCGATCTGTTCTGGGGCACGGGCGATGCCGCGGGGCAGCTGGCCGGAGACATGAAGCAGCAGGGCCAGATCTGGATGCTCTGGCCCAAGGGCGTAGCGCTGCCCAAGGTGCCGGAAGTGCCCGACGCCCCTTGAGCCCCTGCGGGAGCCGGCTTGCCGGCTCCCGCAAAAGGGTGTCTCAGACTGAAACGAAGAAGAAACTGGCGATCAGGCCCATGCCCACGAACCACACCAGGGACCGCAGGATCGCCCAGTCCGCCAGGTAGCAGATCATGTACAGCAGGCGGCTGGTGATAAACAGCACCGCCAGCACGTTGATCGTCACCAGCTCGGCGTTACCTGCCACATGGGCGATGATCACCGCCGCAGCGAATGCCGGGGTCACCTCGAAACCGTTGAGCTGCGCGTTGTGGGCACGCTTGGGCAAACCCTCCAGAGTACTCAGGAACGCCCGTGGGTCATGGTTGTAGCGAAGCCCGTATTTGCCGGCGCCCTTGGCGATGGCAGTACAGAGATAGGGCAGGATGATTGCAATCAACACACACCAGAAAGCGACAGTCATGGAGCAAATCCTTTTTTAGAGTTTTTAGGGAGCCTTCAGAACTTCATCACCAACATGCCAATCAGCACCAGTCCACAGGCTAAGAGCCGTGGCCGGCCGAAAGGTTCTTTCAGGTAGCGCATGCCGAACAGCACCACCAGGATCACACTGATTTCACGCAACGCAGCCGCTTCGGCGATCGATCCCAGTTGCATGGCCCAAAGCACCAGAGCGTAGCTGAACAACACGCAAAACCCGACGCTCAGCCCCAGGCGCCACTGCTCGCGCCAGAACAGGGCAAAGGCCGGGCGCTTCCAGACCACCGCCACCAGCGGAAAGGGCCAGGCGCTGAGCAGCGTGACCCAGGTCAGATAATCCAGCGGGTGCGACCAGCGGCGCAGCGCCTGGCCGTCAATATAGGTGTAGCAACCGATGCACAGGCCGATCAGCGCCACCACCGGCAGCATCGACCAGGGCAACCGCGCCCCACCGCCGCCCTGCCAGAGCAGGCAGAGCATGCCGAAGGGAATCAGCAGAATGCCTAGGACCTGCTGAGTGCTCAGCGCCTCGCCGGCGAAGACCAGGGTCAACGCCAGCACCACCAATGGCGAAAGTCCGCGCATCAACGGGTACACCAGCCCGAGATCCCCCACGCGATAGGCCTGGATCAGCAGATAGCGATACAAGAGCTCGAATGCCGCCGAGGCGATGATCCAGGGCCAGATATCCAGTGGTGGGGATTCGAGAAAAAACAGCATGATGGCCACGAACAGCAGGGCCACGGTGTCCATGCAGGCCACCACCAGCAAGCGCTCGCCACTGAACTTGATCAGGGTGTTCCAGGCTGCGTGCAACAACGCCGCCACCAAAACCAGACTTGTCGCCAGCACCTTGCACTCCCTGGTTGCCTGAAAAAGCCGGATACCGCACATCCGGGCAGAAGCCGGGAATCCTCGCATGCCTGCGGCCCTGCTTGCACGGGCTACCGGCGCATTTGGCAGTGCCAGCAGCCAATTCGGCAACATGGGCATGTTCGAGGTACTTTTCCCCAAGTGCCTGCAACGTCGGGTCGAGGCTGTGGTCAATGGCTGCGGTCAGGCGACGATGGCGAAAACTGTGTCCCTCGCCGACGCCGGTACATCAAACCCTTAGCCTGAAAGCATTCAGGTCGCTTTTTCTGTAATCATCCAAAGGAGTCCGGATGCTTGAACTTGTCGCTGCCTTTATCTGCCTGACGACGCTGCTCACCTACGTCAACTTCCGCTTTATAGGCCTGCCACCGACCATCGGCGTGATGGTCACCGCCCTGCTGTTCTCGCTGCTGCTGCAAGGCCTGAGCTACCTGGGCTACCCCGGCCTGGAAGAACATGTGGAAGAATTGATTGGCAAGATCGACTTCGGCGATCTGCTGATGAACTGGATGCTGTCGTTCCTGCTGTTCGCCGGCGCCCTGCACGTCAACCTCAACGACCTGCGCAGCTACCGCTGGCCCATCGGTCTGCTGGCCACGGTTGGCGTGCTGATCGCCACCTTCGTCATCGGCAGCCTGGCCTACTGGATCTTCGGCCTGTTCGGCTGGCACGTGAGCTTTCTCTACTGCCTGCTGTTCGGCGCGCTGATTTCCCCCACCGACCCGATTGCGGTGCTGGGTGTACTGCGTACCGCCAACGCTTCCAAGCCACTGAAAACCACCATCGTTGGCGAATCGCTGTTCAACGACGGCACCGCGGTAGTGGTGTTCACCGTGCTGCTGGGCATCGCTCAACTGGGGGAAACCCCGACCGTGGCTGCCACGGCCTGGCTGTTCGTGCATGAGGCCATTGGCGGCGTACTGTTCGGCGGGCTGATCGGCTACCTGGTGTATCTGATGATCAAGAGCATCGAGCAGCACCAGATCGAAGTGATGCTGACCCTGGCCCTGGTCATCGGTGGTTCGGCGATGGCCAGCGAGCTGCATGTCTCGGCGCCGATTGCCATGGTGGTGGCCGGCCTGATCATCGGCAACCTGGGACGCAACCTGGCGATGAACGACATGACCCGGCGCTACCTGGACGGTTTCTGGGAGTTGCTCGACGACATGCTCAATGCCCTGCTGTTCGCCCTGATCGGCCTGGAGCTGTTGCTGCTGCCGTTCAACTGGCTGCACCTGGCGGCTGCCAGCCTGCTGGCGGTGGCCATCGTGCTCTCTCGCGTGCTCACCGTGGCCCCGGCAATCCTCCTGTTGCGGCGCTGGCGCAGCGTGCCCCGGGGCACTATCCGCGTGCTGACCTGGGGCGGCTTGCGCGGTGGCGTCTCGGTGGCGCTGGCGCTGGCCCTGCCCCTGGGGCCGGAGCGTGACCTGGTGCTGAGCATCACCTACATCGTGGTGTTGTCGTCGATCCTGCTGCAGGGTCTGACCATCGGCAAACTGGTGCGCCATGTCACCCAGGATGCCCCGGCGGCCAAGGCCGAGGCCCACTGATCATTTCTTGATCTGCCGCGGATCGGGCGCCGGTGCCCGGTCCGCGTTCCTGTTCGGCTTGCCACTTTCACTGCGCACCTGGGCATGGCTAATCAGGGCGAAGATGAAACTGCCTCCAATGATGTTCCCGGCCAGGGTCGGCCCGGCGAACACCATCCAGAAATCCCGCCACGGCAACTCGCCGGCAAATACCAGGTAGGACACTTCCGCCGAGCCCACCACGATGTGAGTGAAATCCCCCAGCGCCATCAGGTAGGTGATCAGGATGATGATCCACAGCTTGGCGCTCTCCATGGACGGGATCATCCAGACCATGGTGGCAATCATCCAGCCGGAGATGATGCCCTTGGCGAACATCTGCGCTCTGTCGTTCTCCATGACCTTGCGGCCGATTTCCAGAAAGGCCTGATCGGTCTTGCCGTCGAAAATCGGCAAGTGCAGCATCACATAGGCCACCAGCAGGGTGCCGCACAGGTTGCCCACCAGCACCACGCCCCACAAGCGCAGCAAGCGCCCGAAGTTGTTCAGGCTCGGCTTGCTCATCACCGGCAGCACGGCAGTCAGGGTGTTTTCCGTGAACAGTTGCTGGCGCGCCAGAATCACCGCCAGAAAACCCGCGCAATAGCCAAAGCTGGCAATGACCTTGAAGGCCTCGCCGTCGGGCAGGCGGGAGTTGAGCAGGCCCATGCCCATCAGCGACAGGCCCATGGTCAGGCCGGCAGCCAGGGCCGACCACCAGAGGGCTGCGACACTGCGCTCCAGTTCCTGGTCGCCCTGGGTGCGGATGATTTCATGCAGGACCGCCGCGCGGGGCGGCTGGTTATGGTCGACCTCATGCTGCTCTTGAGCAGAGAGGCCGGGGGTCTTGCCATCTTTTTGCGCGTCCATAAGGCTCCTGAACCAGGCGGGTCATTTAGCTACGACACGCTGGGCTCAGGGCTGTTCCTTTCTGCGCAAGGCATCAGGCGTCGGAAGCGTCATCCTTGAACTGGTCTTTGACGTATTTGATTTCGGTGCGGCCGTGAGGCGCCGGCAGGCCGTCTTCCCCCAGGTTGACGAAGACCATCTTCTCCACCGTGAGAATGGATTTGCGAGTGATCTTGTTGCGCACTTCGCACGTCAGGGTGATCGAGGTGCGACCGAATTCGGTGGCGGTGATACCCAGCTCGATGATGTCGCCCTGGCGCGAGGCGCTGACGAAGTTGATTTCCGAGATGTACTTGGTCACGACTCGCTGGTTGCCCAGCTGGACAATGGCGTAGATCGCCGCTTCTTCGTCGATCCAGCGCAACAGGCTGCCGCCGAACAGCGTGCCGTTGGGGTTGAGGTCTTCGGGTTTTACCCACTTGCGGGTGTGGAAATTCATATGCACTCCTGACCGTCCTGCCAATTGATGCCCGGCATAATGGCAGACCGGGCAGTCATGCTCTATGCAACATCGACTATGGTCGCGATTAACGATCTTCATCCAGGTGACATAAACACTTTTGGAAGTCTGGCTCAGGCGGCTATAATCGCCACCGTTTCAAAACGGTCATCTGCACTTGATACCGTTTTCCCGCCACCTGTCCGAGGGGCGCTGCAGCAGGCATGACCTGTCAGGCTCGGATGGGGCGTTGTTGGTACAGGGCTCCCTGTATGGACACTAAACGCACAACGGCGCCCATTCGCACACTACGAATGGAGGCTCTTGATGAGCGCTGTAAACACGCCTGCAGGTTTTACCGACTACAAAGTCGCCGACATCTCCCTGGCTGCCTGGGGTCGTCGCGAAACCATCATCGCCGAATCGGAAATGCCGGCCCTGATGGGTCTGCGCCGCAAGTACCTGGCTGAACAGCCACTCAAGGGCGCCAAGATCCTCGGCTGCATCCACATGACCATCCAGACCGCCGTGCTGATCGAAACCCTGGTTGCCCTGGGTGCCGAAGTACGCTGGTCGTCCTGCAACATTTTCTCGACTCAAGACCAGGCTGCAGCCTCCATCGCCGCTGCCGGCATTCCTGTGTTCGCCTGGAAAGGCGAGACCGAAGAAGAGTACGAGTGGTGCCTGGAGCAGACCATCCTCAAGGATGGCAAGCCTTGGGACGCCAACATGATCCTCGACGACGGCGGCGACCTGACCCAGCTGCTGCACGACAAGTACCCACAAGTACTGGACCGCGTTCACGGCGTGACCGAAGAAACCACCACCGGCGTGCACCGCCTGCTGGACATGCTGGCCAAGGGCGAGCTGAAGGTTCCTGCGATCAACGTCAACGACTCGGTGACCAAGAGCAAGAACGACAACAAGTACGGCTGCCGTCACAGCCTGAACGACGCCATCAAGCGCGGCACCGACCACCTGCTGTCCGGCAAGCAAGCGCTGGTCATCGGCTACGGTGACGTGGGCAAGGGCTCGGCCCAGTCCCTGCGTCAGGAAGGCATGATCGTCAAGGTTTCGGAAGTGGACCCGATCTGCGCCATGCAAGCCTGCATGGACGGTTTCGAGCTGGTTTCGCCGTTCATCGACGGTATCAACCACGGCACCGAAGCCAGCATCGACAAAGCCCTGCTGGGCAAGATCGACCTGATCGTGACCACCACCGGTAACGTCAATGTTTGCGACGCAAACATGCTCAAGGCCCTGAAAAAGCGTGCCGTGGTCTGCAACATCGGCCACTTCGACAACGAAATCGACACCGCTTTCATGCGCAAGAACTGGGCATGGGAAGAAGTGAAGCCACAGGTGCACAAGATCCACCGCACCGGCCCTGGCGATTTCGATGCACAGAACGACGACTACCTGATCCTGCTGGCCGAAGGCCGCCTGGTGAACCTGGGCAACGCCACCGGTCACCCAAGCCGCATCATGGACGGTTCGTTCGCCAACCAGGTCCTGGCACAGATCTTCCTGTTCGGCCAGAAGTACGCCGACCTGTCGCCGGCCCAGAAAGCCGAGCGTCTGACTGTTGAAGTACTGCCGAAGAAACTCGACGAAGAAGTGGCCCTGGAAATGGTGCGCGGCTTCGGCGGCGTGGTCACTCAACTGACCAAGCAACAGGCTGAATACATCGGCGTAACCGTCGAAGGCCCGTTCAAGCCAGACGCCTACCGCTACTAAGAGCAGCTGCAGGCGGCAAGTCATCAGCGGCAAGCAAAGAGCCAAAAGCTCTGCTTGCTGCAACTGACCTGGTGCTTGCCCTAATCGCTATAGCAGTTTCAAGCAGCAGGCTGCAGGCACGAGAAACCAGCGCACCTCCGCTTTTTCTTGGCGCTTGCCGCCTGTTACTTGCAACTGGAGGTCCCCTCCATGTCCAAAGATCGTCGCTACAGCTTCGAGTTCTTCCCCACCAAGACCGATGCTGGGCATGAAAAACTGCTCGCCACTGCCCGTCAGCTGGCCGGCTACAACCCCGATTTCTTTTCCTGCACCTACGGTGCCGGCGGCTCGACCCGTGATCGCACGGTCAACACCGTGCTGCAACTGGAGAGCGAAGTTAAAGTCCCTGCGGCGCCGCACCTGTCCTGCGTCGGCGACAGCAAGGACGACCTGCGCGGCCTGCTGCAGCAGTACCAGGCAGCCGGCATCAAGCGCATTGTCGCCCTGCGTGGCGACCTGCCTTCGGGCATGGGCATGGCCAGCGGTGAACTGCGCTACGCCAATGACCTGGTGAGTTTCATCCGCGAGGAAACCGGCAGCCACTTCCATATCGAAGTTGCCGCGTACCCGGAAATGCACCCGCAAGCGCGCAACTTCGAGGAAGACCTGGTCAACTTCGTGCGCAAGGCCAATGCCGGTGCCGACAGCGCGATCACCCAGTACTTCTTCAACGCCGACAGCTACTTCTACTTCGTCGAGCGCGTGCGCAAGATGGGCGTGAACATCCCGATCGTGCCGGGCATCATGCCCATCACCAACTACAGCAAGCTGGCGCGCTTCTCCGACGCCTGCGGCGCAGAGATTCCGCGCTGGATCCGCAAGCAGCTGGAAGCCTATGGCGATGACAGCGCCAGCATCCAGGCCTTCGGTGAACAGGTAATCAGTGACATGTGCGAACGCCTGCTCCAGGGCGGCGCACCCGGACTGCACTTCTATACCTTGAACCAGGCCGACCCGAGCCTGGCGATCTGGAACAACCTCCAGCTGCCACGCTGACAGGCTGCAACCCAAGCTCCGGGCCCTGGTGAAAACCGGGGCCTTTTTGTTTGCAGCAGCCTTGAGCTAGAGCGTCCGGAACTGCCTCTAGCAATTGCATGATCTCTCGTCGTAATCTCCAGCAATGTCCGTCATAGCCCGGTTGCTGACCACCTTTCTCTGCACTTGCCTGAGCCTTGCCGCCCATGGCGAGAAGCTGCGCATTGTCACCGAACCCTGGGCGCCCTATGTCTATGAGGAAAATGGCACGGCCAAGGGCCTGGACTACGAAACCACCGCCATTGTCTTCCAGCGCCTGGGCATAGAGGTGCAGTGGCAGTTCCTGCCCTGGAAACGCTGCCTGGCGATGCTGGAAACCGGCCAGGCCGATGGCGCCCTGGACATCTTCCACAGCGACCAGCGCGACGGCACCCTGCTCTACCCCAACGAGCCGCTCTCGGACGTGGAGTTCGTGATGTTCTATGCCAACCAGCGCCCGCACCCGTTCAAGCGCCTGAACGAACTCAAGGGCCTGACCATCGGCACTTCCCCCGGCTATCTGTACAGCGACGATTTCAGCAACTCGACCCTGTTCAACCGCGAGCCGGCCCCCACCCACGAAGCCAATTTCGGCAAGCTGCTGCTGGGGCGGATCGACCTGCTGATTACCGACAAACGGGTCGGCCAGCACCTGTTGGACAGCCTGGGGCTGCGTGACCAGGTCAGCCAGAACCCCACTGTCATCAGCCGCCAGAGCCAATACCTGGCCGTGCGCCGCAATGCCGGCATGGACCTGCTGGTACAGCGCTTCGGCGCCGAACTGAAGCGCTTCAAGCGCGAACCGGCCTACGCCCAACTGAGCGCCAAGTACGGTGCTGAACCTGCCCTGCCGCCGGTCAGGTCTTCATCAACCCGCGAGTCAGAAAAAACCGTTGAGCAGCAGGAAAGCAGCGCACACTGATTGCTCTGTTATACTCCGGCCTCCCGCCAGGCTCACGCCCGGACGCTGGACCCTGTTCAAGGCCTCTCCACCCCGCTACGGCGCAGCCAACCGGCCCGCGCGAGCCGCCGGTGAATGACCCTTCAGGCCAGCAGGACCGGACGGGATTGCGTCCTCTTAAACGCCATTCACGCCCGGCAAGATTATCCCTTTGGGCCAAGCCCTCACTAAAACAGGATTACTCATGTCCTTTGCTTCCCTCGGTCTCTCCGAGGCTTTAGTCGGCGCCATCGAAGCCGCCGGCTACACCCAGCCTACTCCGGTGCAACAGCGGGCCATTCCCGCCGTGTTGCAAGGTCGCGATCTGATGGTCGCGGCACAGACAGGTACTGGTAAAACCGGCGGTTTCGCCCTTCCGATCCTGGAACGGTTGTTTCCCAACGGTCATCCGGACAAATCCCAGCGTCATGGCCCGCGCCAACCCCGCGTACTGGTCCTGACCCCCACTCGCGAGCTGGCCGCGCAAGTGCATGACAGCTTCAAGCTGTACGCCCGCGACCTGAAGTTCGTCAGCGCCTGCATCTTCGGCGGCGTCGGCATGAACCCGCAGGTTCAGGCCATGGCCCGTGGCGTCGATGTGCTGGTGGCGTGCCCCGGCCGTCTGCTGGACCTGGCTGGCCAGGGCAGCGTCGACCTGTCCCACGTGGAAATCCTGGTTCTCGAC
This sequence comes from Pseudomonas sp. GW823-FHT03E05, assembly GCF_058796855.1. Taxonomy (NCBI): domain Bacteria; kingdom Pseudomonadati; phylum Pseudomonadota; class Gammaproteobacteria; order Pseudomonadales; family Pseudomonadaceae; genus Pseudomonas; species Pseudomonas sp. GW823-FHT03E05. The sequence continues at coordinate 218,233 of NZ_JBXAJB010000003.1, forward strand.
GAAGCCGACCGCATGCTCGACATGGGCTTCGTCCATGACGTCAAGAAAGTCCTCGCCCGCCTGCCGGCCAAGCGCCAGAACCTGCTGTTCTCCGCGACCTTCTCCAAGGACATCACGGACCTGGCCGGCAAGCTGCTGCACAACCCCGAGCGCATCGAAGTGACCCCGCCGAACACCACGGTGGAGCGTATCGAGCAGCGGGTCTTCCGCCTGCCGGCCAGCCACAAGCGTGCCCTGCTGGCGCACCTGATCACCGCCGGCGCCTGGGAACAGGTCCTGGTGTTCACCCGGACCAAGCACGGCGCCAACCGCCTGGCCGAGTACCTGGACAAGCACGGCCTGAGCGCTGTGGCGATCCACGGCAACAAGAGCCAGAACGCCCGTACCAAAGCGCTGGCCGACTTCAAGGCTGGCGAAGTGCGGATCCTGGTCGCCACCGATATCGCCGCTCGCGGCCTGGATATCGACCAACTGCCTCACGTGGTCAACTTCGAACTGCCTAACGTCGACGAAGACTACGTGCACCGTATTGGCCGTACCGGCCGTGCCGGTCGCTCCGGCGAAGCCATCTCCCTGGTGGCTCCGGACGAAGAGAAACTGCTGAAAAGCATCGAGCGCATGACCAAGCAGAAGATCGCCGACGGTGACCTGATGGGCTTCGATGCCAGCGCAGTGGAAGCCGAGAAGCCGGAAGTGCGCGAGCGTCCGGATGTGCGCAACCCGCGCAATCCCCGTGGCCCACGCGGCGATGGCCCGAACGGTGGTGGCGGTGGTGGCGGTCGCAAGGACAAGGGCAAGGACAAGGGCGGCAAGGAAAAACCCGCCCGTGGCGAACGCCCGGCCCGCGAGCAGAAGCCTCGTGAAGGCACCCCGGCCCGCGAACAGCGTCAACCGACGCCCCGTGCCGATCGCGCACCGGACGAGTTCCTCGACGACGACGTGGACAACTTCGGTAACCGCGCTGACTACGTCAGCCCGTACCAGAACAAGAACAACCAGGGCCGCGGCCGCCGTCCAGGGGCTCCGGCCCAGGGTGCGGGCGCTGGCAATCCGCCACGCGGCGGTGCCGGTGGTGGCCAGGGTCGTTCCGGCAACCCGCGCAACAGCAACGGCAGCACCACCGGCACCGCGCCGGCCAAGCGCAGTGGCGGCCCGCGCAACGGCGCCCCTCGTGACAGCCAGGGCCGTCGCGACGAGCCGCGCAATCGCCGCCCGAACCGTGACGATCAGCCACGCCAGGAACCGGCCGTGCAGAATCCTCGGGGCAACCAGCCGAAGATCATGCACAAGGAATCCAAGGCCGATCGTTTCCCGACGCCTGAGCAGCTGGATCAGTTGCCAAGCCGTCCACGGGGCGAAAAGCCGGCGCTGCTGACCCGCAACCGCTGAGCCTCGCGCTGAAATGAAAAACGCCCCTGGCCGCAAGGCCCGGGGCGTTTTTCATGGTGGCTGGTCGAGGGCGTTTCTGTAGCCGCTGCCGAAGGCTGCGAACGACGGGGAACCCGGCGCCAGGACCTGACCGGTTTACCGCATTTCATGACGGGCAATAAAAAACGCCCCCGGTTTGTGGCCGAGAACGCTCTCTGTAGCCGCTGCCGAAGGCTGCGAACGACGGGGAACCCGGCGCCAGGACCTGACCGGTTTACCGCATTTCATGACGGGCAATAAAAAACGCCCCCGATTTGTGGTCGGGGGCGTTTTTTTGCTTTCGCAGGTTGCGACCAGTCCTATAAGGGCTGTGCGGGGGAGATCGCGAAGGCCCTGCGGGCCTTGTCGCAGCCTGCGGCAGCGGCTACAGACGAAGCATTACTTCGCTTTCACGCCTTCGAAGCTGATGTACAGGTCGACATTGTTGGAGGCCGGGCCCAGGTCCATCATCTTGCCGAAATCCTGGCGATTGATGCTGGTGGTACCTTCGAAGCCGGCACGGTAGCCGCCCCATGGGTCCTTGCCTTCACCCAGGAAGGTGGCCTTGACCACGACCGGCTTGGTCACGCCGTGCAGGGTCAGGTCGCCGGCAACGTCAGCGGTCAGCTTGCCGTCGGCGTTCTTGCCGGTGGGCTTGACGCTGGTGGAGACGAACTTGGCGTCGGCAAACTTGCCGGCGTCCAGGAAGTCCTTGCTGGTGATGTGCTTGTCACGTTCGGCGTGGTTGGTGAACACGCTGGCGGTGCGCACGTTGACTTCGATCTTGGCGTCTTCCGGCTTGGCCGCGTCAAAGCTGAACTTGCCGTCCAGGTCCTTGAAGGTACCGGTGATGAAGCTGTAGCCCAGGTGGCTGATCTTGAAGTCGACGAAGGCGTGCTGGCCTTCCTTGTCGATCACGTAGTCCGCTGCCATCACTTGACCGGCCGCCAATACAGCAGATCCGATTGCCAGAGCGGCGAGAGTCTTTTTCAACATGCTTTCTATTCCTTTTGAGTCAAGGTTGAACATCAGGCTTTGCGACCCAGCATACGGGTAAGGGTCGCATCACGATCGATAAAGTGGTGCTTCAGCGCAGCCAGGCCATGGATACCGGCAAAGATCACCAGTGCCCAGGCCAGGTACAGATGCACCACACCTGCTACATCTGCCTGGTCCGGTAGTCCGGAGATCAGGGCAGGAACTTCAAACAAGCCGAACACCGGGATACCCACGCCGTCGGCGGTGGAGATCAGGTAACCGGCAATCATGACCGCGAACAGGCCGAGGTAGAGGAACGCGTGCCCCAGCTTGGCCCCCAGGCGGGTCAGCGGTCCATGGTTGGCCGGGGCCGGCGGCGGTGGGCTGACCCACCGCCACAACACCCGCAGCAGCATGATTGCAAACAGTGTCAGGCCGATACTCTTGTGCAGGTCCGGCGCGTCTTTGCGCCAGGTGCTGTAGTAGTCGAGGCCGACCATCCACAGGCCCAGGGCGAACAGACCAAACACCGCCAGGGCCACGCCCCAGTGCAGAACAATGCTGACCCAACCATAGCGAGAAGAAGAATTACGTAACTGCATCAGTTGCATCCTGTAAGAAACGCAGATCAAGACTAGCGATTTACCTATCGAATTAAAGCGGAATTTTTTGCTTTGAAATATCGAGAAATACGATCAGTAGTCTGGACCGAGCGCGTTAAGAAAAGATTAAGCCTCACGCCAAGCCAGCCTTCTTGCTCCCTCGTGCCGTGCCCTGGGTCTTGCAGGCGGCGTCTTTGCACCTGACGCATCACGCCGTGGCGCGTCTTGCACAATAGGTTGTCCCGCGGCCATGCATTGCATAGGCTTGCCCGATTGTTCGCCCGCGCCGTTGGCGGGCCGCTTCCAGGAGACTGTACATGGGCCTGAATAACCAGTGGATGCAACGCGATCTTGCGGTGCTGTGGCATCCCTGCACCCAGATGAAAGACCACGAACAGCTGCCGTTGATCCCCATCAAGCGAGGCGAAGGCGTCTGGCTGGAAGACTTCGAAGGCAAACGCTACCTGGATGCGGTCAGCTCCTGGTGGGTCAATGTGTTCGGCCACGCCAACCAGCGCATCAACCAGCGCATCAAGGACCAGGTGGACCAGCTGGAACACGTGATCCTCGCCGGCTTCAGCCACCAGCCGGTGATCGAGTTGTCCGAGCGCCTGGTCAAGATCACCCCCGAAGGCCTGACCCGCTGCTTCTACGCCGACAACGGTTCGTCATGCATCGAAGTGGCGATGAAGATGAGCTTTCACTACTGGATCAACCGCGGCCAACCGAACAAGAAGCGCTTCGTCACCCTGAGCAACAGCTACCACGGCGAAACCATCGCCGCCATGTCAGTGGGCGATGTGCCGCTGTTCACCGAGACCTACAAGGCCCTGCTGCTGGACACCCTCAAGGTGCCGAGCCCGGACTGCTACCTGCGGCCCGAAGGCATGAGCTGGGAAGAACACTCGCGGAACATGTTCGCCGCCATGGAGCAGACCCTGGCCGAGCACCACGAAACAGTGGCCGCGGTCATAGTCGAGCCGCTGATCCAGGGCGCCGGCGGCATGCGCATGTATCACCCGGTGTACCTCAAGCTGCTGCGCGAAGCCTGCGACCGCTATGGCGTGCACCTGATCCATGACGAGATCGCCGTGGGTTTCGGCCGCACCGGCACGATGTTCGCCTGCGAGCAGGCCGGCATCCGCCCGGATTTCCTGTGCCTGTCCAAGGCCCTGACCGGCGGCTACCTGCCCCTGGCCGCGTGCATGACCACCGACGATGTCTACAGCGCCTTCTACGACGACTACCCGACCCTGCGCGCCTTCCTCCACTCCCACAGCTACACCGGTAACCCGCTGGCCTGTGCCGCGGCCCTGGCGACCCTGGATATCTTCGAGCAGGACAAGGTGGTGGAGAACAACCACGCGCTTGCCCGGCGCATGGCCAGCGCCACCGCGCACCTGGTGGACCACCCCCACGTTGCCGAAGTACGCCAGACCGGCATGGTCCTGGCCATCGAGATGGTCCAGGACAAGGCCAGCAAGACCGCCTACCCCTGGCAGGAACGCCGCGGCCTGAAAGTCTTCCAGCACGCCCTGGAACGCGGCGCCCTGTTGCGTCCCCTGGGCAGCGTGGTGTATTTCCTGCCGCCGTACGTGATCACCCCGGAACAGATCGACTTCCTCGCCGAAGTCGCCAGTGAAGGCATCGATATCGCCACCCGCGACCAGGTCAGCGTGGCGGTGCCCAAGGACTTCCACCCCGGCTTTCGCGATCCGGGCTAGAGCAGGTCGTTAGTTGTGGCGAGGGAGCTTGCTCCCTCGCCACAGAACGCTTTCCACCGATTCACATTCAACAGAGAACCCAGATGAGATTGTCCCGCTTCTTTATCGACGCCCCCCTGAGCCTAGGCGAACACGAGTTGCCGGAAGCCCAGGCACACTACATCGGGCGCGTACTGCGCATGGCCGAAGGTGCTGCCCTGCAGGTGTTCGATGGCTCGGGCACCGAGTTTCGCGGGGCTCTGGTGGAAGTGGGCAAGAAGCGGGTTCGGGTCCAGCTGAATGAAAGCTTCGCCGGCCAGGCAGAATCACCGCTGCGGATTCACCTGGGCCAGGGCCTGTCCCGGGGCGAGCGCATGGACTGGGCGATCCAGAAGGCCACGGAGCTTGGGGTCAGCGAAATCACCCCGATCTTCAGCGAGCGCTGCGAAGTGCGGCTCAAGGACGAGCGCGCCGACAAGCGCCTGCTGCACTGGCGCCAGGTGGCCATCAGCGCCTGCGAACAGTGCGGCCGCTCACAGGTCCCGGTGATCCACCCACCCGTGCTGCTGGCGGACTGGATCAAGCAGGCCCGGGCCGATCTGAAGCTGGTGCTGCACCCCGTGGCCCAGCCCCTGGAAAGCCACGCCAAGCCTGCCAGCCTGGCGTTCCTCATTGGCCCTGAAGGCGGCCTGACAGACGCCGAAGTGGAACTGTCCCACAGCGCCGGTTTCCTCCCCGCACGCCTGGGGCCGCGGGTGCTGCGTACCGAAACCGCCCCGGTAGTGGCCCTGGCCGTGGCCCAGCAACTGTGGGGCGACTTCTAACCCCTCCTGGTGGTGGCTATTGCACCGGATCGCTGGTGGGCTGGGCGATGATCGCTTTGAGTTCACTGGTCATGGGGAATTCCAGGTTCAGGCCCTTGGGCGGAATCGGCTGCTGGAACCAGCGCTGGTAAATGCCGTTGATCTCCCCGGAGCGGTACAGGTCCGCCAGGGCGCCATTGACCAGGGCCAGGAACTGCGGGTCATCCTTGCGCACCATGCAGCTGTAGATCTCCCGCGACTGTTCTTCCCCCACCACCACCCAGTTGTGCGGATCCCGGGCCTTGGCCCGCTCGCCGTACAGCAACGCATCGTCCATGTAGAACGCCGCCGCACGCCCCGACTGGAGCATCTGGAAGGCCTCGCCGTGGTCCTTGGCGCTGATCACGAACATGTCGATCTTGTGCTCGACGTTGTAGCTCTTGAGAAAGCGCTCGTTGGTGGTCCCCGCCGTGGTCACCACGTTCTTGCCCCGCAGGTCGGCGAAGCTCTTGATCCCGCTGTCCTTGGCGGTCAGCAACTGGCCTTTGACGTAGATGAAACCGTAGGAAAACGCCACCTGCTTCTGCCGCTCGGCCGTCACCCCGGTGGAACCGCACTCCAGGTCCACGGTGCCGTTCTGCACTAGGGGAATGCGGGTCTGCGAGGTCACCAGGTTGTATTTCACCTTCAGGTTGGGCAGGTGCAACTGCTGCTGGATGCGCTCCACCACCTTGCTCGCCAGCTCCACGGAATAACCCATGGGCTTGCCGCTGTTATCCCCCACGTAGGAAAAGGGCACCGAGGCATCGCGATAACCCAAGGTAATACTGGCGCTGTTGGCGATCTTCGCCAGGGTGCCCTGCAGAGGCGCTTCATTGGCCTGGGACATGGCGCTGAACAGCAGCCCCAAGGTGCAGCCGAGCAACGTGATCTTATGCATTGTTATTCTCCGTTGTGGGTAAGGGCAGTTAGCGGCGGGCCGCGATGATGCTGATTTCTACAAGGATCTGCGGGCGCGCCAGGGCCGCCTGCAAGGTGGTGCGCGCCGGCGCCTGGCCGGGGGACAGCCAGGCCGACCAGACTTCGTTCATCACCGCGAAATCGGCCTGGATGTCCTTGAGGTAGATCGTCGCGCTGAGCAGGTGCTCCTTGTCGCTGCCGGCCTCGGCCAGCAAGGCGTCGATCTTCTCCAGCACCTCGCGGGTCTGGCCGCCGATATCGCTGCTGGCCCCCGGCACCTGCCCGGAAAGAAACACCAGTCCGGCAAAGCTCACCGCGCCACTCAGGCGCTCGTTGCTGTGGATACGCTGGATACTCATCTGAAGACTCCTTTTAACGTTCAGGCAACGCGGGGCGTCAGGCCCTGCATGTCGATACTGGTGCAACGCTGGCCGATCAGTTCGCCCAGCAACTGGCCGCTGCCACAGGCCAGGGTGAACCCCAGCGCGCCGTGGCCAAGGTTGAGCCACAGGTTGCGGTAGGCGGTGGCCCCGATCAGCGGCACGCCGCTGGGGGTAGCCGGACGCATGCCGGCCCATTCCACGGCTGCCTGATAGTCACCGGCCTCGGCGAAGGTCTGGGCCGCCTGACGGCGCATCAGGGCCAGGCGGCCGGGGTCTGGCGCCGGGTCGAAACCGACGATGTCGACCATGGCCGCCACCCGCAGTTGCTGGCCGATACGCGCATAGACGATCTTGCGGTTGTAGTCGGTGATGCTGATGTCCGGCGCCCGGTGCTGCGGGCCGATGGGCACGCTGAGGCTGTAGCCCTTGAGCGGATACAGCGGCAGCTGGAGCCCAGGCAGGCGCAGTTCGGCGCTGCGGTGCCCGGCAGCCAGCACCAGTTGGCCCACCGGCAACACGCGCTCCCCCAGGTCGATGGCCTGGACCTTATCCCCCCCATGGTGAATGCCCCGCACCCGCTGGCCCAGTAGGATTTCGCAGCGCCCGGAAGCGCGCAGCCGCGTGGCCAGTTGCTGGCAGAAGGCGTGGCAGTCGGCCACTTCTTCATCCGGGGTATAGATACCGCCGACGAAGGGCGTATCCCCCAGGGCCGGTTCCAGGGCCGTGCATTCGGCAGCGGAAAGCACCTGTTGCTGGCCGCTGTCCGCCAGGTTGTGGCGGGCGTGCTCGAAGCTTTTTTGCTCGCGGAAAGTCACCAGCTTGCCGTTGCGCCGCCAGTCGAAGCCCTGTAAGCCATCCTGTTCGCGCCAGCTTTGCAGGGTGCTCTGGCTGAGCAGCGCCAGGCGCAGCAGGTGCGCGCCATTGCGCCGGTTCACCGAGTGCCGGCAAGCACCGAGGAACCCCGCCAGCCAGCGCCACTGCGCCGGGTCCAGGCGTGGCCGCAGCTTGAGCGGAGAGTCGCCCTTGAGCATCCAGCCCAGGGCCTGCCAGGGCACCCCGGCATCGGCCAGAGGCGCCACATAGCGATAGGACAGCTGCCCGCCGTTGGCGAAACTGGTCTGGCTGCCCAGGGACTCCTGAGCCTCCACCAGGGTCACCTCAAAGCCCTGGCGGACCAGGGCGTAGGCACAGGCCAAACCGATGACGCCCCCTCCAATGATGCAAACCCGCTGACTCATGATTGCCCCTGGCCTGTTGGTCGATGGCCCAAGGTTAGGGGCAGGTGACAGACGCCGGACAATGAATAAAGATGGACCTCCCATAAACAAAGGTTATGGACTGCCCCATGCGCCTTCGTCATATCGAGATTTTCCAGGCCATCCGCCAGACCGGCTCCATCAGCGGCGCGGCGCAGTTGCTGCATGTCTCCCAGCCGGCGGTGACCAAGGTTTTGCAGCACGCCGAACTGCAGTTGGGTTTCCCGTTGTTCCTGCGGGTACGGGGCAAGTTGCAGCCAACCCCGGAAGCCCTGGAGCTGGAGCGGGAAGTGGACAAGGTCAGCGAGAGCCTGCAAGGGGTACGGCGCCTGGCCCAGAACCTGCGCCGGGCGCCGGGCCACAGCCTGCGCATCGGCGCCACACCAGCCCTGGCCCTGGCCTTGCTGCCGCCCGCCATCAGTGAATGGACCCGCCTTTACCCGGACAGCCTGTGCGAACTGTCCAGCGCCCATAGCCGCGAGCTGGTACAGGACCTGCTGATGCGCGAAATCGACCTGGCGCTGACCCTGCAACCCCCGGATCACCCGGGCCTGAGCGCCCAACCCCTGGCCCAGGGCGTGCTGGTGGCCCTGGCGCCGCAGGGCTTCTGGCCCGAGCACAGCCGAGGCCAGCCCCTGGCGCTGCAGGAGCTGGCGGACGCGCCACTGATTGGCCTGAGCAGCGCCGACCCGTTGTCGGCCCGGCTCGACAGCTACCTCAAGTCGGTGGAGCCGCCGCCGCGGGTGAGCATTGCCGTGCAGACCTATTCCCTGGCCCGGGCCATGGTCGAGTCCGGCGCCGGGCTGGCCCTGATCGACCCCTTCACCGCCCTGGGCGCCTCAACGGCCAACACCGCTATCCGCCCCTTGAGCCCGCCGCTGCCGATCACCCTGTACGCCGTGACCCGCGCCGCAGAACCGCCGCCCCACACCCTGGCCAGCCTGCTGGAAATCTTCGCCCGCCAGGCCCAGGCCCAGCTCGACCGCCCCTTGTAGGAGCTGGCTTGCCAGCGAAAACGCCCGCCAGCCCGGCGCAAATCCAGAGGGCCTCTTCGCCGGCAAGCCGGCTCCTGCACCAATCCACAACACCCCGCCCCGTAGGAGCTGGCTTGCCAGCGAAGGCGTCCGCCAGCCCGGCGCATATCCAGAGGACCCGCTGCGCCGGCCAGCCGGCCCCTACAGGACGTAGAACAGGATCGCGACGAAATGCAGCAGGCTGCCGGCGATCACGAACAGGTGCCAGATGCCGTGGGCATGGCGCAGGCGGCTGTCGAGGGCAAAGAAGATGATGCCCACGGTGTACAGCACCCCGCCCGTGGCCAGCCAGGCGAAGCCGGCTGGCCCCAAAGCCGCCAGCAGCGGCTTGACCGCCACCAGGACGATCCAACCCATCACCGCGTAGATCACGATGGAGAGAATCCGCGCCTCGGAGCGCGGCTTGATCTCCTGGAGGATGCCGATCAGCGCCAGCCCCCAGACGATGCCGAACAGGGTCCAGCCCCAGGGCCCGCGCAGGGTCACCAGACAGAACGGCGTGTAACTGCCGGCAATCAGCAGGTAGATCGAAAAATGATCAACCTTCTGCATGATGTTCTTCGCCCGTCCGCGCACGCTGTGGTAGACCGTGGACACGCTGTAGAGCACCAGCAAGGTGAAGGAATAGATCGCCACGCTGACGATCTTCCACGGGCTGCCATCCAGGCTGGCCAGCACCACCAGCCAGATGCCGCCGATAAACGCCGCGATTGCCCCCAGCAGGTGGGTCCAGGCGTTGAATCTTTCTCCGTGATACATCAGTCGCTCACCCTTGAAACATTGAAAAAACACGCAAGGCTCAGGCCTGCAGCTTGAAAGCGCAATATGTCTATTGGGGCGCGGCCGAGAAAAAACCAGCGGCCACGTCCTGACCGATCGGGCATCATCAGCCCCTCCTCAGCAGAGTCCGGACCATGCTCATCGACGAAGAGTTGACCCTGAAAAAGCTCGAAGTGTTTCTGGCCTTCATGCGCACCGGCAACCTGGCCCGCGCCGCCGCCGAGTTGCAGACCAGCAATGTCAGCGTGCACCGGGCCATTCACTCCCTGGAAAATGCCCTGCGCTGCCCGCTGTTCAAGCATGAAGGGCGCAACCTGACGCCCCTGGAAAGCGCCTTCGTCCTGGAGGAACGGGCACAGAAGCTGGTGCAGGACGTGGTCGAGAGCGTGCGCCTGACCCGCGAAGCGGCGGGCTTTTCAGCAGAACGCTTCAAGCTCGGCGCACTTTACTCGCTGACGGTGAAAACCGTGCCGCAGCTGATCATGGGCCTCAAGCTGCGCCGCAGCGAGCTGAACATCGACCTGATCCTGGGCTCCAACATCGACCTGCTGTACAAGCTCAAGAACATGGAAGTGGACGCCATCCTGATTTCCCTGGACGACAGCGCCCATGACCCGGACTGCGAGCAACTGCCGTTGTTTTCCGATGACATTTTTCTCGCCACCCCCGCCGATTCGCCCTTTGCCCAGCAGAGCGAAGTGGACCTGGCCGACGTGCGCGACGCCACCTTCATCACCCTGACCCAGGGCTTTGCCACCCATCAGGACGGGGTGCGAGTGTTCAAGCAGGCGGGGTTCGAACCCAAGGTGGCGATGCAGGTCAACGACATCTTCACCCTGCTGAGCATGGTCAGCTCCGGGGTCGGTTATGCGTTGCTGCCGGGGAGGATCGCGGCGGTGTATGAGAACCGCGTGAAACTGATACCGCTGCAGGCGCGCTACCGCCTGCAGCAGCATATCGGCGTGGTGTTTCTCAAGGCCAAGGAGCGCGACCCGAACCTGTTGGCGCTCCTGGCCGAATGCCGGATGTACGCCAACCGCCAAACCCCCTAGAAGCCGGCTCCTGCACGAAATCCGCGATGCACTCGCCCCGTAGGAGCTGGCTTGCCAGCGAAGGCGTGCGCAAGAACAGCGCCTGCCTCACGGGCCTCTTCGCCGGCAAGCCGGCTCCTGCAGGGGTTAGCCCACCAGGCCGCGGACGATGAAGAACAGCAGCGATGGCCCCAGCAGGCAGCCCAGCCCGGTGTGGAAGGTGGCGGTCAGGGCGCCGTAGGGCACCAGCCGCCGGTCCGTGGCTGCCAGCCCCGCGGTCACGCCGCTGACGGTGCCGGCCAGGCCACCGAAGACCATCGCCGAACGCGGATTGTCCAGGCCCATCCAGCGCGCGGCCATGGGCGTACCCACCATCACCAGGATCGCCTTGATCAGGCCCGTGGCAATCGACAGGGCCACCACGTCGGAGCTGGCACCAATGGCTGCGCCGGTCACCGGGCCGACGATATAAGTCACCGCGCCGGCACCAATGGTGGTCATGCTCACCGCATCGCGATAGCCGAAGGCCCAGGCGATGCTCGCGCCGACAATGAACGGCAGTACCGTACCCAGCAGCAGCGCCACGGCACCGATCATCCCGGCCTTGCGCGCCTCGGTGGCTTGTACTTCAAAGGCCGTGGCGACGATGGCGAAGTCCCGCAGCATGGCGCCCCCCATCAGGCCGATGCCGGAAAACAGCGCCAGGTCCGCCAGGCCCTTCTGACCACCGGTCAGGGTGCCGCCAACCCAGGCCAGGACCAGGCCGATGACAATGGCAATGGCCGATCCGTGTACCCGGCCGAACGTCAGGCGCTTGGACAGCAGCACCGAGACCCACATGATCACTCCGACGAAGGCAAAGGCGGTGACCAGACCGTTGTGCTCCAGGCCTTTCTCGATCAGATCCCACATCTCAGCGCCCTCCTGCCGGTGCAGCTTTCACACCCGGCTCCAGCGGCTCGGCCGGCAGTGGCTCGCCCTTGTGGGTGCGGCTGATGAGGGCGATGGTGCAACCGCAGAGCACCACCGAACCGATGGCCGCCAGCACCGCCACCGGGCCGCCGTGCAGCGCCGTCACCACGTTCTGCTGGGCGGCCATGGCCACCACTACCGGAATGTACATGGCGCCCCAGAAACCCACGCCCATCTCGCAATCCTTGGTCATGCCGCCGTGCCTGTGCATCCACAAACGGGCGCAGATCAGCAGGATCATGGCGATGCCGACTCCGCCGACATTGGATTTCACCCCCAGCAACACGCCGAGCATGTCGCCGATAATCACACCCGCCAGCGTACAGATCGCCAGCAATGCCACACCGTAGATAATCATTGTCGTAGTCCTCAAAGTGCATCGTCGAAGTTGTTGTTCTTGTGCTTCGTCAGCCTGAGTCGGTGCTCTATCGGTCGCGGCTTCCCTCCTCACTCAACAGGGCTTGCAGGGTGTCCAGGCGCGCGCCGTCGAAGGCGATCACCGCCCCTTGGGCAAACACCCGGCGGGCCAGCCCGGTCAGTACCGCGCCGGGAGGCAATTCGATCTGCAGGCGCACCCCGCGCTCGTAGGCGCTTTGCACCGTGCCGCGCCAGTCGACGACGCGGCACATGTTGAAGGCCAGGTCGTCGCGCAACGCTTCCACGGAGCGCATGGGCCGCGCTCGGCTGCCACTCAGGTAGGCCAGCTTCGGCAGTTGCAGGGGTACCTCGGCAAAGGCGGCAGCCAGGGCCTGGGCCGGTTGTTCCAGCAGTGGGCAATGGGACGGCACGCTGACCGCCAGGCGCTTGGCCACGCCGACCCCGCAACCCCGGGCCAACTCGGCCACGGCATGCATCGCGGCATCGCTGCCGGCGATCACCACCTGGTTGTCGGCGTTGATATTGGCCAAGTACACCGGCCTCTGCGGGCTGTGGACCTGGGCCAGCAGCCCTTCCACCGCCGCCAGTTCCAGGCCGATCAATGCGGTCATGCCATAGCCCTGTGGATAAGCCTGCTGCATCAACTCACCCCGCAGGCTCACCAGGCGCAAGGCGTCGGCAAACTCCAGGGCCCCGGCCACCACCGCCGCCGGATAGGCGCCGATGGACAGGCCCGCCACGTAGTTCACCCGAGTATCGGGCTGCAACAGAGTGCGCGCCGCCGCCACGCCGGCGATCAGCAGGCACAGCTGCACCGCCCGGGTGCTGGCCAGGGCTTGGGGTGAATCCAGCGTCAGTACGTCCTGCCCCAGCACATCGCTGGCCTCTTGCAGGCAGGCCCGCGCTTGCGGGCTTTGCGGCAGACGCTGGAGCATCCCCGGCTGCTGCGCGCCCTGGCCCGGAAACACCAGCAGGCTGCTCATGCCGCCTGCTCCTGAGGGTTCCAGGGGTCGCTGACCAGGCGCGCGCCACTGGCGCTCTTGAGCAGAACCCGGGCAGCCGGCCCGGCCCATTCGCGCAGGGCCAGGGCGCCGCCGGGCACCTGCAATTGCATATCCACCGGGCAACCGGCGCCGTCCAGCAGCGCCAGCAATTCACGGGCCCGGGCCCGTGGCAGAAGCTCCGGGGTACGCAGGATCAGGTCCAGGTCGCTGTGCTGATGCAAGGCCGCCACGCCGCTGGCCAGCTCGAAACCGGCACTGCCACTCACGCCCCAGATCCACTCCTGGGCATCCAGTTCATCGCGCAAGTGCTGCAACGCCTGCAACGCCGGCCATGGGCCCTGGGGCGGTACATGACACAGCTGCTCGGGGCGCACCCCGCGCTGCACGGCTTGCAGATCCAGCAGCGCCGGATAGCGCTGTTCCCGGGAAACACCGCGCAAACCCACCGCAACCTGCCCCGGTGCAGTCAGGGCCCGGCGCACCACCACCGGCTGCCCGGCCTCCAGCACCGCATGGGCCCAGGCCGGCGCATCGCCCGGCAACTGCGCCGGGGTCATGCCCCACAGCAGGTCGTGGGGCAGCCAGGGGCCGCACCCGCTCACCACTGCTCCCGCAGCAACTGCCGGACTCGGCTCGACGCCGCCCGGTTCACCGCGCCCAGACGGCTACCGAGGTCGACGCCCTTGGCCCGCACATCGGCAATCGCCGCCAACAGGCATTGATTGACCCGGGCCAGATCCTCCGCCGTCGGCTGCTCAATCTGCCGCACCGACAGGGTTTCCCACAGCAGGCCCAGGCCCGCGTAGCTGTCGATGTCATAGGCCATGGGCGGCACGCTGGCGGCCAGGGCTTCCAGCTCCTCGACGCTGCGCAGGGTCACCCGCGCCGCCGAGGCCTTGCCCATGGCGTGCACCATCACCCCCGGGTCACGCAGGGCGATCAAGCGGTTGGCCTGATACCCATGGGCCAGAAAGGCCCCGGACATGGCCTTGCCCACCAGCAGGGCGATCACCGGGTGCCCGGCCAGGCGGGCCCGGGCATAGCTGTCGGCGGCGCCCGCCAGGGCCTGATGAATGCCCAGCGCCTCTTCGCGCCGGCCATAGGCCTGGCTCGGCACATCGACAATGGCGATCAGCGCCCGCTTGTGCTCCTGGTCCTGATCGGCGCGGATCACCTCATCCACTGCCTTGGCCAGCCCCCAGCCTTCCAGCAGGCCGACCTCGCCCTGGCGGGCGCGGGGAAAACGGTTGTCGGGGTCAGGCACTACCGCAATGAAGCGCGCCGGCTGCCCGTCCAACTGGCCGTCGGCAACCTTCAAGGAAGGTGGCAGGCCGCTCACGGGGGTTGCATCGCCACTCAAGGCGTCGAACCAGTTCAGGCCCCGCAGGGAACTAGCAGTCATGGGCGGTCTCCTTGATACAGGTCGCGAACCGTCGCCGCATCGATTTGCGGCGTCGTGTCCAGGCGGGACAGACGTTGCAGGTACAGCTCGGCCTCGCGGCTGCGTTGCCGCGACGGCAAGCCCAGGGCCAGCAGCTCACGGACCTGGGCCTGGATCAGTGCCACATCGTCAGCCACGTAGCGGTCCACCAAGCCACTGGCGAAACGCTGCTCGCCGCCGGTCAGGCTCCAGATGAAAGGCCGGTCCCGGGAGTCGTATTCCTCAAGGCCCGCTTCCTGCTCGATCACCTGCGGGCCATTGAGCCCCAGGCGCGCTTCCTGGGTGACCACGAGATAACTGCACAGCCCGGCGGCAATCGACATGCCGCCAAAGCAGCCGACGCTGCCGGCCACCACGCCGACCACCGGCTGGTACTGGCGCAGGTCGACAATCGCCGCATGAATGTCGGCAATCGCCGCCAGCCCGAGGTTGGCTTCCTGCAGGCGCACGCCGCCGGTTTCCAGCAGCAACACGGCGCGGGTCGGGATGCCGTTGCGGTTGTCCTCGGCGGCCAGCTCCAGGGCGCCGGCAATCTTCGCCCCGCCCACTTCACCGAGGCTGCCGCCCTGGAAAGCGCCTTCGATGGCAGCAATCACCACCGGCGAACCCGCGATGCTGCCCTTGGCGATCACCACCCCGTCATCAGCCTGGGGCACTACGCCCTGGCGCTCCAGCCAGGGCGACATGACCCGCTGGAACGGGTCCAGCAACTCACGAAAGCTGCCGGCATCCAGGAGTGCCCGGGCCCGCTGCCGAGCACCCAGCTCGACGAAGCTGTGCTTGTTCAACAAGCGTGCGCTGTCAGTCATGGCCGATCTCCTCGAAGCCCTGTTCCAGGCGCAGGCGCACCACCCCGGGGGTGGCGCCGAAATCATGGATGTCGATCAACAGCGCCGGCGGCGTCTGGCCGTCGAACATGCGCTCGAACAGGTGCTGCCAGCGCGATGCGCTGCCGTTTACCGAGGTCTGTACCTGGATGCTCAATTTGCCGGGCTGCCCCGGCTCCAGCAGCACTTCCAGGTCGCCGGAGCCGACACAGCCCACCAGGGCGCGGCCACGGCCGGGCTGGCCGGCGGGGAATTCAAAGGACAAGGTTTCCATCAGTTCGCTCCCTGGTTAACAGCATCGCCGGATTCGATCCGGTCCAGCAGCAGGCTGGCCGCCAGCAAGTCGGCAGCGCCGCCGGGCGAGGCATTCAAGGTCAGTAGTTGCAGATCCAGTTCATGCAGGCGACGACGCCCGGCCAGGGTGGCGCCGCCACCAGCATCGAGCACCGCCCGGGCCCCCTGCTGCATGGCCTGCAGGCCAAGCTCACCGGCGCGATAGAGCACGCAGGTGTCCGCCAGCCGGCTCATGATCGCCAGCAAGGCATCGAGCCGGGCATTCTGTTCGCCATGGCCCTGGGCGCGGCTGCGCTTGAGCTGCGGCAGCCCCAGTTGCAGCACGGCGGGAAAGCCTTGCTGGGCTTCTTCGCGGGCACCGCGCACGCCGTAGCGCAGCGCCACCTGGGCGCCATGGCTCAAGGGGCGTGGTGCATAACGGTCTTCGAGCAAGGCCAGGCGCGCGGCCCGCAGCGCGACACTGCCGGCACTCGTGGCTTGAGGTTCCAGCGCGGCGGCGGCCACCAGCAGCCCCAGGGCCCAGATCGCCCCGCGATGGGTATTCACCCCACCAGTGGTGGCGAGCATGGCCTGCTCGCCTTCTCGGCCAATGCGCCCCAGGGCTTCACGCAGGGGCAGGCCCACTTCCCCGAGCAGCAGGGCAGCGTCGGCCATTTCCTTGAAGGCCGGCCACAGCGACAGCGCCGAGGCATGCATCAGGCCCAGGTGCAGGTCGGTGTGGGCGCCATTGCCACGGCGGTCCACCAGGGCCGGCTTGGGCGACAGGTCGGCCTCGTCGATCAGCGCGTCCACCGCCAGGTCCGCCAGGCGCTCGGCCAGGCTCGGGATGGGTGATTGCAGGTTGAATGCGTGCATTACCAGCTCCTGAACTTGGCGGGCGGGTTGTACAGGCCACCGGACCACTCCACCAGGTCGGCCACGCTTTTCGCCGCCAGCAGCTCGCGGCTGGCGTCGGTGCGGCGGATGCCCAGGTCTTCCGGCAGGGCAATCAGGCCTTCACGGCGCATGCGCGCGGTGTCCTTGGGGTTGTGGCGCAAGCCGATGGCGGTAACCCCGGCCACGGCGGCGATCATCGCCTGGCGCTCTTCCAGGGAACGGGCCTTGTACAGGTAGGCGATGCCTTCCTCGGTCAGCAGGTGGGTGACGTCGTCGCCGTAGATCATGATCGGCGCCAGGGGCATGCCGCTCTTGCGCGCCACGTCCACCGCGTCGAGGGTTTCGACGAAGGTCGGTTTGCCGCCTTCCTGGAAGGTTTCCACCATCTGCACCACCAGCTTCTTGCCGCGTTCGAGCATGGCCTGGGGTGCATCGCTCTGATCCTGGCGCATATCGAGCCAGGCCGGGGTGCCGTGGCGGCGCCCGCGGGGGTCGTGACCCATGTTCGGCGCCCCGCCGAAACCGGCCAGGCGGCCACGGGTCACGGTGGAGGAATGGCCGTCGCCATCCACCTGCAAGGTGGCGCCGATAAACAGGTCCACCGCGTACTGCCCGGCCAGCTGGCAGAACATCCGGTTGGAACGCAGGGAACCGTCGCGACCGGTGAAGAACACGTCCGGACGCGCGGCGATGTAGTTTTCCATGCCCAGTTCGGTGCCGAAGCAATGCACGCTGTCCACCCAGCCACTTTCAATGGCCGGAATCAGGGTTGGGTGAGGATTGAGGGTCCAGTTGCGGCAGATCTTGCCCTTGAGCCCCAGGGATTGGCCGTAGGTGGGCAGGATCAGCTCGATGGCCGCGGTGTTGAAACCGATGCCATGGTTCAGCGACTGCACGTTGTGTTTTTCGTAGATGCCGCGAATCGCCATCATCGCCATCAGCACGTGCACCGGCTTGATATGGCGCGGGTCGCGGGTGAACAGCGGCTCGATATAGAACGGCTTGTCGGCCACCACCACGAAATCCACCCAGGACGCGGGAATGTCGACCCGGGGCAGCTCGCTGACATCGTCCACCAGCTGGTTGACCTGGACGATGACAATGCCGTCGCTGAAGGCCGCCGGCTCGATCAGCGCGGGCGTGTCCTCGGTACTGGGGCCGGTGTAGATGTTGCCGGCGCGGTCGGCCATGAACCCGGCAGAGAGCACCACATTGGGGATCAGGTCCACCACCAGCCGCGCATAGAGTTCGATGTAGGTATGGATGGCGCCGATTTCCAGCAGCCCGTCTTCCAGCAACTGGCTGATGCGCAGGCTCTGGGTGCCGGCAAAGGAAAAGTCCAGCTTGCGGGCGATGCCGCGCTCGAACAGGTCCAGGTGCTCGGAACGGCCGACGCTGGGCATGATCATGTGCAGGTCATGCAGCCTGGCCGGGTCGGCCTTGGCCAGGGAGCGGGAGAGAAAGTCCGCCTGTTTCTGGTTGTTGCCTTCCAGCACCACCCGGTCGCCGGGCAGGATCAGCGCTTCCAGGGCCGCGACGATCTTGTCGGTCGGCAACACCACGCCATCGGCGATGGCCCGCACCTGCTCGAGGCGCCGCTGCTTTTCGCTGCGCCGCCGCGACCAGCGCGCGTCGGGGGAAATTATTGTTGTCATGCTCACTCCACGGGTTCGCTGTCGTGGCAGTCACCTTAGGAGTGAAAACGGGGAGCATCAATCAAGCACGGCGTTGGATCGTTACGCTCAGCGTAATGATTTGCGGAGCAATCGCACTCTCATGCTCTCTCGGTACACAATGCCCGCCGTACCGGCCCATGAGCGGCCTGGGCAGACCAAGATGAGAGTCAGCATGGACACACCGATTCGCTCGAACCAGGCGCTGCTGGAGCAGCTCAAGCATGGCCTGAAGCCCGACTACCTGATGTTCTGGGGGCACCAGCCCACCCGGGACGGACGCATCTCCCAGAGCTGTTTCAGCCAGTGGTTCGACGCAGGTCTGGAACTCGATGGCATTCGATACCCCAGCGCCGAGCATTTCATGATGGCCGGCAAGGCCCTGCTGTTCGGCGACCAGGAAACCCACGGGCGGATCCTCAAGGCCGTGACGCCCGCCGACGTGAAGCAACTGGGTCGCGAGGTGCGCGGCTTCGATGACGCCCGCTGGACCGAAGCACGCCTGGATATCGTGGTGCAGGGCAACCTGGCCAAGTTCAGCCAACATCAGGCGCTGGGTGAATACCTGCTGTCCACAGGCGACCAGGTACTGGTGGAAGCCAGCCCGGTGGACCGGATCTGGGGCATCGGCCTGGCCGCCGAGGATGCCAGGGCCAGCCAGCCGGAGCAGTGGCGCGGCCTGAATCTGCTGGGCTATGCGCTGATGGAGGTGCGGGACAGGTTGCGCATTGGCTGAGGGGCTGCCTTCGCTGGCAAGCCAGCTCCTACCGGCGGTGTTGTGTAGCGGCCGGCTTGCCGGCCAAGAGGCCTAGAGCCCCGTCACCAGCAGCTCTTCCAGGGCCAGCAGGTCCGGCACCTTGGCCACCTGCTCGGCCACCTGCACCGCGGCCTTTTCCAGCGCAGCCAGGGGCACGTCGACATAGCTCAACTGGCTGTCGAGCTTGCAGGAGCGGGGAATGCCCTGCACCAGCAGGGCCATGAACTTCAGCTCCGGGCGCCCGCCCAGGGCATTGAGCACGACGATCCGCGCCCGCTCGCCAATCACGGTCCTGCCACCGCAGGCCGACTCGAAGCTGATCAGCGGAATCCGCCGCTCGCGCCACAGCACCCGGCCCAGGTACCAGGGCGGTGAATCCAGGTCGAAGGTGCCCTGCTGATAGTCGATCAGCTCGGCCACGGCCACGTTGGGCAGGATCAGGGTACGGTCGGCCAGGGGCAGCAGCAGCCCGGTGAGAGTGCTGGCGCGGTGATCAAGCATGGGTCTTGCTCCACAGGGCGATGCTTTCCAGCAGCACCGACTCTTGATAGGGCTTGCCGAGGTAGTCGTTGACGCCGATGGCCATGGCCCGGTCGCGGTGTTTCTGGCCGGTGCGGGAGGTGATCATGATGATCGGCAGGTGTTGCAGGCGCGGGTCGTTGCGTACCTGGATCGCTACCTCGAAGCCATCCATGCGCGGCATTTCGATGTCCAGCAGCATCAGGTCCGGGGTGTGCTCGGCCAGCAGCGCCATGGCGTCGACCCCATCCTTGGCGGTGAGCACATTCATGCCGTGGCGCTCCAGCAGGCGGCTGGTGACCTTGCGCACCGTGACCGAGTCGTCCACCACCAGCACCAGCATCGGCCGCGGCGGTTGCACCTCGCTGGCCGGCTCGTCGCCCGCCAGGCGCGGCAGCGGTGCCTGGGCCTGCAAGGCGCGGATATGCGCCAGCAAATCGAGAATCAGCACCACCCGACCATCGCCGAGAATCGTCGCCCCGGACAGCCCCTGGACCGCGGCGAACTGCGGCCCCAGGCTCTTGACCACGATTTCCCGGGTACCGGCGGTGGCATCCACCTGCACCGCGATGCGCTGCTCGTTGCAGTGCACCAGCAGCACCGGCAGCGGCTGCACCTGGCCCAGCAGCTTCGGCCGGGGCACGGTGTGCAGCAGCTCCCCCAGGTAGCACAGCTGATAAGACTGGCCGGCGTACTCATAGCGCGGTGGGTCGAGCTGGTAGTAGCCGTCCAGCTCTGCGGGCAGCACCCGGACAATGCCCTCCACGGTATTCAGCGGAATCGCGTACTGCTCGTCGGCGCACTGCACCATCAGCGCGCGGTTGACCGACACGGTGAACGGCAGGCGAATGCGAAAATGCACGCCCTGGCCGGCAACCGAGTCGATGCTCATGCTGCCGCCCAACTGGCGCACCTCTTCATGGACCACGTCCATGCCCACCCCGCGCCCGGAAATCTGGGTGATCTTCTCGGCGGTGGAAAACCCCGGCTGCATGATGAATTGCAGCACTTCGCGGTCGCTGAGCTGCGCCTCGGGGTCCAGCAGGCCGCGCTTGATGGCTTTTTTGCGCACGGCTTCCAGGGGCACCCCGGCGCCGTCGTCGCGCATGTCGAAAATCATGTCGCCGCCCTCGCGGGACAGGTCCAGGCTGATCCGCCCCTGTGCCGGCTTGCCTGCCGCAAGGCGCGCCTCGGCCGATTCCAGACCGTGGTCCACGGCGTTGCGCAGCATGTGTTCCAGGGGCGCGACCATGCGTTCGAGAACGTTGCGGTCCATTTCCCCTTCGGCGTTGCCGACCACGAACTCCACGTCCTTGCCCAGCTCTTCGGCCACCTGGCGGACGATGCGCTTGAGCCTGGGCACCATGCGCTCGAACGGCACCATGCGCGTGCGCATCAGGCCTTCCTGCAATTCGGTGTTGATCCGGCCCTGCTGCTGCAACAGGTTCTCGGCGTCGTGGTTGCGCCGGTCCAGGGTTTCCTTGAGGTCCAGCAGGTCCGAAGCCGATTCGAACAGGGCCCGGGACAGCTGCTGCAACTGCGAGTGGCGGTCCATTTCCAGGGGGTCGAACTCTTCGTAGCCCAGGCGCTCGGCCTCCACCTGCTGGCGGCTGAGAATCCGCCCCTGGGTTTCGGTGTCCAGGCGGCGCAACTGGTCGCGCATGCGCTCGATGGTGGTTTCCATCTCGCCCAGTGCCGTGCGCGCATCGTTGACCTGTTGTTCGATACGGCCACGGAAGATCGAGGTTTCCCCGGCCAGGTTCACCAGGTCGTCCAGCAGCTCTGCCGAGACCTTGACCATGTCCCCCGCCACTGCCGCTTCCGCCGCGGGCGCAGCGGGCTCGGGCTTGGTGCTGGGCAGTGCAGCTTCTGCGGCAACGCCGGTCGCTACCCGCGGATGGCTCAGGTCGTGGATCGCATCGATGAGCTTCTGGGCCGGCTCGATGGGCTGGCCGGCACGGGCCGCATCGAGCATCTGGGCCAGGCGGTCGTGGCTCTTCTGCAACAGGGTGAACAGCACCGGGCTGGGTTGCAGCAGGCCGGCGGACAGGCCTTCGAAGAGAAATTCCAGTTCATGGGCCAGATCGCCGATGGGGGCGATTTCCACCATGCGCGCACCGCCCTTGAGGGTGTGCAGGTCGCGCAGCAGGGTTTCCACTTCCTGGCGACCCTGGGGCTCGGCCTGCCAGCGGGCCAGGGCCGCGGCAGAGCTGTCGATGATGTCGAAACCTTCTTCGAGGAAGATTTCCAGCAGCTCCGGGTCCTGGGCCGCACGGTCTTCCTCGACCGTGCCCTGGGCCACTTCGCCGGTGCTGGCGGCCTGCTGCCGGTACGACCGCACAGCCTCGATCTGCGCCCGGGATTCGTCCAGGGGATGCTGCCCCTGCAACTGTTCCAGCAGCAGTGCCAGTTGCTCGTGGCTGCTGCGCAACAGCAGGCCCAGGTGCTGGCTGTGGCTGTAGCGCCGGTCCACCAGCCCCTCGTACAGCGACTCCAGCTCCTGGGCCAGTTCCGCCACCGGTGCCACTTCGGCCATCCGTGCGCCGCCCTTGAGGGTGTGCAGGTCTCGCTGCAGGGAAGACAGCGGCGCGCCATTGTCCGGGTCGGCCAGCCAGCGCTGCAGGGCCTGGTCGGCGCTTTCGAGGATATCCACCGCCTCTTCGAGGAAGATCTCGACAATTTCGTCGTCCGCCTGCATCGGGGCCTCGGCCTGCTCCAGGCGGGCCGTGGCCGCGCCCAGTTCGCTGATGCTCAGGGCGCGGCTGCCATCGCTCTTGATCAGGCCCGTGGCAGAAGGGTCCAGACCTTCATCCAGCAGCTCGCGCAAGGCCTGCACCCGTTCCGGGCGCGGGCTGACTTCCTGGCCTGCGGCCAGCTCGTCGAGCATGTTGATCAAGGCATCATGGGCGCTTTCGGCTTCGTGGAAGAAACGCTCGCTGACGGCCAGGCTGCTCTCTTCCACCGCGCCATAGAGATCGAGCAAGGCTTCGCACAGCTCGTCCACCGGGTACAGGTCGGCCAGGTGCGCGCCCTCGCCCAGGGTGGTCAACTCATCCAGCAGGGCGCTGAGTTCCTGACGCTCGCCCGGGTGCTGCTGCCAACGGCGCAGCAGGCTTTCGGCATCCAGCAGGATGTCCATGCCCTGGGCCAGGAAGTTGTTGATCAACTGCGGGTCGCGCTTGGCTCGGGGCGCGCTGTCCGGGGCGCTGAGCAGGGTTTCCAGGCGCTCCCCCAGCAGGGCCAGGGCGCGCCCCACCAGGGAGCGGGCGCCATCGATAGGCGCCAGCGGGTCGCTGTCCAGCTGCCGCAGGCCCCGGCGCAGCAGGCCTTCGGCTTCCAGCAGCAGCTCCACCTCGTCCAGGTCCAGGGGGATCAAGTGCGCCCGGTATTCCCGGGCCAATTGGTCCAGAGGGCCGGCCAGCTCGGCAATCGGCAGCACTCCGGCCATGGAGGCGCTGCCCTTGAGGGTGTGCAGGGCCCGTTGCAGTTCGTCGCTGGCCTGCAGCGGTACGTGTTCGGCGGCCTGCTCGAGAAAGCGGTTGATGCTGTCCAGGTGGGTCTGGGCCTCGGTGCGGAAGATCTCCAGCAACTGCGGGTCCAAGGCCTCGGCCGGCACTGGCGCCGAGCCTTGCGCGCCATTGGCCAGGGCATGGGCCCGGGCGGCCAGGCGGTCGACATCGTCGCGCTGGCGCTGGGCCTGCTGGGCGAACTCGGCGATCAGTTCCGGCAACAGTTGCAGGGTGTCGGCCACCAGTTGCCGGGCTTCGACACCGGGCTCCACGCTGTGCTCCAGCACCCGGTTGAGAAGGTTTTCCACCGCCCAGGCCAGCTCCCCCAGCACCAGCGCGCGCACCATGCGCCCGCTGCCCTTGAGGGTGTGGAAGGCCCGGCGCAGTTCGCTCAGGGCAGATGTGCCATGGGGGTCCGCGGCCCAGCGCGGCAGATACTCGCGCAGCATCTCCAGCACTTCCTCGGTTTCTTCGAGGAAGACTTCCCGCAGTTCATCGTCCACCGGCTCCTCGTCCCCTGGCGGCGGCAACAGGCTGCCCGGGGTAATCAGGGCCGGCGGGTTGAGGGCCGAGACCGGCACCGCCAGGACATCCGCCAGGGACTGCGCCACTCGGGGATCGTCCAGCTCTTGCAGGTCCTGCATCACCAGGGCTTCGCTGGGGCTCAGGGGCTGATCGAGCAACGGCACCTGCTCCACCGGCACATAGCCCAGGGCGAGCAGGCCCTGCTGGGCCACATCGAGGATCTTCTCCCCCGGCGCCTCGTGATCCTCGCTCAGGCGTTCCAGGTAGTACTCCAGGCTGGTGAGCACATCCGCCAGGTGGTCCAGTTGCTGCCAGTCGGGCCGGGAACGGGCCGCCAGCAGGTGTTCGACGACAAACTGCTGGCAGGCCTGCATCAGCCCCGCCGCGCGGGGCAGCGGGATCATCGCCAGGGCGCCGCGCACCTGGGTCAGCAGCTCGGGCAGCGCCTGCAGGTGTTCGGCGTCCCAGTCGGCCTCGATGCACTCGGCGATCAGGTCCTTGGCCTGGTGCAGGCAAACCCGCGCCTCCTGGATCACCAACTGGTGGATCTGGGTCAGGTCGGTGGTGGGTAGGCGGCTTTCCTCACGGCTTTCGGGCTCCACGGTGCCGGCCATGCCGGCCAGGGTCGCTTCCACGTACAGCAGGGCCCCCGCCACATCCATCAGCACCGCGTCGTCCGGCGCGCGCTGGCCCTGGGCCAGGCTCTGGACCACCGCCAACTGATCGATGATGACCTTGCGCGGCTGGCCGAAGCCCAGCACCGCCAGGGTGTCGGCGATCTGCCGCAGGGGCGACAGCAGCCCTTCGAGGTCGTCCGTGTGCTGGCGGTCGCTGCGCACGAACAGGTCGAGGCGTTCCTTGACCCGCACCAAGCCATCGCACACCGCGGTCAGCACCGAGCGCATGGCATCCCGGTCGGGGCCGGCCAGGCGGGCCCGCTCCTCGTCCACCACCGCGCTGTCGGGCAAGGCGTCATCCAGTCCGTAACGTTCTTTCATGGTCAGCATCAATGGGGTGGGATGGCGCGCCTTGGCGATATAGAACAGCAGGCTCTTGAGCAATTCATCGGGGGCCGGCCGGTTGATCCCGGCCATGCCCTGTTCCAGCAGACGCTTGAGCTCCTTGTCGGCATCCTTGAGCAGGCTGCGCACCGCCGGGCTGTTGGCGATCTCGTCGTGGCGCATGCCTTCCACCAGGGCCGAGGCGATATGCCACAAGGGCGCCAGCGGGGCGTCCTGGCACAAGGCTTCCAGGCGTTCGAAGACCTTGGCCATGTAGCCCAGGCTCTGCTCGTCATCCTGCTCGCGCAGCAGATCCACCAGGGCGGTCTGCAACATGTGTCGCAGCTTGCGCAACTGGTTGGGCAATTCCAGGGGTTCCAAAGCCGCCAGGGCCTTGTCGCTCAGGGGCGGCAGGCTGGGCAGTTGCGGGCTGAACAAGCTGGTTTCCGAGAGCAGGCTCTCGCCCCGGGCACTGCGCAGGTCGTTGAGCAGCGGCAGCACCACCAGCGGCAGGTCGCGCCGCGCGCTCTGCACCCGGTCCAGGTACTGGGGCAACTGGCCGATGGCCTGGCGCAGCAGGCGCAGGGCTTCGTCGCGCTGGGCCACGCGCCCCTGCTGCAGGGCCAGGGCGAGCTTTTCCATTTCTTCAGCCAGCAGCGCGGCGCCGTAGAACTCCACCATCTGCAGGCTGCCATGGACCAGGTGAATGCCTTCCAGGCACTGGTCGATGGCCTCCAGGGCCTGGGGATCGTCCGCCAGATGCTCCAGCGCCTGATGCGCCTGCTTCAGGGTCTCGGCAATTTCGCCCTTGACCCACTCCAGGGCTACATAGTCGTGCCGATCAACCATAACCACTCCAGTCAAAGCCTTGTGTCAGCGGTTGTCATTCGGGGCCGGGCCCCGGGTGGCCGGCAGGGTGAAGCCGGACACCGAGCGGCGCAGCTGGCTGGCCATCTTCGCCAGGTTGCCGATGCTCTCGGCGGTGGCGGTGGAACCGGACGAAGTCTGCGAGGTGATCTGCTGGATCACGTTCATGGTCAGGGAAATCTGCCCGGCCGAAGAGGTCTGCTGCTGGGCCGCGTTGGAGATGCTCTGGATCAGCGCCGCCAGGGTCTTGGACACCCCTTCGATCTCTTCCAGGGCCACCCCGGCGTCCTGGGCCAGGCGCGCGCCGCGCACCACTTCGGTGGTGGTCTGCTCCATGGAGATCACCGCCTCGTTGGTGTCGGTCTGGATCGCCCGCACCAGGGTCTCGATCTGCCGCGTGGCCGCCGAGGAACGCTCCGCCAGCCGCTGCACCTCGTCGGCCACCACGGCAAAGCCGCGCCCGGCGTCACCGGCCATGGAGGCCTGGATCGCCGCGTTGAGGGCGAGGATGTTGGTCTGGTCGGCAATGTCGTCGATCAGGCTGACGATATCGCCGATCTCCTGGGAAGACTCGCCCAGACGCTTGATCCGCTTGGCGGTGTCCTGGATCTGCTCACGGATGTTGTCCATGCCGTGAATGGTGTTGTGCACCACCTCGTTGCCCTTGTTGGCGATTTCCACCGAGCGCTCGGCCACCGCCGAGGATTCCGCGGCGTTGGCCGATACCTGGTCGATGGACTGGGCCATTTCGTTGATCGCCGTGGAGGCTTCGGAAATCTGCTGGGCCTGATGCTCCGAGGCTTCGGCCAGCTGCATGGCGGTGGCCTGGGTTTCCTGCACTGCGCCGGCCACCTGGCCGGCGGTGAGGTTGATGGTGGCCACCAGGTCACGCAGCTGGTCGACGGAATAATTGATGGAGTCGGCAATGGTGCCGGTGAAGTCCTCGGTCACCGAAGCGGTGACCGTGAGGTCGCCGTCGGCCAGGTCCTCGATCTCGTCCAGCAAACGCATGATCGCGTTCTGGTTGCGCTCGTTCTTCTCTGCGGTCTCGCGCAACTGGCGGTTGGTCTCGCGCACCATCACCAGGCCAATGAGGATGATCGAGGCCAGGGCCAGCAAGCCCAGGACGTAGCCGCCGATGGTGTCCAGCTTGCGGCTGCCGGCCAGGTTCTCGAAGCCGCTGGCCAGCAGCGAGGCTTCGTCCAGCAGGGTCTGGGACAGGCTGAAGATGTTGCTCGCCGACTCGCGGACCTGGAACAGCTCGGGGGAGGTTTCGAGGATCTCGTCCACGGAGCCGGAGACGAACTCGAACAACTCGGAAATCTCCGCCAGCCGCCCCCGGGCATCCGGGTCTTCCACCTGGCTGATCTTCAGCCCCGGGTTGCCCTGCAACATGCCGTTGAGCACCTGGCCGAAGCGCGCGGCATCGCGACCGAAGGCATCGGCGGCCTGGACCGCGTTTTCGTCGCCGGCCAGCACCGTGTTGACCGCGCCGAGAATCCGCTCGGCCAGCAGCGACTGGCGCTGGGCCATGGCCACCTGGGCCGCCGGGGCGCCACGCTGGAGCAGGATCTCGACGACCTTTTCATACTCCACCTGCAATTGCGGCACGGTTTCCGCCAGGGTTGCCGCCACCTGGTGCAGGGACAGCACGGTCTGCTCGCTGGCGAGGATCGCGTCGGTGTTTTTCAGCAGTTTTTCCCAGTCCAGCTGCACCGCGCGCATTTCCTGGCGCAAGGCCACCGGGGCTCCGGGCAGCCCGGTGTCCGGGTCACCCTTTTTCAGGTAGCCCCAGCGCCGGGCGAAATCGTTGCGCGCATCCCCCAGCAGCTTGAACGCCGCAGCCTTGCCCGCCGCCGCTTCGGTGGCGTTCTTGGCAATGCGCTGGGACAGCACCCGCAGCTCGCCGGCATGGCCGATGTACTGTTTGTCGTAGGTGGCCTGGGTATTGAGGTAAGCGAAGTTGGCGAACAACAGCATGATGAACACGATCAGTGCGATGAACAGCACGATGATCTGCGAGCGACTGCGGGAGCCTTCCAGGGGCTTGCCGGTTTTGGCTTTGGTCATCGATCAGGCCTGTGGCGAGCGGGCGGTCCCGCATTCGAGTGCCCGGGGCGCGCGCAACGCCGGGGCAGCATGGGTTGATCCAGGGAAACACGCGCTTCCCGTGGCACGGCCAACGGGTTGCCCAGGCGCCGGGGCGCCCTTCACGCTGCCACCTCCAGGAACCCCGGCGAACGGGCCAGGGCGAAGGGGCTGAAGACCTGCCAGACCTGATCGCGGCGGAACTGGCCCTGCAGGTAGGGGTTGACCGCGGCGTCGGCAAAGTCGGTGATGCCGGGCTCCAGGCTGTCCTGGGCAAAGTGCTGCAGCCCGGCCACCTCGTCCACCAGCAGGCCGGCGAACAGCTCCTTGTACTCCACCACCAGGACCCGCCGCTGCTTGCGCAGGGGCGACAGCTCATGGCCGAAGAAACCGCACAGGTCCATGATCGGCAGCAGCCGCCCGCGCAGGTTGGCTACGCCCTTGACCCAGGGCTTGACCCCGGGCAGCAGGGTGTAGCGCGGCTCGTGCAGGACTTCGCTGATCTCGCCCATGGCGGCCACGTACCAGTGCTCGCCCAGGCGAAAGCCGATGCCGCTCCAGCTGTGCTGGCGGGTTTCCTGGGACGGCAGGTCGGCGGCCAGCAAGCGGCAGCGCTGGTCGATCTCCAGCAGCAGCTCGAAGGCGGTCTGGGATTGGCTCATGGCGCGGCTGTCAGCCGGCCAGGACGTTGTTCAGGGTCTTGATCAGGGTCTCTTCGTCCACCGGTTTGGTCAGGTAGTCCTTGGCGCCCTGGCGGGTGCCCCAGACCTTGTCGGTTTCCTGATCCTTGGTGGTGATGATGATCACCGGGATATGGCTGGTCTCGGCATCCTTGGTCAACTGGCGGGTCGCCTGGAAACCGTTGAGGCCGGGCATGACGATGTCCATCAGCACCGCGTCGGGCTTTTCTTCCCGGGCCAGGGCCACGCCGTCGGCACCGTTCTCGGCCTTGAGCACTTCATGGCCGTGCTTTTCCAGCATGCCGGTGAGTTTGTACATTTCAGTCGGCGAGTCATCGACGATCAGAATACGAGCCATGGTCTTCCCCATACGGTATAGGCGCGCGGCCTGCTGGCCGGGCGTCGCTGTGCGTGTCTACTGTGGCGCAAGCGCGACAAAGTCCGGGACATGGGCCTTGATCGCGCTCAGCAGTTCTTCCTTGCTGAAGGGTTTGGTCAAAAACTGGTCGGAGCCGACGATGCGCCCCTTGGCCTTGTCGAACAGGCCATCCTTGGAAGACAGCATGATCACCGGGATGGACTTGAACGCGCTGTTGTTCTTCACCAGCGCACAGGTCTGATAGCCGTCGAGCCGCGGCATCATGATGTCGACGAAGATGATGCCGGGGTGATGGTCGACGATCTTCGACAGGGCTTCGAAGCCGTCCACTGCGGTGATGACCTCGCAACCGACGTTCTTCAGCAGCATTTCGGCCGTGCGGCGAATCGTCTTCGAATCGTCGATCACCATCACCTTCAAGGCGTTGGAATGCTGTTCCATATCTGCTCTGCCATCGCCCCAGCGAATGATTTGGTCCGGTACCGCCGGGCAATGGGTGAAACCCTTGAACTTCAAGGCTTGGGCCCGGCCTGCGAGCCTTTTTAGCACACTCTCCCCCCTGCAATCTATGGACCACGCCAGGCAGTGGTTTTTCCTTGACCCAGGCCCCTGTCAGCGCCACTCTGACGCCACTTTTTTTGCCTCGCTCCCACTCATTTTCTTAAAGGAATCCACCCATGAGCGTTCGCGTCGGGATTGTCATGGACCCTATCGCCAGCATCTCCTACAAGAAGGACAGCTCGCTGGCCATGCTGCTGGCCGCCCAGGAGCGCGGCTGGACCCTCTTCTATATGGAACAGCGCGACCTGTACCAGGGCGCCGGCGTGGCCCGGGCCCGCATGCGCCCGCTGCAGGTGTTCGCCAACCCGCAGAAGTGGTTCGAGCTGGACGCCGAGATCGACTGCCCGCTGAGCGATCTGGACGTGATCCTGATGCGCAAGGACCCGCCCTTCGACATGGAGTTCGTCTACTCCACCTACCTGCTGGAACAGGCCGAAAGCGCTGGCGTGCTGGTGGTCAACAAGCCCCAGAGCCTGCGTGACTGCAACGAAAAGCTGTTTGCCACGCTGTTCCCCCAGTGCACCCCGCCCACCGTGGTCAGCCGCCGCGCCGACGTGCTGCGCGAGTTCGCGGCCCAGCATGGCGATGTGATCCTCAAGCCCCTGGATGGCATGGGCGGCACCTCGATCTTCCGCCACCGCGCGGGTGATCCGAACCTGTCGGTGATCCTGGAAACCCTGACCGTGCTCGGCAGCCAGCAGATCATGGCCCAGGCCTACCTGCCGGCGATCAAGGACGGTGACAAGCGCATCCTGATGATCGACGGCGAACCCGTGGATTACTGCTTGGCGCGCATCCCCGCCGCCGGTGAAACCCGCGGCAACCTGGCGGCCGGCGGTCGTGGCGAAGCCCGCCCGCTGAGCGACAAGGACCGCTGGATCGCCGCCCAGGTCGGCCCGACCCTGCGGGCCAAGGGCCTGCTGTTCGTCGGCCTCGACGTGATCGGCGAACACCTGACGGAAATCAACGTCACCAGCCCCACCTGCATCCGTGAAATCGATAACGCCTTCGGCACCAACATCGGCGCGATGCTGATGGATGCCATCGATCAGAAGCTCAAGGCCAAGTGATGTAGAACAACCAAGCACAAACCAACATTGCGTTATCATGCGCCGCCTGTGAAACCGTGATGTTGGTTGTGTGATGCCTCCTGTGATGTCGAACTGCCGATGAGCCTCCCGTCCGATCTGCCCCCCGAGCTTGCCCATAGCGGCGTGCGTGCGGCCGATCGCCTGGGTTTTACCCTGTTCCTGGCGGCGCTCCTGCACCTGGCACTGATCCTCGGCCTGGGCTTTTCCTTCGCCGAGCCCAAGGCCATCAGCAAGACCCTGGAAATCACCCTGGCCACCTTCAAGAGCGAGACCAAGCCGAAGAAGGCCGACTTCCTCGCCCAGGACAACCAGCAGGGCAGCGGCACCCTGGACAAGAAGGCCATTCCGAAAACCACCGAAGTCGCACCGTTCCAGGACAACTCGGTGAAGAAGGTCACGCCGCCGCCCTCGGTCAAGCCCGAGGTCAAGGACACCGCGCCCAAGGCCGCCGTGGCCACCACCGCGCCCAAGCCGAAAAAGACCGTCACCCAGCGTGAAGAGGTCAAGAAAGACCCGACGCCCAAGGCCCCCACTCCGACGTTCGACAGCTCGCAACTGTCCAGCGAGATTTCCAGCCTGGAAGCCGAGCTGGCCAACGAACAGCAGTTGTATGCCAAACGCCCGCGCATCCACCGCCTCAGCGCCGCCTCTACCATGCGCGACAAGGGCGCCTGGTATAAGGACGAATGGCGCAAGAAGGTCGAGCGCATCGGCAACCTCAACTACCCCGAGGAAGCCCGGCGCAAGCAGATCTACGGCAACTTGCGGCTGATGGTCTCGATCAACCGTGACGGCTCGCTGTATGAAGTGCTGGTGCTGGAGTCCTCCGGGCAACCGCTGCTGGACCAGGCGGCCCAGCGCATCGTGCGCCTGGCGGCGCCGTTCGCCCCCTTTACCGGCGACCTGTCGGACATCGACCGCCTGGAAATCATCCGCACCTGGCGCTTCGCCCGGGGCGACAAGCTTTCCAGCAACTGATCGGCCGGCAATCGGCCGCGCGACAGCGCCATGGCCGCACATCGCCAGCTTGTCAGCCGGGCCCGCCACCGCCACACTAGCGCTCATGAAAAATGTCAGCCCAAGCTATCTCAAGCATCATTTCCTGATCGCCATGCCCCATATGGCCGACCCGAACTTTGCGCAGACCTTGACCTACATCGTCGAGCACAACGCCAGTGGCGCCATGGGCCTGGTGGTCAACCGCCCCCAGGACCTGAACCTGGCCGATATCCTCGAACAATTGCGCCCTGACCAAGAGCCGTCCCTGCTGTGCCAGCACGTGCCCATTTTCAGCGGTGGCCCGGTGCAGACCGATCGCGGCTTCGTCCTGCACCCCAACGGCCCGGTCTACCAGGCCACGGTGGAACTCGAGGGGCTGTCCCTGTCCACGTCCCAGGACGTGCTGTTCGCCATCGCCGATGGCGTGGGCCCGGCCAAGAGCCTGATCGCCCTGGGCTATGCCGGATGGGAAGCCGGGCAGCTGGAAGCCGAACTGGCGGACAACGCCTGGCTGACCTGCCCCTTCGACGCCGACATCCTGTTCAACACCAGCAGCGAACTGCGCCTGGAAGCCGCCGCCCGGCACCTGGGGGTCAACCTCAGCCTGCTCACCAGCCAGGCGGGCCACGCCTGATGGCCCTGCGACTGATCCTCGGCTTCGACTACGGCACCAAGCAGATCGGCGTTGCCGTGGGCCAGGCCATCACCGGCCAGGCCCGGGAGCTGTGCACCCTCAAGGCGCAGAACGGGGTGCCCGACTGGAACCAGGTGGAAGCCCTGATCAAGGAATGGAAGCCCGACGCCGTGGTGGTGGGCCTGCCCCTGAACATGGACGGCAGCCCCAGCGACATGTGCGTGCGCGCCGAAAAGTTCGCCCGGCGCCTGAACGGCCGCTTCAATGTGCCCTTCTATACCCACGACGAACGCCTGACCACCTTCGAGGCCAAGGGTGAACGCCTGGCCCGGGGCGGCCAGAAAGGCAGTTACCGCGACAACCCGGTGGACGCCATCGCCGCCGCCCTGCTGCTGCAAGGCTGGCTCGATGAAAACGCCGGCCTGTTGAACACCTGAGACCACATCCTGAAGATGCGCGGCCCCGGGGCTGCGCGCCTCCTGGCCCAACACCAGCCGTAAGTTCCCGCGCCCAGCTGCCCGGCAGCAGGCGCGAGCCCACGAAGGAGCCACCATGAGCCTGCCCAATCCCGCCGCCCTGATCAGCCAGATGGCCGCTGATCTCAATGCCCACCTGGCCCAGCGCGCCATCAGCGAGCCACGTTTCATCGGTATCCGTACCGGCGGCGTCTGGGTGGCCCAGGCCCTGCTGGAAGCCCTGGGCAGCGATTCGCCCCTGGGTACCCTGGACGTGTCCTTCTACCGCGACGACTTCAGCCAGAACGGCCTGCACCCGCAGGTGCGTCCTTCGGAGCTGCCGTTCGAGATCGAAGGCCAGCACCTGGTGCTGATCGACGACGTGCTGATGAGCGGCCGGACCATCCGCGCCGCCCTCAACGAACTGTTCGACTACGGCCGGCCGGCCAGCGTGACCCTGGTCTGCCTGCTGGACCTGAACGCCGCTGAACTGCCGATCCGTCCGA
Source organism: Pseudomonas sp. GW823-FHT03E05 (assembly GCF_058796855.1). Lineage (NCBI taxonomy): Bacteria > Pseudomonadati > Pseudomonadota > Gammaproteobacteria > Pseudomonadales > Pseudomonadaceae > Pseudomonas > Pseudomonas sp. GW823-FHT03E05. The sequence goes on from NZ_JBXAJB010000003.1 coordinate 251,206, forward strand.
ATGTGGTGGGCGCGACCCTGTCGCTGGCCGCCCACGAGCGGGTAAAATTGTCCGGTCCTGCGCCGCTTCAACTCGAGCTCCAAGACCTCGCCCTCTAACTCGCCCTTTTAAGAGTCCATTGCGATGACGCCTCTAGACGCCAAGCGCCCGCTGCAGCTCAACGATCAGGGCCAGCTGCGCCACTTCCTGTCCCTCGACGGCCTGAACCGCGAGCTGCTGACGGAAATCCTCGATACCGCCGACTCGTTCCTCGAAGTCGGCGCCCGGGCGGTGAAGAAAGTCCCGCTGCTGCGCGGCAAGACCGTGTGCAATGTGTTCTTCGAGAACTCCACCCGAACCCGCACCACCTTCGAACTGGCCGCCCAGCGGCTGTCGGCGGACGTGATCACCCTGAATGTCTCGACCTCTTCGGCGAGCAAGGGTGAAACCCTGCTGGACACCCTGCGCAACCTGGAAGCCATGGCCGCCGACATGTTCGTGGTGCGCCACGGCGATTCCGGCGCCGCGCACTTCATCGCCGAACACGTGTGCCCGCAAGTGGCGATCATCAACGGCGGCGACGGCCGTCACGCCCACCCGACCCAGGGCATGCTCGACATGCTGACCATTCGCCGGCACAAAGGCGGCTTCGAGAACCTCTCGGTAGCCATCGTCGGCGACATCCTGCACTCGCGAGTGGCGCGTTCGAACATGCTGGCGCTGAAAACCCTCGGTTGCCCGGACATCCGCGTGATCGCGCCGAAAACCCTGCTGCCCATCGGCATCGAGCAGTACGGGGTCAAGGTCTACACCGACATGACCGAAGGCCTGAAGGACGTGGACGTGGTGATCATGCTGCGCCTGCAGCGTGAACGCATGCAGGGCGGCCTGCTGCCCAGCGAAGGCGAGTTCTACCGCCTGTTCGGCCTGACCACCGCGCGCCTGGCCGGGGCCAAGCCCGACGCCATCGTCATGCACCCGGGCCCGATCAACCGCGGCGTGGAGATCGAATCGGCGGTAGCCGACGGCCCGCACTCGGTGATCCTCAACCAGGTGACCTACGGCATTGCAGTGCGCATGGCGGTACTGTCCATGGCCATGAGCGGGCAGACTGCCCAGCGACAATTCGAGCAGGAGAACGCCCAGTGAAGCTCAGCATTCTCGGCGCCCGCGTCATCGATCCAAGCAGCGGCCTGGATCAAACCACCGATCTGCACCTGGAAGCCGGCAAGATCGTCGCCATCGGCGCCGCGCCTGGCGGCTTCAATGCCGTTACCACCATCGACGCCAAGGGCCTGGTGGCCGCACCCGGCCTGGTGGACCTGAGCGTCGCCCTGCGCGAGCCGGGCTACAGCCGCAAGGGCAGCATTGCCAGCGAAACCCGCGCCGCAGCCGCCGGGGGCGTCACCAGCCTGTGCTGCCCGCCGCGCACCAAGCCAGTACTGGACACCTCGCCGGTGGCCGAACTGATCCTCGACCGCGCCCGCGAGGCCGGCAACAGCAAAGTGTTCCCCATTGGCGCCTTGAGCAAGGGCCTGGAAGGCGAGCAGCTTGCGGAGCTGATCGCATTGCGTGACGCCGGTTGCGTGGCCTTCGGCAACGGCCTGGAAGGTTTCCGCAGCACCCGCACCCTGTGCCGCGCCCTGGAATACGCCGCCACCTTCGACCTGACGGTGATCTTCCACTCCCAGGACCGCGACCTGGCCGAAGGCGGCCTGGCCCACGAAGGCGCCACCGCCAGCTTCCTCGGCCTGCCGGGTATCCCGGAAAGCGCGGAGACCGTGGCCCTGGCCCGGGACCTGCTGCTGGTGGAACAGAGCGGCGTGCGCGCCCACTTCAGCCAGCTGACCAGCGCCCGCGGCGTGGAGCTGATCGCCCAGGCCCAGGCCCGCGGCCTGCCGGTCACCGCCGATGTGGCGCTGTACCAGCTGATCCTGACCGACGAGGCGCTGATCGACTTCTCCAGCCTGTACCACGTGCAGCCGCCGCTGCGCTCGCGGGCCGACCGCGATGCCCTGCGCGAAGCGGTGAAGTCCGGGGTGGTGCAAGCCATTTCCAGCCATCACCAGCCCCATGAGCGGGACGCCAAGCTGGCGCCGTTCGGCGCCACCGAGCCGGGCATCAGCAGCGTCGAGCTGTTGTTGCCCCTGGCCCTGACCCTGGTGCAGGACGGCCTGCTGGACCTGCCGACCCTGCTGGCACGCCTGAGTGCCGGCCCCGCCGCGGCCTTGCGCCTGCCGGCAGGCAAGCTGGCAGCCGGTGGTGCGGCGGACCTGGTGCTGTTCGACCCGGCCAGTTCCACCGTGGCCGGCGAGCGCTGGCTGTCCAAGGGCGAAAACTGCCCGTTCCTCGGCCATAGCCTGCCGGGCGCGGTGCGCTACACCCTGGTGGACGGGCATATCAGCTATCAGGGCTGATCGCCTGGCAAACACCCTGTAGCCGCTGCCGCAGGCTGCGAACGGCGCCGAAGGAGCCGCCGCTCCTGATGGCGCCCTGCGGCAGTGGCTACAGGCTGCGCCATCACCGCCTGCGCCGATGACGGGATCAACGGCGCTTGGCGTTCTCCAGCGATACCTGATCGTTCAGGGTCCAGAAGTCGTACAGCACCCCCAGGAAGAACAGGCCGCCGGTGAACAGGTAGATCACCCCGCTCAGCCATTTGCCCTGGTACATGCGGTGCACGCCGAAAACCCCGAGGAAGGTCAGCAGAATCCAGGCCACGCTGTATTCCACCGGACCTGCGGTAAAGCGAAGGTCCGCTTCCCGGTCCATGGACGGGATCAGGAACAAGTCGATCAGCCAGCCAATGCCCAGCAGACCGAAGGTGAAGAACCAGATAGTCCCGGTCACCGGCTTGCCGTAATAGAAGCGGTGGGCCCCGGTAAAACCGAAAATCCACAACAGGTAACCGATCACCTTGCTGTGGGTGTCATGGGTGGATGCATCCTGACGATAGGTGTTCATTAAGTGCCTCTTTGCAGGTGATAGATAAATATTCTTAAAAACTTTGTGACTTTTTTACAGGCATTCGACGTGCGGGCAATGTTACCTTCTGTTCCGCCAAAGCCTTGTACTGCCTGACTTCTGACGGTTTTCTGCGTCAAGTTGCCACCTCTTTGCCGAAGTTGACCCCAAGGTTGAATCGACAAACGGCCACGGAAGTGACCTGAAAGCTGTTATAAAGTTGCGCGCTAACCAATAAGAGCCTTGCCTAATGCGTCCATTTTTCAAGACATGGCTAACCATTTGCCTATTAATGCCACTGGCCGCCCACGCCACCAACCGTGAGCAACGACTTCCCAACGTTAATGGCTACACCCCGAAACCGCACGTTTCGACGGTCACCGCCAAGAACAAGAGCACCATCAAGCACCCCACCCGCCTGAGCAAGGCCGACAGCAAGCTGGTGGCCAACAACGCCGGCCGGCCGAGCACCACGGTTCTCAGCCGCGCGGTCAATGTCCTCGGTACACCCTATCGTTGGGGCGGCAGCAGCCCAAGCAAAGGCTTCGACTGCAGCGGCCTGGTGCGCTACGCCTTCAACGATGTCGCCGCCGTGGACCTGCCACGCACCTCCAACGCCATGGCCAGCGGCCACGGGCAGAAGGTCGAGCGCAAGGACCTGAAGCCGGGCGACCTGCTGTTCTTCAACATCAAGAGCCGCAAGGTCAACCACGTCGCCATCTACCTGGGCGAAGACCGCTTTATCCACGCCCCGCGGCGCGGCAAGGCAGTGACCATCGACACCCTGAAGAAGCCCTACTGGCAGAGCCACTACGTGGTTGCCAAGCGGGTCCTGCCCAAGGAGCACGCGCCCCTGCGGGTCGTGCAACGCTGATACCCCGCTTCGCCGGCAAGCCGGCTCCTGCACCCACCTGTAGGAGCCGGCTTGCCGGCGAATGCATTTCCAGCCCCGTCAAAAGCTCTCCGGCATCCGCGCCTGCTCCCGCGCCTGATCGCGGCTGATCAGCCCCTGCCCGAGCAATGCCTTGAGGCTCATGTCCAGGGTGCGCATGCCCTGGGCGCCGCCCGTCTGGATCGCCGAATACATCTGCGCCACCTTGTCCTCGCGGATCAGGTTACGGATCGCCGGGCTGCCCAGCATGATCTCGTGCGCCGCTACCCGGCCACCGCCCACCTTCTTCACCAGCACTTGCGCGACCACTGCCTGCAGCGACTCGGCCAGCATCGAGCGCACCAGGGCCTTTTCCTCCCCCGGAAACACGTCCACCAGCCGGTCGATGGTCTTGGCCGCCGACGAGGTGTGCAGGGTGGCCAGTACCAGGTGCCCGGTTTCCGCGGCGGTCAGGGCCAGGCGGATGGTTTCCAGGTCCCGCAGTTCGCCCAGCAGGATCACGTCGGGATCTTCCCGCAGCGCCGCACGCAAGGCCGTGGCGAAGCTCTGGGTATCGCGCTGCACTTCGCGCTGGTGCACCAGGCAGTTCTTCTGCGGATGCACGAATTCGATAGGGTCTTCGATGGTCAGGATGTGCTGCTGGCGGTGCTGGTTCAGGTGGTCGATCATCGCCGCCAGTGTGGTGGACTTGCCGCTGCCGGTGGGCCCGGTCACCAGCACCAGCCCGCGGGGCGCCTCGGTAATCTGCCGAAACACTTCCCCCAGCCCCAGCTCCTCCAGGCTCTGTACCCGCGCGGGAATCAGGCGCAGCACCGCACCGACGCCCCGGGCGTGCCGGAAGGCATTGACCCGAAATCGCGCCACACCCGGCAGTTCATGGGCGAAATCCAGGTCATTGCAGGCGGCGAACGCCTGGCGCTGTGCTTCGCTCATCAGTTCATGGATCAGCGCCTGCACCTGTGGCCCTTCCAGAGCCGGGCCCGGCAGCGGGCGAATATCGCCATCGATGCGCAACATCGGCGCCAGCCCGGCGGACAGATGCAGGTCCGAAGCGCCCCGGGAAGCGCTCAAGCGCAAGAGTTCGGTGATGTCCATAGTGCCCCCCAATTCCAGTAGAATGCCGCGAGCTTCAGACCCGCCCGCGCCTGGCAGATTCAGTGGCCAGGCCGCGGACGATGCCCGGCGCGCCCCTTGAGCGTGGCTCGGGCCGGCGGAGAATCGAGGTCTGGTGGATTCACGCGGCAGCCGGTGGCCAGGGCCGCCGGTACTTTTGAGACGAAATCGAATGTCCACGATAGCAGACAACATTGCCCAGGTAGCAGAGCGCATCCGCAACGCCTGCCAGGCCGTACAGCGCGACCCGCACAGCGTCCAGCTGCTGGCCGTGAGCAAGACCAAGCCCGCCGCCGCCCTGCGCGAGGCCCATGCCGCCGGCCTGCGGGATTTCGGCGAGAACTACCTGCAGGAAGCCCTGGGCAAACAGCAGGAACTGGCCGACCTGCCCTTGAGTTGGCACTTCATCGGCCCCATTCAGTCGAACAAGACTCGTGCCATTGCCGAGCATTTTGACTGGGTGCACTCCGTGGATCGCTTGAAAATCGCCCAACGCCTGTCCGAACAACGCCCGGCCGAGTTACCGCCACTGAACATCTGCATCCAGGTGAACGTCAGTGGCGAAGCCAGCAAGTCCGGCTGCGCCCCGGCCGACCTGCCGGCCCTGGCCAGCGCCATCGGTGCCTTGCCACGCCTGCAACTGCGGGGGTTGATGGCGATTCCCGAGCCTACCGAGGACCGCGCTGCCCAGGACGCCGCCTTCGCCGCGGTACAACGCCTGAACAACGACCTGCGGGACAGCCTCAAGCTGCCCCTGGATACCCTTTCCATGGGCATGAGCCACGACCTCGAAGCGGCCATTGCCCAAGGCGCCACCTGGGTGCGGATCGGTACCGCGCTGTTTGGTGCCCGCGACTACAGTCAGTCCTGATGCGACTGACCCCGACCTCTTGTAAGGACCTGTCATGAACACGACTCGTATCGCTTTTATCGGTGCCGGCAACATGGCGGCCAGTCTCATCGGCGGCCTGCGGGCCAAAGGCCTGGAGGCCTCGCAGATCCGCGCCAGCGACCCGGGCGAGGAGACCCGAGCGAAAGTCGCGGCCGAACATGGCATCCAGGTATTTGCCGATAACGCCGAGGCCATCGAAGGCGTCGACGTGATCGTCCTGGCGGTCAAGCCCCAGGCCATGAAAGCCGTCTGCCAAGCCCTGCGCCCGAGCCTGAAGCCGCAACAGCTGGTGGTGTCCATCGCCGCCGGCATCACCTGTTCGAGCATGAACAGCTGGCTCGGCGCCCAGCCCATCGTGCGCTGCATGCCCAATACCCCGGCACTGCTGCGCCAGGGTGTCAGCGGCCTGTACGCCACCGCCGAAGTCAGCGCCCAGCAACGCCAGCAGGCCGAGGAACTGCTGTCCGCCGTGGGTATCGCCCTGTGGCTGGACCAGGAGCAACAACTGGACGCAGTGACTGCCGTCTCCGGCAGTGGCCCGGCGTATTTCTTCCTGCTGATCGAAGCCATGACCGCCGCCGGCGAGAAGCTCGGCCTGCCCCGGGAAACCGCCGCCCAGCTGACTCTGCAGACCGCCCTGGGCGCCGCCCACATGGCGGTCTCCAGTGACGTTGACGCCGCCGAGCTGCGCCGCCGCGTGACTTCACCGGCAGGCACCACGGAAGCGGCCATCAAGTCGTTCCAGGCCGGTGGCTTTGAAGCCCTGGTGGAAAAAGCATTGGGTGCCGCTGCGCACCGCTCGGCCGAAATGGCCGAACAACTGGGCCAATAAGGAGCCAATGATGATTGGATTGAACACCGCTGCGGTGTATGTGCTGCAAACCCTGGGCAGCCTGTACCTGCTGATCGTGCTGATGCGTTTCGTCCTGCAACTGGTGCGCGCCAACTTCTACAACCCGCTGTGCCAGTTCATCGTGCGGGCCACCCAGCCGCTGCTCAAGCCGATGCGCCGGGTCATCCCGAGCATCGGCGGCCTGGACATGTCCTCGCTGCTCCTGGCGATCCTGGTGCAACTGGCCCTGATGGCCCTGACCCTGCTGCTGACCTACGGCACCACCGGCAACCCGCTGCAACTGCTGATCTGGTCGATCATCGGCGTCACCGCGCTGTTCCTGAAGATCTTCTTCTTCGCCCTGATCATCAGCGTGATCCTGTCCTGGGTCGCCCCTGGCAGCCACAACCCCGGCGCCGAACTGGTGAACCAGATCTGCGAACCCGCCCTGGCCCCGTTCCGTCGCATCCTGCCGAGCATGGGCGGCCTGGATATCTCGCCGATCCTGGCATTCATGGTGCTCAAGCTGCTGGACATGCTGGTGATCAACAACCTGGCGGCCATGACCATGATGCCGGACATCCTGCGCCTGCTGATCTGACCCGGGCGGCCTGCATGAGTTATTACCGCTGGGACGGTGACGATCTGATCCTCGATTGCCACCTGCAACCCAAGGCCAGCAGCGACGAGTTCGCTGGCCTGCACGGCGAGCGGTTGAAGATCCGCCTCACCGCGCCACCAGTGGAAGGCAAGGCCAATGCGCACCTGATGGCGTTCCTGGCCAAGGCCTTTGGCATTCCCAAGAGCAACGTCAGCCTGGTCAGCGGCGAACTGAACCGGCAGAAGCGGGTGCGCCTGCAAGCGCCGAAGAAGCTGCCGGACCTGCCGGGGCTGGCTCGCCCCGCCTGATTCGCCGGCAAGCCGGCTCCTGCGCGCCATGTTCACTGCAGGAGCTGGCTTGCCAGCGAACCTTCCACGTCATTTCCCGCAACGAAACACAGCCCCGGGCTTTGCTTGCCGCTGGGGGCAGCGGTCTTTAGACTTACGCCTCATTTAAATGAGAGCAGGGTCGATGCCAACTGCCTTTCCCCCCGATTCTGTTGGTCTGGTCACGCCACAAATAGCGCACTTCAGCGAACCCCTGGCCCTGGCCTGCGGGCGCGCGCTGCCGGCCTACGACCTGATCTACGAAACCTACGGTCAGCTCAACGCCAGCGCCAGCAACGCGGTGCTGATCTGCCACGCCCTGTCCGGCCATCATCACGCCGCCGGCTACCACAGCGTCGACGACCGCAAGCCCGGTTGGTGGGACAGCTGCATCGGCCCGGGCAAGCCGATCGACACCAACAGGTTCTTCGTGGTCAGCCTCAACAACCTCGGCGGTTGCAACGGCTCCACCGGCCCCAGCAGCCTCAACCCGGACACCGGCAAGCCGTTCGGCGCCGACTTCCCGGTGCTTACCGTGGAAGACTGGGTACACAGCCAGGCGCGCCTGGCGGATCGCCTGGGCATCGACCAGTGGGCTGCAGTGATCGGCGGCAGCCTCGGCGGCATGCAGGCCCTGCAATGGACCATCACCTACCCGGACCGTGTACGGCACTGCCTGGCCATCGCCTCGGCGCCCAAGCTCTCGGCGCAGAACATCGCCTTCAACGAAGTGGCGCGCCAGGCGATCCTCACCGACCCGGAATTCCACGGCGGCTCGTTCCAGGAACAGGGGGTGATCCCCAAGCGCGGGCTGATGCTGGCGCGAATGGTGGGCCATATCACTTACCTGTCCGACGACTCCATGGGCGAGAAATTCGGCCGTGGGCTCAAGAGCGAGAAGCTCAACTACGACTTCCACAGCGTCGAGTTCCAGGTGGAAAGCTACCTGCGCTACCAGGGCGAGGAGTTCTCCGGGCGTTTCGATGCCAACACCTACCTGCTGATGACCAAGGCCCTGGACTACTTCGACCCGGCGGCCAACTGCGACGACGACCTGGCCAAGACCTTCGCCCATGCCACCGCCAAGTTCTGCGTGATGTCCTTCACCACCGACTGGCGCTTCTCCCCGGCCCGCTCCCGGGAGCTGGTGGATGCATTGATGGCCGCACGCAAGGACGTCTGCTACCTGGAGATCGACGCACCGCAGGGGCATGACGCCTTCCTGATCCCGATCCCGCGCTACCTGCAGGCGTTCAGCCACTACATGAACCGCATTACCTTGTGAGGACACGATGAGAGCCGATCTGGAAATCATCCAGGAATGGATCCCCGCCGGCAGCCGCGTCCTCGACCTGGGCTGCGGTAACGGCGAGCTGCTGAGCTGGCTGCAGGAGCACAAGCAGGTCACCGGCTATGGCCTTGAAAACGACCCGGACAACATCGCCGAGTGCGTGGCCAAGGGCATCAACGTGATCGAGCAGGACCTGGACAAGGGCCTGGGCAACTTTGCCAGCAACAGCTTCGACATCGTGGTCATGACCCAGGCCCTGCAAGCCGTGCACTACCCGGACAAGATCCTCGACGAAATGCTCCGGGTCGGCCGCCAGTGCATCATCACCTTCCCCAATTTCGGTCACTGGCGCTGCCGCTGGTACCTGGCCAGCAAGGGGCGGATGCCGGTCTCGGAGTTCCTCCCGTACACCTGGTACAACACGCCGAACATCCACTTCTGCACCTTCGAGGACTTCGAAGAACTGTGCCGCGAGCGGCAAGCCCGGGTGATCAACCGCCTTGCCGTCGATCAACAACACCGCCATGGGTGGGCCAGTAAGCTATGGCCTAATCTCTTAGGAGAGATCGGCATCTACCGCGTCAGCAGTCCCGGCCTGCAAGATCACAAGGTCGCGGTATAAACCACGTTGCATCGAGGAGAACCATCATGGGACGTCTGGTTACATTTCTACTGGCTGCCTGCCTGAGCGTCAGCGCCCTGGCGGCGGACCCGATCAAGGGCGAACGCCAGGAAGTGTTCGGTGACATCACCGTGCACTACAACACCTTCAACTCCACCTACCTGCAGCCTGATATCGCCAGGGCGGCGGAGCTGGTCCGCAGCAAGAACCAGGGCGTGATCAACGTTTCCCTGATCAAGGACGGCAAGCCGCTGGTCGGCCAGGTCAGTGGCACGGTCAAGGACCTGACCAGCAAGAGCATCCCGCTGAAATTCCGCCAGATCACCGAGCAGGGCGCGATCTACTACATCGCCCAGTTCCCGGTGGAGCAGCAGGAAAACCGTACGTTCACCATCAATGTGCAGACTGGCGGTGACACCAACAGCTTCAGCTTCAACCAAGAGCTATTCCCGGGCGAATAATGAACCTCACGCAACTCGTACTGGCCAGCCATAACGCCGGCAAACTCAAAGAACTCCAGGCCATGCTCGGCGCTTCGGTGCAATTGCGCTCGATCGGCGAGTTCAGCAGCGTCGAGCCGGAAGAAACCGGCCTGTCGTTCGTCGAAAACGCCATCCTCAAGGCGCGCAATGCCGCACGCATTTCCGGCTTGCCGGCACTGGCCGACGACTCCGGCCTGGCAGTGGACTTCCTCGGTGGCGCCCCGGGCATCTACTCGGCCCGCTACGCCGACGGCCAGGGCGACTCGGCGAACAACGCCAAGCTGCTCGAAGCCCTCAAGGATGTCCCGCAAGCCGAGCGCAGTGCGCAGTTCGTCTGCGTCCTGGCACTGGTACGGCACGCCGACGATCCGCTGCCGATCCTCTGCGAAGGCCTGTGGCACGGGCGCATCCTTACCGCCGCCAGCGGCGAGCACGGCTTCGGCTACGACCCGCTGTTCTGGGTGCCGGAACGCAACTGCTCCAGCGCCGAACTGGGCCCCGAGGAGAAAAACCAGCTCAGCCACCGCGCCCGCGCCATGGCCATTCTGCGGCAACGCCTGGGCCTGAAATGAGCCACGAGCCCTCCGCGTCGCCGCTGATTCTCGGCGGCGCGCATACGCCCCGGGCGGCGCTGCCCCAGTTGCCGCCCCTGGCGCTGTACATCCACATCCCGTGGTGTGTACGCAAATGCCCCTACTGCGACTTCAACTCCCACGCGGCCAGCCCGACGCTACCGGAAGAGGAGTACGTCGACGCCCTGCTGGCCGACCTCGACCAGGACCTGCACGCCGTGCACGGTCGCGAGCTGAGCTCGATCTTCTTCGGCGGCGGCACCCCGAGCCTGTTCAGCGCCCAGGCCCTGGGTCGGCTGCTCAAGGGCGTGGAACAGCGCATCCGGTTTGCCCCCGACATCGAAATCACCCTGGAAGCCAACCCCGGGACCTTCGAGCAGGAAAAATTCACCGCCTACCGCGCCCTGGGCATCAATCGCCTGTCCATCGGCATCCAGAGTTTCCAGGAACAGAAGCTCAAGGCCCTGGGCCGCATCCACAACGGCGATGAAGCGATTCGCGCCGCTGGCATGGCGCGCCAGGCCGGGTTCGACAACTTCAACCTGGACCTGATGCACGGCCTGCCGGACCAGTCCCTGGACGATGCCCTGGGCGACCTGCGCCAGGCCATTGCGATGAAGCCGACCCACCTGTCCTGGTACCAGCTGACCCTGGAGCCCAACACGGTGTTCTGGAACCAGCCACCGGTACTGCCGGAAGACGACACCCTGTGGGACATCCAGGAAGCCGGACAGGCCCTGCTGGCCGAACACGGCTATGCCCAGTACGAAGTCTCGGCCTACGCCCAGCCCGGGCGCGCGGCGCGGCACAACCTGAACTACTGGAGCTTTGGCGACTTCATCGGGATCGGCGCCGGTGCCCACGGCAAACTCAGCCACCCGGACGGGCGCATCCTGCGCACCTGGAAGACCCGCCTGCCCAAGGACTACCTGAACCCGGCCAAGCAGTTCAAGGCGGGCGAGAAGGCCCTGGGCAACGAAGAGCTGCCGTTCGAGTTTCTGATGAACGCCCTGCGCCTTACCGATGGCGTGCACGCTGCGCTGTTCGCCCAACGCACCGGCCTGTACCTGGGCAGCCTCGCCGAAGGCCGGCGCCAGGCCGAACAAAGCGGCTTGTTGCAGGTCGAACCGTCACGCCTGGCGGCCACCGCCCGCGGGCAACTTTTTCTCAATGACCTGCTGCAATACTTTCTGATCTAAGGAAATCACATGGATCTGGTACTCGACCTGCTCGCCACCGTATCCCGCTGGAGTCGCAGCAACCTCTCGGAAATCGCCCTGGCACTGGTGGGCTGCCTGCTGGTGCTGTTCGGCGCGGACATCAAGGGCTGGGTCGAACAGCGCCTGGGCGGCATCGCCGGCGCCCTGCGGGTGCCGCTGATGGCCCTGCTGTGCATGGTGGGCAGCGGCCTGGCGCTGATCTACGCCACACCGTGGATCGTCCGCGGCCTGAGCCAGTTCAACAACTACAGCCTGGCGCCAGTGCTGTTGGTGGTGCTGGTGCTGATTGGCGTGGTCGCTGATCGTCGTTAATTCGCAGGGCCCCTTCGCCGGCAAGCCGGCTCCTACACCAAGCCGGCGAACGCAATCCAACGGCTGCCCCCGTTATCAAGGAAGAACATGAGCAAGAAAGTCATCGAGGACACCAGCAAGTTCCTCAGCTATGTGCTGCGCCACGAGCCCCAGGCCATCGGCCTGGAACTGGACAGCGAAGGCTGGGGCGATATCGACGCGCTGATCAGCGGTGCGGCCAAGAACGGCCGGCAACTGAGCCGGGAACTGATCGAGCTGGTGGTCGAAGGCAACGACAAGAAGCGCTTCGCCCTCTCGGCTGACAGCCGGCGGATTCGTGCCGTTCAGGGGCATTCCAACAAGGCCGTGCAATTGCAGCTTGAGGCAAAGCAACCGCCCGCCGTGCTCTTCCACGGCACCGCCACGCGCTTCATGGATTCGATCAACGAAAAGGGGCTGATCCCGGGTTCACGGCACCACGTGCACCTGTCCCAGGAAATCGACACCGCGCGGGCCGTGGGCCAGCGCTATGGCAAGGTGGTGATCCTGCAGATCGACGCCCAGGCCATGCAGGCCCAGGGTTTCACCTTCTATCAGGCAGAGAATGGGGTGTGGCTGACCGACCAGGTGCCGGTCGGCTTCATCAAAGCCCTGTAGGAGCCAGCTGGCTGGCGAAGGCGACCTTGAAGGCCTCTTCGCTGGCAAGCGGAACGCCGCCCGGCAGCTCCTACAGCAGCGTGTCCGCGGGGCTCAGGCGAGCTTTTCGAACTTCAAATCCCACACGCCGTGGCCCAGGCGCTCGCCGCGACGCTCGAACTTGGTGATCGGGCGTTCGGCCGGGCGCGGTACACACTTGCCGTCTTCGGCCAGGTTGCGATAACCCGGGGCGACGTTCATCACCTCCAGCATGTATTCGGCATAGGGCTCCCAGTCGGTGGCCATGTGCAGAATGCCGCCAACCTTGAGCTTGCTGCGCACCAGCTCGGCGAAGGAAGCCTGGACGATGCGGCGCTTGTGGTGCCGGCTCTTGTGCCACGGATCGGGGAAGAACAGCATCAGCCGGTCCAGGCTGTTGTCGGCGATGCAGCGGTTGAGCACCTCGATGGCATCGCAATCGTAGACCCGCAGGTTGGTCAGGCCCTGGGTCAGCACGCCATTGAGCAGCGCGCCGACACCCGGGCGGTGAACCTCAACGCCGATGAAATCCTGCTCCGGGGCCGCTGCGGCCATTTCCAGCAGCGAGTGGCCCATGCCGAAGCCGATTTCCAGGGAGCGTGGTGCCGAACGGCCGAACACCTGGTCGTAATCCACCGGGGCGTCGGCCAGGGGCAGCACGTACAGCGGCGCGCCCTGGTCCAGGCCGCGTTGCTGGCCTTCGGTCATGCGCCCGGCGCGCATCACGAAACTCTTGATGCGGCGGTGTTGGCGCTCGTCGCCGGCTTCCGGCTGGATTGGCGTGTCGTTTGATTCAGTCATCAATGGCTCTTACTTGATCAGACCATCCAGCGGCGAAGAGGCGCTGGCATAGAGTTTCTTCGGCATGCGACCGGCGAGGTACGCCAGGCGGCCCGCGACAATTGCGTGTTTCATGGCTTCGGCCATCATCACCGGCTGCTGCGCGTGGGCGATGGCCGAGTTCATCAGCACCGCCTCACACCCCAGCTCCATGGCGATGGTGGCGTCGGAAGCGGTACCGACACCGGCATCCACCAGTACCGGAACCTTGGCTTCTTCAAGGATGATCTGCAGGTTGTACGGGTTGCAGATCCCCAGCCCGGTGCCAATCAGGCCCGCCAGGGGCATGACCGCGATGCAGCCCATTTCCGCCAGCTGGCGGGCGATGATCGGATCATCGCTGGTGTAGACCATCACGTCGAAACCTTCCTTGACCAGCACTTCGGCGGCCTTGAGGGTTTCCAGCACGTTGGGGAACAGGGTCTTCTGGTCGGCCAGGACTTCCAGCTTCACCAGGTTGTGGCCATCGAGCAGCTCACGGGCCAGGCGGCAGGTGCGCACGGCCTCGACCGCGTCATAGCAGCCGGCGGTGTTGGGCAGGATGGTGTAGCGATCCGGCGGCAGGATATCCAGCAGGTTCGGTTCGCCCGGGTTCTGGCCGATATTGGTCCGGCGCACGGCAACGGTCACGATCTCGGCACCCGAGGCCTCGATGGCCAGACGGGTTTCTTCCATGTCGCGGTACTTGCCGGTGCCTACCAGCAAACGCGACTGGTACGTCCGACCGGCCAGGACGAAAGGCTTGTCACTACGAACGTTGCTCATCGGAAATCCTCTGTTGGGGTGAGGTTCTTGCAGAATTCTTTATCAGGCCCGGGGCGCTGGTGACACTCGATCCGGGGCCGGTGAAAGCATGTCGTCCATGAAAGGGCCCGGAATCGGGCCAGGGCGCTGCGCAGATGAGCAGCAGCGCTATTGAAGCCAGTGACTAGCCGCCGCCGATGGCGTGGACCACTTCAACCTGGTCACCTTCGTTGAGGGCGGTTTCGGCGTGCTGGCTGCGCGGAACGATATCCAGGTTGAGTTCCACCGCGATCCGCCGTCCGGTGAGTTCCAGATGGCTCAGCAGGGCCGCAACGGTCGAGCCGTCGGGCAGTTCAAAGGATTCACCGTTCAACTGAATGCGCATGCCAAGGCCGCCATCATTTTTAGGGGCCAGCATTCTAGCCCGATCATGACCTAAAGGTCAGCTACAAGCGTCAGCCGGCAACTTGCAGGCGCCAGGCGGCAAGCCCCAGCAGGAACCAGCCGACCAGGAAGGCCACACCGCCGAAGGGGGTGATGATCCCCAGCTTGCTGGTGCCAGTCAGGGTCAGCAGGTACAGGCTACCGGAGAACAGCAGGATGCCCAGGGTGAAGGCAGCGCCGGCCCAGGTCACCAGCCGCCCGGGAATATGAGCCGCCAGCAAAGCGACGCCGAACAACGCCAGGGCATGCACCAGTTGATAGGTAACACCTGTATGAAAAATAGCCAGGTAGTCCGTGCTCAGGCGGTTTTTAAGACCGTGGGCGGCGAAAGCGCCAAGGGCAACCCCGGTGAAACCGAAGAAGGCGGCCAGCATCAGGAAGCCACGCAACATGAGGAACTCCAGTCAGATTCAGCACAAAGGGTCTGTATAATGGCGCGCTCAACGGGTTCGGCCAAGCCATCTCTATGCTGCGTTATCTGTTTCGTCGTCTTGTAAAAGCCTTGATGTGGTTCATGGTCGGCAGCGTCCTGCTGGTGCTGCTGTTGCGTTTCGTACCGCCACCGGGCACCGCCCTGATGGTAGAGCGCAAGATCGAGTCCTGGGTCGACAACGACCCCATCGACCTGCAGCGCACCTGGAAGCCTTGGGATGAAATCTCCGACAACCTCAAGGTGGCGGTGATCGCCGGCGAGGATCAGAAATTCCCCGAGCACTGGGGCTTCGATATCGATGCAATCCAGGCAGCGTTGATCCACAACGAAAGGGGCGGCTCGATCCGTGGCGCCAGTACCCTGAGCCAGCAAGTGTCGAAAAACCTGTTCCTGTGGTCCGGCCGCAGCTACCTGCGCAAGGGACTGGAAGCCTGGTTCACCGCGCTGATCGAAGTGTTCTGGCCCAAGCAGCGGATTCTTGAGGTCTACCTCAACAGTGTCGAATGGGATGAAGGGGTGTTCGGGGCAGAAGCCGCGGCGCGCCATCACTTCGGCGTCAGCGCGGCCAATCTGTCACGCCAGCAAGCCAGCCTGCTAGCCGCTGTCCTGCCCAATCCAAGGGTGTGGAGCGCAGCACGTCCCAGCACTTATGTGATGCAGCGGGCGGGCTGGGTTCGGCGGCAGATGAGCCAGTTGGGTGGAGCCGATTACTTGAATCGGCTGAACGAGTCGCGCAGGGCGCCTTGGGCGGAGTAACCCGGATTTGGCTTTGCGCCGGTTCTTCTTGAGCATGTTCGAGATGGGTGCTGGGCTGGGGATTCGCCGGCAAGCCGGCTCCTACGCCAACCGCACAAACAAAAACGCCCCGAGGTAATCGGGGCGTTTTGCATGACGCTTCAGGCTTAAGCGGCGATGGACAGTTTCAGCTTGTTCATCGCGCTTTTTTCCAGCTGGCGAATCCGCTCGGCCGAAACGTTGTACTTCTGCGCCAGGTCGTGCAGCGTGGCTTTCTCTTCGGCCAGCCAGCGCTGGTAGAGAATGTCACGGCTGCGTTCGTCCAGCACTTCCAGGGCTTCGTGCAGGTTGCTGGTGGAGTTGTCGCTCCAGTCGGCATCCTCAAGTTGCAGCGCCGGGTCGTAGCGGTGGTCTTCCAGGTAGTTGGCTGGCGACTGGAAGGCGCTGTCGTCGTCCGCTTCCGCAGCCGGATCGAAGGCCATGTCCTGGCCGGTCAGCCGGCTTTCCATTTCCCGCACTTCACGAGGCTCCACGCCCAGGCTTTCCGCCACGCGGTGAACTTCTTCGTTGTTCAGCCAGGCCAGACGCTTCTTCTGGCTGCGCAGGTTGAAGAACAGCTTGCGCTGCGCCTTGGTGGTAGCAACCTTCACAATCCGCCAGTTACGCAGGATGAACTCGTGAATTTCCGCCTTGATCCAGTGCACGGCAAAGGACACCAGGCGCACACCCATCTCAGGGTTGAAGCGCTTCACGGCTTTCATCAGGCCAACGTTGCCTTCCTGGATCAGGTCAGCCTGGGCCAACCCGTAGCCGGAATAGCTACGGGCGATATGTACGACAAAACGCAGGTGGGCGAGCACCATCTGCCGAGCCGCCTCAAGATCCTGCTCATAGTAGAGACTCTCGGCCAGTTCACGCTCCTGCTCGGGTGTCAGCAATGGAATGCTGTTCACCGTGTGCACATAAGCCTCCAGGTTTGCGCCTGGAACCAATGCGTAAGCAGGTTGCAAAGAAGTGGTCATACGAAAAAACCTCCGACTCACATAACTCGTGCCGTTCAGCACTGCGAAAATTGACCGGAAACCGCGAAACAAGTTCCCAAAAATGCTGAAAGGTCAATACAAGCAAAAAGATATTACTTCGGTGCCAGTTCCCTCAGGTGACGGGCCACCGCAATCCACGCACCGATATAACCCAACAGCACCGCCCCTAGCAAGAGCGACAGACCATCGGCAACCGGCACCCCCGCGAGGGCAAAATCGCTGCCATACAAGCCAGCCAGACCGATTACCGCATCGTTCAGCCAGTTCAGGCCAAACGCCAATACACCCCAGGACAGGATCCCCGCGCCGAAACCATACAGCGCCCCCATATAGAGGAAGGGCCGACGAACATAACTGTCCGTGCCGCCGACGAGTTTAATCACTTCTATCTCGGTGCGGCGGTTTTCAATATGAAGACGAATGGTATTGCCTATCACCAAAAGTAATGCAGAAACCAGCAGCACCGTCAGGCCGAAGACAAAGCGGTCCCCCAGCTTGAGGATCGCCGCCAGCCGCTCGACCCATACCAGGTCCAGTTGCGCCAGTTGCACCTTGGGCATTTCCGACAACCGCTGGCGCAGGGCTTCCAGGGTCGCCTTGTCCACTTCGTTCGGTGTGACCAGCACTACACCCGGCAGCGGGTTATGTGGCAGTTCGCGCAAGGCCTCGCCCAGCCCGGACTGCTGCTGGAACTCCTCCAGGGCCTTTTCCTTGCTGATGAACTCGGCATCCGCCACACCGGGCAGGCCCTTGATCTCTTCACTGAGCTTCTCGCCCTCGGTGGCAGAAGCCCCCAGATCCAGGTACAGCGAGATCTGCGCCGCGCGCTGCCAGGAACCGCCCAGGCGCTCGACATTATTGAGCAACAGCGACAAGCCCATGGGCAGGCTCAAGGCCACGGCCATCACCAGGCAGGTAAAGAAGCTGCCGATGGGCTGTTTGCCCAGGCGCCGCAGGCTGTCCAGCAGGCTGGCGCGATGGCTTTCGATCCAGGCGTGCAGCAGGGTGCCGAAATCCGGGCCGTCGTCCTCGTCACGCTTTTTCTTCGGCGGTGGTGCTTCGGAAGCCTTGGGCGCTACGCGCTCCGCCACTTTAGGGGTACGTGTAGCACTCATACGCCGGCCTCCCCGTCGCCGATCAAGCGTCCGCGTTGCAAGGTCAGCATGCGGTGGCGCATGCGGGCGATCAGTGCCAGGTCGTGGCTGGCGATCAGCACGCTGGTGCCCAGGCGGTTGATGTCTTCGAACACGCCCATGATTTCCGCCGCAAGACGCGGGTCGAGGTTACCGGTGGGTTCGTCCGCCAGCAGCAGAGCCGGGCGGTGGACGATGGCCCGGGCGATGCCCACGCGCTGCTGCTGGCCGGTGGACAGGTCGCCGGGGTACAGATCGGTCTTGTCCGACAGCGCTACGCGCTCCAGGGCCGAGTCCACCCGCTTGGCGATTTCCGCCTTGGACAGGCCGAGGATCTGCAGCGGCAGGGCGACGTTGTTGAATACGGTGCGGTCGAACAGCAACTGGTGGTTCTGGAACACCACGCCGATCTGCCGCCGCAGGAACGGGATCTGCGCATTGCTGATCTGCCCCAGGTCCTGCCCGGCCAGCAGCAGCTTGCCGGTGGTGGGACGCTCCATGGCCAGCAGCAGGCGCAGCAAGGTGCTCTTACCGGCGCCGGAATGGCCGGTGACAAACAGGAATTCGCCGCGACGCACGCGAAAGCTCAGCTCATGCAGGCCAACGTGACCGTTGGGGTAGCGCTTACCGACCTGTTCGAAACGAATCATGAACGCTCCCGCTCGGCAAACAATGCCTGGACAAAGGGTTCGGCTTCAAAGGTACGCAAGTCGTCGATGCCTTCACCGACGCCGATATAACGGATCGGCAGACCGAACTGCTTGGCCAGGGCGAAGATCACTCCCCCCTTGGCGGTACCGTCGAGCTTGGTCAGGGCCAGGCCGGACAACTGCACCGTCTGGTTGAACTGCTTGGCCTGGTTGATGGCGTTCTGGCCGGTACCGGCGTCCAGCACCAGCAGCACCTCATGGGGCGCGTCGGCATCGAGCTTGCCGATGACCCGACGGACTTTCTTCAGCTCTTCCATCAGGTTGTCTTTGGTGTGCAGGCGCCCCGCCGTGTCGGCGATCAGCACGTCAATGCCACGGGCCTTGGCCGCTTGCACCGCATCGAAGATCACCGAGGCCGAATCGGCACCGGTGTGCTGGGCGATGACCGGGATCTTGTTGCGCTCGCCCCAGACTTGCAGCTGCTCCACTGCCGCGGCGCGGAAAGTGTCGCCGGCGGCCAGCATGACTTTCTTGCCTTCCAACTGCAGCTTCTTCGCCAGCTTGCCGATGGTGGTGGTCTTGCCGGCGCCGTTGACGCCCACCACCAGGATCACGAACGGCTTGTTCTGGGCGACGATCTGCAGTGGTTGTTCCACTGGCTTGAGCATGCTGGTGAGTTCGGCCTGCAGCGAGGCATACAGCGCATCGGAGTCGGTGAGCTGCTTGCGTGCCACCTTCTGGGTCAGGTTCTGGATGATCACCGAAGTCGCCTCGACCCCGACGTCTGCGGTCAGCAGGCGGGTTTCCAGGTCTTCCAGCAATTCGTCATCGATGGCCTTCTTGCCCAGGAACAGGCTGGCCATGCCTTCGCCAATGCTGGCGCTGGTCTTGGACAGGCCCTGCTTGAGGCGAGCGAAGAAGCCGATCTTGCTCTCTTCGGCGGGACGGGCGGGCTCGGTCACAGGCTCGGGCTCTGCCGCCGCCACAACCGGCTCGGCTACAGGAGCAGGAGCAGGAGCAGGAGCAGGAGCAACAGGTTCAGGGGCGACGAATACCGGGGCAACCGGGGCTTGCACCTCGACCACGGGGGCCGGGCTAACCACCGGGGCTTCGACCACCGGCTCAGGGTGCACGGCAACAGCCGGAATCGGCGGAGCCACATGCTCGGCCTGGGCGTCGTCCACCAGGGCCACGGGTTCTTCCGCCACCGGCAGGGTCAACCAGGGCTTGTGCTCGGCGCTTGGCGCCAGCGGCAGGTCGGGCGCCGCGGGGGCCGCCGGTTCAGGCGCGATGTGCGGTTGCAGCACCGGCTCGGCCATTGGCAGCACCACCGGCTCGGCCGGGGCTACGCTGGCGGCAGGTTCGATGACCGGGGTCGGTGCCGGCTCGGCAGGCACTTGCGGCTGTTCGACGACGGGTTCCTGCGGCTTTTTGCGCAGCCATCCGAACAGGCCTTTCTTCTCGCCAGCCGCGGCTGGGGTCTTTTTGTCGTCGTTGGAACCAAACATGGAGACGGCTATCTCAAGGTAGCGATGCGCCACTGGGCGCCTCGGTAAATAAATATTCGATGCAGAACAGACTGTGTTTCACCCAGCTTGTTCACGCGCAACATGTTGTCGAAATGCCCAAAAGCACTTCAAGGAGCGATTTTACTAAAGGACTGGAACGGCAAAATCGGCGAAAAGTCGAAGTCTAGCTGGTAAATCAGGGCTTCTTGCCGGTAACTCATACAACCTGCTCAAGTACATGCTGATCCGCGAAGACCTGATAGGCGTGGCCGCCAGTAAAACGGATCAGTATCCTAGCACCTCCTCGCCCGCACAGGCTAAGACCAAGCGGGCAGCCCAACAGGTTTAAAAACGAATGAATGCTCTAGCCCGCCGCGCCGCAGGCCTGCTGCTCAGCACAGTTTGTCTGCCCCTTGCAGCCCTGGCTGCCGACCCTCAACCCACCCATGAATTCACCCTAGACAACGGCCTCAAGGTCGTGGTCCGCGAAGATCATCGCGCGCCGGTGGTGGTGTCCCAGGTCTGGTACAAGGTCGGCTCCAGCTACGAAACCCCGGGCCAGACCGGTTTGTCCCACGCCCTGGAACACATGATGTTCAAGGGCAGCGAGAAAGTCGGCCCCGGCGAGGCCTCCCTGATCCTGCGGGACCTGGGCGCCGAAGAGAACGCCTTCACCAGCGACGACTTCACGGCCTATTACCAGGTCCTGGCCCGCGACCGCCTGGGCGTGGCCCTGGAGCTGGAAGCCGACCGCATGGCCAGCCTGCGCCTGCCGGCCGACGAGTTCAGCCGCGAAATCGAGGTCATCAAGGAAGAGCGCCGCCTGCGCACCGACGACAAGCCGATGTCCAAGGCCTACGAGCGCTTCAAGGCCATGGCCTACCCGGCCAGCGGCTACCACACGCCGACCATCGGCTGGATGGCCGACCTGAACCGGATGAAGGTCGAGGAACTGCGCCACTGGTACCAGGCCTGGTACGTGCCGAACAATGCCACCCTGGTGGTAGTCGGCGACGTCACCCCGGACGAGGTGAAAACCCTGGCCCAACGCTACTTCGGCGCGATCCCCAAGCGTGACGTGCCACCGGCGAAGATCCCCATGGAGCTGGCCGAGCCCGGCGAGCGCCTGATCACCTTGCACGTCAAGACCCAACTGCCGAGCCTGATGCTGGCCTTCAACGTGCCGAGCATCGCCACCGCCGAAGACAAACGCGCGGTGAACGCCCTGCGCCTGGCTGCGGCCCTGCTGGACGGCGGCTACAGCGCCCGCATCCCGACCCAGCTGGAGCGCGGCGAAGAGCTGCTGTCCGGCGGCTCCACCAGCTACGACGCCTACACCCGGGGCGACAGCCTGTTCATGCTTTCGGCCACCCCCAACAGCCAGAAGAAGAAAACCATCGCCCAGGCCGAAGCCGGGCTGTGGCGCCTGCTGGACCAGTTGAAGACCACCCCGCCATCCGCCGAGGAACTGGAGCGGGTGCGAGCCCAGGTGATCGCCGGGCTGGTCTACGAACGTGACTCCATCACCAGCCAGGCCACCGCCATCGGCCAGCTGGAAACCGTCGGCCTGTCGTGGAAGCTGATGGACACCGAGCTTGCGGAACTGCAAAGCGTGACCCCGGAAGACATCCAGAAAGCCGCCCGCACCTATTTCACCCGGGAACGTATGAGCGTGGCCCATGTACTGCCTGAGGAGTCCGCTCATGAGTAAGCGCAAGAATGCCTCGCCGGTCCTGCTGGGCCTGGCCCTGGTGGCCCTGCTCACCGCCGGCGGCCTGTACCTGTCGCGTTCCGGCGAATCCAATGCCAGCCAGGCCCTGGACAACGCCAAGACCAGCCAGAAGCTCCAATCCCTGGCCGAGCTGGATGGCAAGGCCCCCAGCCACCGCAACCTCAATGTGCAGACCTGGAGCACCGCCGAAGGCGCCAAGGTGCTGTTCGTCGAAGCCCGCGAGCTGCCGATGTTCGACCTGCGCCTGATCTTCGCCGCCGGCAGCAGCCAGGACGGCAACGCGCCGGGCGTGGCCCTGCTGACCAACGCCATGCTCAACGAAGGCGTGGCCGGCAAGGATGTAGGTGCCATCGCCCAGGGCTTCGAAGGCCTGGGTGCGGATTTCGGCAACGGCGCCTACAAGGACATGGCCGTGGCCTCGCTGCGCAGCCTGAGCGCTGTGGATAAGCGCGAACCGGCGCTGAAGCTGTTCGCCGAAGTGGTGGGCAAGCCGACCTTCCCCGCCGACTCCCTGGCGCGGATCAAGAACCAGATGCTCGCTGGCTTCGAATACCAGAAGCAGAACCCCGGCAAGCTGGCCAGCCTGGAGCTGATGAAGCGCCTGTATGGCACCCACCCTTACGCCCATGCCAGCGACGGCGATGCCAAGAGCATCCCGCCGATCACCCTGGCCCAGCTCAAGGCTTTCCACGCCAAGGCCTACGCTGCCGGCAACGTGGTGATCGCCCTGGTCGGCGACCTGTCCCGCAGCGATGCCGAGGCGATTGCCGCACAGGTCTCCGCCGCCCTGCCAAAAGGCCCGGCGCTGGCGAAGATCGAGCAACCTGCCGAACCCAAGGCCAGCATCGGCCATATCGAGTTCCCGTCGAGCCAGACCAGCCTGATGCTGGCGCAACTGGGCATCGACCGTGACGACCCGGACTACGCCGCTGTCTCCCTGGGCAACCAGATTCTCGGCGGTGGCGGTTTCGGCACCCGGCTGATGAGCGAAGTGCGCGAGAAGCGCGGCCTGACCTACGGCGTCTACTCGGGTTTCACCCCGATGCAGGCCCGCGGCCCGTTCATGATCAACCTGCAGACCCGCGCGGAAATGAGCGAAGGCACCCTGAAGCTGGTGCAGGACGTGTTCGCCGAGTACCTGAAGAACGGCCCGACCCAGAAAGAACTGGACGACGCCAAGCGTGAACTGGCTGGCAGCTTCCCGCTGTCCACCGCCAGCAACGCCGATATCGTCGGCCAGCTGGGCGCCATGGGTTTCTACAACCTGCCGTTGAGCTACCTGGAAGACTTCATGCGTCAATCCCAGGAGCTGACGGTGGAGCAGGTCAAGGCCGCCATGAACAAGCACCTGAATGTCGACAAGATGGTCATCGTCAGCGCCGGCCCCACCGTCGCGCAAAAGCCGTTGCCGCCCCCCACTGACAAACCCGCCGAGCAGCCGCTCGGGGTTCCGGAGCATTAATGGCCCGTCCAGCCCGTCCCAGCAAGAAACCCGTCCACAACCAGCACAATGGCGTGGGCCAGTTGCGCATCATTGGCGGCGAATGGCGCAGCCGCAAGCTGAGCTTCCCCGACCTGCCGGGGCTACGGCCGACCCCGGACCGAGTGCGTGAAACCCTGTTCAACTGGTTGGCGCCCTATGTGGCCGGGGCCAAGGTCATCGACCTGTTCGCCGGCAGCGGCGCGGTGTTTCTCGAAGCCCTGTCCCGTGGCGCCGCCACGGGCCTGGCCCTGGACAGCAGCAGCGTGGCCATTTCCAGCCTGCGCGAGCACCTGGGGACCCTGCGCTGCACCGTCGGCCAGGCCCAGACCGCCGACGCCCTGCGCTACCTGGAAACCCAGCCGGCCACGCCGTTCGACCTGGCCTTCCTCGACCCGCCGTTCAATCAGAACCTGCTGCCCGCCGCCTGCGCCCTGCTGGAAGAGCGCGGCTGGCTGGCGGACGACGCCTGGATCTACGCCGAAAGCGAAACCGCGCCATCGACCCTGGGGCTACCCGGAAGCTGGCGCCTGCACCGTGAACAAAAATCCGGGCAGGTGTATTACTCGTTGTGGCAACGTATGGCAGACAACGTCGCCTAGAACCTGATCACGACCTCGCGAGCAACGCTCAGGCCCGAGCCGCGCAGCAGATCGTAGACAGGCTCTCAAGCCGACCGGAACAAGGTACGCAGCCCGCCCGGGCTGCGCGCCGCTGCATCGAGACCCTCCCCGTGCCCGACTCGCCTGATCGCTTCACCCCCGCCTTCGGCCTTGGCAACCCGCACCTGCAGACCCTGTGGGGCCCTCTGTGGCGCCCGACCACTCATCTTGAGCGCCAGCGCGAACGCTTGTGGCTGGACGACGGCGACTTTCTCGACCTGGACTGGCACGGCCCCCATAGCGCCGACGCGCCCCTGGTGCTGGTGCTGCATGGTTTGACCGGTTCCTCCAACTCGCCTTACGTGGCCGGCCTGCAGCAGGCCCTGGCAACCCGGGGCTGGGCCAGCGCGGCGCTGAACTGGCGCGGCTGTTCCGGCGAGCCCAACCTGCTGCCCCGCAGCTACCACTCCGGGGCCAGCGAAGACCTGGCTGCAGCCATCGCTCACCTGCGAGCCAAGCGCCCCCAGGCGCCGCTCTATGCGGTGGGCTACTCCCTGGGGGGCAATGTGCTGCTCAAATACCTAGGGGAAAGCGGCAGCGACAGCCCGTTGCAAGGCGCCACGGCGGTGTCGGTGCCGTTTCGCCTGGACCAGTGCGCCGATCGCATAGGCCAGGGCTTTTCCAAGGTCTACCAGGCGCACTTCATGCGCGAGATGCTGGCCTACATCAAGGACAAGCAGCGCCAGTTCCAGCACGACGGCCGCCACGAAGGCCTGGCCACCCTGGCGCAACTGGGGCCGCTGACCAAGATGCGCACCTTCTGGGACTTCGACGGCCGGGTCACCGCGCCGCTGCACGGCTTTGCCGATGCCCAGGACTATTACCGCCGCGCCTCCAGCCGCTATTTCCTGGGGCAAATCCGCACCCCGACCCTGATCATCCAGGCCGCGGACGACCCCTTTGTATTCCGTCACAGCCTGCCCGAAGCCAGCGAGCTATCCGCCAGCACCCAGTTCGAGCTGCAGGCCAAGGGTGGCCATGTGGGTTTTGTCGACGGCAGCCTGAAACACCCCGGCTATTACCTGGAGCGGCGGATCCCGCAGTGGTTGGCTGGCCTGGATCGCCATGAATAAGCCAGCCCGGGAATCGATCCGCTTCTGGCAGAGTGCGCCCCTGGCCGGGGTCGAGTTGCTGGCCGCGCGTTACATCGAGCAGCGTTTCGTGCCCCATGTGCATGAGGGCTATGTGATCGGCATGATCATGGCCGGTGCCCAGCGCTACCGCTATCGCGGAGCCGAGCATTTGGCGGGCAGCGGCACCCTGGTGCTGATCAACCCGGACGAGCTGCACACCGGGGCCAAGGGCGTGGAAGACGGCTGGCTGTACCGCGCCTTCTACCCGGAGAACCAGCAGATATTCGGCCTGCTGGATGAACTGGAACTGCCCAGCGGCAGCCTGCCGGCCTTCGGCGCCACCTTGTACCGCGATCCGGACCTGGTACAGGGTTTTGCCCGCCTGCACCACCTGCTGGAAAGCCCGGCCACGGCCCTGCAACAACAGACCCAATGGCGAGAAATGCTGCTGTTGCTGTTGCAACGGCACGCCGGAGTGCGGGCACCAGGTGAACCCGGGCAGGAACACCGGGCCATCGTCCAGGCCAAGGAGTTGCTGCGCTCGCAGTTGGCGGCGCCGCCTTCACTGGAGGAACTGGCAGCAGCGGTGAACCTGTCACCGTTCCATTTCGCCCGGGTGTTTCGCCGGGCTACAGGGATTCCGCCCCACACCTGGTTGATGCAACAGCGCATCGCCAAGGCCCGGGCCTTGCTGCGTGATGGCTGCCTGCCCCTGGAAGTGGCGACACAACTGGGGTTTGCCGACCAGAGTCACCTCAGTCGGCAGTTCAAGCAGGTGTATGGGGTAGCGCCGGCGGCTTATCGCAGTGCCGTTCTGCAGTAGGGCGGTGCGGCTTTCGCGAGCAAGCTCGCTCCTACAGGTTCGCGGGGGCCTGCGGGCCGTAGGAGCTGGCTTGCCAACGAAGGGGCCACGGGTAAAGGCCGTCAGTCACCGGTGGCGACAGGCCGCTGCGCATCGGTGATCCACTCGCTCCACGAACCGGCATACAGCCGCCCCAGGGGGTAGCCGGCCAGGCTCAGGGCGAACAGGTTGTGGCAGGCGGTGACGCCAGAACCGCAATAGGCCACCAGTTGCTGCGGGTCACGCCCGGCCAGTTTCTGCGCGAAACGCTGCTTGAGCTGATCGGCCGGTAGAAAGCGCCCATCCTCCCCCAGGTTGTCGGTGAACGCCGCGCATTGCGCCCCGGGAATATGCCCGGCCACCGGGTCGATGGGTTCCACTTCGCCACGAAAGCGCGGCAAGCCACGGGCATCCAGCAGGGTCAGGTCCGCCTGGCCCAGGCGCTTGCCCAGGTGCTCGGCATCCAGCAGCAGGCTGTGATCAGGGTGCCCGACGAACTGCCCCGGCGCGTTTTCCGGGGCATCCAGGCTCAGCGGCAGGCCAGCGGCGTGCCAGGCTTTCAGGCCACCATCGAGAATGAAAACGCCATCACGCTTGCCCAGCCAGGCCAGCAACCACCAGGCACGAGCGGCGTAGGCACCGGGACCATCGTCATAGAGCACGATCTCGCTGTCGTTATCGATGCCCCAGGCCTGCAGGCGCGCCACCAACTGCGCGGGCTCCGGCAACGGATGCCGACCGGTCACGCCCTTGATCACCGGCGCGCTCAGATCCCGGTTCAGGTCCGCGAAATGCGCCCCGGCGATATGCCCGTCGGCGTAACTGCGCTGGCCGTAATCCGGGTCTTCCAGAGCAAAGCGACAATCCAGAATCACCAGGCCGGGCTGCTGTTTCTTCTGGTCCAGGGCAAGCGGGCTGATCAACTGCGCGAGGGGCATGGCGGGCTCCTGTGAATAAGTTGGAGGTTGATCCTACTGCACTTCTTCCAGGGCTTGGGCCAAGGGCACATAAAACTCTTCGAACAGGCCGTTGACCGCTTCCCGGGCCTGGTCGGTGACGAAACCGGCCTCCAGCACCAGCACCTGGTACACCCCGCGCTTGATGGCTTCTTCGCTCAGGTGCGTGGAGTTTTCCCGGGTCGTGCACAGAAAACGCACCCAGGAGGTGAGGATGATCCAGGCATTGAGGGTCAGGGATTCGATCTGCACCTTGTCCATGGCGACGATCCCGGCGTCGACGAAACGCCCGTAGATGGCCATGCCCTGGATCAGGCAGCGCTGGGAAAAGCGCCGGTAGCGCGCAGCCAGCTCGGGGTCGCTGTCCAGCAGGTGCTCCAGGTCGCGGTGCAGGAAGCGATAGCGCCACATGGCCGCCAGCAGAGCCTGCAGGTAGTAGCGCTTGTCTTGCACGGTGACCGCGCGCCCGGGGGGCGGTCGAAGGAAACTGTCCACCAGGCTTTCGTACTCGGCAAACAGCACGGCGATGATCGCCTGCTTGTTAGGGAAGTGGTAGTACAGGTTGCCCGGGGAAATCTCCATGTGCGCCGCAATATGGTTGGTGCTGACGTTACGCTCGCCCTGCTGGTTGAAGAGTTCGAGGCTGAACTGGACGATGCGTTCGCGGGTTTTTATGCGTGGGGCCATGGGCGTGGGCTTTAATCAGAAGGCTGGCGTGCATCTTACGTTCTATCCCCCCGGGGATAAATCGCCACCGGCGCAGGAGGGCAATTGACATTTTAGAGCATAAGCTCTAAAAAACTAGCCACCTTACAAAGACGGAGCCCGTCCATGTCTGCCGAAATCGCTTACCTGCAGGATTCCCTTCAGCAACAGGACGAGCTGCTTGAGCTGTTCGAAGCCCAGCGCCGGGCCTTTGCCGCCAACCCGATGCCCCCCGCAGCGCAGCGCCAGCAATGGCTGAAGGCACTGCAGGAGCTGCTTAACAACGAGCGCCAGGCCCTGATCGATGCCATCAGCCAGGACTTTAGCAACCGCAGCGCCGACGAAACCCTGCTGGCCGAGCTGATGCCCAGCCTGCACGGCATCCACTACGCCAGCAAACACCTGAAGAAATGGATGAAGCCGTCCCGCCGCGCCGTGGGCCTGGCCTTCCAGCCGGCCTCGGCCAAGGTGGTCTACCAGCCCCTGGGGGTGGTCGGGATCATAGTGCCGTGGAACTACCCGCTGTACCTGTGCATGGGCCCGCTGGTGGGGGCGCTGGCCGCCGGCAACCGAGTGATGCTCAAGCTCAGTGAGTCCACCCCCGCCACCGGACAACTGCTCAAGCAACTGCTGGCCCGGGTCTTCCCCGAGGACCTGGTGTGCGTGGTGCTGGGCGAGGCCGAGGTGGGCATGGCGTTTTCCAAGCTGCGCTTCGACCACCTGCTGTTCACCGGCGCCACCAGCATCGGCAAGCACGTGATGCGCGCCGCCGCGGAAAACCTGACCCCGGTGACCCTGGAACTGGGCGGCAAATCCCCGGCCATCGTCTCCAGCACCGTGCCCCTCAAGGACGCTGCCGAACGCATCGCCTTCGGCAAGACCCTCAACGCCGGGCAGACCTGCGTCGCCCCTGACTATGTACTGGTACCGGAAGAGCGCGTCGGCGCCTTTGTCGAAGCCTATCGACAGGTGGTGCGCGGTTTCTTCCCGACCCTGGCGGACAACCCCGACTACACCGCCATCATCAACCAGCGCCAGCTGGCGCGGCTCAACGGTTACCTGAGCGACGCCACCAGCAAGGGCGCGCAGCTGGTGCCACTGTTCGAGCAGAGCCAGGAACGACGCCTGGGCCACAGCCTGCTGCTCAATGTCAGCGATGACATGACCGTGATGCAGGACGAGATCTTCGGCCCGATCCTGCCCATCGTGCCCTACCGGACCCTGGACCAGGCCTTCGCCTATATCACCCAGCGTCCGCGCCCGCTGGCGCTGTACTACTTCGGCTACGACAAGGCCGAGCAGCAACGGGTGCTCAACGAAACCCACTCCGGCGGCGTGTGCCTCAACGACACCCTGCTGCATGTGGCCCAGGACGACCTGCCGTTCGGCGGCATCGGCCCTTCCGGCATGGGCCACTACCACGGGCATGAAGGCTTCCTGACCTTCAGCAAGGCCAAGGGGGTGTTCATCAAGCAGCGGTTCAACGCCGCCCGCCTGATCTACCCGCCGTATGGCAAATCGATCCAGAAGCTCATCCAGAAGCTGTTCATTCGTTAACCAGTACAACGCCGGGTAATAACAACAATGACCCCTAGCCTGTCTGAAACACCCGCGCTGTCACGGCGCGGCCTGCTGAAAATCGGCCTCTGCGCCAGCGCTTTCCTGGCCACTGCCGGGCTCGGCGCCAGCCTCAGCGGTTGCTCCGCCAGCACGCCCGCCAGCGGTTTCACCATGCTGCGCAGCAATGACCTGCCGTTCCTGCGGGCGCTGATCCCGGTGATGCTCGAAGGCGCCGTACCGGCGGACAAGATGCCCGCCGCCATCGAAGGCACCCTGGCCAATCTGGACAACGCCCTCAATCACCTGTCGACCGAGATGTTCAAGCTCACCCAGCAGCTGTTCGATGTACTGGGCATGGCGGTCACCCGCGGCCCGCTGACGGGGATCTGGGGCAGTTGGGAAAACGCCAGCGCGGATGACATCCGCAATTTCCTCAGCCGCTGGGAAAACAGCTTCCTGGCCTTGCTGCGCATGGGCCATGCCTCGTTGCTGCAACTGGTGATGATGGCTTGGTACACCCGGCCCGAGTCCTGGGCCCATTGCGGTTATCCCGGGCCACCGAAGGTCTGACCGGCCTTTGTAGCCGCTGCCACAGGTTGCGAACGAGCGGGACGCTCGCGGGGCACTGGGGGTTCGGCTGCAGATCGTCAAACAAGGCCCTGGGGCCTTTTCGCAGCTTCGCAGGCTCAGCAGCGGCTACAGTGGATGCGCGCCGAGCCATCAATAATAAGAGAGCACCCGATATGCCTGTACCTGATCTGTTCCGCGAAGGCCTGAATCGTGGCTGGAAAACCTACAACGGCTCGCAGTTGGAGCAGGACCTGACCCTGGAAGCCGATGTCGCCATCATCGGCAGCGGCGCCGGGGGCGGCACCACTGCCGAGATCCTCAGCGCCGCCGGCTACAAGGTGCTGCTGATCGAAGAAGGCCCGCTCAAGACCAGCGACGACTTCAAGATGCTCGAAGACCAGGCCTACACCAGCCTCTATCAGGAAGGCATCGGGCGCATGAGCAAGGATGGCGCCATCACCATCCTCCAGGGCCGCGCCGTGGGCGGCACTACCTTGATCAACTGGACGTCGAGCTTCCGCACGCCTGACCCGACCCTGGAGCACTGGGCCCGTGAGCACGGGGTGGTGGGCCACAGCTCGGCCGAAATGGCGCCCTGGTTCGAGAAAATGGAACAGCGCCTGGGCGTCGCGCCCTGGGTCATGCCGCCCAACGCCAACAACGACGTGATCCGCAAGGGCTGCGAAGCCCTGGGCTACAGCTGGCACGTAATTCCGCGCAACGTGCGCGGCTGCTGGAACCTGGGCTACTGCGGCCTGGGCTGCCCGACCAACGCCAAGCAGTCGATGCTGGTGACCACCATTCCGGCGACCCTGGAGAAAGGTGGCGAGCTGCTGTACCTGGCCCGGGCGGAGCGCCTGCAGATCAAGGACGACAAGGTCACCAGCCTGCAATGCCAGGCCATGGACGCCCGCTGCGTGGCCCCCACCGGGCGCACCATCACGGTCAAGGCCAAGCATTACGTGCTGGCCGGTGGCGGCATCAACAGCCCGGCCCTGCTGTTGCGTTCCGATGCGCCGGACCCGCATTCGCGCCTGGGCAAACGCACCTTCCTGCACCTGGTCAACTTCTCCGCCGGGCAGTTCGACGAGGTGATCAACCCGTTCTACGGCGCGCCGCAGTCGATCTATTCCGACCACTTCCAGTGGCAGGACGGCACCACCGGCAAGATGTCCTACAAACTTGAAGTGCCGCCCCTGCAGCCGGCCCTGGCCAGCACCCTGCTGGGCGGGTTCGGGCCGCAGGGCGGGCTGTCCATGGAGCAACTGCCCCACACCCACGCCATGCTTGCCCTGCTGCGGGACGGCTTTCACCCCGACAGCACCGGCGGCAACGTCGAACTGCGGGGTGACGGCACCCCGGTCCTCGACTATCAGGTTTCACCCTACGCCTGGGACGGACTGCGCCGGGCCTTCCACAGCATGGCGGAGATCCAGTTCGCCGGCGGCGCCAAGGCGGTCAAGCCGCTGCACAGCGATGCACGCTTCGCCAAGAGCCTCGACGAAGTGCGGGCGCAGATCGACGGCCTGGACCTGGCCCTGTACCGCACCCGCCTGGGCAGTGCCCACGTGATGGGCGGTTGCGCCATGGGCGAAGATCCGAAAACCGCGGTCACCGACAGCCTCGGGCGCCACCATCAACTGCACAACCTGTCGGTCCACGACGGCTCGCTGTTTCCCACCAGCATCGGCGCCAACCCGCAGCTGTCGGTCTATGGGCTCACAGCGCAATTGGCCAGCGCCTTGGCGGAGCGCCTGAAATCAGTGTGAAAAAGCGGGATATTCTCGTCGTCTATAGTGCTTTCTTCCCTAAAAGGCGACTTGGCCGACCGGGAAGGCTGCGATACCATCCGACTCCCCAACGGATTCCCGCCAGGACGACGCGATGAACCGAGTGTTGTACCCAGGTACCTTCGACCCTATTACCAAGGGCCATGGCGATCTGGTCGAACGCGCCTCGCGCCTGTTCGACCATGTGATCATCGCCGTTGCCGCCAGCCCCAAGAAAAACCCGCTGTTCCCCCTGGAGCAGCGCGTGGAACTGGCGCGCGAGGTGACCAAGCATCTGCCCAACGTTGAAGTCGTCGGCTTCTCCACCCTGCTGGCGCATTTTGCCAAGGAGCAGAACGCCAATGTCTTCCTGCGCGGCCTGCGGGCGGTTTCGGACTTCGAATACGAATTCCAGCTGGCCAACATGAACCGCCAGTTGGCCCCGGACGTGGAAAGCCTGTTTCTCACTCCGTCGGAGCGCTACTCGTTCATTTCCTCGACCCTGGTCCGTGAAATCGCTGCCCTGGGCGGTGATATCACCAAGTTCGTGCACCCGGCGGTCGCCGACGCGCTGACCCTGCGCTTCAAGAAATAAGCCGCGCGGCCCCGCACCGGGGCCCTCGCCTGACGTCAGCCATCGCGCCCGCGTGCACTGTGGGCGTCAATACGGCACAATTGCGCGCATTCGTTTTTACATGCCCGGGCCTGCCGCCCAGGCCGGAGTACCCCATGTCCCTGATCATCACCGACGATTGCATCAACTGCGACGTCTGCGAACCCGAGTGCCCTAACGCGGCGATTTCCCAAGGCGAAGAGATCTACGTCATCGATCCGAACCTGTGCACCCAGTGCGTCGGCCACTACGACGAGCCGCAGTGCCAGCAGGTGTGCCCGGTGGATTGCATTCCGCTGGACGAAGCCCGCCCGGAAACCGAAGAAGAGTTGATGGCCAAGTACCGGAAGATCACCGGCAAGGCTTGAGTGATATGGCGCCCTTTCGGCTCCCACAAACACCTGTAGGAGCCGGCTTGCCGGCGAAGCTTCTCAGCTCTGGCAACGCGGGCAATAGACACTGGCCCGCTGGCCCAGCTTGATTTCCCGCAGCCCGGTGCCGCAGACCTTGCAGTTCTCCCCGCCACGCCCGTAGACGAACAGTTCCTGCTGGAAGTAGCCCGGCTGGCCATCGCCACCGATAAAGTCGCGCAAGGTGGTGCCGCCGCGCTCGATGGCGGCCGCCAGGATGCGTTTGATCTCGATCGCCAGCTTCAGGTAGCGCGCCCGGGAAATCCCCTTGGCTTCGCGGCGCGGGTCGATGCCCGCGGCGAACAGCGCCTCGGTCGCATAGATATTGCCCACCCCCACCACCACCGCGTTGTCCATGATGAACGGCTTGACCGCCATGGAACGTCCGCGGGACAGCTGATACAGGCGCTCGCCGTCGAACAGGTCGGTCAGCGGCTCGGGCCCCAGGCGCACCAGCAATTCGTGATTCAGCGGGTCGTGGCTCCAGAGCATGGCGCCAAAGCGCCGCGGATCGGTGTAGCGCAGGGCCAGGCCGGACTCCAGCTCGATATCCACATGTTCGTGCTTGGCCGCCGGCAGCCCGACCTCCACCAGACGCAGGTTGCCGGACATTCCCAGGTGGCTGATCAGGGTGCCGACTTCGGCATTGATCAAAAGGTATTTGGCCCGCCGCTCCACCAGCACAATGCGCTGCCCGGACAGGCGCACGTCCAAATCTTCGGGGATCGGCCAGCGCAAGCGCCGGTCACGGACGATGACCCGGCTGACCTTCTGGCCTTCCAGATGCGGCGCGATTCCGCGCCGGGTGGTTTCGACTTCCGGTAATTCAGGCATATGCGCCCCTGGTACTCATCGCGAAATGAACGATCAGTGTGCGCCCAGCTCGCGCACGGTTTCCTTGAGGTTCTCGAAGTCGTAGTCCGACAGGCCGACGTAATCGAGAATCAGGTGGCCGATGCTGTTCCACTCGTGGTCTTCCACCTGGTTGCCCAGCACCCGGTAGGACGCGCAGATGTGCTCGGCCATCTTGAGGATCGCCAGCAGGTTCTTCAGTTGGCTGTTGCGCGAGGATTCGTCGCTGAAGATCGCCAGGGCGTTGTGGTGGTTGGCAATGGCGTTGGTCACGTGCTCCGGCAGGCGCCAGGATTTGGCCGTGTAGTAGCCGACCACCGCGTGGTTGGTATTGAAGGCACGGTTTTCCGTGTCCACCACCCGCTGCTCCGGGCCGGCGCTGCCGTAGGCCTCTTCCAGCACAGTCATGTAGTCGGGGAAGCGCTTGAGCATCAGCGGCACGCCGCAGTCATGGAACAGGCCCAGGGCATAGGCCTCGTCCACGGCCTGGGAGCCGGTGCGCTTGGCCAGGGTCAGGCAGGTCATGGCCACGTCCTGGGCGGTGTCCCAGAAGCGGTTGAGGGTGACGATGGTTTCATCGCTCATCTCGCCCTTGATCGACTGCGCATTGATCAGGTTGATGATCGAACGGCTGCCCAGGAGATTCACCGCCCGCTGGATCGAAGCAATCTTGTTGCTCAGCCCGTAATACGGTGAATTGACGATCTTCAGCAACGCGCCGGACAGGCCCGGGTCCTGGGAGATCAGCTTGGCGATCACCTCCAGATCGGGATCGGGCATGTACTGCTCCATCTGCAAATCCACCATGATTTGCGGTTGGGGCGGCACGCTGATGCCTTGCAGGGCCTGTTGAATCTGTTCGGCTGATAGCTCTTGGGACATAAGTACACGCTCTGGGTGAGCCGGGGATTCTAACCTCTAACACGGGAATGTTGGGCGACCGGACAGGAACTTTACCCAATGGTTGCAGCAAAGGGCTCCCGCCGCAGGTCCATTGGCCATCGCTTGCGCCCCGCGACGGGGTATAATCGCGCCCTTTTTTCCGGAGCGACGTCATGTCCCTGCCAAGCCTGCGCCTCAAAGCCAACGCCGATCGCCGCCTGCGCGCCGGCCACCTGTGGGTCTACAGCAACGAAATCGATGTAGCCGCCACCCCTCTGCACGGCTTCAAGGCAGGCGACCAGGCAGTGCTGGAAGCCGCCGGCGGCAAGCCCCTGGGCGTGGTCGCCATGAGCCCGAACAACCTGATCTGCGCCCGCCTGCTGTCGCGCGATGCCAAGCTGGCCCTGGACAAGTCGCTGCTGGTGCACCGCCTGAACGTGGCCCTGTCCCTGCGCGAGCGCCTGTTCGACAAACCGTTCTACCGCCTGGTGTACGGCGACTCCGACCTGCTGCCGGGCCTGGTGGTCGATCGTTTCGGCGACATCCTGGTGGTACAGATCGCCTCCGCGACCATGGAAACCCACAAGGACGACATCATTGCCGCCCTGACCCAGGTGCTCAAGCCCAGCGGCATCCTGTTCAAGAACGACTCCGCCGCCCGTGACGCCGAAGGCCTG
Source organism: Pseudomonas sp. GW823-FHT03E05 (assembly GCF_058796855.1). Classification (NCBI taxonomy): domain Bacteria; kingdom Pseudomonadati; phylum Pseudomonadota; class Gammaproteobacteria; order Pseudomonadales; family Pseudomonadaceae; genus Pseudomonas; species Pseudomonas sp. GW823-FHT03E05. The sequence continues at coordinate 286,270 of NZ_JBXAJB010000003.1, forward strand.
GGACGCTACGTCGAAACCGTGTTCGGCCTGGTGCCGGAGTGGGTCGCCCTGGAAGAGAACGGCGTGAAGTTCGAAGCCCCGGTGATCCAGGGCCAGAAAACCGGCTGGTTCTACGACCACCGCATGAACCGTGCCCGCCTGGCGCCTTATGCCAAGGGCAAGCGCGTGCTGGACCTGTACAGCTACATCGGCGGCTGGGGCGTGCAGGCCGCGGCCTTCGGCGCCAGCGAAGTGTTCTGCGTCGACGCCTCGGCCTTCGCCCTCGACGGCGTGGAGCGCAACGCCGCGCTGAACGGCTTTGCCGAGAAAATGACCTGCATCGAAGGCGACGTCTTCGAAGCCCTGAAGGAACTCAAGGCCAGCGAAGAGCGCTTCGACGTGATCGTTGCCGACCCGCCCGCCTTCATCAAGCGCAAGAAAGACCTGAAGAACGGCGAAGGCGCCTACCGCCGCCTTAACGAGCAAGCCATGCGCCTGCTCAACAAGGACGGCATCCTGGTCAGCGCTTCGTGCTCGATGCACCTGCCCGAGGACGACCTGCAGAACATCCTCCTGACCAGCGCCCGCCACCTGGACCGCAACATCCAGCTGCTGGAGCGCGGCGGCCAGGGCCCGGACCACCCGGTGCACCCGGCCATTCCGGAAACCCGCTACATCAAGAGCATCACCTGCCGCCTGCTGCCCAACAGCTAAGCCACTGCCTGCCCAGGGACGCCACAGCATCCCTGGGCAACCGCTCGAGCGCCTCGCTCCCCTCTCGCTTCTCCCCTCTCGCCGCCCGGGCCATTGGATAACCCAGGGAAACCCGCGCTTATATACCTATGATCCATCAAAGTAACTAGCCAATATCCTACAGTGCTCTAGGCAATCACTTACCTAATAACTACTTGATTCCTCTCTATTGCTGTCTACTCTTCGGAAGTCGCTTAGGAAGCGACATTCATTCAAATCGTTTAGGAGCAATAACAATGAAAGCTATCTCCCTCGAATCGAAAAAGATCGCCAACCTGGCTTGCCTCGCAGCGGCTAAATCCCGCTAAGTAATTGATGAACTGGGGAGTGCCGGCTACCCAGCTTCATCTTTGGTCAAGTTCAGAGTTTTAAAAGAACATGCAAATAAACCCGAACTTTTTCATACTTGCCCGCCCGCCCTTCACTGTTATCTGGAACTATAAAGATCACACTCAGTTCGAACTGGACTCGATCTATTCCACACGCCTCATACAACTTGTCGAAGACCTTTCGCAGTATGACGACAAGAATGAAATAGATAGTGCATTCGCCGCCGCCGGGCTCCTGTCCAACGAGACTTTCGAGCCACTTGAATGGGGGTGGGATGAACTGTCGCGGATCTTCCACATCGGCACCAAGAACCTGCCCTTCGAGCAAGTGCCCCAGGATATTCATGAGTGGTCCGCCCAATACCTCGAGCATTGCGATCAGGTACTGGACACCCCGGCCCCCTCAGCCCGCTTTGCCGAAACCTCCCACGATGGTCTGATCCGCCTGCCCGCGCCGGTACTGGAAACCGCCAGCTCCCTGAACCAGGTGCTGCTGCAGCGCAAGACTTCACGCTCCTTTTCCCAGCAGGCCGTGGCCCTGGAAGAGCTCAGCACCCTGCTCTACCTGTCCCTGGGCTACCTCAAGGAGCGGGAAGCCGACACGGACGAGACCGTCCCCGAAGCCCTGCGGCCAAGGCGCAGCAGCCCTTCCGGCGGTGGCCTGAACGCCTGCGAGGGTTATGTCTATGCCGCCAGGGTCCGCGGCCTGGAGCCGGGCCTCTATTACTACCACCCGGAGCTGTACGCCTTGCGGCCCGTGCACCCGCTTCCAGAAGAACCCCTGGGCCTGCTGCTGGCTGGCCAGCACTTCGTCAACGAACTGCCCCTGGGCCTGTTCCTGACCTGCCGCTTCGACAAGCTGTGGTGGAAATACGAACACTCCCGGGCCTACCGCATGGCCTATGTCGAGGCCGGGCATATCTCGCAAACCTTCCAGCTCGCGGCCACTGCCCTGGGCCTGGACACCTGGCTGACGGGAGCCCTGAGCGACGAGCGCGTGGAGCAATTGCTGGGGCTGCAGGACGCCGCGGAGCAGCCGCTGTTCTTTGTCGGCTGCGGCCAAGGTGATGGCCAGGTGCAATGCAAGGAACTCAAGGCCCTGATCGAACAGCGGGAGCGCGAACAGTAATGCACCCCGCCGCATCGTCCAAAGAGGCCCCGGCAGGCCGGCGTCCCTACTCCCTCGGCGACTGGGACAACCGCTCCGCGGTGCGCTCGCGCAAGAGCAGCTACCAGCTACCGCCCCACAGCGAGCTCGAACAGGAACTGCAGACCCGTGACTGGTTTCCGCCGGCCTTCATCCCCTACTTCGCCGACCCGGCCATCCAGCACGCCGGGAGGATGGTACAGCAGCGCCTGGCGGCCAACCACCTGGTGTACTTCCTGCACTACACGACGATCCTGGAGCACAAGATCGTCAACCGCTCGGTGGAAACCCTGATCCACGGGGAACTGGCGATCGAGCTGCCGGAGACGATGAAAATCGCGGCCCTGCAGTTGTATACCGACGAGGGCTATCACGCCCTGTTCTCCTTCAAGCTGGCGGAGCAGGTGGCGAATGGGTACGCCATGCCAGCCTGGCAGCCACTGCCCAGGCGCATCCGCCTGATGCACGACCTGCTGGCCCGCTGCGCCGATTCTCAACGGCCCCTGGTCTGGTTCCTGCTGGGTTTCGTCTCCGAAACCATCATTGCCAAGGAGTTGCTGAGCATCACCGGTGACGGGCTGGTGTCCACGGTCTACCAGATGTTCAGGGAGCACCTGGAAGACGAGGCCCGGCACAGTCGTTATTTCAGCGAAGTGTTCGACTATGTCTGGGCACGACTGTCGCCGCAGCAGCAGGTTTTTTCCGCCAGCCAACTGATCGATATCATTTTCATCTTCGCTGCCGTGGACCAGGAGTGGCTGAGCGCAAGCCTGAACGAGTCCGGCATTCCCCTCGCCGCGGCACATGCCGCCATCCACAGCCTGATTCAGCCGAGTGCAGAAGTGCTGCGCGCCCGCTCGATCGCCGGCGCCACCCTGCAAGCCATGAAGCGCGCAGGTTTCTTCGAGCACGATGACAACCGCCGACTCTTCACCCAGACAGGACTGATCGATGCCTGAAATCAGGGATGACTCTGCCTCCACGACCAGGAAGGTCGGCGCCATTGTCTTGCTCATGGCCATGGTCATGCTCGGGGTGTTCCCGATCGACGTGCTCTTGCCTTCTTTTCCTGCACTGTCCCAACACTTTGCTACCAGCGCCGCCGACATCGCCCTGTCCGTCAGCCTGTTCGCCATCGGCATCTCGATCTCCCAATTGCTGATCGGCCCGCTGTCGGATGCCCTGGGCCGCAAGACCCTGCTGCTGGCCGGCATGGCCGTATCAGTCGGCGGCGCTCTGGGCTGCGTCTGGGCCAGGGACTACAACTGGTTTCTGGTGTTTCGCGTGGTCCAGGCACTGGGCTGTGGCTGCTTCGTGCTGTCCCAGGCGCTGGTCCAGGACCTGTTCGTCGGCCAGGAGCGCGACCGCCTGCGGATCCTCATGGTCACCGCCAGCGGCCTGTGCATTTCCCTCTCGCCCCTGGCCGGGACCCTGCTGCAAAGCCTGATGGGCTGGCCAGGCAGCTTCTATGTGTTCAGCGCGATTGCCGTCCTGGTGTTTCTCAAGGCGCTGGCCACCCTGGAAAACCCGCCGATCGTCAGGAGCGGCCCGCGCACCGGCATCCTCCAGGCCTACCGACGGGTCTGCAGCAACTTCAGTTTCGTCGCCTACTGGCTGATCTCGGCCATCGTCTTCGCTTGCCACTTCTCGTTCATCGTGGTCTCGCCGCTGATCTTCCTGGAGCAACTGCAGCTCAGCAGCTACGAGTTTTCCCTGACTCTGCTGCTCTACGGCGCGGCCTACGTGATTGGCGGGGTGGTAGCCGGGGTGCTCAACAAATACCTGGAGCCCGGCACCCAGATCATTACCGGGTTGTGCCTGATCTTCCTCGCCGGGCTGGTCATGCTGTTGTTGGCCAGCCAGTTCGGCCTGTCCATCAGCACGGTGCTGGTGCCGATGATCATCTGCACCGCCGGCACCACCATCACCCGGCCCGCCGCCACGTCCAGGGCCATGGAACTGTTCCCGGACAATGCCGGCGCCTCGGCCTCGGCCGGCAACACGCTGATTTTCGTCATGGGCGGGCTGATCAGCGCCGTGATCAACCTCAGCGCCAGCGACCTGCAGACCACCCTGGCCCTGAGTTTCATCGCCCTGAGCAGCGTCGGCCTGCTGGTCAACCAGCGCATCAGCCGCCGCGCCCGGAACCTGCGCCTGGCCTGAAGCCCGGATTGGCCCGGGTCCTGGTGGCCATCAGGCGGTTGTGGCAGCTCCCTCGCTGAAACGGGCCAGCCCGCGGCCAGTCAGGCACAGGCCAAGGGAGAAGGCCAGGGTCGGGCCGGCAAAGAACAGCAGGGACATCCACCCACTCTTGAAAGGGTCGAGATGACGGTAAGCAAGCCACAGCTCGAACAGCTTCAGCACCAGCCAGGGCCATGGCAAAGCCAGCACCAGCCAGAGGACATTGCCCAGCAGGCGCCGGCCCAATCGTGCCCGCCCTTGCACCCGGCTCACCACGGCCACGGCGACCAGCAGCCCGGCCGCCACGCAGTACTCCATCCGCTGGCTGGAGGGTAGCTCGTCATACAGCCGTACCAGCCCCGCCGCCCCCAGGCCCAGCAGCAACATGAGCCCCCAGGTGCGCCACTGGCGCTGCTGCCCGGCCAGCATTTGCAACCCCCCGCCGCCCACCAGTAGCGCAGCGCCCGTTGCGACGATGCCCAGGCCGGACCAATCGCTGTACAACAACAGCCACATCAGCAGCAGCCCCTGCAGCAGGCCGACGCCCAGGCAGAACTTGAAGGATTGCAGAGTCGCGGACATTCCAGCTCCATTGGAAGGTAATCGAAGGGCGGCGAGTCTAAACCAGGATGGCAGCGTCCGGTGATATCCAGGCAATCAATGCCACAGAGCGGCCCCGGCATTCCTTCCTGACGCCAGCGGTGTAGAATCGGCGAATTCATCGCCAGTCATCCCCCGGCGGGTTTATGAGCTCAGGCTGAGGCGCGCGGCGATCCCGCGGCGTCATCGGCAGCTTTCGGACACACGGCCATTTCTGAGTGTTCCCGAGGTCAATAGAAGCTCACTCCCCATTTGTTACCTGATTAGCCGCCCGGAGTGCTCCATGCCTGATTACCGCTCGAAAACATCCACCCATGGCCGCAACATGGCCGGTGCTCGCGCCCTGTGGCGCGCCACGGGGATGAAAGATGACGACTTCAAGAAGCCGATCATCGCCATTGCCAACTCCTTCACCCAGTTCGTCCCGGGGCACGTGCACCTGAAGGACCTGGGCCAGCTGGTGGCTCGCGAGATCGAACGCGCCGGTGGCGTGGCCAAGGAATTCAACACCATCGCCGTGGACGACGGCATCGCCATGGGCCACGACGGCATGCTGTATTCCCTGCCGAGCCGCGAGATCATCGCCGACTCCGTGGAATACATGGTCAACGCCCACTGTGCCGACGCCATCGTGTGCATTTCCAACTGCGACAAGATCACCCCCGGCATGCTGATGGCCGCCCTGCGCCTGAACATCCCGGTGATCTTCGTTTCCGGCGGCCCGATGGAAGCCGGCAAGACCAAGCTCGCCAGCCACGGCCTGGACCTAGTGGACGCCATGGTCATCGCCGCCGACTCCAGCGCTTCTGACGAGAAGGTTGCCGAGTACGAGCGCAGCGCCTGCCCGACCTGCGGTTCGTGCTCCGGCATGTTCACCGCCAACTCCATGAACTGCCTGACCGAAGCCCTGGGGCTCGCCCTGCCGGGCAACGGTTCGACCCTGGCCACCCACAGCGATCGCGAAGAGCTGTTCCTGCGGGCCGGGCGCACCATCGTCGAGCTGTGCCAGCGCTACTACGGCGACAACGACGAGTCGGTCCTGCCGCGCAACATCGCCAACTTCAAGGCGTTCGAGAACGCCATGACCCTGGATATCGCCATGGGCGGTTCCACCAACACCATCCTGCACCTGCTGGCCGCCGCCCAGGAAGCCGAGATCGACTTCGACCTGCGGGACATCGATCGCCTGTCGCGCCACGTGCCGCAGCTGTGCAAAGTGGCGCCGAACATCCAGAAGTACCACATGGAAGACGTGCACCGCGCCGGCGGCATCTTCAGCATCCTCGGCGAACTGGCCCGTGGCGGCCTGCTGCACACCGACCTGCCCACCGTGCACAGCAAGACCATGGCTGAAGGCATCGCCCAGTGGGACATCACCCAGACCAGCGACGAAGCCGTGCATCACTTCTTCAAGGCCGGCCCGGCAGGCATCCCGACCCAGACGGCGTTCAGCCAGTCGACCCGTTGGGACAGCCTCGACGATGACCGTGAAAACGGCTGCATCCGCAGTGTCGAGCATGCCTACTCGAAAGAAGGCGGCCTGGCCGTGCTCTACGGCAACATCGCCCTGGACGGCTGCGTGGTGAAGACCGCCGGTGTCGACGAGTCGATCCATGTCTTCGAAGGCAACGCCAAGATCTTCGAGAGCCAGGACAGCGCGGTGCGCGGCATCCTCGCCGACGAGGTGAAGGAAGGCGACATCGTGATCATCCGTTACGAAGGCCCGAAAGGCGGCCCGGGCATGCAGGAAATGCTCTATCCGACCTCCTACCTGAAGTCCAAGGGCCTGGGCAAAGCCTGCGCCCTGCTCACCGACGGCCGCTTCTCCGGCGGCACCTCGGGCCTGTCCATCGGCCACGCCTCGCCTGAAGCGGCAGCCGGTGGCGCCATCGGCCTGGTGCAGGACGGCGACAAGGTACTGATCGACATTCCCAACCGCTCGATCAACCTGTTGGTCAGCGACGAGGAACTGGCGGCCCGCCGTGTCGAGCAGGACAAGAAAGGCTGGAAACCGGTGGAAGCACGCCCGCGCAAGGTGACCACCGCGCTGAAGGCCTACGCCCTGCTGGCCACCAGCGCCGACAAGGGTGCGGTGCGCAACAAGGCCATGCTCGACGGCCTGTGATCGTAGCCCGCCAATGAAAATGCCCCGCCAAGTGCGGGGCATTTTTTTTGACCTTGCCGGCGCTTGCGCTGGCAGCCTGGCCCCGTAGGAGCCGGCTTGCCGGCGAAGGCAGCGTTGAACCTTGCATCGCCCTCGACCGCGCCTTCGCTGGCAAGCCAGCTGCTACAGCAGCATTCAAGGTGGTGGCGCCGCCGCTGAAGCGGTGCCGGGAGCTCAAGGCATGCGTTCGCCCAACTGCCCGCGCAGGAAGCGATACAAGCCATCGGCGCTCTTGCGATAACCATCGGCGGTCAGGTGGATCAGGTCGTTGCGGGCCAGGTCGCTGCCCTGCCATTTGCTGATGGAGCAGTCCCCCCCCATGAACGCCTGCCAGTCCCAGAACAGGGTGCGACTGTTCTTCGCCACGTCCTTCTGGATCTGGATGATCTGCCGCAACGGCTGGGGCTGGGAGGCCGCGCAACTGCCAGCATTGCGACGCTTGATGGAATCCGGCGGCCCCACCAGCAAAATCACGGTCTTGGGCAGGTTCTTGCGCAACAGCGCGACCTTCTCCTGCAACTGGCTGCGGTACAGCTGCAGATCCAGGTCGTCGTCGAAGGCTTCGTTGGTGCCGTAGGCCAGCACCACCATGTCCGGGCGCAGGGCCTTGAGGGCTTCCAGCCAGCCGGGCTGCCACTTGTCCAGCACGTCCAGGCGTGCACCGTTGATCCCCAGGGCGGAATAGATCACCCCGGCGCTCTTCTGCCCGAGGATGTTCCAGCCGCCCAGGGCCAGGCCCTGGTTATTGGCCACGTTCAGGTCCAGGGGCAGGGTCAGGTTGTTGAACGGCGGGCTGAAGCGCCATTGCCCCCCCGTAGCAGCCAGCATGCGGCTGCTTTTGTTGAGGTTGTCCCGGGCGGTCAGGGTGCTGTTGCTGGACGCCTGGTACAGCGCGGAAATCCGGTACTGCTGGTTGCTCGGCTGGCGTTCGGCGATATGCACCCGCGCGCCTGGGGTCAGGGGCAGCGACAGGTAGCCGCCCAGGGGAAACTGGTTGCTCTGCTGGTTGCGTGCCGATACCAGGGACCACTGGCGCTTGGCGGCACCGAGAATCACCCGCTCATAGCGGGTGCCGGGCACCGGCGTGGCTGCCACGAAACCGATGCCGCCATCGCCGTATTGCGCCTGCAGCAGGCGCCGCACCTCACCGCTGAACAGGTCGGCGGCGGTGTGGGAGTCGCCCAGTTGCACAATGGTGATGGGGGTGCGGTTGGAAGTGCTGAATTTGCGTGCCAGCAGCGCCAGGTTCGGGTCGGTCCCGGTGGTCAGGACTTTTTTCGCCGTCATCCCGGACTTGGCCAGCGCCGAAGCGGGAGTGGCCTGGACCTCGGTGGTCGGGCTGCAACTGCTCAGCAAGGTGATGCCCAGCAACAGCGCAATGCCTTGCAGTCGCCCCATAGTCAGTGCTCCGTCAATTGTTGGCTGGGAAAGTTGATCAGCGAGATCACACGCTCAGCGATCAGCTTCTGCCCAGTGGTGGTGAAATGGATACCGTCGTCGACCCGGGTCTTGACCTTCTTGCCATCGCCGGTGGTGCGGTAATAGGAGAATTCGTCGCTCTGGTAACCGAGAATCTCGTTGGCCGAGACGTAGTGCTGGTGGTACTGCTCGATCTGGCCCTTGTACAGCTGGCTCAGGTAGGCCATGGCTGTAGACAGCTTGGGCTTCTCCATGTTCGGCGGCCCGACCCAGATCACCTGCACATTATGCGCCTGGGCGGTGTCGAGGATCGAATCGATGCGCTGGCGATAGGCTTCTTCCCAGTCCGGGGTCTTGAAGCGCAGGAACGGCTTGCCCTTGACCACCGGCATGTCCCAGGGGTCGTTGGGGCCGAGGAAAATCACCATCAGGCGAATGTTGGGGTTGCTGGCCAGGGTGCTTTCAACCGTCTTGGGCCAGTTGAAGAAGCTCGGGTAGGCAAGGCCGGTGCTCTGCTTGCTGAGGTTCAGGCTCTTGACGTTGTAGCGTTTGCGCAAGGTGTTGGCCATGTGGGGCGCCACGCCCTGCATCAGGGAATCACCGACGAAGAACACTTCATCCCCGGTGGCCAGGCTGGCCATCAGCGGCGTGGTTGCCCCCGGCTCGACCTTGGGCGGATGGCTGACCACCGGAGCCACGGCCACCGGCTGCGGGTGCACTGCAGCCGGCGCCTGCGGAGCGGGATGCACGGGGGCCGGATGCACCGGCGCAGCATGGGCGGTCGCAACCGGCGCAGGTACGGGCGCAGGCTCCTCGGCCAGCGTCGGCAAAGGAGGCAGCTCTTGCTCCGCGGCGGCCTCGGCCACCATCACCTGGCCGGTAAAGCTGCCGACAAAGGCCACCCGGGCATTTTCCAGGGCCTGGTTGAGTTGCGCGCCAAAGCGCCACTGCGGGTTCTGCGACAACCCGGGGACCTCGCAGTCGTCGTGGTACTTCTGCTGGCAGTAGAGGCGGATCGACTGCTGGTTGAACCACACCAGCAGCAGGCTGGTGACCACCAGGGCGTAGAAGACCTTGGCCGCGCTACCGAGGCTGATCGACAAGGGCGAACGGTTAGAAACTGGCATAGATGAACCCCGGCACGCCCGACGGAGAGGCGAAGATGACCACGCAGATAAACAGCCCCAGCGGCACTGGATAGAACAGCCACGGCAAACCGGTGGCGGCATCGAACAGGCGGCGCAGCAGCGCCACGATCCGTGGGTAGAAGGCCACGAACAGCAGGCAGCCCAGCAGGCTGGCGCCGCCGCCGAGCAGGCCGCCCAAGGACAGCTCGCCCAGGCCCTTGAGCATGTCCATGGCATCGGACAGGGTCGCGCAGCGGAAGAAGATCCAGGCGAACGCCACATAGTGGAAGGTCAGCAGCCGCGCCATGAGGTCGGCGCCGATCCAGCTCGGGCCCCGGGCCAGCAGCGGGCTGCACAGCTTGTACAGGGCCAGGCCGATACCGTGCAGCGCGCCCCAGATGATGAAGTTGGCGCTGGCGCCGTGCCACAGGCCGGAAATCAGCATCGCCAGCAGCATGTTCAGGTTGCCGCGCCACACCGGGCCGCGGTTGCCCCCCAGGGGGATGTACACATAGTCACGGATGAAGGTCGACAGGCTGATGTGCCAGCGGCCCCAGAATTCCTTTAGGTTGCGCGCCGCGTAGGGGTAGTTGAAGTTCTGCGGCAGGCGGAAGCCCAGCAGCAGGGCGATGCCCGTCACCAGGTCGGTGTAGCCGCTGAAGTTGAAGTAGATCAGGAACGAATAACCGTAGACCGCACGCAGGATCTGCTCGGCAGAATAGGCCACCGGGCTGTCGAATACCGGGTCGACCCATTCGTTGGCCAGCCAGGAACTGAGGAAGAACAGCTTGACCACCGCCACCGCGATCAGGCCCAGGGCGCGCTGCGGCTCCAGCACCTGGCGCAACTGCGGCGGGTTGATCTGCGCCAGCATGGGAATCGCCCGGTTCACCGGACCGGCGATCAGGCTGGGGAAGAAGGCCAGGTACAGCGCCAGGTCGAAGGGCGAGCCCGGGGTCAGCTCACGGCGGTTGATCGACACCAGGTAACTGACCGAGTGGAAGGCATAGAACGACAGCCCCACCGGCAGCAGCACCTCCAGCAGCGGCAGCGACACCTCGACACCGAACTGGGCGAAGGCGTTCTGCACCGTACTGGTGAAGAAATCCTGGTACTTGAACAGGTAGAACGCCCCGAGCACCAGCAGCAGCATCAGTCCGTTGACCCAGCCGCGCCCGGGGTAACGCTGGCTCAACAGGCCGAGCAGGTACACCAGGGCCGTGTAGCCCAGCAGGATGTAGAGGAAGTTCAGGCTGAAGCTGGCAAGGATCGCGTAACTGGCGACCAGCAGCAGGACGTTCTGCAAGCGCAGGCTGAAGCCCAGGCCCCAGTACAGAACGAAGAACAGGATGAAGCAGAGGCCGAATTCGATCGAGAGATAGCTCACAACGTAGTCCATTACGTGCAGTCGGGGACAAACCCGGCACAAGGGAGAGCAGGCGGGGGGATGGGAAACGGACGCGATTATGGCAGAGGGGGTTTGGCAGTCACAAGTTGAAACATTCTCCGCCTATAGCGGACGCCGGTTCCGCACCGAACGACAGACACCCCTTGCGGGAGCTGGCTTGCCAACGAAGGCGTCCACGAGAGCGACGCTAGACCCAAAGGCCTCTTCGCCGGCAAGCCGGCTCCTACAGAGGGGCGGTGTAGCGGGCAGGCTTACTGGATGTCTTCGGGCTTGACGATCACCCAGTTCTTGTCGGCGGTCACCGGCAACCCTTCCTTGGCCTGGGCCGCGGCGTGCTTGGCGATCATGCCATTGAGCTGGGTCATGTACTTGTCCTTGCGGTTGATCCACAGGTGGATGCCGCCCTTGGCCACGTCAACATCGTGGAACAGCATGTAGCCGTCGCTGGTGGGGGTGTCGCCGCCCACCAGCACCGGTTTCTTCCACTCGTCGATGTAGGTCAGGATCGCCGCATGCTTGCCCGCCATCCAGGTGGCCGGGGTCCACAGGTAGGGGGTCAGTTCAAGGCCGAGGTTGGCCTTCTCGTCATATTTGCCTTCGCTGATCTGCTTGCGCGCGGTGGTCAGGGCGCCAGTCTTGCGATCCTTGAGCAGGGTGGTCACGCCGATGACGTTCTGCGGCTTGACGTTGTAGCCGTACTTGGGATCGGCGGCGACCATGCGCACCAGCTCTTCGGAGGCGGCGGTCATCACATAGACCTCGATACCGTTCTCCATCAGCTTGTTGTACAGCTCGGCCTGGCCGGTGAAGACCTTGGGCGGGTTGACCTCGATGGTCTTGACCACATCACCGTCGTAATAGGTGCTCGGCACCGGCTTGCCGGAAGCCATCAGCTCATCGACATAGCCCTTGAGCTCCTTGAGGGTAAAGCCGGAGAACACCTGGGCGACCCAGGGGTAGCAGACCATGTCGTCGATTTCACAGAGGCGGTAGTAGTAGCTGAACAGGCTTTCCTTGTGCTCGGCGGTGTCCTTGAACGGGATCAGCTTGAGCGACGGGTCAAGTGTGTCGCGGGTAATCAGGCCCTTGTTTTCCATGAAGGGCAGCAGGGATTCTTCCAGGTCGTAGCGGTAACTGGTGTTGTCCATGTCGAACACCGCGTAGTTACCCTTGTTGGCATTGGCCGCGATCATCGCGTCCAGCTGCTTGGCCTGTTCCGCGGGCCAGTGCTTCAACTCGGTGGCCAGGGCCTGGCCGGCGAGGCCCAGGCAGAGTGCGACTGCGAGCAATTTCGGAGCGAGTTTCATCGGCGGTTTTCTCCCTGAGTGAAAGCCTTCGACGCTAACAAATCCCTGTGACAGTTCTCGTCTCCACGCGACCGCTTGCGTCCCGTAAGCGCCAGCCACATGCGCCTGAACGTCAATCGCTTATTCCAAAAACGACAGTTGCCATACGATATCGTTATTAATTCAATAGATTTCAAGCTGTTAGGCTTGCCGGTTCGCAATCGCCCTGAGCCGCGATTGGCACAAGCCTTATCGGAGCCCCAATGAATCTGCCGCTGTTCCTCAACCTGCTGGTGTTCCTGGCCTTGCTGCTGGGCCTGGCACAAACCCGCCATACCACCTGGAGCCTGGCCAAGAAAGTCCTGCTGGCCCTGGTGCTGGGCGTGGTCTTCGGCATCGCCCTGCACAGCCTCTATGGCGCCGGCAACCCGGTGCTCAAGGCCTCCATCGCCTGGTTCGACCTGGTGGGCAACGGCTACGTGCAATTGCTGCAGATGATCGTCATCCCCCTGGTGTTCGCCTCGATCCTCAGCGCCGTGGCCCGCCTGCACAATGCTTCGTCCCTGGGCAAGATCAGCTTCCTGACCATCGGCACCCTGCTGTTCACCACCGCCATCGCCGCGCTGGTGGGCATCGGCCTGACCAACCTGTTCGGCCTGACCGCCGAAGGGCTGGTGGCCGGCACCCAGGAAATGGCCCGCCTGCAAGTGATCCAGAGCGATTACGCAGGCAAGGTGGCCGACCTCAACGTGCCGCAGCTACTGCTGTCGTTCATCCCGCAGAACCCCTTCGCCGACCTGGCCCGGGCCAAGCCGACCTCGATCATCAGCGTGGTGATCTTCGCCGCCTTCCTCGGCGTCGCGGCGCTGCAGCTGCTCAAGGACGATGCCGACAAGGGCCAGAAAGTGCTCAACGCCATCGACACCCTGCAAGCCTGGGTGATGCGCCTGGTGCGCCTGGTGATGAAGCTCACGCCCTACGGTGTGCTGGCGCTGATGACCAAGGTGGTGGCCGGTTCCAACCTGCAGGACATCATCAAGCTGGGCAGTTTCGTGGTGGTGTCCTATATCGGCCTGGGGCTGATGTTCGTGGTCCACGGCCTGCTGGTGGCACTGGCCGGGATCAACCCGCTGCGCTTCTTCCGCAAGGTCTGGCCAGTGCTGACCTTCGCCTTCACCAGCCGCTCCAGCGCCGCCAGCATTCCCCTGAGCATCGAGGCCCAGACCCGGCGCCTGGGCATTCCCCAGTCCATCGCCAGCTTTGCCGCCTCGTTCGGCGCCACCATCGGCCAGAACGGCTGCGCCGGCCTGTACCCGGCCATGCTGGCGGTGATGGTTGCCCCGACCGTGGGCATCAACCCGCTGGACCCGCTGTGGATCGCCACCCTGGTGGCCATCGTCACCCTGAGTTCCGCCGGCGTTGCAGGCGTGGGCGGCGGCGCGACCTTCGCCGCGCTGATCGTGCTGCCGGCCATGGGCCTGCCGGTGTCGCTGGTGGCGCTGCTGATTTCCGTGGAGCCGCTGATCGACATGGGCCGCACCGCGCTCAACGTCAGCGGTTCGATGACCGCAGGCGCGATCACCAGCCAGGTGATGCAGCAAACCGACAAGGCGCTGCTGGACGCCGATGAGCACGAAGAACTGGCTCAGGCCTGATTGATCTCTTCGCCGGCCCGCCGGTTCCTTCGGGAGCCCGGCTGGCTGGCGGAGCGCTCAGCGCTTCTCCCACACCTCGAAGCTGTACGCCGGCTTGTCCCCTTCCGCCGGGTTCGGCACCTCTGACACCCGCTTCCACTGTTGCTCATCGAATTCCGGAAACCAGGCATCGCCTTCCGGGCTCAAGGCTACCCGCGTCAGGTACAGGCGATCCGCCTGCTCCAGCCCCTGGCTGTAAAGCTGTGCGCCACCGATCAGCATCAGCTCGCTGGCGCCCTGCTCCAGTGCCCACTCCTCGGCCCGGGCCACTGCCGCCTCCAGGGAGGGGTAGACCTCGGCACCTTCGAGCACCAGGCCGGTCTGACGACTGACCACGATATTCAACCGCCCCGGCAACGGCCGGCCGAGAGAGTCCCAGGTCTTGCGCCCCATGATGATGGGCTTGCCCAGGGTAGTGGCCTTGAAGAATTTGAAATCCCCCGGCAAATGCCAGGGCATGCTGTTGTCGACGCCGATCACGCGGTTTTGTGCGAGGGCCGCGATCAGGCTGAGAGGGAGAGATTTTTTCATGCCGGCGAGGATACCAGAGGACCAGGACCTGGCAACGTACCCCGATCCGCGCTGCAGCAGTTATGCTCAGCGCACTTTTGAGCGATGGAATGACGCGTGACTGCACTGACTCCCCTGCAACGCCTGTGGCTGACCGAAACCGTGCGCCTGCGCGAGGAACACGCCGGCCCGCTGGAAGATCAGGAAGCCAATCGCCTGGCCCGCAACCAGGGCGGCGACCTGGCGACCCGGATCCAGAACCGCGCCCTGTGGCTGGCCCAGCGTGACGGCCTGCACAGCGCCCTGCTGCACTGGCACCAGGGCGCACGCCTGGCCCTGCTGGCGCTCTCGGTTCTGGCGGTGATCAGCGGTGCCGGCCTGGCATTCAGCGCCCTGGGCAGCACCCAGCAACCGGTGAACGTGTTCTGGGCCCTGGGCAGCCTGCTGGGAATCAACCTGATCCTGCTGCTGAGCTGGCTGGCAGGCCTACTGTTCGCCGGCGAGCACGGCGCCAGCCTGGGCCGCCTGTGGCTGTGGCTCAGCGAGAAATTCTCCCGCGATGCCAAGGCCGCGCAGTTGCCGCCGGCCCTGCTGCTGTTGCTGCAACGGCGCAAGCTCAACCGCTGGGCCCTGGGCAGCCTGATCAACGGCCTGTGGTGCCTGGCCCTGTTCAGCGCCGTGGTCATGTTGCTGTTGCTGCTGACCACCCACCGCTACAGCTTTGTCTGGGAAAGCACCCTGCTGGGCAGCGATGCCTTCGTGGCCATTACCAACACCTTGAGTGCCCTGCCCCGTGGCCTGGGCTTTGGCGCGCCGAGCGTAGCGAGCATCCAGGCCAGCACCCGGGATGTCTACAACACCGAACTGATCCGCCAGTCCTGGGCCATCTGGCTGGTGGTGCTGGTGACGATCTACGGCGTGCTGCCGCGCCTGCTGCTGATGCTGTTCTGCCGCTGGCGCTGGAAACACGGGCAGGCGCGCCTGCAACTGGACCTCAACCTGCCGGGCTACGCCCAATTGCGTGAGCGCCTGATGCCCAGCAGCGAGCGCCTGGGGGTCAACGATGCGGCCCCCGAGCAGTTGCACCGGGTCGAAGGCGGCGTCAGTGCCCAGGACAGCAGCGGCGCCCTGCTGGTGGCCATCGAACTGGACAACCAGCGCCCCTGGCCGCCGCAACTGCCGGAGAGCGTCAAGGACGCCGGCATCCTCGACAGTCGCGAGTCGCGCAGCCGCCTGCTGGAGCAGATGAGTCGTTTCCCCCCGGCGCGCCTGGTGATCGCCTGCGACCCGCGGCGCTCGCCGGACCGAGGCAGCCTGGGGCTGATCGCCGAACTGGCGCGCAACGCCAGCGCCACCCGGGTCTGGCTGCTGCAAGCCCCGCCCGGCCAGGCCCTGGACGCCGATCGCCTGGGCGACTGGCACAGCGCCCTGCACCAGCTGCAACTGCCCTTCGCCGATTGCGCCCCCCTCGACTGGCTGGAGAACGGTCATGACTGATACCCGCCACAAGCCACTGAAACTCGCCGTGGTCGGCCACACCAACGTCGGCAAGACCTCGCTGCTGCGCACCCTGACCCGGGACGTGGGTTTTGGCGAGGTCTCCCATCGCCCCAGCACCACCCGGCACGTGGAAGGCGCCCGCCTTTCGGTGGATGGCCAAGCCCTGCTGGAGCTCTACGACACCCCTGGCCTGGAAGATGCCATCGCCCTGCTGGATTACCTGGAGCGCCTGGAGCGCCCGGGCGAACGCCTGGACGGCCCGGCGCGGATGGCGCGGTTTCTCGACGGTAGCGAGGCTCGCCAGCGCTTCGAACAGGAAGCCAAGGTCCTGCGCCAGCTGCTGGCCTCGGACGCCGGCCTGTATGTGATCGACGCCCGCGAGCCGGTGCTGGCCAAGTACCGCGATGAGCTTGAAGTGCTCACCGGTTGCGGCAAGCCGCTGCTACCAGTGCTGAACTTCGTCAGCAGCGCCGAGCAGCGCGAAGGCGACTGGCGCGATGCCCTGGCCCGCCTGGGGCTGCACGCCCTGGTGCGCTTCGACAGCGTGGCGCCACCGGAGGACGGCGAACGGCGCCTGTATGAAAGCCTGGCGCTGCTGCTGGAGCACGCACGCCCGGCCCTGCAACGCTTGATCGACGACCAAGAGGCCCAGCGCCTGGCCCGCCAGCACAGCGCAGCGCGGCTGATTGCCGAGCTGCTGGTGGACTGCGCCGCCTGCCGCCGCAGCGTAGCCAGCGACGCCCAACAGGAACAACAGGCCATAGGCGAACTGCGCCAGGCCATCCGCCAGCGCGAGCAGCGCTGCGTCGAGGCCTTGCTCAAGCTCTACGCCTTCCGCCCCGAGGACGCGTCGGCCAGCGACCTGCCGCTACTGGACGGGCGCTGGGGCGACGACCTGTTCAACCCGGAAACCCTCAAGCAACTGGGGGTGCGGGTGGGCAGCGGCATCGCCGCCGGAGCCGCGGCCGGCGCAGGGGTGGATTTGCTGGTGGGTGGTTTGACCCTGGGGGCCGCGGCGCTGGCCGGGGCTATTGCCGGCGGCGCCCTGCAAACCGCCCGCAGCTACGGCAGCCGCCTGCTGGGCAAACTCAAGGGCCAGCGCGAGCTGACCGTGGACGACAGCGTGCTGCGCCTGCTGGCCCTGCGTCAGCGCCAGCTGGTGCAGGCCCTGAACCTGCGCGGGCATGCGGCCATGGACAGCATTCGCCTGGCCACGCCGGAGGACAAGAGCTGGCGCGAAAGCAAGTTGCCAGAGGCCCTGAACAAGGCCCGGGCGCACCCGCAGTGGTCATCGCTCAACCCGCAGAAACGCCTGAGCCAGGCCGAGCGCCAGGAGCAGATCGAGGGGCTGGCTCAACATCTGCTGTAGCCGCTGCCGAGCCCGCGAGGCTGCGCAAAGGGCCGCAGGACCTTCAACAACCCCAACAGCGGCGCCTCCTGCGGAGCCGTTCGCAGCCTACGGCAGCGGCTACAAAAACCAAGCCTGTACCCGTTAAAGCAATGCCAGCGCCTTGTCCTTGAGCACCTGCAAATCCATCACCGGCACCCACATTTCCTTGGCCTGCTCGTCCCAGTGGCGCATGCGCAAACTCACCGCCCACAACGGGTCGAGTTCGAAGGCTGCCGCCTCTGCCGCGCTCATCACCCCACCCTGGTACTCCAGGGTGCGCCGGCTGGCTTCGCTCAGCCGCTGGTAATAACCGGGGTTCTTGAAGGTCAGGTAGCGCTTGGCCTGGACGTGGTATTCCACCAGCCGCGCCAGGCGTTCGCTGAAACCCGCCCGGCGCAGGTAGTCCGCCCCCAGGCGCTCATGGCTGACCACGCCGAAGCCGCCCATGTTCTCGGCATCCTGCTGGCAGATATGCCCGATATCGTGGAAGAACGCCGCCAGCACCACCTCGTCGTCATAACCTTCCGCCAGGGCCAACTGCGCGGCCTGGGACATGTGCTCGATCTGCGACACCGGCTCGCCGATGTAGTCGCAGTCGCCGAAACGCTCGTACAGGCCGAAGACCTCGTCGACCACCTGCTGTCGCCGCTCCATCACGCTTCCTCCAGCAGTCGGGCGATATTGCCCTCGGCCATGGCCGGGCCAACGCTCATGCCGACCCCGGTGTGCATCAGGGCCACATGGACCCCGGGGGCCGCCTCCAGGAAGGAGAACGGCGCCGGGCCGCGAGCGCCGTAGACACCCTGCCAGCGCTCCACCACCCGGACCCTGCAACCCAGGGTCTGCTCGGCCAGTTCGAGCAGCCAGTTGTCCACCTGTTCAGCATTGAACGGTGAAGGATCGCTACCGTAATCGTGGGAATCGCCGATGATCAGTTCACCGTAGGGAGTCGGACTGATCAACAGGTGGATACCATGCTCGTGCAGATGGGGCGCCTCGCGCAGAATCTGCGCTTGCACCGCGGCGGCTTCCGGCAGGTCGGCGAAGGCCCCGTAGTGCACGCAACTCAGACCGGTCAGCAAGGCATGTTGCAGGTTGAGATTGGCCTCGGGCCGCGCCCGGAGCATCTGCAAGCGGCAGATCTGCGGCTGCAAGGCAGCGATCTGATCCGCCAGCAGGGTCTGATAATCGTGCCCCGAACACAGCACGATCCGCGGCGCGTGGAAGTTGCCGGCGGTGCTGCGCAACTGGCCCGGCTGGATATCCCGCACCAGGGTCGAGAAGTGAAACTGCACCCCCAGGTCCCGGCGCAGGTAGTCGATCAACTGCGGGATCGCTTCACGGGAATACAGCTGCTGGTCGTCCAGGCCGTGCAAGGCCGCCCGGTGATGGCGGAACTGGCCGCCGTACAGATCATTCAGCGCCGCGCCCTGGAGCAGCTCGACGCGGTAGCCGTGCTCCAGCGCACGCCCGGCGCAGAAGGCTTCGAGCAACTGCTCCTCGGCTTCACTGCGGGCGAACAGGAAAGAGCCGTTGCGCTTGAGTTGCAGGCCCGCCAACTGTTGCCAGTCGGCCCAGATCTCGCGGCTGGCCCTGGCCAGCTCCAGCATGGTGCCCGGCGGCTGGCCGGTGACCAGGGCCTGGCCGAAGTTGCGCACCGAAGCGCCCAGGGGCGTGGCGCTGCGCTCGAAAACGTGCACCCGCAGACCGCGTTTGGCGGCGGCATAGGCATGGGACAGGCCCAGGATGCCGGCGCCGACGATCAGCAGATCGCTGTGATTGGTCATGAGTTGTTTCCTGGATGGGGAGCGCCTTCGCCGGCAAGCCGGCGAAGGCGATTGATCGGCTACTGCTTGGCAACCTTTTCCGACTTGCCGTCATAGCGCTTGCGCCATTCGGCGAGGATCTCGTCGCGATTCTTCGAGGCCCAGGCAAAGTCGTTCTTGATCAGGCGCTGCTCGTAGTCGGCCGGCAGTTCGGTCTGCGGCTTGGCGATGCCCGGCTGGGCCAGCACGGCGAAGTTTTCCTTGTACAGCTCCATGGCCTCGGGGCTGGCGGAGAAGTCGGCGAGTTTCTTCGCCGCCTCTTCATGAGGCGTGCCCTTGATCACCGCGGTGGCTTCGATTTCCCAGCCCAGGCCTTCCTTCGGCAGGACAATGTCCAGCGGCGCGCCCTGGCGCTTGAGCTGCACGGCCGGGTACTCGAAGGAGATGCCAATCGGGAATTCACCGGCGGCGGCCAGCTTGCAGGGCTTGGAACCGGAGTGGACGTACTGGCCGATGTTCTGGTGCAGCTCATCCATGTACTGCCAGCCCTGCTTCTCGCCGAAGGTCTGCAGCCAGGCGCTGACGTCGAGGAAGCCGGTGCCCGAGGAGGCCGGGTTGGGCATGACGATCTTGCCCTTGTACTCGGGCTTGGTCAGGTCCTGCCAGCTCACCGGCTTGGTCAGGCCCTGCTTTTCGGCCTCCACGGTGTTGAAGCAGATGGTGGCGGCCCAGACGTCCATGCCGACCCAGGCCGGTGGGTTGGCGGCGTCGCGGTAGTTCGGGCCGATCTTGCCCAGATCCTTGGGCGCATAGCTTTGCAGCATACCCTGCTGGTCGAGGATCGCCAGGCTGGACGCGGCCAGGCCCCAGACCGCATCGGCCTGCGGGCGGGCTTTTTCCGCCAGCAGTTTGGCGGTGATGATCCCGGTGGAATCACGCACCCACTTGATCTCCACGTCCGGGTTGGCCTTTTCGAAGGCTTGCTTGTAGGACTTCAGTTGCTCGGCTTCAAGGGCGGTGTAGACCGTCAGCTCGGTTTTCGCAGCAAAGGCGTTCAGGCTGAGAGCAGAGAGGACGGCAGCGGCAAGAGCCAGGGGCTTGAACATGGTGCGGTTCCTTAGTAAGTGCAGATCAGAGCGGGGGTGGGTGAAGCGCATCAGTGGCCCGGCGTGCCCTGGCGCCAGGCCTGGGAACGGCGCAGCAGGCCGCGCGAAGCCCAGGCCAGGAGCAGCGAGACGCCGGCGGAGGTGAACAGGATCAGAGTCGACATCGCCGCGGCGCCGCCGACGTTGCCGGCGTCGTCCATGTTCAGCACGGCGACAGCGGCAAGGATGGTGTCCGGGCTGTAGAGGAAGATCGCCGCCGACACCGTGGTCATGGCCGAGACGAACAGGTAGCGCACGATGTCCAGCAGCGCCGGCAGGCAGATCGGCACGGTAACCCGCAGAAAGTGCCGGTACAGCGGCGCCTTGAGGGACAGCGCGGCGGCCTCGAACTCGGCGTCCAGCTGGCGCAGGGCGGTGGTGGCGGTCATCTGTGCGGTGGTCAGGTAGTGGGCGATGGTGCACACCACCAGCAGGGTCATGGTTCCGTAGAACACATGCAGCGGGTTGCCGTTGAGGTTGAAAAAGAACACGTAGCCCAGGCCCAGCACCAAACCGGGCACCGCCATGGGCACGAAACTGAGCATGCGCAGCGCCAGGTTCAAGCCGCGCTGGCCGTCGGTCTTCTCCATCAGGTAGGCGCCAGTGAAGATCACCACGCTGCCGATCAGCGCCGTGCACAGGGCCATGGTCAGGCTGTTGCGGTAGGCCAGCCAGCCACCGCCGGCGGTGTCGTTGAACTGGTAGTGGTTCAGCGACAGCGACAGGTTGTAGGGCCAGAATTTCACCAGCGACGAAAACACCGCCATGCCGAACACCAGCAGCAGGGCCGCGCAGATCAGCAACACAATGGCCAGGTAGCAGCCATCGCGCAGTGGCGACGGCGCTGGCTTGAATACCTGGGCACGGCCGCTCATGGAGTCGCCATGGCGCCGGCGCAGCCAGGCGTCGACACCGAAGCTGAACAGGGCCGGCAACAGCAGGACCATGCCGATCAACGCGCCGCGGCCGAACTGCTGCTGCCCCACCACCGCCTTGTAGGCTTCCAGGGCCAGCACCTGATAGTCGCCACCCACTACCACTGGCACGCCGAAGTCGGTGATGGTCAGGGTGAACACCAGGCAGAAGGCGGCGAACACCGCCTGCCGAGTGGCCGGCCAGGTGATGCTGCGAAAGGCCTTGGCGGGGCTGGCGCCCATGCTCGACGCGGCGTCGAACAGCCGCGCGTCCGCCAGGGACAGCGCCGAGAGCAGGATCATCAGGGCGTGGGGAAAGGTGTAGATCACTTCACCCAGGACAATGCCCCAGAAGCCGTAGATGTTCTCGGCGAACAGGCCACGCAGCATCCCCTGATTGCCAAACAGATAGACCAGGGCAATGCCCGGGAGCATCGACGGCGCCATCAGCGGCAACAGCGACAGGCCGCGCCAGATGCCCTTGCCGGGAATCAGCGTGCGTTGCAGGGCGTAGGCGAACAGGTAGGCCAGGGGCACGACGATAGCGGCCACGCTAAGGGAGACTTTCAGGCTGTTGCCCAGCAACCAGTGGAAGTTTTCGCTGGCCACTAGCTCGCGAGCCGCCAGCCAGCCTCCGCCCTGCCCGGCCTCGGCGCTGAAGCCGCGCCAGAAGATCGCCAACAGGGGCAACAGCACCGCTACACCCAGCAGGACCAGGAGCAGAACCTTGCCACCGACGACAAAAATACGGTCGCCGATCTCGGCACGAGAAACCTGGCGCGCCCGCTTGGCAGGTAGCGGCAGGGACATTGGCACGCTCATCTTAGGCAAACACCTGAAGGCTGCGCGGCGGCAAGGCGACCCAGATGTCCTGGGCGCCCAGACGCGGCATGGCTTCCGGGGCCAGCTCGGCCAGCAGCGCATGCCCCGGCAGCTCGTTGAGTTCGAAGCTCATGCGGCAGCGATTGCCGAGGAAAGTGATCTCGCGGACCTTGGCCGGGAACAGGTTTTCCTCGTGCACCGGCGGATTCACGCTGATGGCTTCCGGACGGCAGAACAGCCGGCCCGAGGCGGTCTTGGCCGAGCCGTCGGCCAGGCGCACATTCATGCCACCAACCTGGGCATGGCTGTCGCTGTTGCGGCTGAAGGGTAGCCAGTTGCCCTGGCCGACGAATTCGGCGACGAACGGCGTGGCCGGACGGTCGTAGATTTCCTGGGGCGTGGCGTACTGCTCGACCTTGCCGTTATTCATCACGGCAATGCGGTCGGCCATCAGCATGGCTTCGTCCTGGTTGTGGGTAACCATCAGGGTGGTGATCCCCAGGCGCCGCTGCAGCTGGCGCAGCTCGGTGCACAGGTGCTCGCGGACTCGGGCATCCAGCGCCGACATCGGCTCGTCCAGCAGCAGCAACGACGGAGCCGGTGCCAAGGCACGGGCCAGGGCCACGCGCTGCTGCTGGCCGCCGGACAGCTGGCCGGGGTACTTCTTCTCGCTGCCGGTCAGCCCCACCAGTTCCAGCATCTGCGCCACGCGCTTGCGCGCTTCTTCGCGGCCACTGCCGGACAGGCCGTAGGCGATGTTGGCTTCTACCGTGAGGTTGGGGAACAGCGCGTAGGACTGGAACAGGATCCCGTAGTCCCGGGCCTGGGGCGCCAGCAGCGACACGTCCCGATCCCCGAGGTACAACTCGCCTTGGTCCTGGCGTTCCAGGCCGGCGATGCAGCGCAGCAAGGTGGTCTTGCCGCAGCCGGACGGCCCCAGCAGGCACACCAGCTCACCGGCAGCGACGTCCAGGGACACGTTATCCAGCGCGGTGAAGGCACCGAAGCGCTTGTGGATACCGCGCACCTTCATCGGTGCACCGGGGTTGCTCAGGGCAGTTGCAGCGGAGTTGTTCATGGACGCACCTCATCTAGCAGATGAGGCAAATCCTAGAGTTGCAATGCGTCGGTCATATGGCAGTAAGGCAAAAACGACCGATAGTGGTATTCAGGGATTTGGGTTCACTTGTAAATCATGTGCTGGCTGATCTGGCGCCTTCGCGAGCAAGCTCGCTCCCCCAGGGGCAATGCATTTCAACGCAGGAGCGAGCTTGCTCGCGAAGGCATCGGCATGGCCGATGCAGATCTTTCAGGCGGGAGCCATTTCCTGGGCCAGGCCGAGAAAGGCGGCGGGCAGGCGCGCGTTCTTGCGCTCCTTGAGGCAATACAGGTACTCGGCGATCTGCGGCGCGTTTTCGATGGTCAGTACCCGCAGTTGCGGGTCGTGGGGCACTTCCTGGCGGGCAATGATGCTGATGCCGATATTGCGCAGCACCGCCTCGCGGATCGATTCACGGCTGCCGATCTCCAGCAGCGGACCAAAACTGACGTTGGCGTTCTTCAGCAGACCTTCGGTGAGGCTGCGGGTGGTGGAGCCGGGTTCGCGCATCAGCAGCGTATGCCCGGCCAGGGCGTTGAGGGGCACGTGATCCAGCGCCGCCAGGGGGTGATTGCGATGCACCGCCAGCACCAGCGGATCGCTGCCCAGCACCCGGCGGACCAAACGCGAATCCTCCAGCAGTTGCGAGGAAGCGGCCACATCCACCCGGTAGTCTTCCAGCGCCTCCAGGACCTGCTGGGAGTTGCCGATTTCCACCGAGACCTCCACCTGGGGCAGGCGCTGGCGGAAAGTCTTCACCAGATCGAGGATGTAGTACGGCGCGGTGGCGGCGATACGCAGCGTGCCCTGCACCTGCCCGCAGTTGCGCAGGAAGAATTCGATGTCCGACTCTTTCTGCAGCAGCTCCTTGACCATCGGCAGCAAGCGCGCGCCCTCATCGCTCAGGCTCAGGCGGCGACCGCCTCGGTAGAACAGCTCCACCGCGTACTGGCTCTCCAGGTTGCGGACCTGGGTAGTCACCGTGGGCTGGCTGAGGCCGAGCTTCTTCGCCGCCTGGGTAATGCTGCCCAGGCGGGCGACCATGTAAAAAGCCTTCAGCTCGGCACTCAGCACAGGGTTCTCTCGTTGCTTATTTGCGCAGCAGGCGCAGACCGTTGAACACCACCAACAGGCTCACGCCCATGTCGGCGAATACTGCCATCCACATGGTGGCCAGCCCGGCAAAGGTTACCCCAAGAAAGATCGCCTTGATGACCAGGGCCAGGACGATATTTTGCTTGAGCACCACCGAGGTCTGGCGCGACAGACGGATAAACGCCGGGATCTTGCGCAGGTCATCGTCCATCAGGGCCACATCCGCGGTCTCGATGGCAGTGTCGGTGCCCGCCGCAGCCATGGCGAAACCGATTTCGGCACGGGCCAGGGCCGGTGCGTCGTTGATCCCGTCGCCCACCATGCCCACCCGGTGGCCCTGGGCGTACAGGTCTTCGATGGCCTGCAGCTTGTCGGTGGGCAGCAGGTCGCCCCGAGCCTGGTCGATACCCACCTGGGCCGCGATGGCCTGGGCGGTATGCGGGTTGTCGCCGGTGAGCATCAGGGTCTTGATCCCCAGCTCATGCAATTGCTGGATGGCTTCGCGGCTGGATTCCTTCACCGTATCGGCCACGGCGAACAGCGCCAGCGGGCCATTGCGGTCCAGCAGCAGGACCACGGTCTTGCCCTGCTTCTCCAGGGCGAAGAGTTTTTCTTCCAAAGCCGGGGAGCACAGGCCCAGCTCTTCCACCAGACGATGGTTGCCCAGGTGGTACAGCTCGCCGTTGATCTCGCCGCGTACGCCTCGGCCGGTCAGGGCCTCGAAGTTATCCACAGGGTGCATGGCCAACTGCTTATCCACAGCCGCCTGGGCAATGGCCAGGGACACCGGGTGGTCGGAACGCCCTGCCAGGCTTGCGGCCAGGGCCGGGGCGGTGTCCTGGGCCAGCGGGTCCAGGGACAGGAAGTCGGTCTGCACCGGCTTGCCGTGGGTGATGGTGCCGGTCTTGTCCAGGGCCAGGTAGTCGAGCTTGTAGCCGCCCTCCAGGTAGACCCCGCCCTTGACCAGGATGCCCTTGCGCGCGGCAGCCGCCAGGCCGCTGACAATGCTCACCGGGGTGGAGATCACCAGGGCGCAGGGGCAAGCCACTACCAGCAGCACCAGGGCGCGGTAGATCCAGTCGAACCAGACGCCGTCCATGAACAGCGGCGGAATCAGCGCCACCGCCAGGGCGAAGGCGAATACCGCCGGGGTGTAGATTTTCGAGAAGCTGTCAACGAAGCGCTGGGTCGGAGCCCGGGCGCCCTGGGCCTGTTCCACAGCGTGGATGATCCGCGCCAGGGTCGAGTTGTTGGCGGCGGCAGTCACTCGGTATTCCAGGGAGCCGGCCTGGTTGATGGTGCCGGCGAAAACCTTGTCGCCCACAGTCTTTTCCACCGGCAGGCTTTCACCGGTGATCGGCGCCTGGTCGATGGTGGAGTTGCCGGACACGACCTCGCCGTCGAGGCCGATGCGCTCGCCGGGGCGTACCCGCACCCGTGCGCCCAGTTCGACGCTTTTCGCTTCCTGTTCGCTCCAGTTGCCGTCTGCCTGCTGCACCGTGACCCGTTCCGGGGTCATCTGCATCAGGCCGCTGATGGCGTTGCGCGCCCGATCCAGGGAACGGGCCTCGATCAATTCCGCCACTGTGAACAGGAACATCACCATCGCCGCTTCCGGCCATTGGCCGATCAGCACGGCGCCGGTCACGGCGATGCTCATCAGGGCATTGATGTTGAGGTTGCGGTTCTTCAGGGCGATCCAGCCCTTCTTGTAGGTGGTCAGGCCACCACTGAGGATCGACACCAGGGCCACCAGGGCAATCACCCAGTCGGGCGCGGCATTGGTGAAATGGATGACCTCGGCAGCCAGCGCGCCGATACCGGACAGGGCCAGCGGCCACCAGGGCTTCTTCACGGGCGCTGCGGCAGGCGCGGCTTGGTCACCCTCCTGTTCCAGGGGTTCGGCGTGCATGCCCAGTGACTTGACCGCCTCGATGATAGGCGCGGTGCTCGGCAGGTCGTGGGTCACCCCCAGCACGCGGTTCATCAGGTTGAACTCCAGCGCATGGACCCCGGCCAGCTTGCCCAGCTTGTTCTGGATCAGGGTCTGTTCGGTGGGGCAGTCCATGGCTTCGATGCGAAAGCTGCTCAAGCGCGCGCCGGCGGCCGGGGTCTCGCTCAGGGTGACCCTGGACGGCGCCAGGTCGGCGGAACCGCAGCAGGATGCGCCGTGGGCGGCATGATCGTGTGCCTTGACCGGCTGCAACTTGCCCGCGGGCGCATGGGAATGGCTGTGGCCAGGGCTGTGATCGTGATCAGCCTGGGGCTGCTGATCCGCGGTTTTGCGCGGGCTGTGGAGAGAATCGCTCATTAGGGTCCCTTCCGAATTAAGGTGCTTGTTGCCAAGTGAACACCCTGTAGCCACTATAGGGTCAAGCACCCATTCGGAGACGACGGCAATGAAGATTGGCGAACTGGCGAAACTCACCGACTGTCAGGTCGAGACCATCCGTTACTACGAGCGCGAAGGGCTGCTGCCGGAACCGGCCCGCAGTGAAGGCAACTATCGCCTCTACACCCAGGCCCACACCGAGCGCCTGACCTTTATCCGCAATTGCCGCAGCCTGGACATGACCCTCGAGGAGATCCGCAGCCTGCTCAACCTGCGCGACAGCCCCCAGGACCAGTGCGCCAGCGTCAACGCCCTGATCGACGAGCATATCCATCACGTCAAGGCGCGCATTGACGGCTTGCTGGCCCTGCAGGAACAACTGCTGGACCTGCGCCAGCGCTGCAGCGAGGGCCCGGACCTTGAGCACTGCGGAATTCTCCAGCGCCTGGAAGTCAGCGGCTCGGTGGCCCCCAATGAGAGCGAGCCCTCCCATGTCGGGCGCAGCCACGGGCACTGAACCCCTGGCGCGGTTTCAG
Organism: Pseudomonas sp. GW823-FHT03E05; assembly: GCF_058796855.1. Taxonomy (NCBI): domain Bacteria; kingdom Pseudomonadati; phylum Pseudomonadota; class Gammaproteobacteria; order Pseudomonadales; family Pseudomonadaceae; genus Pseudomonas; species Pseudomonas sp. GW823-FHT03E05. Next base: position 313,466 of record NZ_JBXAJB010000003.1, read on the forward strand.
GCGCCGCGCCGAACGCTGGCCGTCAGCCGCAGATAAGCCCCTTCGAGGATTGCCAGCAGCCGCTGGTCCAGTTGCTGCCAGGCCAGCCCCTGGCGCACCAGCCAGGCACTGAGCCCCCCCACCAGGCAGCCACCCAGAATGTCGAAAGGGAAATGCACGCCCAGATAGACCCGTGCCCAACTCACCAGGAGCGCCAGGCCCAGCATCACCAGCCCGGTCTTGCGCAGGCTGGCCAGGATCAGCGCGAAAGCCATGGCGAACATGCCACTGGCGTGGTCGCTGGGGAAGGATGCCCCGGGCGCGTGGGCGAGGAAGTTCTGCCCCAGGCCGATCATGAACGGCCGCGGATGGAACCACAGCTCACGGATCAGCAGGTTGCAGACCAGGGCCAGGACAATGCTCAGGCCGGCGAGCAACACGATCATGCGCTGGCGGCGCTCGCCGAAAACCCAGAACACCACCAGCAGCAGCGGCACGCTGAGTACCACCCATTGCGCGAGAAAACCCGCCAGTGCACGCATCGGCATGGACGCCCCGGCACTGGCGTTGATGGCCAGGAACAGGCTGTGATTGAGTTCTTCCATTCGGGGCTCACGTTGAATGTCACAAGGACCACACCCCGCACCTGGCAGGGCCGCTACTCAGAGCGTAGCTGGCCGCCGGGCACAGCCATGCCCGGAACGGCTCCGGGCACAGGTCGATAAGGGCAACAGGATCAATCGACAAGGGCCGCGCGGCCCTTGCTGCAGTAGCTGGACGCTCAGACCGCCATCGGCGCCGTCATGGGCGCGTGGTGCTCATAGCCTTCCAGGGAGAAGTCGCTCGGCTCGATCAGCTCCAGCCACTCCGGCTGGTAGACGCCGGTCTTGGCGAACTCCGGCACACGCTCGGAAATCACCAGCTTGGGCATCGGGAACGGCTCGCGCTTGAGCTGTTCGTTGAGCATGTCCAGATGGTTTTCATAGACGTGGGCATCACCGATGAAATAGGTGAACCAGCGCGGCGTGTAGCCGGTCAGGCGGCCGATCAGGCTCAGCAGCGCAGCACCCTCGGTGAGGTTGAACGGCGTGCCCAGGCCCAGGTCGTTGGAGCGGATGTAGAGGGTCAGGGAGATTTCCCGGGTCTGGACATTGGGGTGGAACTGGTAAAGCAGGTGGCACGGCGGCAAGGCCATTTCATCCAGCTGGGCGCAGTTCCAGCCGTGGAACAGGATCCGCCGGCTGCCCGGGTCGTTGATGATGGTGTCGACGCACTGGCGCACCTGGTCGATGGCCTTGTACAGCACCACGTAGCCCTGGCCGTCTTCCTCGCCCGCGGCGATCTGCCGGTAGCCCTGGCTCAGAGCCAGGTCGATGGCCGCCTGGTTGCTGGTCTTGATCTGTTTGTAGGCCGGCCACTTGCGCCACTGCACGCCGTAGATCTCGCCCAGGTCGTCGTCGCCCTGGCGGAACGGGTTGGCCAGCCACTGGGCGTTTTCGTTGGCGTTCTGGTCCCAGACCTTGCAGCCCAGCGCACGAAACTCGGCGGCGTTGTTCACCCCGCGCAGGAAGCCGACCATCTCGCCGATGGCCGACTTGAAGGCCATCTTGCGGGTGGTGATGGCCGGGAAACCTTCCTTGAGGTCGTAGCGCAGCATGGCCCCGGGGAAGCTGATGGTGTTCACACCGGTGCGGTTGGCCTGCTTGGTGCCGTTGTTGATGACGTGGGCCACCAGATCAAGATATTGCTTCATGAATTACCTGCATCCTTGAACCCGGGGCACGCCCCGGGGTTCGAATTTATTGCGCCGCGCTCTTGGCCGGAGCGCGATGATAAGCCAGCCAGATCAACCCCAGGCCACCGAGAATCATCGGCACGCACAGGACCTGACCCATGGTCAGCCAGTTCCAGGCCAGGTAGCCCAACTGGGCGTCCGGCACCCGGACGAACTCGACGATGAAACGGAAGATCCCGTAGAACAGGGCGAACATACCGGAAACCGCCATGGTCGGCCGGGGTTTGCGCGAGAACAGCCAGAGGATCAGGAACAGCGCCACGCCTTCCAGGGCGAACTGATACAGCTGCGAGGGATGGCGCGGCAATTGCGCCGGATCGCTGAACGGCGGGAACACCATGGCCCAGGGCAGATCGGTGGGCTTGCCCCACAATTCAGCGTTGATGAAGTTGCCGATGCGCCCGGCGCCCAGGCCGATCGGCACCATCGGCGCGACGAAATCCATCAGCTCGAAGAAGGTCTTGTTGTTGCGCTTGCCGAACCACCAGGCCGCCAGCATCACCCCGATGAAACCACCGTGGAACGACATGCCGCCCTTCCACACCTCGAAGATCAGCGTCGGGTTGGCCAGGTAGGCGCTCAGGTCGTAGAACAGCACATAACCCAGGCGACCACCGACTATCACCCCCATGGACATCCAGAACACCATGTCCGAGAGCTTCTCCTTGCTCCAGGTCGGATCGAAACGGTTCAGGCGGCGCGACGCCAGCAACCAGGCACCGCCAATGCCGATCAGGTACATCAGGCCGTACCAGTGGATTTTCAGCGGGCCGATGGCCAGGGCCACCGGATCAATCTGCGGGTAAGGCAGCATTGCGACTCCTCGTAAGGGTTAGAACTTCAGATTCCCGGGGCAAACTGCCAGCCCAGGATTAAGCCAGGATTGCGTCACCACTCAGAACAGGAAGCTGAGTCCCACGCAGAACAGTAGCGCGGCGAACATGCGTTTCAACAGGCGTGGCGACAGTTTGTGGGCCAGGCGCGCGCCGATGCGGGCGAACACCATGCTGGTCAGGGCAATGCCCAACAGGGCCGGCAAATAAACGAAACCGAGACTATGGGCCGGGAGCAGCGGATCATGCCAGCCCAGAATCATGAAACTTAAGGCACTGGCCAGGGCAATGGGCAAACCGCAGGCCGATGAGGTGGCCACCGCCTGCTGCATGGGCACGCTGCGCCAGGTGAGAAAAGGCACGGTGAGGGAGCCACCGCCGATGCCGAAGATCGCCGAGGCCCAGCCGATCACACCGCCGGCGGCCGTCAGGCCCAGCTTGCCGGGCACCTGGCGGCTGGCCTTGGGCTTGAGCTCCAGGGTCATCTGCAAGGCCACCACGAGGGCAAACACACCGATGATTTTCTGCAGGTGCGGGCCGGAGATCGCCTCGGCGGTCAGTGCGCCGAAACCGGCGCCCAGGAGGATACCCACGGTCATCCAGGCGAAGATCGGCCAGCGTACAGCGCCACGCCGATGGTGCTCGCGCACCGCATTGACCGAGGTAAAGATGATGCTGGCCAGGGAGGTGCCGACCGCCAGGTGGGTCAGCACCGAGACATCGAAGCCTTGCAGGGTGAAGCTGAACACCAGCACCGGGACTATGATGATCCCGCCGCCCACGCCGAACAGCCCGGCCAGCACGCCCGCACAGGCGCCCAGCAGCAGATAGAGCAGAAATTCCATGGGAGCATCCGAAAAATAGATCGGCATGGTAACGGAAGCGCCGCCCCGGACTCCACTGGATGGCGATGGATACCCGCCGGATCTGTGCGTAAAGTGGGCAAAAACACACAGGGGGCCACCTTAATGTGCTTGATCGTTTTCGCCTGGCGGCCGGGTCATGCTCAGCCACTGATCGTCGCGGCCAACCGTGATGAATTCTACGCGCGGCCGAGCCTGCCCCTGGGGCAGTGGCCGGAACTGCCGCAGATCCACGCCGGTCGCGACCTGGAAGCCGGCGGCACCTGGCTCGGGGTCGGCGCCGAGGGCCGCTTTGCCGCCCTGACCAATATCCGCAACCCGCACCAGCCTCCGGCGCGGCGCTCGCGGGGTGAACTGGTGGCGCGCTTTCTCGCCGGCGACGTGCCCCTGGATGATTATTTGCGCGATGTAGTCGGGCGCTCGGTGGAGTACGCCGGGTTCAACCTGCTGCTGGGCAATGCCGAGCAGCTGTGGCACTACAACGCTCGGGACCCGCAGCCGCAACGGCTGGAGCCTGGGGTCTACGGCCTTTCCAATGCCGGGCTGGATACGCCCTGGCCCAAGCTGCTCAAGGCCAGGGCGGCGTTGCAGGAGGTGTTGCATGATCCACAGCCCCAGGCACTGCTGGCGCTGTTGAGCGACCCGCAGACAGCGCCCTTCGCCGACCTGCCGGACACCGGAGTGGGCTTGGCCACCGAAAGCCTGCTGTCCAGCGTGTTCATCGCCAGCCCCAGCTACGGCACACGAGCCAGCACGGCACTGATCGTCCACGCCGATGGCTCGCGGCATCTGCTGGAGCGTAGCTTCGGCCCCTACGGCGGGCATCTGGGAGAGGTCGAACTGAAGGTCTGAAGCGTTCCCCGGCACGCCGACTCCCACGAACGCTTCGGTAGGAGCCGGCTTGCCGGCGAAGAAAACAACCCGGTTACAGGGTCTTGCTCGAAGCCGGATTGATCATCCGCGCCAGCCCGAGTTTCTTCAGCGCCAGTTGCAGCGAACTGTGGATAACTTGCGGGTTGTCGATGGTCATCATTTCCGCCAGCAGTTCCTTGGCCTTGGTCATGCTGACCTGACGCAGCATCCACTTCACCTTCGGCAGGTTGGTGGCGTTCATCGACAGGCTGTCGAAGCCCATCGCCATCAACAGCACCGCCGCCGCCGGATCACCGGCCATCTCGCCGCAGATGCTCACTGGCTTGCCTTCGGCATGGGCATCACGCACCACATTCTGCAGCGCTTGCAGCACCGCCGGGTGCAGGTAGTCGTAGAGATCGGCCACCCGTGGGTTGTTGCGGTCCACCGCCAGCAGGTACTGGGTCAGGTCGTTGGAGCCCACCGAGAGGAAATCCACCTGGCGCGCCAGTTCCTTGGTCTGGTACACCGCGGCGGGGATTTCGATCATCACCCCCACTGGCGGCATCGGTACGTCAGTGCCTTCATCGCGCACTTCGCCCCAGGCCCGGTGGATCAGGTGCAAGGCTTCTTCCAGCTCGTGGATGCCGGAAATCATCGGCAGCAGGATGCGCAAATTGTTCAGGCCTTCGCTGGCCTTGAGCATCGCCCGGGCCTGTACCAGAAAGATCTCCGGGTGGTCGAGGGTCACGCGGATCCCGCGCCAGCCAAGGAAGGGGTTGTCTTCTTTGATCGGGAAGTACGACAGCGACTTGTCGCCGCCGATGTCCAGGCTGCGCATGGTCACCGGTTGCGGATGGAAGGCCGCCAGCTGTTCGCGATAGATCGCCAGCTGTTCCTTCTCGCTGGGGAAGCGCTGGTTGATCATGAACGGCACTTCGGTGCGATACAGGCCCACGCCTTCGGCCCCGCGCTTCTGCGCCCGGGCTACATCGGCCAGCAGGCCGGTGTTGACCCACAGCGGCATGCGATGGCCATCGGGGGTGATGCAGGGCAGGTCGCGCAGGGCATCCAGGCCCTGGGCCAGTTGCCGTTCTTCTTCCACCACATCGGCGAACTGCTTGCGCAGCACGTCGCTGGGGTTGGTGTAGACCTCGCCGTGGTAGCCGTCGACGATCATCTGGATGCCGTCGACCTTGGAGTACGGCAGGTCCACCAGGCCCATCACCGTCGGGATGCCCATGGCCCGGGCCAGGATCGCCACGTGGGAGTTGCCCGAACCCAGCACCGAGACCAGGCCCACCAGCTTGCCTTCCGGCACCTCGCCGAGCATGGCCGGGGTCAGTTCCTCACTGACCAGGATGGTGTTGTCGGGATAGACCAGGGTCTGCTGGCGCTCTTCCTGCAGGTAGGCCAGGAGCCGGCGGCCCAGGTCCTTGACGTCCGAGGCCCGCTCGCGCAGGTAGGCATCGTCCATCAGTTCGAAACGGTTGACGTGATCGGTGACCACCTGGCGCAACGCGCCCTGGGCCCATTGCCCGGTCTTGATCACGGCCTTCACTTCACTGCCCAGGGAGGCGTCGTCGAGCATCATCAGGTAGACGTCGAACAGCGCGCGCTCTTCAGGGCGCAATTGAGTGGCGAGCTTTTCCGACAGCGCGCGCATATCGGCCCGCACCCCTTCCAGGGCGCTCTTGAACAGGGCCAGTTCGGCGTCGATGTCGGTGACGTGCTTGTCCGGCACCACATCCAGGTCGGCCGGCGGCAGCATCACCACCGCGCTGCCCACCGCCGCGCCGGGCGAGCCCGGTACGCCAACGAACTTGGCTTCCTGAATGCCCTTGCCCTGGCGACCCAGGCCACGGATCGAACCGGTGGCCTCGGCATGGGCGATAACCCCGGCCAGTTGGGCGCTCATGGTCACCAGGAAGGCTTCTTCGCCTTCGTCGAACTGGCGCCGCTCCTTTTGCTGGATAACCAGCACGCCCACCACCCGGCGGTGGTGAATGATCGGCGCACCGAGGAACGAGGCGTAACGCTCCTCACCGGTTTCGGCGAAGTAGCGATAGCGCGGGTGGTCGGCGGCGTTTTCCAGGTTGAGGGGTTCTTCGCGAGTGCCCACCAGGCCTACCAGGCCTTCGTTGGGCGCCATGCTGACCTTGCCGATGGAGCGCTTGTTCAAGCCCTCGGTGGCCATCAGGACGAAACGGTTGGTTTCCGGGTCCAGCAGATAGACCGAGCAGACCTGGCTGCCCATGGCCTCTTTGACGCGCAATACAATAATCCCCAACGCCGCCTTGAGATCCTTAGCGGAGTTAACTTCCTGGACGATCTTGCGCAGCGTATTGAGCATGGCTCGGGGTCGAACTCCGTCGTCAGTCGCGCACTAGCAGGCGCGGGGCAAGCTCTTTGAGAGCGCGGCGATACACTTCGCGCTTGAATGTCACCACCTGGCCCAACGGATACCAATAACTGACCCAGCGCCAGCCATCGAATTCCGGTTTACCGGTCAAATCCATCCGCACCCGCTGCTCGTTGGAGATCAGGCGCAGGAGAAACCATTTCTGCTTCTGGCCGATGCACAGCGGTTGGCTGTGGGTCCGGACCAGACGCTGCGGCAAACGATAGCGCAACCAGCCCCGGGTGCAGGCGAGAATTTGCACATCTTCGCGCTCCAGCCCCACTTCTTCGTTCAGCTCGCGATACAAGGCGTCTTCCGGCGTCTCATCGGGGTTGATTCCCCCTTGAGGAAACTGCCAGGCATCTTGATTGATACGGCGAGCCCATAGCACCTGTCCGGCATCATTGGTCAGAATGATCCCGACATTGGGGCGGAAACCATCGGGGTCGATCACGGCTACAACCTCGCAAACGCATGTCGCCGCATTGTTCCACAAAGCTTGGGAATGCAGCAACGAGGCTGCTTAGCTTATGTGCACTCTTGTGAAAAGACCGTATTCTGGGCACCTTTTTCCGCGACTTTTCAGCGAGTAACTGCAATGCGCCTGGCTTTATTCGACTTGGACAACACGCTTTTGGGCGGCGACAGCGACCACGCCTGGGGCGACTATCTGTGCGAGCGGGGCTTCCTCGACGCCGTCGCCTATAAGACCCGCAACGACGAGTTCTATCAGGATTACCTGGCCGGCAAGCTCGACAATGCCGCCTACTTGAACTTCTGCCTGGAAATCCTCGGCCGCACCGACATGGCCGTGCTCGAAGAGTGGCACCGCGACTTCATGCGCGACTGCATCGAGCCAATCCTCCTGCCCAAGGCCCAGGCCCTGCTGGACAAGCATCGAGCTGCCGGCGACAAGCTGGTGATCATCACCGCGACCAACCGTTTCGTGACCGCGCCGATCGCCGAACGCCTGGGCGTGGAAACCCTGATCGCCACCGAATGCGAAATGCAGGATGGCCGCTACACCGGGCGCAGTACCGATGTGCCGTGTTTCCGTGAAGGCAAGGTCACCCGCCTCAACCGCTGGCTAGAAGAGACCGGCCACAGCCTGGAAGACAGCTACTTCTACAGCGATTCGATGAACGACCTGCCCCTGCTGGAGCAAGTGACCACCGCCGTGGCCGTTGACCCGGATCCGAACCTGCGGGCCGAGGCCGAGAAACGTGGCTGGCAGGTCATCAGCCTGCGCGACTAGGCAGCTCGCCGGCGAGCCGGCTGTAGGCGCTGGCTTGCCAGCGAAAAAACCTACGCCGGCTTGGCCACCATCAGATAGAAAATCGCCATGAAGGCCAGGAACGCCGGCCAGCCCAGGGCGAACCACCAGCGCATATAAAGGGTTGCCCGCAGCGGCATCGGCGTCCCGTCCTGCAGGGCCTGCTCGGCCATCTTGTGCACTCGGATCTGCAACCAGACCACCGGCAGCCAGCACAGCCCCGCCACCACATACAGGCCCAGGCTCCACATCAGCCACGCCTGCTGCAGCGACCAGCCTGCCAGGTGCACCAGCCCCAGCCCGCTCAACGGCTGGAATACCGCCGTGGTGGCGGTAAAGGCCCAGTCGGCGAACACCAGGTGCTTGAAGGTCACGGCAATCACTTCCACCCGGCCACTGCGCCAGGCCCGCAGGGCGTAATAGGCCGACCCCGCGCCGAGGCCGAACAGCACGGTGGAGGACAGGATATGCAGGGTTTTCAACAGCAGGTAAGCGCTCATTGGTGGGGTTCGGTCCACAGCAGCCATAGGGTCGCCACCATCAGCACCAGATTCTTGGCGACGGCGGCATAAGGGTCAAACCAGAAGTGCGGCAGGATCAGGCTGATGATCAGGGTGTAGCCGAACATCAGCCCCAACTGCGCCTGCAAGGCTCGCCGGCGCCAGCGCCGCAGCAGCAGGCCGACACCCAGTAGCGCATCGCAGAGTGAACCGCCGATCACCGCCAGGGCCGCCCATACACCCTGCACGCCAGCCTCGGCCATGATCCGCAGGCCCCAGTCGTAACCCGGGCCGATGCACACCAGCGCGGTACCCAGCCAGATCAGCACCATCACTGCCAGCAACAGCGGGCGCAGGGCCAGTTGGGTGCTTTGCGTCGCCTGCGGCCAATCTTGCAAGCGGGCCGCCAGCGGCGCCGCGTGATACCCGCAGACCGAGGCCAGCACCTGCGGATCCGCCAGGTTGTCGTGGCGGGCCATGGCCAGGCTCTGCCGGTTCAAGGCTCGCCAGCCCAGGCGATCGCCAGCAGCGGCCACCAGCCGCAGCAAGACCGCTGGCAGCTTGAAGTAGCGCGCCGGGCCCCAGCCCTGGGCCGACCGCAGGTGATCGAGCAGTTGCGCCATGGTCATGCGTTCCGGGCCGACCAGGGGCAGAACCATGGATTCCTGCGGCCACTGCCTGAGCAGCGCCAGCACCGCGGCACTCAAGTCCTCTATATGCAAGGGCTGCATCTGCGCCTTGGCGGACAGCAAGGGAATCAGCGGCCAGGGCGACAGCCTCGTCAGCCAGCCGCTGCTGGCACCGCCAGCGCCGAGCACCAGCGAGGGCCGCAGCACCACCGCCGGTACCCCCAACTGCAGCAGGTAATCATCCGCCGCCGCCTTGCTGGCAAGGAACGGCACCTGGGGCAGGATCCCGGCCCCCAATGCGGAAATCTGCAGTACCCGCACGCCCCGGGCCGCCGCCAGATCGAACAGCGCGCGGGTACCCAGGTCCTGGGTCAGGCTCAACGCCCGCGCATCAGTGCTCAACAGCCCCGCGGCGTTGATCAGCAGGTCGGTGTCGGCAGGCAGGGCAAAGGGCTGGGGCTCGCGGCCCAGGCGATCGAGATCCAGCTGGCGCCACTCCACCCCAGGCAACCCCTGGGGCTGCGGGCGACGGCTGGTGGCAATCAGCTGATGGCCGGCAGCGTGCAATGCCGCCAGCAGATGACGGCCGACAAACCCTGTGGCCCCCACCAGAACGACCTTCATGGCAATCCTTGAGAGTTAGACCGGCTTGGCGCCCATAAGACCGGCAATGGTCACGAAACATGCGGCGCTGAACACCGCCAGCACCAGGGTGAACGCCAGGCCGCTGGCGACCTTGGCCACCCGCAGGCGGTTGAGGCGCACCATCAGCCACAGCCAGGCCAGGGCCCCCAGGGTGTAGAGCACGCTGGAACCCAGGACCCAGGTCTGCCCCAGCGGCCAACCCACCAGATGCACCAGCCACCAACCGCTGAACGGCAATGTCAGCATGCCCAGCGCCAGCAACAGCCAGCCGAACAGGCCCGGACGGTGCAGCACCCGGCTATAAACCGTGGCATCCCCCTGGCGGCGCAGGCGCCAGACCCAGATCGCCAGCCCCAGCGCACTGCCCAATAGCAGCACGGTGGCCAGTACATGAAGCGTCTTCAGCGTGGTCAGTGTTTCCATGTTTTCGCTTCCTTAAGGCTCCGATCCTCAGCGTAGTCGTTCAGCCGAGGAACAGCTGGTAGGCCGGGTTGTCGCTTTCATCCCAGTACGGATAGCCGATCTGCTCCAGCGCCGCGGGCACCAGGTGACGTTCATCGGCCGGCACTTGCAGGCCGGCGACTACCCGGCCATCCGCCGCACCATGGTTGCGGTAGTGGAACATCGAGATATTCCAGCGCCCGCCCAGCTTGTTGAGAAAGTTGAACAGCGCCCCCGGACGCTCCGGGAACTCGAAACGCAGCACCACTTCGTCGCTGACCTTCTCGGCATGGCCGCCGACCATGTAGCGGATGTGCAGCTTGGCCAGTTCGTTGTCGGTCAGGTCGATCACCGGAAAGCCCTGCTCGGTCAGGCTGGCGATCAGGGCGCTGCGCGGATCGTTTTCCGGGTGGGTCTGCACGCCGACGAAGATGTGCGCCTCGCTGCCGGTGTTGTAGCGGTAGTTGAATTCGGTGATCTGGCGCTTGCCCACCGCCTCGCAGAAGGCCTTGAAGCTGCCGGGCTTCTCGGGGATGGTCACGGCGATGATGGCTTCGCGGCCTTCGCCCAGCTCGGCGCGCTCGGCCACGTGGCGCAGGCGGTCGAAGTTGACGTTGGCCCCAGAGTCGATGGCCACCAGGGTCTGCCCGCTGATACCGCGCTGCTCGACGTACTTCTTGATCCCGGCAACGCCCAGGGCGCCGGCAGGTTCGGTGATCGAACGGGTATCGTCGTAGATATCCTTGATTGCCGCACAGATCTCGTCGGTACTGACGGTAATCACTTCATCCACATAATCCTTGCAGATGTCGAAGGTGTGCTGGCCAATCTGCGCCACCGCCACGCCGTCGGCGAAGATCCCCACGGTCGGCAGCACCACGCGCTCACCGGCGGCCATGGCCGCCTGCAAGCAGTTGGAGTCGTCCGGCTCGACGCCGATGACCTTGATCTCCGGGCGCAGGTACTTCACATAGGCCGCAATGCCGGCGATCAGGCCGCCGCCGCCGACCGGAACGAAGATCGCATCCAGCGGACCGGGGTGCTGGCGCAGAATCTCCATGGCCACCGTGCCCTGCCCGGCAATGGTGTGCGGATCATCGTAGGGATGGATGTAGACGTAGCCCTTCTCGTCCACCAGCTTCAGGGAGTAGGCCAGCGCTTCAGGGAAGGTATCGCCGTGCAGCACCACCTTGCCGCCACGGGAGCGCACGCCCTCGACCTTGATCTCGGGGGTGGTCTTGGGCATCACGATAGTGGCCTTGACCCCCAGCACCTTGGCCGCCAGGGCCAGGCCCTGGGCGTGGTTGCCCGCCGACGCAGTGACCACGCCGCGGGCGCGCTCGGCATCGCTGAGCTGGGTCAGCTTGTTGTAGGCACCACGGATCTTGAACGAGAACACCGGCTGCAAGTCTTCACGCTTGAGCCAGATCTGATTGCCCAGCCGCTCGGAAAGCTGGCGGGCAGTCTGCAATGGGGTTTCTACGGCAACGTCATAAACGCGCGAGGTGAGGATCTTCTTGACGTACTGTTCGAGCATCGGAAAGCATCACTGAGCGGGTTGGGCAGGGCCAGGGAGTCTAACCCAGCGTTTGCCCGGGCGACCACACGAATACAGAGGTTTTAGCCGCCCCCTCGCCTTCTCTGAAGCCCGGCCGATTAGCCAAACGGGCAATGACCTGATCTGCCGCGGCGCCTATAATGCCGGCCTTTGTGCCCCCCCTTGCCCGCTTCGGAGCCCGCATGACCCAGGATCAACTCAAACAGGCCGTCGCCCAGGCCGCCGTCGACCTTATCCTCCCGAAACTCGATGACAAGAGCATCGTCGGGGTCGGCACCGGCTCCACCGCCAACTGCTTCATCGACGCCCTGGCCCTGCACAAGGGCGCCTTCGACGGCGCCGTGGCCAGCTCCGAAGCCACCGCCGCCCGCCTCAAGGGCCACGGGATTCCGGTCTACGAGCTCAACACCGTGAGCGACCTGGAGTTCTACATCGACGGCGCCGACGAAAGCGACGAGCACCTGAACCTGATCAAGGGCGGCGGCGCCGCCCTGACTCGGGAAAAGATCGTCGCCGCCGTGGCCAAGACGTTCATCTGCATCGCCGACGCCAGCAAGCTGGTGCCGGTGCTGGGCAACTTCCCGCTGCCCGTGGAAGTGATCCCCATGGCCCGCAGCCACGTGGCCCGTGAACTGGTGAAACTGGGCGGCGACCCGGTGTACCGCGAAGGCGTGATCACCGACAACGGCAACATCATCCTCGATGTGCACAACATGCAGATCACCAATCCGGTGGAACTGGAAAGCCAGATCAATGCCATTGTCGGCGTGGTCACCAATGGCCTGTTCGCTGCACGCCCCGCTGATGTGTTGCTGCTGGGTACCGCCGAAGGGGTGAAAACCCTCAAGGCCTGAGCCTGCCCCGCGGATAGGAGCCGGCGGGCGGGCGAAGGCGGTTTTGAAGGCCTCTTCGCTGGCAAGCCGGCTCCTACATCGGTTTCTTGAAGACGTAGAACAGGTTCGGTTCGCTCACCAGGTACAGGGTGCCGGCGTCATCCATGGCCATCCCTTCCGCCTGAGGCACCGCCTTGCTCAGGCCCTGGCGCCACTTGCCCAGGGCCAGGGTACTCAGCGGGCGCCCCTCGACATCCAGCTCCACCACCAGCCGCGACTCGTCCGACAGTGCCAGCAGGTGGCCACTGCGCTCGTCGTATTGCAGGCTGGAGAGGTCGCGCACGAACAGGCCGGCATCGCGCTTGGGGTTGTTCACCACATGCATCCCGTAGGACTGCTGCGGATCTTGGTGGGGGAAGCCCTGCACTTCATAGATCAGCATCGGGTCGCGTTCCTTGGCGACGAACAGGCGCTTGCCCTGGGAGTCGTAGGCCAGCCCCTCGAAGCCTTTGTTGCCGGCAAGGTGCACGCCCAGGGTGATCTGCTCGGCTTCTGCCGCATCCACCGCCGTGGTTTCATCGTCCAGCTGGATCTTGATCAGCCGGTGCTGGCGCTCGTCGCTGATCACATAGGTATTGGCACTGATGAACTCCACCGCTTCCGGATCGCCAAAGCCCACCAGAGCGATGCGGCGCAGGATCTGCCCATCCAGGGACAGCTCGATCAGTTCGGAATTCTTGTTGGTCACGGTGAACAGGCTGTTGCGCAGTGGATCGTAGGTCAGCGCCGAGACCTCATCCAGGCCCTCGATGGGCTGTGCCTCCAGCACGACACGGTAATCGCCCAGCCCCAGGGATTGGGGGGCCGCCACCTGCCAGTAGGATTGCCAGTCGAACCAGGCGCGCTGCCACAACCTGTGGTTATGGACAAACACCGCCAACAGCACGGCCATCAGGCAGAGGATCAGGTAAAGGGGTTGCAGGCGGGTGAGGCGATACATGGCGGGCAGGCTCGAAATCAGGACAGGCTGATGAAATATCACAGCCGCCTGAATTCAAGCTTAATGCCCTGAATGGCCCGGCTCGGGTGCCAGGCCGGGACTCACTGTTTCTCGAAGCGATAGAACAGGTTGGGCTCGCTGACCATGTACAGGTTGCCGGCCTCATCCATGGCCACCCCTTCGGCCCGAGGAATGGTTTTTTCCAGGCCATTGAAGCCGCCGAGCAGGGCCATGAAGCTGACCTGCTCACCCTGCTCGTCGAGTTCCAGCAGCAGATGGGAATCAGCCGACAGCACCAGGGTATGGCCGGTGCGCGGGTCGATACCCAGGGCCGAAAGGTTGCGCAAGTCGAGCTCGTCGCTGGCCAGCTTCTGCTTGTTGCCCTTGAGTACCTGGCTACCGTCGCTGCTCCAGGTAAACAACGCCGGCGGGCGCTCCTCCCCCAGCAGCAACTGTTGCTTGCGCGGGTTCCAGGCAATGGCTTCGAACGCCTTGTTCTGGTCTGCCGAAGGGCCCAGGTCGTATTTGGGGAAGTCCGCGACATTCAGCGACTGGGTATTGGCATCGACCTTGACGATCACCAGCGAATGCTCGCGCTCATCGACAACCGCCAGCAGGCCATTCTCCAGGACCGCAACCCCTTCCGGGTTGCTCCAGCCCACCAGAGGCATCTTGCGCAGGACGTCGCCTTGCAGCGACAGCTCCACCAGGAATGGGTGCTTGCCCATAACCGAAAACAGGGTCTTGGTCTGGGGGTTATAGGAAAGATCGGAGGCCTCGTCCCGCTCCATGCCTGGCAGGACCTTGGCATCGATCACCGCCCGGTAGTTGGGCAGCCAGATACTGGAGCTGCGTTCGGCGGTACTGACAAAACCTTCCTGGACCCAGAGCGCCCCACGGTCATCCCAATGCATGAGGCTGGCTACGCCATAGCAGATCACGCCCGCCAACAGCAGCCAGGAATACCAGCGCATGCGCAATCGCAAGCGGCGGATGAGGCGAGGTTTAGGTAGAGGGTGGGCGTCCATCACACAGATTCCAGAAGCGCGGCCAAAGGTAATAGCACAAGGATTTCAGATCCGCGAACCATAAGCTTCGGAATTATCCGGGAAAAATGTGAAAAAACGGTTAAAGCCGGTGATCTCTCTGCGCCGGGCCCTGGATTACCGGGCCCAGCGCAGAAAGATTCGGATCAACGGACGCTGCTGGTGAAACGGCTGGCACCGGGAAGCTCCAGCACCAGCTCATCGCCGACATTCAGCGGCCCAACCCCGACCGGCGTGCCGGTGAGGATCACATCGCCGGCCTGCAGGGAGAAACAACCGGCCATGTACTGGATCATCGGCACTATGGGGTTGAGCATGATGGCGCTGTTGCCGTCCTGGCGTACTTCACCGTTGATGGTCAGGCGGATGCCGATGTCGGTCAGGTCGGCGAAGGTACTGCCCACCACAAAGGGCGCGATCACCGCCGCGCCGTCGAACGACTTGGCGATTTCCCAGGGCAGGCCCTTGGCTTTGAGCTCGGCCTGCTTGTCCCGCAGGGTCAGGTCCAGTGCCGGGGCAAAGCCGGAAATGGCATCCAGCACTTCTTCGCGGCTAGGTTTGGTGGAGAGCGGCTTGCCGATCAACACCGCGATTTCCGCTTCGTAGTGCACCGAACCACGCTCGGTGGGAATGGCGAACCCACCTTCCAGGGGCACCACACAACTGCCCGGCTTGATAAACAGCAGGGGTTCGGTAGGTACCGGGTTGTCCAGCTCCTTGGCGTGCTCGGCGTAGTTGCGACCGATGCACACCACCTTGCCCACCGGAAAATGGATCCGGGTACCGTCGACATACTGGTGCTGATAGCTCATTACCGACTCCTGCTTGTGTGCGTTATCTGGACACTACCCGGCCTCAGATCGCGAAGATCTTGCCCGGGTTCATGATGCCGTTCGGGTCGAACGCGGCCTTGACCGCCTTCATGTACTCGATCTCCACCGGCGAGCGGCTGTAGGTCAGGTAATCACGCTTGGTCATGCCCACGCCGTGTTCCGCGGAAATCGAGCCGTTGTACTTCTCGACCGTTTCGAACACCCACTTGTTGACCGTCGCGCACTTGGCAAAGAACTCGTCCTTGCTCAGGTTGTCCGGCTTGAGGATGTTCAGGTGCAGGTTGCCGTCGCCGATGTGGCCGAACCAGACGATTTCGAAGTCCGGGTAATGCTCGCCGACGATGGCGTCGATTTCCTGAAGGAAAGCCGGGACTTTCGAGACCGTGACCGAAATGTCGTTCTTGTACGGCGTCCAGTGGGAAATGGTCTCGGAGATGTATTCGCGCAGCTTCCACAGGTTGTGCAACTGGGTTTCGCTCTGGCTCATCACGCCGTCCAGCACCCAGCCCTGCTCGACACAGTGCTCGAAGGTTTCCAGGGCGTGGTTGGCCACTTCCTCGGTGGTGGCTTCGAATTCCAGCAGCGCATAGAACGGGCAGTCGGACTCGAACGGCGCCGGTACATCGCCACGGGCCAGGACCTTGGCCAGGGCCTTGTCGGAGAAGAACTCGAAGGCCGTCAGATCCAGCTTGCCCTGGAAGGCGTGCAACACGGGCATGATCGAGTCGAAATCAGGGGTGCCCAGGACCATCGCCGTGAGGTTCTTCGGTGCCCGGTCCAGGCGCATGGTGGCCTCGACCACGAAGCCCAGGGTGCCCTCGGCGCCGATGAACAGTTGGCGCAGGTCATAGCCGGTGGCGTTCTTGATCAGGTCCTTGTTCAACTCCAGCAGG
This sequence comes from Pseudomonas sp. GW823-FHT03E05, assembly GCF_058796855.1. Taxonomy (NCBI): domain Bacteria; kingdom Pseudomonadati; phylum Pseudomonadota; class Gammaproteobacteria; order Pseudomonadales; family Pseudomonadaceae; genus Pseudomonas; species Pseudomonas sp. GW823-FHT03E05. Next base: position 329,840 of record NZ_JBXAJB010000003.1, read on the forward strand.
TCGCCCTTGCCGGTGACCACCTTCATGCCAGCCACCCAATTGCGGGTCATGCCGTAGCGAATGACCTTGATTCCGCCGGCATTGGTACCGATATTGCCGCCAATCTGGCTGGAACCTGCAGAAGCGAAATCCACCGGGTAGTACAGGCCGTTTTCTTGCGCCAGGTTCTGCAACTGCTCGGTGACCACGCCCGGCTGGCACACCGCGGTGCGGTCGGTCAGGTTCAGGTCGAGGATCTGGTTCATATAGTCGAAGGACACCACCACCTCGCCGTTGGCTGCCACCGCTGCCGCCGAAAGCCCGGTGCGACCGCCCGAAGGCACCAGCGCAACCTTGTGCTGATTGGCCCAGCGCACAATGGCCTGGACCTGCTCGATGGTTTTCGGAAACACGATGGCTGTCGGGGCCGGGGCGAAATGCTTGGTCCAATCCTTGCCGTAAGCATTCAGGGAGTCAGCGTCGGTCAGCACCTTGCCAGGCTCAACCAGGGTCTTCAGCTCATCAATCAGGGCAGGATTGGTCATCGACAGAACTCTCGAACAATTCATGGTCATCCTGAGAACGCTTCACGTCGCAGGAATGAGTGTTTAGCGGGGCGCGTATGCTAGCATACCGCCCCCGCAGGAGAGTGCCCAAGGGCCTTTCTGCGGTGTCGGCCCAGTGCCGCCCAGGTCAGCTCAAGCTGTCCACTTCCCTGCCATTTTTCTCCGGGACACAGGTTTACGCAGATGAGCAAGACTTCTCTCGATAAGAGCAAGATCAAGTTCCTTCTCCTCGAAGGCGTCCACCAATCCGCTGTCGACGTCCTCAAGGCCGCCGGCTACACCAGCATCGAGTACCTCACCGGTTCTCTGCCGGAAGCCCAGCTCAAGGAAAAGATCGCCGATGCACACTTCATCGGCATTCGCTCCCGCACTCAACTGACCGAAGAGATCTTCGACCACGCGAAGAAACTGGTCGCAGTGGGCTGCTTCTGCATCGGTACCAACCAGGTTGACCTGTCCGCCGCTCGCGAGCGCGGCATCGCGGTGTTCAACGCGCCTTACTCCAATACCCGTTCGGTTGCCGAGCTGGTGCTGGCCGAGGCCATTCTGCTGCTGCGCGGCATCCCCGAGAAAAACGCTTCCTGCCACCGTGGCGGCTGGATCAAGAGCGCGGCCAACTCCTTCGAAATCCGTGGCAAGAAGCTGGGTATCGTCGGCTACGGCTCCATTGGTACGCAGTTGTCGGTCCTGGCCGAAGGCTTAGGCATGCAGGTGTTTTTCTACGACACCGTGACCAAGCTGCCACTGGGCAACGCCACCCAGGTGGGCAACCTGCACGAACTGCTGGGCATGTCCGACATCGTCACCCTGCACGTGCCGGAAACCGCGGCCACCCAGTGGATGATCGGCGAGAAGGAAATCCGCGCCATCAAGAAGGGCGGCATCCTGATCAACGCCGCCCGCGGCACCGTGGTCGAGCTGGACGCCCTGGCGGACGCGATCAAGGACAAGCACCTGATCGGCGCGGCCATCGACGTATTCCCGGTGGAGCCGCGCTCCAACGACGAAGAGTTCGAAAGCCCGCTGCGCGGCCTGGACAACGTGATCCTGACCCCGCACATCGGCGGTTCCACCGCTGAAGCCCAGGCCAACATCGGCCTGGAAGTGGCAGAAAAACTGGTCAAGTACAGCGACAACGGTACCTCGGTGTCCTCGGTCAACTTCCCTGAAGTGGCGCTGCCGGCCCACCCGGGCAAGCACCGTCTGCTGCACATCCACGAGAACATTCCGGGCGTGATGAGCGAGATCAACAAGGTCTTCGCCGAAAACGGCATCAACATCTCCGGTCAGTTCCTGCAGACCAACGAGAAGGTCGGCTACGTGGTGATCGACGTCGACGCCGAGTACTCGGACCTGGCGCAAGAGAAGCTGCAGCACATCAACGGCACCATCCGTTGCCGCGTGCTGTTCTAAGCCTCGATTGCGGCACAAAAAAGGGAGCCCTCTGGGCTCCCTTTTTTATCGTGTTTACGATTATTTCACTGTTACTGTGATTTTCTTGGAAACGATCACCGGGTTGAAAGGCACGTGGTTCTTGTCCCCCAGTTCCAGTTGCAGGGTGTGCTTGCCGGGTGTCAGGGTCACTTCGGTTTCGGTCTGGGCCTTGCCGAAGTGCAGGTGGTTGGCGTCCATCGGGATCGGCAGGTTCTCGGCAGGCAACTGATCGACATCGATCAGCAGGTGATGGTGGCCAGTGTTGGCGGTCTGATCGCCCGCCGGAGCCAGGGCGATGCCTTCAACGCCGAACTTGACCTTGAAGGTCTTGTCCACGGTGGCCCCGTCGGCCGGGGAAACGATAGTCACCTTGGCGCCGGCAGGTGCCTCGGTACGCGGAATTTCCGCTGCACCGGCCAGCATCGAGGTTCCCAGCAACAGACCGGCCAAAGCAGCACGCGACATAAAAATTTTCATTATCTTCTCCAGTTTTTCCGCAAATCTTTTACGGTTATGACAACTTCGTGGCAATTCGTTGTCGAAGGCACTCAACACCTTAGCAAAGCGAGCCTGAACGGCGCATCGCTCATATAAATTCAAGGAGTGACCATGCGTTTCCTGCCTGGCCTGTTACTTTTGCTGCCCCTTGCGAGCACTTGCGCTCAAGCCGAACTGATGGACGATATCAATGACCGCGGCGAGCTGCGCATCGCCCTGGAAGCCGATACACCGCCCTTCAATTTCAAGGACGACGGCAAACTCACCGGTTTCGAGGTGGAGTTGGGGCAACTGCTGGCCAGTGAACTGGACGTACGCGCGGACTTCGTGGTGACCGAGGCCGCCGAACTGCTCCCGGGAGTGGAAAGCGGCAAGTTCGACGTGGCGATCAACCACATAGCAATGACCCCGGAACTCAAGGATCGTTTCGATTTCAGCGAACCCTACAGCTATTCCAGTGCGCAGTTGATTGTGCGCAAGGAAGAGCAGCGTCCGCTGTTTTCCCTGCAGGCCCTGCGCGGCCAGGCGCTGGGGGTGGCCCAGGGCAGCCAGTTCGTCGATCAGGCGCGGACTGTGGAAGGGATCAACCTGCGCAGCTACGCCGATGCCCAGCAGCCGATCAAGGACGTGGCGGACAAGCAGATCGACGCTGCCATCAGCGATCGCCTGCTGATTCCCTACGCCATTCGCGACAGCCGCCTGCCGGTGAAGGAAGGCGCCAAGGTCGGACCGACCCTGAGCCTGGCGATCCCCTTCCAGAAAGGTAACCCGGCGTTTCGCGCGAGCCTGGACAGCGCCTTGCAGCGGATCAAGGCCGACGGGCGCCTGATGGCCCTGTCGGAGAAATGGTTCGGCATGGACGCGAGCAAACCGCCGAAGGCCGAAGCCGGGCAGTAAACGACACAAGCTGCCTGGATTGACCTGTAGCCGCAGCCTGCGAACGGCCCGAAGGGACGCAGGGGCTTCATGGCTGCTAGAGGTCGGCGGGAAATCGTCAAGCAAGGCCCTTAGGGCCTTTTCGCAGCCTCGCTAAAGCTCGGCAGCAGCTACGAGGACAATGCGGCCAGGGCGCTGGCGGCCTCGGGCAGTTGCAGCTCGCTGAAGACTTGCACCCCGTGCTGCTTGAGCAACGCGGCGGTGACGCCCTCCCCCGAAACCTTGACCCCGCTGAAGCTGCCGTCATAGGTCAGCAGGTTGCCGCAGGATGGGCTGTGGGCCTTGAGCACGGCAACGCGGATCCGGTGCTTCTCCACCAGCTCCAGGGCCTGGCGGGCGCCAGCCAGGAACTGGGCGCTGACATCTTCACCTTCGCAGGTCATCACCGGTGCCCGGCCCTCGAGCACATCGACACCCTGCCCGCCGGGGATCTCCGCCGGCGCCCGTGGCGTGGGCAAACCCCCAGCAACCTCCGGACACAAGGCAACCACTCGTCCCTCTTGCTGCCAGGCGGCCAGTTGATCGAACGGGCCGCTGGCACCGCCGTCGTAGCGTACGCGGTGGCCCAACAGGCAGCGGCTGACCAGGATCTTGTGCATATTCAGAACGGCTCGTTACCACGGCGCCGGAACCAGCCGGTCAGGGACAGGCGTTCCCGGGTCGCAGGCATGACTTCATGGGGGACTTCGCCGGAAAGAAACACCACCAGCCGCCCCCCGACAGGGACTACATCGTATTGCCCCCGGTCATTGAGGTACATGCGCAATTGCCCGCCCTGCTCGGGCAGCCACTCCTCATTGAGGTAGACCACCGCCGAGACCATGCGCCGGTCGTCATCGCGAAAGCGATCCACGTGGCGCTTGTAGAAGGCTCCCGGCGGGTACATCGCGAAATGGCATTCGAAATCTTCAAGCCCGAGGAACAGGCCTCGGTTCAGAGCCTCGCGCAGGCTGTCCATCAGTTCCAGGTAGCTATCGCAGGCCTGGGCCTGACCGGGCTCGAGCCACTGGATATGGTCGCCGCGAATACCCTCGCGGATCTCCTGGGCCGGCCCGCGTCCTACCGCCGCCGGCGCCAGTTCACCTTCAGCCGCACGTTTACGGCACTCAGCCGCCAGTTCGAGGGTCAGAGCCTCGGACAGGAAGACATTTTGCTGCGACCAGCCACAGGCGGCCAGGTCGTCGACAATGTTCAACAACAGCGGATGATCAGAGGGTATTTGCATGGCGCGCATAGTATCCAGCCTCAGAAAAATCTGACAGAGCCGCAGAGCGGAGGATGAAGCATTTTTTTCAATGGGCTTACACATCATCGGTTTGCCGAGGGATGCTGATACGAATTCTCGACAACCACCCTCTTGCCCCGGAGAATAGTCGCCTGCTGACAGGAGTCCTTATGCGCCGTTTGCTTTTCTCACTGTTGATCTTCTGCGCCTTGCCTGCCTGGGCAGACAGCCACGACCAGTTGTACCAGGTCGCCGGTTGGGCGCAACAGCGCGCGCATTTCAACGATGCTCTCAGCGCCGCCCAGCAGCGCTACCAGAGCAGCCTGCCGCCGGCGGTCTATCAAGCCCTGGTGGACAACAGCAACCAGCGCTTCGCACCCCAGGCCGTGGACCGTCGCGCCGAGGCCCAACTGCGGCAGAACCTGGCGGACCCCGCACCGGCCCTGGCCTTCTTCCAGTCGCCCCTGGGCCGCAAGATCGTCGCCGCCGAACTGCTGGCGACCCGCCGCGACCAGCTGGCCAAGAACGCCCAGGGCCTGCCGAAGATGCAGGCCAGCGACAACCGCCAGTTGATCATCGGCCACCTGGCCCAGGCCCTGCCGGCCCGGGAAGCGGGTGCAGAGGTGAGCCTGGCGATTGCCGGTGTCGCCGCCGACAGCCTGAGCCAGATGATTCCCGGCCTGCTGGGGGGCGGCCAGGCCCAGGGCATGCTCAACGGCCAGCGCCAGCGGCTGATGCAGCAGATCGGCAACGACCTGAACAACACCTTGCTGTACGTCTATCGGGATCTGTCCGACACGGAGCTGGAAGAGTTCGCCACCTTCGCCGAATCCAGCGAAGGCAAGGCCTACTACCAGGCCGCCCTGGCAGCGATTCGCGCAGGCCTGGCGGTCGGCCAGAGCACTTCCAGCCTCGCCCCCTGACCCGGCAACTCGCCTGTGACCGCAGCCGAGCCCGCAGACCCTTGCCTGGCAATCGCCTGACGAGCCTGCAGTAGCCTTGGGCTCTTGCGTCCCTTAGGGCCGTTCGCAGCCTGCGGCAGCGGCTACACCAATCTCTAGAGGTGCTGGGTCAGAAAGGCGAAGTACTGATCGCGATACAACGGGATCTCATTGGCCAGATGGTGCCGCGCATCGGGCAGCATCAACAGCTCGGGCGCGGCAAACTTGCCACGAATCACCTGCAGATTGTGCTGCCAGTCCACGGTCATGTCCGCATCCCCCTGAACGATCAACGGCTGCCTGGAGCTGCGGGGCGCCGCCTCCAGGCGCTTGATCCAGCGCGACAGCGCTCCCACCCAGGCCGTCGGCAAGCGTTGCGGCTGCAACGGGTCGACCTGCAGGAACGCGAGGAAATCCGGGTCGTTGGAGTTTTCACTGAAGCGCCGGGCAATGCCGGTGACGAAGGGCCGCAGCGCGTAATAACTGAGCATCGACCAGCCCCAGGCCCGCGGCCGCACCAGCGGCGAGAGCAGCATCACCTGGCCCTGGGCCGGGCTCTCGGCGCCCTGGTTGAGCAGGTGGTCCATGATAATCGCGCCACCGGTGCTTTGCCCGAACAGGTGCCAGGGCTCGGGGAGCTCCAGAGACCGGGCCTCGGCGAACAGGCCTTGCAGCACCCGCTGGTACACCGCGAAATCATCGATACTGGCCCGCTCGCCACTGGAAAGGCCGTGCCCGGGCAGGTCGCAGGAAATCACCACGAAACGCCGTTGCAGCGCCCACTCGATCACATGCCGGTACAAGCCCATGTGATCGTAGAAGCCGTGGAACAGAAACAGCGTGGCCCGTGGCTGCTCCGGCCACCAGACCTGGCTCACCACGTCGTAGCCGTCCACCTGGAAACGCCCCAGGCGGCTGCGCGGCACCAGCGCCCGCCCGGCGAAATCCAGCCCATAGAAGCGCTGGTAGGCCTGCCCCTCCACCGACAAAGGCTGCCCGGCGACCAGAGGTTGCAGGCTGGCACGCAGGTGGTCGGGGTCGAAAGTGGCGGGCATAGAGAATTCCAAAGCGGGGGTACCGGCGACAAAACGGGCTTTCTGGGCCTGCGATATTCATCTGTCGCGGCAAGCATGGCAAGCTACGCGACCTTCGAGGACCGATCTTAATGCGCCAGTCTTACCGCACGCCCCTGCTTGCCAGCCTGCTCGTCCTGATCTGCGCCGTGGTGCTGTGGAACGCCTACGAATGGTTCCAGGGCCGCTATCTGCGGGCGTTCAGCGAGCACACCGCGATGTTCTCCGGCGACCCGTTGCAACTGCCCGCCGAACTGGCCGGCCCCGGGGCGATCCGCCTGGTGCATTTCTGGGACCCGGCCTGCCCCTGCAATGTCGGTAACCAGCAGCACCTGGCCGAGCTGATCGAAACCTATGGCCCGCGGGGCGTGGAGTTCTATGCCGTACAGAAGCCCGGCAGCCACGGCCAGCTACCCGCCACCCTGAGCCGCCTGAAGCACCTCGACAGCCTGCCCGGAGCGGAACAGATCCCCGCCAGCCCGGCAGTGGCGATCTGGGACCGCAACGGCAAGCTGGCCTACTTCGGCCCCTACAGCGAAGGTCTGACCTGCAATTCCAGCAACAGCTTCATCGAGCCCATCCTCCAGGCCCTTGAGGACAATCGCCCGGTCAGCGCCACCCACACCCTGGCCATCGGCTGCTACTGCCCCTGGCCGGCCGAACAAGGCATTCGCGACTAATCAAGGACTGCCTCCTGCGCGGGGCCCCTGACTTGTGCTAAATCTCTGCAGCTCTCCCAAGGCGGCATTGAATACAACAACAGCAAGGAGCCCGCATGAAACGCAGCCTGACCGTCGTCGCCGTACTGATCCTCGCCCTGCTGGCAGGGCTTGCCGGCTACCTGTACAGCAAGCAGCCGACGCGTCAGGGCCAGGTCGAGCTCAATGGCCTGCAAGGCTCGGTCACCGTGCGTTACGACGAACGCGGGGTGCCGCACATTCGCGCCGAAAACGAAGCCGACCTGTACCGCGCCCTGGGCTACGTGCACGCCCAGGACCGGCTGTTCCAGATGGAAGTGCTGCGGCGCCTGTCCCGGGGCGAGCTGGCAGAGGTGCTGGGGCCCAAGCTGGTGGACACCGACAAACTGTTCCGCAGCCTGCGGATTCGCGAACGGGCCGACAGCTATATCGCCGGGCTCGACCATCAGTCACCCGCCTGGAAGGCCCTGGAAGCCTATCTGGACGGCATCAACCAGTATCAGGACAGCCACGCCAGCCCCATCGAGTTTGACGTCCTGGGTATCCACAAGCGGCCTTTCACCGCAGAAGACACCGTCAGCGTCGCCGGTTTCATGGCCTACAGCTTTGCCATGGCCTTTCGCACCGAGCCGCTGCTGACCTACATCCGCGACGAGCTGGGCAATGACTACCTGAAGGTGTTCGACCTCGACTGGCAGCCCAAGGGCGTGCTGGCCAAGGGCAAGACCCAACCTTCAGCGCCACTGGCCGCCGTCGACTGGCAGGGCCTGGGCCGAATCGCCCGCCTGAGCCAGCAAGCCCTGGAAGAAGCCGGGCTGCCGCAATTCGAGGGCAGCAATGCCTGGGTGGTTTCCGGCTCGCGGACCAAGAGCGGCCGCGCGCTGCTGGCCGGCGACCCGCATATCCGCTACTCGCTGCCGTCGGTGTGGTACGAGGCCCAGCTCTCGGCCCCTGGCTTTGAACTCTACGGTCATCACCAGGCCCTGGTGCCCTTCGCCTTCCTCGGCCACAACCTGGACTTCGGCTGGAGCCTGACCATGTTCCAGAACGATGACCTCGACCTGATCGCCGAAAAGGTCAACCCGGAGAACCCCAATCAGGTCTGGTTCCACGACAAGTGGGTGGACCTGATCACCAGCGAGCAGCAGATCGCCGTCAAGGGCCAGGCCCCGGTGACCCTGACCCTGCGCCAGTCGCCCCACGGCCCGATCATCAACGACATGCTCGGCACCACCGTGGGCAAGGCGCCGATCGCCATGTGGTGGGGTTTCCTGGAAACCCCGAACCCGATCCTCGACGGCTTCTACCAGCTCAACCGCGCAGACACCCTGGCCAAGGTCCGCGCTGCGGCCGCCAAGGTCCATGCACCGGGCCTGAACATCGTCTGGGCCAACGCCAAGGGCGACATCGGCTGGTGGGCGGCGGCGCTCCTGCCCAAGCGCCCGGCGGGGGCCAAGCCGGCCTTCATCCTCGATGGCAGCACCAGCCTGGCGGACAAGGAAGGCTTCTACCCCTTCAGCGCCAACCCCCAGGAAGAGAACCCGGCCCGGGGCTATATCGTCTCGGCCAACTTCCAGCCGGTATCCCCCACCGGCATGGAGATCCCCGGCTACTACAACCTGGCCGACCGTGGTCAGCAACTGGATCGGCAGCTCAGCGACAAGAGCCAGAAATGGGACCTGGAGAACACCCAGAAACTGCAGTTGGGCACCACCACCGCCTACGGGCCGCGCCTGCTGGCGCCGCTGTTGCCGGTGTTGCGTGAAGTGGTCAGCGACCCCGAGGAACTGAAGTTGGTGGAGCAACTGGCGAAATGGCAGGGCGACTATCCTCTGGAATCCACCAGCGCGACGCTGTTCAACCAGTTCCTGTTCAACCTGGCCGATGCCACTTTCCATGAAAAACTCGGCGACGCCTATTTCGACGCCCTGATCCAGGCCCGGGTGGTGGACGCCGCCCTGCCCCGACTGGCGGCGGACCCCGACTCGCCCTGGTGGGACAACCGCACCACGCCCCAGCGCGAAAGCCGCGCCGACACGGTCAAGCTGGCCTGGCGCGCCAGTATCGACCACCTGCGCCTGACCCTGGGCGCCAACCCGGCGCAATGGCGCTGGGGCCAGGCCCACACGCTGACCCACGGCCACCCGCTGGGCATGCAGAAGCCCCTGGACCGACTGTTCAACGTCGGCCCCCTGGACGCCCCCGGTAGCCACGAGGTGCCGAACAACCTCACCGCCAAGATCGGCCCGGCGCCCTGGTCAGTAGTCTACGGGCCCTCGACCCGGCGCATCATCGACTTCGCCGACCCGGCCCACAGCCTGACCATCAACCCGGTGGGCCAGAGTGGCGTGCTGTTCGACAAGCACTACGACGATCAGGCCGAAGCCTATATCGAAGGGGTCTACCAGCAGGCGCACTTCAGCGACGAGGAAGTCACCGCCAACACCCGCAGCACTCTGAAGCTGCTGCCGGCACGCCCTCGGGTCCCCGCGCCTTGACCAGCGGCGGGTGTAGAAGCGAGCTGGCCAGCGAAGAGGCCAGCAAGCCCTGCACTCCGCTGAAGGACGCCTTCGCCGGCAAGCCGGCTCCTACAAGGGTACGGTGCTGAAGTTCAGGCGGAACTGTTGCGGGGTCAGCCCCAGGCGCCGGTTGAACACGCTGCGCATGTGCTGGGCATCGCGAAAACCGCAGGCGTAGGCCACGGTCTTGAGCGGCGCCGCGCTGCGTTCGAGCATCCCCCGCGCCGCATCCATCCGCGCGCCTTCGACAAATTCCGCCGGAGTCACCCCCGCTTCTCGAACGAACACTCGGGCAAAATTGCGCGGGCTCATGTTCACCGCCCGGGCCAGCTCGGCAATGCTCAGGTCCGCCTGCAACCGGTCCTGCACATGCTGCTGGACCCGAGCCACGGTGGAGGTGGTCTCGGCCTGGGGCAGCAGAAACGGGCTGAACTGCGACTGCCCCCCCGTGCGCTGGGTGAACACCACCAGACGCTTGGCCACGCTCAGGGCCACCCCCGCACCATGATCCTGGGCCAACAGGTACAGCGACAGGTCGATGCCGGCGGTGACCCCCGCCGAAGTGAACAGCCTGCCGTCCTGGACGTACAGTCGATCAGCCTCGACCCGGGTGCCCGGGCACAGCGCAGCCAGCGCCGGTGCATCGCTCCAGTGGGTGGTCACCGTGCGCCCTTCCAGCAACCCGGCCCGGGCCAGGATGAACGCGCCGTTGCAGATCGAGCCGAAGCCCTTGGCCCGGGCGCAGGCCTCGCGCAGCCAGGCGTAGAAGGCCGGGCTGAACTGGCTGCCAGGCACCTGCGGGCCGCCTGCCACCAGCAACAAGTCAAAGGGCTCCAGGGCCTGGGTGAAGGAACAATGGGCCTGCAACAGCAGGCCATTGGAACAGGCCTGCGCCCCAGCCTCGACGCCAATCACCCGCAAGCGGTAATGATCCTCGGCCGGCAGAAACCGGTTGGCTTCGCAAAACACATCCATGGGCCCGGTGACATCGAGGGCCTGGACACCCGGAAAAACCAGCACGGCAACGCTTCTACCCATGGTGCAAACAGCCCTCTATGACCCGCGCCCGGCAACCCCGAGCGGCGGGCAATTGTCGCAAGCAAAGCTCGAGGGAACATAGCACTGGCAGGAAATGCACGCAGGTTGGCCGGGATCGCAGCCCCGGTGCGATTGTGGGCCGAAAGGGCCGGTAACAGACTGAAGGCTCCAGCGCCAGAACGGCGCCCGCCACGAGGAACGCCCCATGAGCTCCACCATCGCCGGGATCCGGATACCCGACAGCGCCCTGGCCCGGGCCACCACCGAGTACATCCGCGATGTCGAATCCGACCTGCTTTATCACCACTCGCGCCGGGTGTTCCTGTTCGGCGCCCTGAGCGGCGAACGCCGGCAGCTGGCTTACGACCCGCAGTTGCTCTACGTCGGCGCCATGTTCCACGACCTGGGGTTGGTGGAGGGCCTGCGCAGCGCCGACCAGCGCTTCGAAGTCGACGGCGCCAACGCCGCACGCGACTTTCTCCAGCCCTACGGCCTCAGCGCCGACGATATCGAGCAGGTCTGGCTGTCCATCGCCTTGCACACCACCCCAGGCATCCCCCAGCACCTGCGCCCTACCGTGGCCCTGGTCACCGCCGGGGTCGAGATGGATGTGCTGGGCATCGACTACGCCGCGTTCCCCGCGGCCCAGCGTGAAGCCGTGGTCCACGCCCACCCGCGCGGTGAAGGCTTCAAGGAATGCATCATCTGCGCCTTCGCCGACGGCCTGCGCCATCGCCCGCAAACCACCTTCGGCAACGTCAAGACCGACGTCCTGGCCGACCAGCAGCCAGGGTTCAAGGCGTTGAATTTCGTCGAGGTGATTCGCCGTTCACCCTGGCAATCCTGACCCATCACCAGCGCTGCAGGAGCTGGCTGGCCAGCGAAGAGACCCGCAAGCCCAATCCCCTTCTGAAGGACGCTTGCCCCGGCAAGGGCCAATAAAAAACCTCGCTCCCGGAAACCGGGGCGAGGTTTTTTGATGACACAACCGCAACTCAGGCGGTTTCCGGCGCCTGGGCCCGACGCACGTCCGGCTGTTTCCAGGAGTCGGCAGCGCTTTCCTCGATGGCCTGCTGGATCGCCCGCTTGCGGGCTTCTTCGGCGCGCCGGCTGAAGAACCAGACCAGGAAGGTCACCAGAGACACCGCCAGCAGGATCAGGCTGGCCACGGCGTTGATCTCAGGCTTCACCCCCAGGCGCACCGCCGAGAACACTTCCATCGGCAAGGTGGTGGAACCCGGGCCGGAGACGAAGCTGGCCAGTACCAGGTCATCCAGGGACAGGGCGAAGGACATCATGCCGCCCGCCGCCAGCGAAGGCGCGATCATCGGGATGGTGATCAGGAAGAACACCTTCCACGGCCGCGCGCCCAGGTCCATGGCCGCCTCTTCGATGGACAGGTCCAGCTCACGCAGGCGGGCCGACACCACCACTGCCACATAGGCGGCGCAGAACGTGGTGTGGGCGATCCAGATGGTGACGATGCCGCGCTCCTGAGGCCAGCCGACCGCCTGGGCCATGGCCACGAACAGCAGCAGTAAGGAAAGACCGGTGATCACTTCCGGCATCACCAACGGCGCGGTGACCAGGCCACCGAACAGGGTACGGCCCTTGAAGCGGGTGATCCGGGTCAGCACGAACGCCGCCAGGGTGCCCAGTGCCACCGCTGCTACAGCGGTGTAGCAGGCGATTTCCAGGGAGCGCATCACCGAGCCCATCAGTTGCTGGTTATCCAGCAGGCCGATGTACCACTTGATTGACCAGCCGCCCCACACCGTCACCAGCTTGGAGGCGTTGAACGAGTAGATCACCAGGATCAGCATCGGCAGGTAGATGAACAACAGGCCGAGCACCAGCATCAGGCTGGAGAAACTGAAGCGCTTCATTCCTTGCCCTCCATTTCCTTGGCCTGACTGCGGTTGAACAGGATGATCGGCACAATCAGGATCGCCAGCATCACCACCGCCAGGGCGGATGCCACCGGCCAGTCACGGTTGTTGAAGAACTCTTGCCACAGCACCTTGCCGATCATCAGGGTTTCCGGACCGCCCAGCAGTTCCGGAATCACGAACTCACCCACCACCGGGATGAACACCAGCATGCAGCCGGCGATGATGCCGTTCTTGGACAGCGGCACGGTGATTTTCCAGAAGCTGTTGAAGGTACTCGAACCCAGGTCGGCCGCGGCCTCCAGCAGGCTGGTGTCGTGTTTCACCAGGTTCGCGTACAGCGGCAGGATCATGAACGGCAGGTAGGAATAGACCACACCGATATACACCGCGATGTTGGTGTTGAGGATCTGCAGCGGCTCGTTGATCCAGCCCATGGACATCAGGAAGCCATTGAGCAGGCCGTTGTTGCTGAGGATGCCCATCCAGGCATAGACGCGGATCAGGATCGCGGTCCAGGTCGGCATCATGATCAGCAGCACCAGCACCGTCTGCAATTCCTTACGGGCACTGGCGATGGCGTAGGCCATCGGGTAGCCGATCAGCAGGCAGAGGATGGTGCTGAAGAACGCCATCTTCAGCGAGCCGAGGTATGCGGCGATATAGAGTTCGTCGTCGCCGAGCATCGCGTAGTTGCCCAGGTTCAGCAGCAACTGCAGCTTCTGGTCGACGTAGCTGTAGATCTCGGTGTACGGCGGAATGGCCACGTCCGCTTCGGCGAAGCTGATCTTCAGGACGATGAAGAACGGCAGCATGAAGAACAGGAACAGCCAGATGAACGGAACCCCGATGACCAGCTGACGGCCACCGGGAATTATTCGATTGAGTCGGCGCTTGAGCTTTCGCATGTTCATGAGCGCAGTACCACGCCGCTGTCGTCTTCCCACCAGACGTAGACCTGGTCACCCCAGGTCGGCCGCGCACCACGGCGCTCGGCGTTGGCGACGAAGGATTGCACCAGTTTGCCGCTCGGCAGCTCGACGTAGAACACCGAGTGGCCGCCCAGGTAGGCAATGTCGTGGACCTTGCCGCTGGACCAGTTGTACTCGCAGGTCGGCATCTCGGCAGTCACCAGGAGCTTCTCCGGGCGGATCGCGTAGGTCACCGATTTGTCCTGCACCGAAGTGCTGATGCCGTGGCCGACATAGATGCTGCGGTCCAGGTCCTTGCAGGTGATCAGCGCGTGGCCCTCGGCATCGTCCACCACTTCACCCTCGAAGATGTTGACGTTGCCGATGAATTCGCAGACCAAGCGGCTGACCGGGGTCTCGTAGATGTCGATCGGGCTGCCGATCTGGGCGATCCAGCCCAGGTGCATGATGGCGATGCGTTCGGCCATGGTCATGGCCTCTTCCTGGTCGTGGGTCACCATTACGCAGGTCACGCCCACGCGCTCGATGATCTCCACCAGCTCCAGTTGCATCTGTGAGCGCAGCTTCTTGTCCAGGGCGCCCATGGGCTCGTCCAGCAAGAGCAGCTTGGGACGCTTGGCCAGGGAACGGGCCAGGGCCACGCGCTGGCGCTGGCCGCCGGAGAGCTGGTGCGGCTTGCGCTTGGCGTACTGGCTCATCTGCACCAGCTTGAGCATCTCTGCCACCCGGGCGTCGATCTCGGCGGCAGGAATCTTGTCCTGCTTGAGGCCGAAGGCTATGTTCTGGGCCACGGTCATGTGGGGGAACAAGGCGTAGGACTGGAACATCATGTTGATCGGCCGCTCGTAGGGCGGCATGTCAGTGATGTCTACACCATCGAGGAAGATTCGCCCCTCCGTTGGCCGTTCGAAGCCGGCCAGCATCCGCAGCAAGGTGGACTTGCCTGAACCCGAACCGCCGAGCAAGGCGAAGATCTCGCCCTTCTTGATTTCCAGGGACACATCGTCCACGGCAACCGTCTCGTCGAACTTCTTCGTGACCCGGTCGATTTTGACCAGCACCTGCTTAGGTGTCTGGTCGCCCTCGAGGGCTTTCTTATAGGCGCCGGAGGCAACTGCCATTTGCGAAACTCCCAACAAAATTTGCAGCCCGCCCCATGCGGGCGGACCTTGGATAGTTTGAGCCTGTGGAACTATTTACCCGTCTTGACCTTGGTCCAGCTGCGGGTCATCAAGCGTTGGATATTGGGTGGCAACTCGGTGGACACGTAGGTCTTGTCGAGCACTTGCTGCGGTGGGTAGACCGCTTCGTCGGTGCGGATGGACTGCTCCATCAGCTTGTCCGACCCGGGGTTGGGGTTGGCATAACCGACATAGTCACTGACCTGAGCGATCACTTCAGGTTGCAGCAAATAGTTGATGAAGGCGTGGGCCTGCTTGACGTTGGTCGAATCCTTGGGGATCGCCAGCATGTCGAACCACAGGGCACCGCCCTCCTTCGGAATCGCATAGGCGATGTTCACACCCTTGCCGGCATCGGCGGCCCGGGCCTTGGCCTGGAACACATCGCCGGAAAACCCGATGGCCACGCAGATATTGCCGTTGGCCAGGTCCGAGATGTACTTGGACGAATGGAAGTAGGTCACGTAAGGACGCACTGCCAGTAACGTGGCCTCGGCCTTCTTGTAGTCCTGGGGGTTGGTGCTGTTGGCGTTCAGGCCCAGGTAGTTGAGGACCGTGGGCATCATCTCGTCGGCGGAGTCGAGGAAGGCCACGCCGCAGCTGTTGAGCTTCTTGATGTTCTCCGGCTCGAACAGCACGCTCCAGGAATCGATCTTGTCCACGCCCAGGGCGGCCTTGACCTTGTCGACGTTGTAGCCGATGCCGTTGGTCCCCCACAGGTACGGCACCGCGTACTGGTTGCCCGGATCGTTCATTTCCAGACGCTTGAGCAGTACCGGGTCAAGGTTCGAATAGTGGGTCAGCAGGCTCTTGTCGAGCTTCTGGAAAGCCCCGGCCTTGATCTGCTTGCCCAGGAAGTGGTTGGACGGCACGACCACGTCATAACCGGTACGGCCGGCCAGCAACTTGCCTTCCAGGGTTTCATTGGAATCGAATACGTCATACACCGGCTTGATACCGGTGGCCTTTTCAAACTCGGCCAGGGTGTTCTGACCGATGTAATCGGACCAGTTATAAATATGCACGGTCGGTGCAGCCTGGACGCCAGCCATCAGCGTCAGGCCGGCGGCGGCCAGCATGGCTTTGCGAAATAAAGAAATAGGCAAGTGGAGGTCCTCTTAAATAGTTGGGCCCAAGTTGCCCCGCGCTACCTGACAGCCTCCAAGCTGCCCAGCAACAAAACCGGCGCGCAACTTACCCTCGATAAACCAATCCAGCAAAACTTTCTGTCATTTAATTGTTTCCTGTTGCCGCCCTCGCCACGACGACGGCAACAGGGAGTGCTGCAAATCGGCTTATTTGCCGGATTTGATCTTGGTCCAGCTGCGGGTCAGGATGCGCTGGGTCGCGGCCGGCAGGTCGGCGATCGCGTAGAGCTTGGCCTGCACCTCAGCTGGCGGGTAGACGCCCGGGTCGCTGGTGATGTCTTTATCGACCAATGGGGTTGCAGCCGCGTTACCGTTGGGGAAACGCACGGCGTTGGTGATTTCGGCCATGACTTCAGGCTTTTGCAGGAAGGTCATGAACTTGTAGGCGCCTTCGACGTTTTCCGCGTCTTTGGGGATGGCCACCATGTCATAGAAGCTGCCAGCACCCTCTTTGGGGATGTTGTAGCTGACCTTGACCTTGTCACCGGCTTCGGCGGCACGGGCCTTGGCCTGGTAGATGTCGCCCGAGTAACCCACGGCGACGCAGATGTTGCCGTTGGCCAGGTCGGAGATGTACTTGGAGGAGTGGAAGTAGGCGATCGAAGGACGGATCTTGAGGAACAGCGCTTCGGCTTCAGCCAGTTGCTTCTTGTCCTGGCTGTCGGTCGGGTAGCCCAGGTAGTGCAGCGCCACCGGAATCATCTCGGTTGGCGAATCGAGGAAGCTGACGCCGCAGGCCTTCAGCTTCTCAGCGTTCTCAGGCTTGAACAGCAGGTCCCAGGAGTTGGTCGGTGCATCGGCACCCAGCGCGGCCTTGACCTTCTCGGCGTTGAAGCCGATACCGATCGAGCCCCACATGTAAGGGAAGGCATGCTTGTTGCCCGGGTCGCTCACCGAAACCGCCTTGAGCAGCGATTCGTTGAGGTTCTTCCAGTTCGGCAACTTGGAGCGGTCCAGTTCCTGGTAGACACCGGCCTTGATCTGCTTGGCCAGGAAGTTGTTGGAAGGCACCACAACGTCATAACCGGACTTGCCGGCGAGCAACTTGGCTTCCAAGGTTTCATTGCTGTCGAACACGTCGTAGACAACCTTGATGCCCGACTCGGCTTCAAACTTCTTGATAGTGTCCGGCGCGATGTAATCGGACCAGTTGTAAACGTGCAGCACTTTATCGTCCGCTTGTGCCGCCGCCGCCATCACGCCCATCAGGGACATGGCGAGGAGGGTCTTGCCAGCTAACTTCATACCTAATGCCTTCATGCGTAATGCTCCAATTATTCTTTTTAACCACTCGCTCAGCGGCCAATATCCGGGCAACCAAAACGGCGGGTAGTCTGGCAAGATCCAAGGCCGGCTTTCAAGAAAAGACCAGGCTTTTACATCTGCTTTGAACGCAGTGCCCGCAAGCACCGCGCTCAAAGCCTAGCACTCAGCCCTCGAGCACACTCAAGGTCAGGTCCAGACACTTGCGCGCCTTGGCCACCAGCTCGTCGATCTCCGCCTCGCTGATCACCAGGGGCGGCGCAATGATCATGGTGTCACCCACCGCGCGCATGATCAGACCGTTGTCGAAGCAGAACTGCCGGCAGATCATGCCCACGCCTCGGCCTTCGTAACGCGCCCGGGTGGCCTTGTCCTTGACCAGTTCGATGGCCCCCAGCAGCCCTACCCCGCGAACCTCGCCCACCAGCGGGTGGTCGCTCAACTCGCGCAGACGTTTCTGCAAATACGGTGCCGCTTTTTCATGGGCGCGCTGGATAATTTTCTCTTCGCGCATGATGCGGATGTTTTCCAGGGCCACGGCAGCGGCCACCGGGTGCCCGGAATAGGTGAAACCGTGGTTGAAGTCGCCGCCCTCGTTGAGCACCGCCACCACTTCGTCGCGCACGATCAGCCCACCCATGGGGATGTAGCCGGAGGTCAGGCCCTTGGCGATGGTCATCATGTCCGGCTTGAGGTCGTAGAAATCGCTACCGAACCACTCACCGGTGCGCCCGAAGCCACAGATCACTTCATCGGCAACGAACAGGATGTCGTACTTGGCAAGGATTTCCTTGATCCGCGGCCAGTAGCTGTCCGGCGGCACGATCACGCCACCGGCGCCCTGGATCGGTTCGGCGATAAAGGCCCCGACATTGTCCACGCCCAGTTCGAGGATCTTCTCTTCGAGCTGGTTGGCGGCCCAGATACCGAACTCTTCGGGGCTCATGTCGCCGCCTTCGGCGAACCAGTAAGGCTGCGGGATGTGGACGATACCCGGGATCGGCAAGTCGCCCTGCTCGTGCATGTAGGTCATGCCGCCGAGGCTGGCACCGGCCACAGTGGAACCGTGGTAGCCATTGACCCGGCTGATGATGGTTTTCTTGTTCGGCTGGCCCTTGATCGCCCAGTAGTGGCGGACCATGCGCAGCATGGTGTCGTTGCCTTCGGAGCCGGAACCGGTGAAGAACACGTGGTTCATGCCTTCTGGCGCGATATCGGCGATCGCCTTGGACAGCTCCAGCACCGGTGGGTGGGCAGTCTGGAAGAACAGGTTGTAATAGGGCAGTTCGCGCATTTGCTTGCTGGCGGCTTCCGCCAGTTCGTCACGGCCATAGCCGATGGCTACGCACCACAGGCCGGCCATGCCGTCGAGAATCTGATTGCCTTCACTGTCCCAGAGGTACACACCCTTGGCATGGGTGATGATCCGCGGGCCCTTTTCCTTCAGTTGCTTGAAGTCACTGAACGGTGCCAGGTGGTGATCACTGCTGAGGGTTTGCCACTCGCGGGTTTGCGGGTTTTTATGAGTCATCAATCTCTCCTTAGTGTCAGTGAAGGCGCCACTGGCGGGCAGTGGCGCCCGGCGGATCAGACGGCGAACAACAGGAACTCCCGCTCCCACGAACTGATCACGCGCTTGAAGTTTTCGTGCTCGGCCCGCTTCACCGCGACATAGCCGGTGATGAACTTCTGGCCCAGGTACTTCTCGATGGTCTTGCTGTTTTCCATGCGCTCCAGCGCGTCTTCGATGGTCAGTGGCAGGCGCAGGTTGCGGCGCTCGTAGCCACGGCCCACCACGGGCGCGCTCGGGTTGTGGCCTTCGACCATGCCGATGTAGCCACACAGCAGGCTGGCGGCGATGGCCAGGTACGGGTTGGCGTCGGCGCCCGGCAGGCGGTTTTCCACGCGACGGTTCTGTGGCCCGGCATCCGGCACCCGCAGGCCCACGGTGCGGTTCTCTTCGCCCCACTCGACGTTCACCGGCGCCGAGGTATCGGGCAGGAAACGACGGAACGAGTTGACGTTGGGGGCGAACAGCGGCAGCAGCTCGGGAATGAACTTCTGCAAACCACCGATGTGGTTGAGGAACAGCTGGCTCATGGTCCCGTCTTCATTGGAGAAGACGTTCTTGCCGGTGTTGATGTCGATGATGCTCTGGTGCAGGTGCATGGCGCTGCCGGGCTCGCCGGTCATGGGCTTGGCCATGAAGGTGGCGGCCACGTCGTGCTTGAGCGCGGCTTCGCGCATGGTGCGCTTGAACACCAGGATCTGGTCGGCCAGGGACAGGGCGTCGCCGTGACGGAAGTTGATCTCCATCTGCGCCGTGCCGTCCTCGTGGATCAGCGTGTCCAGGTCCAGCTCCTGCAGTTCGCACCAGTCATAGACGTCTTCGAACAGCGGGTCGAATTCGTTCGCAGCCTCAATGGAGAACGACTGGCGCCCGGTCTCCGGGCGGCCGGAGCGGCCGATCGGCGGCTGCAACGGGTAGTCCGGATCGTCGCTGCGCTTGGTCAGGTAGAACTCCATCTCCGGCGCCACGATGGGCTGCCAGCCGTGGTCGGCGTAGAGTTTCAGGACCTTCTTCAGGACGTTGCGCGGCGACAGCTCGATGGGGTTGCCCTGCTTGTCGTAGGTGTCATGGATCACCTGGGCAGTAGGCTCGATGGCCCAGGGCACAAGGTACACCGCGTTCTGGTCCGGGCGGCAGACCATGTCGATGTCGGCCGGGTCCAGCAGTTCGTAATAGATGTCGTCTTCGACATAGTCGCCGGTCACGGTCTGCAGCAGCACGCTCTCGGGCAGGCGCATGCCTTTTTCGGCAATGAACTTGTTGGTCGGCGAGATCTTGCCCCGGGTGATCCCGGTCAAATCGCCGATCATGCATTCGACTTCTGTGATCTTGTGGTCTTTCAACCAATCGGTGAGCTGGTCGAGGTTGTTACTCATAAATGCCTCTAGGCTGAGTTTCCTGACTCTCTATTAAGTCAGGCCTTGTGTGACGCTTCGGCGTCGCGTTGTCTTGCCCGCTTGCGGCAGGCA
This sequence comes from Pseudomonas sp. GW823-FHT03E05, assembly GCF_058796855.1. Classification (NCBI taxonomy): domain Bacteria; kingdom Pseudomonadati; phylum Pseudomonadota; class Gammaproteobacteria; order Pseudomonadales; family Pseudomonadaceae; genus Pseudomonas; species Pseudomonas sp. GW823-FHT03E05. The sequence continues at coordinate 350,199 of NZ_JBXAJB010000003.1, forward strand.
TCACCAAAAGCCTGGAAGATGGCCAGGTAGTGAGGGTTGCAGCTTACCTGCCATTCGGGGTGCCATTGCACCCCTAGTGCGAAAGCCTTGCTGGCTTCTACCGAAACCGCCTCTACCAACCCGTCGGGAGCCAGCGCCTCGACCCGCAGCCCCGGGGCCAGACGCTCGACGCCCTGGGCATGGATCGAGTTGACTTGAATCCGCTCCGGCAGGCCCAGCCCCGCCAGAACACCACCTGCCTTGATATGCAGGTCATGGGCGGGCGCGTACCAGGCGTCCAGGGGCTGGCCGGGCTGTTCGGCGTGCCGGTGGTCCATGAAAGGCTGCACCTGCTGCACGTTCTGATGCAGGCTGCCGCCCAGGGCCACGTTCATTTCCTGGAAGCCGCGGCAGATGCCCAGCACCGGAACGCCACTCGCGACGGCGGCGCTCAGCAGCGGCAGGGTGGCAGCATCCCGTGCAGAATCATGAGCAGTGCCCGGCGCGCTGGCAGGACCCTGGTAATGGAAAGGTTCGATATTGGAGGGAGAGCCGGTAAAGAGAATGCCGTCCAGACCGTCCAGAATATCGGACGGGGAAAGCAGTTCCGCCATGGACGGGATAATCACCGGCACGCCCTGGGCTGCGCTGGCTACTGCGTGGACATACTCGTCGCCACTGATGTGATAAGCATGCAGACCGATCTGCCTGGAGCAGGCGGTGACGCCGATTAACGGCAGGCGAGACATGAAACACCCCGGTATTATTGCTGTTATGGGTTTGATTCGAGCTTAGCCTTGTTCATTTTTTTACACAACACCCCCGTAAAAAATACAACACGGCCCGCTCAAGCCTGCGGTACCCAAGGCGGCCGAGCCCCAAAAAACGCCCTGTTTTGCCCCAAAAGAGCCTTGCCAGCCCTTTATTAGGGCATAAAAGGCCTTACTTGACTTCGGCATGCCGTTCGGGTTGACTGAAACCAGAAAAGATCAATGATTGATATTTTTAACAACAAAGGTGTTGCATCATGTCGGTACCCCCGCGTGCCGTTCAGCTCAACGAAGCGAACGCGTTCCTTAAGGAACATCCTGAGGTTCTGTACGTTGACCTTCTGATTGCGGATATGAATGGTGTGGTGCGCGGCAAGCGCATCGAACGCACCAGCCTCCACAAGGTTTACGAGAAAGGCATCAACCTGCCGGCCTCCCTGTTTGCCCTGGATATCAATGGCTCTACGGTGGAAAGCACCGGCCTGGGTCTGGACATCGGCGACGCCGACCGGATCTGCTATCCAATCCCCGATACCCTGTGCAACGAGCCCTGGCAGAAGCGCCCTACCGCGCAATTGCTGATGACCATGCACGAACTCGAAGGCGACCCCTTCTTTGCCGATCCACGGGAAGTCCTGCGCCAGGTGGTGACCAAGTTCGACGAACTGGGCCTGACCATCTGCGCCGCTTTCGAGCTGGAGTTCTACCTGATCGACCAGGAGAACGTGAACGGCCGGCCACAACCACCACGCTCGCCGATTTCCGGCAAGCGCCCGCACTCCACCCAGGTCTATCTGATCGACGACCTCGACGAATACGTCGACTGCCTCCAGGACATCCTGGAAGGTGCCAAGGAACAAGGCATCCCGGCCGACGCCATCGTCAAGGAAAGTGCCCCGGCACAATTCGAAGTCAACCTGCACCACGTGGCCGACCCGATCAAGGCCTGCGACTACGCGGTCCTGCTCAAGCGCCTGATCAAGAACATCGCCTACGACCATGAGATGGACACCACCTTCATGGCCAAGCCTTACCCGGGCCAGGCGGGCAACGGTCTGCACGTTCACATTTCGGTTCTGGACAAAGATGGCAAGAACATCTTCGCCAGCGAGGATCCCGAGCAGAACGCCGCACTGCGTCACGCGATCGGCGGTGTGCTCGAGACCCTACCGGCGCAGATGGCCTTCCTCTGCCCGAACGTCAACTCCTATCGCCGTTTCGGCGCGCAGTTCTATGTGCCGAACTCGCCGAGCTGGGGCCTGGACAACCGTACCGTGGCCATTCGCGTCCCCACCGGCTCGGCCGATGCAGTGCGCATCGAACACCGGGTCGCCGGCGCCGACGCCAACCCCTATCTGCTGATGGCTTCGGTCCTGGCGGGCGTGCACCACGGCCTGACCAACAAGATCGAGCCGGGGGCGCCTACCGAAGGCAACTCCTACGAGCAGAACGAGCAGAGCCTGCCGAACAACCTGCGTGATGCCCTGCGCGAGTTGGACGACAGCGAAGTCATGGCCAAGTACATCGATCCGAAATACATCGATATCTTCGTCGCCTGTAAGGAAAGTGAGCTGGAGGAGTTCGAACACTCCATCTCCGACCTCGAGTACAACTGGTACCTGCACACCGTGTAAGCGCCAGCTGCATTGAAGAACGCCGCCGGGTTTATCCCGGCGGCGTTTTTTTATGCCCGTGATTCGGATGCGCCCAGGCTGCGGCTACAGGGACAACGGCCCACTCGCGTACAATGCCCGCTGCCCTGTAGGAGAGACTGATGACGCGCACCGCCCCGCTTCGCAAACCCCGTGCACGCAGCCAGGCCCGGATCGACTCCATACTCGACGCCGCACGGACCCTGCTGGCGGCCGAGGGCGTGGCCAGCCTGTCGATCTACAGCGTGGCCGACAAGGCGCAGATCCCGCCATCCTCGGTCTATCACTTCTTCGCCAGCGTCCCGGCCCTGCTGGAAGCCCTTACCGCCGATGTCCACGCGGCGTTCCGCGCCTGCCTGCTGGAACCTATCGACCATGAGCGGCTCAGCAACTGGCGCGACCTGTCACGCCTGGTGGAGCAACGCATGCTCGACATCTACGGCGAGGACGCGGCGGCCCGCCAACTGATCCTCGCCCAGCACGGCCTGACCGAAGTCACCCAGGCCGACCGCCAGCACGACATCGAGCTGGGGGACCTGATGCACAAGCTGTTCGATCATCATTTCGAGTTGCCGACGCTACCCGTCGATGTCGACGTGTTCGCCCTGGCCATGGAGCTGGGAGATCGGGTGTATGCCCGCTCCGTGCAGCAGCACGGGCAGATCACCACACGCATGGCCGAGGAAGGCATGCGCGTCTTCGATGCCTACCTGGGCCTGTACCTGCCGCCCTACCTGGCCAAGCGCCCCACCCCGCCCTGAACGCCGGTTCAGGCGTGACGCAGCAGCAACCGGTCGATGCTGTGGTCCGCCGACTTGTGGATGATCAGGTTGGCTCGCTCCCGAGTCGGCAGGATGTTTTCAACCAGGTTCTTCAGGTTGACCCGGTCCCAGGTATCGGAGGCCACTGACAGCGCCTCGGAATCGGACAGGCCCTTGTACTTGTTGAAGTAGGAATCCCCCGACTGGAAGGCAGTGTTCTTCAGGTAGACGAACCGCTCCAGGTACCAGGTCTTGATGGTCGCTTCGGGAGCGTCGACATAGATCGAGAAGTCGATGAAATCCAGGGCGTTCAGGCCCTCGCCCTGCTCACCCTGCAACACATTCAAGCCTTCCAGGATGATGATGTCCGGCGCCTCCACCGACTGCGCCTCATCGGCCAGGATGTCGTAGCGCACATGGGAATAGATGGGAATCCGCGCCGCTTCGCCCCGGCGGCACACCGCCTGGAGAAAATCCAAGAACAGCGGCTTGTCATAGGACTCTGGAAAGCCCTTGCGGTGCAGGATGTTTTTTTCCTGCAGGGTGGCCAGCGGGAACAGGAACGAATCCGTGGTCACCAGGTGCACATTGGGCTTGCCCGGCCAATAGGCCAGCAGCGCCGCCAGGACCCGGGCAAAACTGCTCTTGCCCACCGCCACGCTGCCGGAAACACCGATCACGTAGGGGGCCTTGAAACCTGTCTGCGGCACCTTCAGCGATTGCACCTGCGCCGCATGCAAATGCAGCAGGCGCGACAGCGGCAGGAGGATCTGCCGCACTTCTTCGGACGCCATGGGCTGGGTCGGACTGGTCAGCGTCTCCATCTCGGATGGCGCAAGACTCATCGGCTCACCGGCCCGCAGAGCGGCCCAATGGTCGCGATCGAACTCCAGATACCCCACATTTGGACCCTGCTCTGTTGTCATGTTTACTGTTCAGGTCTTGCCGAAAGCAGGGAAAGTATCAAATCTGACCGGTATTTACAGCGCCCATGAAAAAGCCCCGAAGGGCTCGCACCGTTCGGGGCCGTGATCGGGCGCCGTTCACAACTTGGCGATCGATACCTCGGTGGACTTCACAAAGGCGATCACTTCGCTGCCAATCGACAGCTCCAGCTCTTTCACCGAGCGGGTGGTGATCACCGAAGTGACAATGCCGGAAGCGGTCTGCACGTCGATTTCCGACAGCACGTCGCCTTCGACGATTTCCTTGATGGTGCCCTTGAACTGGTTGCGTACGTTGATGGCCTTGATGGTCATGGTGTTTCTCCTGGGGTCGAAATGAGCGGCTGTTTTAAAGTGCCCAGCGCAGTTGCGTGGGCAAGGGTGAAACGGGTTCCGGTTCCGGCGGCGAGCCGGGCAATGACAGCACGCGGTTGAGGACTTCGGTCTCCAGCGCCGCCAGGCGATGGGAACCCCGTACCCGCGGGCGGGGCAGCTCGACGTGCAGGTCGAGACCGACCTCGCCGTCTTCGATCAGGATCACCCGATCGGCGATCGCCACCGCTTCGCTGACATCGTGGGTGACCAGCAGCACGGTGAAGCCATGCTGCTGCCACAGGCGTTCGATCAACTGCTGCATCTCGATCCGCGTCAGGGCATCCAGCGCCCCCAGCGGCTCGTCCAGCAGCAACAGCCGCGGCTGGTGGATCAGGGCACGGGCCAGGGCCACGCGCTGCTTCTGCCCACCGGACAGGGCCGCCGGCCATTCCTGGGCGCGATCCGCCAGGCCCACGGCTTCCAGAGCCTGCAGGGCTTGGGGGCGCCAGTTGCCCTTGAGCCCGAGCCCGACGTTATCGATGACCTTTTTCCAGGGCAGCAGGCGCGCCTCCTGGAACATCAACCGGGTGTCTTCAATGGCAGCGCTCAAGGGCGCGGAACCGGCCAACAGTTCGCCAGCACTTGGCTGGTCGAGACCGGCCAGCAGGCGCAGCAAGGTACTTTTGCCGCAGCCGCTGCGCCCCACCACCGCCACGAACTGGCCGGCGGGAATGTGCAGGTCGATTTCCCGCAGCACCTGCCGCGAGCCGAAGGTCTTTTGCAGTTTGCGCACCGCCAGGGGAATGCCCTGCAGCAGCCGCGGAGGTTGTTGAGCCGTCATTGGGCACCGCCTTTGGCGACCTGGTAGGCCGGATGCCAGCGCAGCCAGACCCGCTCCAGGCCACGCGCGGCCAGGTCCGCCAGCTTGCCGAGCACCGCGTACAGAACGATCGCCAGCACCACCACGTCGGTCTGCAGGAACTCCCGGGCGTTCATTGCCAGGTAGCCGATGCCGGAGCTGGCGGAAATGGTTTCGGCGACGATCAGGGTCAGCCACATGAAGCCCAGGGCAAAGCGCACCCCCACCAGGATCGAAGGCAGGGCGCCGGGCAGGATCACCTGGCGGAACAGGGCGAAGCCGGACAGGCCGTAGCTGCGCGCCATCTCCACCAATGCCGGGTCGACGTTGCGGATGCCGTGGTAGGTGTTGAGGTAGATCGGGAACAGCGTGCCCAGGGCCACCAGGAAAATCTTCGCCGACTCATCGATGCCGAACCACAGGATCACCAGGGGAATCAGCGCCAGGTGCGGCACGTTGCGGATCATCTGTACCGAGCTGTCCAGCAGCCGCTCACCCCATTTCGACAGGCCGGTGATAAAGCCCAGCGCCAGGCCGATGCCGCCACCAATGACAAAACCCAGGCCGGCGCGCCAGCCGCTGATGGCCAGGTGGGTCCAGATATCGCCACTGCGTACCAGACTGACCCCAGCCTCGATCACCGCGCTGGGGGCCGGCAGGATGCGGGTCGACAGCCAGCCCGCCGACACCGACAGTTGCCACACCGCCAACAACAGCAGCGGCAAGCCCCAGGGCGCCAGACGCTGCACTATGCGTTGTCCGTTCATGGCCGCACCTCAGCTCTGGGACACGGCTTTGGGAATGATGTCGTTGGCGACCATCTCCCCGAACGGGCTGACGTAACCCGCCGCCTCAGGCAGCTTGGGACGTTCGATGTCCAGGTGCGGGAACAGCAGTTCGGCCACCCGGTAGGCCTCTTCCAGGTGCGGATAGCCGGAGAAGATGAAGGTGTCGATGCCCAGGTCCGCATACTCCTGCATGCGGGCCGCCACGGTCGGGCCGTCGCCCACCAGGGCCGTACCGGCACCGCCGCGCACAAGGCCGACCCCGGCCCAGAGGTTGGGGCTGACTTCCAACTGGTCGCGGCGGCCGCCATGCAAGGCGGCCATGCGCTGCTGGCCTACGGAATCGAAGCGCGCCAGGGACGCCTGGGCCCGGGCGATGGTGTCGTCGTCCAGATGGGAAATCAGCCGCTCGGCAGCCTGCCAGGCCTCGGCGTTGGTTTCCCGCACAATCACATGCAGGCGGATGCCGAAGCGTACGGTGCGCCCGAGTTTGGCGGCCTTGTCCCGCACCTGTTGGATCTTCTCGGCCACCGCGGCCGGCGGCTCGCCCCAGGTCAGGACCATCTCCACCTGCTCGGCGGCCAGGTCCTGGGCAGCTTCCGAGGAGCCACCAAAGTACAGCGGCGGACGGGGTTGCTGCAGCGGCGGATAGAGCAGCTTGGCGCCCTTCACGCTGATGTGCTGGCCGTCGTAGTCCACGGTTTCACCTTCCAGCACCCGGCGCCAGATACGGGTGAACTCCACCGAAGCCTGGTAGCGCTCCTCATGGTCGAGGAACAGGCCGTCGCCGGCCAGTTCGTCCGGATCCCCCCCGGTCACCAGGTTGAACAGCGCCCGGCCGCCGGACAACCGGTCCAGGGTCGCTGCCTGGCGCGCCGCTACCGTCGGGGAGATGATCCCCGGGCGCAAGGCCACGAGGAACTTCAGACGCTGGGTCACCGGGATCAGCGACGCCGCCACCAGCCAGGAGTCCTCGCAGGAGCGTCCGGTGGGGATCAGCACGCCGCCGAACCCCAGGCGATCGGCAGCCTGGGCGATCTGCTGCAGGTAAGCATGATCGACGGCGCGAGCGCCTTCGGCGGTGCCAAGGTAATGGCCGTCGCCGTGGGTAGGCAGGAACCAGAAGATATTGAGGCTCATGGAGTTGTCTCCTAAGGGGTCGAATTACGGCGCTTTGGCCACGGCGGCGGTGGGCGTCCAGATCACGTCTTTGATGCTCAACGGCTTGGGAATCAGCTTGAGCTGGTAGAAGCTGTCGGCGATTTTCTGCTGCGCGGCGATCACTTCCGGGGTCAGGAAGCCCGCGCCATAGCCCTGGCGCTTAACCGAAGTGAGGGTGATGTCGGCCGGCAGGCCCAAAAGCGGTGCCACCTGTTGGGTGACCTCCTGCGGATTGCCCTTGGACCACTCGCCCACCGCCCGTACTTCTTCCACCAGGGCGGTAATCACCTCGGGATGCTGTTGCGCGTAGGGTTTGGTGGCCAGGTAGAACTGGTGGTTGTCGACGATGCCCGAGCCGTCACGCAGGGTACGAGCCTGTAGCTGCTGCTCGGCGGCTGCCTGGTAAGGGTCCCAGATGGCCCAGGCATCGACGCTGCCCCGCTCGAATGCGGCGCGGGCATCAGCCGGCGGCAGGAACACGGTCTGGATATCACTGTATTTCAGGCCGGCGTCTTCCAGAGCGCGGACCAGCAGGTAATGGACGTTGGAGCCCTTGTTCAGCACCACCTTCTTGCCCTTGAGGTCCTGCACCGACTGGATCGGCGAACCCTTGGGCACCAGGATCGCTTCGCTATGGGGGGCCGGCGGCTCGTAGGCCACATACAGCAGGTCGGCACCGGCGGCCTGGGCAAAGACTGGCGGGGTCTCGCCGGTCACGCCGAAGTCGATGGACCCGACATTGAGGCCCTCCAGCAACTGTGGGCCTCCGGGAAATTCAGTCCACTGCACCTCGACGCCCTGCTGCGCCAGGCGCTTCTCCAGGGAACCCTTGGCCTTGAGCAGCACCAGGGTGCCGTACTTCTGATAACCGATCCGCAAGGTCTCGGCCTGAGCTTGAACAATGGCGCCGAAGGACACAGCCGCAGCAAACAGAGCGACCAGACCGCGACGCAAAATGACAGGGCGCATGGCGCTCTCCTTTTTGCTGTGGGGTTGTGGCTGCACCTGCTTGCCCGTTGGCGGGCGAGTAAGGCGAGTATTTCAATCGGGGGTGAGGCTCAAATGCTCCAGCGAGCACTCAACAGGCGTTCATTGAGCAGATGCGGATCCAGCGGCTTGGGGCGACGGGCCATGGCGCTGTGGAACTGCTCGAGCGCTTCTTTCAAGCGTTGCTCCAGGGCCTCGGCCAATTGCGGCTGGGCGCTGCCCTCGCCGTAGGCGATCTGGCTGTCCTCGGCAAAGATGCCCTGGAGCATCTCCTGGGCCTTGAGGGCCGAAAGCACCGGCTTCAATGCGTAATCCACCGCCAGCATGTGGGCAATGCTGCCGCCGGTAGCCATGGGCAGCACCACCTTGTGGCTCAGGGCCCGCTCGGGCAGCAGGTCGAGCAGGGTTTTCAGGGCCCCGGAAAACGACGCTTTGTACACCGGCGTCGCAATCAGCAGGCCATCGGCCTGTTCGATCTGTTGCAGCAGGTCGATGACCTTGGGGCTGTCGAAGCGCGCGTGGAGCAGATCCTCGGCCGGGAAGTCCCGTACCTGGTAGCTGACCACTTCCACGCCTTGCTGCTGTAACCAGCGCTTGGCCAACTCCAGCAGCACCCCGGAACGGGAGCGTTGGCTGGGACTGCCACCGAGAGAGACCACCAGCATGCAGAGAATTCCTTGAACGAAGAAAGCGATTCGCGGGATGCGATCTCGCCGAATTGGAGAGACCTTAACAGCCTATTTTTATATCTATAAATCTTATTTATTCATTTGTTTATTCCTTAATAATATATAAGGAAGTATTTTCCGCAGGCAAAAAAATAGGCCGTCGGAACGGCCTTAAACCCCTGCTTTATGGATCTGTTGCTCCTGCGTGCTCCGTAGGAGCGGGCTTGCCCGCGAAAGGGTCCGCGAAACTTGCGCCGGCCTCACGACCGCCTTTGTCGGCAAGCGAGCTCCTACGGCGGTTGGTGTATCAGCGGTTGGGTTGCGGCGTCAGGCGCAGATAGGGCTTCACTGCGCGATAGCCCTTTGGAAAGCGACGCTTGATCTCTTCCTCGTCCTTGAGCGAAGGCACGATCACCACTTCGTCACCGTCCTGCCAGTTGGCCGGGGTGGCCACCTTGTAGTTGTCGGTGAGTTGCAGCGAATCGATTACCCGCAGGATTTCATGGAAGTTGCGCCCGGTACTGGCCGGGTAGGTGATGGTCAGGCGAATCTTCTTGTTCGGGTCGATGACGAACAGCGAGCGTACGGTCAGGGTGTCGTTGGCATTGGGGTGGATCAGGTCATAGAGGTCCGAGACCTTGCGATCGGCATCCGCCAGGATCGGGAAGTTGACCCGGGTGTTCTGGGTCTCGTTGATGTCTTCGATCCACTTGTGATGGGAGTCCACCGGGTCCACCGACAGGGCAATGGCCTTCACCCCGCGCTGAGCGAATTCGTCCTTGAGCTTGGCGGTAAAGCCCAACTCGGTGGTGCACACCGGCGTGAAGTCCGCCGGGTGGGAAAACAGCACGCCCCAGCTATCGCCCAGCCACTCGTGGAAACGAATCTTGCCGGCACTGGAATCCTGTTCGAAGTCGGGGGCGATGTCGCCCAGTCTGAGGCTCATGGGTGCTGCTCCTGTGAGTGCGTGATGAAGCTACTCTGCCTGCACGGGAGACTATTTAAAAAGAATATATATCGATTTATTAATAACTGAATTGAATATTAAAAATCTCTTCACTGGACTCGCGGACGAGCGAAGACCACCCTTCTCAACAAGGTTCGAGAAGGCCTTGAGTAGCTGTAAAAAGAGGGGGATTCAGGAAGGGCTCACGGGGGTGGGCCTGACTTGAAACAACACCTCGCCCGGCATTGCGCCGGGCGAGGCTTCAACCGCAATTACTTCAGCGGGATCGAGTAGCTGACGATCAGGCGGTTTTCGTCCTGGTCGCGCTGGCCCGGAATGTCGTTACGCCACATGGCGTTTTTCCAGGTCAGACCCAGGTTCTTCAGTGGGCCTTGCGGAACCACGTAGGACAGGGTCAGGTCGCGTTCCCACTCGGTGCCACCAGTGCCCAGAGTGGTTTTCTGTGCAGCGCCAACCTTACCGGCTGTGTCGATGTTGTTGCCACGCAGGTAGATGATACCGGCGGTAAGGCCAGGCAGGCCGACCTTGGCGAAGTCATAGGCGTAGCGAGCCTGCCAGGTACGCTCGCCGGCACGGGCGAACTTCTGGATCTGCATGTCGGTGATGGTGCTGTTGGACGAGCCGTCACCCTGGTTCAACCAAGGGAAATCGCTGTCACCGTTGCTGTACTGGTAGCCGCCACCGAAGGTGTGGCCTTCAACCGAGTACAGGGCCAGGTAGCTGTACAGGTTGTTGTCGACCTTGCCTTTGGTGATCGCCGACAGGCCTTTGTCCGGGTAGTAGCCGGTGGTGTAGTAGGCCGCGGTGTCGCCGTTGGAGCCGTTGTCACGGCTGCGGTAGTAGCGCAGGTCACTTTTCAGTACGCCAGGACCGATGGACCAGTTGTGCACCAGGCCCAGGAAGTTCTGCGAGTAGAAGTCCTTCAGCTCGCCGTAGTAGTACGAAGCGGTCAGATCCTTGGTGATCTTGTAGTCAGCACCACCGTAGTAGAACTTGTTGCTGAACTTGCCGGCATCATAGTTGGAGCCGGCGTTGGCGCCAGCAATGGACAGACCTTCGTTGTTGCTCGAGTTACGGCCTTTGGCGTGCTCGATCTGACCGGCAGTCAGGGTCAGGTCCTTGATCTCGTTCGAAGTGATCTGGCCACCCTGGAAGGTTTGTGGCAGCAGACGACCGTCGTTGTACTTGATCACCGGGTTGTTAGGCATCAGGGTGCCGATTTTCAGCTCGGTCTGGGAAACCTTGACCTTGCCGGTCAGACCCAGGCTGGAATAATCGTTCACCGCTTGAGCGTTCTTGCCGCTGGAGGAGTGAGTCGGGAAAACAGTGCCACCGGAAGAAGTGGTGGTCGCGCCGTTGGTGCCGCCACCGGAATCCAGGCGCACGCCCAGCAGGCCGATTGCATCCAGGCCAAAACCTACGGTGCCTTCGGTGTAGCCAGAGGTGAAGTTGAAGATGAAGCCTTGGCCCCATTCTTCCTGCTTGCTCTGAGCCTTCGCGGCTTTGGTATCGCCGTCGCGGTTGTCGGTATTGATGTAGAAGTTACGCAGCCCCAAGGTAGCTTTGCTGTCTTCGACAAAACCGGCGGCGCCTGCCTGCTGCGCCAAAACCCCTACGGCCACAGCCAGGGCCAAGGTGGACTTGTTCATGTATCGCTCCTCTCGTTTCTAATTCTTGTGGTTCCTGGCCCCGGATCGAACGCCCGGGTGCCACAGATGCGCGATTAGCGCCAGACCGTGACTGATAAGTCAATCGTAACGACCTGTGTCTACGACCATGGTCTAATCGCAGTGATTTGGTCCATGCAGGGTAATGAATTACTCATAAACCCAAAAAGAATTGTTTAATTCTTTTTCATACCTTTTAGAAATAAAGCTCGCCATTATCAAACGGCGAATCGCAGCGTAGACGCTCGCAAGCTTATTTCTGAAAAATATTCCCCTGACTCAGCCCCCAAGATCCCCTGCGTGTACAAGCGCAAAACGTCATTCAGGATCAAAAAAGCGACGCAATCATGGCTAAGAGCCTATCCTCCCGTCAATTTGTTACAGTTTTTGTATCGAAATGAAATTTTTCTGACATGTGCAACTGGCCGCCACGGTTCGATCAATTGATCGGGCCGTGGCGGCCAGTTGCGCAAAGAGGCGGGTTCAGAGGGCTTTTTCGAAGATCTTCGAATTGCGCTGGTAGTTGTACAGCGAGGCCCGGGCCGATGGCAGGCGCTCGACACTGCTGGGCACGAAACCACGCTCGCGGAACCAGTGAGCGGTACGAGTGGTGAGGACGAACAGCGTCTTCAAGCCCTGGGCCCGAGCGCGGGTCTCGATCCTTTCCAGCAGCTCGTCGCCACGCTTGCCATGGCGGTACTCGGGGTTCACCGCCAGGCACGCCAGCTCACCGGCATCGGAATCGGCAATCTGGTAGAGGGCCGCGCAGGCGATGATCATGCCCTCGCGCTCCACCACACTGAACTGCTCGATCTCGCGCTCCAGCACCTCGCGGGAACGCCGCACCAGGATGCCCTGCTCTTCCAGCGGGCTGATCAGCTCCAGCAAGCCGCCCACGTCCTCGATCGCCGCCTCGCGCACCCGCTCGAACTGTTCCTGGGCCACCAGGGTGCCGCCGCCGTCGCGGGTGAAGAGTTCGGTCAGCAAGGCGCCGTCCTCGGCATAGCTGACGATATGGCTGCGTCCGACTCCGCCGCGGCACGCCTCGGCGGCGGCATCCAGCAGCTCGGCCTGATAGTTGCCCCCCAGGCGCTGCAAATGCGCCGGCACCTGTTGCGGGCGCAATTCGCGCACCAGCTTGCCGTTTTCATCCAGCAGGCCCGGGTCGGCGCCGAACAGCAGTAGTTTGTCGGCCCCAAGGTCGATGGCGGCGCGAGTGGCCACGTCTTCGCAGGCCAAGTTGAAGGTTTCCCCGGTGGGGGAATACCCCAGGGGCGAGAGCAGGACGATGGAGCGCTCGTCCAGCAGGCGATTGATGCCCTTGCGATCGACCCGGCGCACTTCGCCGGTGTGGTGATAGTCGACGCCTTCCAGCACGCCGATCGGACGGGCAGTCACCAGGTTGCCGCTGGCCACCCGCAACCGCGAGCCCTGCATCGGTGAAGAGGCCATGTCCATGGACAGGCGCGCCTCGATAGCGATGCGCAACTGGCCCACGGCATCGATCACGCACTCCAGGGTTGCCGCGTCGGTGATCCTAAGGCCGTGATGGTAATGGGGCGTCAGGCCACGGGCCGCCAGGCGGGCTTCGATCTGTGGGCGCGAGCCGTGCACCAGCACCAGGCGCACCCCCAGGCTGTGGAGCAGCACCAGGTCGTGGACGATATTGCCGAAGTTGGGGTGTTCAACGCCGTCGCCGGGCAGCATGACCACGAAGGTGCAGTCGCGGTGGGCATTGATATAGGGAGACGCGTGGCGAAGCCAATTGACGTATTCGGGCATGAACCTGAGCCTGTAAATAAAAAGCAGCCTATGAAAGGACGAAACGGAAAACTCACAGCGGGCTGATGGTTATCGTCGGAACAGGCTTGGCAACACGCTTACTCTCCTCATGGGTACGGACAAGGCCACCGGCAATTTACTGAAATTGGGCCGGCGTCAGGCAGTAATGTTCAATCAATTCACGTAATAGATGCACGGTAGGCTGCAAGCGTGACATTTCGAGGTACTCCCCCGGCTGGTGGGCACAGGCGATATCACCCGGGCCGAGCACCAGGGTCTCGCAGCCAAGGCGCTGAAGATAAGGTGCTTCGGTGCCAAACGCTACTGCTTCGGCACGATGCCCGGTCAACCGCTCTGCCACTCGCACCAACTCGGCATCCTCGGGCTGCTCGAAAGGCGGGACCGCGGGGAACAGCGGCGCATAGTCGATCTTCACTTCATGGCGTTCGGCAATCGGCTTGAGCTTCTGCCGGATGGCCTCGCGCAGCACGTCCGGATCCATGCCCGGCAGGGGCCGCAGGTCGAACTCCAGGGAACACTGGCCACAGATGCGGTTGGGGTTGTCGCCGCCATGGATGCAGCCGAAGTTCAGGGTCGGTTGCGGGACGCTGAACTGCGCATTGCGGTACTCGCGCTGCCACAGCAACCGCAGGCCCCGCAGCTCGCCAATGGCATCGTGCATGGCTTCCAGGGCACTGCGACCCAGGCTTGGGTCCGACGAATGACCGCTGCGGCCGAGGATCTCGATGCGCTCCATCATCACCCCCTTGTGCAGGCGAATCGGCTTGAGCCCCGTAGGCTCGCCGATCACCGCCGCGCGCCCCAGGGGCCGGCCGACTTGCGCCAAGGCCCGCGCCCCGGCCATGGAGCTTTCTTCGTCGCAAGTGGCGAGGACCAGCAGCGGCTGCTTGAAAGGCTGATCCAGCAGGGGCCGCACTGCCTCGATGATCAGGGCGAAGAAACCCTTCATGTCGCAACTGCCCAGGCCGACCCAGCGGCCGTCGACTTCGGTCAGCTTCAAGGGGTCGGTCTGCCACAGCGCGCTGTCATAGGGCACGGTGTCGCTGTGCCCGGCCAGTACCAGGCCGCCAGGGCCACTGCCGAAACTGGCCAGCAGGTTGAACTTGCCGGGGCTGACCTGCTGGATGTCACAGGCAAAACCCAGGTCGCCGAGCCAACCGGCCAGCAGGTCGATCACCGCACGGTTGGATTGATCCAGTGCTGCTTGAGTGCAGCTCACCGATGGCGCGGCGATCAGCGCGGCAAACTGATCCTTCATGGACGGCAGGGGCATGAGCTGTCTCCGGGAATCCCAATGTGAGGCCCATCATAGAGGCATCCCGCAAGCGGAAGGAACCGCCGCGGCACCTGCGGGCGCCTTGTCCTGTACACTGCACGGCCTTGGCAGCCAACTCTTCCCCGGCTGCGCTCCCGATCCTGGATTTTCCGGCCATGCAGAAAGAAACCGAAATCAAACTCCGCGTCAGCCGCGAAACCCTCGCCGCCCTGCGCGAGCACCCGCTACTGAAAAAACGCAATAAAAGTGGCTGGGAACGCCGTGAACTGATGAATCAGTACTTCGACACCCCAGAACGCGACCTGGCCCGGGCCAAAGTCGCCCTGCGCCTGCGTCGCGACGGTGACGCGGTGATCCAGACCCTGAAGACCAGCGGCCAGAGCGTCGCCGGCCTGTCCGAACGCAACGAGTACGACTGGCAACTGGCCAAGGCCAAGCTGGACGTGAAAAAGCTCGAAGGCCAATGCTGGCCCGAAGCCCTGGCCGAACTGGACAAGAAGACCCTCAAGCCATTGTTCACCACGGATTTCGTCCGCGAGCGCGCGGAAATCGCCTGGGGCCGCGGCAAGGCCAAGGTGGTGATCGAAGCCGCCCTGGACTTGGGCCAAGTCATCGCCGGCAAGCAAAAGGAAGAAATCTGCGAGCTGGAACTGGAGCTGCGTGAAGGCGAACCGGCTGCCCTGCTGGAGTTGGCAGCGGAGCTGGCCCTGACCCTGCCGCTGATGCCCTGCGACATCAGCAAGGCCGAGCGCGGCTATCGCCTGTTCGACGCCGGCAGCTACTCCCTGAGCCTACCCGCGCCGCAATTGAGCGCCGAGACGCCCCTGGACGAAGCTTTCGCCGCTCTGGCCTGGCACCTGCTGGGCAGCAGCCAGCGCCTGGCCGAGCAGTACCGCTTCAATGGCCACTGGCGCCTGCTGCAGGACTGGGTGGACAACCTTGCCGAGCTGCGAGCCCTGGCCAGCAGCCTGGGCCAGGCCGCACCGCGCCAGTCCACCGCTGAGTTGCGCAGTGCCCTGGACGCCCTGCTGGAAGACTGGCGTCCGCTGGTACAGGCCGGCCTTGATGACGAAGACGTGCGCAAGGCCGCGCCGGAGCAGTTCATCGAAGAGTTGCAGGACGTGCGCTGGGGCCTGTTCTCGCTGAATACCTCGCGCTGGCTGCTGGCCCGGGCCTGGGCCGCTGACCGCAACACCCGGGGCAACCGCCAGGGCGCCGCACAGTTGGGCAGCTGGTTGCCACGCCTGCTGGCCGAGGAAGCCACCTCCCTGCAACTGCCGCGCTATCAGCAGCAACCGGAAGACCTGGCCGAGCAGTTGCCGCGCATTGAACGCATCCAGGCCTGGTTGCACCACGCCCGCTCCGCGCTGGAGATCCCGGAGCTGGACCGTCTCTATGGCGAGTTGAACAAACTGGCCCAGCTGGCCAACGAGCCGATCACCGACGAAGCCCTCGACGCCCGCAAGCAGCAGGCCATCGCGGTGTTCCAGAACCGTGCCTGGAAAACCCTCCTGCGCCTGTAACCCCGCCCCTCAGCGCATGACCGGCAGGCTGGTGGTGGACTTGATCTCCGACAGGGCAACGATCGAGTTCACCTCCTGGATACCCGGCACCATGGACAGCTTCTCGAAGAAGAAGCGTTCATAGGCTTCGATATCCGCGGTCACGATCCGCAGCAGAAAGTCCACCGCGCCCATCAGCACATAGCACTCCAGCACTTCCGGAAAACCGCGGATCGCCTCGGTGAATTCGGTGAAGTTGGAGCGCCCGTGAGCGTTGAGCTTGATCTCGGCGAAGATTTGCGTGTTGAGGCCGATCTTCTTGCGGTCCAGCAGGGTCACCTGGCCGCGGATCACCCCCTCCTCCTTCATCCGCTGGATCCGTCGCCAGCATGGCGACTGGGACAACCCCACCTGCTCGGCGATCTGCGCACTGGAAAGCGAGGCGTCCTCTTGCAGCAGCGCGAGGATGCGGCGGTCATAGGCGTCCAGGTCGCTATGCATAATAAATACCCATAAATATTAAAAATTGAATTGAACAATTCATATTCAAGCAAACAAACCCAATCTTAGATAAGAAATACCCGAAACCGAATGTAAAAATTTCTCCACTGAACTGGAGACCACCATGCACCCTTTCGAGCCAGCCCCCCGCGCCGATGCCTGGAACCTCAACAATGCTCACTGTCGCGTGCACTACCGGATAGTGGCCGACGCCGAGGCCGATGTGCTGTGCCGCATCCTCAACCACTTCGCCCTGCAGTTCCTGGTGCCGCAGCGGGTGTCGATGCAGCAGCAGGACGCCACGCTGTATATGGAGGTGGAACTCGACGACCTGAGCTGGCATCGGGCCCAGGTGATCGGCGCAAAGCTGCGCAACCTGATCAGTGTCTGTGACGTGGAGCTGGAGTTGGCGGAACCTTCGCGCCTGCAGGCCGCGGGTTGATCCCGGCAAAACCCTGCAACCCTTGGCAAGCATTCCCTTGAGGCCCCGGGGACTATTCTTGGCTGTTCGTGGTCAGAGACCCACATCTGGACAACAGCCCCAAGGAATCGCCCATGAACGCCGCGCACCTTCCCCAGGACCGCTGGCTGGACCTCAGCGAACTGCTGCGTGAATTGCTGGCCCAGGGCCGCATCAGCCAGGATGCCGCCGAGCAGGCCATGAGCGTCCGGCATCAGGCAGCCGGTAACCTGCTGCATCCCCTGGAAGTGATCGCCGGCCAGCAATTGCCCGACCTGCAGCACCCCGGCGCACATCTGGACCTGGACAGCCTCACGGCCTGGCTGGCCCGGCAAGCCGGCCAGCCTTACCTGCGTATCGACCCCCTGCGCATCGACGTGGCCAGCATCACGCCGCTGATGTCCTTCGCCTTCGCCCAGCGGCACAAGATCCTTGCCGTGGCCGTGGATGGGCAGAGCGTTACCGTGGCCAGCGCCCAACCTTACGTCAGTGCCTGGGAAGCAGACCTGGCCCATGTTCTCAAGCGCACGGTGCGACGGGTGGTGGCCAGCCCGCTGGACATCCAGCGCCTGACCCTGGAGTTCTATCGCCTGGCCAAGTCGGTCAGCGGCGCCAGCAGCGAACAGAAAGCCAGTGGCCTGGGCAACTTCGAGCAACTGCTGAAACTGGGGGCCAGCGACCAGGAGCCGGATGCCGACGATGCGCACATCGTCAATATCGTCGACTGGCTGTTCCAGTACGCCTTTCAGCAAAGGGCCAGCGACATCCATATCGAACCCCGCCGCGAGCACGGCACCCTGCGCTTTCGCATCGATGGCGTATTGCACAACGTCTACCAGTTCCCGCCCCAGGTCACCCTGGCCATCGTCAGCCGCCTCAAGAGCCTGGGGCGCATGAACGTCGCGGAAAAGCGCAAGCCCCAGGATGGCAGGGTCAAGACGCGCACCCCCGACGGCAGTGAAATCGAGTTGCGACTCTCGACCCTGCCCACGGCGTTCGGTGAAAAGCTGGTGATGCGCATCTTCGATCCCCAGGTCCTGCTCAAGGATTTCGACCAGTTGGGCTTTGGCACCGATGACCTGAGCCGCTGGCAAGCCATGACCACCCAGGCCCACGGCATCATCCTGGTCACCGGGCCCACCGGCTCGGGCAAGACCAGCACCCTCTATACCACCCTGAAGAAGCTCGCGACCCCCGAGGTCAACCTGTGCACCATCGAGGACCCGATCGAGATGATCGAACCGGCGTTCAACCAGATGCAGGTCCAGCACAATATCGACCTGAGTTTTTCCAGCGGCGTGCGCGCACTGATGCGCCAGGACCCCGACATCATCATGATCGGCGAGATCCGTGACCTGGAGACTGCGGAAATGGCCATCCAGGCCGCACTTACCGGGCACCTGGTGCTGTCTACCCTGCACACCAACGACGCCCCCGGCGCCATCAGCCGACTGCTGGAACTGGGCGTGCCCCATTACCTGATCAAGGCCACCCTGATCGGGGTCATGGCCCAGCGCCTGCTGCGCACCCTCTGCCCGTACTGCAAGGTTCCCGCCCAGCTGACGGCGGATGACTGGGAAAGCCTGACCGGAACCCGGCACCTGCCACCCGCTGCCGGCGGCCAGCGCGCGGTGGGCTGCGCCGAATGCCGGGGTACCGGTTACCACGGGCGCACCGGGGTCTACGAAATCATGCCCTTGGGCTCCCCCCTCAAGGCCCTGATCCATCGCGATCTGGATCTTGCCCGCCTGCACCACCAGGCCTGTGCCGACGGCATGCGCAGCCTGCGCCTGGCTGCCGCGCACAAGGTTGCCCAAGGCCTGACCAGCCTTGAGGAAGTGCTACGGGTCACGCCCGGCAACCAGCCCCCATAGCGGCACAGGAGGCGAACCCCAGGCGCTGGACTACGCTTGAGTCACCGCCGAGAAAAGCAGGGAGCCCGGTATGAACATTCGTCAAAACATGCTCGCCACCGGGGTTGTCAGCCTCCTGGCCATTGCCCTGGTGGCCGGGCTGGGTTTATGGGGCCAGTCACGCCTGGCGCGGGCACTGGTGGACAACGAACTCAACGCCAGCGCCCTGCGCAACCACCTGGAGGCCGACATGATGCACGACGCCCTGCGGGCCGATGTGCTGGAGGCCCTGAGCAGCCAGCCCGGCGATGCCGCCGCTGGCGAAGAGGTCCGCAATAGCCTGCGCGAACACGGCGACTGGTTCCGCAAGGCCCTGGCGGAAAACGCCAAGTTGCCCCTGGCACCGGAAATCCGCAACGCCATCACCGAACTGCAGCCGGTGCTGGAAAACTACATTCACGCCGCCGAGAACATCGCCGGGCAGGCCCTCAAGGACCCACAGGCCGCGCGCCTGCAAATGCCGGAGTTCTCCCAGCGCTTCAGCGAAGTGGAGAGCCGCAACGCCGCCCTCAGCAGCCAGATCGAAGCCAGCACCGCCCAAACCCGCGAACTCAGTGAAAGTGCGGTCCGCCAGGCCGCCTGGTGGCTGATCGGCGGCAGCCTGCTGGCCGCCCTGGCACTGGCGCTGTTGACCCGGCAGCTGCTCACCCGGGTGCTCAAACCCCTGGAAAAATCCGTGGCCACCGCCCGGGCCATTGCCCAGGGCAACCTGACCACGCCTATCAGCGTCGACAGGCATGACGAGGCCGGCCAACTGCAACGGGCCCTTGGAGAAATGCAAGACAACCTGCGGCAGATGATCACCACCATCCGCCATGAAAGCGAAGAGTTGCGCGGCCGCTCCCACAGCCTCAGCGACACGTCGCTGAGCATTGCCGACGGCGCCAGCGAACAGGCCGACGGCGCCACCAACATGGCCGCCGCCATGGAGCAGATGATCAGCAATATCGCCCAGGTGGCCGAACACGCGCGCAATGCCCAGGGCATTGCCGCCCAGTCCGAATCCCTGGCCGGTAGCGGCGGCCAGGTAATCCTCGGGGTCGTGGACGGCATGAGCCATATTGCCGAGGCGGTGAACCAGTCTTCCCGCAGCATCACCGCCCTGGGCCAGTCCTCGGAAGAGATTCACTCGATCATCCAGGTGATCAACGGCATCGCCGAGCAGACCAACCTGCTGGCCCTGAACGCCGCCATCGAAGCCGCCCGGGCCGGGGAAGCCGGCCGGGGGTTCGCCGTGGTGGCTGACGAAGTGCGCAATCTGGCAGCCCGCACCGCACAGTCCACCCGGGAAATCACCGGCATGATCGAACGCATCCGGGAAACCACCGAACAAGCCGTGAACAGCATGCAAACCGGGGTCAGCCGGGTCAACGACGGGGTCCAGATGGCCCAGCAGGCGGGCACCTCGATCAATGAGATCCGCCAGGGCGCCCAGCGCTCGGCGGTGATGGTGGAGGAGATTTCCCTCACCATCGGCGAGCAGTCCAAGGCCAGTAGCGAAGTGGCGCAACGGGTGGAGATGATCAGCCTGGTAGCCCGGCGCAACAGCCAGGCCATGCGTGAGCTGACCCAGACCGTGGAGCAGATGGAAAACTCCGTGGCCACCTTGCAGACCTCGGTCACCCGCTTCCAACTGTGAGGCAACGGGCACGCCGGTGATGTGTGTCCTGATGATGCAAGGGCCACGGTATCTCTGCGCGCGACCGGGCGCCGCCTTACACTCGCCCCCTGTGCCCCTTGATCACATCTGAGCAGGAGAATGTTATGCAGATCGGAAGCGTGTTGTTACTTTTCGTCGGCCTCGCCGTGGCCATCGTCTTCATGGGTTTCAAGGTCGTGCCCCAAGGCTACCAATGGACCGTGGAACGCTTCGGCCGCTACACCAACACCCTGAAGCCGGGGTTGAACATCATCATTCCGGTGATGGATCGCATCGGGCGCAAGATCAACGTGATGGAAAGCGTGCTGGATATCCCACCCCAGGAAGTCATCACCGCCGACAACGCCACGGTGCAGATCGACGCCGTGTGTTTCTTCCAGGTGGTCAACACCGCCCAGGCCGCCTATGAGGTCAACAACCTCGAGCACGCCATCCGCAACCTGCTGCAAACCAATATCCGTACGGTGCTCGGTTCCATGGAACTGGACGCCATGCTCAGCCAACGTGACGGCATCAACGAGAAACTCCTGCGAACTGTCGATGAGGCCACCGCCCCCTGGGGGATCAAGATCACCCGGATCGAAATCAAGGACATCAGCCCACCCGCCGACCTGATGGCGGCCATGTCCGGGCAGATGAAGGCCGAGCGGGTCAAGCGTGCGCAGATCCTCGAAGCCGAAGGCCTGCGGGCCGCCGCCATCCTTACCGCAGAAGGCAAGAAGCAGGCACAGATTCTTGAAGCCGAGGGCGAACGCCAGGCGGCATTCCTCGAATCCGAAGCCCGGGAGCGCCAGGCCGAAGCCGAGGCCCGGGCGACCCAAGTGGTGTCCGAGGCGATTGCTACCGGCAACGTCCAGGCGATCAACTACTTCGTCGCGCAGAAATACATCGATGCCCTGGGCAAACTGGCGTCGGCCAACAACAGCAAGGTGATCCTGATGCCCCTGGAAGCCAGCCAGGTCATCGGCGCCGTGGGCGGCATCGGCGAGATCGTCAAGGCCACGTTCGACAGCAAGAAGGTCTGAGGCAGGCTTCATGTTGGCATTTGTGCAAGCTCTATCGTTCTGGGACTGGCTGGCCCTTGGCACCATCCTGCTGATCTTCGAAGTATTCGGGGCCGGCGGCTACCTGCTGTGGATCGGCCTCGCAGCCGCCACAGTCGGGGTCCTGACCTTTCTCATTCCCGGCCTGTCATGGGAGGTGCAGTTCCTCCTGTTCGGCCTGCTGTCGGTGCTCACCGCACTGTACTGGTGGCGCCGCCAGCGCAGCGTGGTACGCCCCAGCGATCAGCCGAACCTCAACCTGCGGGGCCAGGAGCTGATCGGCAAGACCTTTGTGGTGCACCAGGCGATTGTCGACGGCCGCGGGCGGATCAAGGTGGCCGACGGCGTGTGGATCGCCAAGGGGGCCGACGCCCCCGTGGGCGCCCGGGTGCGGGTGGTGGGCCAGGAAGGCGCAATCCTGTTGGTCGAAAACCTTGACTGATGAGTCACGGAACTCCGCGGGGTTATCTAGAATCAAACGATGCAGATACCCCCTTTCGGAGTCACCCATCATGCGTCTGAAAATTGCTGTCGCCACCCTTGCCCTGCTGTCTCTTCCCGTTGGTTCGGCAATGGCCGACACCTTCTGGCGTAACGTCATTTCCTCCGGGGCCACCACCGGCTCCACCTACCTGACCTTCAAGGACCACAAGTTGATCGTCGCCGCCCAGGATGACGCCGGCAGCTTCGTTGCCAGCGATGGCAGCATTCGCGGCCCGTACCTGGAAGCCGCCATGCAGAAAGTCCGCGCCGACAACCCCGGCCTCAAGGCCACCGACATGGAACTGGCCAACGCCATCCTGGCGAAGAACGCTGTCGCTCAGGAGTAACCGTCGCCCAAGGGATGGCCGACAGCAAACGCCGACCCCAGGGTCGGCGTTTTCGTGTGCCCGATCAGCCGGCTAGACCCCAGGTGTGCGGGACACTGCAGCCAGGCCGGCCAGGGCATAACTCATCATGTGCTCGATCAACGCCGGTGGATCCAGCTCCAGGCCGGGCAACACATTGCGCGCCAGCGGCTGATGGGCGATCAGCAGGAACAGGCAGGGCGCAAAAACGCTGACGGCGCTGCGCAGGGTGACCGGGTCCTCAGGCGATAGATCCATGATCTGGCCGAGGATGGTGCGCACGATCTTCGCCTTGGGAAACGCCTGCTCCTCCAGGATCGCCGGCAGCACCGCGGAGGGTGACAACAGTTCGCGGGTCAGGACTTTCAGCGCCCAGCCCTCACGCTGGTTGCCCAGCCCCTCGATGAGCACGGTGATGATCGCCCGCAGCTTGTCCTCGGGGCTGCCCTGGCTTTCACTCAGGCTGATCATGGTCTCGATCCGCACCAGGCGGTCGTGGGCCTCGCGCAGCACCGCCCGATACAGGCCGTCCTTGTTCTCGAAGTGGTAGTTGACCGAGGCGTTGTTGGCCCTGGAGTTCTCGCAGATCTGCTTGCTGGTGGTGTTGGCGTACCCCAGCTCAGCAAAAAGCTGGCCGGCCGTTTCCAGGATCTGTTGGCGGGTAGCCTGGCCATCCTGACGCGGCGTACGGGCCGCAGTTGGCTGCGGGGAAGCGGAAACGGCCATAGGCGCTCTCACTAAGTTAAATTCAAATTTGACTTTTGTTTATGGACTGCTTAGCTACAAAGCGCCAGTTTCTCGTTCAATTCCGTTAAGGGTTGCAGCGAAATGGCGGCTATCTGTCAATTCACGCCAAAGGATATCAGCATGGAAGCGCGCAACATGACTCCCTTCACCTACTTCTCACTGCCCATGCAGAAGCTGTTCCTACGCAATCAGGCGGCGGTCAGGAACAAGCCCTACGCCAAGTATTTCCGGTCGGAAATGCGCGTGCCGCTGTCCGCCGTCCGTAAGATTCAGCAAGGCCCCATGGCCCTGGAAGACACCCTGACCCCGAGCATCGAGGACATCAATCGCCTGCTCGAACCGGACTTTGTCAGCGAGGAATCCGGTTACGCCCTGCTACCGGGCCCGATGGCCTACGTGCAAAGCCGCAAGTTCTTCCCCGGCTGCACCGCGCAGATGTTCAAGTGGTGGTTCATCTGGCACCCCGCGGAATCGGAGCGCTACACCCTGTGGTTCCCCTATGCCCATGTCAGCAACCCATGCGTGCACCACCAGCGCCTGTGCGATGAGTCCCTGAGTTTTGAGGAACGGCTGTATGGCAACACCTTCTGCGCGTCGGAATATGTCGGCGATCGCCTGATGCACCTGCATATCGACTTCCAGCAGCCGGCCAGCCTGGGCCTGAACACCGATCTGTATCGCGAAGCGAAGATCGACGGCAGTGTCAGCGCCCTGATGAGCCTGGCGGATCATCCTGAGGTGCCGGTGTCGTTGATGGTGCATCTGTTCAAGGAAGTACCGGACGGCATGTACCTGAGCAGCCGTTACTGGGTCGGGGCGCACCCGTCGATGGCCCGCTTTCCTGGGGCAGAAAAGGCTGCATCGCTGCTGAAGGAAAATGGCTTTGGCGAGGCCGAACTGGAGACCCTGGCCTACGAGTTCGCGGTGCACGACATGTGCGAGTTCAATCATCTGGCCAGCTTCCTGCCGGACCTGTATCGAGAGTTCGGCACCCCCGCGGCCTGAAACAACAGCCATTAAGCCCGAGAAACTCCAGGGCTTAATGGCTCGAAAGGATCAACGTTGCGTACCAGGACAAACACCGTTGATCAGCAGAGAAGTGAACTCCTCGATGTCCTGTTCCACCGTCAGTTGCTCAGTCAACAGCCGATACCAGCAAAAGCCGAAGATCATATCCAGCAGTAATTCACGGTTGGTGTCCTTGGGCAGCTCGCCGTTGCTGATGGCATTTTCCACCAGTTTTTTCGGCATTTCCCTTCTGCGCTCCATGAACTGATCCTTGAGCTGGGTCAAGGTTGCGGGATCCAGTTGCGCTTCTGCGATCACACAGCGAAAGGCCTCGCCACAAATAGTCTCCCTCCAGACTTTCCAGAGATTTCGCAGCAAAAAGTCGAGATCTGCCTTGAACGAGCCGAGATCAGGAAATTTTCTGACTTGTTCGCTCTCGTTTTCATAAACCTCGGCGATCAACGCCGCCTTGTTCGTCCACCAGCGATAGATAGTTGGCTTGCTGGCCCCCGCCCGACGGGCGACGGACTCGATACTGAGCCCGGAATAGCCGCATTCCTTAAGGATTTCGATGGTGGAAGTGAGAATGGCCTTATGAGTATGGGGACTTCGCAAAGAGCCGATGGAGCTGCGAGAGGGGGTACGAGCCACAATAAAAAATCTCCAGGCAGGGCGCTTGACAAACGCAACGCAGGGTATAGGATTCCCTCGAATCGAAATGAAACGGTCCGTTTCGTTTCATTCTTGAAAGAATCATGAATTTCTTACACCGATCTATCTAGTTTTTAAAATATCGCGTAAGGGTTGAGCAGCTCAGGCCTTGTAACTTGGAGTTCCTCGAATTCGAGGCTTCGGCCCTTTTCCCTTAAGAGATTAGATCGTCTGAAATTATTACTAAACGAAACGTTCCGTATCATATCACAGTGAGGTGAATAAAAACAGCTTTCGAGTGGGTTTTCCCCTATTTGGAGTCTGCTGTTAAACCGCTCTGGCCTGCAGGTTTCACCAGGTGTGGCCAGGAGAAAGGCAGCAAAACTGTTTTCCGTATGTTTCAAGGGTGCTTCTGAGCAGGCACGACCCAGTTTTCTGAAAAGAATGGAATCAAGAGGAAAATGAACGTGAAAAAGATAGGTATTGTCAGCTATGGCGCGGGTATTCCGGTATGCCGCCTGAAAGTCCAGGAAGTGATCAACGTCTGGAAAAACACCGACCTCAAGCTGGTGGAGGAAAACCTCGGCGTCACGGAAAGAGCCGTGCTGCAACCGGATGAAGATGTCATCACCCTCGGGGTGCTGGCGGCGCAACGGGCCCTGGATAAAGTCCCCGGTCATCAGATCGAAGCCCTGTACCTGGGCACCTGCACCAACCCCTATGACTCACGGGCCTCGGCTTCGATCATCCTGGAAATGCTCGGCAGCGGCTACGACGCCTATTGCGCCGACGTGCAGTTCGCCGGCAAGTCCGGAACTTCTGCCCTGCAGATCTGCCAGGCGCTGGTGGCTTCCGGCATGACGGGCAGCGCCCTGGCCATCGGCGCCGACACCATCAACCGCAACACCGCGCCGGGCGACCTGACCGAATCCTATGCCGGGGCCGGAGCCGCTGCGCTGCTGATCGGCAGCCAGGATGTCATCGCCGAATTCGACGCCAGCTTCTCCTGCGCCGCCGATGTCGCCGACAACATCCGCCCCCAGGGTGATCGCTACATTCGTTCGGGCATGGGCCTGGGCTCGGACAAGAACAGCATCGGCCTGGAAGACCAGACCCGCCGCGCCGCCGAAGGCCTGATGGCCAAGCTGCACACCAGCCCCGCCGACTATGACTATGTGGTGTTCCAGCAAAACCTGGTGTCCACGCCCTACTCCCTGGCCAAGCACCTGGGCTTCAACCCCAAGCAGGTGGAACCGGGCATCTATGCCGGCAACGTTGGCGATGCCGGATCGGCCAGCCCGCTGCTCGGCCTGATCAACGTACTGGACCAGGCACGCCCGGGGCAGAAAATTCTTCTGGTGTCCTACGGTTTCGGCGCCGGCAGCGACGCCATCGCCCTGACCGTCACCGACGCCATCGAGCAGTACCAGAAGCACAACAAGCCTCTGCGCGAACTGCTGGAATCCAAGATCTACGTCGACTACGGCACGTCCATCAAGTACGAGTTCAAGTACCTGCGGGCTGACTACGCCCTGACCGCCTATCTCTGATTACGCCTGTCTACGCAAGGAGCATGCACATGTGCGCACGTCGTGTTGCAATCGTTTCGGCCGCCTATACGCCGAAACCCGGAAGTTCACGAGTTCGGCAGACGTTCAAGGAAATGATCGTCGAGTCCGCCTACAAGGCTCTCAAGGACGCCAAGATGCACCCCCGGGAAATCCAGGCCGTGGCCTATGGTTATCACGGTGAAGGCATTTCCGAATATGGCGGCCTGGGCCCGACCATTTCCGACGCCCTGGGCATCAGCCCGGCGCCGACCTTCATGAGCACCGCCAACTGCACCAGCAGCTCGGTGTCGTTCCAGATGGGCCACCAGATGGTGGCGTCCGGGGAGTACGACATCGTCCTGTGCGGCGGCTTCGAGAAGATGACCGATCACTTCAACTACGCCGAATACATCGGCTCCAGCACTGAATGTGAATACGATTATTTCCTCGGTATTTCCCACACCGATGCCTTCGCCCTGGCCACCGCCGAGTACTTCCAGAAGTTCGGCTATGCCGGTCGCGAGGCCGACGTACTGGCCACCTTCGGCCGGCAGATGCGCATCTACGCACAGAACACCCCCACCGCCACTCGTTATGGCCAGCCGATTCCTTCCCTGGAAGCGTTGAAGAACAGCGAGGCCTGCGGCTCAATGCTGGCCTGGGGCGAAGCCAGTGGCTGCGCGATCCTGGTGGCCGAACACCTGGCCCACAAGTACACCGATAAACCGGTGTTCGTACGCGGTTGCGCCTATACCGGGGTCTCCCACTATTTCGGCACGCGCTTTCACAACCCGACCCTGCATCATCCGGGCCTGCCCAAGGATGTGGGCATGGCGGTTTCGGCCAACTCCATCGCCTGTGCGGAAATCGCCTACAAGAAAGCCGGGATCACCGCCAAGGACATCGACGTGGCCCAGGTCTACGACCTGCTCGGCGCCGGGCTGATCCAGATGGAGTCCATGGGCATCTGTGGCAAGGGCCAGGCCGGCGACTTCGTGCTCGAAGGCGGCATCGCCCTGGATGGCCAGCTGCCGCTCAATACCGACGGCGGCAACATCGGCCGCGGCCATGCCTCCGGCTGCGACGGCATCCTGCACATCACCGAGCTGTTCCGGCAGCTGAGGGGTGAATCCGACAACCAGGTCAAGGGCGCGCGCATCGGCGTGTCGCAGAACCTTGGCGGTTACGCGGCGCACAACTCAGTGATTGTCCTCTCGAACGACTAAGGAGCCCGGACCATGTCCATGTACCCAGAACAGATCCACAGAATGACCACCGCCAGCATGCTTCGCGAATGGCGCGAGCATGGCGGCAAGTACCGCCTCGAAGGCAGCCAGTGCGAAGAATGCAACGAAATCTTCTTCCCCCGGCGCACCGTCTGCGGCGCTTGCAACTCCCTGAGTGTGAAGCCGTATCGCTGCGCGCGCAGTGGCAAGATCGAGGTCATGGCCCCGGCCGAGAACCCGATCCTGGCCGCCATGGGCTATGGCGAAACCGTGCCGCGCATCATGGCCATGGTGCGCCTGGACGACGGCCTGGTGATCGCTTCGGAAATCGTCGATGTGTGCGATCAGCAACAGCTGAAAGTCGGTGCGCCGGTGCGCATGGTGATCCGCAAGCATGTGCGCGAAAGCAACCTGGCCTGGCAATACGCTTATAAGTTCGTACTCGATATATAAGTTGTTATTCAAGGTGCCTTTATATAAGGCACCCTGAAGTTAGCCATTAAAATAAAATCCAACTTAAAAGTTACATCAACGGCAACTTCACGCCCCGAAGTTGCCTTAAGGCCCTGATTTCCTTTAGGGCCTACAGATTCCTGTGCCTATAAACGGGGACTATCCCCACCCCTTAACTTGTTGGCTTACTTAAAGCCAAGGACCCATCATGTCTACACTTTGCCTTCCACACGTCATGTTTCCGCAACACAAGATCACCCAGCAACAGATGGTCGATCACCTGGAAAACCTGCACGCCGACCATCCACGCATGGCCCTGGCCAAGCGCATGATCGCCAACACCGAAGTCAACGAGCGCCACCTGGTGTTGCCGATCGACGAACTGGCAGTGCACACCGGTTTCACCCACCGCAGCATCGTCTACGAGCGTGAAGCCCGGCAGATGTCGTCGGCCGCGGCGCGCCAGGCCATCGAGAATGCCGGGCTGCAGATCAGCGACATTCGCATGGTGATCGTCACTTCCTGCACTGGCTTCATGATGCCGTCGCTGACCGCGCACCTGATCAACGACCTGGCCCTGCCAACCTCCACCGTGCAGTTGCCGATCGCCCAGCTGGGCTGCGTGGCCGGTGCCGCGGCCATCAACCGCGCCAACGACTTCGCCCGGCTCGATGCCCGCAACCACGTACTGATCGTGTCCCTGGAATTCTCCTCGCTGTGCTACCAGCCGGACGACACCAAGCTGCACGCCTTCATCTCCGCGGCGCTGTTCGGCGATGCGGTATCCGCCTGCGTGCTGCGCGCCGATGACCAGGCCGGCGGCTTCAAGATCAAGAAGACCGAGTCGTACTTCCTGCCCAAGAGCGAGCACTACATCAAGTACGACGTGAAGGACACCGGCTTTCACTTCACCCTCGACAAGGCGGTGATGAACTCCATCAAGGACGTGGCACCGGTCATGGAGCGGCTGAACTACGAGAGCTTCGAACAGAACTGTGCGCACAACGACTTCTTCATCTTCCACACCGGTGGTCGCAAGATCCTCGACGAGCTGGTGATGCACCTGGACCTGGCATCCAACCGGGTCTCGCAATCGCGCAGCAGCCTGTCGGAAGCCGGCAACATTGCCAGCGTGGTGGTGTTCGACGTGCTCAAGCGGCAGTTCGATTCCAACCTCAATCGCGGCGACATCGGCCTGCTGGCGGCCTTCGGCCCGGGGTTCACCGCGGAAATGGCGGTGGGCGAGTGGACCGCCTGATGTGACTGCCTGTGCCTGTCCCACCTGACGTTGCCGGGCTGCAGGGCAACGTCGGGTGGCCTCCCACGGCGCTTGCGCCGGGTTCATGGTTTCACAAGGAAGCTGAGCGATGAACACTGGAATGCCAACCACGGCTGCCAACAGCCGTTACGAAAGATCCATGGTGCTGTTGCTGTCACTGAGTTTCGGGCTGGTGGGGCTGGATCGCTTCATCATCCTGCCGCTGTTTCCGGTGATCATGCACGACCTGCAACTGGACTATCAGGACCTGGGCTACCTGTCCGCCGCGCTGGCCTTCACCTGGGGGCTGTCCGCCCTGGGCATGGGCAGCGTGATCGAGCGCCTGGGCACCCGCCGCGTGCTGGTGACCTCGATTGCCGTGCTTTCGCTACTGTCCGGTTTTTCCGCGCTGGCCACCGGCGTGCTGGGGCTGGTGATTCTGCGCGGGCTGATGGGCATCTGCGAGGGTGCCTTCACCCCCACCAGCATCATTGTCACCAATGAAGTCTCGCGC
Source organism: Pseudomonas sp. GW823-FHT03E05 (assembly GCF_058796855.1). Taxonomy (NCBI): domain Bacteria; kingdom Pseudomonadati; phylum Pseudomonadota; class Gammaproteobacteria; order Pseudomonadales; family Pseudomonadaceae; genus Pseudomonas; species Pseudomonas sp. GW823-FHT03E05. Next base: position 380,127 of record NZ_JBXAJB010000003.1, read on the forward strand.
CCCGACCGGCGCGGGCTGAACCTGGGTATCCAGCAGGCGCTGTTCCCGATTCTCGGCCTCTGCCTGGGGCCGCTGATCGCCGCTTACCTCCTGCAAATCACTGGCTCGTGGCGTGCGGTGTTCGCCATCATTTCCCTGCCGGGCCTGCTGCTGGCCGGCTACCTGTGGAAAATCTACCGACCGCTGCCGGCGCCCCAGGCCGACCGCACCGCAGGCACCTGGCTGGCGGCTTTCAAGAGCGGCAACGTGAGCCTGAACATCCTGATCATGTTCTGCATACTCACCTGCCAGTTCGTCCTCTGCGCCATGCTGCCCAGCTACCTGACCGACCATATGCACCTGGAAACCCTGTCCATGGCCTTCGTCATCTCGGCCATCGGCGTGGGCGGCTTCATCGGCCAATTGATCATCCCCGGCATGTCCGACCGTCTCGGGCGCAAGCCGGTGGTGTCGGTGTGCTTCATGACCAGCAGCACCCTGGTGGGCCTGCTGATCGTCAGCCCGCCCCTTCCCTGGCTGCTGTTCCTGCTGCTGTTCCTGCTGTCGTTCTTCAACTTCAGCCTGATCTGCATGACGGTCGGCCCGCTGACCAGCGAATCGGTCACTCCGGCCCTGCTGCCGGCGGCGACCGGAATCGTGGTGGGGTTCGGCGAGATCCTGGGTGGCGGGTTGTCACCGGCCGTGGCCGGGTTCGCCGCCAGCCATTTCGGCCTGCCATCGATCCTGTACGTGGCCCTGAGCGGCAGCCTGGCCGGCTTGCTGCTGTCATTCCTGCTCAAGGAACAGGCCCTCGAACCGCGCCGTTCGCGCGTGCGCGAAGCGCTGCCCATCCTCCCCGCCCCCTTGCCCCTGAAGGACTAGAGAATCATGGACGATTACCTGCTGTTGCTGGATGTCTGCCACAAGGACCAGCGCGCCATCGGGCTGTTCGACTTTCACAATGGCCGCAGCGTGCGGGCCTATTCCGAACACGGCGGGCTGTACGAGACCCTGCTGTTCTGCAGCCGTCGCCATCTGGGCTGGAGCGAACACCTGCGCAGCCTCGCGCCCCACCCGCAACTGCCCGCGGACGGTCCCCAGCAAGGCCCGTTGCGCCCACCGCTCAAGCCTCGGGACAACCTGCTGGTGCAGGTCAGCGAAGTCACCCTGAACACTCCGCACACCCGCCAGGGCTGGTTCTACAAGGGCAATGGCAGCCTGCTGAAGACCGACGGCGAGCCGCTGATGATTCCGTACCACGCCCAGAGCATTTCCAGCCAGCCCGGGGTGGTGTGCGTGTACCTGGTGGACCCCTTCGGTCAGTTGCGCTTTGTCGGCTTCAGCCTCGGCCACGACATTCACGACCCGTTGCTGAGCCATCAGGACGCCAGTTCCTGCGCGCAATCGCGTTTGCGCCAGTGCGCCATCGCCCCGGCGCTGATCCTCGGCGAACTGCAGAACAGCCTGTCACTCAATGTCCGGGTCGAACGCCAGGGCACGCCGTTGCCGCAGCGCAGCTATCGCCTCGACCAGCAGAACTGGTGGGCTATTCGCAAATACTCCCAGGCCTTCCTCGAACAGCACGAACAGTTCCTGCAACCGGGCATGGTCCACTATGTGTTCCACAGCGCCAGCCGGCGCGAGAGCGACCTGCAGTTGCAGCACGGTGACTGGCTGGACCTGGACTGCCCGGAGCTGGAACTGGGCCTGAGCAACCAGGTGATCGAGGAAGAGTTGCTGCACCTCTATCCCCTGGAAACCCAACCTGCCCGTGCCAGTAGCCATGGCAGCCAGCCGGCGCGGACGCGCCACCACTACTGAGGCCCGTTCAGCGGTAGTCCGCCAGCGGCACGCAGGCGCAGAACAGGTTGCGGTCGCCATAGACGTTGTCCACCCGGTTCACCGCCGGCCAGTACTTGTGGGCCCGGGTATGGGCGGTGGGCAGCACCGCCTGTTCGATACTGTAGGAGCGCTCCCAGACTCCGGTGATATCCGCCAGGGTATGGGGAGCGCCCTTGAGCGGGTTGTCCTCGGCCGGCCAGTTGCCCTCCTGCACCTGGGCGATCTCGGCGCGGATGCTCAGCATGGCTTCGATAAAACGGTCGAGCTCGGCCTTGGATTCGCTTTCCGTGGGCTCCACCATCAGGGTGCCCGGCACCGGGAAGGACATGGTCGGGGCATGGAAGCCGTAGTCCATCAAGCGCTTGGCCACGTCTTCCTCGCTGATCCCGGTCTGGGCCTTGAGCGGGCGCAGATCGAGGATGCATTCGTGGGCCACCCGGCCGTTGCGGCCGCTGTAGAGCACCGGGAAGGCACCGCTCAATTGCTCGGCCAGATAGTTGGCCGCAAGGATCGCCACCTCGCTGGCATCCGCCAGCTGCGGCCCCATCAGGGCGATGTACATCCAGCTGATGGGCAGGATGCTCGCACTGCCCCAGGGCGCTGCGCTGACGGCGCCGTTCTCCGGTAACGGCCCGTCGATGGGCACCACCGGGTGGTTGGCGACAAACGGCGCCAGGTGCGCGCGCACGCCAATCGGCCCCATGCCCGGGCCACCGCCGCCATGGGGAATGCAGAAGGTCTTGTGCAGGTTCATGTGCGAGACATCGGCGCCAATGTCCGCCGGCCGGGCCAGGCCTACCTGGGCGTTGAGGTTGGCGCCGTCCATGTACACCTGGCCGCCGTGGCTGTGGATAACTTCGCAGATCTGGCTGATGCCCTCTTCGTACACGCCGTGGGTCGAAGGGTAGGTAGCCATCAGGCACGACAGGCGCTCGCCGGCCGCCTGGGCCTTGGCCTTCAAGTCTTCCAGGTCGACGTTGCCGGCCTCGTCGCACTCGACGATCACCACCTGCATCCCGGCCATCTGCGCCGAGGCCGGGTTGGTGCCGTGGGCCGACGCCGGGATCAGGCAGACATGCCGGCCGCCTTGCCGGCGGCTCTCGTGGTAGCGACGAATCGCCAGCAGCCCGGCGTACTCACCCTGGGCCCCGGAGTTGGGCTGCATGCAGATGGCGTCGAAACCGGTGATGGCGCACAGCCAACGCTCCAGCTCCGCGATCAGCAGGCCATAGCCGGCAGCCTGCTCCCGGGGTGCGAAGGGATGCAGGTTGGCGAACTCCGGCCAGGTGATGGGGATCATCTCGCTGCTGGCATTGAGCTTCATGGTGCAGGAGCCCAGGGGAATCATCGACTGGTTGAGCGCCAGGTCCTTGTTCTCCAGCTGCTTGAGGTAGCGCAACATTTCGGTTTCGCTGTGATGGGCACTGAACACCGGGTGGGTCAGGTAGCGCGTGCGTCGCAGCAGCGGGTCGGGAATCCCCGACTCCAGCGCCTCGGCGTCCAGGCTGCTGACATCCAGCCCGTGGTCGGCACCCAGGAACACGTCGAACAAACGGGCCACGGTGCTTTCGTCACAGGTTTCATCCAGGCTCAGCCCCAGCCGGCCACGGCCGAGAATCCGCAGGTTGATCTGCTGCGCCCTGGCGCTTTCGATGATCGCCGTCTGGCTGCCGCCGACCTCCAGGGTCAGGGTGTCGAAGAAGTGCCGGTTGACCCTGGCAATGCCGTGGCGCTCCAGGCCGACCGCGAGGATGCAAGTCAGCCGGTGTACCCGCTGGGCAATGCGCTTGAGCCCGGCCGGGCCGTGATAGACGGCGTAGAAACCCGCGATATTGGCCAGTAGCACCTGGGCGGTGCAGATGTTCGAGTTGGCCTTCTCGCGGCGAATATGCTGCTCGCGAGTCTGCAAGGCCATGCGCAGGGCCACCTGGCCGCGGGCATCCTTGGACACACCGATGATGCGCCCGGGCATCGCGCGCTTGTACTCGTCGCGGCAGGCGAAAAACGCCGCATGGGGGCCACCGTAGCCCATGGGTACGCCGAAGCGCTGGGACGAACCGAGCACCACGTCGGCCCCCAGTTCGCCCGGCGGGGTCAGCAACAACAGGCTGAGCAGGTCGGCCGCGACACAGGCCAGGGCCTGCTGGGCGTGCAACTGGTCGATCAGAGGCCGCAGGTCGCGGATCTCGCCATGGGTGTCCGGGTACTGCAGCAACGCGCCGAACACCTGGTGCCCGGACAATTCGTCGACCCCGCCGACCACCAGCTCGAAACCGAAGCCTTCGGCCCGGGTGCGGACCACGGAAATGGTTTGCGGGTGGCAGTCTTCATCCACAAAGAACAGGTTGCTCGAAGACTTGCTCACACGCTTGGCCAGGGCCATGGCTTCGGCGGCGGCGGTGGCTTCGTCCAGCAACGAGGCGTTGGCCAGGTCCAGGCCGGTGAGGTCGATGGTCATCTGCTGGAAATTCAACAAGGCTTCGAGCCGACCCTGGGCGATTTCCGGCTGGTAGGGGGTATAGGCGGTGTACCAGCCCGGGTTCTCCAGCACGTTGCGCAGGATCACCGCCGGCGTCAGGGTGGCGTGGTAACCCATGCCGATCAGGCTGGTCCAGACCTGGTTCTGCCCGGCATAACCCTTGAGCCTGGCCAGGGCGGCCGCTTCGTCCAGGGCCGGCGGCAGGTCCAGTGCACGGTTGAAGCGGATTCCCGGCGGCACCGTCTGCTCGATCAGTTCGGCCCGGCTGCCCAGCCCGAGGCTGGCGAGCATCGCTTGCTGCTCCTCGGCGTCGGGCCCCAGGTGCCGGTTGAGAAAAGCGTTGGGCTCGCGTAACTGGCTCAAAGATAGCAACTGGGACATGACCGGCTCTCTCCGATAAACGGCGCTCAGCGTCGCTGCAACAGGGTGCCAAGCAGCATAGCAGTCGATTTCCCGCGTCGATGCTCTGGCGTCCCGGGGCAATCGGTACCATCATGCTCGACGTCAACGCGCCAGCCCCGGCGCATCGCAACCTGTGCCCCTATCGTCCGCTTATCGGGTGTCCCATCGTCATGAGCCAACTGCCTTTCCTGCCGTTCTCCAAACCCACCATCGATGAACCCACCATCGCCGCTGTCGGCGAAGTCCTGCGTTCGGGCTGGATCACCAGCGGCCCCAAGGTCCAGGCCTTCGAAGCCCAGCTCTCGGAGTTTTTCGGCGGGCGCACGGTACGCACCTTCAACTCCGGCACCTGCACCATGGAGATCGCCTTGCGCATTGCCGGCATCGGTGCCGGTGATGAAGTCATCACCACGCCGATTTCCTGGGTGGCCACCGCCAACGTCATCCTCGAAGTCGGGGCCACGCCGGTGTTCGCCGATATCGACCCGGTCACCCGCAATATCGACTTGGCCCAGGTCGAAGCCGCCATCACCCCGCGCACCAAGGCCATCATCCCGGTGTACCTGGCCGGGCTGCCGGTGGACATGAGCCGCCTCTACGCCCTGGCCAACAAGCACGGCCTGCGGGTAGTGGAAGATGCCGCCCAGGCCCTGGGCTCCAGCTGGAACGGCCAGCGCATCGGTGCCGGTGGCGACTTCGTGTCCTTCAGCTTCCAGGCCAACAAGAACGTCACCTCGTCCGAGGGCGGCTGCCTGGTGCTCAACACGCCAGAGGAGGTGCGCCTGGCCGAGAAGTACCGCCTGCAGGGCGTGACCCGCAACGGCTTCGACGGCCTGGATGTGGATGTGCTTGGGGGCAAGTTCAACATGACCGACGTGGCGGCCGCCATCGGCCTGGGGCAGTTCGCCCATATCGAGGCGATCACCGCCCATCGCCGTGAATTGGCCCGGCACTACTTCGAATGCTTTGGCAGCGATTTCGAGGCCCGCTATGGCGCCCAGCTACCGCCGGCGGACTTCACCAACAGCAACTGGCACCTGTTCCAGCTGGTACTGCCAGAGCGCAAGGATGGCAAGCCGGCCCGCGCCACCTTCATGGAGCAGATGCAGGAACGCGGGATTGGCATCGGCTATCACTACCCGCCGATTCATTTGCTGAGCCTGTACCGCGAGCGCGGCTTCAAGGAGGGGATGTTCCCGGTAGCGGAACGGGTCGGTCGGCTGATCGTCTCGTTGCCGATGTTCACCGCCATGAGCAAGGCCGACGTGGAACGCGCGGTGGCGACGGTGAAAGAGGTGTTGCAGGCTTAAGAGCCTTCGCCAGCAAGCCCGCCCTGCGCAAACGGGGCGGACGTGCCGGCGAGAACGGCTTACTCGCCGATGGCGGCCTTGTAGCCGGCGGCGTCCAGCAGCTTGTCCAGATCGCCCGGGTTGCTTGGCTTGAGCTTGAAGATCCAGGCACCGTACGGGTCGCTGTTGAGCAGCTCGGGGCTGGCGCTCAGCTCTTCGTTGACCGCAATCACTTCACCGGCCACCGGCGCATAGATGTCGGAAGCGGCTTTCACCGACTCCACCACACCGGCCTGGTCCCCTGCGCCAAACACGTTGCCGACTTCAGTCAGCTCGACGAAAACCACGTCGCCCAGGGCTTCCTGAGCGTGGTCGCTAATACCTACGGTCACGCTGCCGTCGGCTTCCAGGCGGGCCCATTCGTGACTGTCGGCAAAACGCAGGTGGGCAGGGATATCGCTCATGTTCTGTGTCCTCAAGAAGAAGTGTCAGCGGCGCAATGCCTGCTGGAAATAGTTAGATCAGGGTTTTGCCGTGGCGCACGAAGGTGGGTTTGACCACCCGGACCGGGTACCACTTGCCGCGGATTTCCACTTCGGCACGGTCGGCGGTGGCCATCGGCACCCGCGCCAGTGCGATCGACTTGCTCAGCGTAGGGGAGAAACTACCACTGGTGATCTCACCTTCGCCAACATCGGCGATACGAACCACCTGATGAGCGCGTAAAACCCCGCGTTCTTCGAGCACCAGGCCCACCAGTTTCTGCTTCACCCCGGCCGCCCGTTCGGCTTCCAGGGCACTGCGACCGATGAACTGGCGTGACGCCGGTTCCCAGGCAATGCTCCAGGCCATGTTCGCCGCCAGGGGCGAGACATCCTGATGGATGTCCTGGCCATAGAGGTTCATGCCGGCCTCCAGGCGCAGGGTGTCCCGGGCGCCCAGACCGATGGGCGAGATCCCCGCCCCCACCAGGTCGTTGAAGAAGGCCGGGGCCTGGTCGGCAGGGAGGACGATCTCCAGACCGTCCTCGCCGGTGTAGCCGGTCCGGGCAATGAACCAGTCGCCGTCAAAGCCGGCTTCGAATGGCTTGAGCTGCTGGATCAGGGTGCCGCGGGACTGGGTCACCAGCTCGGCAATCTTGTGCCGCGCCTGAGGGCCCTGGATCGCCAGCATCGCCAGCTCCGGGCGCTCGTGCAGCTGCACCTGGAAATCCCCCAGCTGCGCCTGCATCCAGGCCAGGTCCTGATCACGGGTGGCGGCATTGAGCGCCAGGCGATAAGCGTCTTCGAGGCGATAGACGATCATGTCGTCAACGATGCCGCCCCGTTCATTGAGCATGGTGCTGTACAGAGCCTGGCCGGGGTTGTGCAGGCGTTCGACATCATTGGCCAGCAACCGCTGGAGCCAGGCCTTGGCCTGGGTACCGCTGACATCGATCACGGTCATGTGGGATACATCGAACACACCGCAATCACGTCGCACCTGATGGTGCTCCTCGACCTGCGAGCCGTAATGCAAGGGCATATCCCAACCGCCAAAATCGACCATTTTCGCGCCGAGGGCGAGATGCAGGTCATACAGAGGCGTACGCTGTCCCATGGGTTTCTCCTTCCGGGCGTGGCGAGGGTGCGGACTGGCGCTGTTGGTGTGAAAGCCTTGAAATAGATGGCTTTCAGCCGATTTCAGCGTCCCGGCCAAACAACAGGCCGCACCGAATGCCGCGCATTGTAGCTGCAAGGTGCAAGGCTGGCACCTAACCGATTCGATGGGCCGAGCGGCGGATCAGGCCAATCACCGGCAGCAGGCCCACCAGCACCAGGGTCAGTGCCGGCAGCGAGGCCCGGGCCCACTCCCCTTCACTGGTCATCTCGAAGATCCGCACCGCCAGCGTGTCCCAGCCAAACGGGCGCATCAGCAAGGTGGCGGGCATTTCCTTGAGCACATCGACGAACACCAGCAAGGCGGCGCTCAAGGTCCCGGGCAGCAACAACGGCAGATACACTTTGAAAAACAGTCGCGGGCCAGCGACCCCCAGGCTGCGCGCCGCTTCGGGGAGCGACGGGCGGATCCGCTCCAGGCTGTTTTCCAGCGGCCCGTAGGCCACGGCGATAAAACGCACCAGATAGGCCAGCAGCAAGGCGGACAGGCTGCCCAGCAGCAGCGGCTTGCCGGCCCCGCCCAACCAGCCGGACAGCGGGATCACCAGCTCGCGATCCAGGTAACTGAAGGCCAGCATGATCGATACCGCCAGTACCGAGCCGGGCAAGGCGTAGCCCAGGTTGGCCAGGCTGACCCCGGCGCGGATGCCCCGGGTCGGCGCCAGGCGTCGGGCAAAGGCCAGGAGCAGAGCCACACTGACAGTGATCAGCGCCGCCATGCCGCCCAGGTACAGGGTGTGGATGATCAAGCCGGCATACCGCTCATCCAGGTCGAAGCGCCCGCGCTGCCAGAACCACGCCAGCAACTGCAGCAGCGGAATCACGAAGGCACAGGCGAATACCAGCAGGCACCAGCCCGTGGCCGCCAACGCCTTGAGCCCGCGCAAGTGGTACAGCGCCTTGCCCCGGGGCCGTTCGTTACCGGTACGGCTGGCGCCACGGGCGCGGCGCTCGCCGTACAGCACCAGCATCACCGCCAGCAGCAGCAGGCTGGCCAGCTGGGCGGCGCTGGAAAGGCTGAAGAAGCCGTACCAGGTCTTGTAGATAGCGGTGGTGAAGGTATCGAAGTTGAACACCGACACCGCACCGAAATCCGCCAGGGTTTCCATCAGCGCCAGGGCCACCCCGGCGCCGATGGCCGGCCGCGCCATGGGCAGCGCCACCCGCCAGAACGCCTGCCAGGGCGATTGCCCGAGGACCCGCGCTGCCTCCATCAACCCCTTGCCCTGGGCCAGGAAGGCGTTGCGCGCCAGCAGGTAGACATAGGGATAGAACACCAGCACCAGCACCAGGATCACCCCACCGGTGGAACGTACCCGCGGCAGTCGCAGGTCGCTGCCGACCCATTCCCGCAGCAGGCTTTGCACCGGCCCGGAAAAATCCAGCAGGCCGACAAAGACGAAAGCCAGCACATAGGCCGGGATCGCAAAGGGCAGCATCAAGGCCCAGTCCAGCCAGCGCCGTCCGGGAAACTCGCAGAGACTGGTGAGCCAGGCCAGGCTCACGCCCAGCAGCGTGACGCCAACGCCCACCCCAAGCACCAGGGTCAGGGTATTGCCCAACAGCCGCGGCATTTGCGTGTCCCACAGGTGGGACCAGATCTGCTGGTCGACGGCCTGCCAGGACAATAGCAGCACGCTCAGCGGCAAAAGGACCAGGGCCGCTACGGCAAAGACCAGGGGATACCAGCGACGTTGAGCGGGATGGGCCACAAAAAACTCTCGGGCAGGTGGAACAGACAAAAATACTTGCGCAAAACGCGTGGGGCGGGAGAGCCGCACCCGCTGGGCGCCATGGCCGCCCCAACGGCTGCAACCACGTTACGCCAGTTGAATCACGTATTCAGGGCTTGCCACCGCTGCGCGGTGGAACGGGAGCCAGCTCCCTCGCCACTAAAGCCCAGCCGCTAAAGAAAACGCCCCGCAAAAGCGGGGCGCAGTATAACGGCAGGCTCAGTTCCAGCCAGCGCGGTCCATCAGGCGAATGGCTTCGGCCTGGCGCTTGCCGGCGATTTCAACCGGCAGGGTGTCGGCTACGAACTTGCCCCAGCTGGCCACTTCCGCGGAAGGCGCTACCGCCGGGTTGGCCGGGAACTCCTGGTTGACGTCGGCAAAGATCTTCTGCGCCTCAGGCGTGGTCATCCATTCCACCAGGGCCTTGGCCGCTTCCGGGTGCGGTGCGTGTTTGGTCAGGCCGATGCCCGACAGGTTGACGTGCACCCCGCGATCGCCCTGGTTCGGCCAGAACAGCTTCACCGCCAGGTTCGGTTTCTGCTTGTGCAGACGGCCGTAGTAGTAGGTGTTGACGATGCCGACGTCGCATTGCCCGGCGTTGATCGCCTCGAGCACCGCGATGTCGTCGGAGAACACATCGGTAGACAGGTTGTTGACCCACCCCTTGATGATCTCTTCGGTCTTCTCGGCACCGTGGGTCTCGATCAGCGTGGCGGTCAGCGACTGGTTGTAGACCTTCTTCGCCGTGCGCAGGCACAGGCGGCCTTCCCACTGCTTGTCGGCCAGGGCTTCATAGGTGGTCAGTTCTGAAGGTTTGACCCGGTCGGTGGAGTAGGCCAGGGTCCGCGCCCGCAGGCTCAGGCCGGTCCAGGCGTGGTTGGAGGAGCGGTATTGCAGGGGAATGTTGCTGTCGATGACCTTGGAGGTGAACGGCTGCAGGATGCCCATCCGCTCGGCCTGCCAGAGGTTGCCGGCATCCACGGTGAGCAGCAGGTCGGCGGTGGCGTTCTCGCCCTCGGCCTTGATCCGCTGCATCAGCGGCGCTTCCTTGTCGGTGATGAACTTGATCTTCACCCCGGTCTTCTGGGTGTAGGCATCGAACACCGGCTTGATCAGCTCATCGATACGCGAGGAGTAGACCACGACTTCATCGGCGGCGTAGGCGGTGCCACCGATGAGTGTGAGGGCCAGGGCGGTCAGTAGACGCTTCGGTGCCAACATGGGAGCGGTCTCTCGATTTCAAAGTGAGGCGAAATGATAAGGACTCCCATTTGCCATCTCAACCGAACCCGGCGCTGAGGAGTTACCAGATGTTGCGTAGGCTCGTCCTCGCGACGCTTGGCCAGCAAGCCGGCGCCTAGGCTCTGGCCAGTTCCGGCAAGTCGCCGCTCAGGCCCAGGGCCTGGCGCACGAACAGGGCCTTGGCCTCGGGCATCTGGTCGATCACCTTGAGGCCGGTGTTGCGCAGCCAGCGCATGGGCAACGGGTCGGCCTGGAACAGCCGCTCGAAGCCCTCCATGGCCGCCATCAGCGCCAGGTTGTGGGGCATGCGCCGGCGCTCGAAGCGGCTCAGCACCTTGACCTCGGCCAGGCGCTCACCGCGGCTGGCCGCTTGCAGCAGCACTTCGGCCAGCACGGCGGCATCGAGGAAGCCCAGGTTGACCCCCTGCCCCGCCAACGGGTGGATGGTGTGGGCGGCGTCGCCGATCAGCGCCAGGCCTTCGGCCACGTAGCGCTTGGCATGGCGTTGGCGCAACGGCACGCAGAGCCGCGGGTCGGCGCTGATCACCGAACCCAGGCGGCCTTCGAAGGCGCGCTCCAGTTCGGCGCAGAAGCTCTCGTCGTCCAGCGCCATCAGGCGCTCGGCCTCACTCGGGGTGGTCGACCAGACAATCGAACACCAATCATGCTGCCCGTCCCGTACCAGGGGCAGGAAGGCCAGCGGGCCGGTATCGGTGAAGCGCTGCCAGGCGGTCAATTGGTGAGGCTGGCTGCTGCGCACGCTGGTGACGATGGCGTGATGCAAGTAATCCCACTCGCGAGTGGTACAACCGGTGAGCCGGCGCACGGCCGAGTTGGCGCCATCGGCAGCGATCACCAGCGGCGCACGCAGTTGCCGGCCATCCGCCAGGGTCAGCAGCCAGTCGTCGCCGGAGCGGCGCATCTGCTCCAGACGGGCATTGGCCAGCAGGCCGATATCGCATTCATGCAGACGCTCGAGCAAGGCGTCCTGAACCACCCGGTTCTCGACGATATGACCCAGCACCTCGGCATGCACGCTGGACGCCGAGAAGTGGATCTGCCCGGTGCCGCTGCCGTCCCAGACCTGCATGTCGCAGTAGGGGCTGCTACGGCGCCGGGCAATGCCGTCCCAGGCGCCCAGGCGCTCCAGGATGCGCTGGCTGGCCGCCGACAAGGCACTGACCCGAGGCTCGAACGGCGCCTGGTCATCGAAGGGTTTGACACTCAGGGAACCGCCATCGAGCAGCAGCACTTCCAGGCCGCTGCCCTGCAACGCCAACGCCAAGGCACTGCCGACCATTCCGGCTCCGACAATCAGCACATCTGCGCGCATTTCCATGCTTTAGGCCTGTCTCACTGGCGGCTTGAGCCGCACATAAAGGGTTTTATCGACCCGCGCCACCAGGGTGCCGGAGCCGTCATGAATCTCTACCTGCCACTGCGGCAGGTACTTCTCGCCCGTTGCGGTCTGCTGGCGAACATCGTCGAGCAGCGCCTGGTCGATACTGAGCCGGGCAAACACCGGCCCTCTGCCCGGGGCGATGAAATCGATGGTCGCGGCCTTGTCCCAGACGATGTAGTCGGGGCCCAGGTTCTCCATCAGCATCAGCATGAAGAACGGGTCCACCATGGAATACAGGCTGCCGCCGAACTGGGTGCCGACATAGTTGCGGTTGTACCAGCCCAGGCCCATGCAGACCTGGACGTCACGGAAATCCGCACTGATGTGCCGAACCCGCACGCCAGCCCCGAGGTAGGGCAGGTACAGGTTCAACACCCAGCGCAACAGGCGGGCCTTGCCGAACCGCCGGGTCAGCCAGTCACGCATCCGGGCGAGTGCCCAGGCCCATGGCCTGGCGAGCGAACCAGCGTTTGGCCGGTGGCAGCAGGTCCAGGCCGAGCAGGCCCAGGTTGCGCCCCACGGACAGCAGCGGCAGTTTGCTGCCGAACAGCCGGGTGACCTGATCGGAGAAGCCCACGGTCAGGTTCTGGTCCAGGCGCTGACGTTCGCGGTAGGCCTGCAGCACGGCAAAATCCCCCGGCAGCGCTTCGCTGGCCAACAAGGCGTCCGCCAGGGCCTGGGCATCGCGCAGTGACAGGTTGAAGCCCTGGCCGGCGATCGGATGCAGGCTGTGGGCCGCATTGCCCAGCACCACCAGGTGCGGGCGCACCTGTTCCTCGGCTTCCACCAGGGACAGCGGGTAGAGATGGCGGGCGCCGACTTGTTTCAGGGTTCCCAGGCGGTAACCGAACACGCCCTGCAATTCACTGAGGAAGCTGCGCTCGTCCAGGTCGGCCAGACGCTGTGCATCCATGCCCTGGCGGGTCCAGATCAGTGCACAGCGATTATCCGGCAGCGGCAGCAATGCCATTGGGCCATCGTCGGTGAAGCGCTCGAAGGCCATGCCGTTGTGGGCTTCGCTGGGGGTGATGTTGGCAATCAGCGCACTCTGGTTATAGGGGCGGTTCTTGACCCCGATGCCCAGTTGTTCGCGCAGGCCGGAGCGGCCGCCGTCGGCCAGCACGGCGAGATCGCATTCCAGGGTGGTTTCGTCGTTCAGGGTCAGGCGATAGCCGCCTGCCAGGGGCTCCAGACGGGTGACTTCGGCCGGGCAGCGCCAGCTGATCACGTCCTTGTCCAGCCCTTGCCACAGGCATTGGCCGAGCCAGGCGTTTTCCACCACATAGCCCAGGGCCGGCACCCCTTCTTCCATGGCCGACAGGCGCGCGGTGGAGAACCGCCCACGGTCGGACACGTGAATCTGCTTGATCGGCTCGGCACGCCGGGAGATCGCCTGCCACAGCCCCAGCCGCTGGTAGATCTGCCGGGCGCCAAAGGACAGGGCCGAGGAGCGGGCGTCGTAGCTGGGCTGGAAACTGTCGCCCGGGGCGAAGGGCTCGATCAGCACGATCTTCCAGCCCCGGGCCTTGGCCCCGGCCTGCAGCGCCAGGGCCAGGCTCGCGCCTACCAGACCGCCACCGATGATGGCCAGATTGATCCGGCTCATGACGCCTGGGTCCGCGCAGCGGCCATCAAGGCCTCGATCTCGGCCACGCTCTTGGGCACGCCACCTGTCAGAATTTCACAGCCCTGCTTGGTCACTACCACGTCGTCCTCGATGCGCACGCCGATGCCGCGCCACTTCTTCGCTACCTGCTGGTTGTCCGGGGATATGTAGATGCCCGGCTCCACGGTCAGCGCCATGCCAACCTCCAACACCCGCCACTCGCCGCCGACCCGGTACTCGCCGACGTCGTGTACATCCATGCCCAGCCAGTGTCCGGCACGGTGCATGTAGAACGTCTTGTAGGCCTCGCTGGCAATCAGCTGGTCCACATCGCCTTCCAGCAGGCCCAGTTGCACCAGGCCGGCGGTGATCACCTGGACCGTCGCCTCATGAGCCTGGTTCCAGTGCTTGTTCGGGGCGATCTGGGCAAACGCCGCTTCCTGGGAAGCCAGCACCAGTTCGTAGATCGCCTTCTGCTCCGGCGAAAACTTGCCGTTGACCGGCCAGGTGCGGGTGATATCGCTGGCATAGCAGTCGATCTCGCAACCGGCGTCGATCAGCACCAGGTCACCGTCCTTGAGCACGGCGTCATTCTGCTGGTAATGCAGGATGCAGCTGTTGCGGCCCGCCGCGACGATCGAGCCATAGGCCGGCATCTTCGCCCCGCCCTTGCGGAATTCGTAATCCAGCTCGGCTTCCAGGCTGAACTCATGCAACCCGGGACGGCTGGCCTGCATTGCGCGGATATGGGCCTGGGCGGAGATCCGTGCGGCCTCGCGCATCACCTTCACTTCTGCCGCCGATTTATACAGGCGCATGTCGTGCAGCAGATGATCCAGGGCAACGAATTCGTTCGGCGGCTGGGCGCCGAGGTGCGCTTTAGAGCGGATCACGTTGATCCAGTCCATCAGGTGACGATCGAATTCGGGGTTGCTGCCCATGGCCGAGTAAACCCGGTCGCGGCCTTCGATCAGGCCCGGCAGGATGTCGTCGATATCGGTGATGGGAAATGCGTCATCGGCACCGTAGTCGCGAATCGCGCCCTCCTGGCCGGCCCGCAATCCGTCCCAGAGTTCGCGCTCCGGGTTGCGCTCGCGACAGAACAGCACGTACTCGCCGTGCTCCCGGCCGGGGATCAGCACGATCACCGCCTGGGGCTCGGGAAACCCGCTGAGGTACTGGAAATCGCTGTCCTGGCGGTAGACGTGCTCCACATCGCGATTGCGAATGGCCACGGCCGCTGCCGGCAGGATCGCGATGCTGTTGGGCTCCATCTGCGCCATGAGCGCCTTGCGGCGACGGCTGTATTCCGCTTTCGGGATATGAATCATGGGCGGACGCAGTTCCCTGTCAGTCAGTGCAGAGAAGGCTTGGCAGCCGGCGCAACAGTCTTGTTGGTCTCGGTGAACAGCAGCAGAGGCGCAACCCGCAGGTACTCCATCACTTCCATGTAGTCGCTTTCACCGTCATCGGATTCCTCCAGCGCGTCCTGGACCTGAGCAATGGCTGCAAGGTCCTGCAACACTTCCGTGGCCTCGACGCTCAGGGCACTGCTGTCGCGGGAGTTGAGGCCGAAACCGGCGAGGAAGCCCTGGCACCACTGGCCCAGGGCAGCGGCACGCTCGGCCAGGGGGGCGTCGTCGCTGGGCAGCAGCAGGACCACGGTCATGTCATCGCTGGTGAGCTCGCCCTTGACCATCTCCTGCAGGCCGATCAAGGCGCTGCGCACGTTGTCTTGCGGCTCGCCTTCGAGCAGTTCGGCGGCGTCCACCAGCCAGCCGTCGACTTCGAAGCCGGCGCCGGCGCAGCTGCGACCCAGCAACAGGCCGTGCAGCTCGGCAGGAGAAACAGGATGACCGCTGCTGCTGAGCAGGGTGGCGAAGGCGTTGTACGGGGAATTCTGAATGGGCATGGGCAGCTAGGCGCCAAGCGGCGCAATGTCTAGAATGAAGGCCTTGTATCGTAGGGCGTGTCATCATTCATTGCCAGCGCCGCGTTGTGCTTTGCGCCCCGTTACAGTGGCCCGCAGGGCCTCGGGCGACAGACAGATTGCCGACCGGACAACGCCAGATGCGCCACGACTGCTCAGGCCATTGAGGCGCTGCCCAGCCAGTTGCCACTCATCAGACCAACTTCAGTGGGACACAATGGAAGACACCGACCTGCACGCACTGATGGCCAGACTCGAACTGCTTATTACCCGGGTCGAGCAACTAAAGAGTCAAAACGCACTCTTATTAGCTCAGGAAAAGACCTGGCGCGAGGAACGCGCGCACCTCATTGAAAAAAACGAAATCGCCCGGCGTAAGGTCGAATCGATGATTTCGCGCCTCAAGGCCCTGGAGCAAGACTCATGAGTTCAAGCAATAGCGTTACCGTGCAGATCCTCGACAAAGAGTATTCGATCATCTGCCCCCAGGAAGAGCGCAGCAATCTGGTGAGCGCCGCCCGTTACCTGGACGGCAAGATGCGCGAGATCCGCAGCAGCGGCAAAGTCATCGGCGCCGATCGCATCGCGGTCATGGCCGCCCTGAACATCACCCACGACCTGCTGCACCGCCAGGAGCGTCCGGATGTGCAGGCCAGCGCCACCACCCGGGAACAGGTGAGGGATCTGCTGGAGCGTGTTGACCTGGTTCTGGCCACCGATTCGGACACAAGCAAAGCTGATTCCTGACAGCGGTTGCGGTATACTCCCGCCACTCCCTGGGGTGCTTGCCAGTTGGCGATGTCCCTGAGCCGATTCGCACTACCCTGGAAGTTGCACGTTGGGCTGGTGTGCATGTCCGCTAGACGGAAAGCCTTAAAGCCTGCTGCATCTTCCGCCTTGAACTTTCGGGTTCAAGGGCTAAGTCGACAGCGGTTCGCCTGGGGAGCCTGAATTGTCAGCCAATGCCAGTTATCCATGCTGGCATTGGTTTTTCCGGGTAGGCTGTTCTGCCAAATCCGACCTTCTCATAGCCTCTTTCATGACCGAACCTGCGCCGCTTTCCCGCCCGCAACTTCGCCGCATGCTGCGCAAGGCCCGTCGCGCCCTGAGCCCTGCCGAGCAACGCCAGGCAGCCCTTGGCCTGTACCGCCAACTGGCTCAGGACCCGGTGTTTCGTCGGGCACGGCACCTGTCCCTGTATCTGCCCACCGACGGTGAAATCGACCCGCGCCTGCTGCTGCGTGCCGCCCAGCGCCGGGGCAAGGCCACCTACCTGCCGGTGCTCAGCGCCTGGCCCCGGACCAAGATGGTTTTCCAGCGCGTCCTCCCGGGAGAAACGCTGCGGCCCAATCGTTTTCGCATTCTCGAGCCCCGGGTCAATTGCGCGCGGCAACGCAAGGTCTGGGCCCTGGACCTGGTGCTGCTGCCCCTGGTTGGCTTTGATGAAGAAGGTGGACGCCTGGGGATGGGTGGCGGCTTTTATGACCGCAGCCTGGCCTACCTTGCGCGGCGCCAGAACTGGCGCAAGCCGAAGCTGCTGGGGCTGGCCCATGAATGTCAGAAAGTCGGAAAGCTGGACCAGGCCAGTTGGGATGTACCCTTGCACGGTACGGTGACGGATCGGGGATGGTACTTCGCTCGATAGGTGCCGCGTTCGATCAGCGGCACCCGAGCTGGTTCAGCGCTTGAAAGGCTGCGGCTGCTGTTGTGCGATTTCGATGGGAGCATCGGTCTTGCTGGCCCATAAGCTCTGCGCATAACCGGTGGTCACAACGCCCAAACCGAACAAAATAACCAAAATCCATAGTAAATCCGGTTGGCGTTTCATCGATTGCCCCCCCTCAGGCAAATCACACACGCTCCAGGCATGGTTTCCATAACAGGCCATGCAGCAGCGTCAAGCTTAAAATCCCGGCATTCTGCGATAACGTGAACCGACACGCAAATGCTGACGTCAACCGACCGTCGGTTTGTCATAAAATTGCCCGACAACCTACCCAATCACCCTTTGGAGGGTAAGAAAGATGGCCTATTGGCTGATGAAATCCGAGCCCGACGAACTCTCGATCCAGGGTTTGCAGCAACTCGGCCAAGCCCGTTGGGACGGGGTGCGCAATTACCAGGCGCGCAACTTCCTGCGCGCCATGGCGGTAGGCGACGAGTTCTTCTTCTACCACTCCAGCTGCCCGGAACCGGGTATCGCCGGCATCGGCCGGATCATCAAGGCCGCCTACCCGGACCCCACCGCCCTGGAGCCGGACAGCGTCTACTTCGACCCCAAATCCAGTGCCGAAAAGAATGCCTGGAGCGCCATTGACGTGGCCCATGTGGAAACCTTCAACAAGGTGCTGCGCCTGGACTACCTCAAGCAGCAGGCAGCTCTCGCCGAAATGCCTCTGGTGCACAAAGGCAGCCGCCTGTCGGTCATGCCGGTCACCGCCGAACAATGGGCTGCCGTACTCGCCCTGCGCTGACCACCCCGCCCCCCCCTGGCGCCGGGAGTCGGATCTGTCCACGGCGCCAGCCCGAACGTTTTTTTTGCCCCGATCATCATGCAGCCTGCAAACAATAGGTTTAGGCTTGGCCCTTTCATTTGACGGGCATCAAGCCGTAGAAAGCCTTGAGCCGTCAGACTTGGACGCTATTGCCGCAGGACGCAGAACACATGTCGACGAACCACCGTTCCTCCCGCCTTTTTGCTGTTTCCCTGTTGATTCTGTTAATCGCCGCCGGTGCTTTCGGCTACTGGAAATCCCTCCAGGATCGCCTGCCCGAAGGCCTGAGCATGGGCAACGGCCGGCTCGAAGCCACCGAAGTGCAGATCGCCAGCAAGATTCCCGGGCGCCTGGCGGAAGTGCGGGTCAACGAAGGCGACAAGGTGCTTCAAGGCCAGTTGCTGGCACGCATGGACACCCGCACCCTGGAAGCCCAGCGCAATCAGGCCGAGGCCGAAGTGCTGCGCGCCCGAGAGAACCTGTCCGCGGCCGAAGCCAATGTGCAGTTGCGCCAGAGCGAACTGCTGCTGGCCAATCAGGAACTCAGGCGCTCTCAGGAGCTGTTCAAGCGCGGCTTCGCCAGCCAGCAGATCATCGACCAGCAGCAGGCCCGCCTGAACACCGGCAACGCAGCAGTCCTGGCGGCCCAGGCCCAGGTCGCAGCGGTGAAGGCCGCCATCGGCGCCGCCCAGGCCCAGGTTGCCCAGCTCACCAGCGAAATCGACGACAGCAGCCTGCGGGCGCCCATCGACGGCATCATCCAACTGCGCCTGGCCGAACCCGGCGAAGTGCTGGGCGCCGGCGGCCGTGTGCTGCTGCTGATCGACCCCAATGACCAGTACATGAACCTCTACCTGCCGGCTTCGGTCACCGGCCGCCTGACCGTTGGCGACGAGTCGCGGATCCTCCTCGACGCCCTGCCCAACCAGCCCCTGCCGGCGAAGATCAGCTTCGTCGCGGCCAAGTCCCAATTCACCCCCAAAGAGGTGGAAACCCGGGACGAGCGCCAGAAGCTGGTGTTCCGGGTCAAGGTGCGCCTGACTCAACCCGCCGCCGTGCCCCAGGCCAAACCGGGCATGCCCGGCGCCGGTTATGTGCGCACCGCTCCCGTGGACTGGCCGGCCAACCTGCAATGAGCGCCCTGGCGCTGCAAGCGAACGGCATCAGCCATCGCTACGGTTCACAGCAGGCCCTGAGCGACATCAGCTTCAACCTGCCAGCGGGCACCCGCTGCGGTTTGATCGGCCCGGACGGCGCCGGCAAGTCGAGCCTTCTGGGGCTGATCGCCGGGGTCAAGAAACTTCAGCAGGGCGAGCTCGACGTGCTCGGCGGACCGATCTCGCAACGGCGCCACCGCAGCAGCCTCTATCCGCGCATCGCCTTCATGCCCCAGGGCCTGGGGGGCAACCTGTATCCCGAGCTGTCCATCAGCGAGAACATCCGCTTCTTCGCCACCCTGTTCGGCCTGCCCAAGGATGAATGCGAACAGCGCATGCACAGCCTGTTGCTGGCCACCGACCTGCTGCGCTTCGCCGAACGCCCGGCGGGCAAGCTGTCCGGCGGGATGAAGCAGAAGCTTGGCCTGTGCTGTGCGCTGATCCACGAACCGGACCTGCTGATCCTCGACGAACCCACCACCGGGGTCGACCCCCTGTCGCGCCGGCGTTTCTGGGAGTTGGTCGAAGACGTACGCCGGCAACGCCCGCAACTGACCCTGCTGGTGGCAACCGCCTACATGGAGGAGGCCGAACAGTTCGAGCACTGCCTGATGCTCGACCAGGGCAAGTTGATCGCCCAGGGCCTGAGCCAGGAGCTGGCGCAGATCACCGCCAGCGGCAAGCTGGACGACGCCTTCACCCATTTCCAGGGCGACAGCGGTCATGACAACCAGCCCCTGGTGATTCCGCCGCGTTCCGGTGACAACCAGGACATCGCCATCGAGGCCCATGAGCTGACCCTGCGCTTCGGCGACTTCACCGCGGTCAACAAGGTCAGCTTCGCCATCGGCCGCGGGGAGATCTTCGGTTTCCTCGGTTCCAACGGCTGCGGCAAGACCACCACCATGAAGGTCCTCACCGGGCTGATGCCCGCCAGCGAGGGCAGCGCCAAGCTGTTGGGCAACCCGGTGGACGCCAAGGACCTGGCCACCCGCAAGCGGGTCGGTTTCATGTCCCAGAGTTTTTCCCTGTATGGCGAGCTCAGCGTGCGCCAGAACCTGGAACTGCACGCCCGCCTGTTCGACCTGCCGAAAGCCGAAAGCGGCCCGCGCATCGAGGAACTGATCCAGCGCTTCGACCTCGGGGCGATTGCCGAGCAGCAGTCCGGCGCCTTGCCTCTGGGCCTGCGCCAGCGCCTGTCGCTGGCAGTGGCAGTGCTGCACCGCCCGGAAGTGCTGATCCTCGACGAGCCCACTTCCGGGGTCGACCCGGCGGCCCGAGACGACTTCTGGCGCCTGCTGATCGAGCTGTCCCGGGAACAGGGAGTGACCATCTTCCTGTCCACCCACTTCATGAACGAGGCCCAGCGCTGCGACCGCATTTCGCTGATGCACGCCGGCAAGGTGCTGGCCTGCGACACCCCGGCGGCGCTGCAGCAACAGTTTGCCGGCGACACCCTGGAGGCCGCCTTCGTCCGCTGCCTGGAAGAGGCCCAGGGCACGCCGGACACACCTGCGCCATCACCGGAGGCGGCTACCCCCACCGCTGCCGGCACCCTAGCCGCCCCGCGTTCGGGCCTGAGCCTGGCGCGCCTGCTGGCGGTGGCCAGCCGCGAGGGCAAGGAACTGCTGCGGGACAAAGTGCGCCTGGGCTTCGCCCTGCTGGGGGCGATCTTCATGATGGTGATCTTCGGCTATGGCATTTCCCTGGACGTGGAGAAACTGGCCTTCGCCGTCTACGACCAGGATCAGACGCCACAGAGCCGTACCTACCTGGAAGCCTTCCGCAGCTCACGCTACTTCGAGGAGAAACCGACCATCCGCAGCTCCGCCGAACTGCATCGGCGCCTGCAACGCTCGGAGATCAAGCTGGCCCTGGAGATTCCTCCCGGCTTTGGCCGTGACCTCTATGCCGGACGCCAGCCCGCGGTGGCGGCCTGGCTGGATGGCGGCATGCCGTTTCGTGCGGAAACCAGCCGCAACTATGTCGAGGCCGTGCACCAGGCCAACCTCGAGCTGCTGGCGGAACAAAGCAGCCCGGCCCTCAGCACCAGGCCGGCGGCCAAGCTGGAAACGCGCTTTCGCTACAACCAGGACGTGGTCAGCGTGAATGCCATCGGCCCCGGGGTCATGGCGCTGATCCTGGCGTTCATTCCGGCGATGCTCACGGCCCTGGGCATCGTCCGCGAAAAGGAGCTGGGCTCGATCACCAACTTCTACGCCACGCCCCTGACCCGCCTGGAGTTCCTCCTTGGCAAACAGGCGCCCTACCTGGCCGTCAGTCTGATCAACCTGGCCCTGCTGGTGGCCATGAACCGCTGGCTGTTCGGCGTGCCCTTCAAGGGCAGCGGCCTGACCCTCGCCCTGGGCGGCGTGCTCTATGTGCTGGCCACCACCAGCATGGGGCTGCTGATCTCGGCATTCACCCGCACTCAGATCGCAGCGATTCTGGGCACCATGATCATCACCAGCCTGCCCACCATCCAGTTTTCCGGGCTGATCGTGCCGCGCTCGTCCCTGGAAGGCTCGGCGGCGGTCATGGGCCAGCTGTTTCCCGCCGGTTACTTCCTCGACATCGCCGTCGGCACCTTCACCAAGGCCCTGGACCTGCGCGAACTCTGGCCCCAGTGCCTGGCCCTGGTGGGCTTTTTCCTTGGTTTCACCGGGCTCAGCCTGGTCATGCTGAAAAAGCAGGAGGTCTGATGAATCGTCTCGCCCATATCCTGCGCCTGGGCTTGAAGGAGCTCACCAGCCTGCGCCACGACAGCGTGCTGCTGCTGTTCTTGATGTATGCCTTCACCGTGGCCATCTACCTGCCCGCCGCCGGCTCGGTGATCGGCGTGCACAACGCCAGCGTGGCCCTGGTGGACGAAGATCACAGCGCCCTCTCCCGGCAACTGGCCGAAGCGCTGCAACCCCCCGAGTTCCAGGCTCCGGTGCCGCTGCCCTATGACCAGCTGGACTCGGTGATGGACAGCGGCCAGTACACCTTTGTGATCAATGTCCCGGCCAACTTCCAGAGCGACTTGCTGGCCGGGCGCCAGCCTGCGGTACAGGTCAACGTCGATGCCACCGCCATGAGCCAGGCCTTCATGGGCGCCGGCTACATCGGCCGGATCTTCCAGCGCGAGCTGCTCACCTACGCCAACCAGGCGGACGCCACCAGCAAGGCCCCGGCACTGCTGACCACCCGCGCCCTGTTCAATACCAACCTGGAGGGCGGCTGGTTCCTGGCGGTGATCCAGATCGTCAACAACATCACCATCCTGGCCATCGTGCTCACCGGCACCGCGCTGCTGCGCGAACGCGAGCACGGCACTCTCGATCACCTGCTGGTGCTGCCGCTGACAGCGCTGGAGATCATGCTGGCCAAGGTCTGGAGCAACATGCTGGTGGTGGTGCTGTGCACCTGGGTATCGCTGGAGGTGATAGTCAAGGGTGTGCTGGGGGTGCCGCTGGCGGGGTCCATGGCGCTGTTCCTGATGGTTACTGCGCTCTATCTGTTCGCCAGTACCGCCCTGGGGATCTTCCTCGCCACCCTGGCTCGCTCGACCCCGCAGTTCGGCCTGCTGGCGATTCCGGTGATCATCCCGATGCTGCTGCTGTCCGGCGGCAGTACGCCGCTGGACAGCATGCCGCAGTGGCTGCAGTGGGTGATGCAGGGTTCGCCGTCGACGCACTTCGTCAGCCTCAGCGCGGCGATCCTGTTCCGCGATGCGGGAGTCAGTGTGGTCTTGCCCGACCTGCTGGCCCTGGCGACCATCGGCCTGGTGTTCTTCGCCATCGCCCTGGCGCGCTTTCGCAAGAGCCTGGCTTCATGACCCACACCACGTAGGAGCCGGTTTGCCGGCGAAGGGCCGCAGGGACGCCTTCGCTGGCAAGCCAGCCCCTACGCCTGTAGCGGGGGCAGGCTTACTGAATGATCAGGTTGTTGAACAGCAGGTCTTCCACCACCGGCTTGCCGGTTTCGTCGTTCATGACTTGCTGCACCTGCTTGAGGGCTTCCTGGCGCAGCTTTTCCTTGGCTTCGACGTTATTCATGGTGTCGCTGGTCTGCTGGGCGAACAGCGCCACCAACTGGTTGCGGATCAGCGGCTCGTTGGCCTTGACCGCCTGGGCCGAGGCGTCGCCGGTTACCCGCAGGGCCACGTCGGCCTTGTAGACCTTGAGTTTAGGGCCGCCGTCCAGGCCGTAGTTGCCCACGAAGGGTGGGTTCAGGCTGATGTAGCTGACTTTCGGTGCTTCACCTTCTTTGGCCTCTTCGGCCATCGCTGCCATGGGCAGGGAGAGGGCCAGCAGCAACATGATCCACGCTTTCACAATTCGCTCCTTAATCCGGTTTGCGGCCTAGCATAAAGGCCCGCCCGCCTGAGCCCAAGCACAAGCTTATGGCTGGTCATCAGGACCGGGCATGCTCGTTGACCGCCTGATTCACACTCCTACACTTATCGGCCACCACTCCCAAAGGAATAGCCCTGATGAAAGCCGTGCTGTGCAAAGCCTTCGGCCCTGCCGAAACGCTGGTGCTGGAAGAGGTCGCAAGCCCCGTGCCGAAGAAGAACGAGATCCTGCTGGAAGTGCATGCCGCAGGCGTCAACTTCCCGGACACCCTGATCATCGAGGGCAAGTACCAGTTCAAGCCGCCATTCCCCTTCTCCCCGGGGGGCGAAGCGGCCGGCGTAGTCAGCGCAGTGGGTGAGAAGGTCGGCCACCTCAAGGCCGGTGACCGGGTCATGGCCCTGACCGGCTGGGGCAGCTTCGCCGAGCAGGTGGCCGTCCCCGGTTACAACGTGCTGCCGATTCCCGCCGCCATGGACTTCAATACAGCCGCCGCCTTCAGCATGACCTACGGCACCTCGATGCACGCCCTCAAGCAACGCGGCAACCTGCAGCCCGGTGAAACCTTGCTGGTGCTTGGTGCCTCGGGCGGGGTCGGGCTGGCCGCCGTGGAAATCGGCAAGGCCATGGGCGCCCGGGTGATTGCCGCTGCCAGCAGCGCGGAAAAGCTCGCCGTGGCCAAGGCTGCCGGTGCCGATGAGCTGATCAACTACAGCGAAAGCAGCCTGAAGGACGAGATCAAGCGCCTGACCGGCGGCAATGGCGCGGATGTGATCTACGACCCGGTGGGCGGCGACCTGTTCGACCAGGCCATCCGCTCCATCGCCTGGAACGGCCGGCTGCTGGTGGTGGGGTTCGCCAGCGGGCGCATCCCCGAGCTACCGGTGAACCTGGCCCTGCTCAAGGGTGCAGCGGTGGTGGGTGTGTTCTGGGGCTCCTTCGCCCAGCGCCAGCCCCAGGACAATGCGGCGAACTTCCAGCAACTGTTCGACTGGTTCGCCGAGGGCAAGCTCAAGCCGCTGGTCTCCCAGGTCTATCCGCTGACGGAGGCTGCGCGAGCCATCGATGATCTCGGCCAGCGCAGAGCGGTGGGCAAGGTCGTGGTGCAGGTGCGCTAAGACCGGCTACAGGGCCTCAATGGGCGTCCGCCCCCTTGCAGCGCTTGAGCCGCGCCTCCAGGTTGCGATCTGGCATGGCGTGGCTGCGCAGGGCCTGGACCGTCTGTTCGACATAATCGCGGGTGGTGCCATACCGCCCGCAAGCGCTTTCGAACACCTGGTTCAGGACATCGTCCGGCAGATTGCCGGCATAGCTGGGCAGGTGTCGCTCCAGCACAAAGCCCAGGGCCTGAACCTGGCTGCCATCCTCAAGGCGGCAGTTGAGCCAGTGCGGGCGATAGGAGGGATAAGGCATTTCACGCTGCCACAGGGCGTACAGCGAGGCGTCCAGTTGCTCTTCCGGCAGCCGATAGGCGAAGCCGCTGCAGGAGCCGCCACGATCCAGGCCGAACACCAGCCCCGGCAGCTCCGGCGTGCCGCGATGCTCGTGGGACCACAGGTACAGCCCGCGATGATAACCATGCACTCTGCCCCGCTTGCGTTCGACCGCCGAGCATTCCGGCCGCCAGATCAGTGAACCGTAGGCGAACAGCCACACCGGCCCACCCTTGTGCCGGGCCATGGTGGATTGCATGGAACTGCGAAGTTGGTCGTGCGTCAGCTGCGGGCCCAGATCGAGCCGTGGAGGGTAAGCCAGATTCAGATAACTGGATTCAAGGGCTGTCATGGCGAATAGCGTTCGGCTCCCCGCGTAAAAGAAGTTACTTAATAGAACGCTTGGCAGTAACTGCAAGACACATGAGTTTCAAGGCAAGTTAAGTGCCACTAAGCAGTGGCACTTAAATTGGAGGCTTATATATAACCTACCGGCATTTATTTAATTAGATAAATACCGATAGGCTATATACAGAGTTATAACGCGCCGCGCAGGCCCGATGCAGTCAGGGCCGCGGGGCGTAGGCAAACACGTCGGCGCGCATTTGGTGGGCATCCATCCCGGCACTCACCAGCGCATCCAGGGTGGCGTAGATCATCGCCGGCGAGCCGCTGGCGTAAACGTGTACCGCCGACAGGTCGGTAATGTCCTCGCACACCGCTTCATGCAGCATGCCGCAGCGCCCCTCCCAGCCACACAGGTCGCTGACCACCTTGTGCAGGTAGAGGTTGGGCAGTTGCTGCCACTCGTCCCAGTGTTCCAGCTGGTAGAAATCTTCCGGCCGGCGCACGCCCCAATACAGGTGCACCGGATGCTTGAAGCCGGCGGCCCGACAATGCTCGATCAGGCTGTGCATCTGCGCCATGCCGGTACCGGCGGCGATCAGCACCAGCGGCCCATCCGGCAACTCGGCCAGGTGGGTGTCGCCAAAAGGCAACTGCACCCGAGCCATGCGGTTGCGCTGCAGTTGCTCCATCAGGCTTTGCGCACTGTTCTCGCGCACCAGCACATGCAGTTCCAGATCTCGCCCGCTGTGAGGCGCCGATGCCAGGGAAAAGGCCGACTTCTCACCGTTGTCCCGCTCCAGCATCAGGTACTGCCCGGCGTGATAGCGCGGCGGCTTGCCGGCCGGTGCCCGCAGCCTGACCCGCCAGACATCGCCGCCGACCTCCAGGCATTCAGTAAGCTGACACGACAGGCTGCGCACCGGCAATTCTCCCAGCGCAAGGACGCCATCCCACAGCACGATGCAGTCTTCCAGCGGCTCTGCAATGCAAGTGTAGAACTCGCCGTGATCACGCACGTCGCCAGCTTGCTGCACGCTGCCCTCCACCAGCAGCGCCGCACAGACATGACAGTTGCCATTGCGGCAGCTCTGCGGGCATTCATAGCCCAGGCGCCGCGCCGCATCGAGAATCCGCTCGCCGGGCAGCGTCTCAAGCACGGCTCCGGAGGGCTGCAAGGTTACACGCATCAATCTATTCCTAACTGATTCCAGATGGCATCGATCCGGCGGGTGACCGCCTCATCCTTGACGATGACCCGGCCCCACTCTCGGGTGGTTTCTCCAGGCCACTTGTGAGTCGCATCGAGCCCCATCTTCGAACCCAGGCCAGACACCGGCGAGGCGAAGTCGAGGTAGTCGATCGGGGTATTGTCGATCATCACCGTGTCGCGCTTGGGGTCCATGCGCGTGGTGATGGCCCAGATCACATCGTTCCAGTCCCGGGCATTGATATCGTCGTCGGTGACGATAACGAACTTGGTGTACATGAACTGTCGCAAAAACGACCAGACACCCAGCATGACCCGCTTGGCGTGGCCCGGGTACTGCTTCTTCATGGTCACCACCGCCATGCGGTAGGAACAGCCTTCGGGCGGCAGGTAGAAGTCGGTGATTTCCGGAAACTGCTTCTGCAGGATCGGCACGAAGACTTCGTTCAGCGCGACGCCGAGGATCGCCGGCTCATCGGGCGGCCGGCCGGTGTAGGTGCTGTGGTAGATCGGCTTGATGCGGTGGGTGATGCGCTCCACGGTGAACACCGGGAAGCTGTCGACCTCGTTGTAGTAGCCGGTGTGGTCGCCGTACGGGCCTTCATCGGCCATCTCGCCGGGATGGATCACCCCTTCAAGGATGATTTCAGCCGTGGCCGGAACCTGCAGGTCGTTACCGCGGCACTTCACCAGCTCAGTGCGGTTGCCCCGCAGCAGGCCGGCAAAGGCGTATTCGGAAAGGCTGTCCGGCACCGGGGTCACGGCGCCGAGAATGGTCGCCGGGTCCGCGCCCAGCGCCACCGACACCGGGAACGGCTGGCCCGGGTGCTTCTCGCACCACTCGCGGTAATCCAGCGCGCCGCCGCGGTGGCTCAGCCAGCGCATGATCACCTTGTTGCGGCCGATCACCTGCTGACGATAGATACCCAGGTTCTGCCGGTCCTTGTTCGGGCCCTTGGTCACGGTCAGGCCCCAAGTGATCAGCGGGCCGACATCGCCCGGCCAGCAGGTCTGCACCGGCAGCATGCCAAGGTCGACGTCGTCGCCGTCGATCACCACTTCCTGGCACACCGCATCCTTGACCACCTTGGGCGCCATGGAAATGATCTTGCGGAAGATCGGCAGCTTGGACCAGGCGTCCTTGAGCCCCTTGGGCGGCTCCGGCTCCTTGAGGAACGCCAGCAGCTTGCCGATCTCGCGCAGTTCGCTGACCGCTTCGGCGCCCATGCCCAGGGCCACGCGCTCGGGGGTGCCGAACAGGTTGCCGAGCACGGGGATGTCATAACCGGTGGGGTTTTCAAACAGCAGGGCCGGGCCTTTGGCACGCAAGGTGCGATCGCAGACCTCGGTCATTTCCAGCACTGGGGACACCGGAACCTGGATGCGCTTGAGTTCCGAGCGCTGTTCCAGGCCGCTGATAAAGTCGCGCAAGTCGCGATACT
The DNA here is from genome assembly GCF_058796855.1 of Pseudomonas sp. GW823-FHT03E05. NCBI lineage: Bacteria > Pseudomonadati > Pseudomonadota > Gammaproteobacteria > Pseudomonadales > Pseudomonadaceae > Pseudomonas > Pseudomonas sp. GW823-FHT03E05. The sequence continues at coordinate 408,108 of NZ_JBXAJB010000003.1, forward strand.
GCATGCGTGAGCCTCGTTTTCGCCGTGGCATTCGGGGCAGGCAGTTTAGCGCCGAACCCACAGGTTCAGAATAGAGAATGTCAGATAGCAAAAAGCCGGGTTTCCCCGGCTCTTGCTGGCCTGATCGATTTACTTGCGTTTCATCGACAGGAAGAACTCATCGTTGGTCTTGGTCTGTTTCAACTTGTCGACCAGGAATTCGATGGCAGCGACTTCATCCATGGGATGCAGCAGCTTGCGCAGGATCCACATGCGCTGCAGCTCGTCGTCGGCGGTCAGCAACTCTTCGCGGCGGGTGCCGGAACGGTTGATGTTGATGGCCGGGAAGACGCGCTTTTCAGCGATCTTGCGGTCCAGGGGCAGTTCCATGTTGCCGGTGCCCTTGAACTCTTCGTAGATCACTTCATCCATCTTCGAGCCGGTTTCAACCAGCGCGGTGGCGATGATGGTCAGCGAGCCGCCTTCCTCGATGTTCCGCGCGGCGCCGAAGAAACGCTTCGGTTTCTCCAGGGCGTGGGCATCGACACCACCGGTCAGGACCTTGCCGGAGCTCGGAATCACGGTGTTGTAGGCACGGGCCAGACGGGTGATGGAGTCCAGCAGGATCACCACGTCCTTCTTGTGTTCGACCAGGCGCTTGGCCTTCTCGATCACCATCTCGGCCACTTGCACGTGGCGGGTTGGCGGCTCGTCGAAGGTGGAGGCGACCACTTCGCCGCGCACAGTGCGCTGCATTTCGGTCACTTCTTCCGGACGCTCGTCGATCAGCAGCACGATCAGATGAACTTCAGGGTTGTTGCGCGTGATGTTCGACGCGATGTTCTGCAGCATGATGGTCTTGCCCGCCTTTGGCGGAGCAACGATCAGACCACGCTGGCCTTTACCGATCGGGGCGCACAGATCGATCACACGACCGGTCAGGTCTTCGGTGGAACCGTTGCCGGCTTCCATCTTCATGCGCACGGTCGGGAACAGCGGCGTCAGGTTTTCGAACAGAATCTTGTTCTTGGCGTTCTCTGGGCGGTCGTAGTTGATGGTATCGACCTTGAGCAGCGCGAAGTAACGCTCGCCTTCCTTGGGAGGGCGGATCTTGCCAACGATGGTGTCACCGGTGCGCAAGTTGAAGCGACGGATCTGGCTTGGCGAGACGTAGATATCGTCCGGGCCAGCGAGATAGGAGGCGTCAGCAGAGCGAAGGAAGCCGAAGCCGTCCTGGAGGATCTCCAGCACGCCATCACCGGAGATTTCCTCACCGCTTTTCGCGTGCTTTTTCAGCAGGGAGAAAATCACGTCCTGCTTGCGCGAACGGGCCATATTTTCTATGCCCATCTGTTCGGCCAATTCGAGCAGTTCGGTAATCGGCTTTTGCTTGAGTTCAGTCAGATTCATATAGGAATGACGTAATCATTTATAGAGGGGGGAAATTAAGCTTTTGGCTTAATGAGGCCGCGCCGCAGAGAAGGCGACAGGATCGCGTACTAATTCGAAAAGGAGAGCGTCGGCGACGGCTTGCAGGGGGCAATGGAGAAACCAGTGCGGGGCCGAATGTAACACCTGAGTTTCGGAGCGTCTAGCCCTCAATTACGAAAAAGCCCCGCATTTTGCGGGGCTTTTTCAAGGGTACCGAATCGACGCTTAGATGTTGGCGTCGAGGAAGGCAGCCAGTTGCGACTTCGACAGTGCGCCAACCTTGGTAGCTTCGACGTTGCCGTTCTTGAACAGCATCAGGGTCGGGATACCACGCACGCCATGCTTGGCCGGGGTTTCCTGGTTCTCGTCGATGTTCAGCTTGGCAACGGTCAGCTTGCCCTTGTAGGTTTCAGCAATTTCGTCCAGAACCGGAGCGATCATTTTGCATGGGCCACACCACTCGGCCCAGTAGTCGACCAGTACAGCGCCTTCGGCTTTGAGTACGTCGGCCTCGAAGCTGGCGTCGCTGACGTGTTTGATAAGATCGCTGCTCATGGAATTCTCCAGGTTGTAAGCAAAAAAACGTGGCCCATCATATCTGCCCTTCCCGCGTTCAGGAAGCCGGAGATGATTGACTCTAACTATGGTGCCCCACGAGTTTGGGTATAGCTCAGCTGGGGACGTTGCGCGGGTTGCACAGGCCATTCGGCAACCCCGGCCGGCACCACGCACCTGTTGCAGCAGGGTCTTTGCCTGGCTGCCAAGGAGCGGCTCGCCCGATTGAACGGGATCTTTCCTGGCCACGGGACCGCCGGGCCACCGCCCCGGCGCAGGCTTTTATGCGTTGAATCAACGCATTGGACACTGCGCGTTGGCGCGAGCCGTTGATCGTGGCAGGATGGCGAGGTTATCGACCGAGACCCCCAACCATGCCCCAATCCCAAGCCAAGAATCTGTCCCTGATCGCCGCGATCGATCTGGGCTCCAACAGCTTTCACATGGTCGTGGCCAAGGCCCGGAACGGTGAAATCCGCATTCTCGAGCGGCTCGGAGAAAAGGTTCAACTGGCCGCCGGCATCGACGAAGAACGCCAGCTCAACGAAGAATCCATGCAGCGCGGTCTCGACTGCCTCAAGCGCTTCGCCCAACTGATCAACGGCATGCCCCAGGGCACGGTGCGCATCGTCGGCACCAACGCCCTGCGCGAAGCCCGCAACCGCGGCGAGTTCATTCGCCGTGCCGAGGAAATCCTCGGCCACCCGGTGGAAGTCATCTCCGGCCGTGAAGAAGCCCGCCTGATCTACCTCGGGGTGTCCCACACCCTCGCCGACACCCCGGGCAAGCGCCTGGTGGCCGACATCGGCGGCGGCAGTACCGAATTCATCATCGGCCAGCGCTTCGAACCCCTGCTGCGCGAGAGCCTGCAGATGGGCTGCGTAAGCTTCACCCAGCGCTATTTCCGCGACGGCAAGATCACCCCTGCCCGCTATGCCCAGGCCTACACCGCCGCACGCCTGGAGATCATGAGCATCGAGCATGCCCTGCATCGCCTGACCTGGGACGAAGCCATCGGCTCGTCCGGAACCATTCGCGCCATTGGCCTGGCCCTCAAGGCTGGCGGCCAGGGTAGCGGCGAGGTCAACGCCGAAGGGCTGGCCTGGCTCAAGCGCAAGCTGTTCAAGCTCGGCGACGCCGAGAAGATCGACTTCGAAGGCATCAAGCCCGACCGCCGGGCGATCTTCCCCGCCGGCCTGGCAATTCTCGAAGCGATCTTCGACGCCCTGGAACTGCAACGCATGGATCACTGCGAAGGCGCCCTGCGTGAAGGCGTGCTCTACGATCTGCTGGGCCGCCATCATCACGAAGACGTCCGTGAACGCACCCTCAGCTCGCTGATGGAGCGCTACCACGTCGACCTGGAACAAGCCTCTCGCGTTGAAGGCAAGGCCCTGCGCGCCTTCGACCAGGTGGCCGCGGACTGGGACCTGGAAGACGGCATCTGGCGCGAACTGCTGGGCTGGGCGGCCAAGGTCCATGAAGTGGGGCTGGACATCGCCCACTATCACTACCACAAGCACGGTGCCTACCTGATCGAGCACTCGGACCTGGCGGGTTTCTCCCGGGAAGACCAGCAGATGCTGGCTCTCCTGGTGCGCGGCCACCGCCGCAACATCCCCAAGGAGAAATTCGCCGAGTTCGGCGATGACGGCATCAAGCTGATCCGTCTGTGCGTGCTGCTGCGTTTCGCCATCCTGTTCCACCACATCCGTGGCACCCAGCAGATGCCTCAGGTGAGCCTCAGCGCCGAAGGCGATCAGCTGGATGTGGAGTTCCCGGAAAACTGGCTGGATGAAAACCAGCTGACCCAGGCCGACTTCGCCCTAGAAGCCGAATGGCTGACCCGGGTCGGCATCGTGCTCAACGTCAGCTGACCTGCCACGGACCTGTAGGAGCCGGCTTGCCGGCGAAGAGGCCGCGAAACCTTGCATCGCTCGCAGGGACGTCTTCGCTGGCAAGCCAGCTCCTACAGCTCTTGCAAACCGCACAAAAAAGGCCAGCCCGGTGATCGGGCTGGCCTTTTTCATTGGCGCCTGTCGCGCTTAGCGCACCGGCAACACCGGGCTGCCGAGACGCTCCAGCAGGGTCGCCTGGGCACTGCGCGGGTTCTGATTACCGGTCGGCGTATTGCGGATGTAGCGACCGTCGGACTGCAGGCTCCAGCTGTGGGTGTTATCGGTGAGATAACTTTCCAGCTCTTTCTTGACCCGCAGGATCAGCTTCTTGCCTTCCACCGGGAAGCAGGTCTCGACCCGCTTGTCGAGGTTGCGCTCCATCCAGTCGGCACTGGAAAGGAACATCTGTTCCTCGCCGCCATTGAGGAAGTAGAACACCCGGGTGTGCTCCAGGAAGCGGCCGATGATCGAGCGCACGTGGATGTTGTGCGAGACCCCGGCAATGCCCGGACGCAGGCAGCACATGCCACGCACCACCAGGTCGATGCGCACGCCCGACTGGCTGGCCTTGTACAGCGCGCGAATGATCTTCGGATCGGTCAATGAGTTGAACTTGGCGATGATGTGCGCCGGTTTGCCGTCCAGGGCGAACTGCGTCTCCCGGGCGATCATGTCGAGCATGCCCTTCTTCAGGGTGAACGGCGCATGCAGCAACTTCTTCATGCGCAGGGTCTTGCCCATGCCGATCAGCTGGCTGAACAGCTTGCCCACGTCCTCGCACAAGGCATCGTCGGAGGTCAGCAGACTGTAGTCGGTGTACAGACGGGCGTTGGCCGCGTGGTAGTTGCCGGTGCCCAGGTGCGCATAACGCACGATCTCGCCGGCTTCGCGACGCAGGATCAGCATCATCTTGGCGTGGGTCTTGAACCCCACCACGCCGTAGATCACCACCGCACCGGCCGCCTGCAGACGGCTGGCCATCTGCAGGTTGGACTCTTCGTCAAACCGCGCACGCAATTCGATCACCGCGGTGACCTCCTTGCCGTTGCGCGCCGCGTCCACCAGGGCGTCGACGATCTCCGAGTTGGCACCACTGCGGTACAGGGTCTGGCGCACTGCCAGCACATGCGGGTCCTTGGCAGCCTGGCGCAGCAGGTCGACCACCGGGGTGAAGGATTCGAACGGGTGCAGCAGCAGGATGTCCTGCTTGCTGATGACGCTGAAGATGTTCTCGCTGTTCTGCAGCAGCTTGGGGATCTGCGGAGTGAACGGGGTGTATTGCAGCTCCGGGTGGCTGTCCAGGCCGGTGATGCTGAACAGCCGCGTCAGGTTCACCGGGCCGTTGACCTGGTACAGCTCGGTCTCGTGCAGGTTGAACTGCTTGAGCAGGTAGTCCGACAGGTGCTTGGGGCAGGTGTCGGCCACTTCCAGGCGGACCGCGTCACCGTAGCGACGGGAGAACAGCTCGCCGCGCAGCGCACGGGCCAGGTCTTCGACGTCCTCGGTGTCCACTGCCAGGTCGGCGTTTCGGGTCAGGCGGAACTGATAGCAGCCTTTTACCTTCATGCCCTGGAACAGGTCATCGGCGTGGGCGTGGATCATCGACGAGAGGAACACATAGTTGTCGCCAGGGCCGCCGACTTCTTCCGGCACCTTGATGATCCGCGGCAGCAGGCGCGGCGCGGGGATGATCGCCAGGCCCGAATCGCGCCCGAAGGCGTCGATGCCTTCCAGCTCGACGATGAAGTTCAGGCTCTTGTTCACCAGCAATGGGAACGGGTGCGTCGGGTCCAGGCCGATGGGGGTGATGATCGGCGCGATCTCGTCGCGGAAATAGCGGCGAACCCAGGTCTTGAGCTTGGTGGTCCAGTAGCGGCGACGGATGAAGCGGATCTGATGTTTTTCCAGCTCCGGCAACAGGATGTCGTTGAGAATCGCGTACTGGCGGTCGACATGCCCGTGCACCAGTTCGCTGATGCGCGCCAGCGCCTGGTGCGGCTGCAGGCCGTCGGCACCGGCCTGTTCGCGAGCGAAGGTAATCTGCTTCTTCAGGCCCGCCACACGGATCTCGAAGAACTCGTCCAGGTTGCTGGAGAAGATCAGCAGGAACTTCAGGCGCTCCAGCAACGGATAGGACTCATCCAGTGCCTGCTCCAGCACGCGGATGTTGAATTGCAGCTGCGACAGCTCGCGGTGGATGTACAGGCTGCTGTCATCCAGGTTGGGAATGACGATGGCCGGTGCCGGTTGCGTCTCGGCCACCGCGGCCGGGGCCACTGGCTCCAGTTCCGGCGGGGTCTCCACCACTTGCTCGACCACCGGCTGAGCTTCTTTTACGGCAACTTCTGAGAGTCCTTCAGTATTCATCGCGTGTTCCTGGGAGGGCTATTTTTGCTCTCGTAACAATTGAGCAGCACGAACGGCAAAGTAAGTCAGGATGCCATCGGCACCTGCACGTTTAAAAGCGGTCAGGGATTCAAGAATAACCCCCTCACCCAACCAACCATTCTGGATTGCTGCCATGTGCATGGCGTATTCGCCGCTGACCTGATAGACAAAGGTCGGCACCTTGAATTCATCTTTGACCCGCCAGAGGATGTCCAGGTACGGCATGCCCGGCTTGACCATGACCATGTCCGCGCCTTCGGCGAGGTCCGCCGCCACTTCATGCAGGGCTTCCTGGCCGTTGGCCGGGTCCATCTGGTACGAGGCCTTGTCGGCCTTGCCCAGGTTCAGCGCCGAGCCCACCGCATCGCGGAAGGGGCCGTAGTAGGCGCTGGCGTACTTGGCCGAGTAAGCCATGATGCGCACGTTGGCATGCCCGGCCAGTTCCAGGGCCTCGCGGATCGCCTGGACCCGCCCGTCCATCATGTCCGACGGTGCCACCACCTGGGCGCCGGCCTCGGCATGGGACAGGGCCTGGCGCACCAGGGCGTCGACGGTGATGTCGTTCTGCACATAACCCTGTTCGTCGAGGATGCCGTCCTGGCCATGGGTAGTGAACGGGTCAAGGGCAACGTCGGTGATCACCCCCAGGGCCGGAAAGCGTTCGCGCAGGGCGCGGGTGGCACGCTGGGCGATGCCGTCGGGGTTCCAGGCCTCGGCCGCATCCAGGGACTTGAGCCCGGCCGGCGTCACCGGGAACAGCGCCAGGGCCGGAATCCCCAGATCGACCCAGAGCGCCGCCTCTTCCAGCAACAGGTCGATGGTCAGGCGCTCCACACCCGGCATCGAAGCCACCGCTTCGCGGCGATTCTCACCCTCGAGCACGAACACCGGCAGGATCAGGTCATCCACGCTCAGGCGGTTTTCCCGCACCAGACGGCGGGAAAAGTCATCGCGACGGTTGCGCCGCAGACGAGTGGCTGGAAACAGGCGGTTGGCGGGGGTAAAGCTCACGGCGGACTCCAGGGCTCGCGCTGGCGGACGAGCGGGACAGTTATAAGCGGGCATTATGACGAACAGATGACAGTTGTGCTCAAGCTGTTGACCGGCAGCAACACTCATTGTCATTGGCCGGATTGTTCACGTCGAGACACATTTCGATACTTTCCCGAACGTCGTCGAAGGGGTAGGCTGCGCGTTCATTTCGCCAGCATCCAGACAATGCTCCAACAATTTCTTCAGGATTTCGGCTACTTCGCCCTCTTTCTCGGCACGTTTTTCGAAGGCGAAACCATTCTGGTTCTTGCCGGATTTCTCGCGTTCCGCGGATACATGGATATCAACCTGGTGATGGTGGTTGCCTTCTTCGGCAGCTACGCCGGTGACCAGTTGTGGTACTTCCTGGGGCGCAAGCATGGCCGCAAGCTGCTGGCGCGCAAACCGCGCTGGCAAATGATGGGTGACCGGGCGCTGGAGCATATCCGCAAGCACCCGGATATCTGGGTACTGAGCTTTCGCTTCGTCTACGGGCTGCGCACCGTGATGCCGGTGGCCATCGGCCTGTCCGGCTATCCGCCGGGCCGCTACCTGCTGCTCAACGGTATCGGCGCAGCGATCTGGGCCATAGCCCTGGCCCAGGCGGCCTACCATTTCGGCGCAGTCATGGAAGGCATGCTCGGCAGCATCAAGAAGTACGAGCTGTGGGTGCTGGGCGCCCTGCTGGTCCTGGGCTTCGGCCTGTGGCTGCGCCGGCGCTTCAAGAACGCACGCCTGGCCAAGCAGATCTACGAAGCCGAACAGGCCTCCGCCCGGGAACCTAAGACGCCAGCCGAGTAACACGCGAGCCGCAGCAATACAGCCCGCAGACACTCAGCAGGCTGTAGCTGCCCAGCGCCACCCAGGCCAGGGGGCTGGCCGGCCACAGACCGACCAGCGGCGCCAGCCATACCAGGGGCAGATTCAGCAGCAGCCGCGCCCCTTCCAGTTTCAGGCTCCAGGGCCGATCCTCCAGAGCCGCGCCCAGTACGAACAGACCCAAGGCCATCGCGCCCCCGCCCAGCAGCAGTGCCTGGACCGACAGGCTGCTCTGGGCATTCATCAGGTAGCTGCCCAGGGCTACATACACCGCGAACTGCAGCACCACGTACATCTGACGCCGCACATCCAGGGCCACCTCGAATTTGCGAAACTGGCTCAGCTCCGGCTTGGCCAGGGGATAACGGGCCTGCACATCCGCCGGGCGCCAGCCGGTGCGCATGAACCAGATCCGCAGCTTGTCCCGCACATGCTCGGTGCGCCGGGCATCATTCCAGAGCTGGGCATAGAACTGCAGATTGGCCCACAGCGGGTTCCAACTGGCCAGCGGGGTCGTCACGCCGAACACCACGGGCTCGTTGTCGTCCTCTTCCTGGTAGGTGCCGAACAGCCGGTCCCAGAGAATGAACACCCCGCCGTAGTTGCGATCCATATAAAGAGCGTTCTGCGCGTGATGGGCCCGGTGATTGGAGGGGGTCACGAAGAACCATTCATACCAGCCCAGCTTGCCGATGTGCCGGGTATGCACCCAGAACTGATACAGCAGATTGAGGGCTGCCACCGTGACGAACACCACCAGCGGCACCCCGAGTACCGCCAGGGGCAGGTAGAAGATCCAGCTCAACAGGAAGCCGGTGCTGGTCTGGCGCAGAGCCGTGGAGAGGTTGTAGTCCTCGCTCTGGTGGTGCACCGAGTGAGCGGCCCAGAGGATATTGCGTTCATGACCGCAGCGATGCAGCCAGTAGTAGCAGAAGTCGTACAGGACAAAGGCCCCGATCCATACCCAGAGGCTGTGCGCCGGCAGCTCGAACAGCCCCCAGTGCTGGAGGGCGAAGGTATAAGTGACCAGGCCCAGCCCCTTGGTCAGCAGGCCCGTGGTGGTGGACAACACGCCGGTGCTGATGCTATTGACCGCATCGGCAACCCGGTAGTTATTCACTCCCCGCCAGCGATCGACCAACAATTCAGCAACAATCAACACAAAGAAAAACGGCACCGCATAGAGGATGAGGTTCATGGCGCGACCCGATCGATATCGATAACCAAGATTAGTTCCGACGACTCCATCCCCCTATGGCCAGGTGTGACAAACAGGCGGACATTTAGCGCCATGAATCTGGAGAAAAACCCATGAGCAAAAAAGTTGCAGTGATCCTTTCCGGTTGCGGCGTGTTCGACGGCGCCGAAATCCACGAAAGCGTGATCACCCTGCTGCGCCTCGACCAACGCGGCGCCCAGGTGCAGTGCTTCGCCCCGAACATCCCCCAGATGCATGTGCTCAACCACCTGACCGGCGAAACCATGGCCGAGACCCGTAACGTGCTGGTGGAATCGGCGCGCATCGCCCGGGGTGAGGTCAAGGACCTGCGCGAAGCCCGCGTCGAAGACTTCGATGCGCTGATCATTCCCGGTGGCTTCGGGGCAGCCAAAAACCTCTCCAGCTTCGCCACCGAAGGCGCTGCCTGCACAGTCCAGGCCGACGTCCTGGCCCTGGCCGAAGCCTTTGCCGAAGCCGGCAAGCCGGTGGGCCTGATGTGCATCGCCCCGGCCATGGCCGCGAAGATCTACGGCCCCGGCGTGACCTGCACCATCGGCAACGATGCCGACACCGCAGCCGCCCTGGGCAAGATGGGCGCCACCCACGCCGAATGCGCAGTGGGCGAGATCATCGAAGACAAGGCGCGCAAACTGGTGAGCACCCCCGCCTACATGCTGGCGAAATCCATCAGCGAAGCGGCCTCGGGCATCAACAAGCTGGTGGACCGGGTGCTGGAGCTGACCCACGAAGGCGACAAGTGAGCCTCTAGCGAGCGCCCCTCAGGCCTGGCGCGCCAAGCGCGTCAGGATGCGGTCCAGGGCGTTGGCGAAGGCCTGTTTTTCCCGGTCGCCATAGGGCGCTTGCCCACCACTGACCTGCCCCTGTTCACGCAGGTCGGTAAACAGGTTGCGCACCGCCAGGCGCTCGCCCATGTTCTGTGCGTCGAACTCCTTGCCCCGCGGGTCCAGGGCCGCCACGCCCTTTTTCACCAGGCGGTCGGCCAGCGGCACGTCACTGCAGATCACCAGTTCACCGGGCACTGCGTGCTCCACCAGGTAATCGTCGGCGGCATCCAGGCCGCTGGGCACCACGATCAGCCTGACGCAGGCGAAGGCCGGCTTGATCTGCGCCTGTCCGGCCACCAGCACCACTTCAAACTGGCGCTTCAGGGCGAAGCGCACTACTTGATCCTTGGCCGCCTTGGGGCAGGCATCGGCATCGATCCAGACACGCATTGAATGTTCTCCCTCCAGAATGCAGAACGGGCAAGCCGCCCCTTCAGGAGCGGGCTTGCCCGCAATCAACTACGCCGGCTCAGGAAGCCTGCACGCGGCGCTTCTCACTCATGCGGCTGCGGCTGTAGAGCACCACGATCGCCAGGATCGCCACCGCCTGGGCACCCAGCGAGTAGGCGTCGGCATGAATACCCAGCCAGTCGAAGTCGAAGAACGGCACTGGCCGCGTACCGAAGATACCCGCTTCCTGCAACGCCTTGACGCCGTGCCCGGCGAACACCACCGACAAGGCGCAGAGCAGTGCCGCGTTGATGCCGAAGAACAGCGCCAGGGGCAGCTTGGCCGAGCCCCGCAGGATCACCCAGGCCAGCCCCACCAGCAGCACCAGGGCGGTGGCGCCACCGGCCAGTACCGCGTTGTGCCCGGCAGGGCCGGCCTGCAGCCACAGGGTTTCGTAGAACAGAATCACTTCGAACAGCTCGCGATAGACCGAGAAGAACGCCAGCACCGCAAAGCCGAAACGCCCGCCGCCGCCCACCAGGCTGCTCTTGATGTAGTCCTGCCAGGCCGCCGCATGCCGGCGGTCATGCATCCACACCCCGAGCCACAGCACCATGACACTGGCGAACAGCGCGGTAGCGCCTTCGAGCAGTTCACGCTGGGAACCGCTGACATCGATCACGTAGGCCGCCAAGGCCCAGGTACCCAGGCCGGCCAGCAAGGCCAGGCCCCAGCCGACGTTGACACTGCGCACCGCCGATTGCTGGCCGGTGTTACGCAGGAAGGCGAGGATGGCCGCCAGCACCAGGATCGCTTCCAGGCCTTCGCGCAGCAGGATCAGCAGGCCGGAAATAAAGCTCAGAGACCAGCTCAGGCTGTCGCCGCCCAGAAGCTCGGCGGACTCCTTGAGTTTGGCCTTGGCCGCGTCCAGACGCTGTTCGGCCTGGGCCACCGGCAAACCGTCCTGCAACGACTGCCGGTAGGCCATCAGGGCCTTTTCGGTGTCTTTGCGGACGTTGGCATCGACGTTGTCCAGGGAGCTTTCTACCAGCTCGAAACCTTCCAGGTACGCCGCTACCGACAGATCGTAGGCCTGTTCGTGATCACCGCTGCGATAGGCCGCCAGGCTCTTGTCCAGGGTCGATGCGGTGTAGTCCAGCAACTGCGCCGGCCCCCGCTTGACCTGAGGCGGCTGGGCACGCTGGGCACGGAAAGTCGCGGCTGCCTGCGGTCCCTGGGCGGCCAGTACTTCACCCGGTGTCTGCCGGGCCAGGTCGGCCAGATTGAAGCTCTGCTCGCCCTTGGCGGCCGCAGGGTCGGCGCTGAAACTGGCGATGTAGGTGGCCAGGTCCCAACGCTGGCGATCATCCAGTTGATCAGCGAAGGACGGCATGTCGGTGCCTTCCACGCCCAACCCCAGGGTGTTGTAGATGGCATACAGGCTCAGGCGGTCGAGACGTTCGACATCCCGCAGGTTGGCCGGTGGCGGGGTCATGCCCACGCCCGCCGGACCATCGCCGGCGCCCTGCTCGCCATGGCATACCGAGCAGTGCTGGGCGTACAACGGCGCGCCACGGGTCGGATCCGGGGTGATGATCGGCGCCTGGCTGACCTCATAGGCTACCGCCAGCCGGGCCCCCATCTGCCGCGCCTGGCGAGCTACCTGATTGCCATCGACGCGGTCATCCACCGCTTTGCGCAGGCTGACAACGCCTTGCTCCAGTTCAGCCTTTTCCGGTTTGGCCGGCAGATCGGCGATCAACCCCTGCAGGACGCCGAGAAACTCCACCTGCTCACGGTACTCGGACTCGTCAATGACCTTGCCCCCCTCGACCGTGGCGGGATAGTCCGCGCCAATGTAATCCAGCAGATGCAGGGCCTTGGGCGCGCCGTCGACGGTATCGGCCAGCAGGTTGAAGCTGAAAAGCGCCAGCACCGGCAACACTAGCAACGCCAGTAAACGGGAAGGGGCAATCATGAATAAATCTCAAAGGGAAATAAGAAGTAACATATTGTTCCCTCCCAACGAGTTTCACTCAAGGCTTATCAGCCCCGCTGAAACATCTTCGCTCACAGGCCACCAGCCTCACGCCCAGCTAGCACCCGCTCCCCTGCGTGCGCAAAGTGTCCAAGCCCCTGGGCGAAGACGTCACCCGGCAGTTGGGTCGTGACAGCTGCGAGCAACCGCGCCAAGCGCCGATGCGCAACAACCAGCCGCCGGACACGGCGCCAGTGACCCTGCGCTAAACCGCACGCAAACGAAAAAGGCGACCCGGTGGGTCGCCTTTTCTTGTTCCTGCAAACCTAGGCCGCCGCTTTGCGGATAGTTGCCAGAAAACCCGCGGCGCCGAGGAACAGGCCGGCGAAGGTGCGGTTCATCCGCCGCTGCTGGACCGGGGTGCGCAACAGGCGCAGGACCTTGGACGCCAGCCCCGTATAGCCGGCCATGACGATCAGGTCGACCACGATCATGGTGGCGCCGAGAATCAGGTACTGCTTGACCAGGGGGGCATGGGGATCGATGAACTGCGGCAACACCGCCAGCATGAACACCAGCGCCTTGGGGTTGCTGATGTTTACCAGGAAACCGCGAAACACCAGGGCCAGGGGCTTGCCGATGGGGCGAATGGCGGCGTCATCACTGAGGTCGCTGGGCAGCGCGCGCCACTGCTTGACCGCCAGGTACACCAGGTAGGCCACACCGAACCACTTGATGGCATAGAAGGCCGTGGCAGAGGCCGCGAGAATGGCCCCGACACCGGCCGCGACAATGGCAATCTGCATGGCCAGGCCCAGTTGCAGCCCCAGGGCGTTCCAGTAGCCGCGCCAGAAACCGTATTGCAGGCCGCAGGACATCGACGCAATGGCGCCGGCGCCCGGGGAAAGACTGATTACCCAACTGGCGGCAAAGAACGCCAGCCATGTCTCAAGCACCATCGCACACCTCGGATCGAATTGGTCGTGACTGCCTAAGCTAATCCTCCGCTTGGCGGCTGACCATATTTTTTTCGCCCAAAGGTGATGCAACGGCTACAGAGGAAGGGGTTACTTTTCGCCGCTGCCCACGGGCAGCACATCAGTGCCACGCCAGCGGCGCACCGAGCGCTGGAAGAACAGGCTGTTGGGCACCTGGACCATGGCGCTGCCGGTGCCGGCTTCCTCGGCTTCGATCAGGGTGGTGTACAGCAGGTTGATCGCCACGACCCGGCCCTTGACCCCAGGCTTGTCGACGGTGTCCACCAGCTCCACCACGTCACCCAGGCGGAACGGGCCAACCGTGAAGATCAGGATCGCGCAGAGCAGGTTGGAGAGCACGCTCCACATGGCGAAGAAGGCCACCGCCGCCACGGCGACGAAGCCTGAAAGGGCGGTCCACAGCACCGTGGCGGAAACCCCCAGGCGCTCCAGCACGAAGATCACCGCGCTGCCCATGATCAGCCAGCGCAGGCCGCCCCGCAGGGGCATCAGCAACTGCGGCGGGAACGGGTAGCGCTCGCCCAGGCGGGTCAGGCCACGAGCCACGAAGCGCTGGGCCAGGTAGCCCGCCAGGAGGATCAGCAGGATCTGCACGCCAATCCACAACGGGCCGATCCACTGGGCCGGCAACGGTAATTGCAGCGCCTCCATCAGGACAGCGCCTCCAGCTCGGCCTGCATGCTTTCCAGCAGTTCCAGGGCCTCCATCCAGGCTTCTTCCAGCTCGGACTCACGGGTCTTGAGCTTGGCCTGCTCGGCCAGCAGATCCCGCAACTCATCCTTGCGCGCAGCCTCGTACAAACCGCTGTCGCCCAGGCTGGCCTCGATCTTGGCCAAGCGCTCATGCACCTTGCCCAACTCGGCTTCCAGCTTGTCGGCCTCGCGCTTGTGCGGTGCCAGTTGCTGACGCAACGCCGCGGCGGCCTGGCGCTGGGCCTTCTTGTCGGTCTTGTCCGGGTTCACCGGCGTGTTGCTGACCGGGGCATTGCGCTGGCGGTAATCCACCAGCCAACGGGTGTAGTCGTCCAGGTCGCCGTCGAACTCTTCGACCTTGCCGTCGGCCACCAGGAAGAAGTTGTCGGTGGTGCTCTTGAGCAGATGGCGATCGTGGGAGACCACCAGCACCGCACCACTGAACTCTTGCAGGGCCATGGTCAGGGCCAGGCGCATCTCCAGGTCCAGGTGGTTGGTGGGTTCGTCGAGCAGCAGCAGATTGGGCCGCTCCCAGGCGATCAGCGCCAGGGCCAAACGGGCTTTTTCACCGCCGGAGAAGTTCAGCACCGGCTCGTCGATCCGTGCGCCGCGGAAGTCGAAGCCGCCGAGGAAGTCGCGCAGGGTCTGCTCGCGCTCGGTGGGCGCCAGGCGCTGCAGATGCAGCAAGGGGCTGGCCTTGGAGTCCAGGGAATCGAGCTGATGCTGGGCGAAGTAACCGACAACGGTGTTCTCGCCCCGGGTCAGGCGCCCGGACAGCGGCTGGAGTTCGCCGGAGAGGTTCTTGATCAGGGTCGACTTGCCGGCGCCGTTGGGCCCCAGCAGGCCGATCCGCGCGCCCGGAGTCAGCTGCAGCTTGACCTTCTCCAGGACCGCACGCTCGCCATAGCCCAGGCGGGCATCGGAGAGGTCGATCAGCGGGCTGGAGATCTTCGTCGACTCACGGAAGGTGAAATCGAAGGGCGAATCGACGTGGGCCGCCGACAGCTCCTCCATGCGTTCCAGGGCCTTGATCCGGCTCTGTGCCTGCCGGGCCTTGGTGGCCTGGGCCTTGAAGCGGGCGATGTAGCTTTCCATGTGCGCGCGCTGCGCCTGCTGCTTCTCGTAGGCTTGCTGCTGCTGGGCCAGACGCTCGGCACGGGCGCGTTCGAAGGCGCTGTAGCCACCGCGATAGAGGGTGATCTTGCGCTGGTCGACGTGGGCCACGTGATCGACCACGGCATCGAGGAAGTCCCGGTCGTGGGAGATCAGGAGCAAGGTGCCGGGGTAACCCTTGAGCCACTCTTCGAGCCAGATGATGGCGTCGAGATCCAAGTGGTTGGTAGGTTCGTCGAGCAGCAGCAGGTCCGAGGGACACATCAGCGCCTGCGCCAGGTTCAGGCGCATCCGCCAGCCCCCGGAGAAGTCGCCGACCTGACGGTCCATCTGCTCGTTGGTGAAACCCAGGCCAGCCAGCAGCTTGCGCGCCCGCGCATCGGCGGTGTAACCGTCGGCGCTGTCCAGCTCGGCATGCAAGCGCGCTTGCGCGGCGCCGTCCTGGGCCGCTTCTGCAGCGGCCAGGTCACGCTGCACCTGGCGCAGGCGCAAGTCGCCGTCGAGCACATAGTCCACCGCCAGGCGCTCGAGGGTATCGACCTCCTGGCGCATGTGGGCGATGCGCCAGTCGGCCGGCAGGAAGCAGTCACCCGAGTCCGGGTGCAGCTCACCGCGCAGCAAGGCAAAGAGGCTGGATTTGCCGGCGCCGTTGGCACCGATCAGGCCGGCTTTCTGGCCGGCGTGCAGGGTTAGCTCGGCGTCTTCTAGCAGACGTTGCGGGCCACGCTGTAAAGTCAGGTTCTGAAGTCGAATCATAATGGCGGCGGAGTCTACCAGCTTCGTTAGCAACTGGCGCGAGTAGCAATATGTCCCCTGACCTGTGGAGCTTTGCCCTGAAGACTTACGCCCTGCCCGGTGTGCAGGAGGCCTGCCTGCAACTGCAGGATGGCGGGGCCAATGTCTGTCTGTTGCTCTGTGGCGCCTGGCTTGGCCAAAGGGGGGTCGACTGCGATAAACAGCGCCTGCAAGCGCTCGAAGAGTTGGCTGCGCCCTGGTATCAGGAGGTGGTCGAACCCCTGCGCAAACTGCGGATTGAGTGGCGAGCCGCCGCGGCCAGCGACGTGCAACTGAGCACCTTGCGCGAACAACTCAAGGCCCTGGAACTGGATGCCGAACGGCAGTTGCTGCTGCGTCTGCAGGAAGGGGCACGAAAGTGGCCCGAAGCTCAGGCCCGGAGCCTGAATGACTGGCTGGAAGGACTGGCGGCCGAAGCCGCCGTCCGGAACCGCAATGCGCTGCAGGTACTGCGCATCGCGGTGGCCGGCGCTTAGGAAGCGCTGGAAGGGTTGCTGGCTGGAGCCGACGCAGGAACAGCGGGTGCACTTGCAGCTGGTGCCGGCGAGGCAGCCGGAGCAGGAGTTGCAGGCTTGGCCGCTGCGGGCGCGGGAGCTGCAGGTTTGGCAACTGGAGCAGTTGGCTTGGCTACAGCAGGCTTGGCGGCTGCGGGCTTGGCAGCAGGCTTTTTCGCGGCCGGCTTGGCAGCGGGTTTTGCTGCGGGTTTGGCGGCAGCAGGCTTGGCGGCAGGCTTGGCCGCCGATGCCGCGGCTGGCTTGGCAGCTGCAGGTTTGCTCGCGGGTTTGGCCGGAGCTTTTGTAGCGGCGGGTTTCGCTGCTGGTTTAGCGGCCGGTTTGGCGGCAGCCGGTTTAGCCGCAGCGGTCTTGGTGGCAGCAGGTTTCGCTGCTGGCTTGGCGGCTACGGGCTTAGCGGCAGGTTTAGCAGCTGGCTTGGCCGCAGCGGCTTTGGTCGCAGGCTTCGCAGCGGGCTTGGCGGCTGGCTTGGCAGCTACCGGTTTGGCAGCCGCCGCTTTGCCAGCAACAGGCTTAGTCGCTGGTTTGGCAGCAGGCTTGACGGCTGCGGTTTTGGCCGCGGCGGGCTTGGCTGCACTGGCAGCAACAGGTTTTTTCGCCGCCGGCTTGGCAACAGCTTTGGCCGGTGCCTTGGCAGCAGGCTTGGCCGCTGGTTTTTTAGCTGCTACCGCTGCCGGCTTGGCATCACGAGAGCTCAATGCCTTGCCTACCGCTTCCTTCACACGACCCACGCCTTGAGCCAGTTTCAGGCTCTCCTGGGCATCGCGCTTGAGTTGCAGAATGTAGCTGCGGGTTTGTGCCTGACGCTCTTTCAGGGCGTCCAGCAAGTCTTCGAGTTCCTTGACCGCGGTCTTCGCCTTGGCTTGTGCCTTGGCCTTGCCGGCCGCCGCAGCGTCCTGCAGTTTGGTGCGCGATTTGTGCAGTTTTTCCTGCGCCTTGCCCCGTTGTTTTTCCAGCTTGGCGAGCAGTTTTTCAGCATCAGCCAAGGCTTGGGAACAAGCGTTTTCCAAATGTTCGAGCAAGCTGCCCGACAGCTGTTGGAGCAAATGCAACGGAGTATTTACAGGCTTCTTATTGGCCGACATGGTTTACCTCCTGGCTGACGTGAGTTGCGGCTCATACTAGACCTCTGCTGCTACCGCCGCTAGGGCATGTTGACAGTATCGAAAGCCTGGCGTTGCAGCCGAACGAAAATGTTCTTCGCCCCCATCGAAGTTGCTCACCAACGAGCGCTTTGTCGCTGGCATAATCCACCGCAACTCAGGCCGGAGAGTGCCCATGTCGCGTTACCTGTTTTTATCCTTGAGCCTGTTCTTGCCACTGGCTCAGGCGGCTGCCGAAGCACCATCCAACAACGCTCACGATCTTGCCTACAGCCTGGGGGCAAGCCTCGGTGAGCGCCTGCGCGATGAGGTGCCCGACCTGCAGATCCAGGCCCTGGTCGAAGGCTTGAGGGCCGCCTATCAAGGCAAGCCTCTGGCGCTGAAAAGCGAACGCATCGAACAGATCCTTGCCGAGCACGACGCACAGATCAGCGAACAGTCGGCCAAGTCTCAGACAGAGATCGCGCTGAAAAACGAACAGCGCTTTCTCGATGAAGAAAAGGCCAAGCCCGGGGTCCGCCAACTGGCAGACGGCATCCTGCTGACCGAGTTGAGCCCTGGCAGCGGCAACAAGGCCAGCCCCAACGGCTCGGTCCAGGTGCGCTACACCGGGCGCCTGCCAGACGGCACCGTGTTCGATCAGACCCAGCAGCCGCAATGGTTCCGCCTCGACAGCGTGATCGCCGGCTGGCGTAGCGCACTGTCGCAGATGCCCACTGGAGCCCGGTGGCGCCTGGTAATCCCGTCGAACCAGGCCTATGGCACCGAAGGCGCCGGGGACCTGATCGCGCCCTACACCCCACTGGTGTTCGACATCGAATTGCTCGGTGTCGCTGGCTGAAGCACCACAACGAAAAACGGCACGCCGAGGCGTGCCGTTTTTCCTGGTAGGTTCCTGTGCTCAGGCCTGAGCCACAGCTTCCTGCTTGTGGGCGTTGTGCAGCACTTCGATCAGGCAGTCTTCCAGCTCGAAGCGTTCATGCAGCAGGCCACCGAGTTCCTTGAACTTCTGCGCCACGCACTGGCCGGCGTCGCACAGGTCATTGAACGCCAGGAGCTTTTCGGTGATCACGTCGATGCGTGGGTAGAGGGTGTCGGCCAACTCCAGCCCGCGCTTGTCGCCAAACGCCTTGGCTTCGCTGGTCAGCTGTTCGTAGATTTCAAAATGGCCGGCGGAGACGTAGTCCACCAGGATCCCGCAGAATTCCTGCAGCGGCTTCTTGCTCTCACTCAGTGCCTCGGGCTCCGCGCCCAACGCATCATAGGCTCGAACCAGTTCGTGACGCTCCTGCAACCAGCGGTCGATCAGCAGATGCACTCCACCCCAGCGTTCCTGAGCATTCTGACAACTTTCGAGCATGGTGATCTCTCTTCCCTTATGGGTCATGCCGCTTGTCCGCCGCTCCTTTCTGGAGACTCTGGATCCGGTCAGGCACAACAGCATCGAGCAACATAATTCCAGTGACAGGTGCGGGCCAGATTATGCCCGCTCGACTACAGCATCAAGGTACGCAGGAGATAAAGTTCATACAAGCGTTTAATCCCCGCCCTCCTGCCAAACACTGACTCAGGGCAACGCCACGGCCTTGCGCGCGCCCCGTAGCTGACGCCACAGGCGGTAGCCGCTAAAGATCAGCATGATCACGAAAAACAGCAGGCTCCACTCCGGCAAGCTCATGTCCAGCAGGGTCCAGGTGACCTCAGCGCAATCGGAGGTGCCCATGAAAGTCAGCTTCAACGCCTGCCACCAGGACAACTGGCGGAGCATGAAGGACATGTCCGGCAGGCAGGCCAGCAACTGTTCGGAAGGAATGTTCTGCAACAGCACATGGCGTCCCGCGGTGACCACCCCCAGCAGGCCCAACAGCAGGTTGAGCCCCCAGTAGACCGCCCGCCCCACGCGCCCTGGCCCCTGGATCACGGCCAGCAGATTGACCCCACCCAATGCCAGCAACAGCAGGCGCTGCACGCCCCACAGCGAACAGGACTCGAGGCCGCCACCCGTTTGCAGGTTGAACGCCGCCCACGAGGCCAAAGCCCCCACCAGGAACACCAGGGAGAACAGCAAGCGGGAGCCGGCCAGCGACATGAGATATCCGTAACGGGAGAAACAGGCAGCCACGGTAGAGAAAGCGCTCGCTGCTTTCAAGAAGCGCTATGTCGCAACCGATCGACAACAGCGCCGCAGGTACAGCAGCAAAAGGGCCGGTTGCCTGAAACAGGCAACCGGCCCCGGGACACCTCAGGCCCGCACCGGGACCGGCAGCGGTGAGGCCAGCAGGCGCTCATCGAGCATGCCCAGACCTTCCTGGAACAGCTGGTTACTGCGTTCGGTATCCCCCAGTTGAGCCAGCAGGCGCGCCAGTTCCGCACAGGCTTCGGGGTTGCGTTGCAAGCGCAGGCTGCTTTCCAGATAGTCCCGGGCCTTGCCCCACAAGCTGTTCTGCAGGCACAGGCGGCCCAGGGTCAGCAGCAGGCTCGGATCGTCCGCATGCTCCTTCAGCCAGTGCTCGGCGGTCTGCAACTGGCGCGACGGATCGCTGCCACGCACCAGGCCATAGAGCCGTGCCAGGTGGCTTTCGTACTTACGCTTGATTGCCGTGCGCAGGGCCTCTTCCGCCTCGGCCCCCGCGCCCAGTTGACGCAGTTGTTCGGCATAGGCCAGCACCAACTGCGGCTCCTGGCGCTGTGCCGAGGTCAACTGTTGCCAGGCACGATTGAGAGATTGCAGGCCGGCAACCTCATCTTCTTCATGACGCGCGGCCAGGGACAGGTTTTCACCCCAGGCCCGACGTTCCAGTTCCTGCAGTTCGCTGGCCGGCAGCGCCTTGTCCTTGCGCAACTCGGGCAACAGACGGATCAGGGCCGACCAGTCGCCACGCTGCTGATGCAGGCGCTGCAACTGGCGCAGCACCTGGACACTATGGGGATGGCGCTCATGCATGGCCTGCAGGGTGCTCAGGGCTCCCTCGGTATCGCCGCGATCCGTCTGCAGTTGGGCGTGGCTCAGGGCCACGGCCAGCTCTGCCTGGGGCTGGCGGGTCAGCGCCCGCTCCAGCAACCGGTCGCATTCTTCATAGTGGCCCTGCTCGTTGGCCGCCCGGGCAGCGCCGAGGTAGTAGAGCAGCGGCTGGCGCTCGGCCTCGGCGGCACGCTGCAGGTGCTTTTGCGCGCTGGCCCAGCGCCCTTCGGCGAGGTCCATCTGGCCCTGCTCGATGGCGATCTGCACCCGGCGGCTGCGATTGCGCCGTGACCAGGGATTGACTACACCACCGGACACCATCACCAACTCGATCAGCAGCTTGATGCCCCAGACCACCAGCCAGACCAGCGCCACCAGGGCCAGGGTTGCCCACAGGCTCGATTCGTAACGGAAGTTGCTGTAGGCGATCAGTACGTACCCGGGATGCTCGGCAATGGCCAGACCCAGCAGGCCGATGGCCGCAATGACCAGCAGGACGATCACATAGGTACGCTTCATGGGCTCGTCTCCTGGGCGTTGTTCGCCGCAGGTTTGGCCAGAGGCTTGACCGACTCTTCGACATTCAGGTTACGCCGCTCCAGGTAGGCCTGGACCGTACTCAAGGTCTTGGCCAGGTCCGGGGTGACGACCGTCACCGGCTGCTTGCTCAGCTCGGCCAGGCGCTCGAGCATGATCTTGCTTTGCGGGTTGTCCTGATTGAAGTTGCCGGTGAGCACGTCGCGGGCTTCGGTCAACGCCTGGGTATAGACCGCGGCCTGGCCGTTCAGGGCAGCCCACTGCGCCTGCTCCAGCGCCAGGCTCAGGGCCAGGCGCACTTGGGTCAGGCCCTGACCGGCCAGCAAGGGACGGATGTTCTTGTCGGCGTTGAAGTCGATGCGGAAATAGCGCGAGATCTGATCCCACCACTGGGCCCAGCGGCTGGCGCCGTCACCATCGGCTGTCAGGCCGAGCAGCGATTCACCGCGGTCCTTGTACTCCGGAGCCACGGCGCTCAGTTCCAGCACCTGGTCACGCAAAGCCCCCAGTTGCAGGAACAGCCCGGTGCGGTCCGGCTGCTCGGTGCTGCGCAGGGCCGCCAGACTCTTGGCCAACTGCTCGCGGGCTGCGAAGGCTCCCGGATCGTTTTGTTCCCGCAGGATATCGTCGGCGCCCTGGACCAGGGCCCTAGCGCTGCTGATGTCCTGCAGCGCCGAAAGACGCAGGCTGGCCAGGCGCAACAGGTGCTCGGCTTCCGCCAGGCGCCAGTCCTTGCGGCTGGCGCCCAGTACTGTTTCCAGGCGCTGGTTCAGGCGCTGCTGGTCACCCTGCAACTGGGCCACCAGACGCCGCCGGTCTTCCAGCTCATCGGCCGCGGGCAGTTGTTCCAGGCGTTCGCTCAAGCGCTGTTCGCTGAGCTTGAGACTCTGGGCCTGATCCCCCAGGGCCTGCAACTGACTGAACTGCTGCTGGTTATTGGCTTGCAGGTGGCGCACCTGCCAGATCCCCCAGCCACCAACGGCGACGCCCGCCGCCCCCAGCAGCAGGGCCAGAATTGCCAACCCGTTGCCACGACGCTCAACGGTTGGTTTCGTGGGTTCAGCAGGTGTCTCGGGCACCGGCTGGGCTTCATCTTTAGGCAAGGCTGTTTCGCTCACGTATCCATCCTTTGCGTTTAGAGAACGGGCACGGGTTGCTCCCGTAACGCCGTTAGCAAAGCCGCGGCACTGGCGCCGCGACAATCCACAACTTTTTCCGCCCCTGCGGCGTGCGCCATGTCGGCGACCCGGGGGCTTGGAACAAACAACGGCATCTTCGCCAGTTGCGGCCAGGCGGGCCCCGCCAGCTGCCGCAAGTGGCTGAAACCTTGTCCACTGCTGACCACCAGCCCGTTCAAGCGTTCCACTTCAATCCGCTGGAGCAACGCGCCTTCGGCGTAGTGCGGCAGGCAGCGGCGGTAGAGTTCCAGATAATCGACACTAGCACCTAGGGCGCGCAAGCGCTCAGAGAGCAGCTCGCGCCCCCCCTCCCCGCGCACGATCAACACCCGTGGATCAGGCCGGCGGATAGCCTCGCGCAATTGGGGAAGTTCAAGCAAGGCTTCACTGTCATCGCCCTGCTGGGGATAGGCCACTGGCAAGCCGGCATCCGCAAGGATCTGCGCGGTAGCGGCGCCTACGGTGAACCAGGCCTGGTCTGGTGGTTGCGGCCAATACTGGCGCAACAGCTCCAGGCCAAGATGCGCCGCCGGCTTGCTGACCACAATCACCGCACAGTACTGGTCGAATGCCAGCAGGGTAGCCCGCTGCGAGTCACTGACCGGCAACGCCTGGATTTCCAGCAATGGCAGGCTGCTGCTCAAAATCTCGGACTGCGCCAGGATCGCCGCCAGCGCGGCGCAGTCCTCGGCCGGCCGGGTCAGCAGCAGGCGCCAGCCAGTCACTCCTCGCCCGCCTCGCCGTAGACCGCGCGCAGAATGTCATCGGCGCCCTGGGCCAGCAGGGCATCCGCCACTTGCACACCCAGCTCGGCGGCCGATGCGCGAGGGCCACGAGCTTCGGCGCTGAGCAGCAGGCCGCCGCTAGGCTCGCCCACCAGGCCGCGCAGCCAGATCTGCTCGCCTTCCAGCACCGCATAGCAGGCAATCGGCACCTGGCAACCACCGTTGAGGTGCTTGTTCAGTGCGCGCTCGGCGGTTACCCGGCTGGCCGTGTCGGCGTGATGCAGGGGGCCCAGCAAGGCGTGGATTTCAGTATCGGCACTGCGGCACTCGATGCCGACGGCGCCCTGGCCACCGGCGGGCAGGCTGTCGTCGACACTGATGGAGGAACTGATGCGATCCTCGAATCCGAGGCGGATCAAGCCAGCGGCCGCGAGAATGATGGCGTCGTATTCGCCAGCGTCCAGCTTGGCCAGACGGGTATTGACGTTGCCCCGCAGAAAACGGATCTGCAGGTCGGGGCGACGGGTCAGTAACTGAGCCTGACGGCGCAGGCTGGAGGTGCCCACCACGCTGCCTTCAGGCAACTCGTCGAGGCTGGCGTAGGTGTTGGAAACAAAGGCATCACGCGGGTCTTCGCGCTCGCAGATGCAGAACAGACCCAGGCCTTCCGGGAAGTCCATGGGCACATCTTTCATCGAGTGCACGGCGATATCGGCCTGGTTTTCCAGCAGCGCGGTTTCCAGTTCCTTGACGAACAGACCCTTGCCACCGATTTTCGACAAGGGCGAGTCCAATAGTTTGTCGCCGCGGCTGACCATGGGCACCAGGGTCACGACAAGACCCGGATG
Source organism: Pseudomonas sp. GW823-FHT03E05 (assembly GCF_058796855.1). Classification (NCBI taxonomy): domain Bacteria; kingdom Pseudomonadati; phylum Pseudomonadota; class Gammaproteobacteria; order Pseudomonadales; family Pseudomonadaceae; genus Pseudomonas; species Pseudomonas sp. GW823-FHT03E05. The sequence continues at coordinate 432,105 of NZ_JBXAJB010000003.1, forward strand.
GGCCTCTTGCAGACGGGCTTTGACGTATTCGGCCTGCCACAAGGCCAGAGCACTTTTGCGGGTAGCGATGCGGATTTCGCGAGAGGACATGGATCAATCCGTACTGAATAGATACGGCAGATAATAACAGCTCAACCAAATCAGCTTTGACTTGTATCAGAAACCTAGCCTCCTCCCGACGCCAGGCTTCACCCATTGCAGGGGTCAAACCCTGGCCTAGAGCTGTTGCATCATTTTGCGCACGCCCGCCACATGCCGCCGGCTGACAATCAGCGCATCGCCATTGAGGCCCTTGAGGTACAACTGGAAGTGCCCCAACGGTGTGCGCTGCAGACGCTCGATACGCTCGCGGGCCACCAGCGCATTGCGGTGGATACGCACAAAGCGGTCGCCGAATTCATCTTCCAGAGCCTTCAGGGGCTCATCCAGAAGCACCTCGCCGCCCTCGTGGCGCAGGGTCACGTATTTATGGTCGGCGATGAAATACACCACCTGAGCCAGTGGGATGAGCTCGATGCCTTTGCGCGTACGGGCGCTGATATGGCTGCGCGGGCCGTTACCGCTTTCGGCCGCGGGCCGGGTCAGTGCCGCCAGTTGTACACGGTTGGGCTTTTCGGCCTTTTTCAAGGCCTCCAGCAACAGCTCGGAGCGCACTGGCTTGACCAGGTGGACGACGCCGCTGACCTCGAAGGCCTCCAGGGCGAATTCGTCCGGCGCAGCGCAGAACACCAGCGCCGGAGGCGTCTCGCGCTCGCACAGCTTGCCGGCGACCTGCAGACCGTCCAGCCCCGGCATGCGGACGTCGAGCAAGACGATATCCGGCTTCAGGCTGTCGATCAGGCTCAACGCCTCTTCGCCATTGGTGGCGCTAGGCTCCAGGACACTGTATCCCTCGAGCTCACTGACCATCCGGCTCAGGCGCTCGCGGGCTAGGGGTTCGTCATCAACGATCAGGACATTCATATTGCGCTGGATTCCTGCGTGAGTCTCGCACAAGGATAGCGTAGACAGGTGGAGTGACGTCCGTCACCGCGATCCACGCTAAGACTAGTGCGAAGGCCAAAAAGTGCCGCAAGTCGGGCACCAATATTTGCCCGTGCCTGCCCGATACCGCTCAAGGTCGGCTGATGCGCGACGACGTCGCAGGGAATGCTGGTATTCAACACAAAGCCCCCCTCGTGATTGTGGTCGCCGCCCACCCTGCCCGCACCCGTCTCGTTTGGTGGACGGATTGCCTGGCCCTGTGCGGTGTGAACTTGCTGGAGGGGCCCACTGCGAACACGCGAGGGGTGTTACGCAATTGTGCCGGTCCTCCTGTCCAACTGTAGACGGTTGCCAAGACGATATTGCTCAATCGATAAATATCGTTTGACCGATATCAGCTTCCGCACTCAAGGCGCTCACCTCGCAGGAAGCGCCTACGACTGCGCCGACCTCAGTCTCTGCGCCCCCGAGGCCGGCGACAAGCCACCCAGGCGTCCGGCGGAGAAAAAAGCTGCCGACCAGCGCCAGCGACAGCCCGGGCAACCCTGTTATTATCGGCGCCTGTTTTTCACGCCATCTTCCTTCAGCAGATCACGAGCGAATTCATGAGCACTGACAAGACCAATCAGTCCTGGGGCGGCCGCTTCAGTGAACCCGTCGACGCCTTCGTCGCCCGCTTCACCGCCTCTGTCACTTTCGACCAGCGCCTGTATCGCCATGACATCATGGGCTCCATTGCCCACGCCACCATGCTGGCCAAGGTCGGCGTGCTCACCGATGCCGAGCGCGACAGCATCATCGACGGCCTGAAGACCATCCAGGGCGAGATCGAGGCCGGCCATTTCGACTGGCGCGTGGACCTCGAAGACGTGCACATGAACATCGAAGCGCGCCTGACCGACCGCATCGGCATCACCGGCAAGAAACTGCACACCGGCCGCAGCCGCAACGACCAGGTGGCCACCGACATCCGCCTGTGGCTGCGGGACGAGATCGACCTGATCCTCGGTGAAATCACCCGCCTGCAAAAAGGCCTGCTGGAGCTGGCCGAGCGTGAAGCCGAGAGCATCATGCCGGGCTTCACCCACTTGCAGACCGCCCAACCGGTGACCTTCGGCCACCACATGCTGGCCTGGTTCGAGATGCTCAGCCGTGACTACGAGCGCCTGGTGGACTGCCGCAAGCGCACCAACCGCATGCCCCTGGGCAGCGCCGCGCTGGCCGGCACCACCTACCCGATCGACCGCGAGCTGACCTGCCAGTTGCTGGGCTTCGAAGCTGTGGGCGGCAACTCCCTGGACAGCGTTTCGGACCGGGACTTCGCCATTGAATTCTGCGCCGCTGCCAGCGTGGCGATGATGCACCTGTCGCGGTTTTCCGAAGAGCTGGTGCTGTGGACCAGCGCGCAATTCCAGTTCATCGACCTGCCGGACCGATTCTGCACCGGCAGCTCGATCATGCCGCAAAAGAAAAACCCCGACGTGCCGGAACTGGTACGGGGCAAGAGCGGCCGGGTATTCGGCGCGCTGATGGGCCTATTGACCCTGATGAAAGGCCAGCCCCTGGCCTACAACAAGGACAACCAGGAAGACAAGGAACCACTGTTCGACGCCGCCGATACCCTGCGCGATTCGCTGCGGGCCTTCGCCGACATGATCCCGGCCATCAAGCCCAAGCACGCCATCATGCGCGAGGCGGCCCTGCGCGGTTTTTCCACCGCCACCGACCTGGCGGACTACCTGGTACGCCGTGGCCTGCCGTTCCGCGACTGTCACGAAATCGTCGGCCATGCGGTGAAGTACGGCGTGGAAACCGGCAAGGACCTGGCGGAAATGAGCCTGGAAGAGCTGCGCAAGTTCAGCGACCAGATCGAACAGGACGTGTTCGCCGTGCTGACCCTGGAAGGCTCGGTGAATGCCCGTAACCACATCGGCGGCACCGCACCGGCCCAGGTCCGGGCGGCAGTGGCCCGCGGCCAGGCCCTGCTGGCCAGCCGCTAAGCCCTTGCGAGCCTGCCCGCGCCGGCATCCTCTGCCGGTGCGAGCAGGTTCCTAGCGCCCTGACCTTCTGGCGGCCATCAGTGCCGCCTTGTCAGCGGCGATGCGCCGAGCGTTGGGGGTCTGCTCCAGGCGCTCGAGCAAGGCCCGGGCCTCGGGCATCTCGGCCAAAAAATCGATTCCGAACAACTTGTCCCCGACTATCAGGGCAAGGTTCACGCTGTACTGAAAATACAGGTCCGCCACACTCAGGCTGGTGCCCGCCACATAGGGGGCGAACCGGGCATGCCGGCGCAATGCGGCAAAGCCTTGTAGCAATTCGATCCCGGCCTTCTCCTTGATCGCCTCGGGCAGGGTCGCGCCGAAGAACGCTTCGGGGAAACAGGCCCGGGCCGGCAGCTCTATGTACAGTTCGATCTCCTTGGCCAGTGCCAGCACCTGGGCACGTTCGAACGCGTCCTTCGGCAGCAGCGCCGGCGCCGGCCGCACCTGCTCCAGGTAATCGAGAATCGCACTGGTTTCGCTGATGAAGCCCTGCTCCACCTCCAGTACCGGAACCTTGCCCCGAGGGCTGATAGCCAGCGCCTCGGGGCTCTGGCCGGCGTAGAACAGCACCTCTTCGAAAGGCAGCCCCTTCTCCAGCAAGGCCAGCTTGACCATGTTGTAGTAGTTGCTGATGGCGAACCCATAGAGCTTGAACATCCCGTAGCCTCCAGGCCGTGCAGGGGTTGGCAGGGGGTTTTTATAGAAGGTTAATCCCACTCTGGCCAGCAGCATCGAGCCGCTGAATACGAGTAAACTGGCGACCTTTCCTTGAGGAGCCTGCCATGAGCGAGCCAACCGATATCGACACCGACGAAGAAGAGTTCGCCGAAAATACCCTGATCGAAGCGATCGAGAACCAGATCGAAAGCGACAACCCACCAGCGGCCAAGGCCACGTTCAACAAGCTCACCCTGGTGGGCTACGAGCGCGAGGAAATCCTCAATCTGATGGCCCATGTACTGGCGATCGAGATCGACGCGATCCTCGAACAGGACCGCGCCTTCGACACCCAATGGTACGAAGCCGCCCTTCGCGCCCTGCCGGAACTGCCTCCCGAAAAGCAGTGACACCGCGCTGCCGGAGCGCAGGCTCCGGCACTCTTTCCCGCCCGTGCCTCGCGCCCCGACTACACTGCCACCACCCTGCGGCCAAATACCGCTGCACCCGGGGATAAAACTCCTCAGCGAACGCTGGACACGCCGCCTTTCTGCGTTCACCTTAAGAACGCTGACCTCTAATTCCTAGAAAGTCTGGAGTCCTTATGTCGTATACCCCTGAGTTGGTTGCCGAACTGGAAATCCTTGCACTCTTCAACCTGGACAACTCCCAGGAAGGCCTGAAAATCCATCAGACCGCCGCCCCTTCTGCCATCGCTGCCGCCCAACGCCTGTTTGACAAGGAACTGATCACCCAACCCGATGGAGGCTATCTGACCAGCCTCGGGCGGGACGCCGCTGAACATGCCCAGGGCCTGCTGACCATCCTGAACGTCAAAGAAGTCGCCTGAACAACCTGCATCGGCCTGCGGGGTTCCCGTCTGTCGGATTCCGTAGGCGCCTCCTTCTGAATGCGCTAGAAATCTGGCGTCAAAAAATAAAATCAGTTTAAGGCTGAGCCCTGTCTGACGGTAAACTGCTCGCCGTCTTCAATACCGCCACGTTCGAGCTCCGCTTGAAATGCCCCATACCCATGAAATCCGTCCCGATCTGGATGAAGGAATCGATCGCAAGGTTCTCAGCCAACTGCGCGCGCGTTTCCTGAAGCTCAATGAAGGGCGCATGGCCCGGGCAATGGAAGGGCTGTCGACACGCCAGCAGTTAGTCCTCAACCTGTTGCCGCTGTTCTTTCACGTCAATCACCCGTTGTTGCCCGGCTATGTATCCGGAGCCACCCCGGCGGGGCTTTCCTGCTACGAACCCGACCCCCAGGCCCTGGCCGAAGCCCAGCGCCTGACCCGATCGTTTTCCTACAAGCCGCGCCACGGCAACCCGCCACGGCCGATTCATGGCCTGTTTCTCATGGGCAGCCTGGGTACCCTGGCCCAGGCAGACCAGAGCGACATGGACGTGTGGGTGTGCCATGCGCCGGATCTGGGCGAAAACGAGCTGGCCGAGTTGCAGAAGAAGTGCCAATTGCTGGAGACCTGGGCGGCCGGCCAGGGTGCTGAAGCTCATTTTTTCCTGATCGACCCCAATCGCTTTGTCCGCGGGGAGCGGGACACTCAGCTGAGTTCGGACGACTGCGGCACCACCCAGCACTACCTGCTGCTGGACGAGTTCTACCGCACCGCGATCTGGCTGGCCGGGCGCACGCCGTTGTGGTGGCTGGTACCGGTGTACGAAGAACGCCGTTACGAACAGTACATCGACACCCTGCTGTCCAAGCGCTTTGTCCCCGCCGAGGAAAACCTCGACCTGGGCCACATGGCACGCATTCCGCCCGGCGAGTTCATCGGCGCCGGGCTGTGGCAACTGTTCAAGGGCATCGAGTCGCCCTACAAGTCCGTACTCAAGCTGCTGCTGATCGAGGTCTATGCCAGCGAGCATCCCAAGGTCCAGTGCCTGAGCCTGCGCTTCAAGCAAGCGGTGTTTGCCAACCGCCTGGACCTGGATGAGCTGGACCCCTACATCGTGGTCTACCGGCGCATCGAGGAATACCTCAAGGCTCGCGGCGAGCCGGAGCGCCTGGAACTGGTACGGCGCAGCCTGTACCTCAAGGTCAACCGCAAGCTTACCGTCGGCAACGCCACCCGCAGCCCGAACTGGCAGCGCGCTCTACTGGAGCGCCTGGCCAGCGAATGGGGCTGGGACCAACGCCAACTGGCCTTGCTGGACAGCCGCAGCCAGTGGAAGGTGCGCCAGGTCAGCAGCGAGCGCCGGGCCCTGGTCAACGAGCTCAACTACAGCTATCGCTTCCTGACCCAGTTCGCCCGCACCGAGCAGGCCGCCAGCCTGATCAACAAGCGTGACCTGAATGTCCTGGGCCGGCGCCTGTACGCGGCCTTCGAGCGCAAGGCCGGGAAGATCGAGTTCATCAACCCCGGCATCGCCCCGGACCTGGCTGAAGACACCCTGACCCTGGTGCAGTCACCGAACAAGAAGGAACCCGGACAGAACCATTGGGGGCTGTACAACGGCAGCCTGACCGCCCTGGAGTGGGAGCATTTCGCCCCGATCAAGCGCAGTCGCGAGCTGCTGGAACTGCTTACCTGGTGCCATCGCAACGGCGTGATCGACAGCAGTACCCGCCTGGCCCTGCACCCGGGCAGCAGCGACCTGAGCGAATTCGAACTGTTCAACCTGCTGGGCAGCCTGCAGCAGACCGTGCCACTGCCTTTGACGACGGTCAGCGAGGAACAGTTGCTGCACGCCGCCGTGCCCGGCGAAGTGCTGATCCTGGTGAACGTCGGGGTCGACCCCCTCAAGCACCACCGCGACCTGAACATTCTGATGACCACCGAGCGCACCGACTCCCTGAGCTATGCCGGGGTACGCGAGAATCTGGTGTTGACCCTGGATCAGGTCACCCTCAATAGCTGGAACGAGGTAATGGTCGGCCGCTACGACGCCGAGCATGCGCTGCTCGACTGCCTGCGGGACTACCTGAACAATCTGCCGGGCGGCACGCAGCCGCGGCTGCGGGTACGCTGCTTCTGTCACAACCGCGCGCAATTCATTGCCCGCCGGGTGGAAGAACTGTTCGAAACCGCGCACAACCTGTTGCTCAGCCAGCTCAACTACCGCTACCTGATCCAGGTGCAGCAGCACTACCACGTGCTTGAACTGGTGCCCGGGCAGGTTCGGCACCGGGCCATGGCAACCCCTGCCGCATTGCTGGAGTACCTGGGGCAGGAGCAGAGCCGCTACAGCCCACTGCACCTTGACCCGATGGCCCTGGAAGACCACGACCTGGCGCTGATCCTGCCCATGGGCCAGCCGGACTGCATCCAGGTGTTCTATCGGATCATCGACGAGTACGCGGAGCTTTACGTGCTCGATGAGTACAACGCGCTGTGGCAGCAGACCCTGCCCTATCACGACGAACACAGCCTGCTGGTGCCCCTGCAGCGCTTCCTGCAGTCGATTCTCTACCGCCGCGAGGCGCTGCTGCCGATGGACAGCAACCAGCCCGAGAAACCTTTGGACACACTCTACTTGCAGATTCTGCCCTCAGGCACGGGCCGCGCACGTCGGGTAGAGCCGCGGCCAGCCCCACCGACGCCGGTGGACAAAGCCTTCTATGACGTGCAGGCGATCATCGGCAAGGCCGCACCGGGCCAGGTGCAGGTCTCGCTGTACTGCAATCAACGGGAGTTTTCCGATCTGGAATATGGCGATCAACTGTTCGCCGCGGTGGCCCAGGAAATCGTCGGGCAGCGCCATGAAACAGAGCGCTATCGCTGCTACATCACTGACCTGGATCTTTCAGGGCTGCTCGGTGACGTGCAAAGCCCGAGCATCCTGTATCTGCGCTACAAGGCCAGCCTGGAGCGCGCACTGAACGACGCGCTCGAGCAGGTCTAGCCAAGGATCAGAGGTGGTAGTCGCCTGCGGCTTCCGGCTGGTATTCAACTTCCAGCAGGGTCAGCTTCAAGGTCTTGCCACCCGGAGCCGGCCAGTCGATGTACTGGCCTACCTGCAGGCCCAGCAGAGCGCTGCCCACCGGTGCCAGGATGGAAATCTTGCCTTCGTCGGCGTTGGCGTCCTGTGGATATACCAGGGTCAGGTGGTAGTCCTTGCCGCTGCTTTCTTCACGGCAGTGCACACGCGAATTCATGGTTACGACACCGGCCGGTACTTCATCGTGACCCACCAGCGTTTCGGCACGATCCAACTCGGTTTGCAGTGCAATGACACCTGGCAGCGAGTCGTCCAGACTGTCGATCAGGCGCTCCAGACGTTGCACGTCAAGGCGGGTAAGGATGATGGATGGTGCAGTACTCATGATCCTGGCTGACTCCTATTTTTTCTGCACAAAAAAGCAAAACCCCGCCAAATAAGACGGGGTTCTCACCGGCCTCGATGTAGCGAGGCGAAGCTGGACACTATCACAGCACACTGAATAAACAAACCGTACGAGTACGAAGCTAAATCTCGCCTGCCGCCGCACTCTGTTTGCGCTGCAGCGCCTGGGCGCAGATCACTCGCCGGCGCTGATCATCGGCCGAACGCCATTCACGGATGTCCTCCACATGGCGAAAACAGCCGCGACAGACCTTCTCCTCATCGAGGCGACAAAGGCTGATGCACGGTGAACTCACCGCCGGGCTGACGTTGCTGTAGAGCGGCTTGGGCGGTCGGGCCGGGGCGGGCTGGGTCACGGTATCAGAGCCCTTCGAACTCGAGCTTGATGTCGGCCTGCTCCAGGACAATGCGTTCCAGCATTTCCCCCAACTGCTCTTCGCTCTTGTCGCACATCCAGCGCTCGCTTTCCTCGTCGTAGTCGAAGTGGAAACCACCCGAACGCGCGGCCAGCCAGAGTTGGCGCAAAGGCTCCTGGCGACTGAAGATCACCTGGCTGCCGTTGTCGAACTTGACGGTGAGCACCCCGGCCGAGCTTTCCAGGTCGATGTCCAGGTCGCTCTCATCGAAAATATCCTCCAGCGTCTGCTGGGTGGCATCCACCAGGTCGTGAAAACGGGCTTCGGTCAAACTCATTGCGGGAACCTCGAAAAGTGTCTACTCACGCTCAAGCGCCGCAAGATACGGGCGCTCCCCGGCGAATGCAAAGGATACCGAACGAGGAAATAAATGCGACGCCCATTGCACGAGCGCCCGACCAAAGCCACCGGCCGGGCCTTGGCAAAGGCCCGCTGGACGGGAGTTACGCTGCATAGGCAAGCTGCCGGGTGGCCGGTATACTCGGGCGCAATTTACGCATTCTCAAGGATTTCGCCATGAAGCGCCTGATCTCTTCCCTTGCTGCGCTCGTCGCGGTTGCTTGCCTCGTTACCGCCTGCGGCCAGAAAGGCCCGCTGTACCTGCCTGATGACAGCAAATCCCCTGAAGAGCAGGCGAAGTCGCAATCGCAGTCGCACAAGCACGACACCTACTAAGGGCAAACCATGGACGCTTTTAACTACCGCGACGGGGAGCTGTTCGCGGAAGGCGTAGCCCTGTCCGCCATTGCCGAACGTTTCGGTACGCCCACCTACGTCTATTCCCGTGCGCACATCGAAGCCCAGTACCAGGCCTATGCCCAGGCCCTGTCCGGCATGCCGCACCTAGTCTGCTTCGCGGTAAAAGCCAACTCCAACCTGGGCGTACTGAATGTCCTGGCGCGCCTGGGCGCCGGTTTCGACATCGTCTCCCGGGGCGAGCTGGAGCGGGTCCTGGCTGCGGGCGGGCAAGCCGACAAGATTGTCTTCTCCGGCGTTGGCAAGACCCGTGACGACATGCGTCGTGCCCTGGAAGTCGGCGTCCACTGCTTCAACGTCGAGTCCGCCGAAGAGCTGGAGCGCCTGCAGCTGGTAGCGGCCGAGCTGGGCGTTCGTGCACCGGTCTCTCTGCGGGTCAATCCGGACGTGGATGCCGGCACTCACCCCTATATCTCCACCGGGCTCAAGGAAAACAAGTTCGGCATCGACATTGCCACCGCCGAGGATGTGTACATCCGCGCCGCGCAGCTGCCGAACCTGGAAATCGTCGGTGTAGACTGCCATATCGGCTCGCAACTGACCACCCTGGAACCCTTCATCGACGCCCTCGACCGCCTGCTGGACCTGGTGGACCGCCTCGGTGAATGCGGCATCTACCTGCGCCACATCGATCTGGGTGGCGGCCTGGGCGTGCGCTATCGCGACGAAGAGCCACCGCTGGCCGCCGACTACGTCAAGGCCGTGCGCGAGCGCCTGGACGGTCGCGACCTGGCCCTGGTATTCGAACCGGGCCGCTTCATCGTGGCCAACGCCGGCGTCCTGCTGACCCGGGTCGAATACCTCAAGCACACCGAACACAAGGATTTCGCCATCGTCGACGGCGCCATGAACGACCTGATCCGCCCGGCGCTGTACCAGGCCTGGATGGATGTCAGCGCCGTGCGCCCGCGAGATACCGAACCCCGTACCTACGACATCGTCGGCCCGATCTGTGAAACCGGCGATTTCCTCGCCAAGGAACGCACCCTGGCCCTGGCCGAGGGTGACCTGCTGGCGGTGCATTCCGCTGGTGCCTATGGTTTCGTCATGAGCTCGAACTACAACACCCGCGGCCGTGCCGCAGAAGTACTGGTCGATGGTGACCAGGCTGTTGAAGTACGTCGCCGCGAGACGGTAGCCGAGTTATTCGCTGGCGAAAGCCTGCTGCCGGAGTAAGACCATGCTGCTGCGTTTTACCAAGATGCACGGCCTGGGCAATGACTTCATGGTTCTCGACCTGGTCAGCCAGCACGCGCATATTCTGCCCAAGCACGCCAAACAATGGGGTGATCGCAATACCGGGATCGGCTTCGATCAGTTGCTGATCGTCGAGGCCCCGAGCAACCCGGATGTGGATTTCCGCTACCGGATCTTCAACTCCGACGGCTCCGAAGTGGAACAGTGCGGCAATGGTGCACGCTGCTTTGCCCGCTTCGTGCTGGACAAGCGCCTGACCACCAAGCGCCAGATCCGCGTCGAGACCAAGAGCGGCGTGATCGAGCTGGATATCCGCAACGACGGCCAGATCAGCGTCAACATGGGCGCGCCGCGCCTGGTACCGGCGGACATTCCGTTCCAGGCGCCGGCCCAGGCCGACAGCTACACCCTGGACGTCGATGGCCGCCAGGTGCAGTTGGCCGCGGTGTCGATGGGCAACCCCCACGCCGTGTTGCGGGTGGATGACATCAACAGCGCGCCGGTGCACGAGCTGGGTCCGAAGATCGAACACCACCCGCGCTTCCCGGCGCGGGTCAACGTCGGTTTTCTCCAGGTCCTGGACCGCCAGCGCGCGCAACTGCGGGTCTGGGAACGCGGCGCCGGGGAAACCCAGGCCTGCGGCACCGGCGCCTGCGCTGCTGCTGTGGCCGCGATCAGCCAGGGGTGGATGGATTCGCCCCTATTGATCGACCTGCCGGGCGGGCGCTTGTCCATTGAATGGGCAGGCCCTGGCCAACCGGTGATGATGACCGGCCCGGCAGTGCGCGTATACGAAGGACAGGTGCGTCTTTAAGTGAGCGAAATCCATGACTGATCAGCCGCAGGTTCCTGCCGAAACGCCCGACCAATCACCGTCCGAAAACCTGGAGGCGGCAGCCGTCGCCGCCTACCTGGAGGCCCATCCGGACTTCTTCGTCGACCACGATGAACTGCTCCCGGCCTTGCGCATTCCCCATCAGCGCGGCGACACCGTATCGCTGGTGGAGCGGCAGATGAAGATCCTGCGCGAGCGCAACATCGAGATGCGCCATCGCCTGTCGCAGCTGATGGACGTGGCCCGGGACAACGACCGGCTGTTCGACAAGACCCGCCGCCTGATCCTCGCGCTGATGGACGCCACCAGCCTGGAAGAAGTGGTGATGAGCGTCGAAGACAGCCTGCGCCAGGATTTCCAGGTGCCCTTCGTCAGCCTGATCCTGTTCAGCGACAGCGCCATGCCGGTGGGTCGCTGGGTCTCCGCCGCCGAAGCCCAGGGCGCCATCGGCGGCCTGTTGTCCGAAGGCAAGAGCGTCAGCGGCAGCCTGCGCGAACACGAGCTGGATTTCCTTTTCGGCGAAGAGCAGCGCAAGCAGATCGGTTCTACCGCTGTGGTGGCCCTGGCGCATCAGGGCATGCATGGCGTACTGGCGATCGCCAGCCGTGATCCGCAGCACTACAAGAGCTCGGTGGGCACCCTGTTCCTCAACTACATCGCCGAAGTCACCGGCCGCGTTCTGCCGCGCTTCACCCACTCGCTGCGCTCGGTACGCTGACCATGCAACAACAGCTGGACGCCTACTGCGCGCATCTGCGCAGTGAGCGCCAGGTGTCGCCCCACACCCTGCAAGCCTACCGGCGCGACCTCGAGAAGGTGCTGGGGTTCTGCGAGAAAATGCAGGTGCGCAGCTGGACCGACCTGGACATCCAGGGCCTGCGCAGCCTGATTGCCCGCCTGCACCAGCAGGGCCAGTCGTCCCGCAGCCTGGCGCGCCTGCTGTCAGCGGTACGCGGGCTCTACCACTACCTGAACCGCGAAGGCTTGTGCACTCACGACCCGGCCAACGGCCTGGCGCCGCCCAAGGGCGAACGACGCCTGCCCAAGACCCTGGACACCGACCGCACCCTGCAGTTGCTCGATGGCGCCGTGGAAGACGACTTCCTGGCCCACCGCGACCAGGCGATTCTCGAACTTTTCTACTCCTGCGGCCTGCGCCTTTCCGAACTGACCAGCCTCAACCTCGATCAGCTGGACCTGGCGGACGGCCTGGTGCAGGTCCATGGCAAGGGCAGCAAGACCCGGGTCCTGCCGGTGGGCAAGAAGGCTCGGTCAGCCCTCGAGCAATGGCTCCCCCTGCGCGCCCTGAGCAACCCGCCTGATGGTGCCCTGTTCGTCAGCCAGAAGGGCCGGCGCCTGGGGCCGCGGGCCATCCAGCTGCGGGTCAAGGCCGCCGGCGAGCGCGAGCTGGGGCAGAACCTGCACCCGCACATGCTGCGCCATTCCTTTGCCAGCCATTTGCTGGAATCCTCCCAGGACCTGCGCGCCGTGCAGGAGCTGCTGGGGCATTCGGACATCAAGACCACGCAGATCTACACCCACCTGGACTTCCAGCACCTGGCGGCGGTCTACGACAGCGCCCACCCACGGGCCAAACGCAACAAAGGCGGTGAGTAATGACCATCAAGCTGATCACCTTCGACCTCGACGACACCCTGTGGGATACCGCCCCGGTCATCGTCAGTGCCGAAGCCACCCTGCGCCAGTGGCTGACCGAACACGCACCGAATCTCGGAGGCGTGCCGGTGGAGCATCTGTGGGCCATTCGCGAGCGGGTGCTGCTCGCCCAGCCGAGCCTCAAGCACAGGATCAGCGCCCTGCGCCGCCAGGTGCTGTTTCATGCCCTGGAAGAAGCCGGGTATGACCATGCCCAGGCCAACCAGTTGGCCGACCAGAGTTTTGAAGTTTTCCTGCATGCCCGGCATCAGCTGGAGATCTTTCCAGAAGTCCAGCCGACCCTGGAAGCCCTGGCCAATCACTTCGCCCTTGGCGTGGTCACCAACGGCAACGCCGACGTGCGCCGCCTGGGCCTGGCGGACTATTTCAAGTTCGCGCTGTGCGCCGAGGACATCGGCATCGCCAAGCCCGACGCCCGGCTGTTCCACGAAGCCTTGCAGCGTGGCGAAGCGACTGCCGACACCGCCGTGCATATCGGCGACCACCCGGGGGATGACATTGCCGGCGCACAGCAGGCAGGGCTGCGTGCGATCTGGTTCAATCCCAACGGCAAGACCTGGGAAGCCGAACGCGCTCCAGACGCCGAGATCCGCAGCCTGATTGAATTACCCGGGCTGCTTGCCCGCTGGCATCGCGGCGCCTGAACCGGCGCTTTCGCGAGCAAGCTCGCTCCTACAGCAAGCGCCGGCGCTCGGGGCCGTTTCCGAGAAGGGTGCCCATGAAAAAGCCCGCAGCGACGGCGGGCTTTTTCAGCAAGCAAGGTGCAAGGCTCAGATAGGCCGGCTGCCGTACTTGTTATCAGGCTTCTTGGGCGGATCGGCGACCACGTTGGCCTCGACTTCCTGCACTTTGCCGCCACGGGCCAGGAACTCTTCCATGGCACGCGCCAGTGCATCACGCTCCTTGTTCTTGGCTTCTACACTCGGCAGCTCGTCTACCGAGACGGCAGCCTTGGCCTTGCCTTTGGCGGTTGGAGCAGGAACATCACTGCCATCGTCTTCCGCCACATCGTCGGCGGCCGCTTCAAGACCTTCTTCGGTTTCGTCTTCGTCACCTACTTCGAGGTCGTCGTTTTCCAGATCATCGTCGCTCATGTTCTACCTCATGACTTGCGAAAAGCAGATTAGTTATAGCCCAGCTGTGCCGACTGTCGAAGGCCGCTGGAAAAAAATCAACGTCCACTGATACTCAGCGGCTTATGCCTTATCACCGTGCAAGGTGGCAAGGACTTTGCGAGCACCGCCATGATCGCGATGCTCGCCCAGATAAACGCCTTGCCAGATGCCCAACGCCAGACGCCCCGCCGCTACCGGCAAAGTCAGCTGACAGCCTAGCAAACTGGCCTTGAAGTGCGCCGGCAGGTCATCCGCGCCTTCGTCGTTATGTTCGTACCCGGCCATGCCTTGAGGCACCAGGGTGTTGAAGTAACGCTCGAAGTCACGCCGTACCGCCGGATCGGCGTTCTCGTTGATGGTCAACGAGGCCGAGGTATGTTGCAGCCACAGATGCAGCAGACCAACCCGACATGCCTTCAACTCAGGCAGGCCGGCGAGCAACTCGTCCGTCACCAGATGAAAGCCCCGGGGCCTGGCCCGCAGGGTAATCAGGGTCTGTTGCCACATACCGATCTCCACGCTCCGGCGCGCATTCTAGCGCGCTCAGGGAAAAAACAAAGCGCCGAATAATCCTGCTTTAGTGTAAGCATTTGCCCTGCCGGAAATCGTCACGGCAAACACGCCAATGCTTGTCAGAAAATCCTTTCAGCCTTTCTCAATGACAAACATCAGGCAAAAAAATGCCCGGCCGGAGCCGGGCTTTTTTTTCTTGCGCGATTACAGGTTGTAACCACGCTCGTTGTGCTGTGCCAGATCGAGGCCGACCGCCTCTTCTTCCTCGCTCACCCGCAGCCCCATGACCGCGTCCAGAACCTTGAGGATGATGAAGGTGACGATCGCGGTGTAGATCACCGTGAAACCCACGCCCTTGGCCTGGATCCAGACCTGAGCGGCCACATCGGTCACGGTGCCGAAGCCACCCAGGGACGGAGCAGCGAACACACCGGTGAGGATCGCACCGAGAATACCGCCGATGCCGTGCACGCCAAAGGCGTCCAGGGAATCGTCATATCCCAGCTTGCGCTTGAGGCTGGTGGCGCAGAAGAAGCACACCACACCGGCCGCCAGACCGATGATCAGGGCGCCCATCGGGCCAACGGTACCGGCAGCCGGAGTGATTGCCACCAGGCCTGCGACCACACCCGAAGCGATGCCCAGCGCGCTAGGCTTGCCGTGGGTGATCCACTCGGCAAACATCCAGCCCAGGGCGGCGGCAGCCGTCGCGATCTGCGTTACCAGCATGGCCATGCCGGCGGTGCCGTTGGCGGCAGCGGCGGAACCGGCGTTGAAGCCGAACCAGCCGATCCACAGCATGGCTGCGCCCATCAGGGTGTAACCCAGGTTGTGTGGCGCCATCGGCGTGGTCGGGAAACCCTTGCGCTTGCCCAGCACCAGGCAGGCCACCAGGCCCGCGATACCGGCGTTGATGTGCACTACGGTGCCGCCGGCAAAGTCCAGCACGCCCCAGTCGCCCAGCAGCGAGCCCGGACCGCTCCAGACCATATGGGCGATCGGCGCATACACCAGGGTGAACCACACGCCCATGAAGATCAGCATGGCGGAGAATTTCATCCGCTCGGCGAAGGCACCGACGATCAGCGCTGGAGTGATGATGGCGAAGGTCATCTGGAAGGTGACGAACACCGCTTCAGGGAACAGCGCAGCCGGGCCGGTCAGGCTGGCCGGGGTGATGCCCGCCAGGAAGGCCTTGGAGAAGCCGCCCACGAAGGAATTGAGGTTGACCACGCCGGCTTCCATCCCGGTGGTGTCGAACGCCATGCTGTAGCCGTATATGAACCACAGGACAGTGATCAGGCCGGTAATGGCGAAGCACTGCATCATTACCGAAAGAATGTTTTTCGACCGCACCATGCCGCCGTAGAACAGCGCCAGGCCAGGAATGGTCATGAACAGCACCAGGGCTGTGGAGGTCAGCATCCAGGCGGTATCGCCGGAGTTGAGGACTGGAGCCGCCGCTTCGTCTGCCGCCATGGCCAGGCCTGGCATTACGAGGGACAAAAGGGCTCCTAGCCCTGCGAATTTACGCAGAGTCATATTGTTTTCTCCTGGGGCGTTGGGTTTGGCGGCTTAGATTGCGTCGGTATCGGTTTCGCCGGTACGGATGCGAATAGCCTGTTCCAGATTGACCACGAAGATCTTGCCGTCACCGATCTTGCCGGTGTTGGCGGCCTTGGTTATCGCCTCGATAACCCGGTCAAGATCCTTGTCGTCAATGGCGACATCGATCTTCACCTTGGGCAGGAAATCCACCACGTACTCCGCACCGCGATACAGCTCGGTGTGACCCTTCTGCCGGCCGAAGCCTTTGACTTCAGTGACGGTAATGCCCTGCACGCCGATCTCGGACAGCGACTCGCGCACGTCGTCCAACTTGAACGGCTTGATGATGGCAGTGACTAGCTTCATGAAACTCTCTCCCGAATTGGTGGACTTGCCCCAGGAAAACAAACCCGACTCAAGTCTAAGCGCAGTGCCTGGCTTTGTAACGCACCGTCGGCCTTCCTCAGCCCGACCGACGCCAGCTAACCGCTGTCTGACGAAACACTCCCCGCTCCGCCTGCCGCACTGCATTCGTCACAGCGACTGCATCAGTGCATGGGTCACCAGGGTCTAAGCAGAAAGCTTGCCAGCTCGGGAAAAATCAGTGATTTCAGTCCCTTGCCCCGAGCCGGCAGGGAATGCGGGAAAACGGCACCCGGGATACGCACAAAAACGGTGCGCTGGCGCCCGGCCAGATGCGCGAAAAACGTGCAACCCGGGGCCACCTGGAGCGTCGTTGCTGCGTGATACACTGCGGGCCGACTGCAATTCAGGACTCTCCCATGCTCGCGCCCAAAGACCTTCTCGACGCCCTGAGCGGCCACGCCTCGCGGTTGCTCAGCGGTGAAACACCCCTGCCCCGCAATGAAATCGAAAGCCAGCTCAAGGCCCTGCTACAAAGCGGCTTCAGCAAGCTGGACCTGGTCAGCCGGGAAGAATTCGACAGCCAGATGGTGGTCCTGGCCCGCACTCGCGCGCGCCTGGAAAGCCTCGAAGCCAAGGTGGCGGAGCTGGAAGCCCGGCTGAACCCGGCAGCGCAATGATCTGAATCCGGGTTCGCCGGCAGGCCGGCTCCTACAGACCTGTCCTGTAGGAACTGGCTTGCCGGCGAAGGCTCGTGCACCGACGACATATCCTGTGCCCATTCGGGCGCGCCTCTGGCCAGCCCCCTCATCTATCCTTGCAGCACCGCAGGACGCGGTTCCCGCTGTCGCAAGGAAGCTCTCCCCATGTCCCTGGCAATCATCCACAGCCGTGCCCAGGTCGGCGTCCAGGCTCCGGCTGTCAGTGTTGAAGTGCACCTGGCCAACGGCTTGCCGAGCCTGACCCTGGTGGGCCTGCCGGAAGCCGCGGTCAAGGAAAGCAAGGACCGGGTGCGCAGCGCAATCCTCAATGCCGGGTTCAACTTTCCGGCCCGGCGCATCACCCTCAACCTGGCGCCGGCGGACCTGCCCAAGGACGGCGGGCGCTTCGATCTGGCCATCGCCCTGGGCATCCTTGCCGCCAGCGTGCAGGTGCCGGCCCTGGCCCTGGACAACATCGAATGCCTGGGGGAGCTGGCGCTCTCCGGCGCGGTGCGCCCGGTACGCGGCGTACTGCCCGCCGCACTGGCGGCACGCGACGCCGGGCATACCCTGCTGGTGCCCCGGGCCAATGCCGAAGAAGCCTGCCTGGCCAGCGGCCTAAAGGTGATCGCGGTGGATCATCTGCTGGAGGCCGTTGCCCATTTCAACGGCCACGCGCCCATTGCGCCCTATGTCAGCAGCGGCCTGGTGCAGAGCCACTTCCCCTACCCCGACCTCAGCGAAGTGCAAGGCCAGCTCGCCGCCAAGCGCGCCCTGCTGATCGCCGCGGCGGGCGCCCACAACCTGTTGTTCAGCGGCCCGCCAGGCACCGGCAAGACCCTGTTGGCCAGCCGCTTGCCCGGCCTGCTGCCACCGCTGCAGGAAGATGAAGCCCTGGAAGTCGCGGCGATCCAGTCGGTGGCCAGCCACAAGCCCCTGCGCTACTGGCCACAGCGGCCGTTTCGCCAGCCCCACCATTCGGCTTCGGGTGCGGCACTGGTCGGAGGCGGCTCGAAACCCCAGCCCGGGGAAATCACCCTGGCCCATCACGGCGTGCTGTTTCTCGATGAACTGCCGGAGTTCGACCGCAAGGTCCTGGAAGTGCTGCGCGAGCCCATGGAGTCCGGGCAGATCGTCATTGCCCGAGCCCGGGACCGGGTGCAGTTCCCGGCACGCTTCCAATTGGTGGCAGCGATGAACCCCTGCCCCTGTGGATATCTTGGCGAGCCCAGCGGACGCTGCCGTTGCACACCGGAGCAGATCCAGCGCTATCGCAACAAGTTATCCGGGCCGCTGCTGGATCGCATCGACCTGCACCTGACCGTGGCCCGCGAAGCCACCGCCCTCAACCCGGAGCCGCAACCGGGCAATGACAGCGCCGCAGCCGCCACCAGGGTCGCCGGGGCTCGCGAGCTGCAACGCGAGCGCCAGGGCAGCGCCAACGCCTTTCTCGACCTGCCCGGCCTGCGTCGCCACTGCAAATTATCCACAGCCGACGAGCGCTGGCTGGAAGCGGCCTGCGAACGCCTGGGCCTGTCGTTGCGGGCCGCTCACCGTTTGCTCAAGGTGGCGCGTACCCTGGCGGATCTGGAACAGGCCACGCGAATCAGCCGCGAGCACCTGGCCGAAGCCCTGCATTACCGGCCCAGCGCCGATTGAAGGTTCATTCCCGGGACAGGTCTACCAAGGGTGTTGGCCGCACTTCGGTCTGACGCCCATCCTGGATCTGGCTGACACGGCTCAGGGCTTTATCCACCGCGGCTTTATCGGCCAACAGGCTGTAGCGAATCTGGAATTGCCGCTGCTCCTTGGCGCCAATGCTCGGCACTAGATGCAACGGGCGCTGGTAACGGCGGTTGTAGGAAAAGCTGGTGCCCGGTTCCAAACCCGTCACATAACCCTGGCCCTGGGTGTCGGTGTTTTTCCACAGGGAAAACACCGGCAGTTGTCGAGTGTTGAAGCCCAGGGAAACACCCAGGCTCCCGGCCTTGTTATGCAACACCGCCAGGGTTTCGCCCTGAGCGTCGGCGTAGGGCACGAGGTTGTACACGGTTTCGTCGTAGTCGCGGGTCGGGCCGCGATAGGTCTGCCAGTCCGCCAGGTCGGCCCGGGCCTTGTCATTGAACGGCGAAACCTGCTTCACCGGCGCGGCGAACTTCGCCCCCTGCTCCAGGAACGGCGTACTGAAGTTACTGTGGTAGAGCGCCTGGTATTCCTTGGGGTAGTCGCCGTTGTTGGTCAGGGTGTCGTTGAGCGCAAACCGGGTGCTGCCGGGTTCGGTCACCAGTTCGGTGGCGACGCTGAAATCCACTTTCTTGAACGCCTGCTCCTTGAGCTCGCCCCGCAGGTGAATGGCATACGGCGGTTGCTCGTCGATATGCAGCGTGACCTTGCTCGCCGGGATGTTGGCCGCGCGGCCGTGCAGGGTCAGCAGCTCGCCATTATCCAGGCCCGGGTGCCCGACCCACTCATAGCCACAGCGGGCCACCAGTTCGTTGAAGCCCTCCAGCCAGCCCAGGCCGCCGCGGCCGTTAAGCTCGATGAAGGCCGGGTTGACCACCTCCTTGACCGGCGAATCCCAGCCCAGGCGCACATCGCCCACCGAAGCCTGCAGCACGTTCATGCCCCGGGTCGGCACCACCGAGAGCTGCATCACGCCGTTGTCGATGTCGACGATGCTCACCCCCTCCTGGCGTCCGCCATGCAGGGTGCGCAGGGTCACGGAAAACGGCCGCTCGGTCTTGACCCCCAACTGTTCACTGGTCAGGTGCAGGTTGCGGGGAGCCTTGTCGGTATCGAGCAATACATAGTCCCAGGCCATGGCGTGGGAGGTGGCGGCCAGCGCGCCAAGGGTGACCAGCAGTTTCAGCGGAGTCATGCAGGAGTGCCTTTTTTGGAGTTGTGCGGTTTTTATAGCCCTGAAGAATCGTTTCAGCAAGGCCAAAAATCCCAATTAGCCGGACAAACTCCACTCCACTGGCCGTTTCCTGTCAGCCCTCGAATCCCAGCAGCAGGCCAGCCACTTCCATGACTTCCTGCAACGCCGCCTGGGCAGCTTCGGGGGAAGCCCGCAGCAACAGGTCATCGGCGTAACCCATGGTCTGGGCGAACAGTTGCCTTGCCGCGCGCTCGGGGCTGGCGCAGCGGAATACCCCCGTGCGGACCCCATCGGCAATGATCGCCGCCAGCATGTCCCGCCACTGGCCGTTGATCCTCAGGTAGGCCTGCGCCAGCTCGGCGTCATGCATGGCTTCGTCCCAGGCATCGAGCCACAGCGCCCAGCCGGCTTCGGCGGAATCGGGCAGGCAGTCACGGAGAAACCCCAGCAAGGCGTCCATGGGCGCGGCACCGCGCAGGGGCTGGCCCACCGCCTCCAGCTGGTCATCGGCAAACCGCACGAAGGCTTCGCGGCGCAGCCCCTTCCAGTCACTGAAGTAGTGATAGACGTGGCTGCGAGACAGCCCCGCATGCTCGGCCAGGTCACGGGTGGAAACCTCGGCGAAACCCTTGCTGCGGAATAATTCCAGGGCCGCCTGGATGATCTGGTCTTTACGGTCGTTACGCGACATGTGCAATCAGGCCTCTTGGCGCCAGGATGGACGGCGCTTGCATTTTGAGCGTTCGCTCAAAGATAATTGAGCAGTCGCTCAATATTAACCGTTATCACTCTTGTGGTGCACTCATGTCCGCCGTCACCCCACTCATCGCCGTGGATCCAACCCAGAAAATCGGCCAGCAGACCGCCAGCCAGACCCTCAAGGCCATTGCCCGGGCCTATCCGGGCAAGCTGTTCGTCACCTTGTCCCTGGTGGCCCTGGAAAACGCCCTGCTGCTGGCCTACCCGCTGTTCGCCGGCTTCGCCGTGGATTCGATCCTGCGGGGCGACGCTGCCCATGCGCTGATCTATGCCCTGGTGGTGCTGGGCTTCTGGGTAGTGGGTGCGGCGCGGCGTGCGGTGGACACCCGTACCTTCACCCGCATCTACGCGGACCTGGCGGTGCCGGTGATTCTCAACCAGCGCCTGCAACAGCAGGACACCTCCACCGCCGCGGCGCGGGTGGTGCTGGCCCGGGAGTTCGTCGACTTCTTCGAAAAGCACGTGCCGACCATCGCCACGGCCCTGGTGTCGATCGTCGGGGCGGCAGTGATGCTGCTGGTGATCGAACCCTGGATCGGCCTCGCCTGCCTCACGGCGCTGTTGCTGTGCATGACCCTGCTGCCACGTTTTGCCCGGCGCAACCAGCAACTGCACGAACGCCTGAATAACCGACTGGAAAAGGAAATCGGCCTGGTGGCCAGCGTCGGCGCGGTCTCGCTGCAGCGTCACTATCGCCTGCTGTCGCGGCTACGCATCGGGCTCTCGGATCGGGAAGCCGCGGCCTATCTGTTCCTTGGCGCTGTGGCAGCGGTGCTGTTCGTCATTGCCATCAGCCAGTTGGCGCTGTCGCCCGAGATCAAGGCCGGCCATGTGTATGCGGTGATGACCTACCTGTGGACCTTTGTCAGCAGCGTCGATGAAGCACCGACCATGGTCGATCAGCTGGCGCGCCTGCGGGACATCGGCAAGCGCGTGGACCCGGGGCTCGGTGAACCGACCGAACCCCGGTGAAGCTCAGAACGGCCGGATGCGATAGCCGCCGGCGTTCTGCTCGGCGAACTTGTAGTAGGCCGAGAGGTTGACCTTCTCGCTGATGTGCTGGGCGAACGACACCCCGTCATCGCCCCAGACCCGGCCCACATGGCTGTAGGCAAAGGCCTGGGCCGCCCACTTCTTGTCGCCCTTGGACATGTTGTTCATGGCCACGTAGCCGGACGACTGGCCGGACATGCCACTGACCTTGCCGCTGACATCGTTCTGGCCATTGGTCACCGGCGAGATGAACACCTTGGCGCTGGAAGTCCGGGCCTCGGCGTACTGCGAGAGCTTCTGGTTTTCCGAGTGGTTGAGCACCAGCAGGACCTTGCCCTGAAGCTGGCTGGCGGTGGGCCAGGACTTGCCCTTGAGGTTGCCCTGCAAGGCGCCCGCGCTGCTGCCGATGTGCGTGGCCAGGTCCTGGGGGGTATAGAGCTTGCCCTGGAAAACCCGGGTCACCAGCTCATCGAAATCCTTGGGCGTGCGCCCCGAGCTTTCCTTCGACCAGCCCTGCTTCTTGTCGAGGATCACCGTGATGGGAAAGTGCCCGGGGTGGTTGTCGCTCCAGTTCTTGACGTCGTTGAGGCAGGCTTCGAGATCGTTCTTGCCGGTGCCATCGCCCGTGCAATTGTTGTCGTTGCCGGACTGGAACAGGGTGCCGGGGTTGTGCCGCACGAACCAGTGCCGGGGCGAGCCGCCGGTCACCGCATCGCGCTGGTCCCAGAAGTCCAGTTCCAGGGTGCGCACACTGTCGAGCACGCTGCTGAAGGTGCTTGCGTATTGCTTCTCGTAGCAGTTGTGACAGGCCACCTGGGCGATGCCGTTGAACGGGGTATTCCAGGTAGCCGGGGCGATGAACGCCGGGCTTTCCTGGCTGAACGCCGCCGGGCTGAGCAAGAGTGCCGACAGCGCCAGGGCGCGGGGGACGAAACGGGAAAGATGAGTCATGCCAGCTCCTGCTGAAAGGGAGGTCCTTGGGGCAAACCACTGCTCATCTGTTTTAGTCGAATCAAGCCTCATTGCAACTTTCGCCCCCCAACCCGGATTGAGGGGCGAGGCGGCAGCCGTCAGCGGAAGCGATCGACTTCCTGGCGCAGGTCCGCGGCCAGGGTTTCCAGCTCACGGGCAGTGACCGCCAGGTTGGACACCACTTCACGCTGCTCGCTGTTGGCCTGGGCAATGCTCTGCAGATTGCTGCTGAGTACCGTGGCGGTGCTGCTCTGCTCCTGGGTCGCGGTGGTGATGGCGGCAAACTGCTCGCCGGCGCTGCGGCTCTGCTCGTCGATCAGGGCCAGGGCCGAGGCCACGTCGGCGTTGCGCGACAGGCCTTCCTGCATCAGGCGGTTGCCCTGCTCCATGGTCTGGATGGCGTGGCCGGTTTCCTGCTGGATGCTGTTGATCATCTGGGAAATTTCATCCGTGGCTTCACGGGTACGCGAGGCCAGGTTACGTACCTCATCCGCCACCACGGCAAAACCGCGGCCCTGCTCACCGGCCCGGGCGGCCTCGATAGCGGCATTCAGGGCCAGCAGGTTGGTCTGGTCGGCAATCGCGGTGATCACTCCGACAATTCCTCCGATCTCCTGGGAGCGCTGGCCCAGGGTGTTGATCACCGTGGCCGTGCTGTTGAGGGCTCCGGCGATCTGTTCCAGGGAAGACGAGGCCTCTTGCATGGAGGTGCGGCCAATATGGGTCTGCTGGGCGTTTTCCTGGGCCAGGCGCTGGGTACTGCCCATGTTGTCGGCGATGTTCAGCGAGGTGGCGCTGAACTCCTCCACCGCCCCGGCCATGCTGGTGATCTCGCCGGACTGCTGCTCCATGCCTTCATATGCACCGCTGGACAAGCCGGACAGCACCTGGGCCCGGCCATTGACCTCGGCGGCAGAGCGGCGGATGTGCTCGACCATGGTCGACAGGGCTTCGCCCATCTGGTTGAAGCTGCGGGCCAACTGGCCGATTTCGTCATGGCTGGCAACGTTCAGCCGTGCGCTCAGGTCACCGCCGCCCAGGGCCTGGGCCTGGCGCACCAGGTCGCTCAGCGGTGCCAGCTTGCTGCGCAGCAGCCAGACCGTAGCGCCCACCGCCAGCAGCATGGCCAGCAGGCTGCCGATCACCAGCCGAATACCAACGCTCCAGGTCACCGCGCGGATCTCTGCCTTGGGCATGCTCGCCACCACCGACCAGGGGCCACCCTCGAACGGCACTGCCAGGCTGTAGAAGTCTTCGCCCTGATCACTCCAGAAACGCCCCTTGCCCGGCTCCTTGGCCGCTTGCGCCATGACCTGCGCCGCCTGCTCCGGCGCCTGCACGCCGGCCGGTGGCACCAGCCACTTGTTCTGCTCGTCGAGCAGGGCCAGGGAGCCGCTCTGGCCGATGCGGAAGCGCTTGAGGTTGGCGAACTGGGCATTTTGCGCATCGGTGTAATCGAAGCCGACAAACAGCACCGCGATGACCTTGCCGCTGCGGTCCAGCACCGGGGTGTACTGGGTCATGTAAAAGCGTTCGAAGAGCAAGGCCCGGCCCACATAACCCTGGCCCGCCATGAGTTTCTGATAGGCCGGGTGGGCATGGTCGAGCAAGGTGCCGATGGCACGGCTGCCATCCTGCTTGCTCAGGGAGGTACTGACCCGCACGAAGTCATCGCCACTGCGCACGAACAAGGTCGCCACACCGGCGGTCATCTGCTTGAACTGGTCGACTTCGGCGAAGTTGTTGTTCAGCACCACATCCCCCAGGTGCAATCCCGGGGTCTGCACCCCGGCCACGCTCACCGGTTGTTCCGGATGCAGGCTCAGGCCGCTGCTGAAGCGGTTTTCGAACAGGCCGCTGAGGCGCTGGGTGCTCTCGCGCAGGCTGCCGTGGAACGTGTTGAGCTGATCGGCCAGCAGGCGGGCTTCACTGGCCAGGTGTTCCTCTCGGGTGTCGAGGTTCGCCGAGTCCAGCGAACGCAAGGCGAACAGGGTGCTGCCGCTGATCACCAGGGCGAGTATCAAGGCAAGGGCGAGCCCTAGCTGAGAGGCTATGCGGGCACGGGGTTGGGACATGATGGCTCCTTGCCGAGAAGGCGGATCATCCTGATCGGTCAGCACCCTCGGCAGTCATAATTCTAAGATTTTTAATCAGTTAGGACCTTCCTGAACGCTGGTTCCATAACCCATGGATTCGGCGGCACAAGCCAATACTTGAGCGCTTTGCAGGGATATTTGCACGCCCCGCCAGCCGGGTACTGCAACGTTTCAGCCCAGGCGCTCTACGGCGGGCAGTTGCATGGCCTGGACCTCGCCCTGAAGGAAGTCGCTGAGGCGCCGCAAACGCTCGCCTCCGGGCCGGGTCCTGGGCCACACCAGATAGTAGTTCAGGCCACTGGCCACCGCTGTCGGCCAGGGCAGGCTCAAGCGACCCTGGGCCACATCCTCGGCCACCATCAGCAAGTCCCCCATGGACACGCCATAACCCCGCGCGGCGGCAATCATCCCCAGCTCCAGGGTGTCGAACACCTGCCCGCCCTTGAGGGACACCTGGTCGGTCAGGCCCATGTGCTCCAGCCAACTGCGCCAGTCGCGGCGGTCCGGGGTCGGGTGCAACAGCTCGGTGGCGGCCAGGCGCGCCACGTCCCAGGGCTGATCATTGAGCAGGTTCGGCGCGCCCACCGGAATCAGCAGTTCGGGAAACAGGTAGCTGGCCTCCCAGTCCGGGGGGAAGTGGCCATTGCTCAGCAGCACCGCGCAGTCGAAGGGCTCCTGGTTGAAGTCCACCGAGTCCACGTCCATCCAGGCACTGGTGAGCTGCACCTCATTGCCCGGCTGCAAATGGCGGAAGCGGCTGAGTCGCGCCAACAGCCAGCGCATGGTCAGGGTCGAGGGCGCCTTCATGCGCAAGATGTCATCTTCGGCACGCAGGGTATTGCAGGCCCGTTCCAGGGCACCGAAGCCCTCGCGTATCCCCGGCAGCAGCAAGCGCGCCGCCTCGGTCAGTTGCAAGTTGCGCCCGCTGCGCTGGAACAGCCGGCAAGCGAAGTGATCCTCCAGGGTCCGGATATGCCGGCTGACCGCGCTCTGGGTGATCGACAGCTCTTCGGCTGCCCGGGTGAACGAGCTGTGCCGGGCCGCTGCCTCGAAGGCGCGCAGGGCATACAGCGGAGGAAGACGACGGGACATACAGGCACTCCAGGAGGGGACAGGGCCACGCTAGCAGAAAGTGCTTCGCATGAGTTTTAATCATGCCAGCAATCGTTTTTATCCCTTTGTGCTATAGGCCAAGAGCGCCGAGAATCAGCGCTCTCCCGCACTTTCCCCTGATCGAGCCTGATGACCATGCAGCATCCAGCACGTACCGAACTCTGGGCCATCCTGCGGCTGGCGGGGCCGCTGATCGCCTCGCAGCTGGCGCACATGCTGATGGTCCTCACCGACACCCTGATGATGGCCCGCCTGAGCCCCGAGGCCCTGGCCGGCGGCGGCCTGGGTGCGGCCAGCTACTCCTTCGTATCAATCTTCTGCATCGGCGTGATTGCTGCGGTAGGCACGCTGGTAGCGATCCGCCAGGGCGCTGGCGACATCGAGGGCGCCGCGCGCCTGACCCAGGCCGGGCTCTGGCTGGCCTGGCTGATGGCCCTGGTGGCCGGCCTGCTGCTGTGGAACCTCAAGCCGCTGCTGTTGCTGTTCGGCCAGACCGAAAGCAACGTCCACGCCGCCGGCCAGTTCCTGCTGATCCTGCCGTTCGCCCTGCCCGGCTACCTGAGTTTCATGGCCCTGCGCGGCTTCACCAGCGCCATCGGCCGGGCCACGCCGGTGATGGTCATCAGCCTGGGCGGCACCGTGGCCAACTTCCTCCTCAACTACGCGCTGATCACCGGCATGTTCGGCCTGCCGAAGCTCGGCCTGGTGGGCATTGGCCTGGTGACCGCCATCGTCGCAAACTGCATGGCCGCAGCCCTGGCCTGGCACATCAAGCGCCACCCGGCCTACGCCGCCTACCCGCTGCGCCAGGGCCTGTCCCGGCTGAACACCCATTACCTGCGGGAACTGTGGCGCCTGGGCCTGCCCATCGGCGGCACCTACGCGGTGGAAGTCGGGCTGTTTGCCTTCGCCGCCCTGTGCATGGGCACCATGGGCAGCACGCAACTGGCAGCGCACCAGATCGCCCTGCAGATCGTCTCGGTGGCGTTCATGGTGCCGGCGGGGATTTCCTACGCCATCACCATGCGCATCGGCCAGCATTACGGCGCCGGGCAATTGCTCGATGCACGATTGGCCGGGCGCGTGGGCATCGCCTTTGGCGCGGTGGCGATGCTGGGGTTCGCCATGATCTTCTGGCTGCTGCCCAACCAACTGATCGGGCTGTTCCTCGACCACAACGACCCGGCCTTCGCCGAGGTGATCCGGCTGGCCGTGAGCCTGCTGGCGGTGGCCGCCTGGTTCGAGCTGTTCGACGGCACCCAGACCATTGCCATGGGCGCGATCCGTGGCCTCAAGGATGCCAAGACCACCTTCCTGGTGGGTCTGGGCTGCTACTGGCTGATTGGCGCACCTTCGGCCTGGCTGATGGCCTTCACCCTGGGCTGGGGGCCGACCGGTGTCTGGTGGGGCCTGGCACTGGGGCTGGCGTGTGCGGCCATCAGCCTGACCCTGGCATTCGAGTGGCGGATGCGCCGCATGATCCGGCGCGAGCCGCCCGTGCCGGCCATGACTCTCCAGGCCGGCCAGGCGGATTGAGCCCGAACCGACGCCGGTTTAAACCGTCCCTTCCTGCAGCGCCTGCTGGCTGCTGCCGAAGGTCAGATAGTCCATCAGTTCCGCCAGGGGCAGCGGCTTGCTGATCAGATAGCCCTGGGCCTGGTCGCAACCAAAGCCCCGCAGCAAGGCCAGCTGTTCCGCCGTCTCCACGCCTTCGGCCACCACATTCAGGTTCAGGTTATGGGCCAGGTTGATCATGGCGTGGACCAGCTTGCGGTTCTCTTCGCGCTGCTCCATGCCGCCGACAAAGCTCTTGTCCACCTTGAGCAGGGTAATGGGCAGGCTGTTGAGGTGGACGAAGGAAGAGAAGCCGGTACCGAAATCGTCCAGGGAGAAACGCACTCCCAGGCGCCCCAGGGCATCCATGGTCTGCTTCACCAGGTCACTGCGGCGCATCACTGCGGTCTCGGTCAATTCGAATTCCAGCCACTGGGCCTCGACTCCGCGCTCGGCAATCAGGCGGCTCAGGGTCGAGAGCAGTTGGCTGTCCTGGAACTGGCGGAACGACAGGTTCACCGCCATGTGCAACGGCGGCAGGCCGCGTTCGCGCAGGGCCTGCATGTCCCGCAGGGCTCGGGAAATCACCCAGTAGCCCAGGGGCACGATCAGCCCGCTCTGCTCGGCCAGGGGCACGAACTCGCTGGGCGGCAGCAGGCCGCGCTCGCCATGGCGCCAGCGCACCAGGGCTTCGAGGCCCACGATCTTGCCGTCATGCAGGTTCAGCCGGGGCTGGTAGTGCAGCTCCAGTTCGTCGCGGCGCAGGGCCCGGCGCAGTTCGCTTTCCAGGTCGGCCAGGCTGCGAGCGTTGCGATTGATCCGCTCGTTGAAGATATGAAAGGTGCAGCCCTGGGTGCTCTTGGCCTGTTGCATGGCGATGTGTGCATGCCACATAAGCGGGTCGGCGCCGGCATTGGCCCGGGCATGGGCAATCCCCAGGCTGCAGCCGATCAGCAGGCTTTCGCCATCGACCCAATAGGGCTCGGCCATGGCTTCGGTGATGCGCTCGGCCATCCACTCGGCCCGCTGTGGAGCGCGGCGGGTGTCGATGAGCAAGGCAAACTCATCACTGCCCAGGCGGGCCAGTTGATCGCCGGCCTCAAGCTGGCTTTTCAGGCGCGAGACCACCTGCAGGATCAGCCGGTCGCCGGCCTGGTGGCCCAGGGCGTCGTTGGCGTGGCGGAAATTGTCCAGGTCGAGATGGCCCAGGGCCAGGCCACGGCCTTCGTTTTCCGCCAGGCGCGCGGCCAGCAAGGTCTGGAACCCCTGGCGGTTGGCGATGCCGGTCAGGGGGTCCTGCTCTGCCAGGCGCTGCAGGGTGTTTTCCAGCAGGCCGCGCTCACGTACATGGCGCAGGCAACGGCGCAGGGCATCGGTACTCAGGCAGGAACTCACCAGCCAGTCGCTGACGCCTACAGGGGCTACGGGCGGTTCCTGGTCCAGCAGCAACACGGTGGGCAGGCTGCAACGCCCGGGGCCGGGCTGCAAATGAGGAAGGGTCAACAGGACCGCGTTGCGGTCGTCTTCAAACAAACGGCTGACAGACTCCCAGCTGGGAGCACTGATCAATACCACCGAGTCTCCCAACGGAGCGACACACTCGCGCAACAACGCTGTCCACACCGGCTCTTCAGCCAGTAGCAGCAAACGCAAGGGTTCGACAGGCTTAGACAAGCTAGCTCCCTAGACTCTGCAAATTAAGTTGGCGGCGGGCATTATGGCGCGCAAATAAACAATAACAATTGATATTGATTATCATACGCAATTTCTTGTACCGCTCTAACTCGAACATTAGACGCATATTCAGCGCGCATCCTGAGGGAAAGTATCAAAACCGGCAAATTTAGATCGCGTTGTGCGTCACAAGTCGGACAGAGGCAGCAGAATCCGTCCAGCCTGTTAAAATGCCCGCCCTTTTCGTAACCGATCCCTTTTTACCGTCATGTCCCGACTCAATCCCCGGCAGCAAGAAGCCGTGAACTATGTCGGCGGCCCTCTTTTGGTGCTCGCCGGCGCAGGCTCCGGCAAGACCAGCGTGATCACCCGCAAGATCGCGCACCTGATCCAGAATTGCGGCATCCGCGCCCAGTACATTGTCGCCATGACCTTTACCAACAAGGCCGCGCGGGAAATGAAGGAGCGGGTCGGCACCCTGCTGCGCAGTGGCGAAGGCCGTGGCCTGACGGTCTCGACCTTCCACAACCTGGGCCTGAACATCATCCGCAAGGAGCATGTGCGGCTGGGCTACAAGCCGGGCTTCTCGATCTTTGACGAGACTGACGTCAAGGCCCTGATGACCGACATCATGCAGAAGGAGTATTCCGGGGACGACGGCGTCGACGAGATCAAGAACATGATCGGCTCGTGGAAGAACGACCTGATCCTGCCCGCCGAGGCCCTGGAAAACGCCCGCAACCCCAAGGAACAGACCGCCGCCATCGTCTACACCCACTACCAGCGCACGCTCAAGGCGTTCAACGCAGTGGACTTCGACGATCTGATCCTGCTGCCGGTGAAGCTGTTCGAAGAGCACGCCGACATCCTGGAGAAATGGCAGAACAAGGTGCGCTACCTGCTGGTGGACGAATACCAGGACACCAACGCCAGCCAGTACCTGCTGGTGAAGATGCTGATCGGCAAGCGCAACCAGTTCACCGTGGTGGGCGACGATGACCAGTCGATCTACGCCTGGCGCGGCGCACGCCCGGAAAACCTGATGCTGCTCAAGGACGACTACCCGTCCCTGAAAGTGGTGATGCTGGAGCAGAACTACCGCTCCACCAGCCGTATCCTGCGCTGCGCCAACGTGCTGATCTCCAACAACCCCCACGAATTCGAAAAGCAGCTGTGGAGCGAGATGGGCCACGGCGACGAGATCCGCGTGATCCGCTGCCGCAACGAAGATGCCGAGGCCGAACGGGTGGCCATGGAAATCCTCAGCCTGCACCTGCGCACCGACCGCCCCTACAGCGACTTCGCCATTCTTTACCGGGGCAACTACCAGGCCAAGCTGATCGAACTGAAGCTGCAGCACCACCAGGTGCCCTATCGCCTGTCCGGCGGTAACAGCTTCTTCGGACGCCAGGAAGTAAAGGATCTGATGGCCTACTTCCGCCTGATCGTGAACCCGGATGACGACAACGCCTTCCTCCGGGTGATCAACGTGCCGCGCCGGGAAATCGGTTCCACGACCCTGGAAAAACTCGGCAACTACGCCACCGAACGCAAGATCTCGATGTACGCCGCCACCGACGAAATCGGCCTGGGCGAACATCTGGACAGCCGTTTCACCGACCGCCTGGCGCGCTTCAAGCGCTTCATGGACCGGGTCCGCGAACAGTGCGCCGGCGAAGACCCGATTTCCGCCCTGCGCAGCATGGTCATGGACATCGACTACGAGAACTGGCTGCGCACCAACAGCTCCAGCGACAAGGCGGCGGACTACCGGATGGGTAACGTCTGGTTCCTGATCGAGGCCTTGAAGAACACCCTGGAAAAAGACGAAGACGGCGAGATGACCGTCGAAGACGCCATCGGCAAGCTGGTCCTGCGCGACATGCTGGAACGTCAGCAGGAAGAGGAAGACGGCGCCGAGGGCGTGCAGATGATGACCTTGCATGCCTCCAAGGGTCTGGAATTTCCCTACGTGTTCATCATGGGCATGGAAGAGGAAATCCTCCCGCACCGCTCCAGTATCGAAGCCGATACCATCGAGGAAGAACGGCGCCTGGCCTATGTGGGCATTACCCGCGCGCGTCAGACCCTGGCCTTTACCTTTGCGGCCAAGCGCAAGCAGTACGGTGAAATCATCGACTGCGCGCCGAGCCGTTTCCTCGATGAGCTGCCCCCGGACGATCTGGCCTGGGAAGGCAACGACGACACCCCGACCGAAGTGAAGGCCGTTCGCGGCAATAGCGCCTTGGCGGATATACGCGCGATGTTAAAGCGTTAAAATCGACTATTTTTTAACAGACCTTTGGCCCAGACGTGGCCAGTAGAGGAAGCTCCGTGGAAGCACTGCACAAGAAAATTCGCGAAGAAGGCATCGTGCTTTCCGATCAAGTACTGAAGGTCGACGCCTTTCTGAACCATCAGATCGACCCGCACTTGATGAAGTTGATCGGCGACGAATTCGCCACGCTGTTCAAGGATTCGGGCATCACCAAGATCGTCACCATCGAAGCCTCAGGGATAGCCCCGGCGATCATGACCGGTCTGAACCTGGGCGTGCCGGTGATCTTCGCCCGCAAGCACCAGTCCCTGACCCTGACCGAGAACCTGCTGTCGGCCACCGTGTACTCCTTCACCAAGCAGGTGGAAAGCACCGTCGCCATTTCCCCGCGGCACCTGACCAGCAGCGACCGCGTGCTGATCATCGACGACTTCCTGGCCAACGGTAAGGCGTCCCAGGCACTGATCTCGATCATCAAGCAGGCCGGCGCCACCGTGGCCGGCCTGGGCATCGTCATCGAGAAGTCGTTCCAGGGCGGTCGTGCCGAACTGGACTCCCAGGGCTACCGCGTGGAATCCCTGGCCCGGGTCAAATCCCTGGCCGGCGGCGTGGTCACCTTCATCGAGTAACCCCGCCCGCCAGAGCAACAGACTTGTGTAGGAACTGGCTTGCCAGCGAAGACGCCCTTGAGAGCAGCGCAAGACTTGAAGGCCCATTCGCCGGCAAGCCGTCTCCTACGACATGGTGGGGGCCGTGGCCTGCAGACCCGCCAGCAGGAACCGCTGGTACAGGTCTTCACGCAGGCCTTCGGGTTTCTCCAGCCCCATGCGCTCCAAGTGCTCGGCAAATGCCGCGGGCTCCGGTGCGTCGAGTGCCGCCTTGCCCAGCTCGAGGATCTCGCTGAGCTTGAACTTGCTCTTGAGCCAGTTCAGCGCCCGCAGCAGATCGCGCTCCTGGGCGCTGAAATCACTGCCCAGCGGATACTCCGGGAACAGGTGACGATGACGCGCCTGAATGTTCTGCAAACGCTGTGGGCTGTTGTCGGCAAAACGCGGCTCCAGACGAAAGTCCTTCGCCAGCTTGCCGGCTTTCTGTGCCTGCTCGATCAATCCGGCCTGGAAACGTGAATCGCTGATATTGAGCAACGCCTCGATCACCTTGGCGTCCGTCTTGCCCCGCAGATCGGCGATGCCGTACTCGGTGATCACGATGTCCCGCAGGTGCCGGGGGATGGTGCAGTGGCCGTATTCCCAGACAATGTTGGAACTCACCTCCCCCGCCGACTCGCGCCAGCTGCGCAGGATCAGCACCGAGCGGGCATCCGCCAGGGCATGGCCCTGCGCGACGAAGTTGTATTGCCCGCCCACCCCGCTCAGCACGCGCCCGCCCTGCAACTGGTCGGACACCGCCGCCCCCATCAGGGTCATGGTGAAGGCACTGTTGATAAAGCGCGCATCCCGGCGTTGCAGACGCTTGAGCTCCTCATGGCCATACAGCTCGTTGATGTAGCTGATGGCGGTCATGTTGAACTGCGCCAGCCTGCTCTTGGGCAGCTCCCGCAGGCGCTGATAGAAGCTGCGCGGGCCAAGGAAGAAACCGCCATGGATCGAGACCCCGCCGACAGCCGAATCCGGATCCAGGGTGCCGGCATTGGCTTGCTCTTGCAGCGCCACGGTCGGGTACACCTTGCGCCGCACGATGCCCGCGTCGGCCAGGGCCAGCAGGCCGTTGACGAACATTTCGCTGCAGCCGTAGAGCCCCTGGGCAAAGGGCTCGATACCCCCTTCGCGATCGATCAGCGGCTGCCAGTAATCCACCTGTAGGTCCGCCAGCAGTGCGCGGTAGCCCTCGTTGTCCGCCTGCCGTGCGAGCAAGGCCGCGGTCAGCGCATCGCCCATGGAGCCAATGCCGATCTGCAGGGTGCCGCCGTCGCGCACCAAGGTGCTGGCGTGCAGGCCTATGCAATGGTCCTGGATGCCCACGGGCATGTTCGGTGTGGAGAACAACGTACTGCGTTCCTCTTCGTCGATCAGCAGGTCGAGGTCCGCGGCATCGATTTCCGAGTCACCCGGCATATAGGGCAGGTCGCTGTGGACCTGGCCGAGGATCAAGATGGTTTCCCCCTGCGCCCGGCGCT
This sequence comes from Pseudomonas sp. GW823-FHT03E05, assembly GCF_058796855.1. Lineage (NCBI taxonomy): Bacteria > Pseudomonadati > Pseudomonadota > Gammaproteobacteria > Pseudomonadales > Pseudomonadaceae > Pseudomonas > Pseudomonas sp. GW823-FHT03E05. Next base: position 465,670 of record NZ_JBXAJB010000003.1, read on the forward strand.
TGGCAATCATCGGCAACATGTCGAGGGTGATGTCCGGGTTGCAGCTCAGGCTCAGGCGTCCCGGGTCTTGCGGGTCCCTGGCCAGCAGTTGCGCCACCAGGTTCAGACCGGCTGCGTTGATGTCCCGGGCGGCATGGCTGTAGTTGCTGCTGACGTAGTCCTGTTGCGCCGGGGCACTGTGCAGGAGGCTGCCGGGCTGCATGAAGAACTGCTCGACGCGAATGTTCGCCGGCAGGCTGTCGCGATGCAGGTCAGCGAGAAAATCCAGCTCCGGGTAGTCACCGAATACCCGTTCGACGAAGGGTTCGAGGAAGCGCTTCTGCAAACCGTCGCCCAGGGCCGGCCGGCCCAGGCTCAAAGCGGTGTAGATGGTCAGCTGGCGTTCCGGCATCCCGGCGATGCGCCGGTACAGGGCATTGGCGAAACGATTGGGTTTACCCAGCCCCAGGGGCATGCCCATGTGAATGTGTTGCGGCAAACGCGCGAGCACTTCATCCACCGCATGCTCGATAGAACAGGATTGCAGCATCTGACCCTCCGGGGACCGTCCATGAATTGAGGTTGGACCGAGCTTGCCGGGAGTTTGCTGCATTGACCAGTACACGGGGGCAAATTACGCCCACAAAAAAGCCGCTCGTAAGCGGCTTTTTCGCTGAAGATGGCGGCTTATTTCAGGCCGGACATCTTCTGGATTGCACCTTTGAGCTCGTCATCGGAGCAATCGGCGCAAGTGCCTTTAGGCGGCATTGCGTTGATCCCGGTGATGGCCTTGGCCAGGATGCCGTCGAGGCCGCCCTGGTGATCGGCGCGCTCTTTCCAGGCTGCGGTGTCACCGATTTTCGGTGCGCCCAACAGGCCGGTGCCGTGGCAAGCGTTGCAGTGCTTGGCGATCACGTCATCCGGGGATTTCGCGCCACCGCCACCGCCCGCAGAGGCGGCCACTTCCATACCCTTGCATTCCTGCCCCTGGACGCAGACCTGGCCGACAGGCTCAAGACGCTTGGCAATATCATCATTAGTCGCAGCTTGAGCGCTGACTGCCCAAAGGGCCAATACGGTTGCTGGTGCGGCCAGCATTTTCATAATTAGGTTCACGCGTACACCCTCAATGGTGGCTAGTCACGCCTGCGGCCACGGTTTCGCAGGCGGGCGAAAGTATAACGGTTAGCCCGCCACACTGAAACAACCCCAAAGTCGAAGGGGTCTTATTCGCGGCAAAATGTCGCTGGGGGCCACTCTGCAAGCCTTGCAGGACGCCTCTTGATCTAGAAGTTCGCCGGAGTGGCTGCGCTGATTAGTCGCGCCGGAACATCGAACGGATTACGGAAACGGTGCGGCTTCGTACTCTCAAAGTAGTAGCTGTCGCCGGCTTCGAGGACAAATGTTTCAAGCCCTACCACCAGTTCCAGGCGCCCCTCGAGGAGAATCCCGGTTTCCTCGCCGTCGTGGGTGAGCATCTCTTCACCGGTATCGGCACCCGGCGGGTAGATCTCGTTGAGGAAGGCAATGGCGCGGCTCGGATGAGCCCGGCCCACCAGCTTCATGGTCACCGCACCATCGGAGATGTCGATCAGTTCGTGGGCCTTGTAGACGATCTGAGAAGGCGTTTCCTGGAGAATTTCCTCGGAAAAGAACTCCACCATGGACATGGGAATGCCGCCCAGCACCTTGCGCAGCGAGCTGATCGAGGGGCTGACGCTGTTCTTTTCGATCATTGAAATGGTGCTATTGGTGACGCCCGCACGCTTGGCGAGTTCACGCTGGGAAAGACCTTTCAGTTTACGGATGGATTGCAGTCGTTCACCGACGTCCAATGCGGCAGCCTCCTAGGCGGGAATCAGGCGTTGTTGTAATTGAGCGTTATCATGGCGACAGCGTTCAGTATTTACAACACTTGCTCCCGATTCCCCCCGGGAAGGCGACTTTCGGTACAGCCCACGGAATCTCAGCCTTCGCAGTACACCAACGGCACCCGGCGCAGGTTGCAGAACAGCTGATAAGGGATGGTATCGGCGGCCTGCGCAACATCGCTGGCGAGGATGTTCTTGCCCCACAACTCCACGGTCGAACCAAGACCGGCCTGGGGCACGTCCGTCAGGTCGACACACAGCATGTCCATGGACACCCGACCCAGCAGGCGGCTGCGCTGGCCGGCCACCAGTACCGGCGTACCAGTAGGCGCATGGCGCGGATAACCGTCGGCATACCCCATGGCCACCACGCCGATGCGCATTGGCCTGTCGGTGATGAACCTGGCGCCGTAGCCCACCGGCTCGCCGGCCGGCAGTTCACGCACGCAGATCACCTTGGACTCCAGGGTCATTACCGGCTGCAAGCGCGCGGCCACCGAGTTGTTTTCTTCGAACGGTGTCGAACCGTAGAGCATGATGCCCGGGCGCACCCAATCGCTGGGTACGCTGGGCCAGCCCATGACCGCCGGCGAATTGCGCAGGCTGATTTCCGCTCCGAGGCCCTGGCGAGCCGCTTCGAATACCGCCACCTGCTCGCTGCTACGCGGGCAGTCCAGTTCATCGGCGCGGGCAAAGTGGCTCATCAGCACGATCTTCTCGACCTTGCCGCTGGCCTGCAGGCGCTGATACGCCGCCTGGTAATCCTTGGGATGCAGGCCGACCCGGTGCATGCCCGAATCCAGCTTGAGCCAGACCGTCAGTGGCTTGGCCACGACCGCCTGCTCGATGGCTTCGAGTTGCCACAGCGAATGCACCACGCACCAGAAATCATGCTCGACGATCAGCGCCAGCTCGGATGCTTCGAAAAAACCTTCCAGCAGCAGCACCGGCGCACGAATGCCCGCGGCGCGCAGCTCCAGGGCTTCTTCGATGCAGGCCACGGCGAAACCGTCGGCCTCGCCTTCCAGTGCCTGGGCGCAGCGCACCGCGCCATGGCCGTAGGCATCGGCCTTGATCACCGCGAGAGCACGAACTCCCGAGGTTTCACGGGCCAGTTGGTAGTTGTGACGCAGGGCTTGGAGATCGATCAGGGCACGGGCAGGGCGCATGGCGGCAGACTTCTAGGCGGTCATGGGGAATAAAAAACCGGTGCTGGATGACGGCGAGCCGCCACCGGCACCGGGAGAGGGATCTTGTCGTTTAAGGCAGAGCGGCCACTACGGACAGCTCGACCAGGATTTCCGGTTCGCACAGCTTGGCTTCGACCGTGGCCCGGGCCGGCGCCACGCCTTTTGGCAGCCACTGGTCCCAGACACTGTTCATGCCAGCGAAGTGGGCATCGATGTCCTTCAGGTAGATGGTCACCGACAGCAGCTTGCTCTTGTCGGTACCGGCCAGGTCCAGCAGGCGTTCGATGTTGGCCAGGGTCTCGCGAGTCTGCTGTTCGATCCCGGCCTGCATGTCATCGCCGACTTGCCCGGACAGATACACCGTACCGCCGTGGACAACAATCTGGCTCATGCGCTCATTGGTGAGCTGGCGCTGGATTGACATGTTTAGCTGACTCCTGAGGGTTACCGTAACGGGAAATATCGAGGCCTTCGGCGCTGATCTGCGGCTTTTTCTTGGCCATCAGGTCCGCCAGCAGGCGACCGGAACCGCAAGCCATGGTCCAGCCGAGCGTACCGTGGCCAGTGTTCAAGAACAGGTTGCGGAACGGCGTGGCGCCCACAATCGGCGTGCCATCCGGGGTGGTAGGACGCAGCCCGGTCCAGAAACTGGCCTGGGACAGGTCGCCGCCCTGAGGATAGAGATCGTTGACGATCATCTCCAGCGTTTCACGCCGGCGCGGATTGAGCGAGAGGTCAAAACCGGCTATCTCAGCCATGCCGCCGACCCGGATCCGGTTGTCGAAACGGGTGATCGCGACCTTGTAGGTTTCGTCGAGGATGGTGGAAGTCGGGGCCATAGCCGGGTTGGTGATCGGCACGGTCAGGGAGTAACCCTTGAGCGGGTACACCGGCGCCTTGATGCCCAGCGGCTTGAGCAATTGCGGCGAGTAGCTGCCCAGGGCCAGCACGTAGCGGTCGGCGGTTTCCAGCTTGCCGTCGATCCACACGCCGTTGATCCGGTCACCGGCAAAGTCGATGCGCTGGATGTCCTGGCCGAAGCGGAACTCCACACCCAGCTTGCTGGCCATTTCCGCCAGGCGCGTGGTGAAGATCTGGCAGTCGCCAGTCTGGTCGTTGGGCAGGCGCAGGGCACCGGCGAGGATGTCAGTGACGTTGGCCAGGGCCGGCTCGACCCGGGCGATGCCTTCGCGGTCCAGCAGTTCGAACGGCACGCCGGACTCCTTGAGCACGGCGATGTCTTTCGCCGCACCGTCCAGCTGCGCCTGGGTGCGGAACAGCTGGGTAGTGCCCAGGCTGCGGCCTTCGTAGGCAATGCCGGTTTCCGCTCGCAACTCGTCGAGGCAGTCACGGCTGTATTCGGACAGGCGCACCATGCGTTCCTTGTTCACCGCATAGCGGCTGGCGGTGCAGTTGCGCAGCATCTGTGCCATCCACAGGTACTGGTCGATGTCGGCCGTGGCCTTGATCGCCAGTGGCGCGTGGCGCTGCAGCAGCCATTTGATGGCTTTGAGCGGTACACCCGGAGCGGCCCAGGGCGACGCATAGCCAGGCGAGACCTGGCCGGCGTTGGCGAAGCTGGTTTCCATGGCGGCGGCCGGCTGACGGTCCACTACGGTCACTTCAAATCCGGCTCGAGCCAGATAATAGGCACTGGTGGTTCCGATAACGCCACTGCCCAAGACCAGAACGCGCATTTTCATATCCTCATCGCGGCTTGACCGCTGACGTTTGTTATTCAGAGCAAAGATGGGCGCAGTGTAAGAAACATTGAGCAGTGATTTTCACTATATAACCGCCTATATTTGGCGAGAATTCTCGGCAATATTGCTTTTCACGGAGGGGCATCCCCTATGCGCACCAACCATCAGACCCGTCGGGCCCTGGACAAGATCGATCGCAATATCTTGCGGATACTCCAGGCCGACGGACGCATTTCCTTCACCGAGCTGGGGGAGCGAGTGGGCCTCTCCACCACCCCCTGCACCGAGCGCGTGCGCCGCCTGGAGCGCGAAGGGATCATCATGGGCTACAACGCGCGGCTCAATCCGCAGCACCTCAAGGGCAGCCTGCTGGTGTTCGTCGAGATCAGCCTGGACTACAAGTCCGGCGATACCTTCGAGGAGTTTCGCCGGGCGGTGCTGAAGCTGCCCCACGTGCTGGAGTGCCACCTGGTGTCCGGCGACTTCGACTATCTGGTCAAGGCGCGGATCTCGGAAATGGCGTCCTACCGCAAGTTGCTGGGGGACATCCTGCTCAAGCTGCCCCACGTGCGCGAGTCCAAGAGCTACATCGTCATGGAAGAAGTGAAGGAGAGCCTGAGCCTGCCGATTCCGGATTGAAGCGAGAGGGTGAAGCCTTCCGGCAAGCCGGGGTGCGCGGGGCTAGACCAGGACCTGGCGAGTGCTGGCCATGTAGTCGTGGATCTGTTTTTCGACCCGGGGGTGGATCATCTCCACCGGGCGCCGGCCGTTGGGGCAAGGCAGGCTCGGCGTGGTGCCGAACAGGCGGCAGATCAGCGGACGCTCGTCATACACGGTGCAACCGTTGGGCCCCAGGTGCACGCAGTTGAGCTCGTCCATGGCAGCTTCCTGCTCGGCAGCGGTCTTGCGCGGCAGGCGGGACATTTCCTCCGGCGAGGTGGTCACCGGGCCGCAGCAGTCGTGGCAGCCGGGAACGCACTCGAAAGAGGGAATCTGCTGACGCAGGCTGCGGACGATTTGACGGTTACAGCTCATGAAAAAGACTACCGGGGCATGAATAGCCGTGAATTCTGCCCTAAATGCCTGGCGGCAGACAGGACCGGGCGTCCTGCGGTTGCCCCGGCGCAAAGGCCCGACTTATGCTCCGCGCATTTTTACCGACACCATCATCAGGACGCATCCCATGCCCGCCAGCCTTCAGCACGCCGCTTCCTACTATGCCGCCAGCAGCCTGCCGCAACCTGACTACCCAGCGTTGGCGGGCGATCTGACAGCCGATGTGTGCGTGGTCGGGGGCGGTTTTTCCGGGCTCAACACCGCGCTGGAACTGGCCGAGCGTGGCCTCAGCGTGGTCCTGCTGGAGGCGCACAAGATCGGCTGGGGCGCCAGCGGGCGCAATGGCGGGCAGTTGATTCGCGGCGTCGGCCACGGCCTCGACCAGTTCACCAAGGTGATAGGCAAGGACGGAGTGCGGCAGATGAAGCTCATGGGGCTGGAGGCGGTGGAGATCGTCCGCCAACGCATCGAGCGTTTCCAGATCCCTTGCGACCTGACCTGGGGCTACTGCGACCTGGCCAACAAGCCGGCCGACCTTGCCGGCTTCGCCGAAGACGCCGAGGAACTGCGCAGCCTCGGCTATCGCCACCAGACCCGGCTGCTGCAGGCCGATGAAATGCACAGCGTGGTGGGTTCCAAGCGCTATGTTGGCGGCTTGATCGACATGGGTTCGGGCCACCTGCACCCGCTGAACCTGGCCCTGGGCGAAGCCCGGGCGGCGCAGCAACTGGGGGTGCAACTGTTCGAGCACTCTGCGGTGACACGCATCGACTACGGCCCCGAGGTCAAGGTCCACAGCAGTCGCGGCACCGTCCGGGCCAAGACCCTGGTACTGGGCTGCAACGCCTACCTCAGCGATCTCAATCCGGAATTGGGGGGCAAGGTGCTTCCGGCCGGCAGCTACATCATCGCCACCGAACCCTTGAGCCCGGCCCTGGCCCAGGAACTGCTGCCGCAGAACATGGCGGTCTGCGACCAGCGCGTGGCCCTGGACTACTACCGCCTTTCGGCTGACCGGCGCCTGCTGTTCGGGGGTGCCTGTCATTATTCGGGGCGTGACCCCAAGGACATCGCCGCCTACATGCGGCCGAAGATGCTGGAAGTGTTCCCGCAACTGGCCGCAGTGAAGATCGACTACCAGTGGGGCGGCATGATCGGCATCGGCGCCAACCGCCTGCCGCAGATCGGCCGGCTCAAGGACCAGCCCAATGTGTATTACGCCCAGGCCTATTCGGGCCACGGCCTGAATGCCACGCACCTGGCGGGCAAGCTGCTGGGCGAGGCCATCAGCGGCCAGCACGGCGGCGGTTTCGATCTGTTCGCCAAGGTGCCGCACATCACCTTCCCGGGCGGCAAGCATCTGCGCTCGCCGCTGCTGGCCCTGGGCATGCTCTGGCACCGCTTGAAGGAACTGCTCTGACCCTCCCCGTGACTGCGCGGCGTCGGCCTACAGCCGCCAGAACGGCTTGAGACCTTCGGCCCGCGCCTCTTCCCGGCTCAGGCCGACATCGCGCAACTGCTCGGCAGTCAGCTCCAGCAACGACTTGCGCGTGCGCAGCCGATGCCAGTACAGACCCAGCGGGCTCAGCCCGGGCGGTGCGGAGCGTGGCAGGCGTGCCGCCAGTGCCTGCTCCTGCTCTGCCTGCAGCTCCTGACTCCGTAACGACAGACGCACATCGCTCAAGCCGTTCATCTGTATTGCTCCTGTTTGCTCAAAGTTGCCATGAGCCAATAGGATGCTTGGTGCGCAAAAACCATTACAGACTCAATACAGCGGTATTAACTCCATACAGTTTTGCCAAAAATCCTGCTGAATCCTGTATTTTTGCCCCATCTGTACCGGTCCTCGCGCCCCCCACTACGAGCCAATGCCATGACCCTCTACGTCAACCTCGCCGAACTCCTGGGCACCCGCATTGAGCAGGGCTTCTACCGCCCCGGCGATCGGCTGCCCTCAGTGCGCGCCCTGAGCGTCGAGCACGGGGTCAGCCTGAGCACCGTGCAGCAGGCCTACCGCCTGCTGGAAGACAACGGCCTGGCGATGCCCAAGCCCAAGTCCGGCTACTTCGTGCCGCCCAGCCGCGAACTGCCCGCCCTGCCCGCCGTTGGCCGCCCGGCCCAGCGACCGGTAGAGATCTCGCAGTGGGACCAGGTGCTGGAACTGATTCGCGCCGTGCCGCGCAAGGACGTGGTGCAACTGGGCCGCGGCATGCCGGACATCACCACACCCACCCTCAAGCCTCTGCTTCGGGCCCTGGCCCGCCTCAGCCGGCGCCAGGACATGCCAGGCCTGCACTACGACAACATCTACGGCGTACTGGAGCTGCGCGAGCAGGTCGCACGACTGATGCTGGATTCCGGCTGCCAACTGGGGGCCGGCGACCTGGTGATCACCACCGGCTGCCACGAGGCGCTGTCCACCAGCATTCGCGCCATCTGCGAACCGGGGGACATCGTCGCCGTGGACTCGCCGAGCTTCCACGGCGCCATGCAGACCCTCAAGGGCCTGGGCATGAAGGCCCTGGAGATCCCCACCGACCCCATTACCGGAATCAGCCTGGAAGCCCTGGAACTGGCTTTGGAACAGTGGCCGATCAAGGCCATACAGTTGACGCCCAACTGCAACAACCCCCTGGGCTACATCATGCCGGAGCCGCGCAAGCGGGCACTGCTGACCCTGGCCCAGCGCTTCGACGTGGCGATCATCGAGGACGATGTGTATGGCGAACTGGCCTACACCTACCCGCGCCCGCGCACCATCAAGTCCTTCGACGATGATGGCCGGGTGCTGCTGTGCAGCTCGTTCTCGAAAACCCTGGCCCCAGGCCTGCGCATCGGCTGGGTGGCGCCCGGCCGCTACCTGGAACGTGTACTGCACATGAAATACATCAGCACCGGCTCCACGGCCCCGCAGCCCCAGGTAGCCATCGCCGAGTTTCTCAAGAGCGGCCACTTCGAGCCGCATCTGCGCAAGATGCGCACCCAGTACCAGCGCAATCGTGACCTGATGCTCGATTGGGTCAGCCGCTACTTCCCCGCCGGCACTCGCGCCAGCCGGCCACAGGGCAGTTTCATGCTGTGGATCGAACTCCCCGAGGGCTTTGATGCTCTGAAGCTCAACCGAGTGCTGCTCGAGCAAGGGGTGCAGATTGCCGTGGGCAGCATCTTTTCCGCCTCGGGCAAGTACCGCAATTGCCTGCGGATGAACTACGCTGCCAAGCCAACCGCGCAGATCGAAGACGCGGTACGCAAGGTCGGCGCTGCAGCCATCAAGCTGCTCAGTGATACCTCGGACTGACCCCGACCCGAAGCAGGAAGCCAGCCGTCCCATGCCAACCCGTGCCGTGATGCGAGATGACCTGACTTGAACCCTATACAGGCCTTCACCTGGCTTCTGCTGCTGAGCCTCGGGCTGGGCGGCTGCGCTACCCGCGAGGTCCCGTACCAACCCAGCCAGGCCCTGCCCGCCCGTGATTCGGGCTTTGCCCAGTCGATCCGGGCCCAGGCCGCGCCCTACCAGGGGCGTTCCGGCTTTCGCCTGCTACCCAACAGCACCGAAGCGTTCATGGCCCGCGCCGAGCTGATCCGCAACGCGCAAAGCAGCCTCGACCTGCAGTACTACATCGTCCACGACGGCATCAGCACCCGCATGCTGGTGGACGAGCTGCTCAAGGCCGCCGACCGTGGCGTGCGGGTACGCATCCTGCTGGACGACACCACCAGCGACGGCCTGGACCAGATCATCGCCACCCTGGCCGCCCATCCGCAGATCCAGATCCGCCTGTTCAACCCTCTGCACCTGGGCCGCAGCACCGGCCTGACCCGGGCCATGGGCCGCCTGTTCAACCTGTCGCAGCAGCATCGGCGGATGCACAACAAGCTCTGGCTGGCAGACAACAGCGTGGCCATCGTCGGCGGGCGCAACCTGGGGGATGAATACTTCGACGCCCAGCCCAACCTGAATTTCACCGACATCGACATGTTCAGCGTGGGTCCGGTGGCCGAGCAACTGGGCCACAGCTTCGACCAGTACTGGAACAGCGCCCTTAGCCGCCCCATCGGCGAGTTCCTGTCCAGCACACCTTCCACCAAGGCGCTGGACAACACCCGGCTGCGCCTCGAGGAATCCTTGCAGGACAGCCGCCGGCAGAACCAGGCGCTGTACCGGCAGTTAATGACCTACCAGACCCAGCCGCGCATGGACATCTGGCGCAAGGAACTGATCTGGGCCTGGAACCAGGCCCTGTGGGACGCTCCGGCCAAGGTCCTGGCCAAGGGTGACCCCGACCCGCACCTGCTGCTCACCACCCAGCTGGCACCGGAACTGAGCGGGGTCGGCAAGGAGCTGATCATGATCTCGGCCTACTTCGTTCCGGGGCAGCCCGGGCTGGTGTACCTGACCGGGCGCGCGGACGCCGGAGTCTCGGTGAGCCTGTTGACCAACTCCCTGGAAGCCACCGACGTGCCAGTGGTGCATGGCGGCTATGCGCCCTATCGCAAGGCATTGCTGGAACATGGAGTGAAGCTCTACGAACTGCGCCGACAACCCGGCGAGCGCGGTGGCAGCGGGCCGCACCTGTTCCACAGCGGCTCCTACAAGGGCTCCGACTCCAGCCTGCACAGCAAGGCGATGATCTTCGACCGACGAAAGAGCTTCATCGGCTCGTTCAACTTCGACCCCCGTTCGGTGCTGTGGAACACCGAGGTCGGGGTGCTGGTGGACAGCCCCGAGCTGGCTGAACATGTCCGCGCCCTGGCCCTGCAGGGGATGGCGCCGGCCCTGAGCTACCAGGTCAAGCTGCTGGACGGCAAGCTGGTCTGGGTGACCGAGGATCAGGGCCAGTTGCACAGCCTGGACCATGAACCCGGCAACTGGTGGCGCCGCTTCAATGCCTGGCTGAGCACCCGCATCGGCCTGGAACGCATGCTCTGAGTGGCTACAACGCAGCCTGGGCTTCGCCAAAGGCCCCCTGGCGCAGCAGCAGGACAAGCAAGCCAAAAGCCCCGGCCGCCACCAGCAGCAACATGGCGTGGCCGCTCACCCACTGGCTGCCGGCCCCTGCCACCAGCGGCCCGATCAGGCAGCCAATGCCCCAGAGCTGCGCCACATGGGCATTGGCCCGCACCAGTGCGTCATCGCGGTAACGCTCGCCGATCAGGATCAGCGACAAGGTGAACAAGCCCCCGGCGCTGGCCCCGAACAACACCCACAGTGGCCAGATCAGCACGGTGCCCAGCAACAGCGGAATGGCCAGGCTGGAACACAGCAGGATCACCGCGCAGCCGGTGAACAGGCCGCGCCGGGAAATCCGATCCGCCAGGGCGCCAATCGGCAGTTGCAAAAGTGCATCCCCCACCACCACGGTGCTGACCATGGCCAGGGCAATGTCTTCGGTGAACCCCTGGCTCAGGCAATACACCGGCAGCAGGGTCAGAATCAGCGCCTCGAAAGTAGCGAACAATGCAACTGCCCAGGCAATCGCCGGCAACTTCCGACAGAAGTGCCACAGGTCAAACAGGGTCACGCTGCACGACTCGGTGCTCGGCGCCCCGCTGCGCCCCAACAACAGGAGCGGTGATACCACCAGCAAACCCACCGCGGTCCAGAAGCCGTAATCATGCTCAGTACCCAGCACGCCCAACAGCAGGGGCCCGGCCAGCTGGCTCAAGGCATAGCTTGCGCCATACAGCGCCACCAGCCGGCCACGCCACTGCTCCACCACCAGTTGATTGATCCAGCTTTCCCCCAGAATGAAGATGATGGTCAGGACCACTCCCAGTATCAGGCGCAGCACCAACCACAACGGATAGCTGGGCAGCAGCGCCAGCAAGGCAATGGAGATCGCCCCGCCCCACAGGCACAGGCGCATCAGGCTGGCGGTGCCGAAGCGCGCCGCCAGGCGGCTGGAGATCTTCGCCCCGAGCAACACGCCAATGGCCGGCATCGCCGCCACCACGCCAATTGCAAAAGGCCCGTAGCCCCAGCTTTCGAGACGAAATGACACCAGGGGCATGGTCACGCCCAGGGCCAGGCCGACACTCAAGACTGCGGCCAAAACGGCGAAATAGGTCGCCCAACGCATTTCCACGCTCCTGTGGATCATTGTTTCGCAAGGCACAGACAACACAGCCGGACTCCCCTTGCGGAAAGTCCGGCTGCGCTATGGATCGACATCAGGCGGGGCACTGCCCCGCCTCAAACGACAAGACTCAGAGCTTGATCCAGGTGGCTTTCAGCTCGGTGTACTTGTCGAACGCATGCAGCGACTTGTCGCGACCGTTGCCCGACTGCTTGAAGCCGCCGAACGGCGCGGTCATGTCGCCGCCGTCGTATTGGTTGACCCAGACGCTGCCGGCACGCAGGGCCTTGGCGGTCTGGTGGGCCTTGGAGATGTTGGCGGTCCACACCGCAGCTGCCAGGCCGTAAGGCGTGTCGTTGGCAATCTGGATCGCCTCTTCCACGCTGTCGAAGGCGATCACCGACAGTACAGGGCCGAAGATCTCTTCCTGGGCGATTTTCATCGCGTTGCTGACACCATCGAAAATGGTCGGCTCGACGTAGGTGCCACCGGTTTCTTCCAGGGTGCGCTTGCCACCGGCCACCAGCTTTGCGCCATCGGCATGCCCGGCTTCGATGTAGGACAGCACGGTGTTCATCTGCTGGGTGTCCACCAGGGCACCGACATTGGTGGCCGGGTCCAGCGGGTTGCCCGGCTTCCAACCCTTGAGGGCCTCGATCACCAGCGGCAGGAATTTGTCCTTGATAGAGCGCTCCACCAGCAGGCGCGAGCCGGCGGTGCAGACTTCGCCCTGGTTGAAGGCAATGGCGCTGGCGGCGGATTCGGCGGCGGCCTGCAGGTCCGGAGCATCGGCGAACACGATGTTCGGGCTCTTGCCGCCGGCTTCCAGCCACACGCGCTTCATGTTGGATTCGCCGGAGTAGACCAGCAACTGCTTGGCGATCTTGGTGGAGCCGGTGAACACCAGGGTGTCCACGTCCATGTGCAGGGCCAGGGCCTTGCCGACGGTGTGGCCGTAGCCTGGCAGTACGTTGAACACGCCCGCCGGAATCCCGGCTTCCACTGCCAGGGCAGCGATGCGGATGGCGGTCAGCGGGGATTTTTCCGAAGGCTTGAGGATCACCGAGTTACCGGTGGACAGCGCCGGGCCCAGTTTCCAGCAAGCCATCATCAGGGGGAAGTTCCACGGCACGATGGCCGCGACCACGCCTACCGGCTCACGGGTGACCAGGCCCAACTGGTCGTGAGGGGTGGCAGCGACTTCATCGTAGATCTTGTCGATCGCCTCGCCGCTCCAGCTCAGGGCCTGGGCGGCGCCGGGAACGTCGATATCCAGGGAGTCGCTGATGGGCTTGCCCATGTCCAGGGTTTCCAGGAGCGCGAGTTCTTCAGCGTGCTGCTTCAACAGGCCGGCAAAGCGGATCATCACCGACTTGCGCTTGGCCGGCGCCAGGCGCGACCAGGCGCCGGAGTTGAAGGTGGCGCGGGCGTTTTCCACGGCGCGCTGGGCATCGGCGGCATCACAGCTGGCGATGGTCGCCAGTACGCGACCGTCTACCGGGCTGATGCATTCGAAGGTGTCGCTGGAAGCCGATGCGGTGTATTCGCCGTTGATGTAGGCACGACCTTCGATTTTCAGGTCGCGGGCACGTTGCTCCCAGTCGGCACGAGTCAGGGTGGTCATACGAGTGTCCTCCTCTTATTTGTATACAAGCGCCATGCGAACTACGCCGGCACTGCTGAAGAATTCTGCCCGGCCAGCCTGTTTTCGGCCAAAGGCACCCGCCACCCTAAACCAGCGACACCTGTACTTTCAATATATTTGACAAAGCCCGGGCAAACGCCATTGCTATGTGCATTTTAATAAACATAGACTTTGGCCTTCATAGCCACTCGCGCCGCAATCACGGGGGAATACAACAATGAGCATCCACAACGTCGTCGACTTCAGCCAGGCCACCACCGAGGGCGAACGCTACCGCCCCGCTGCGGAAAAAATCCTCAAGGGCGACCCAGAGCAGGCGGTGTTCAACCATTACGCCAGCCCGTGCGGCCAGCTCAATGCCGGGATCTGGGAAGGCGCCGTGGGCCAGTGGACGGTGAACTTCACCGAACACGAATACTGCGAGATTCTCCAGGGCGTATCGGTACTGCGTGATCACGACGGCAATGCCAAGACTCTGCGGGTCGGCGACCGCTTCGTGATCCCGGCCGGCTTCAAGGGCACCTGGGAAGTGCTGGAGCCCTGCCGCAAGGTCTATGTGGCCTTCGAACAGAAAGCCTGAATCCCGGGCACAAAAAAACCCGCTTGAAGGCGGGTTTTTTTGTCAGAAGAAAAATCAATTACTTGATTTTGCCTTCCTTGTAGATCACGTGCTTGCGAACAACCGGATCATATTTCTTGATCTCGATTTTGTCCGGAGTAGTACGCTTGTTCTTGTCGGTAGTGTAGAAGTGACCAGTACCGGCGCTCGAGATCAAACGAATCAATTCACGCATGATTAGCTCCCTTAAACCTTGCCGCCATCGCGACGGATTTCGGCCAGCACGACATCAATGCCGCGCTTGTCGATGATACGCATGCCTTTGGCAGATACGCGCAGACGCACAAAACGTTTCTCGGACTCAACCCAGAAGCGGTGATGCTGCAGGTTCGGCAGGAAACGACGACGGGTTTTGTTGTTTGCGTGGGAAATGTTATTCCCAGTCACCGGACCCTTACCGGTAACTTGACAGACTCTAGACATGCCTCAGCCCTCTAAAACCACATGCCCAACCCGGCATGGGTTGGCCGCTTAATCTCTCAGTCATTTGGCGCCAGGCGCCGCGTTTCTTTAGGGTCTTACCGGCTACACCTACAAGCGAAGGAACCGGGCCCCTAGAAAAGAGCGCTGCTTTATACCAGAAAGACCCCAGAGCAACAACAACCGCTGTGCCCAGGATGACGAAAAGTCCTGATTTTCTTGCGCCGGACGCCTGCGGCAAAGGCTACCGCAGAAATCTACCGCTCGTCGCAGAATATATTTCTCCCGAAACCCCAGGCACAAAACCGCCATAGAACGCGGTCATGCCTGCGGAGAATCACGCCTGGAACCCCGGCCGAGCCCGAGGTTTCGTCACTCGATACAAAAGGGATAGTCATTTTACAAAGAGCCCACTAGGGTAAGGCATTTCCAGACTGCACTCGCAGATGGGCTTTCGATCTGCACAAGGAACCCGACCATGCGTCTTGCCGCCCTCCCGCTCCTGCTCGCCCCTCTCCTGAGCCCCCTGGCCCAGGCTGCCGCGCTGAGCGTCTGCACCGAAGCCAGCCCGGAGGGCTTCGACGTGGTGCAGTACAACTCACTGACCACCACCAACGCATCCGCCGACGTGCTGATGAACCGCCTGGTGGAGTTCGACGCCGATAGCGGCAAGGTAGTCCCCAGCCTTGCCGACAGCTGGGAGGTCTCTGCCGACGGCCTGACCTACGTGTTCAAGCTGCACCCCAAGGTCAAGTTCCACCGCACCGAGTATTTCAACCCCAGCCGCGAGCTGACCGCCGAAGACGTCAAGTTCAGCTTCGAGCGCATGCTCGATCCGGCCCATCCGTGGCACAAGATCGCCCAGAGCGGCTTTCCCCACGCCCAATCCCTGCAGTTGCCCAGCCTGATCAAGAAGATCGATGCCCTGGACCCGCTGACCGTACGCTTTACCCTGGACCACGCCGATTCGACCTTCCTCGCCACCCTGAGCATGGGCTTCGCCTCGATCTACTCGGCGGAGTACGCCGAGCAACTGCTCAAGGCCGGCACCCCGGAGAAGCTCAACAGCCAGCCGATCGGCAGCGGCCCGTTCATCTTCGGGCGCTTCCAGAAAGACGCCTCGATCCGCTACAAGGCCAACCGCGACTACTTTGCTGGCAAGCCTGCGGTCGATTCGCTGATCTTTGCCATCACCCCGGACGCCAACGTGCGCCTGCAGAAGCTGCGCCGCAACGAGTGCCAGATCGCGCTGTCGCCCAAGCCCCTGGATGTCCAGGCCGCCAGCGAGGATCCGGCACTGAAGGTCGAGCACACCGCAGCCTTCATGACCGCCTTCGTCGCCATCAACAGCCAGCACCCACCCCTGGACAAACCCGAGGTACGCCAGGCAATCAACCTGGCCTTCGACAAGGGCAGCTACCTCAAGGCGGTCTTTGAAGGCACCGCCGAAGCCGCCAACGGCCCTTACCCGCCCAATACCTGGAGCTACGCCAAGGACCTGCCCGGGTACGCCCACGACCCGGAAAAGGCTCGCCAACTGCTGGCCAAGGCTGGCCTGAAGAACGGCTTCCAGACCACCCTCTGGACCCGCCCTTCTGGCAGCCTGCTCAACCCCAACCCCAGCCTGGGCGCGCAGTTGCTGCAATCGGACCTGGCCCAAGTGGGGATCCAGGCGGAAATCCGCGTGATCGAATGGGGTGAACTGATCCGCCGCGCCAAGGCCGGCGAGCACGACCTGCTGTTCATGGGCTGGGCTGGCGACAACGGCGACCCGGATAACTTCCTCTCGCCACAGTTCACCTGCGCCGCCGTCAAGTCCGGCACCAACTTCGCCCGCTACTGCGACCAGAACCTGGACAAGCTGATCACGGCCGGCAAGACCACCAGCGAACAGGGTGTGCGCAGCAAGCTGTACCAACAGGCCCAGACCCAGATCCAGCAGCAGGCGCTGTGGCTGCCCCTGGCACACCCGACCGCTTTCGCCCTGACTCGCAAGCAGGTCGAGGGCTACCAGGTGAGCCCCTTCGGGCGCCAGGACTATTCGAAAGTCAGCATCAAGTGAACTGCCGGCCGGCTTCAAGGCCCACCCAGGCCTTGAAGCCGGCCGCATTCAGATCCAGCCGTACTCGGCCATCGACAGCGGGTCGCCCTCCCCCACGATGAAGTGGTCCAGCACCCGCACATCGATCAACTCCAGTGCCTCCTGCAAACGTCGGGTCACTACCCGGTCGGCCGGGCTGGGCTCGCAAATGCCTGACGGGTGGTTGTGGCAGAGGATCACCGCCGCTGCATTGTGCGCCAAGGCGCGCTTGATCACCTGCCGCGGGTACACCGTGGTGCTGTCGATGGAGCCCTGAAACAGCACTTCGAAGGTCAGTACACGATGCCGCGTGTCGAGAAACAGGCAACCGAACACTTCATGGGGCTCGTGGCGCAGCATCGACTTCAGGTAATCGCGCACCACCAGCGGGTTCTCCAACGCGGACTGGCGATGCAGTTTCTCCGCCAGATGCCGTCGGGCCATTTCCAGCACCGCCTGCAACAAGGCGTACTTGGCCGGGCCCAGCCCCAGTTGGCGGGTGAAGGTCAGTTGATCGGCCTCCAGCAGCCTGCGCAGGCTGCCAAAGCGCCGCAACAGATGCCGCGCCAGGTCCACCGCGCTTTTACCGGCCACCCCGGTGCGCAGGAAAATAGCCAGTAGCTCGGCGTCGGAAAGGCTGATGGCGCCCTGCTCCAGAAGCCGTTCCCGCGGACGCTCCGCCGCGGGCCAGTCACGAATACTCATCACACCTCCCTGTGCATGGCGCCGCTGTTCGACAGCGGGCGCTGTGCTATCTTAGCCCCCTCTTTTTTGCGTGGTATTTCACCTGGGGAGGGGGCATGCCACGCAGCAATCACTGAACGGAAAGACAGGCCTATGCAGCGGCTGTATCGGAAACGCATCGTGCTCGGCGTCGGCGGCGGCATTGCCGCCTACAAGAGCGCGGAGCTGGTTCGCCGACTCCTCGACCAGGGCGCCGAAGTGCGCGTGGTCATGACCCGGGGCGGCAGTGAATTCATTACCCCGCTGACCATGCAAGCGCTCTCCGGGCACCCGGTCCACCTCGACCTGCTGGACCCGGCTGCCGAAGCCGCCATGGGCCATATCGAGCTGGCCAAGTGGGCCGACCTGGTGCTGATCGCGCCAGCCACCGCGGACCTGATTGCCCGCCTGGCCCAGGGCATTGCCGACGATCTGCTGACCACCCTGGTGCTGGCCACCGATGCCATCGTCGCCATCGCCCCGGCGATGAATCAGGCCATGTGGCGCGACCCTGCCACCCAAGCCAACACCCAACTGCTGCAAAGCCGTGGCCTGAAGGTCTTCGGCCCGGCTTCCGGCAGCCAGGCCTGTGGCGATGTCGGCCTGGGCCGCATGCTGGAGGCCAACGACCTGGCCCAGTGCGCCGCCGATTGCTTCCAGCATCTGGCGCTGACCGGCAAGCACCTGCTGATTACCGCCGGGCCGACCCAGGAAAACATCGATCCGGTGCGCTACATCACCAACCATAGCTCAGGAAAAATGGGCTTCGCCCTGGCCGAGGCCGCGGTTGAAGCCGGTGCCCGGGTGACCCTGATCACCGGGCCGGTACACCTGCCAACCCCCGATAGAGTCACGCGGATCGACGTTGTCAGCGCCCGGGACATGCTCGCGGCCTGTGAGTCGGCGATCCCATGCGACGTTTTCATCGCCTCTGCGGCGGTCGCGGACTACCGACCGGAAGTCGTCGCCCCACAGAAATTAAAGAAAGACCCTACGAAAGGTGACGGCCTGTTGCTGCAGATGGTGCGCAACCCGGACATCCTGGCCACCATTGCCAGCCGTCCGGATCGGCCTTTCAGTGTCGGTTTCGCCGCAGAAACCGAAAACTTGCTCGACTACGCTGCACGCAAATTGAAGGACAAGAACCTCGATCTGATCGTCGCAAACGACGTTGCCAACCCGAGCATTGGCTTCAACAGCGAGGAAAACGCCTGCAGCGTGATTGACCGGGAGTTGCACGCAACTCTCTTCGCCCAGACCAGCAAGGGCAAGATTGCCCGCCAGCTGATCTCTTTTATCGCCGAACGGCTGAACCAGGTTTAACTCGCATGCACGCTTTACAAGCCAAGATCCTCGACCCACGCATCGGCAACGAATTCCCTCTGCCGCAGTACGCCACGCCGGGCTCCGCCGGCCTCGACCTGCGAGCCATGCTCAAGGAAGACACCCTTCTGGAGCCAGGCCAGACGCTGCTGATCCCTACCGGGCTGTCGGTCTACATTGGCGACCCGGGCCTGGCGGCGCTGATCCTGCCGCGCTCTGGCCTGGGCCATAAGCACGGCATCGTGCTGGGCAACCTGGTGGGCCTGATCGACTCGGACTACCAGGGCGAACTGATGGTGTCCTGCTGGAACCGTGGCCAGACCGCCTTCAACATCGCCGTCGGCGAGCGCATCGCCCAACTGGTGCTGGTGCCTGTGGTCCAGGCGCATTTCGAAGTGGTCGAAGCCTTTGATGAAAGCCAGCGTGGCGCAGGTGGCTTCGGCCACTCCGGCAGCCACTGATCTGCCTCTCGGAGTGGGCAGCCTGCCTGCTCCGCCCCCTTGCGAGAGCAATCAAGGACCGAGGACCAGCATTTTTTTGCAGGGCGCCTGGCCCCCGCCAGGCCGGGCTGCTGACCGGTTCCGGAGGGGACGGAGCCCGTCAGATGGCACTTTCGCAGTACGAACTCTATGCTGAAAACGCCGTCATACCCTTCAGTTTGAGCCTGCCGGCCTGTCCTCCCACGGCCGTACTGCACCCCTTCAGATGGAGCACCCTCAGTGATGAGCAACGCAGCTAAAGTCGCCCCGAAATTCCCCGACAGCATCTTCCGCGCCTACGACATCCGCGGCGTTGTACCGCAAACCCTGACCGCTGAAACCGCCTACTGGATCGGCCGCGCCATCGGCTCCCAGAGCCTGGCCCAGGGTGAACCGAACGTCTCCGTGGGCCGCGATGGCCGCCTGTCCGGGCCGGAACTGGTGGCGCAACTGATCCAGGGCCTGCACGACAGCGGCTGCCACGTCAGCGACGTCGGCCTGGTGCCGACCCCGGCCCTGTATTACGCGGCCAACGTACTGGCCGGCAAGTCCGGCGTAATGCTCACCGGCAGCCACAACCCCTCGAACTACAACGGTTTCAAGATCGTCATCGCCGGCGACACCCTGGCCAATGAACAGATCCAGGCCCTGCACGAGCGCCTCAAGAGCAACAACCTGAGCAGCGCCCAGGGCAGCGTCACCCAGGTCGACATCCTGCCGCGCTACGCCGAGGAGATCATCCGTGACGTCAAGCTGGCCCGCCGCCTGAAAGTCGTGGTGGATTGCGGCAACGGCGCCGCCGGGGTGATTGCCCCACAGTTGATCGAAGCCCTGAACTGCGAAGTGATCCCGCTGTTCTGCGAAGTGGACGGCAACTTCCCCAACCACCACCCGGATCCGGGCAAGCCCGAGAACCTCGAGGACCTGATTGCCAAGGTCAAGGAAACCGGCGCCGACCTGGGCCTGGCCTTCGACGGCGACGGCGATCGTGTCGGTGTGGTGACCAACACCGGCAGCATCGTCTTCCCCGACCGCCTGCTGATGCTGTTCGCCAAGGACGTGGTGGCGCGCAACCCGGATGCGGAGATCATCTTCGACGTCAAATGCACCCGACGCCTGATTCCGCTGATCAAGGAATATGGCGGTCGCCCGCTAATGTGGAAGACCGGTCACTCGTTGATCAAAAAGAAAATGAAGCAGACCGGCGCTCTGCTGGCCGGCGAAATGAGCGGCCATGTGTTCTTCAAGGAACGCTGGTTCGGCTTCGACGACGGCATTTATAGCGCCGCACGGTTGCTGGAGATCCTCAGCAAGGAAAAATCCACCGCGGAAGAGCTGTTCGCCACCTTCCCGAACGATATTTCTACGCCGGAAATCAATATCCATGTGACCGAAGAGAGCAAATTCAGCATCATTGACGCCCTGCACGACGCGCAGTGGGGTGCAGGCGCCGACCTGACCACCATTGACGGGGTGCGGGTCGACTATGCCAAGGGCTGGGGCCTGGTTCGCGCCTCCAACACCACCCCTGTGCTGGTGCTGCGCTTCGAGGCTGATGATGCAGCCGAACTGCAGCGCATCAAGGATGTGTTCCACACCCAGCTGAAACGTGTTGCACCTGATCTCCAACTACCGTTTTGATTGTTTGAAGCACCGGAGCCCTGAATGACCATCGAACGCGATGCCGCCGCCAATACCGCCAAGGTCCTATCCGAAGCGCTGCCTTATATTCGCCGCTATGTCGGCAAGACCCTGGTGATCAAGTACGGCGGCAACGCTATGGAAAGCGAGGAGCTGAAAACCGGCTTCGCCCGCGACATCGTGCTGATGAAGGCTGTCGGGATCAACCCGGTGGTGGTGCACGGTGGCGGCCCGCAGATCGGTGACCTGCTCAAGCGCCTTTCCATTGAAAGCCACTTCGTCGATGGCATGCGCGTGACCGATGCGCAAACCATGGACGTGGTGGAGATGGTCCTCGGTGGCCAGGTCAACAAGGACATCGTCAACCTGATCAACCGTCACGGCGGCAGCGCCATCGGCCTGACCGGCAAGGATGCCGAGCTGATCCGGGCGAAAAAACTCACCGTGACCCGCCAGACGCCGGAAATGACCACCCCGGAAATCATCGATATCGGCCATGTGGGCGAAGTGGTCGGGATCAACACCGACCTGCTGAACCTGCTGGTCAAGGGTGATTTCATCCCGGTGATCGCACCGATCGGGGTCGGCGCCAACGGCGAGTCCTACAACATCAACGCCGATCTGGTGGCTGGCAAGGTGGCCGAAGCATTGAAAGCCGAAAAGCTGATGCTGCTGACCAACATCGCCGGCCTGATGGACAAGTCGGGCAAGGTCCTCACCGGCCTGAGCACCCAGCAGGTCGACGAGCTGATCGCCGACGGCACCATCTACGGCGGCATGCTGCCGAAAATCCGCTGCGCGCTGGAAGCCGTGCAAGGCGGGGTCGGCAGTTCGCTGATCATCGACGGTCGCGTACCCAACGCGATTCTGCTGGAGATCTTCACCGATACGGGTGTCGGCACCCTGATCAGCAACCGCAAGCGTCCTTAAGCACCAGGCACAAAAAAGCCCCCGCCCGGGATCCCGGGCGGGGGCTTTTTTATCGACGCAATCTTTGTGGGAGCCGGCTTGCCGGCGAAGGCACTCACGCGGGCAACTCAAGGCCCAAAGGCCTCTTCGCCGGCAAGCCGGCTCCTACAGGTCAGATTCCGTACTGCGCGCGGTAGGCTTCCACCGCCGGCAGATGCTGCTTGAGCGCCGGATCATCCGCCAGGAACTGCAGGACCTGGGTCAGGGAGACAATGCTCACCACCGGAATGCCGAAGTCACGCTCGACCTCCTGGATCGCCGACAACTCGCCGTTGCCGCGTTCCTGACGGTTCAGGGCGATCAGCACCCCGGCCGCCTTGGCGCCGTCCTGGGACTCGATGATCTGCATCACTTCGCGGATCGCCGTGCCGGCGGTGATCACGTCGTCGATGATCAGCACATCGCCGGTCAAGGGAGCCCCCACCAGGCTGCCGCCTTCGCCGTGAGCCTTGGCTTCCTTGCGGTTGAAGCACCAGGGCAGATCGCGCTGGTGATGCTCGGCAAGCGCCACCGCAGTGGCCGCCGCCAGAGGAATGCCTTTATAGGCCGGGCCAAACAGCACATCGAAGGGAATGCCGCTTTCGACGATCGCCGCGGCGTAGAAACGCCCCAGCTGGGCCAGCGCCGAACCGCTGTTGAACAGGCCGGCATTGAAGAAGTAAGGGCTGGTGCGCCCGGACTTCAGGGTGAACTCACCGAAGCGCAAAACCCCGCGATCGATGGCAAAACGAATGAAATCGCGCTGATACGCCTGCATGAAAAAACCCCAGATACCACGGATTTAGCTAATTAGGTAGAGCTCGGGTATCATACACGCACGTGATTTTTGGGGCCATTTATGCGGATCATCAGTGTGAACGTCAATGGTATTCAGGCTGCAGTGGAGCGTGGTTTGCTCAGTTGGCTGCAGGCACAGAATGCCGACGTCATCTGCCTGCAGGACACCCGCGCCTCTGCCTTTGAACTGGACGACCCAGCCTTCCAACTGGATGGCTACTTCCTTTATGCCTGCGATGCCGAAGTCCCTGCCCAAGGCGGTGTGGCTTTGTATTCGCGGTTGCAGCCGAAGGCGGTCATCAGCGGCCTCGGCTTCGAGACAGCCGATCGTTACGGGCGCTACCTGCAAGCCGATTTCGACAAGGTCAGCATCGCGACCTTGCTGCTTCCATCAGGGCAGAACGGCGATGAAGACTTGAACCAGAAGTTCAAGCTAATGGACGATTTCGCCCGTTATCTGGATAAACAGCGGCGCAAACGTCGCGAGTACATTTATTGTGGCTCGCTGTACGTGGCGCAACAGAAGCTGGATATCAAGAACTGGCGCGACAGCCAGCAATCTCCGGGCTTCCTGGCACCTGAGCGTGCCTGGATGGACGAGATCATTGGCAACATGGGTTATGTCGACGCATTGCGTGAAGTCAGCCGTGAAGGCGACCAGTACAGCTGGTGGCCGGACAACGAACAGGCCGAGATGCTGAACCTGGGCTGGCGTTTCGACTACCAGTTGCTGACTCCCGGCCTGCGTCGCTTTGTCCGCAGCGCTCGCCTGCCGCGCCAGCCACGCTTCTCGCAGCACGCACCGCTGATCGTGGACTATGACTGGACGCTGACCATCTAAGCGTCCTTTCACCTTCACAAAAAAGCCGACATCGCTGTCGGCTTTTTTGTGCTTGCTCGAGCTACTTGATCAGGCGCCAGGTGAAGGGGTAGCGATAAGGCACCCCTTCGCCAGCCTTGACTCCGCCGATGATGGTCAGCACCAGGGCTCCGATCGCCAGCAGGCCGAACATGAAGAACCCGATCACCACGATCATCAACAGGAAGCACACCGCCGACGCAATGGCGACGGTCAGCTGGAAGTTCAGTGCTTCCTTGCCCTGGGCATCGATAAAGGGATCGGTTTCGCGCTTCATCTGCCAGAGAATCAACGGTCCGATCAGTGTGCCGAAAGGAACCCAGATCCCCAGCAAGGCGGACAGGTGACAAAACATCGCCCATTGCCGGACTTCGTGACTCGGCGTAGGCAGCGGCAGTTGTTCATCACTCATGGTGCTCTCCTTGCTGAAGACCTGCGCCCATCAATCGGCGAGCGCGGCTTGCTGCAGTTGGAAAATCTCGTTCATGCCTTGCTGGGCCAGGGCCAGCATCGCATTCAGTTCAGCCGGCTGGAACGGCGCACCTTCGGCAGTGCCCTGCACTTCGATGAAACCACCGGTGCTGGTCATCACAACGTTGAGGTCGGTTTCGGCAGCCGAGTCTTCCAGATAATCCAGGTCCAGGACCGGTTCGCCCTGGTACATGCCGACGGATACCGCGGCAATCATCTGCTTCAGCGGATCGCCGCCTTTCAGGCCACCGCGCTTCTTGATCACTTTCAAGGCGTCGACCAGGGCCACCATGGCGCCAGTGATCGATGCGGTACGAGTACCGCCGTCGGCCTGGATCACGTCGCAATCGACATACAGGGTGACGTCGCCCAGCTTGGACATGTCCAGCGCAGCGCGCAGCGAACGGCCGATCAGACGCTGGATCTCCAGGGTCCGACCGCCCTGCTTGCCACGGCTGGCTTCGCGCTGGTTACGCTCGCCGGTAGCCCGCGGCAGCATGCCGTACTCGGCAGTCAGCCAACCCTGGCCCTGGCCCTTGAGGAAGCGCGGCACACCGTTCTCGACGCTGACCGTGCAGATCACTTTGGTATCACCGAACTCGACCAGTACAGATCCCTCGGCGTGTTTGGTGTAGTTGCGGGTGATGCGGATCGAGCGGAGCTGATCGGCGGCGCGACCACTTGGACGTTTCATAGGGGAACACCTGTACGGGGACGGAAAACTGCCGAGCATTATAAAGCCCGCAACCGCGCCAGGGCACGCCTAAAAAGGTCAAAGGAGCATTTACACCGCGGATGAGTCCTGTTGCGACGAGCTGCAATGCATTGGCAGCGCCAGGGTTTGGGGGCTCCGACCGCACTGCGCTACAATCCTGCGCCTTCGCAGCCTGTCGGCTTCAATTCATCTTTATCAGGCCCGCCCAACCCCCTCACGGTTGGTGCCGGCGCTGAATCGGAGGTACCTCCATGGTGCACAGCATGACCGCCTTCGCCCGGGTAGAACGGGCAGGCACTCAGGGCACCCTGAGCTGGGAACTGCGCTCGGTCAACAGCCGCTACCTGGAGCCGCACCTGCGTTTGCCGGAAGCCTTTCGCGACCTTGAAGGCGCGGTCCGCGAAGCCTTGCGCCAGGGCCTGTCCCGCGGCAAGGTCGAGTGCACCTTGCGCTTCATCGAGGAAACCGCCGGCAAACCGCTGCAGGTAGATCGCGAGCGCGCCGCGCAACTGGTCGCCGCCGCCGAGTCCGTCGCCAGCCTGATCAAGCAGCCGGCCGCGCTCAACCCGCTGGAAGTCCTGGCCTGGCCGGGCGTACTGGTAGCCGACGCCACTGACCCGCAAGCCTTGAACAGTGACGCCCTGGCCCTGTTCAACCAGGGCTTGAAGGAACTGAAGAACGGCCGCGAACGGGAAGGCGCCGAACTGGCCAGGCTGATCGACGAACGCCTGTCCTCCATCGAGGAAGACGTGGCGACCCTGCGTGAACTGGTCCCGCAGATGCTCGCGACCCAGCGCCAGAAGATCCTCGACCGCTTCGCCGACATGCAGGCCGAGCTGGATCCGACCCGTCTCGAACAGGAGATGGTACTGCTGGCACAGAAAAGCGACGTCGCCGAAGAACTGGACCGCCTGAGCACTCACATCATTGAAGTACGTCGCGTGCTCAAGTCCGGCGGCGCGGCCGGGCGGCGCCTGGACTTCCTGATGCAGGAACTCAACCGCGAAGCCAACACACTGGGCTCCAAGGCCTTCGACCCGCGCAGCACCCAAGCTGCGGTCAACCTCAAGGTGTTGATCGAGCAGATGCGCGAACAAGTGCAGAATATTGAGTAAGGCAACTGACATGACCCACAGCACCGGCACCCTGTACATCATTTCCGCGCCGTCGGGCGCGGGCAAGAGCAGCCTGGTCAAGGCCCTGACCGACGCCAAACCGGAGATTCGCGTCTCGGTCTCCCACACCACCCGTGCCATGCGCCCCGGTGAGGTGGACGGCGTGAACTATCACTTCGTCTCCCGCGAGACGTTCGTGAAGATGGGTGAGCACGGGGACTTCCTGGAGCGCGCCGAAGTGTTCGGCAACCTCTACGGAACCTCGCAAAGCCACCTGCAGCAAACCCTGGACGCAGGCCACGACCTGATTCTGGAAATCGACTGGCAAGGCGCGGAACAAGTACGCAAGCTGATGCCCCAGGCCCGTTCGATCTTCATCCTGCCACCGTCCTTGCAAGCCCTGCACCAGCGCCTGACCAACCGTGGGCAGGACAGTGACGAGGTCATCGACGGGCGGATGCGCGAAGCCGTCAGCGAAATGAGCCACTACGTCGACTACGACTATCTGATCATCAACGACGATTTCGCCCACGCGCTGGGCGACCTGAAGGCGATTTTCCGCGCCAATCAGCTGCAACAGAAACGCCAGCAGCAGCGTTTCGGCAAATTGCTGGCTGAACTCCTGGGTTAAAACAGCACTTCCCAAAACCGCTGCAAGCGCTTTACATTGGCACTTGCAGCGCGTTGAAGGGCTTGGTTAAAAAATCAGCGCTTCCCTTAACGCTGGTGATTTTTTAAACTGTTGAGTCCGCTCGCCCATCCGGGCAGCGCGCATATTGCATTTGCTACGAGGAAGACCATGGCCCGCGTAACCGTTGAAGACTGCCTAGAACACGTGGATAACCGCTTTGAGCTGGTCATGCTCTCTACCAAGCGTGCCCGTCAACTGGCCACCGGCGGCAAAGAGCCGAAAGTAGCATGGGAAAACGACAAGCCTACCGTTGTCGCCCTGCGCGAAATCGCTGAAGGCCTGATCGACTACGCAGCCATCGCCGAAGCCGAAATCGTTGAAGATGAGCCGCTTTTCGCTGCTTTCGAGGACGAGTCCAACGAGGCCGTCTGAGCCTATGCCTGGTCGACGTAGCACGGCGCGGGATCACAGCTTACGGCAGGAGACATCATGCCGAGCATAGACGCCCTCGCCGATCGCTTATCGACCTATCTCGGCACGGACCAGGTCAATCTGGTCCGCCGAGCGTATTTCTACGCCGAACAAGCCCATGACGGTCAACGCCGTCGCAGCGGCGAGGCGTACGTCACGCACCCACTCGCGGTAGCGAACATTCTTGCCGACATGCACATGGACCATCAGAGCCTGATGGCCGCGATGCTGCATGACGTCATCGAAGACACCGGTATCGCCAAGGAAGCGCTCAGCGCGCAGTTCGGCGAAACCGTGGCCGAATTGGTGGATGGGGTCAGCAAACTGACCCAGATGAACTTCGAAACCAAGGCCGAAGCCCAAGCGGAAAACTTCCAGAAGATGGCCATGGCCATGGCCCGCGACATTCGCGTGATCCTGGTCAAGCTGGCCGACCGCCTGCACAACATGCGCACCCTGGAAGTACTTTCCGGCGAGAAGCGTCGGCGGATCGCCAAGGAAACCCTGGAGATCTACGCCCCCATCGCCAACCGCCTGGGCATGCATGCCATCCGCATCGAATTCGAAGACCTGGGCTTCAAGGCGATGCACCCGATGCGTTCCGCGCGGATCTACCAGGCGGTCAAGCGCGCCCGGGGCAACCGCAAGGAAATCGTCAACAAGATCGAGGAATCCCTCAGCCACTGCCTGGCCATCGACGGCATCCAGGGCGAGGTCAGCGGTCGCCAGAAGCACCTGTACGGCATCTACAAGAAGATGCGCGGGAAGCGTCGGGCCTTCAACGAGATCATGGACGTCTATGCGTTCCGCATCATCGTCGACAAGGTAGACACCTGCTATCGCGTACTCGGCGCTGTACATAATTTGTACAAGCCGCTGCCGGGACGCTTCAAGGACTACATCGCCATTCCCAAGGCCAACGGCTATCAGTCGCTGCATACCACGCTGTTCGGCATGCACGGAGTACCGATCGAGATCCAGATTCGTACCCGGGAAATGGAAGAAATGGCCAATAACGGCATCGCCGCCCACTGGCTGTACAAATCCAGTGGCGACGAACAGCCCAAAGGCACTCACGCCCGCGCCCGCCAATGGGTCAAGGGCGTGCTGGAAATGCAGCAACGCGCCGGCAACTCCCTGGAATTCATCGAGAGCGTGAAGATCGACCTGTTCCCGGACGAGGTCTACGTGTTCACGCCCAAAGGCCGGATCATGGAGCTGCCCAAAGGCTCCACCGCGGTGGACTTCGCCTACGCGGTACACACCGACGTCGGCAACAGCTGCATCGCCTGCCGGATCAATCGTCGCCTGGCGCCGCTGTCCGAACCCCTGCAAAGCGGTTCCACAGTGGAAATCGTCAGCGCCCCGGGCGCGCGCCCGAACCCGGCCTGGCTGAATTTCGTGGTCACCGGCAAGGCCCGCACCCATATCCGCCATGCTCTCAAGCTGCAGCGCCGCTCCGAGTCCATCAGCCTCGGCGAACGCTTGCTGAACAAGGTGCTCAACGGCTTCGACAGCTCCCTGGAAAAGGTCCCGGCCGAACGCATCCAGGCGATTCTCCAGGAATACCGCCTGGAACTGATCGAAGACCTGCTGGAAGACATCGGCCTGGGCAACCGCATGGCCTACGTTGTGGCGCGCCGCCTGCTGGGCGAAGGCGAACAGCTGCCAAGCCCGGAAGGCCCGCTGGCAATCCGCGGCACCGAAGGCCTGGTGCTGAGCTACGCCAAGTGCTGTACGCCGATCCCGGGCGATCCGATCGTCGGCCACCTGTCCGCCGGCAAGGGGATGGTGGTGCACCTGGACAACTGCCGCAATATCAGCGAAATCCGCCACAACCCGGAAAAGTGCATCCAGCTCTCCTGGGCCAAGGATGTCACCGGCGAATTCAACGTCGAACTGCGCGTAGAACTGGAACACCAACGCGGCCTGATCGCGCTGCTGGCCAGCAGCGTCAACGCCGCCGACGGCAACATCGAGAAAATCAGCATGGACGAACGCGATGGTCGCATCAGCGTGGTCCAACTGGTGGTCAGCGTGCACGACCGCGTACACCTGGCCCGCGTGATCAAGAAACTGCGCGCCCTGACCGGGGTCATCCGCATCACCCGCATGCGTGCGTAGCCCGTCCATTACAAGGAGTCATTCATGACCAAGACAGTTATCACCAGCGACAAGGCACCTGCTGCCATCGGCACCTACTCCCAGGCGATCAAGGCTGGCAACACCGTCTACATGTCCGGCCAGATCCCTCTGGACCCCAAGACCATGGAGCTGGTGGAAGGCTTCGAAGCCCAGACCGTCCAGGTGTTCGAAAACCTCAAGTCGGTAGCCGAGGCCGCTGGCGGTTCGTTCAAGGACATCGTCAAGCTGAACATCTTCCTCACCGACCTGAGCCACTTCGCCAAGGTCAACGAGATCATGGGCAAGTATTTCCAACAGCCTTACCCAGCCCGCGCCGCCATTGGCGTGGCCGCCCTGCCAAAGGGTGCACAGGTTGAAATGGATGCCATTCTGGTCATCGAGTAACACCCGCGGCGCAGCCCTCAAGGCTGCGCCGTTTTCGTTCTGAAAGGATTTCGTCATGCGCCAAGCGCTAGCTGTTTCGCTGCTCGCCGTACTGCTCGGCGGTTGTGCCAGCGACCCCGCCAAAAACGATGTGGGCGGCATCTGGATCAATCAGGTAGCGATCGACGCAGCCTCCAAGGGCGGCCCTTTGCGTGAAGCCCTCCAGGCCTACGGCCCGAACCTGGAATGGGAGCTCAATACCAAGGCTGGCCAGGCCCGCTACACCAACGGTTTCGAAACCGTCGAAGGCAAGATCATCGGCGACGGTTCCAGCACTGCAAAAGTCGAGTTCTATGGCAGCGCCGCCACCGACTTGAAGCGCAACGGCAAGCAACTGCTGCAAGTGGCCAACGACAATGAGCCCGAGCAGGTCTTCGACCGCCCCAAAGACCCCGCCCCCGAAGGCGCGCCGCTAGGCGCCAACTTCGAGCGCGCCTTGTACTCGGCGTACCTGGGTGGCAAGTGGAAGATCGTCAACGGACCGGGCCTGGGCAACGAAGTGCAGTTCCAGGCAAACGGCGCCGTCCAGGGCCTACCGGGCGCCGATCGCTACGCCTTGTGCCTGGCTGGCGACTGCGCCTCGATGAGCGGCGGCAACGATAGCATCTGGCTGCAGCTCAACGGCCAGGGCAACTCCTGGATCTTCGTGCGCAAGGATCAACAGCTGGAGATCTTCCAGGCGGTGAATACCGCCCTGGCGGATGAAGTGCCCTCGCTGACGCCGGGCAGCCAGCAGTGGTTGCTGGAAAAGCAGTAACTACCCTGTAGCCGCTGCCGCAGGCTGCGACAAGGTCCACCGGACCTTCGGCCTGTCGGCAGCGACGCCCTCGGGAAGCCGGTCGCAGCCTTCGACCGCGACCCCAAGCTGCTCGGGCAACTTAGCCCTGCGTCGTCAGAATCGCAGCATAACCTTCGCGATAACTCGGATAGCGCGGCACCCAGCCCAGCGCCCTGGCCCGGGCATTGCTGCAACGCTTGCTGCCGGTACGACGCACGCTGGCATCGTCCGCCCATTCGGTGACGCCCAGGTAATCGCGCAGCCAGTCGACGACCTCCGCCAGAGGCGCGGGCGCATCGTCCACGCCGATATAGCAATCATCCAGCGCCGTGCCACTGCGGTCCGCCTTGATCAGGAACGCCAGCAGGCCCGCGGCATCGTCCGCGTGAATACGGTTGCCGTACAACGGCGGCTCGATCGCCACGCGATAACCCCGGCGCACCTGGGTCAGCAGCCACTCGCGACCCGGGCCATAGATGCCGGTCAAGCGCACCACAGTGGCGGGAATATCGCTGCCCAGAGCCACCTGCTCGGCTTCCAGCATCATGCGTCCGGAGTAGGCCTGGGCCTCGGCCACGGAAGTCTCGTCGACCCACTCACCGTCCTTCTGCTCATAAACGCTGCTGCTGGAGACAAACAGCAAACGCTTGGGCGCCTGGCCACGCTGCTTGAGCCAGCCCAGTACATGCTTCAGACCATCGACATAAGCCGCGCGATATCCGGCTTCGTCATGCTCGGTGGCCGCTGCGCAATACACCAGATAGTCCGCCGACTTCTGCGGCCATTGCCCGGGGCATTGCTCGCTGAACAGGTCACCTGCAATGCCCACCACCCCCTGTGGCAAGCGCGATACGTTGCGACGCAGGCCGTAAACCTGCCATTGCTCGGCCAGCAGTTGAGTCGCCAGGCGACTCCCGACATCACCGCAACCGGCGATCAATACAGAGGGGGAGGACATCAGAAAACTCCTTTGGGAAAGGTCAAGACTAGCCCTCGCACTGGACGAACGGCTAGCAATCAAGGAAAAAAAGATACTCTATTACTTCTGTTAACAAGAATTACTTGCAATAATAACCGCCCATTTTGTTCTCGGCCCTGCGAGGCCTAGAAGGACATTTCACCCTTTTCTCCTCTCAGGTCCGGCCAGCATGACAAGCAACCAACTCTCCGTCTCGCCAACCAAACGCCCAAGCCCGCTGCGCGCCATGAGCGCGGTTGCAGCGCTGTTGTGCAGCCTGCTGCTGGCACCGACCGCAGCCTTTGCCGACCAGCACGCCCCAGCCACCGCCGCAGCCCCTGCCGCGACCGCTCCAGCCGCTGAACATACGGCCACCGACCCGACCGCTCCAGCCGCAGCCCCAGTGGCCGGCGAGCCAGTCCAGGCCGAAGGCCAGCCCGCTATCGGCGAAGACGCTCCTGAAGTCCTGGAGGCCGACAACACCCTGGGCATGGCCCATGACCTGTCGCCGTGGGGCATGTACCAGAACGCCGACATCATCGTGAAACTGGTGATGATCGGCCTGGCCATCGCCTCGATCATCACCTGGACCATCTGGATCGCCAAAGGCTTCGAGCTGATGGGTGCCAAGCGCCGCCTGCGCAGTGAAATCGCCGCACTGAAAAAGGCCACCACCCTCAAGGAAGCCAGCGCCACCGCCACCAAGGAGGGCACCCTGGCCAACCTGCTGGTGCACGATGCCCTGGAAGAGATGCGCCTCTCGGCCAACAGCCGCGAGAAGGAAGGCATCAAGGAGCGCGTCAGCTTCCGCCTGGAGCGCCTGGTGGCTGCCTGCGGCCGCAACATGAGCAGCGGCACCGGCGTGCTGGCTACCATCGGTTCCACCGCGCCGTTCGTCGGCCTGTTCGGCACCGTGTGGGGCATCATGAACAGCTTCATCGGCATCGCCAAAACCCAGACCACCAACCTTGCCGTGGTTGCCCCGGGTATCGCCGAAGCCCTGCTGGCCACCGCCCTGGGCCTGGTTGCCGCGATTCCCGCGGTGGTGATCTACAACGTCTTCGCTCGCTCCATCACCGGTTACAAGGCCCAGGTCACCGACGCCTCGGCCGAGGTCCTGCTGCTGGTCAGCCGCGACCTGGATCACCAGCCGAACGAGCGCTCCGCACAACCGCACATGGTGAAAGTGGGGTAATCAGCCATGGGCTTGCATTTGAAAGAAGGCGCAGGCGACGACCTGGCCGAAAACCACGAGATCAACGTCACGCCGTTCATCGACGTGATGCTGGTGCTGCTGATCATCTTCATGGTGGCCGCACCGCTGGCCACCGTGGACATCAAGGTCGACCTGCCCGCCTCCAGCGCCAAACCGGCGCCGCGGCCGGAAAAACCGGTGTTCCTCAGCGTCAAGGCCGACAAGCGCCTGTTCCTCGGCGAAGACGAAGTCAAGGCTGAAACCCTTGGCGCCATCCTCGACGCCCGGACCCAGGGCAAGAAAGACACGACCATCTTCTTCCAGGCCGACAAAGGTGTGGATTACGGCGACCTGATGAGTGTGATGGACACCCTGCGGGCGGCCGGCTACCTGAAAGTCGGCCTGGTCGGACTTGAGACGGCAGCCAAGAAATGATCACGACGCGCCAAAGACTGACGCGTTACAGCGGTAGCCTGGCGGTGGTGTTGGGCGTCCATGGGTTGGCGATCCTGCTCGCCCTCAACTGGTCCAAGCCACAGCCCATGCCCATCCCCCCCCAAGCCATGGTGGTGGAATTGGCACCTGCCCCTGTGCCGCCTCCACCGGCGCCGCCGAAAGTGGTGACCCCACCACAACCGCCGGCCCCCGTGGAAGAACTGCCGTTGCCGAAACTGGCCGAAGCGCCGAAGCCGACCATCTCGGTACCCAAGCCGGTGAAGCAGAAGCCCAAGCCGCAACCGCCAAAGCCGGTGGTCAAGCCTGAGCCGCCCAAGGAAAAGCCTTCCGAGGAAAAGCCCAGCGACGCCCCGGTCACACCGGCTCCGTCCAAGCAGCCCGCTCCTGCGACCCCTGGCCCGTCACCGGCCCAGGCCGCCGCCAAGGCTAACTGGCAGGGGGAATTGCAGGCGCACCTGGCCAAGTACAAGCGCTATCCGAGCGAGGCTCAGCGTCGAGGCAAGGAAGGCACCAACTCCCTGCGCTTCGTCGTCGATGCCGAAGGCAAGGTGCTGTCCTATGAGCTGGTAGGCAGATCGGGCAATGCCGATCTGGACCGTGCCACCCTGGACATGATCCGTCGTGCCCAGCCGCTGCCCAAGCCACCGGCAGACATGCTCAACAACGGCAGCGTGGAAATCACCGCCTCGTACAACTACGAGATCGACCGCAGCCGCGGCCGCCGCTGATCCACCGCAAGGGCACCTTCAAGGTGCCCTTCGCGTTTGTGTCGCCTGGAGCAGGCATTGGCGGGTGTCGCATTCCACCCTCGGTCTGATAACGTGCGTCTATCGATTGCAGCCGTTATGCTTGGCCGCAACCTCACGGACGCCCGCTATGACTCTTACAGAATTGCGCTACATCGTTACCCTCGCCCAAGAGCAGCACTTCGGCCATGCCGCCGAGCGCTGCCATGTCAGCCAGCCCACCCTGTCGGTCGGCGTGAAAAAGCTTGAAGACGAACTCGGCGTGCTGATTTTCGAGCGCAGCAAGAGCGCCGTGCGCCTGACCCCGGTGGGCGAGACCATCGTCGCCCAGGCGCAAAAGGTCCTGGAGCAGGCCCAGGGTATCCGTGAGCTGGCCCAGGCCGGCAAGAACCAGCTGACCGCACCGCTCAAGGTCGGGGCGATCTACACCGTCGGCCCCTACCTGTTCCCGCACCTGATTCCCCAGCTGCACCGGGTCGCCCCGCAGATGCCGCTGTATATAGAAGAGAACTTCACCCACGTACTGCGCGACAAACTGCGCAACGGCGAGCTGGACGCGATCATCATCGCCCTGCCGTTCAACGAGGCCGATGTCCTGACCCTGCCGCTGTACGACGAACCCTTCTATGTGCTGATGCCCAGCGGCCACCCCTGGACCAAGAAGGAAACCATCGACGCCAACCTGCTCAACGACAAGAGCCTGTTGCTGCTGGGCGAAGGCCACTGCTTCCGCGACCAGGTCCTGGAGGCCTGCCCGACCCTGACCAAGGGCAACGACGGCGCCAAGCACACCACCGTGGAATCCAGTTCCCTGGAAACCATCCGCCACATGGTCGCCTCCGGCCTGGGCATCTCGATCCTGCCGCTGTCGGCCGTGGACAGCCATCACTACGCCCCCGGGGTGATCGAAGTCCGCCCCCTGACCCCGCCCGTGCCGTTCCGCACCGTGGCCATCGCCTGGCGCGCCAGCTTCCCGCGGCCCAAGGCCATCGAGATCCTCGCCGACTCGATCCGCCTGTGCTCGGTGGCCAAGCCGCCCGCCGCGAGTTAAGCGCTCGCAATGACTGAGCTGTCGAAAGTGCCGGTCACGGCACTCAAGGGCGTCGGCGAAGCCATGGCCGAGAAGCTGGCCAAGGTCGGCCTGGAAAACCTTCAGGACGTGCTGTTCCACCTGCCCCTGCGCTACCAGGACCGCACCCGCGTGGTGCCGATCGGCGCCCTGCGCCCTGGCCAGGATGCTGTGATCGAAGGCACCGTCAGTGGCGCCGATGTGGTCATGGGCAAGCGCCGCAGCCTGCTGGTGCGCTTGCAGGACGGTACCGGCGGCCTGAGCCTGCGCTTCTACCATTTCAGCAATGCGCAGAAGGACGGCCTGAAGCGCGGCACCCGCGTGCGCTGCTATGGCGAAGCCCGGCCCGGCGCCTCGGGCCTGGAGATCTACCACCCGGAATACCGTGCCATCAGTGGCGACGAGCCGCCGCCGGTGGACCAGACCCTGACACCCATCTACCCCCTGACCGAAGGCCTGACCCAGCAGCGCCTGCGCCTGCTGTGCCAACAGAGCCTGGCCTTGCTGGGCCCGCGCAGCCTGCCCGACTGGCTGCCGGAAGAGCTGGCCCGGGACTATCAGCTGGCGCCCCTGGACGATGCGATCCGCTACCTGCATCACCCGCCGGCGGACGCCGATGTCGACGAACTGGCCCTGGGGCACCACTGGGCCCAGCACCGCCTGGCGTTCGAGGAGTTGCTGACCCACCAGCTGTCCCAGCAGCGTCTGCGCGACAGCCTGCGCTCACAGCGCGCCCCGGTGCTGCCATTGGCCAGGAAACTGCCGGTCAAGTACCTGAAGAACCTGGGCTTCGCTCCCACTGGCGCGCAACAGCGCGTGGGCAACGAGATCGCCTACGACCTGAGCCAGCCCGAGCCCATGCTGCGGCTGATCCAGGGCGACGTGGGCGCCGGCAAGACCGTGGTCGCCGCCCTGGCCGCCCTGCAGGCACTGGAGGCCGGCTACCAGGTGGCACTGATGGCGCCGACGGAAATCCTCGCCGAGCAGCACTTCATCACCTTCAAGCGCTGGCTCGAGCCCCTGGGCCTGGAAGTCGCCTGGCTGGCAGGCAAGCTCAAGGGCAAGGCCCGCAGCGCAGCCCTGGAACAGATTGCCGGTGGCGCACCGATGGTGGTGGGCACCCACGCGCTGTTCCAGGACGAAGTGCAGTTCAAGAACCTGGCCCTGGTGATCATCGACGAACAGCACCGCTTCGGCGTGCAGCAGCGCCTGGCCCTGCGCCAGAAAGGCGTGGGCGGCCGCCTGTGCCCGCACCAGTTGATCATGACCGCCACGCCGATCCCGCGAACGCTGGCCATGAGCGCCTACGCCGACCTGGACACCTCGATCCTCGACGAACTGCCTCCCGGTCGCACCCCGGTGAACACCGTGCTGGTGACCGACAGCCGGCGCATCGAAGTCATCGAGCGGGTACGCGCCGCCTGCGCGGAAGGGCGCCAGGCCTACTGGGTCTGCACCCTGATCGAAGAGTCCGAGGAACTGACCTGCCAGGCCGCGGAAACCACCTTCGAAGACCTTTCCAGCGCCCTCGGCGAATTGCGCGTAGGGCTGATCCACGGCCGCATGAAGGCCCCCGAGAAAGCCGCGGTGATGGCCGAGTTCAAGGCCGGCAACCTGCAACTGCTGGTGGCCACCACGGTGATCGAGGTCGGGGTCGACGTACCCAATGCCAGCCTGATGATCATCGAAAACCCCGAACGCCTGGGCCTGGCCCAGTTGCACCAGCTGCGCGGCCGGGTCGGGCGCGGCAGCGCCGCCAGCCACTGCGTGCTGCTCTACCACCCACCGCTTTCACAGATCGGTCGCCAGCGCCTGGGCATCATGCGTGAAACCAACGACGGTTTCGTCATCGCCGAAAAGGACCTGGAGCTGCGCGGCCCCGGGGAAATGCTCGGCACCCGGCAGACCGGCCTCCTGCAATTCAAGGTCGCCGACCTGATGCGCGACGCCGACCTGCTGCCGGCGGTACGCGATGCCGCCCAGGCCCTGCTGGAGCGCTGGCCGGACCATGTCAGCCCGTTGCTGGAGCGCTGGCTGCGCCACGGACAGCAATACGGCCAAGTGTGAACCAACACTCAGTTAGTGAACCCTCGCCATAACCAAGCTGGTTATACTCGTCAAATTGTAGAAAAACGGATACCAGACCATGACAGAAGTTGCCCTCGACATTGCAACCCCACACGCTCCGTCTGTTATCCGGTTGCTGCTCGGCAAGCTGGCCATCAGCTACAACGAAGTGATCGACCAGCCGGGCCTGCCGGCTGCGCGCAAGGTCCAGGCGGTACTGCTGGACGACGCCGTCGGCGCGCTGATGGTGCTGTTCCCGCAGAGCCAGTTACTGGACCTCAACCGCCTGGCCGAACTCACCGGCCGCCGCCTGACCGCCGTTTCCACCGAACGCCTGGAGCGCATGCTCGGCAAGCACAGCCTGAGCCTGCTGCCCGGCCTGCCGGCGCTCACCAGCTCACCGTGCCTGTACGAAGAAAGCCTGCTGCGCGAGCCCTGCCTGCTGATCAACTCCGGCGAGCCCGGGGTACTGCTGGAGATCACCAGCGAAGCCTTCAAGAGCATGCTCAGCAAAGCCAGCGCCGGCAACTTCGGCGAGCCCCTGAGCAGCATTCGCCCCAACCTCGACCGCCCGGACGATGACCGCGAGGAGATCTCCCAGGCGATGCAGGCCTTCACCGCGCGGCGCATCCAGCAGCGCCTGGAAGCCACCATCGAGATCCCGCCCCTGGCGGAAACCGCACAGAAGATCATCAAGCTGCGGGTCGACCCCAACGCCACCATCGACGACATCACCGGTGTGGTGGAAACCGACCCGGCCCTGGCCGCCCAGGTGGTCAGCTGGGCCGCCTCGCCCTACTACGCCTCGCCCGGCAAGATCCGCTCGGTGGAAGACGCCATCGTCCGCGTGCTGGGCTTCGACCTGGTGATCAACCTGGCACTGGGCCTGGCCCTGGGCAAGACCCTGAGCCTGCCCAAGGACCAGCCGCAGCACGCCACGCCTTACTGGCAGCAGTCGATCTACACCGCCGCGGTGATCGAGGGCCTGACCCGCGCCATGCCCCGTGCCCAGCGCCCGGAAGCCGGCCTGACCTACCTGGCCGGCCTGCTGCACAACTTCGGCTACCTGCTGCTGGCCCACGTGTTCCCGCCGCACTTCTCGTTGATCTGCCGGCATTTGGAGGTCAACCCGCACCTGTGCCACAGCTATGTCGAACAGCACCTGCTGGGTATCAGCCGCGAACAGATCGGCGCCTGGCTGATGCGCTACTGGGACATGCCGGAAGAGCTGTGCACCGCCCTGCGCTTCCAGCACGACCCGAGCTACGACGGCGCCTATGCCGAGTACCCGAACCTGGTGTGCCTGGCCGTGCGCCTGCTGCGCAGCCGGGGCATCGGCTCCGGGCCCCACGAGGATATCCCCGACGCCCTGCTGGAACGCCTGGGCCTGACCCGGGACAAGGCGGACGACGTGGTGAGCAAGGTGCTGGAAGCCGAAGTACTGCTGCGGGAACTGGCTTCGCAGTTCAGCCAGGCCTGAGCCCATTCGCCGGCCAGCCCGCTCCTGCAGGAGGCGGCTTGCCGGCGAAGTTTCCCGGTCAAGCCTTGGGCTTGGCCTTTTTCGGTTTCAGGTACTTGGTCAGCCCCTGGAACCAGATCACCAGGGCCGGGTTGCCCTTGATCTGGATCGACTTGTCCTGAATACCGGTCATGAATGCCAACTGCTTGTTCTTCGCCTGCAGGGTGGCGAAGCCGTAGGCGGCATCCTTGAAGGCGATGGCGAATGCCGGCTCGGGATAGAACCCCGAACGGCTGGTGACGCGCTGGTCCTTGACGAAAAAATGCCGAGCAACCTTGCCGTCGAGCGTCTGCAGCTGGAACACCAGCTCCTTGTCACCCAACTGTTGCTGGAAAGCAGGATTGTTGCGGCTGGCTTTGCCCATCAACAGGCCAAGCACCCAGAGAAGAAAACGGAATTTCATGCACGGCGCCTCA
This sequence comes from Pseudomonas sp. GW823-FHT03E05, assembly GCF_058796855.1. Taxonomy (NCBI): domain Bacteria; kingdom Pseudomonadati; phylum Pseudomonadota; class Gammaproteobacteria; order Pseudomonadales; family Pseudomonadaceae; genus Pseudomonas; species Pseudomonas sp. GW823-FHT03E05. The sequence goes on from NZ_JBXAJB010000003.1 coordinate 504,259, forward strand.
GTGGAATTATTGGATGGCCGGCGCAGTTTAACCTGTAACTCGAAGAGCGCCAGCCGATCTGTTCGATTGCTCGGAGATCGGCTGGCGTTCAACGCTTATCGCGACATCTTGTCAGACAATCGCCAACTCAGACGTTAGGGCAAGGCACCGGTGCCCAGTCACCCAGGTCCGGGTTCTTGCACATGCTGTTGACCTGGGTCTGGCCGGTGGTCGCGACCTTGTTGCTCTCGGCCTGCTTGATCTTGGCATCCTGGATCGACCTCTCGGTGCTCACCGCTTCCTGAGGCACGGTCGGCAGCTTGGGCTGCTTGACCTTCTGTGGCTGTTTTCTCTTGCCACCGGTGGTCACCGTGGTGGTATCGGCGGTAGCGACTTTCACCACGTCGGTACGCTGCACGCCCACTTGCTGCAGATCCTGCTCGTAGGCCTGGTTGTACTTGCTCAGGTCTTCGCTGGCACGGCCGTTCACCGCGGTGATCAGGTCGTTGGACTCTTTCAGGCCGCTGACGATTTCCGCCAGGCGCTTGCGCCCTTCCACGTCATTGATGGTGTTGGCCTTGCGGGAGCTGATCAGGCTGTCGAAGGCGCGCTGGTAGCAGGTCTGGGAAGCGCGGGCATAGGCCGTGCTGCGGTCGATGTCGGCCGCGCTCTTGTTGACGTCGGCAGCGTAGGAAGCGATGCGCTGGTTGTCGTCGGCGATCTGCTTCTGGCGCTCGGTGTAGTAACCGGCTGCGCCACCGGCCAGGGCACCGCCTGCGGCACCGATGGCGGCGTTGCGGCCACGGTGGTCGCCGTCACCGGTCAGGGCACCGAGCAAAGCGCCGCCGGCAGCGCCCAGGGCAGCACCGGTGACCACCGACTTGGTCATGTCCGAATCCGTGGCGCGCAGGTGCTGCACCGGCTCGTAGCAGCTCGGGTAGTACTCGACCTTGGTGGTCGAGGCGACCTTGGACACCGGAGAGGTCGCGCAACCGGTCAATACGGTGCTGAACCCGGCGGCAACCAACAGCAGGTGACGCTTGGACGTTGAAGCAAATGGGTTGCGGGAAAAAAGCATGTTCGTGATCTCGATTAAGTTTGACCAACTCGGCGCGACGCAATGTCGTCCGAGATCCTCCAGGCTCGACAGACAGCGGCCGGTCATGACTTCTGACCGGTCGATGCGAGCAGTTCCTTCAAAATCGTCGCCGGGTCGGCTCGCCGTTGCTGGCGATAATTCCCGACATGGCGAACGAATAACGTAGCGCGCGTCACCAGGCTCTTGCCGAGCACCGGCTTGCGATTGAGCTCTTCCTTGATTCGTTGAAATTGCGCCTGGATCACCGCGTCGGTGTAACGGGTGCCCGTGGCCAGGTTGTCGATGTAGATCGCCACCGCCCCGTCCAGCGCGCTGCGGCCGTTGTCGATGGCTTCGGCGAACAGCTTGGCGCTGGGCTCGTCCTTGGCATCGATGGCCTGCTGCTGGCTCTTCTTCAGGTTGGTCAGGCGGATGTTGTAGTTGTTGATGGTCTCGGCCACCAGGGCCGACGACTGGATCAGGTTGCCGGCCGCCTCCTCGCGCTGCTGGGCGATCAGCGAGACGTTGCGCTTGAGCTCTTCGTTGACCAGCCCCAGCTCCGCCTGCAGGCGCGGGTCGACGCTGGCGGCGATGATGGCGTCCAGGCGCTTGGTGGGGTCCTGGGCGTCGTCGATGGCATCGGTCAGGGACGCCAGGCGGCCTTCCTTCTGCCACTGGGCGAACAGCTCCTTGTAGCGCGAACGGGGCGCCGACAGCGCGCCGATGGCCACCCGGAAACCGGTGGTTTCGTTGCTCTGCTCAGTGCCGTCGGCGCCAAACAGCGGGTACTCGCGGCGCATCCCGGTGAACAGCGTGCCTTCGCCTTCCAGGTAGTTGCCGCCCTTGACCACGAAACCGCCGTAGGTGCCCTGGCGGCGCCCGGCGCGCACCAGCTGGAAGGACTCCTGGACCATCTCGGCGGCGTTGCCGATCACGTCGAACATGCCGATGGGGTTGGGCAGCTTGGTGCCGATGGGCATCAGGCGCGCGGCCTGGCCGGTGCCGCCGGCTACCTGGTTGAACACCGCCCAGTCCGCCAGCGGGCCGTCGTCTTCGCTGCCCTCCACGCGCCGCGGGAACAGGCGGCCTTCCAGCTCCTGGCGGCTGACCGCCTGGCCGCCGCGAGCGGCGTATTCCCACTCCACCTCGGTGGGCAGGCGCACAAAGCCCAGGCCACCGTCTTCCGAGGAACTGCCACGGCCGCTGACCGGCAGCAGGTCGCGGTGGTTCTTCATCAGCCAGGCGCTGTACACCGCGGCAAAGCGCTCGGCCTCGAAGCGCGACAGCTTGACCTTGGGCAGGCGCCCCTGCAGGCCCTCCGGCGCCTCACAGGCCGGGGCCGGATCACCGCTGGCCAGGGACTGGGCCTGGGCCATGACCTGGGCGTACTGGCGGGCAGTGACCTCGTACTTGCCGATGAAATACAGCATTGGCTTGAGGGGCACCCCGGCGCCACTTTTCGGCAGCGCCGGGCCAATGGTCTTGCCCCAGGCGCCAGGCAGGTCCTTGAGGGTGAACTGGCCGTTGATGTAGTCCCGGCGATAGCCGGAAATGAACGACTGCTGGTAACCGCTCTCGCCCTCGCTGAAGGGGTAGCCGAGGTTCACCTCACGGTCGTCCAGGGTGCCCTGGGCCAGCACGTAGACGTAGCGGAACACCATCTCGCCGTCGCAGGGCAGCGGCAGGCTGACGTCGTCCGGCAACGGCTTGGGGTTGTCCATCTTGTTCGCCGGTTCTTCGGCCCACACGGCCCCGGCCAGGGTCATGGCCAGCACGGTGCTGATCAACTTATACATCGCGAATTCCTTCACAGGCTTCTATGCGCGACACCCGCCAGCCGCCCAGCGCGGCGGCCAGGGTACTGACGCCCAGCGTCGCCAACAGGGCCAGCCCGTAATGGGCCGGCAGCAGGTGGCTGGCGTATTCGCCGGGCGCCTGCATGAACAAATGATTCAGCCCGGCCTGGGCCAGGCCATACAGGGCGCCGCTCAACAGCGCGGCAAAACCGGCGCTGTACAGCGCCTGGGCCACCACGAACAGCAGCAGCGCACCGGTGGAAAACCCCAGCAGGCGCAACACCGACAGCTCCCGGCGCTTGCGCTCCACCGCCGCCAGGGCCCCGGCGAAGATCGCCGCGAAGGCACCCGCCAGGGCCAGCCCGGTGATCACCCAGAAGACGATGGCCAGGTTGCGGCTCAAGGACTGCACCTGGGCTATGGTCTGGGCCTGGGTCGACACCAGCAGGCCGCGCTCGGCGAAATACAGACGCAATGGCTCGACATCCCCCAGGTCGCGGGCATACAGGCGAAACGCCGGGTAAACCCGCTGCCCGGCAGTTGCCTGGGCATCGCCGAGCCAGCCCAGGGCCGCCACAGCGCGTCCGTCGCGGTAGTCCTCGGCGGCCTCCAGCAGCGCCAGCGGGGCGAACAGCGCGTCCCGGGCAAAGGCCTCCAGAGGCAGAATGCCCTCCACCTGGACCCGGGTCCGCTGTACCTCGCTGCGCCCCGCCACCTGCCGGCCAAAGGTCGCCTGCAACCAGTCCCCCGGCTGCACCCCAAGCTTCTCGGCGGCGGTACGGCTGAGCAGCACGCCACTCATGCCCCGGGGCGCCGGCAAGCGCCCGAGCAAGGGGTCGCCGGCCGCGGTGGGGAGCATCTCCACGGTCAGGCCGATATCCCCCGTGCCCCGGGACAGGTCCGCGGTGGCGGCGATCTGCCGGGTACGCGGCAAGGCAAAGGCCACGTCCGGACGCTGCCCCAACTGGGCGATGAAGTCGGCGCTGAAGCGCCCGCCGCCCAGGGGAATGATCTCGCGCACCGCCGGGTCCTTTTCCAGGCGCTCGGTGAGGCTGCTCACCAGCCCGAACTTGAGCCCGAACAGCACCAGCAAGGGGGCGATCACCGCCACCAGGGCCAGCACCGAACAGGCCGACAGCCAGCTGTCGGCCCGGTAGTCCTGCCAGGCCAGTGCCGCGGTCAGGGAGGCGCGCATCAGCAGGCCTCCCCAAGTGTGGCAGTGACTCCGCCATCGGCGTCGCGCTGGCAGGCGATGCGTCGTACCTGCAAGCCGTTGGCCCGGGCCAGGGGTTCGTCGTGGGTGGCGATCACACAGCACACCCCCTGGTCCCGCGACTGCTGCACCAGCAGTTGCATCACCCGCTGGGCGTTCAAGGGGTCCAGGGCCGCTGTCGGCTCGTCCGCCAGCAATACCTGAGGGTTGTGGGCCAGGGCCCGGGCGCAGCTGACCCGCTGGCGCTGGCCCACCGACAGCGCGGCGGGTTTCTTGTGCAGCTGGTCGGCGATCTCCAGGCGCTCGGCCAGGCGCCGGGGAATGCCCTCGTCCGCCAGCCCCAGCAACTGCCGGGGCAGGCTGATATTCGCGCGCACGTCGAGAAAGCCCAGCAGGCCGCCGGTCTGCAGCACATAACCCAGGTGCCGGCTGCGCAACTGCGCCAGCGCGCTGTGGCCGTCGCCGCGCCAGATCCCGGCAATGTCGATGGCATCCCTGGCCGGGGAGAACTCGAAGCGCGCCGCCGAATCCGGGGCCAGCACCAGCGCCAGCAGGTCCAGCAGCGTGCTCTTGCCGCAACCGCTGGGGCCGACCACCGCCAATTGATCACCGGCACGCAGTTGCAGCCTGGGGATCACCAGGCTGTAGCGTTGGCGACCCTCGCCGCGGCTCTTGTGCACCTGCGCCAGATTGAGCATCACGGCAGGGTCGACAACGGAACGCGGTACAGGGCATCACCCGGCTCGGCATCACCGAAGCGCACCCAGTTGGCCAGATCGTTATGGAAGGTTTCGTAGAGGCGGATCTTCGAATCCAGCTCGTCGATGAAGTCTTCCTGCTCGGCCACGCTCAGGGACAGCCACAGGTCCTGGGTCATGTTCAGCGACTTGCTGCGGTACGGCAGGCCTTCCAGGTATTCCCCCAGCACGCCGCCGTCGGCCAGGTTGCCGCCCTTGCGCAGGGCCGACGGGTCGCGGCTCATGTAGGCACTGGCGCTGGCGATTTCCTGGAAGAAATCCTTGGGCGAGGTCTGGGTCTTGCGCGCCGCGTCGACGATCAGTTTCAGCGACTGCTGCAAGTCGTTGAGTTGCAGCTTGGTGAGCATCACACAGACCTGGAACGCCGGCAGCGCCGGGTTGGTCAGGTCGCGGTCGGCGGTCCAGGCGCTGACCAGCTGGGGCGCCTGGCTGGCGGACTTGCGGCCGAGGAAATCCATGTGCATGGCGTAGCCGATGGCCGCCGACTTCTGCGCGATGCTCGGCGCCGCCGCCAGCACCGGGACTTCCTGGCTCTGGTTGCTGCGCACCTGATGCACCAGGTCGGCGAACACCGTGCCGATCTCGTCGACCCGCTCGCCAAACTTGCCCACATCGCCGCCGGGCACCGGAATGTACAGGTCGCCGATCTTCGGGTTGGCGTCGGCGGTCAGCACCCGGTACTGGGTTTCCGCCTGGGCGTGGTTCTTCTTGCCGGCATCGGTGCGCAGGTGCAAGGCGTAGATCTTGATCTGCTTGCCCAGGGCTGCCTGGCGCACTTCGGCCTCGTTCATCTGGGTGCGGCTGTAAGGGTCGTTCTTGCGCAGCGCCCCGGCATCGCTGACCAGCAGGATCAGGCGGCCGCCATAGCCCTTCCAGTCCATGCCCTCCACGGCCTGCATCACGCCGGCAAAGGCGTCTTCGTTGAACGAATGGCTGGAGACACTGGTGGCCTTGACCTGGCTCACCAGCTCCTGGAAGCGCTGGGGATCGCGACCCTGGTCCAGGGTCACCAGGGTCTTGGTCACGTACTCCAGGCCCGGGGTCTTGCTGGTGTTGTTGCGAAAGCCCACCAGGCCGAAGCTGACGCTGTCCAGCTCGCCGCGCTGGGCGATCTTGCTTTGCAGCTCGTGCACCACATCGCGCACCTGGTCGATGTAGGGCTGCATCGACACCGAGGTGTCCACCACCAGCACCACCGCAGTGCGGAAGGCATCGCCGGCCGCCGGAGGAGTATTGGCCGGCAGGCGCTTGCCGCTACTGTCACTGATGCTCTGCGGGCTGTTGCCCGGGTCGATGGAAGCCACATTGAGCAACTGCACCGGCTGGCCGTTCTCGTCGAAACTCTCCTTGGAATCGAAGATCGGCAGCAGGTAGAACTGGTCCTGTGGCACCGCGCTGGCGTTGGGTTCCAGGGCCAGCACCTGCTGTTCGTCCTGGGGATTCTTCTGTGCCTTGAGCAGCAGGTTCTTGGCCGCCGCAGGGTCCGCCAACAAACGCTCCAGCTCGCTGGCCTGACGCACGAACATCACCGGTGCACGACCGGAACGCTCGGTGAATTTCAGCACCAGGCTCTGCTTCCAGTCGCTGACCTGTTCGGCCGGCAACCAGCCGGCGCTGCGACCGTCACTGGCGGCCCCCAGGCGCAGCCAGGAGCGGCCGTCGAGGTTCTTGCGCTGATACACGTAGAGCACCGAGAACGCCGGCACCGCCTGGCCCGGCGCAGCCCCAGGCTCGCTGGAGAAACTCGCCCCTGGCTTGCTCAGCACCCGCTGGAACAGGGTTTTCTTGCCCGGCATCAGCAGCGGTCGCTGGCCGCCGTCGACATCCGCGGCCACCGGCTGACTGGCCGGGGGCGCCACCACCGCAGGCGTGGTGCCGGCTGTCGAGGCGGTCTTGGGTTCTGGCGCCGGGCTGTCGCCCGACAGCCACCAGTAACCGGCGCCCGCCACTGCCAGGGCCACCGCCACGGCGACCCCGGCCAGGGCCAGCACTGGGCCGCGCCGCTGTTCGGAAGGCCCGCTGCCGGCTGGCGGCAGATTGGCCGTGCGCGGCGGCGCGGGCGGCTCCTCGGGCGGCTCGCGGCGCGGCGCCGGTCGGGGCGCCTGCTGCGGGATCTCGATGGACACCGGGGTCAGCCCGGCCAGGTCGTTGCTCTGAGGTACAGGCTGCGACGCAGCCTGGGGTGGCAGCGGCAAGGGCTGGATCAGCGTCGCTTCCACCTCGGCTGTGGCGGCCGGCAGGTTGTCCAGGGCCGCCAGCAAGGCGGCGGCATCCGGGTAGCGCTCGGCCGGGTCCTTGGCCAGCAGCTTGCGCAGGATGTGCTGGTAGCGACCGTGGTGCAGCGGCAGCTCCGGCAGCGGCTCGGTCAGGTGGGCCAGGGCCGTGGACAGCGCGTCGGTGCCGTTGTAAGGCAGCTCGCCCACCAGGATTTCATACAGCACCACCCCCAGGGCATAGAGGTCGGCGCGGCCGTCGATGTCCTGGCCACGAGCCTGTTCGGGGCTCATGTAGCTCGGGGTGCCCACGGCAAAACCGGCCTGGGTGAACTGGGTGCGGTCGTCCAGGGACTTGGCGATGCCGAAGTCCGAGAGCACCGCGGTGCCGTCGGCGCGGAACAGGATGTTGGCCGGCTTCACATCGCGGTGTACCAGCCCCTGGGCATGGGCATAGCCCAGGGCCGAGGCGATCTGGCGGATATAGGTCAGGCCCTGCTCCGGGGTCAGCCCGGCGGCGATGCGCTCTTTCAGCGTGCCGTTGGGCAGGTACTCCATGGCCATGTAGTACAGCTCGCCGACATTGCCGATGTCGTGGATGGTCACGGTGTGCGGGTGCGACAGCCGCGCCAGGGTCTTGCCCTCGCGCAGGAAGCGCTCGCAGAAGCTCGGGTCGGCGGCCAGCGCCGCGGCCATCACCTTGAGTGCCACCTTGCGTTCCAGGGAACGCTGGGTCGCCAGGTACACGCTGGCCATGGCGCCTTCGCCAATTTCGCCCTGAATGTCAAAGCCGGGAATCAGAATGTCCATGGTCAGTGTCCTGCGGCCTTGATCACGATGGCGGTGATGTTGTCCGGAGCGCCCCGGGTCAGGCCCAGGTGGATCAGGCTGCGCACCACGTCATTGGGCTCGCTGTGGCTGAGCACGTCACGCAGCTCAAAGTCCTCGGCGGTCTTGTTCAGGCCGTCGCTGCACAGCAGGAAGGTGTCGCCGTCCTGCACCTGCAGGTCAATCTGGGACAGCTCCAGCTGGGCCTCGACGCCAATCGCCCGGGTCACGATGTTGGCCCGCGGGTGCACCCGCGCCTCGGCCTCGCTGAGCAGGCCGCTGTCCTGCAGGTCCTGGACGTAGCTGTGGTCCCGGGAAATGCCTTCCAGCTGTTCGTCCCGCAACCGGTACAGGCGGCTGTCGCCGGCCCACAGGCACACGGCCCGGGCCCCGCGCACCGCCAGCAGCACCACGGTGCTGCCCATCATGGTCACCCCACGGTTGGCGGTTTCCTCGCGCACCGCGGCGTTGACCGCGGCCAGGCCGTTGCGCAGCGCGGCGACATAGTCGTCCAGGCTGTCGGCGGCCGGAACCGCCCGCAGGCTGTCGACGATCAGGCTGCTGACATAGTCCCCGGCGGCGTGCCCGCCCATACCGTCGGCCACCAGCCACAGGCCGGTCTCCGGGGCTTCGAGCCAGGCGTCTTCATTGATTTTCCGCACCATGCCGACATGGCTGTAGCTGGCGGACTGGTAGGACAGTTGCGGCGCTGAACGCATTTAGACGGCACCCTCTTGTCCGAGCAAAAATTGCGCAAATTCACTGGCCGGCGGCAGGCCCTGGCAGCGCAACAGCATTGGGCTGATGTACTGCGAACCGCGCCCCCACCAGGCACTCGATCCCGCGCAGGCCTGGGCCGCGAGTACCGCGCCCCGGGCCTGTGGATCGCTGACGTAAAACCGCTGCAGGCCGGCGTAGTGGCTGCCTTCGATCCGGCTGGCCGGGCTTGGCGCGCCCAGGGCCTGCAAGCCCTCTTCCAGGGCTTCGAAACTGGCGCCCTCTTCCAGGGTCGCCAGCAACAGCTCTTCCACCTGTTCGAACCACTGCTCCGGGCCGCCGACCAACGAAGCCAGGTCAGCCTCGGGCTCCAGCAGCGCAGCCACGGTCAGGGGGAAATAGCGCCCCACCCGGTCGATGCTCGGCATCACCACCCCGACCGCCGCCTGGGGCCCGCAGACCCCGGGGGCCAGGGCGAAGCGCCACAACGGGCTGATCAGGTAGGCGTTCAGCCACTGCTCGCCCAGGGCGTTCTGGCTGGCCAGCAGCCCCGCCGCCAGCCAACTGTCCCAGGGGCCGATGAAACTCTGCGGCAGGCCACGGCTGACAAAATCGCCGCGGCTGGCCAACTTGCCGTACAGGCCGGGCGCCGTCATAGCCGCTCCGGCAGGCTGAAGCCACTGAGCACCCGGCTCTTGAACGGGTTGAAGGCGCTGCTGGCCCGCAGCTCGTAGGAAATGCTCGCACCGTCCACCCGTAGCCGCAGGTTGAAGCGGTCCGGCGAATTGGTGGCGGTCAGGTCCGACTGCTCCAGCAGGCGGAACCAGGCCCAGGGGCCATCCAGGGTGATCCCGGAACGCCCGGTGGCCGAAGGCGGCATGATCGACAGGCGCACCACGCCGATGCTCCCCGGGTTGGGCCATTGCATGGCCACCGGCCGGCTCGGGCCGTGGTCGTAGCTCAGTTGCTGGCCGTCCAGGTCGAGGAGGAACTGGCTGATATTGGCGTCCATCGCCACCGGCTTGAGTTCGAAACGCACGGCCGGCTGGGTACCGCCACTGGAGCGGAAGAAGGCGTCGCGAATGTTCGAAGCGCGCTGGAAGGTCTGCAGCACGCCAGGGGAAATCCCCAGCTTCTGCGCCGCGCCTGGCTGCCAGCTCCAGGTGGTGGTCGAGGTGTTGACGTAGGGCTGCAGGTACTTGCGGAAGTAGTTGTCCATCACCCCGCCGGTGCCGAAGAACTGGCCGAAGTCTTCCAGGGTCGCGTCCCGGGAGCTGCCCGGCGACATCGGGTAACGGCCGCTCAGGGACTGGCGATAGACGTTCACCACTTCGCTGACCCAGGCCGCGTTCAGCTGGTTGCGCACCCCGCCCATCATGGTGTTGGTAGTGGAGCCCACCACCGACTTGACCAGCCCCTGGACCACCGGAGGCTGGCGCTCGGCGGTCAGGCTGACCCGCGCCGCAGCGGCGCTGGCCTGGTTCTTGGCCTCGCCCAGCAGCGCGTCGCCGCTGGCCCCGACCATGGCGCTGACCTGCACGTACAGGGCGTTCATGTCCGCCAGCAGGCCGTCGATGGCCGCCGGCTCACCCTCACCCTTGCTCACCAGGCTGTTGAGTTCGGCGAAGTGCGCGCTCACCGGGTCTTCGCTGCTGGCCACGGCAGCCGGGTTGGCCGACTGTTCCTGGCCCAGCAGGGTACCCAGGCGTTGCTTGAGCTGGTCCACACCGCCCTCGACCTTCTGGCCCTGGGCCGCTAGCAGGCGTTCTTCCTGTTGCAGGTCGGTTTCCTTGGCTACGGCCACCAACAGTTTCTTCAGCGGCGAAGTGGGCCCGGAAAGAATCCGCAGCACGTCGGCGGCCTGGGCCACGCTGGTGATCGGCACGAAGTCGATGTCCGCCAGCAAGGCGTCCCACTGGCGCAGGTAATCCTGGAAGTACAGGCGGCGCACGTCGGCGGCAAGGCTGGCGACGTTCTGCTGGTCGGCCTGATCGCGACCCAGCACCCACTGTTCTTCCGCCAGGGTGCCTGCCTGGTTGAGGCTGGCCAGGAGGAAGCCCTGGCGGTAGCCCTTGGCGGTGAACAGCCCGCTCAGGGGCTCGCTCAACGGCTTGCCGCTCTTGCGGGTGAACACCAGCGCGGCGTCACGGCCACCGGCCTCGCTGAGGCGAAAGTCCGGCACGCCGTCCGGCAGCTTGGCGCGCTTGACCCGGTCATACACCCGCTGGGCCACCGGCAGCTGCTGCAGCTGGCGGCGCAGGTCGTCGATCAGGCGCTGGTCCAGGCGTGCGTTGGGCGGATGCTTCTCGAACAGCGCCTGCAGGTGGCCGGTCAGGGCCTGGCGTTGCTCGGGCGGCAGGTCGCGGGCCAGGGTGTGATCCCAGTCCAGGGTGATCCAGGCCTTGATGAAGTCCGGGTCGTAGTGCTCGCTGTCCGCCAGCATCAGGTAGGCCTTGAGCCCCTCGTAGAGGAAGTCCGAGTTGCCGCCGCTGTGCAGTTGCTCTTCGATGCGGGTCATCAACCGTGGGGCGAACACCGCCACCAGCAGCTTGCGATAGACGCTGGCGGACTCGGCTTCGAGCATGTCGCCCTGGTACAGGCCCAGGCCTTCGGCCCAGCCCGGTGCGTCGCCGGCCAGGTGGCGGGTGGCGTTGAGCAGCGGCAGCACCGCCAGCACATCGCGCTGGGCCGGGCTGAGGTTCTGTACGTCCTGGCGCACCGGGCCGACGCGCTGGTCGACCTGGGCAATGTAGGCCTGGTTGGCCCTGTAGCTGATGATCCACAAGGTGCTGACCACCAGCACCAGGGCTACGGTGCCAGCCAGGGCGCCACGGGCGATCCATTTGCGCCGGCGCTCGACCTTGGGGTTGACCCCCACCAGCCCGCGCTCGGCAAAGGCCACGGCACTGAACAGCTTCTCGATGAAGTAGCTGCGCCCGGTGCCGGTCTGCCGCGCCAGGTGCTGGCGGTCCAGGTTCATGCTCTGGGCCATGGCGCCGATCAGGCGGTCGATCGGGCTGCCTTCCTGGGTGCCGCTGGTGAAGTACACCCCGCGCAGCAGTACCCGCTCTTCGAAGGCATTGGGCTTGAACACCCCTTCCAGGAAGCTCTGCAAGGATTCCTTGAGCGCTGCGAACTGCTGCGGGAAGCCGTAGATCAGGTCGCGCCGCGCCGGGTCGCGTTCCTGCTGCAGGCGTTCCACCAGGCGCTCGTTGAGCCGCTGCTCCAGGGCCGCCAGTTCCGCCGGCAGGTGGGCCAGGGGGCTGTCACCGCTCTTGCCGTCGTCCAGGGCGAAGGTCATGCCCCAGACCTGGGCCCGCTCTTCCTTGCTCAGGGAGTCGAAGAACTCCATGAAACCCGGCACCAGATCGAGCTTGGTGAGCATCAGGTAGATCGGGAAGCGCACTCCCAACTGGGTGTACAGCTCCTGGATCCGCAGGCGGATCGCTGCGGCGTGGGCAGCGCGCTCCGCTTCGCTGCCGAGCAGCAGGTCGGAGAGGCTGATGGCAACGAAGGCGCCATCGATCGGCCGCCGCGAGCGCTGGGTTTTCAGCAGGTCGAGAAAGCCCAGCCAGGCTGCCTTGTCCACCGTGGCATGGCTGTCCTGAGTGGTGTAGCGGCCGGCGGTATCGAGCAGCACGGCCTGGTCGGTGAACCACCAGTCGCAGTTGCGGGTGCCGCCCACGCCGCGTACGGCACCGGCGCCCAACTGGGCGGCCAGGGGGAAATGCAGGCCGGAATTGACCAGCGCGGTGGTCTTGCCGGAACCCGGCGGACCGATGATCACGTACCACGGCAGCTCGTAGAGATTGCGTCGCTCGTCACCGCCGAGCTTGGCCTTCTTCAGCAGCGCCAGGGCTTCGTCCATGCGCTGGCGCAGGGCGGCCAGTTCCTCGGCAGTGGCCACGCTGTCCGGGTCCGGCGGGGTGTCGGCGGCCAGGCTCTGCAAGACCTTGGCCGCATTCCGACGGGCCTGGATGATGCAAAACACCCGGTAGCCGATCCATAGCGCGAAGATGAAAATGATCAGCGCCCAACGCCGGCCTTCCGGTACCAGGAACTCCAGCAACGGGCCAATGAACCAGATGATCAGGCTCAGGGCGATCAGCCCCAGCAGCGGGATCACCCAGCGAATCACAAAACTGAAAAACGCCTTCACTCGACCCCCTCCGCCAATACGCTGATTTCTACCCGACGATTACGTGCCCGCCCTTCGGCGGTGGCATTGGTTGCCAGTGGCTCGGTGTCGCTGCGGCCTTCGGCGCTGAAGCGCTCCGGCTGCCCGGTCTTCGCCGCGAGGATCTGCAACACCGATTCGGCGCGCGCCTGGGACAGCTTCCAGTTCGACGGGAAGCGCAAGGTGGCGATCGGTCGGTTGTCGCTGTGGCCGGTGATCCGTACCTGGCCCTTGACCTTGCGCACGGCGTCGGCGATGCGCAGCATCAGCGGCTGGTAGTCGTCAAGGATGCTGGCGCTGGCCGAGGCGAACAGCTCGTCGCCACGGATGGTCACCACCGAACGGTCGACGGCATCTTCCACCGCCACCCGCCCGGCCTTGATGTCCTCGGCGAGGAAGCCCGCCAGGCGCGGACGCTCGACAATCTTCGGCTGGATCACCGGGCGGTCCAGGGTCTGCACCGGGATCTCGCCCAGGGCATGGATGTTCTTGAACACCGGCTCGGCGTCCGCCGCCAGTTTCAGGCGCAGGCCGAACAGCAGCGCCAGGAGCAAGGCCACGCCGATGGCGATGCCGACCCAGGGCGGCATGAACTGGGCCAGCCGGTCACGGGCCACGGTGACCCCGCGCCAGTGTGGCGACAGCTCGCGCTCGTGCTCGCCACGGGCGCTGCGGATGGTGGCCGCGGTGCGCTCGCGCAGGGCCTCGAGCTGGCTGCGACCATCGATCATCACCCGGTAGCGGCCTTCGAAACCCAGGCACATGCACAGGTACAACAGCTCCAGCAGGTACAGGCGCTCGCGCGGGCTTTGCAGGCAGTGCTCCAGCAGCTGGAAGACCTTCTCGCCGCCCCAGGCCTCGTTGTGCACGGTGATCAGCAGGCTCTGCTTGCCCCAGTCGCTGGTGCTGCCCCAGGGCGTGCTCAGCACGGCTTCATCCAGGGCAGTACAGAGCGCATAGCGCGCCAGCAGCACGTCGTTGCGCGGCACGCCGGCCGCTTCCGCGCGCTCCTCGAACTGGCGCAGGTAGGCCAGCAGTTGCGCCCGCAGGCTGGCCGGCGCCGGGTGCGCCAGGGTGCTGCGCAGCCTTGTGAGCAAGGCCAGCAGTGGGCCCGCGGCGCTTTCCAGGGGGTTCAGGCCACGGGCCTGGCCGGCCGGAAGCGGCGCCGCCGGCATGGCCAGCGACGGCGCGGGCGCAGCAGCCGGGCGCCCGGGCTCGGGAGCACGGCCACCGGGGCGCGGCATGAATTGGGTACGGTCGTTGGGCGGGGACGGCTGCCCTGGCGAATCGTCGAAAGGATGCATCGCGACTTATCCTCGAATGGCCCAGAAGGCCAGGTTCAAGCCCGGGAATTCTCCCGCGACGTGGAACGCGAAGCCGCCGGAGTGAACCAGTTGTTTCCAGTGCTCGCTGCCACGGTCCAGCTCGTAGTAGGTCGAGCCTGCGTGGTACGGCAGTTGCCGCGGCGCCACCGGCAGCGGCAGCAGGCCGATGCCCGGCAGCTGCAGGTTGACCAGGTCGCGGATGTGCTCCACCGAACCCACCTTGCTCTGCTGGGCGAAGCGCCCGCGCAGGGTTTCGCCCGGCACGTCGGCACGCACCACCAGGATGAAGCTGGCGTTCTCCAGCAGGGTGCGGTCGGCCAGCATCGCCACGTGTACGCCGTAGGCTTTCTCGACGATGGGGATCGGCGTTGCCTTGCTGTCGATCAGCATCGACAGCGCTTCACGCAGGGCCTGCATCACCGGGGCGAAACTCATGGCCAGCTCATCGTGCTGGTACTGCGGGTATTGCTCAGGGCGCCGGGCGCTATGGGTGAAGGTCGAGAACTCGCCGGCCAGGCTCACCAGCTCGCTGAACAGGCGCTCGGGGTGCAGCGGGCTGATCTGGCTCAGGTGGTTGACCAGGGGCTGGGCACGGTTCACCAGTTGCAGGAGCATGAAGTCGGCGATTTCCGAAGCGCCCCCCGCGCCCGATGCCACCACACGCCCGGCCAGGGCTTCGCCGCGCTGGTGCAGCAGGCCCAGCAGCTCGCTGCGAAAGGCGCTCAACGGCTTGGACGCGGCCACGTCCAGCACCGGCGGAATGTAGCTGTCGTCCAGCACCAGAGCACGGTCGGCGCGTTTCTCCTTGACCCGCACCACGCCAATGGCGGCGTAGTCGCTGAGGCCGTCCTGGGCGGTGAGCAGGCGCAGGGCCCGAGAGCCCACGGCCACCGGCGCGCGGTTCTCGAACGGTGCGTTGTCGTCACGCACCTCGCGCACCTGGCTCAGGTAGCGGGCACCGCCCAGCTCTTCGCCCTCGTCCACGGTGTCCCGGGCGCCGGCGCGCTTGAGGGGCAGCGCCAGGTACACCAGGCCGTCACGCAGGTTGTCGTCGATGCACAGCGGGCTGGGCGCCAGGTCGTCATGGGGAATGTTGAACGGCGTGCCGTCGGGCAGCAGGCCACGGGCGCTGACGATGGCCAGCTTGCCCTGGGCCAGCAGGCCCTGATCGATACGCAGCTCGGAGAACCCCCAGGCTCCCGTCGACAGCGGGCGGCTGCGGGCGTCGATGAGGTT
Organism: Pseudomonas sp. GW823-FHT03E05; assembly: GCF_058796855.1. Classification (NCBI taxonomy): domain Bacteria; kingdom Pseudomonadati; phylum Pseudomonadota; class Gammaproteobacteria; order Pseudomonadales; family Pseudomonadaceae; genus Pseudomonas; species Pseudomonas sp. GW823-FHT03E05. Next base: position 519,579 of record NZ_JBXAJB010000003.1, read on the forward strand.
TTCCAGGTAACGGTCATGCTGCTGGAAGTGCTGGGTTCCAATGAACATGCCTTCCGACCAAACCACGCGATTGTTCCAGGACATGGTTGCTCCGATTGCCTATTGGGCAGGGCTGGATGGGGATGCCACGAGCTCGGCGCTGACCGCGCGGACGTCGAGGACGATCTGATATTGGTTGCTCAGGCGCTGCGCGGTGTTGACCCCGACCCGCCACAGGGCCTGGTCCACTTCGCGATAGCCCACCAGCAGGCCGACCTGACGGGTGGCCGGGTCCAGGGTGCGCTTGAGGGTGAACTGGTCGCCGGGCTTGACCAGCACTTCATCCTGGTCGATCAGGTCCGGGCCGAGGGTAGCCGGCGCCCGCTCCGCCAGGGCGAAGTAGTCGGCGCGCATGAAGGTGGCCGGATTCTTCAGCTCGAAGATCCGTACCCGCACCGGCGTGCTCTGGCCATCAGGCCCGGGGTTGAGCCCGCTGACCGCCTGGAAATGCAGCTCCACAGTCGTGGCGCCGGGCGCTTCCTTGGCCGGTTCGCCGGGAGGTGGTGTGTCCTTGGCACAGGCCGCCAGTACCAGCATGGCAACCAATGTCAGCAATCGTTGAATCATCCTGCGTCCTCAATGACGTATCAGCTGTCCGTGTATCCGTGTTTTTCGGGTGTTCCAGGCGCGCTCAGGAACGGCGCAGCCGGTGGGTGTGTTCTTCATAGGCGCGGCTGAACTCACGACCGAAGAGGTCCTGGAAATCGTCCTGGGCCTCTTGGGAAATCTGTTTGTAGAGTGCAGTGAACTGCTGCCAGTTCTGCGCCTGGCGCGAGCCGCTGAACAGGTTGCCCAGGCCGCCGGGGCGAGCCATGCGGGCTTCCAGTTCAGTGGGCTCGAAGCGCCCCAGCAGGTGCTTGATGGCCGCTTCCACACCGGCCATGACCGCCAGCTGGTGCGCCCGCAGGTCATCGAAACTGTCCTGCACGGCCTGATCCGGAGCCATGAATGCCTGGTTGCTGTGGCGCAGCAGCAGGAGCATGGCCTCGTCCACATTGGGGGCGAACTTCAGCGGGTTGTTTTCCACCGGGCGGATCATCGTCTGCTGCATGCGGAACTCGCCCTTGAGGCTGCTGCGGGCACGCAACACATCGATCAGGCCCTCGACCATCAACCGGTAGCTGCGACCCAGGCTTTCCATCTGGGCCTGGGCCTGCTGCGGCTCGATACGCAGTTGATCGAGCCCGGCCCCGCGCAGGAAGGCCTGGAGCAGATCCCCCTGGGGGGCGACCGGGGCCGGCGCGGGCGTGACAACAGGAGCCAGCTCCACTTCGGAAACCACCGGTGCCACGGGCGCCTGGGCGATCGGCTGCGGCTGCGGCTGCGCGGGTTCTGGCGCGAACGAGGCCTGGTGGGCAATCGGCGCGGCGGCAACCACCGGCGGGGCAACCACGGGCGGCGCACTGGGCACTGGCGCAGGGCTTGCGGGCGTCGAGCCGAACAGGTCCCAGTCCTCCGGAATCATCGCCCCGCCCTGGGGCGCCGATGGCTCTGGTGGTGCCACGGGCTGGGGCACCGCGGTGGGGGTCGGCGGGCGAAAATCGTGCTGCTCGGCCGGCACGTGGTCCGGCTGGGTGGCCGGCGGGGTCGCGCTGGGGGCGAGAAAGTCGAACAGATCGGGAAAGGTGTCCTGGGCCGAGGCACCCTGGAAGTGCGCCACCGGGGCCATGGAAATCGGTTCGATAGGGGTCGGCGACGCCGCCTGACGCCCCATCAGCGCCTCGAAACTATTGGAGCTGTCCCCGGAAAAGGGTTCAGCCCCCGGGCGGTTCAGACTGAAATCGATGCGCGCACTGATTTCATAATCGCCAATGCGAATAACCTCGCCATCTTCCAGAGGCTCGCTGCTACCCCGGCGCATACGAATACCGGCACGGACTAACTCCACACCATTAGTACTGTTATCGGTCAAATAATAACGGCCATCCTTGTATTGGATGACACAGTGCCGCGCGGAAACTAAGCGTTCGGGATCAGGAAGTACCCAGTCATTATCGGAACTGCGGCCAATTGCCATCATTCCCTGGTCCATTAGTTTTTCAGGGCATTGACCAGGGGTAATCTTGTGATAACTAGTGATAGTCAAACACAGCGACATCGCGCCTCCTTGCTGTACTTCCGCGTGCGAACCGGCGAAGGGAAAAAAGTTCCGTGAAAAAATGAAAAGTCCGCAAAAAATCCTTTAAACAGCGCCGTTCACAGCATGATCGCTCAACTTAAACTACACGCATGACAAAAGCCTTTCGTACCGCCCCGATCTGACTCGCCGGTCAAGGAACTAATAAGGCGACATAACACTGTCATGCGGGGCGAATAGCTTACCTTGACAAGGCACAACTACTACACCAAAAATGCACAACTTCTTGAACACGGATGATGGCTCACTAGTATCAACGAGTCCATATAAACCAAGAAATGTGCGCGAGTTCACAAACAAACTAGTGCATTAATTGCCTGACTGTCCTGCAGGCTGATAGGGAGATCAAACCAGGTGGATGTACCGATGTTGCTCGCCGCGGTTTCAGCAACTTCGCCTTGTGGCGAAGACCTGGAATATGACGCGGATTTCTTGCACTTGGAGCGGGCCGCACAGGGCCAGCCCGAGCGCAGCATGGGCGACTCGATCCTGCCGGCCGAGCCGCCGGACTGGCGCAGCATCCAGCAACAGAGCCTGGACCTGCTGGCGCGCAGCAAAGACCTGCGCATCACCCACTTCCTCCTGCAGAGCACCCTGGCCCTCGAAGGCCTGCCGGGCCTGGCCACCAGCCTCGAACTGATCGACGGCCTGCTCCGGGATTACTGGGCGGACCTGCATCCGCGCCTGGACGCCGACGACGACAACGACCCCACGGTGCGTATCAACGCCCTGGCCGGCCTGGCGTCCGACACCACCATCGGCCTGCTCCGCGAAGCCATCCTGACCCGTTCCCGGACCTTCGGCCCGGTGAGCCTGCGAGCCGCGCTGAACGCCGCCGGCCTGCAGCACTTTTCCGGCGAGAGCCTGGGCTCCGACCACCTGGCCGGCGCCCTGCAAGACAGCGACCCCGAGCACCTGGATGCCATTCGCAGCGCCTTGAGCGCAGCCCGCTCGGCGGCCGAAAGCATCGAGAAACAGGTCAGCGAACAAGTAGGTTCGGCCAGCGGTGTAGACCTCACGGCCCTCAAGCAACCCCTGCGCCTGGCGCTGCAGGTGCTGGGCCAGCACGCCCCGCAAGGCGCGCAGAACGCGGTCGAGGAACACGCCGATGGGCCGTCCACCGAAGAGCCCGGTGCGCCCGCAGCGCCAGCCCCGGTACGGATTTCCGGCGAGATCAGCAGCCGCGAAGACGTGCTGCGCAGCCTTGACCGGCTGCTGGCCTACTACAGCCGCCACGAGCCTTCGAGCCCGTTGCCGGTGCTGCTCAACCGGGCCAAGAACCTGGTCAACGCCGACTTCGCGGCCATCGTGCGCAATCTGATTCCCGACGGCATGTCCCAATTTGAAAACCTGCGCGGCCCTGAATCCGACTAACCCCGGAACAACCGAGCAGTATCGTCAGCGGCAACCACCGACCGACGCCAACACCGTCGCAGCAGCGACCAGGAGCACAACGTGGCGAAGCAAAGTTCTCAAAAGTTCATCGCGCGCAACCGCGCGCCCCGGGTGCAGATCGAGTACGACGTCGAACTCTACGGCGCCGAGAAAAAGGTCCAGCTGCCCTTCGTCATGGGCGTGATGGCCGACCTCGCCGGCAAGCCCGTGGAGCCCCTGGCGGCCGTGGCCGATCGCAAGTTCCTGGAAATCGACGTCGATAACTTCGACTCGCGCCTCAAGGCCATGCAGCCTCGGGTGGCCTTCCACGTGCCCAACGAACTGACCGGCGAAGGCAACCTGAGCCTGGACATCACCTTCGAGAGCATGGACGACTTCAGCCCGGCGGCCGTGGCGCGCAAGGTCGATTCGTTGAACCAGTTGCTGGAAGCCCGCACCCAGCTGGCCAACCTGCTGACCTACATGGACGGCAAGACCGGCGCCGAAGAAATCATCATGAAAGCCATCAAGGATCCGGCGTTGCTCCAGGCCCTGGCCAGTGCGCCAAAGCCTGCTGACTCCGAGCCGAACGCGTAAATCAGGACCAACGATCATGACCGAATTGATGCGTGACAATCAGGCGCAACCCGGCGCCACCGAGCAGGCCAGCGAATTCGCATCGCTGCTGCTGCAGGAATTCAAGCCCAAGACCGAGCGTGCTCGCGAAGCCGTGGAAACCGCGGTGCGGACCCTGGCCGAACAGGCCCTGGCGCAGACCGACCTGGTGTCCAACGACGCCATCAAGTCGATCGAGTCGATCATCGCCGCCATCGACGCCAAGCTCACCGCCCAGGTCAACCAGGTGATCCATCACCCGGAATTCCAGAAGCTGGAAAGCGCCTGGCGCGGCCTGCACTACCTGGTGAACAACACCGAGACCGACGAGCAGCTCAAGATCCGCGTGCTCAACATCTCCAAGCCGGAGCTGCACAAGACCCTGAAGAAATTCAAGGGCACGGCCTGGGACCAGAGCCCGCTCTTCAAGAAGATGTACGAAGAGGAATACGGCCAGTTCGGCGGCGAGCCTTACGGCTGCCTGGTGGGCGACTACTACTTCGACCAGTCGCCACCGGATGTCGAGCTGCTGGGCGAGCTGTCCAAGGTTTGCGCCGCCATGCACTCGCCGTTCATCGCCGCGGCTTCGCCGACCGTGATGGGCATGGGCTCGTGGCAGGAACTGTCGAACCCGCGCGACCTGACCAAGATCTTCACCACCCCGGAATACGCCGGCTGGCGCTCGCTGCGTGAATCGGAAGACTCGCGCTACATCGGCCTGACCATGCCGCGCTTCCTGGCGCGCCTGCCATACGGCGCCAAGACCGACCCGGTGGAAGCCTTCGCCTTCGAGGAAAACACCGACGGCGCCGACAGCTCCAAGTACACCTGGGCCAACGCCGCCTACGCCATGGCCGTGAACATCAACCGTTCGTTCAAGCATTTCGGCTGGTGCTCGCGGATCCGCGGCGTGGAGTCCGGTGGCGAGGTGGAAAACCTCCCGGCCCACACCTTCCCCACCGACGACGGTGGCGTGGACATGAAGTGCCCGACCGAGATCGCCATCTCCGACCGTCGTGAAGCGGAACTGGCGAAGAACGGCTTCATGCCACTGCTGCACAAGAAGAACACCGACTTCGCCGCCTTCATCGGCGCCCAGTCGCTGCAGAAGCCGGCCGAATACGACGACCCGGACGCCACCGCCAACGCCAACCTGGCCGCGCGCCTGCCGTACCTGTTCGCCACTTGCCGCTTCGCTCACTACTTGAAGTGCATCGTGCGCGACAAGATCGGCTCCTTCAAAGAGAAGGACGAGATGCAGCGCTGGCTGCAGGACTGGATCCTCAACTACGTCGACGGTGACCCGGCGCACTCCACCGAAACCACCAAGGCCCAGCACCCACTGGCCGCGGCAGAGGTGGTGGTCGAGGAAGTCGAAGGCAACCCCGGCTACTACAACTCGAAGTTCTTCCTGCGCCCGCACTACCAGCTCGAAGGGCTGACCGTGTCGTTGCGCCTGGTATCCAAACTGCCGTCCGCCAAGGGCGCCTAACCCATAACCGACTCAAACCTGCGGCCGCAGCCACAGGCCGCGCGAGGTCCACAGGGCCTCGCGCAGCGGCGACAGAAGCTGAATCAACATCGTGGCAAGTGCCACACAGGGAGAAAACATGGCTGTTGATATTTTCATCAAGATCGGTGACATCAAGGGCGAGTCCATGGACAAAGCCCACAAGGACGAAATCGACGTGTTGAACTGGAGCTGGGGCATGTCCCAGTCCGGCAACATGCACGTTGGCGGTGGCGGCGGCGCGGGCAAGGTGAACATCCAGGACCTGTCGCTGACCAAGTACGTGGACAAGGCATCGCCGAACCTGATGATGCATTGCTCCAGCGGCAAGCACATCGACAAGGTGCGCCTGACCGTGCGCAAGGCCGGCGGCGAAAGCCAGGTCGAGTACATGATCATCGACCTGGAAGAAGTGCTGATCACTTCGCTGAGCACCGGCGGTTCGGGCAGCGATGACCGCCTGACCGAAAACATCACCCTGAACTTCGCTCAGGTGATGGTCGAGTACCAGCCGCAGAAAGCCGACGGCACCAAGGACGGCGGCCCGATCAAGTACGGCTGGAACATCCGCTCCAACACCAAGCGCTGATCCGCTTCGGTCGCCGCCCCGTGGCGGCGACCGGCCCGGCCCTCGCGTTGCGCCTGGCGCAACGCGGGGACGGTTGGCCAGGACCGCGTCCTCGTGAGTCTTTGGTTATGCCCCTTTTCGTGACGTCATGCCTGCGCAATCCGATCCTGGAGCGAACCCCTTGGTAACCGACATCGCCGCCCGCGATCGCTTGCAACCCTCCCTGCTGGATCGTCTGACCGACGATGAACCCGGCAACCTGAAAGAAAGCCCGGACAAACGCGTGCTGTCCCTGAGCCAGCTCAAGGCCTCGGTACTGCGCGACCTGGCATGGCTGCTCAACACCACTTCCCTGCTGGAAGCCGACGCCACCCTGCACACCCCCGCCGGTACTTCGGTGGTCAACTACGGCCTGCCGGCCCTGGCCGGGTACAGCGCTTCGAGCATCGATATCCCGGCCCTGGAGGCACTGATCCACCAGGCCATCGCCACCTTTGAGCCGCGCATCCTGCGCAGCACCCTGCGGGTACGCGCACGCACCGCGCCCGGGGAAATGAACCACAACGCCCTGAGCTTCGAGATCGAAGGCGACCTGTGGGCCCAGCCGATGCCCCTGCGCCTGCTGCTGCAAACCGACATGGACCTGGAATCGGGCCACGTACGAGTGGTGCACGCCGACTCCCGGAGGCGCTCATGAACCCGCGCCTGCTGGAGCTGTACAACCAGGAACTGCACCACGTGCGCGAAAGCGCCGCGGAGTTCGCCAAGGAATTCCCGAAGATCGCCAGCCGCCTGACCCTGTCGGGCATGGACTGCGCCGACCCCTATGTCGAGCGCCTGCTGGAGGGCTTCGCCTACCTGACTGCCCGCGTGCAGCTCAAGCTCGACGCCGAGTACCCGACCTTCACCCACAACCTGCTGGAGATCGCCTACCCGCACTACCTGGCACCGACCCCGTCGATGACGGTGGTGCAGTTGCAGGCCGATCCCGACGAAGGTTCCCTGAGCAGCGGCTTCACCCTGGAGCGCGACACCAGCCTGCGCGCCGCCCTGGGCCGCGATACCCAGACCTGCTGCGAATACCGCACCGCGCACTCGGTGACCCTGTGGCCACTGCAAGTGGCCCAGGCCGAATACTTCGGCAACCCGTCGGCAGTGCTCGGGCGCCTGGCCGCCAGCGAGCCCAGGGCCAAGGCCGGGCTGCGCCTGACCCTGCGCACCGGCGCCGAACTGCCGTTCAACAGCCTGGCCCTGGACGAGTTGCCGCTGTACCTGAACGGCAATGACGAACAGCCGTTCCGCCTCTACGAACAACTGCTGGGCAACGTCTGCGCGGTGTTCGCCCGGGCCCCGGGCGGCGACTGGGTCGAGCGCCTGCCCCCGGACGCCCTGCGCTCGCGCGGTTTCGACGACCGCGACGCGGCGCTGCCGGTGGTGCCCCAGGCCTTCCAGGGCTACCGCCTGCTGCAGGAATACTTCGCCCTGCCCAACCGCTTCCTGTTCGTCGAATTCGCCCAGCTGGGGCGCGCGGTCCAGCGCTGCGCCGGCCAGGAGCTGGAGCTGATCGTGCTCTTCGAGCGCTTCGACCAGAGCCTGGAAGGCAGCGTCGGCACCGCTCAGTTCGTGCCCTTCTGCACCCCGGCGATCAACCTGTTTCCCAAGCGCCTGGACCGTATCCACCTGTCCGACCGGGTCAACGAGCACCATGTGATCGCCGACCGCACCCGACCGATGGATTTCGAGGTCCACTCGCTGACCGCCATCAGCGGCCACGGCACCGGCCCGGAACAGCCGTTCCTGCCGTTCTACGCCGTGCGCGATCCATCCCGCTACGGCCGCGACCAGTCCTACTACATCGTCCGGCGCGAGCCGCGGGTGCTGTCCAGCGACCAGCGTCGCAACGGCCCGCGCTCCACCTACATCGGCAGCGAATCCTTCGTCAGCCTGGTGGACAGCCAGCAGGCGCCCTATCGCCACGACCTGCGCCAGCTCGGGGTCAGCGCGCTGTGCACCAACCGCGACCTGCCACTGTTCATGAACACCGGCAACGGCAAGACCGACTTCACCCTGGCCGACAGCGCCCCGGTACAGGCCATCCGCTGCCTGGCGGGCCCGAGCCGGCCGCGCCCCAGCCATGCCCACGACGGCAAGGCCTGGCGCCTGATCAGCCAGCTGTCGCTGAACTACCTGTCCCTGAGCGAACAGGGCCAGGGCGCGGCGGCCCTGCGCGAACTGCTGCGGTTGTACGGCGACAGCAACGACGCGGCCCTGCAGTTGCAGATCGAGGGCCTGCGGGAAGTCAGCAGCAAGGCGGTGACCCGGCGCCTGCCGATGCCCGGGCCGATCGTCTTCGGCCGGGGCCTGGAGATCACCCTGGAGTTCGATGAAAACGCGTTCCGCGGCACCGGGGTGTTTCTGCTCGGCGCGGTATTCGAGCGCTTCCTGGCACGTTATGTGTCGATCAACAGTTTTACCGAGACGGTGATCCGTACCACCGAACGCGGCGAGATCATGCGATGGAAAGCCAAGCCCGGACGTCGTCCGACTCTTTGAATACGCTGACGGCGATGCACGCCGAGCCCTGGGAGTACGACTTCTTCCAGGCCCTGCGGCGTATCGAATGCCTGTCGCCGCAACTGCCGCGCTTCGGTCACTCCGTGCGCCTGGCGGACGATCCGCTGCGGCTGGGACAGCAGGCCGACTGCAGCTTCGCCCCGGCCACCCTGGCCTCGGTCACCCCCGGCAGCGACGGCGCCGCGACCCGCCTGGAGCAGTTCTTCTTCGGCCTCGGCGGGCCCAACGGGCCGCTGCCGCTGCACATCACCGAATACGTGCGCGAGCGCCAGCGCAACAACGCCGACAGCACCAGCAAGCGCTTTCTCGATGTGTTCCACCACCGCCTGCTGAGCCTGTTCTATCGGGCCTGGGCCGAAGCCCGACCGACGGTGAGCCACGATCGCCCGGACGACGACTACTGGTCGGCGCGGCTGGCGGCGCTGTCGGGCCGGGGCATGCCCAGCCTGCTCAAGCAGGGTCTGATAGCCGACACCGCCAAGCTGCATTACAGCGGCCACCTGGCGGCCCAGACCCGCTACCCGGACGGCTTGCGGGCGATCATCAGCGAGTATTTCGGCCTGCCGGTGCAGATCGAGGAATATGTCGGCCAGTGGCTGGAGTTGCCCGAACGCAGCCGGGTCGGGGTGCAATCCCATCAGCTGGGGGTGGATTTCTGCCTGGGCAGCCACGTCTGGGACCGCCAGCACAAGTTCCGCATCCGCCTCGGCCCGATGAAACTGGACGACTACCTGGGGATGCTGCCCGACGGCCAGCAATTCCAGGAACTGGTGGCCTGGGCCGCCGAATACCTGGGCTTCGAGCTGGACTGGGACCTGAACCTGGTCCTGCTCAAGGACGAAGTACCCAAGCTGCAACTCAACGGCCGCCAGCGCCTGGGTTTCAACACCTGGCTCGGCCAACCCGGCAGCGATGCCAAGGATCTAATACTGGCCCGGCACTACGCCGACCTGGCCACTACCTCACGTACACCAAGGAGCACAGAGCATGGGTGAAATCAGTCGCGCGGCGCTGTTCGGCAAACTCAACAGCGTTGCCTACAAAGCCATCGAAGCCGCCACGGTCTTCTGCAAATTGCGGGGCAACCCCTATGTGGAGCTGGCCCACTGGTTTCACCAGTTGCTGCAACTTACGGACTCGGACCTGCACCGCATCATCCGCCAGTTCAACCTGGAGCCGGCGCGCCTGGCCAAGGACCTGACCGAGGCCCTGGACCGCCTGCCCCGGGGCTCGACCTCGATCACCGACCTGTCGTCCCACGTCGAGGAGGCGGTGGAGCGCGGTTGGGTCTACGGCAGCCTGATGTTCGGCGAAAGCCAGGTGCGCACCGGCTACCTGGTGATCGGCATCCTCAAGACCCCGAGCCTGCGCCATGCGTTGCTGGGGCTGTCCCGCGAGTTCGACAAGATCAAGGTCGAGACCCTGTGCGAGCGCTTTGACGAATACATCGGCGACTCGCCGGAAAACGCCCTGAGCGCCAGCGACGGCTTCAGTGCCGGTGCGGTGCCCGGCGAAGCCAGCGGCGCCATGGCCCCCAGCGCCCTGGGCAAGCAGGAAGCCCTCAAGCGCTTCACCGTCGACCTCACCGAACAGGCCCGCAGCGGCAAGCTCGACCCCATCGTCGGCCGCGACGAAGAGATCCGCCAACTGGTGGACATCCTCATGCGCCGCCGGCAGAACAACCCGATCCTCACCGGTGAAGCCGGGGTGGGCAAGACCGCGGTGGTGGAAGGTTTCGCCCTGCGCATCGTCGCCGGCGACGTGCCGCCGGCGCTCAAGGACGTTGAACTGCGCAGCCTCGACGTCGGCCTGCTGCAGGCCGGCGCCAGCATGAAGGGCGAGTTCGAACAGCGCTTGCGCCAGGTCATCGAGGACGTCCAGGCCTCGCCCAAGCCGATCATCCTGTTCATCGACGAAGCCCACACCCTGGTGGGCGCCGGTGGCGCCGCCGGCACCGGCGACGCGGCCAACCTGCTCAAGCCGGCCCTGGCCCGTGGCACCCTGCGCACCGTGGCCGCCACCACCTGGGCCGAGTACAAGAAGCACATCGAGAAAGACCCGGCCCTGACCCGGCGCTTCCAGGTGGTGCAAGTGGCCGAACCTTCGGAAGACAAGGCGCTGCTGATGATGCGCGGCGTGGCCTCGACCATGGAACAGCACCATCAGGTGCAGATCCTCGACGAAGCCCTGGAGGCCTCGGTCAAACTGTCCCATCGCTACATTCCCGCGCGCCAGTTGCCGGACAAATCCGTCAGCCTGCTGGATACCGCTTGCGCCCGCGTCGCCATCAGCCTGCACGCCGTGCCGGCCGAGGTGGACGATAGCCGCCGGCGCATCGAGGCCCTGGAAACCGAGCTGCAGATCATCGCCCGGGAACAGGCGATCGGCGTTGCCATTGGCAACCGCCAGGTCAACAGCGAGAACCTCCTGACTGCCGAGCGCGAGCGCCTGGCCGAGCTGGAAAGCCGCTGGGCACAAGAGAAGACCCTGGTGGACGAACTGCTGGCAACCCGGGCCCAATTGCGGGAAAACGTCGGCCTGGTGGACAGCGACGTCGGCGACGACAGCCACGGCCTGCGGGAAAAACTGGTGGACCTGCAACAGCGCCTCAGCACCCTGCAAGGCGAGACCCCGCTGATCCTGCCGACCGTGGACTACCAGGCCGTGGCCTCGGTGGTCGCCGACTGGACCGGCATTCCAGTGGGGCGCATGGCCCGCAACGAGCTGGAAACCGTGCTCAACCTGGACCAGCACCTGAAGAAACGCATCATCGGCCAGGACCACGCCCTGCAGATGATCGCCAAGCGCATCCAGACCTCCCGCGCCGGCCTCGACAACCCGAACAAGCCGATCGGCGTGTTCATGCTGGCCGGCACTTCCGGGGTGGGCAAGACCGAAACCGCCCTGGCCCTGGCCGAAGCCATGTATGGCGGTGAGCAGAACGTCATCACCATCAACATGAGCGAGTTCCAGGAAGCCCACACCGTGTCCACCCTCAAGGGCGCCCCGCCGGGCTATGTCGGCTACGGCGAAGGTGGCGTGCTCACCGAAGCGGTACGGCGCAAGCCCTACAGCGTGGTGCTGCTGGACGAAGTGGAAAAGGCCCACCCGGACGTGCACGAGATCTTCTTCCAGGTATTCGACAAGGGCGTCATGGAAGACGGCGAAGGCCGCATGATCGACTTCAAGAACACCCTGATCCTGCTCACCACCAACGCCGGCACCGAGCTGATCGCCAACGTCTGCAAGAACCCGCAGGCGGTGCCCGAGCCGGAGGAAATCGCCAAGGCCCTGCGCCAGCCACTGCTGGAGATCTTCCCGCCGGCACTGCTGGGGCGCCTGGTGACCATTCCCTACTACCCGCTGAGCGACGAGATGCTCAAGGCCATCACCCGCCTGCAACTGGGGCGGATCAAGAAGCGCGTGGAAAGCACCCACAAGGTGGATTTCGATTTCGACGACGAGGTCATCGACCTGATCGTCTCGCGCTGCACCGAGACCGAAAGCGGCGGGCGGATGATCGACGCCATCCTGACCAACAGCCTGCTACCGGACATGAGCCGCGAGTTCCTCAACCGCATGCTCGAAGGCCGCGCCCTGGCCGGGGTGCGCATCAGCCAGCGCGACAACGAACTGCACTACGACTTCAGCGAGCCGGCCTGACCCCACGCCCTGCGCAGGAGCCGGCTTGCCAGCGAAGCGACCGCCACGGTGATGGACCTGGCGCCTTCGCGAGCACGCTCGCTCCTGCAGGGGGCTGACCTGGCACACCACGCATTCAACGAGACTGACGATGTTATTTCAGCAATCCACACGACTGGCACAGGTCAACTGCCCCCTGGGCCCGGACGTCCTGCTGCTCAAGAGCCTGGGCGGCGGCGAGGAGCTGGGGCGGCTGTTCGACTACCAGCTGCAACTGGCCTCCAGTGACGCCAACATCGACCTCAACCAGTTGCTGGGCAAGCCCATGGGCCTCAGCGTACAGCTGGACGGCGGCGGCCAGCGGTACTTCCACGGCATCGTCGCGCGCTGCAGCCAGAACATCGACACCGGCCAGTTCGCCAGCTACGAGGTGACGCTGCGCCCCTGGCTGTGGCTGCTGAGTCGCACCTCCGACTGCCGGATTTTCCAGAACCTGAGCATCCCGCAGATCATCAAGCAGGTGTTCCGCGACCTGGGCTTTTCCGATTTCGAAGACGCCCTGAGCCGCCCCTACCGGGAGTGGGAGTACTGCGTGCAGTACCGCGAGACCAGCTTCGATTTCGTCAGCCGGCTGATGGAACAGGAAGGTATCTACTACTTCTTCCGCCACGAGAAGGACCGCCACGTGGTGGTGCTGGCCGACGCCTATGGCGCTCACAGCAGCGTGCCCGGCTACGCCTCGGTGCCCTACTACCCGCGAGACGAGCAGCAGCGCGAGCGCGACCACATGTTCGACTGGCACCTGGCCCAGGAGGTGCAGCCCGGCTCGCTGGAGCTCAACGACTATGATTTCCAGCGCCCCAGCGCCCGGATCGACGTGCGCTCGGCCATGCCGCGGCCCCACAGCGCCGGCGACTACCCGCTCTACGACTACCCCGGCACCTACGTGCAGAGCAGCGACGGCGAGCACTATGCCCAGACCCGTATCGAGGCCCTGCAAAGCCTGCATGAGCGCATCGAGCTCAGCGGCAACGCCCGGGGGTTGGGGGTGGGCAACCTGTTCAGCCTCACCGGCTTCAGCCGCCAGGACCAGAACCGCGAATACCTGATCGTCAGCATCCGCTACTACCTGGTCCAGGAAAGCCTGGAGAGCGGCGCTGGCGGCGGCTCGGCGCAGTTCGAGAGCCACCTGACCTGCATCGACGCCCAGCAGAGCTTCCGCCCCCTGGCCACCACCCACAAGCCCATGGTCCAGGGCCCGCAGACCGCGCGAGTGGTGGGCCCGGCCGGGGAAGAGATCTGGACCGACCAGTACGGCCGGGTCAAGGTGCACTTCCACTGGGACCGCCACGACCAGTCCAACGAAAACAGCTCGTGCTGGATTCGCGTGTCCCAGGCCTGGGCCGGGAAGAACTGGGGCTCGATGCAGATCCCGCGCATCGGCCAGGAAGTCATCGTCAGCTTCCTGGAAGGCGATCCCGACCGCCCGATCATCACCGGCCGGGTCTACAACGCCGAACAGACCGTGCCCTACGACCTGCCCGCCAACGCCACCCAGAGCGGCATGAAGAGCCGTTCGAGCAAGGGCGGCAGCCCGGCCAACTTCAATGAAATCCGCATGGAAGACAAAAAGGGCGCGGAGCAGCTGTACATCCACGCCGAGCGCAACCAGGACATCGTGGTCGAGGTCAACGAAAGCCATTCGGTGGGCAACAACCGCAACAAGAGCATCGGCCACGACGAGTACGTGACCATCGGCAACAAGCGCACGCGCATCGTCCAGCACGTGGATGAGCTGACGGTCGGCGAGAAGAAGCTCGACAGCGTCGGCCAGAGCTATGTGATCGAGGTCGGCGAGCGCCTGCGCCTGGTATGCGGGGCCAGCATCCTGGAGCTCAACGCCAGCGGCCAGATCAACCTGTGCGGGGTCAACATCAGCGTGCATGCCTCGGCCGATGCCGAGATCAATACCGGTGGCGTGCTGCACCTGAACAACGGCGGCGGCCCGGGCACCACCACCGAGGGCCAGGGTGTGCAGGGCGCCATCAGCGCCAAGGCCAAAGCCCCCTTTTCCGCCCCCAAAGGCTAATGAACGGACGCCCATGCCATGACCTATCGCCTCAATGAATTGCAGTTCCAGCTGCCTGCCGGCGAACTGCAGGACGCCTCGATCAACATCCTCAAGTTCCCGGCCCTGGGCACTTCGCTGATCGTCAGCCGCAGCCTGCTGGGGGACGGCGAAACCCTGGAGAGCAACCTGGCCAGCCAGCTGCAGCGGCTGGAGCAGCAAGTCCAGGACCTGCGCTGCCAGGCTCCGCAACCGGTGCAACTGGGCCCGGCCCAGGACATCCAGGGCCTGGAGCTGCGCAGCCAGTTCAACAAGGGCAAAGAACAGGTTTTCCAGTTCCAGCTGGCCCTGGTGCTGCCCGGCACCCGACAGATGCTCGCCATGAGCTACGTCAAGGCACAGAAGCTCGGCGACGCGGAAGCCGCCCATTGGGCGCAGATCAAGAACACCCTGGTGCTGGGCTGAGGCAGGGCCATGTCTGACGCACTGTGGGCCGCCCGCCTGGGTGACGGGCTGGAACACACCTCGATGATGGCCGACATTCTCGGCGGTGTGCTGGAGGTGGCGGCCAACGTTGCCATCGGCGCCCTGGCGACCATGGCAGTAGCCGCGGCGGCAGGCATCACCGTGGCCACCGGCGGCCTCGGCGCCTGTGTGCTGGGGCTGGTGGTGGGCGTCGTCGTCGGCGTGGTCATGAGCAAGACCGGAGCCGACAAGGGCCTGAGCAATTTATGCGAGGGCATCGCCAACGCCCTGTTCCCGCCCTCGATCCAGGCCACCATCGCCAGCGGCTCGAAAAAGGTCCTGACCAACAACAAGCCGGCGGCCCGCGCGGCCGGCATCGCACCGCCGACACAGATCAGCGGCGACGGCGCCGAAGAAGGCGAAGCCACCGACACCCCGTCGGCAACGCCCGAGGAAGGGCCCGGTTTCCTCGACATGGCCAAGGAGTTTTTCTCGCAGATGTGGCGGCCCACCGTGGCCTCCCCGGCGCCAGGCTCCCAGACCAAGGAACTGGACCTGGTGACCTGCACCAAGCACCCGCCGATGCCGGTGCAGTATCTGGCTGAAGGCTCGGAAAAGGTCAGCATCGACGGCCAGCCGGCAGTACGCAGCGGCGACCGCAGCACCTGCGATGCCAAGGTAGTGTCGGCCGGGCCTATCTCCCCGAACGTGACCATCGGCGGTGGCTCGGTGGTGGTGCGCGAGATCCGTAGCGGCAAGACCCCGGGGGTGGGCCTGGCGGTGACCGTGCTGATGATGCTCAAGGGCGGCAAGGGCAAGTTCCTCAGCAACCTGCCGTGCATGCTGATGGCCGGGGTCAATTCGTTTGTCGTCAGCCAGGCCACTAATGCTTTGACCCAGGCCGTCGTCGCCTCGACCCACCCGGTGCATGCAGCCACCGGGGCCAAGGTGCTCGGAGCCGACGACGATCTGGATTTCACCCTGCCCGGGCTGATGCCCATCGAATGGCAACGCTTCTACAACAGCCGCGACGAACGTCGTGACGGCCTGCTCGGGGCCGGCTGGAGCTTGCCTTACGAGATCAGCGTCCAGATCGAGCCCCACCCCGAAGGTGGCGAGCGCCTGCTCTACATTGATGAGCAAGGACGCCGCATCGACATGGGCTCCATTGCCCTGGGTGCAGGAGCCTTCAGCCCCGGTGAAGGCTTGAGCGTGCGACGCAACGAGAACGGACAGTTGCTGATCGAAAGCAGCGACGGTATCTACCGCCTGTTCGAGCCGCTGCCGGGCGACTCCTCGCGGCTGCGCCTGAGCCAGCTGGGGGACCGCAACGACAACCGTCTGCACCTGGAGTACGACTCGTCCGGACGCCTCTGGCTGCTGCGTGACACCTTTGAACAGGCGCAGCTCGAACTGAGCTACAGCACGCTCTGGCCCGGTCGGATTGCCCAGGTCGAACGGCTGTACCCCGACCAGCAACGGGAAGTGCTGGTCAGCTATGACTACGATGCGGCAGGAGACCTGGCACAGGTGCGCGATAGCGAAGGCCAGGTACAGCGTCGCTTCGCTTATGACGCCGGCCACCGGATGACCGAACATCAATTGGCCACCGGGCTGCGCTGCTTCTATCAATGGACACAATTTGCCGACCAGCAGTGGCGAGTAACCCGTCACTGGACCGACGAAGGCGATAGCTATCAGTACGACTATGATCTGGAGGCGGGAATCACCCAGGTCACCGACAGCCTGCAACGCCTCAGCCGTCGCCGCTGGAACAGCCAGTTGCAGATCGTCGAGTACACCGACAACCTCAACCAGACATGGGCCTTCGAGTGGAACGATGAGCGCCAACTGCTCAGCGCCACCGACCCCTTGGGAGGGCGCTATGCCTATAGCTACGACGAAACCGGCAACCTGATAGCCGAGACCGATCCTCTGGGGCACAGCCATTCGACCTTGTGGCTGGAGCACTGGTCGCTGCCACAGACCCTGACCGATCCCGCCGGAGAAAGCTGGCACCTGCGCTACGATCCCCGGGGCAACTGTATCGCCGAAGTAGACCCGCTGGGCCAGGTGACCCAGTACCGCCATGACGCGCACGGCCAGGTGGTAGAGATCATCGATGCCGCGGGAAGAAGCCGGAAGATGCGCTGGAACTCGTCCGGGCAACTGCTTGAACACCTGGACTGCTCGGGCTATCCAACCCGCTTCGAATACGATCGACGCGGCAACGTGAAAGCCATCATCGATGCCCTTGGCGAGCACACCCGGTTCCATTACGACTGCCAGGGACGGTTGCTGAGCAGCCAACTGGCCGATGGGCGCGCCGAGCATTTTCAACGCAGCAGCAACGGCCAGCTACAGGGCTACACCGACCCTTCCGGCTACACCACGCTCTACCAGTACAACCGGCGCGGGCAGATACGCCAGCGCATCGACGCTCACGGCCGACAGGTCCGGTTCGACTATGACGCGTACGGACGGCTGCTGGCGCTCACCAACGAGAACGGCGAAAGCTATCGCTTTGCCTGGGACGCCGGCAACCGCTTGAGCGAACAGCAGGACCTCGACGGCAGTGCCAAACGCTATGGCTATGACCTGCTGAACAACGTCGTCGAACTCCAGTCCCACCCCGCCCCTTACGGCACCGGGCTGAGCGCCGTGCCCGCGCAACCTATCGCGCCGATCATCCACCGGTTCGAGCGCGATGCCGTGGGGCGGCTGCTGGCCAAAATCACAGACGATGGCCGCAGCCAATACACCTACGACCCCTTGAACCAACTGACCGCCGCCAGCTTTACCGACAACCTCGGCAACCAGCAGGCACTGAGTTTCAGCTACGACGCCCTGGGCCAATTACTCGAAGAACACACCGTGGCCGGCAGCCTGATCCATCGATACGACGAACTGGGCAATTTGACTCAGACCCAGCTACCGGACAAGCGTTGGCTCAACCGGCTCTATTACGGCAGCGGCCATCTGCACCAGATCAATCTCGATGGCCAGGTAGTCAGCGACTTTCAACGTGACCGCCTGCACCGTGAGGTGCTGCGTACCCAGGGTCAGATCAGCACTCGCAGCGAATACGACCGTTGTGGCCGCCTGCGCGCACGCCTGCAGCATTCCAGCCTGCTGGCAAACACCTTGCCAACAGCCCCGGAGCGACACCTGGAGTACGACGATAGCGATAATCTGGTGGGCCTGGCCGAGCGACATGCCACCGGGCAACATCGGCAACTGTTCCATTACGACGCGACCGGGCGAATCATTGCCAGCCAGGACGGCCTGCAGGGCCAGAAAGAAACCTTCGCCTATGACGCCGCCGCCAATTTGCTTGATGGCCCGAAGACGGGCGCCGGGCTGGTGGTGCACAACAAATTGCTGACCTACCAGGACAAGCGCTACCGCTACGATGCCTTCGGGCGAATGATTGAAAAACGCAGTGGTCGGCGAGGCGTGCAACGTTTTGCCTACGACGCCGAACACCGGTTGATCGAAGTGCGCAATCAGACCTCCAGCGGCGAAACCCTGGTCAGGATGCGCTACGACGTCTTGGGTCGCCGCATCAGCAAGAGCGAGTACGACAGCCAGGGCAACCTTCTGGGTGAAACGCGATTCGTCTGGGATGGCCTGCGGCTGCTGCAGGAACAGCGTAATCAACAGACCAGCCTCTATGTCTATGAAGACCTGGGACATGCGCCCCTGGCGCGGGTCGACGGCCTCGGCGCGCAGCAGAAGATCCGCTACTACCACAACGACCTGAATGGCCTGCCTCAACAGCTTTGCGAGCCTGACGGCCATAGCGTCTGGCAGGCCCGCTATCAGGTCTGGGGCAACACTGTCGAAGAAATACGCGAGCCCTACTACATCGAGGAACAGAATCTCAGGTTCCAGGGCCAGTACCTGGACCGCGAGACTGGATTGCACTTCAACACGTTCCGTTTCTACGACCCGGATATCGGGCGCTTCACCACGCCGGACCCCATCGGCCTGGCCGGAGGCTTGAACCTTTATCAGTACGCTCCCAACCCAATCGGTTGGATCGATCCGCTGGGCTGGATCTGCAAATCGGCCTACAGCGGCAGAAGGGGCACTACAAAAGCCAAAGCTGACCTCGAGAGGAACGGTTTCACTGTGGTAGGTGAAGAATTGACCATGAAGGTCAAACACCCTGTCACCCAGAAGTCCTATCGCATCAGGGCAGATATCATCGCCAAGGACAAAGCCGGCAACTACCACGTGTTCGAAGTCAAAAATGGCAGCGGCAAACTGACCAAGAACCAACAGGGATCGGGAATGTTCGACATGAGCAATCCGGCCAATACGAACGGTGGCCTGGGCGGTGGCCTGATCAAACCGTCGGGCGCTACCCAGGGCCAGTTCGAAGTTGCGACCAAAACCGCCAGAGGTACCCAGTTCGGTGGCAATGGCGCACAGCATTCGGCCACCTTCTGGCTTCTTCGCTATTGAACGAGTAATCGAGAAATGAAAGCAGACACCAAGGAATTGCGCAGCAACTTTGAAAAGGCGCTCCAGCTTTTTTTGAAGAGCGAGCTCTCGGGTTACCCCGGAGTAAAAGTCACCAAGAACAAAGTGGTGGTTGCACAGAAAGAATCGGGCGCCGTGGCGACCCTGCATTTCGAATACCTGGCCAACACCCGCGCCTACGAAATCCTCATCTTCGTCGAACACCCGGCCCTGCAGGCCGAGATCGACCAGATAAACCCGCCCTACCCGTCCAACCTGGCCAATCCGAAATTTATCTACAGCTTGTCGACGGTCAGTGAAAAAGCTGCCTGCCCGCTACTGCCCGTGACAGAGCAAGGTATTGAAAATACCTGCCAGGTGATTCTGCGCCAGCTCCAGGATGTTCACCTGCCAATTCTGTTCAACCTCTTCAACGTCAGCCCCGCGCTGGTGAGCGATGTCATAGACAGGCCAAAGTATTACTCCTATCCGGTCCCACTGATTTTCATCGCCTTGAAAACCAACAAAATCAAACCGGACGACGAAACGCTAGCGAAGATCATGAGCGAGCAGACCCTGGGCTACACCGGTCATCAGGACCTGAAAGAGTCGTTCAACAAGCAACTACTGGCAGCACTGAACTGAGCGCCTGCTGGAGGCCGGGTCAAATCGCCGAGCCGCGATTCTTGCCCGGCTTGATGATCAGCAACGCGTCCAGCTCGCGCTTTCTGGCGCGGCTGACGAACGCCAGCGCGGCCTGCAGATCCTGTTCGAACAGTTCGAAGGTCGCGCGCTCGATGGCGTAGTACTCCTCGTAGTCGACCACCCCAAGGCTCACCGGAAAGGTCAGGTAGTACTGGCCGGTGGATTCCTCGATGCCCATCGAGAACATCTCCTCCCGGCTGACGAACAGATCGTTGAACTTCATGTCGGTTCCTAGAGTTCGGCTACCGGGCAATGCGTCTCAGGGCAGGTTGACCGATCAGGCTTTCGAAGGCTGCGGCTTGAGGCTCTGCATGGCCTGTTTCCAGGCCGGCTCATGATGCACCAGGTCGTTGACCGTGGTGGTCAGGGTGGTGATCAGCACGGCCGGCTTACGCTCGATGAAGACCTGGCGCAGCATCAGCTCGCGCCCTTCGCGTTTCCAGCTGTAGTCCAGCAGCACGGCGGCATGGCCCTGCATGTCGAAGTCCCAGCGCTTGATCAGGTTGAAACCTGGCAGTTGCTGCTCGGCAGCATTCAGCTGCGCGGCGACATAATCGGCAAAGGCGGCGTCGCCCTGGCTCGGGTCGCGGCTGATGACGAAGCTGGCTTCCTGGGCACCGCCAACGGCTGGCAGCTTGAAGATATTGATGCTCTGGTCCTGCCAGGCGTCAGGAATATCGAGATCGGCTTCTTGAATGCGGTAGGTGGACAAGAGTTTGGCGTTCCATGCTGAAAGGGTGATTCGGAGAGTGGCAAATATTCAGGCAACGGCCGGCAACAATCAAGGAACCACTCGGCAACTCTGCGCAGCGGCCGTGGCCCCTCAACGCGCTTCCAGGCAGGACGCGTAGGCACGGGCGAAGCCTTGATCGAACTTGAGGGCCTGGGGCTCTTCGGGGTCGATGCTGACGTTCCACAGGGCCTGCTGCGGCACGTCGTAGCGGACCCAGCCGATGGTCCCGCTGCCGGAGGTTTCGTAGAACAGCTGCAGGCTCAGCTGGTCGCCATCGTCGCGGTCGATCAGCAGCTTGAGGTGCTCCGGGGTGGTGAAGTCGCGGTAGGGGAAATCGCTGCTGCGCACCAGTTCGGTGAGGTAGCCGTAGCAACCCTTGCCCGGGTTCGATTCATCCGCCAGGGCGGGCGTGGCCGCGCAGGCGATCAGCAGGCCCAGGCCTGCCAGGTTCAGGTACCGCATGATTGCCCCTTGAGGGTGAGGGTTTCGACCTGGTCGTTCATCTCGATGCGCGCCAGCACCTGGCGGTCGTGAGACTCCTGGTACTCGCTGAAATTGTTGCGCTTGAGGATGTTCAGGGTGACCCGGATATGAGCGCCGGTGTTCTGGTACTCGCTGCGTTCCAGGCCCTGGGCGGCGCCGGTGAGTTCCACCAGCTGGCCGGCGGTCTTGAGGTAAAGAAAGCGCTGGTCCACTTCCACCAGCAGGCGCGGAGCCTTGGGCGCTACGCTGTAGTCCTCGCGGGCCAGGGAATAGCCGCAGAGCCAGGCGCCGGAACTGTCGTATTTCTGGCTGTGGAACCAGCTGAGGGCCTCGCGATAGCCGATCTGCTCCAGTCGCGAGTCGTTGCCGGCAGCGGCCGATGACAGGCCAAGGCTGAACAGGCAGCCCACGATCAGGGCAACTAAACCGGGGCTTGCCAGGCCGTGCAGCAGGGTGTGCCATGAAAGGGGGCTGTCAGTGGGGCGGGTCATCCTTGGCCTTAGATCAAAAATCGAACGATCGCGCATCCTAGCCACGCCAAAGCGGCTTCGCAAGAACATCTGCGGGCAAACGGCAGGCAAAAAAATAGGCACCCGATGCGCTCGGCGTGCCTATTTCCCCTGCGTGCTCCCGCTGCCGGGAGCCCGCTCAATGCTTATGGGTTGACGCTGTCTTTCAGCGACTTGCCCGGTTTGAATGCCACGGTGTTGCTGGCCTTGATCTTTACCGGCTCGCCGGTCTGCGGGTTCTTGCCGGTGCGGGCGCCACGGTGGCGTTGCAGGAAGGTGCCAAAACCAACCAGGGTGACGCTGTCTTTGCGGTGCAGAGCCCCGGTGATCTCTTCAAGAATGGCGTTGAGCACGCGATTGGCCTGCTCTTTGGTCAGGTCCGCTTTTTCAGCAATGGCTGCGGCGAGTTCTGGTTTACGCATAGTGTGAAGCCTCTTTGACGGTTTTTTGTTGTTATGTCCGTGCTGTTCACGGGAACAGCGCCCAAGGCGCCGCAGGCTCTACGCTGCGGCAGACGGGTGTGAGGATGGCACGCGCTTGAGAGTGGCGCCAGTCTCCCCGCGACCTTTGTGAGGGCAAGAACCGGGTTATTCCGACAGAACGACCGGTATTTAAGCCAGCAACGCAGGAAGTTCCTTGTTCAGGGCCAGTTTTTCCATCACCGCGGCCCCGGTCAGGGCGTAGCCCAGCAACTGGCCTTCGGCGTTGCGGCACAGGACCTTGATGTCGGCCCCCTGCCCTTCTGCAGTCCATACGCCTTCGGCGCCACGGGGCGGCGGCGACACCACCAGGGGGCAGACCGGAGTCTTGACGGTGATCGGCATCGGCCCGTAGCTGACCGCCGTCGGCTTGCCCGCCAGGGTCTGCGCCAGCGCCCGGGCGCAGCTCATCAGCGGCATCACGTACAGCAGGTTGAGACCGTCGACCTCGGCGCAATCGCCCAGGGCGTAGATATTGGCGTGGGAGGTTTTCAGCTCGCGGTCCACCACCACTCCGCGATTGACCACCAGCCCGGCGGCAGCCGCCAGGTCGATGCGCGGGCGCAGGCCGATGGCCGAGACCACCAGGTCGCAGGCGATCACCTGGCCATCGGACAGGTGGGCTTCCAGACCGTCGGCGCTGCGCTGCAGGCGGTTGAGCACCGGGCCCAGGTGGAAGCGCGCGCCCAGGCTCTCCAGCCCGGCCTGGACCGCCGCCGCTGCGGCCGGGTGCAGCAGGGTCGGCATCACCTGCTCGCAAGGTGCCACCAGGTCCACGCTGTAGCCGCCGAGGATCAGGTCATTGGCGAACTCGCAGCCGATCAGCCCGGCGCCCAGCAGCAGCACCCGACGCTTGCCGGCCGCGGCGCTGCGAAAGCGCGCGTAGTCTTCCAGGTCATTGATGGGGAAAATCAGTTCGGATGCGTCGCCCTGCACCGGCACCCGCACGGTTTCCGCGCCCCAGGCCAGGATCAGGTCGCGATAGGCCACCGCTTCCTCGCCGATCCACAGACGCTTGTGGCCCGGGTCGATGCCGCTGATGCGGGTGTGGGTGCGGACCTCGGCCTTGAGCTGCTCGGCCATGGCGCCAGGCTCGGCCATGCTCAGGCCGTCGGCGTCCTTGTTCTTGCCGAAGCCGGTGGACAGCATCGGCTTGGAGTAGGAACGGCCATCGTCGGCAGTGATCAACAGCAGCGGTGTCTCGCTGTCGAGCTTGCGAAACTCCCGGGCCAGGTTGTAACCCGCCAGGCCCGTCCCCACGATCACTACCGGTGCGCTCATTCCCTGCTCCTTGTTATTGGTTGTTCAAGCCACAAAAGTCGATCAAGCGATCTCGATCATTTCGAAATCCATCTTGCCCACGCCGCAGTCCGGGCAGAGCCAGTCCGCGGGCACATCTTCCCAACGGGTACCCGGCAAAATACCGTCGTCCGGCCAGCCTTCCGCTTCGTTGTAAATCAGGCCGCAGACCACACATTGCCACTTTTTCATTGATGCATTTCCTCAAGGGTTCAGGCTTCGCCGGTGGGTCGGTCGATGGATCGACTCTAGAAGGCCACGCTGATCAGCGTCCGGCACTGGGGTTTTTTACTGATCACTACCGGCAGATGCAAGCACGTTCGTGCCGCCGGGCGTCCTGGATCAATCAAAACCGGCGATCGCCATGCTAAGCTCGCCGCCTCATTTGCTGCCAATACTGACCCACTGTGCCGCACTCAATGCCCCCCGCCCCGGCCCCCACCTGGCTGGTGCAAAGCCGTTTGTCCCCCTTCCCCGGCGCAGCCGTTGCCAACTGGCTGTTCGATGAAGGGTCGCTGACCCGGCGCCTGACCCGGCTGTCCCACAACGCCTTCAGCGTCACCCCGCTGGTGCAAGAGTGGCAAACCCTGCGCAACGACGAATGCGCCGCCCTGGGCCTGCCCGAACAGAGCGAAGGCTGGGTGCGCGAGGTGTACTTGCGCGGGCACGGCCAGGCCTGGGTGTTCGCCCGTAGCGTCGCCGCCCGCAGTGCCCTGCTCGAAGGCGGCCTGAATATCGACGAACTGGGCAGCCGCTCCCTGGGCGAGTTGCTGTTCTGCGACCAGGCCTTTACCCGCCAGCCCATCGAAGTCTGCCGCTACCCCCGGCACTGGCTGCCCGCCGCCGTTGCCGACAACGGCCTGTGGGGCCGTCGCTCACGCTTTGACCGCGGCCCCCTGAGCCTGCTGGTGGCGGAAATCTTCCTGCCCAGCCTGTGGACCGCCATAGACGCCCGACCGGAGGCCTGCTGATGTACCTGAGCCTGCTCAAATCCCTCAATCGCCTGCACCCGCGGGCCTGGGACTTCCTGCAACTGACGCGCATGGACAAGCCCATCGGCATCTATCTGCTGCTATGGCCAACCCTGGTGGCGCTGTGGATCGCCGCCGAGGGCCAGCCGTCCCTGAGCCATGTGCTGATCTTCACCTTCGGGGTGGTGCTGACCCGCGCCGGCGGCTGCGCCATCAACGACTTCGCCGACCGCAAGGTGGACGGCCAGGTCAAGCGCACCGACCAGCGGCCCCTGGCCACCGGCAAAGTCAGCGCCAAGGAGGCCCTGATACTGTTCGCGGTGCTGATGGGCGCCGCCTTCCTGCTGGTGCTGTGCACCAACGCCACCACGGTCTGGCTGTCGTTCGGCGCCCTGGCCCTAGCCGCCTGCTACCCCTTCATGAAGCGCTACACCTATTACCCGCAGGTGGTACTGGGGGCGGCGTATTCCTGGGGCATCCTGATGACCTTCACCGCGCAGAACGGCGAACTGCCGGCCACCGCGTGGCTGCTGTACATCGCCAACCTGCTGTGGACCGTGGGCTACGACACTTACTACGCCATGACCGATCGTGACGATGACTTGAAAATCGGGGTCAAGTCCACGGCAATCCTGTTCGGCGATGCCGACCGGGTGATCATTCTCACCCTGCAGGGCTTGTCCCTGGGCTGCCTGCTGCTGGCCGGGGCACGGTTCAATCTGGGGGGCTGGTTCCACCTGGGGCTGGCGGTGGCGGCGGCGTGTTTCGCCTGGGAGTTCTGGTACACCCGGGATCGCGACCGGATGAAGTGCTTCAAGGCCTTCCTGCATAACCACTGGGCGGGCCTGGCGATCTTTGTCGGGGTGGTGCTGGATTACGCGTTGCGCTAGACCGTCAAGCAAGGCCCTATGGGCCTTTTCGCAGCTTTGCCAGGGCTCGGCAGCGGCTACAGAGATCGGTGTAGCCGCTGCCGCAAGCTGCCAATGGCCCGGAGGGCGGCGGGAGGTCAGTCGGATTTCGCGACCTTCCAGGCGCCGTCCATCTTGCCTTCGCCGGTCATGTCACCGGCCTTCTTGTCCATCACGAAGCCGTACAGCGGCTTGCCGTCGTAGGCCCACTGCATCTTGCCGTCGTCACGCTTGATCACCGTCCACTTGCCCATGGCCTTGTCACTGCCCTCGGCCATCAGCGGCGGCCAGTTGGCAGCGCATTTGTCATTGCACATGGACTTTCCGTCGGCATCCTTGGCAAAGGTGTAGAGGGTCATGCCCTTGTGGTCCACCAGCACGCCGTCCTTGCTCATTGCCGGGTCGGCGGCCATGGCGAATGTCGGCAGGGCCAGGACAGCGCCTACCAGCAGGACTTTCAACGATTGCTTGAACAGAGTCATGGAAACCTTCTTTTGTGGTTGTCAGGAATCGGACTCAAAGCTTAGTCCACGAAGCAGCACCCCGCCCCGCGACCTGAAATACTGTCACACGACTGCAATAATTCCGTTATCTAATGCGGCGCAAGACAGTTAAATGACAAGAGGTTCAAGCATGGTTGGCAGAAGCATTCTGATCGTTGACGACGAAGCGCCTATTCGCGAAATGATCGCCGTTGCGTTGGAAATGGCCGGCTATGACTGCATGGAGGCAGAGAACTCTCAGCAGGCCCATGCCATCATCGTCGACCGCAAGCCGGACCTGATCCTGCTGGACTGGATGCTGCCCGGCACTTCCGGCATCGAGCTGGCGCGGCGCCTCAAGCGCGACGAGCTGACCGGGGACATCCCGATCATCATGCTCACCGCCAAGGGTGAAGAGGACAACAAGATCCAGGGCCTGGAAGTCGGTGCCGACGACTACATCACCAAGCCGTTCTCCCCCCGCGAACTGGTGGCCCGCCTCAAGGCCGTGCTGCGCCGTGCCGGCCCTACCGATGGCGAGGCGCCAATCGAAGTCGGCGGCCTGCTGCTGGACCCCATCAGCCACCGGGTGACCATCGACGGCAAGCCCGCGGAAATGGGCCCTACCGAATATCGCCTGCTGCAGTTCTTCATGACCCACCAGGAGCGTGCCTACACCCGTGGCCAGCTGCTGGACCAGGTCTGGGGCGGCAATGTGTACGTCGAGGAACGCACCGTGGACGTGCATATCCGCCGGCTGCGCAAGGCCCTGGGCGATGCCTACGAGAATCTGGTACAAACCGTGCGCGGCACCGGCTATCGTTTTTCCACCAAGGCCTGACGGCAGCGGCAAGCGACAAGCGGCACGCCGATGAGTGACCGCTTCAACACTTGCAGCTTGGAGCTGCGCCACCCTCCACGGACGTGTTTCAAGTGAATCAAAACTGGCATGGCACCCTGATTCGCCACATGTTGCTGCTGATCACCGGCTGCCTGCTGGTGGGCCTGATCAGCGGCTACTACGGCTGGAGCCTGGCCGCCGGCCTGGGCATCTACCTGGCCTGGACCCTCAAGCAGTTGCTGCGCCTGCACGAATGGCTGCGCCTGCATCAACCCGACGAAGCGCCCCCCGACGGTTATGGCCTGTGGGGCGAGGTGTTCGACAGCATCTACCACCTGCAACGCCGCGATCAGCGGGTACGCGGGCGCCTGCAGGCGGTGATCGACCGGGTCCAGGAGTCCACCGCGGCCCTTAAGGACGCGGTGATCATGCTCGACAGCGACGGCAACCTGGAATGGTGGAACCGCGCCGCCGAGACCCTGCTGGGGCTCAAGACGCCCCAGGACAGCGGCCAACCGGTGACCAACCTGGTGCGCCATCCGCGCTTCAAGGAATACTTCGAGCAGGACAGCTACGCCGAGCCGCTGGAAATCCCCTCCCCGGCCAACGACCGGGTACGCATCCAGCTCTACATCACCCGCTACGGCAACAACGAGCACCTGATGCTGGTGCGCGACGTGACCCGCATCCACCAGCTGGAACAGATGCGCAAGGACTTCATCGCCAACGTCTCCCACGAGCTGCGCACGCCGCTGACGGTGATCTGCGGCTACCTGGAGACCCTGCTGGACAACGTCGAGGAAGTGAACCCGCGCTGGAGCCGCGCCCTGCAGCAGATGCAGCAGCAAGGCGGGCGCATGCAGACCCTGCTCAACGACCTGCTGTTGCTGGCCAAGCTGGAGGCCACGGACTACCCGTCGGACAACCAGCCGGTGCCCATCGACGTGCTGCTGCAATCGATCAAGAGCGACGCCCAGGCGCTGTCCGGGGAGCGCAACCAGCGCATCACCCTGGAAGCCGACGCGTCGGTGCAACTCAAGGGCAGCGAAGCCGAGCTGCGCAGCGCCTTCTCCAACCTGGTGTTCAACGCGGTGAAATACACCCCGGCCGAAGGCAATATTCGCATTCGCTGGTGGGGCGACGAACAGGGCGCGCACCTGAGCGTGCAGGACTCGGGGATCGGCATCGACAACAAGCACCTGCCGCGCCTCACCGAGCGCTTCTACCGGGTGGATTCGAGCCGCAACTCCAACACCGGCGGCACCGGCCTGGGCCTGGCCATCGTCAAGCATGTGCTGCTGCGCCACCGTGCGCGCCTGGAGATCAGCAGCGTGCTGGGCCACGGCAGCACCTTCACCTGCCATTTCGTTCCGGCCCAAGTGAAGAAAAACCGCACCCAGAGCCTGACCGACCAGCGCTGACAGCCACTCGCCCCTAGGCAATTGCCCTGTCAGCCGCTACATTGCGTAACTTGTGCCTGCCTTTCAGGCACCGCATTTCCTTCCTTTTCGAATACACGGAACCCGCAAAACTCCATCATGGACCCTTCCCCTGGTTTTACCCTCGCGTCTCTTTTCGCCGACTTCGGCATGATTCTTTTTGCTCTGATCCTGGTCCTGCTCAACGGCTTTTTCGTTGCGGCGGAGTTCGCCATGGTCAAGCTGCGCTCGACCCGGGTCGAGGCCATTGCCCACAAGAACGGCTGGCGCGGGCAGATCCTGCGCACTGTGCACAGCCAGCTCGACGCCTACCTCTCGGCCTGCCAACTGGGCATCACCCTGGCCTCCCTGGG
Organism: Pseudomonas sp. GW823-FHT03E05; assembly: GCF_058796855.1. Taxonomy (NCBI): domain Bacteria; kingdom Pseudomonadati; phylum Pseudomonadota; class Gammaproteobacteria; order Pseudomonadales; family Pseudomonadaceae; genus Pseudomonas; species Pseudomonas sp. GW823-FHT03E05. The sequence goes on from NZ_JBXAJB010000003.1 coordinate 548,240, forward strand.
CCTGGGCTGGGTCGGTGAGCCGGCCTTCGCCCATCTGCTGGAGCCGCTGCTGGGCGCCCTGGGCGTGAGCTCTCCGGAAGTGATCCGCGGCGTGTCGTTCTTCACCGCGTTCTTCATCATTTCCTACCTGCACATCGTGGTCGGCGAGCTGGCGCCCAAATCCTGGGCGATCCGCAAGCCGGAGCTGCTGTCGCTGTGGACGGCGGTGCCGCTGTACCTGTTCTACTGGCTGATGTACCCGGCCATCTACCTGCTCAACGCCAGCGCCAACACCATCTTGCGCATCGCCGGGCAGGGCGAGCCCGGCCCGCACCACGAACACCACTACAGCCGAGAAGAACTCAAGCTGATCCTGCACTCCAGCCGCGGCCAGGACCCCAGCGACCAGGGCATGCGCGTACTGGCCTCGGCGGTGGAAATGGGCGAACTGGAAGTGGTGGACTGGGCCAATTCCCGGGAAGACCTGATCAGCGTCGAGTTCAACGCGCCGCTCAAGGAAATCCTCGCCCTGTTCCGCCGCCACAAGTTCAGCCGCTATCCGGTCTACGACAGCGAGCGCAACGAATTCGTCGGCCTGCTGCACATCAAGGACCTGCTGCTGGAACTGGCGGCCCTGGACCACATTCCCGAGTCGTTCAACCTGGCCGAGCTGACCCGCCCGCTGGAGCGCGTATCCCGGCACATGCCGCTGTCGCAGTTGCTGGAGCAGTTCCGCAAGGGCGGCTCGCACTTCGCCCTGGTGGAAGAAGCCGACGGCAAGGTCATTGGCTACCTGACCATGGAAGACGTGCTTGAAGTGCTGGTGGGCGATATCCAGGACGAACACCGCAAGACCGAGCGCGGCATCCTGGCCTACCAGCCGGGCAAGCTGCTGGTGCGCGGTGACACCCCGCTGTTCAAGGTCGAGCGCCTGCTGGGCATCGACCTGGACCATATCGAAGCCGAAACCCTCGCCGGGCTGGTGTACGAAACCCTGAAACGGGTGCCGGAAGAGGAAGAAGTGCTGGAAGTCGAAGGCCTGCGCATCATCATCAAGAAGATGAAAGGGCCGAAGATCATCCTGGCCAAGGTGTTGATGCTGGATTGACGGCCCTTTCGCCGCCAAGCCGGCGCCTACGGGCAGGTTATTGGTTGCCCAGGGCAAAATTCGGCAGCTCCCCCAGGGGCTGGTTGAACTGATAGGGAATCGACACCAGCCCCAACCCGGTATTGCGCTGCACCACGAAATGCAGGTGCGGCCCACTGCTGTTGCCGGTGTTGCCCGACAGTCCCAGGGGGCTGCCCACCGCCACTCGCTGGCCCTCCCGCACGCTGACCGAACCCTGCTTGAGGTGCAGGTACACGCCCATGGTGCCGTCGTCGTGCAGCACCCGGACGAAATTGCCCGCCGGGTTATTGCCCCGCCCGTTCTGGGCGTTCTCGGTCTTCACCACCACCCCGCCCCGGGCCGCAATGATCGGCGTCCCCACCGGCATGGCGATATCCATCGCATAGCGGCTCTTGGGGCTGAAATGGCTGTATTGGCCATTGGCGCCCTGGGTCAGGCGAAACGGCCCGCCACGCCAGGGCAGCGGGTAGCGATAGGCCTGGGTGGCGCCTGCCGGATCCCCCAGGGAATAACGGAACCTGGGGGCATAGCTCAGAGGCTGGTCGGCGCGAATCGCCGTGAGCAGCGCCAGGCGCTGCCTGCTGCGGGCCGGCAGCACCTGGCGGATCGGCTGCCCCGGAGCGCCGCTGACATTGCTCAACCCGGCAAAGCTCAACTCCACTTCCACCGGGGCATACAGGTCATTGCGCACATACACCGCATCCACCCCCCTGTGCTTCTGGATATCCAGGCGCACCTGGCGCTCAAGGTGCTCCACCATGCGATCGCGGAACACGAACTCCTGGGCCCCCGGCGAAGGCCGGTCGCTGTAGGAGACCACGCCATTGGCGTCGATGGACTTGTACACAGTCATCGCCGCCAGCGACGTGGCGGCTAAAGACAATCCACAGAAAAACAGCAGGCGCACAAACATTCGGCAGCTTCTTGGCAGAGGGTGGAATCACGCTAGCAGCCTGATATGGAGCTTGTATGAATCAGGCGGGCGCCAAGGGTTCAATGCCGCCAGCGCCGAAGTGGATGTCCACCCCCAGTTGCGCCGCCTCGCAGAGGTTGACCAGCGCATCGAGGGAGAACTTGTTGATCTTGCCGCTGAGCACATCGTTGAGCCGGGGCTGGGTGATATTGAGGCGCCTGGCCGCCTCCTTCTGCGACACCCCCCAGGCCTGCACGGTCTTGCCCAGTTCCAGCATCAGCTTGGCCCGCAGGCGCATGTTGGCGGCCTCCTGGGGAGTGGCTTCAAGGGCATCCCAGACACTGGCAAAGCGCTGGTTGATCGGTTGGTCAGTCATGGCGTGAACCTGTTTCCTGATATCTGGCACGAGCCAGCTCGATATCCCGCGCCTCGGTCTTGCGGGTAGTCTTGCGCACCGCGTGCAACACATAAATGGCCGCGGCCCGCCGGACCACATAGAACAACCGAAACGCCCCTGAATCCTCATGGATCCTGATCTCGAAAACGCCCGGGCCAATGGTTTTCACCGACCTGCAATCGTAGGGCTGTTCACCCTGCTGCAGCAGATCCAGCTGGAAACCGGCGGCCCGACGGGCATCTTCAGGGAACGCCCTGAGATCCCGCAGCGCGCTCCCGACAAACACCACATCCTTGTGCCTGGGCATCGAACCTCTCCTGTTAATGACCAGGAACAAGGCTAATCAACACGGCCAGGACCCGCCGCGCCGGGTTGTTTCAAGGCATGGCCGCGAGGGGTGAGCAATAAAGAGCGCCACCTGAAATCTATATCCAAACAGATATAAATCAAGCGCAAAGAAATTAATCTGACGTACGGCGGAAAGTACCGAGGGGGACGGCGCACGCCTTGTGGCTTGAAGGTTACGACCTATGTTGCGAGTTGCTCGCTCGATAGCGGGATGACGCAGCAGCCCGCCTCGGCGGCCGGCAAAAGCCCGCAGTGGGAAAGTGTTTTCAGCAGATTTCCGCAGCCTCCCATCACCGCAGGAACCGGCTTGCCGGCAAAGAGGCCTTCAAGCCTTGTGCTGCCCTTGCGGGCGCCTTCGCTGGCAAGCCAGCTCCTACACAGCAAGAGGGTGTTCTCGCGGCTTACGCACCTGCCACCGTAGGAGCCGGCTTGCCGGCGAAGAGGCCATCAAGCCTTGTGCTGCCCTTGTGGGCGCATTCGCTGGCAAGCCAGCTCCTACAGCGAGGCGGCCGGCAAGGATCAGGCGCCTGGAACGAAGTGCTTCTGGGCGGTGCCGCGGGCGATCAGGCGGGAGATGTAGTCGAGCTTCTGGGCATCCTGGTCCACGAAGCGGAAAGTCAACTGCAGCCACTCGCTGTCCGGCTTGGGTTCAAAGGCCACCACCGCATGCAGGTAGCCATTGAGCCGCGCCACTTCGGCGTTGTCGCCCTGCTCCAGGTCCAGCACCGCGCTCTCCAGCACCTGGGGCAGGCTGTCGGTGCGCTTCACTACCAGCAAGGCTTCCTTGATGCTCAGGGCCTTGATCACACACTGTTGGTTGCCGCTGGACAGCCGCAGCTGGCCCTGGCCACGACCACCACCGGCCGCTGCCGCAGGCGCCGGGGCCTTGACCGGAGGGCTGTTGAGCAAACCGCGGGCCGGCGCTGCTGCCGCTGGAGCTGGAGCCGGGGCGGCAGCCGCCGGTTTGGCGAACGGATTGACCGGAGCGGAAGCCGCCCCCACCACCGCCGGCTTGCCGCCAGTCAGGGCGCTCAGGGAGTCGTTGCCAAAGGCCGAGTTCATCTTGGTCGGCGCGCTGTTCATCAAGGTGTCGAGCTTGCCGACCTTGTTCAGCGCCTGCTTGACCTTGGTCAGCAGCTGTTCGTTGGTAAAAGGCTTGCTCACATAACCGGAAACCCCGGCCTGGATCGCCTGCACCACGTTTTCCTTGTCGCCCCGGCTGGTGACCATGATGAACGGCATGGCCTTCAGCGCATCTTGCTCGCGGCACCAGGTCAGCAGCTCAAGGCCGGACATTTCCGGCATTTCCCAGTCGCACAGGACCAGGTCGAAGGCTTCACGGGCGAGCATCGCCTGGGCCTTCTTGCCATTGATCGCGTCTTCGATCTTGATGCCAGGGAAGTAGTTGCGCAGGCACTTCTTCACCAGGTCACGAATGAACGAAGCGTCATCCACCACCAACACACTTACCTTACTCATCGACCACCCCTTTAAAAATCCCGGCAAGCATAACGCTGGCTGATGGCACTTTGCCAAAACTCTTCAGTCACGCCGGGACTTTTCGTTCGCGGGTGCTGCTTTTCAATTTCCAGGAGCACAAACAAAAACGCCCGGCCAAAAGGCCGGGCGCTCTTCTCGGGCACTCTTACTTATCGTCAGTTTCATCCGGAACATTAGCGGATTCGCCACTGGTACCTTCAACTTCCTGCTTCATGCGCTTGAGCCCAAGGTGACGAACATCGGTGCCGCGCACCAGATAAATCACCAGCTCGGAAATGTTGCGCGCGTGGTCGCCGATCCGCTCCAGCGAGCGCAGCACCCAGATAATGCTCAGAACCCGCGAGATAGAGCGTGGGTCTTCCATCATGTAGGTGGCCAGCTCACGCAGCGCGGTCTTGTATTCGCGGTCGATGATCTTGTCGTACTGGGCCACCGAAAGTGCCAGGTCGGCATCGAAGCGGGCAAAGGCGTCCAGGGCATCGCGCACCATGTTGCGCACCTGGTCGCCGATATGCCGCACTTCCACGTAGCCACGCGGGGCCTCGCCCTCTTCGCAGAGCTGGATGGCCCGGCGGGCGATCTTGGTGGCTTCGTCGCCGATGCGCTCCAGGTCGATCACCGACTTGGAGATGCTGATGATCAAACGCAGGTCCGAGGCCGCCGGCTGGCGACGGGCGAGAATGCGCAGGCATTCCTCGTCGATATTGCGTTCCATCTGGTTGATCTGGTCGTCGATCTCGCGCACCTGCTGGGCCAGGCCGGAGTCGGCCTCGATCAGCGCTGTGACCGCGTCATTGACTTGCTTCTCCACCAGCCCGCCCATGGCCAGGAGGTGGCTGCGTACTTCTTCCAGCTCGGCATTGAACTGCTGGGAGATGTGATGGGTTAAGCCTTCCTTCGAAATCATCGTGTTCGCTCCGCGAAAGTTGCAAGCTTCAAGCCGCAAGCTTCAAGCAGTTAAATAGTGATCCGGATGTCGCGCACCGCCTCTGTTGCGCCGCGTGAAACCTGCGGCTGGCAGCTGCTTTCTAGCCATAGCGCCCGGTAATGTAGTCTTCGGTCTGCTTCTTCGCCGGGTTGGTGAACAGTGTGTCGGTATCGCCGAACTCCACCAGTTTGCCCATGTACATGAAGGCGGTGTAGTCGGAAACCCGCGCCGCCTGCTGCATGTTGTGGGTCACGATGACGATGGTGAACTTGGACTTGAGCTCATAGATCAGTTCCTCGACCTTCAGGGTCGAGATCGGGTCCAGGGCCGAGCAGGGTTCGTCCAGCAGCAGCACTTCCGGCTCCACGGCGATGGTCCGGGCGATCACCAGACGTTGCTGCTGGCCGCCGGACAGGCCCAGGGCCGAATCATGCAGGCGGTCCTTGACCTCGTCCCACAGCGCCGCGCCCTTGAGGGCCCATTCCACGGCTTCGTCGAGCACGCGCTTCTTGTTGATGCCCTGGATGCGCAGGCCGTAGACCACGTTTTCATAGATGGTCTTGGGGAACGGGTTGGGCTTCTGGAACACCATGCCGACCCGGCGACGCAGCTCGGCCACGTCTTCGCCCTTGCGATAGATGTTGTTGCCGTAGAGGTTGATCGCACCCTCTACGCGGCAGCCGTCCACCAGGTCGTTCATGCGGTTGAAGGTCCGCAGCAGGGTCGACTTGCCGCAACCGGACGGGCCGATGAAGGCGGTCACGCGCTGCTTGGGAATGTTCATGCTGACGTCGAACAGCGCCTGTTTCTCGCCGTAGTACAGGCTCAGGCCGGGCACTTCGATGGCCACGGTTTCCTGTTCCAGGCTCAGGCTCTGCTTGTCGCGGCCCAGGGCGGACATGTTGATGCCATGAGTGTGTGCTTCGTGTTGCATGGGATGCTCCCTGTGCTACCAATTCGTTTGTCGTGAACCGCAGGCATCAGGCCAGCGGCGACATCATTCTGTTTGTAGGAGCCGGCTTGCCGGCGAAGAGGCCTGCAGGCCTTGTGTCGCCCTTGCGGACGCCTTCGCTGGCAAGCCAGCTCCTACGCAAGCCAGCGTCCACACAAGCCAGCTGATCAGCTGTCCAGTGCCTTGTATTTTTCACGCAGGTGGTTACGGATCCACACCGCCGACAGGTTCAGGGTGGCGATCACCAGCACCAGCAGCAGCGCGGTGGCGTACACCAGCGGCCGCGCCGCCTCGACGTTGGGGCTCTGGAAGCCGACGTCGTAGATGTGGAAGCCCAGGTGCATGATCTTCTGGTCCAGGTGCAGGTACGGGTAGTTGCCGTCCAGCGGCAGCGACGGCGCCAGCTTCACCACACCCACCAGCATCAGCGGCGCCACTTCACCGGCAGCGCGGGCGACCGCGAGGATCATCCCGGTCATCATCGCCGGGCTGGCCATGGGCAGAACGATCTTCCACAGGGTCTCGGCCTTGGTCGCACCCAGGGCCAGGGAACCTTCGCGCACGGTGCGGGGAATCCGCGCCAGGCCTTCTTCGGTGGCCACGATCACCACCGGCACCGCCAACAGCGCCAGGGTCAGGGAAGCCCAGAGCAGGCCTGGGGTGCCGAAGGTCGGCGCCGGCAGGGCTTCAGGGAAGAACAGACGGTCCACGGAGCCGCCCAGCACGTAGACGAAGAAGCCCAGGCCGAACACACCGTAGACGATGGCCGGAACCCCCGCCAGGTTGTTCACCGCAATGCGGATCACCCGGGTCAAGGTGTTCTGCTTGGCATATTCACGCAGGTAGACCGCTGCCAGCACGCCGAACGGGGTGACGATCATGGCCATGATCAGGGTCATCATCACGGTGCCGAAAATGGCCGGGAAAATACCGCCCTCGGTGTTGGCTTCGCGCGGGTCATCGCTGAGGAACTCCCAGACCTTGCTGAAGTAGAAACCGATCTTGGTAAAAGTGCCCATGGCGTTCGGCTGGTAGGCGTGTACCACCTTGCCCAGGCCGATCTCCACTTCCTTGCCGTTGGCATCACGGGCGGTCAGGCTGTCGCGGTTGAACTGGGCGTGCAGGTCGCTCAGGCGCGCCTCGATGTCCTGGTAGCGGGCATTGAGTTCGGCGCGCTCGGCATCCATGTCGGCCTGGGCCGCGGCATCCAGCTTGCCGTCCAGCTCCAGCTTGCGGCCGTGCAGGCGGATGCGTTCCAGGCCGGCGTTGATGGCGCCGATGTCGGATTTCTCCAGGGTCTTGAGCTGGGCGGCCAGCTTGTTCACCCGGTCGATCCGCGCTTGCAGCTCGGGCCAGGCGGCTTCGCCTTCGGCGATCACCTTGCCGCTTTCCTTGACGTTGACCAGGTAGCCGTAGAAGTTGCCCCACTCACGGCGCTCGATGGCCATCAGCTCTTTGGGGTAGCTCTGGTTGGTCAGCCACTCGCCAACGATCCAGGTGAAGTCGTTGCCGTTCAGGTCACGGTTGCCGACCTTGATCAGCTCGCGGGTCATGAACTCCGGGCCCTGGTCGGGCACCGGCAGGCCGGCACTCTTCAGGCGCGCCCGGGGCACTTCTTCCTTCTGCACCACTTCACCGATGACCAGGTGATTGGCCTGGCCCGGAACGTCGTAGTTGGCGTGCACCAGGTCGGCTGGCCAGAAGTGGCCGAGGCCACGCACGGCGATCACCGCCAGCAGGCCGATGGTCATGATGACCGCGATGGACACCGCGCCACCGCTGATCCAGACGCCGGGGGCGCCGCTCTTGAACCAGTCTTTTAGGGAGTTCTGTTTCACAGACTTCTACCTTTCTTAAAGCGACGAGTATTTCTTGCGCAGACGCTGACGGATCAGCTCGGCGAGGGTGTTCATGACGAAGGTGAACAGCAGCAGCACCAGCGCCGAGAGGAACAGCACGCGGTAGTGGCTGCCGCCGACTTCCGATTCGGGCATTTCCACCGCGACGTTGGCGGCCAGGGTGCGCAGGCCTTCGAACAGGTTCATTTCCATGACCGGGGTGTTGCCGGTGGCCATCAGCACGATCATGGTCTCGCCCACGGCGCGGCCCATGCCGATCATCAGCGCCGAGAAGATCCCCGGGCTGGCGGTGAGGATCACCACCCGCGTCATGGTCTGCCACGGCGTGGCGCCCAGGGCCAGGGAGCCCAGGGTCAGGCCCCGCGGCACGCTGAACACGGCGTCTTCGGCGATCGAGTAGATGTTCGGGATCACCGCAAAGCCCATGGCCAGGCCCACTACCAGGGCGTTGCGCTGGTCGTAGGTAATCCCCAGATCGTGGGAGATCCACATGCGCATGTCGCCCCCGAAGAACCAGTTCTCCATGAACGGGCTCATGTACAGCGAGAGGAAGCCGACGAAGATGATCACCGGGATCAGGATCGCGCTTTCCCAGCCGTCCGGCACTTTCAGGCGCAGCGACTCGGGCAGGCGGCTCCAGGCGAAACCCGCCACCAGGATGCCGATCGGCAGCAGGAGCAGCAGGCTGAAGATGCCCGGCAAGTGGCCTTCGACATAGGGTGCGAGGAACAGGCCGGCGAAGAAACCGAGGATCACCGTCGGCATCGCTTCCATCAGCTCGATCACCGGCTTGACCTTGCGGCGCATGCCCGGGGCCATGAAGTAGGCGGTGTAGATCGCCGCCGCCACCGCCAATGGCGCCGCCAGCAGCATGGCGTAGAACGCCGCCTTTAGGGTACCGAAGGTCAGGGGCGAGAGGCTCAGCTTGGGTTCGAAATCGGTGTTGGCCGCGGTGGATTGCCAGACGTATTTAGGCTCGTCGTAGTTCTCGTACCAGACCTTGCTCCACAGCGCACTCCAGGACACTTCCGGGTGCGGGTTGTCGAGCACCAGGGGCTGCAGCTTGCCGCCGGCCTCGACGATTACCCGGTTGGCCCGTGGCGACAGGCCGAACAGGCCCTGGCCGTCTACCACCTGGTCCACCAGCAGGGTGCGGTGGGCGGTGCTGTGGAACACCCCGAGCTTGCCGGCGGCGTCCAGGGCAACGAAGCCCTTGCGACGCTCTTCGGCGGTGATTTCAACAATGGGCGCGGTGCCCATCTGGAAGGTGCGGATCTGCTTCAGGCGCAGCTCGCCGTCCGGGTCGCGGGCCATGAACCACTGGGCCAGGCCGCCCTTGGAGGTCCCGATGATCAGCGAGATGCCGCCCACCAGCTGGGTGCTGGCGGTGACTTCGGTATCGGCGTCTTCCAGCAGTTTGTAGCGACCGTTGAGGCTCTTGTCCCGCAGGCTGAAGACGTCGGCCTGGGCGCGCCCGTTGATCACGTACAGCCACTGCTGGCGCGGGTCGATGTACATGGCCTTGACCGGCTCGGTCATCTGCGGCAGCTCGATGCGGCTCTGCTCGCTGGTGACCTCGCCGGTCATCATGTTTTCTTCGCGGGTCAGCTTCAGCACTTGCAACTGCGAAGCGGTAGAACCGGCAACGATCAGCGACGAATCGGTGGCATTGAGGTTGACGTGCTCCAGCGCACCGCCCTGCTCGTTCAGGGTGATGGGGGTTTCGCCGTAGGGGTACTCGATGGCCGGCGAGATGGTCTTCTTGCCGTCCGGGTAGCTGACCTTGTAGGTATGACGGAACACCAGGGCCTGGCCGTTGGACAGGCCGACCACCACCAGCGGGTTGCCGGGCTGGTCCTTGCCGATGGAGGTGACGCTGGCGCCCGCCGGGATCGGCAGGTCGACCTTGCGCAGCTCGGCGCCACTGTCGATGTCGAAGAACAGCGCCTGGCCCTTGTCGGAGACACGCATGCCAACCTGGTTCTGCTCTTCCAGGGAGAACATCAGCGGCTTGCCGGCGTCCTGCATCCAGGCGGGAGTCAGAGGGTCCTTGGCGGTCAGTTCGGCACCCTGGAACAGCGGCGCGACGACATAGGCGAGGAAGAAGAAGATCAGGGTGATAGCACCCAGTACCGCGAGGCCGCCGACAAGGACGTACCAACGGGTCAGGCGGTCTTTGAGCGCGCGGATGCGACGCTTGCGTTGCAGTTCAGGCGTATTGAAGTCAATGCGCTTGGGGGGAGAAGTCGTAGTCATGGTGGAGTTGGCCAGATCATTCATGCGCACACCCTAGCGATCCTGTATGACAGAAAGATGACAATGCAGTGACGCAACAAATCCGCCGCATGGCAGGGCCGGCAGCGGACAGAAAATGAGGTTGCAGGAGCCGGCAGGCCGACGAACCGGCCTTGAGCCTGGGTCGCCATTTCGGGCGCTTTCCCTGGCAAGCGGAACGCGGCCCGGCCAGCTCCTACGAAAACGAGAAGGTCCGGGGAGCCCGGACCTTCGGAGGCGGCTTATGCGCCTTCTTTCAGGCCCAGGTCAGCCAGTGCCTTGGCGGCCACCTTGGCTGGCAGTGGGATGTAGCCGTCTTTGACGACCACTTCCTGGCCTTGCTTGGACAGGACCAGTTTCACGAACTCGGCTTCCAGCGGGGCCAGAGGCTTGTTCGGGGCCTTGTTGACGTAGACGTAGAGGAAGCGCGACAGCGGGTACTTGCCGTTCAGGGCGTTTTCTTCGGTGTCTTCGATGAAGTCGGTGCTGCCTTTCTTGGCCAGGGCCACGGTCTTCACGCTGGCGGTCTTGTAGCCGATGCCCGAGTAGCCGATGCCGTTCAGCGAGGAGCTGATGGATTGCACCACCGACGCCGAACCAGGCTGTTCGTTGACGTTAGGCTTGTAGTCGCCTTTGCACAGGGCTTCTTCCTTGAAGTAGCCGTAGGTGCCGGATACCGAGTTGCGACCGAACAGCTGAACCGGCTTGTTGGCCAGGTCGCCCTTCACGCCCAGGTCGCCCCAGGTCTTCACTTCTTCCTTGGCGCCGCACAGACGAGTCGAGGAGAAGATCGCGTCGACCTGTTCCATGGTCAGGTGCTGGATCGGGTTGTCCTTGTGCACGAACACGGCCAGGGCGTCCACGGCCACCGGGATAGCGGTTGGCTTGTAGCCGTACTTCTGCTCGAAGGCCGCCAGTTCCGTGTCCTTCATCTTGCGGCTCATAGGGCCCAGGTTGGAGGTGCCTTCGGTCAGCGCGGGTGGCGCGGTGGCGGAGCCGGCGGCCTGAATCTGAATGTTGACGTTCGGGTATTCCTTTTTGTAGTTCTCGGCCCACAGGGTCATCAGGTTCGCCAAGGTATCGGAACCGACGCTGGACAGGTTGCCCGACACACCAGTGGTCTTGGTGTAGCTCGGGATAGCAGGGTCAACAGCGGCAACCGCGTGGGCAGTCGCAACGCCAGCGGCGACAAAGGTCATTGCCGCCATCAAACGCTTCAGTTTCATGCCTTACTCCTAGCAGATAGGGTGTGTTAAGTCGGGGCCAAGTATCTGTAGGCCGTGTGAACACTCTATGTCCGGAATATGACAATTAGATGAAAGGCCAGCATTCCTGAACGGAAGCTGGCCTTTCTTTGTTCGGCGATAAAAACCTCTGTAGCCGCTGCCGCAGGCTGCGATCGATCCGCAGGGTCGCGGCGCCCTTCAGCGCACAGCAGGGCCTACGGCAGCGGCTACAGGGTGGTGGTCAGCGGCCCTTGGCCCACAGGTACAACCCCACCAGCAGGCCGATGCCGCAAATAATTGCAACATAATAGGCCGGGCCCATGGGGCTTTCCTTGAGCAGCCAGGTCACCACCATCGGTGTCAGGCCACCGAAGATCGCGTACGCCAGGTTGTAGGAAAACGACAGGCCGCTGAAGCGCACCACTGCCGGGAACGCCTTGACCATCACATAAGGCACCGCACCGATGGTGCCGACGAACAGGCCGGTCAGGGCATACAGCGGAAACAGCCACTGCGGGTTGTCCAGCAGGCCGTGATAAAAGGTCCAGGAAGTGACCAGCAACAAGGCACTGCCGAACACGAATACCTTGCCCGCACCGAATCGGTCCGCCAGGGCACCCGAGGCCACGCAGCCCAGGCTCAGGAAGATAATGGCCAAGCTGTTGGCCTCCAGGGCGGTGATGGCCGGGAATTTATAGACGGTCTGCAGCACGGTGGGGGTCATCAGGATCACCACGATGATCCCGGCGGACAGCAGCCAGGTCAGCAGCATGGAAATCACGATCGCCCCGCGATGATCGCGCAGCACCGTGCGCAGCGGCAGTTCCTCGGCCAGGGCCTTGCGCAGTTGCAGTTCGGCGAACACCGGGGTTTCGTGGAGCAGGCGGCGCAGGTACACCGAGAACAGGCCGAACACCCCACCCAGCAGGAACGGGATCCGCCAGGCGTAATCCGCCACTTCCACCGGGGTATAGATGCTGTTGATCGCAGTGGCCACCAGCGACCCCAGGAGAATCCCGGCAGTCAGGCCCGAGGTCAGGGTGCCGCAGGCATAGCCGATATGCCGCTGGGGCACGTGTTCGGAAACGAACACCCAGGCCCCGGGCACTTCACCACCGATGGCCGCCCCCTGGATCACCCGCATCAGCAACAGCAGGATCGGCGCCCACATGCCGATCTGCGCGTAGGTCGGCAACAGGCCCATGATCAGGGTCGGCACCGCCATCATGAAGATGCTCAGGGTGAACATCTTCTTGCGCCCCAGCAGGTCGCCAAAGTGGGCCATGACGATCCCGCCCAGGGGCCGCGCCAGGTAACCGGCCGCGAAGATCCCGAAGGTCTGCATCAGGCGCAGCCACTCGGGCATGTCCGCCGGGAAGAACAGCTTGCCGACCACGGTGGCAAAGAACACGAAGATGATGAAGTCGTAGAACTCCAGCGCCCCGCCCAGGGCAGACAGGGACAATGTCTTGTAGTCACTACGGGTCAGCGGACGGGCGGGTTGCGCAGGCTGCGCGGCGCTCGAGGGCACAGTGGTCATGGCAAGGGCTTCTCTTATTAGTCGGTTCTGGAAGCCGCAACAGCGCTGGTTGGGGCCTGGCAGGTTCGGCACGATAGCAAATTGTTCGAATGCGTACACAGCGGCGCACAAATGACTCACAAATTTGCGAACTGGACGGGTCGTCGCGGAGTCTATCGACCGATATACTCGCAGACCTCGAAGCGCAAAGCCGCTTCTGGCAAGGGTTGCTGTGCGAAAACGCTGCTGCGCGCCCCTGGCCCTGGCCAGCGCCAGTCGATTTCGCAGAGTTTCCCTTTAGCACGCCTTAGAAAGAACGTGACGAACGTAGTATGTTCGGGCTGAATCGTTTTTCCTGAAGACGGCTATTCACCTGAAGTACCCATGAAGCGTCACGGGTCAGAGGCCCCCCGGCATGATAGAACTCGAACAAGAAGATCCAATCCCGCAAGGCGACCTGGCCTTGCAAATCACCGCACTGCCCCGTGAAACCAACGGCTTTGGCGATATTTTCGGCGGCTGGCTGGTCGCGCAGATGGACCTGGCGGGCACCGCCATGGCCAGCCGCGTGGCCGGCGGCCGGGTGGCCACGGTGGCCATCGACCGCATGGCGTTCCTGGTGCCGGTGGCGGTGGGCGCGCAGCTGTCCTTCTACACCCAGACCCTGGAGATCGGCCGCAGCTCGATCCAGATGATGGTGGAAGTGTGGAGCGACGACCCGCTGTCCAGCGAATGGCGCAAGGTCACCGAGGCGGTGTTCGTATTCGTCGCCATCGATGGCAGTGGCCGCACCCGCTCGGTTCCGCCGCGCGCGCGCTAAACCTGATGACCGTTCTGCGGTCCATAGCAGCCCACACCTTGCGAACGAGAACAGCAGCATGCCTACGCCCCAGGTCGAAACGGTAAAACTGGATGAACTGAACTGCTGGCGCATCCGCCACGGTGACGCCGAACTGCTGGTGGCCCAGCAGGGCGCGCACATCCTCAGTTATCAAGTGGCCGGGCAACAGCCGCTGATCTGGCTCAACGACGAGGCCGTGTTCAAGCGCGGCAAGAGCATCCGCGCCGGGGTGCCGGTGTGCTGGCCCTGGTTCGGCAACTTTGCCCGCAACCCGCAGGCGGTGCAGGCCATGCGCCAAGGCACTGACCCGGCGCCGGCCCACGGCCTGGTGCGGGCCACCGACTGGGAACTGCTGGGCATCGAAAGCCAGGGCGACAGCCTGCTGGTGGAGCTGCGCCTGCCCTGCCCCGCGGGTGGTTTTCCCGGCTGGCCCCATCAAGTGGAACCGCGCCTGAGCATCCGCCTCGACCAGCAACTGCACATCAGCCTCAGCAGCCACAACCTGGGCACTGAAAGCGTGAGCATCAGCCAGGCGCTGCACAGCTACTTCGCGGTCAGCGATGTGCGCCAGGTGCAGGTCGAAGGCGTGGACGGGCTGAGCTACATCGAAACCCTGGAAGACTGGAAGACCAAGGTCCAGAGCGGCAGCCTGCACTTTACCGGCGAGACCGACCGCATCTACCTGAACGCCCCGACGCAGCTGGAGATCGTCGATCCGGACTGGCAACGGCGGATCCGCCTGCGCAGCGAAGGCTCGCGCACCGCGGTGATCTGGAACCCCTGGATCGACCGCGCCGCCCAATTCAGCGACATGGCCGACGACGGCTGGCAGCGCATGCTGTGCATCGAGACCGCCAACGTGATGGACGACATCGTCACCCTGGCCCCGGGCGCCAGCCACACCCTGAGCGTCAGCATCAGCGCCGCCCCGCTCTGACTCCACCTGCCCCGTAGGAGCTGGCTTGCCAGCGAAGAGGCCCTCAAGACCGCGTTCGCCGGCAAGCCGGCTCCTACCGTTCAGCGGCGTTCAAATGCGCCGCTTCAGAGATCCGATTCCTTGACCACCCGCACCTTCGCCGCATCCAGGGCATAGGCGGCATCGGCCAGGTCGTTGCTGACCTTTTCGATCTTCAGGGTGCCGGTCACCCACAGCGGCGTGTAGATGTCGTCCAGCTTCAAGCCCTTGGGAAAGCGCACCAGCACCAGCTGGTTGGGTGGCGGTGGCGGCACGTGGATGCAGGCGCCCGGGTACGGCACCAGGAAGAACAACGTGCTGCGCCCCTTGGCATCGGCTTCCAGCGGCACCGGATAACCGCCGATGCGGATCTGCTTGTCATTCATGGCCGGCACGGTCTTGGTGGAATACATCACCGCCGGCAACCCCTTGCTCTGCTTCAGGCCGCCCTTTTCGGTGAAGGTGCCATTGGCTTCCGGGGAGTTGTGGTCGATTTCCGGCATCTGCTCCAGGGCCTTCTGGTCCGACTTGGGCATCAGCTCCAGCCAATCGGTTTCCGGCAATTCGCCAGCCTGGGCCAGGCCGCAGCCCAGCAGAACAAAGGTCAATAGAAGACGGCGCATGTGAGGGTGGCTCGGTCAAAAGGGAAGGACGGGAAAACCCGGGCATTCTAGTACCCAGACCGTCAGATGCGTTGAAGTTTCCGATGAAGAAAAAGGCTCCCCTCCGCGCGGACGGCAGAGGGGGCTTGTAGCGTGGTTCAGCTCTTCTTGACGAAGCCGTAGATCACCAGCAGGACGATCGCGCCCACCAGTGCACCGATGAAACCGGCGCCCTGGCCAGCCTGGTAGATACCCAGCGCCTGGCCGCCATAAGTGGCCGCCAGCGAACCGCCGATACCCAGCAGGATGGTCATGATCCAGCCCATGCTGTCGTCTCCCGGTTTGAGGAAGCGCGCCAGCAGACCAACGATCAAGCCGATGAAAATGGTTCCAATAATGCCCATGGCTGTTCCTCTGTAAGGGGGGATCAAGCCAAAGCCTAGCCAGCACTTTGGCATCCTGCTATCAGAGAACGGCGGGAAACGAAGGTTCCCGCCAGCCGGAGGATTTGTTACTCGGCGATCAGCGCTTGCACCTTGAGGATTTGCGCTTGCAGGGTCGCCTGATCGGCGCAGCGCAGGTTGGCGTGGCCGACCTTGCGCCCGACCTTGAAGGCCTTGCCGTAGTGATGCAGGTGGCAGTCGTCGATGGCGATGACCTTGTCCACCGGCGGCACTTCGCCGATGAAGTTGATCATGGCGCTCTCACCGACCTTGGCCGTGGAGCCCAGGGGCAGGCCGGCCACCGCCCGCAGGTGGTTTTCGAACTGGCTGCACTCGGCGCCTTCGGTGGTCCAGTGCCCGGAGTTGTGCACCCGCGGAGCGATCTCGTTGGCCTTGAGGCCGCCGTCCACTTCGAAGAACTCGAAAGCCATTACGCCCACGTAATCCAACTGCTTGAGCACGCGGCTGGAGTAGTCCTCGGCCAGGGCCTGCAACGGGTGGTCGCTACTGGCCACCGACAGGCGCAGGATGCCGCTGTCGTGAGTGTTGTGCACCAGCGGGTAGAAACGGGTTTCACCGTCACGGGCGCGCACGGCGATCAGCGAGACTTCACCGGTGAAGGGCACGAAGCCTTCCAGCAGGCAAGGCACGCTGCCCAGTTCGGCGAAGGTGCCTTCGACGTCGGCGGCGCTGCGCAGGACCTTCTGGCCCTTGCCGTCGTAACCCAGGGTGCGGGTCTTGAGCACGGCCGGCAGGCCGATGCGCGCCACGGCGGCGTCGAGATCCGCCTGGGACTGGATGTCGGCGAACTCCGGAGTAGGAATCCCCAGGTCCTTGAACATGCTCTTCTCGAACCAGCGATCGCGGGCGATGCGCAGGGCTTCGGCGCTCGGGTAGACCGGCACGAACTGCGAGAGGAAGGCCACGGTTTCCGCCGGCACGCTCTCGAATTCGAAGGTCACCAGGTCCACTTCATCGGCCAGCTGGCGCAGGTGGTCCTGGTCGCCGTAGTCGGCCCGCAGGTGTTCGCCCAGAGGGGCGGCACAGGCATCCGGCGCCGGGTCGAGGAAAGCGAAGTTCATTCCCAGCGGAGTCCCCGCCAGGGCCAACATGCGGCCCAACTGGCCGCCACCGATTACACCGATCTTCATCGTCAACAACCTCAGGCGACGCGCGGGTCTGGATTGTCCAGGACGCTGTCTGTCTGTTCAGCACGGAATTTTTTCAGCACCGCATGGAACTGCGGGTGCTTGGCGCCCAGGATGCTCGCCGAGAGCAGGGCCGCGTTGATCGCGCCCGCCTTGCCGATGGCCAGGGTGGCCACGGGGATGCCGGCCGGCATCTGCACGATGGACAGCAGCGAATCCACACCCGAGAGCATCGACGACTGCACCGGCACGCCCAGCACCGGCAGGTGGGTCTTGGCCGCGCACATGCCCGGCAGGTGCGCCGCGCCGCCGGCACCGGCGATGATCACCTCGATGCCTCGCGCCTCAGCCTCATCGGCGTACTGGAACAGCAGGTCCGGGGTGCGGTGTGCGGAAACCACCTTCACCTCGTAAGGGATGCCGAGCTTTTCCAGCATATCGGCGGTGTGGCTAAGGGTGGACCAATCGGACTTGGAGCCCATGATCACGCCAACCAGTGCACTCATCGTCGTGCCTCTTCTCTCTGGGCGCCCGCAGGCGCGTCAAAAACAACAAGCCACGCGAAATGCGTGGCTTAAATTGTACGAATTATGGCCAGGCGAACCGGCCGAAGGCCGCGCAGTATACCGAAAAAGGCGCGTTAAACGCACTTTCGCCGACCATCTGCAAAACAAAGTATTTCCGGCGCAAAACCCCGGTTTTATTGACTCCAAGGTCAATCCCGCCCCCCCTCGCAGGCGCTGGCTTGCCAGCGAAGAGGCCAGCCCTGCAATCACCACCCTCCCGGCCGACGCTTTCGCCGGCAAGCCGGCTCCTACGTGGCCGCGGCTTGTGCGGCAGCGCCTTCCAGCTTGCGCCAGAGCAAGCGTACGTTGGCCTTGCGCACCAGGGCGCAGCGGTACAGGCGAATCTCCAGCGGCACATGCCATTGCGCCCCGCCGCAGACCACCAGCTCGCCCCGGGCCAGCTCGGCGCGCACGCTCAGTTGCGGCACCCAGGCAATGCCCAGGCCTTCCAGGGCCATGCTCTTGAGGCTGTCGGCCATGGCGGTTTCATAGACGGTGGTGAAACGCAGGTTGCGCTGGCGCAGCAGCAGGTTCACCGAACGCCCGAGGAAAGCCCCGGCGCTGTACGCCAGCAACGGCACGCTGGCCTCGCCTTCCAGGTCGAACAGCGGCTTGCCCTGGGCATCGGCGGCACACACCGGGAGCATCTCGGTGTGCCCCAGGTGCAGCGAGGGGAAGATTTCCGAGTCCATCTGCAAGGCCGCGTCCGGGTCATAGAAGGCCAGCATCAGGTCGCAACCGCCTTCGCGCAGGGCGTGCACCGCATCACCGACGTTGGTGGCCACCAGCCGCGTGGCGATGTTCAGCCCTTCGTTGCGCAGTTGGGCGATCCAGCGCGGGAAGAAGCCCAGCGCCAGGGAGTGGGCAGCCGCCACCTGCATCACCTCGCCCTGCCCGCCTTCCAGGTGGTGCAGGTGACGCACCACCTCGCCGAGCTGTTCGACCACGGTGCGCGCGGTCACCAGGAACAACTGCCCCGCTGCCGTCAGCTCCACCGGCGTACGCGAGCGGTTGACCAGGGTCAGGCCCAGGGCCGCTTCCAGGCTGCGGATCCGCCGGCTGAAGGCCGGCTGGGTCACGAAACGTCGCTCGGCAGCCTGGGAAAAGCTGCGGGTGGCGGCCAGGGCACTGAAGTCCTCGAGCCATTTGCTTTCCAGATTCATCACGTCCTCCCGGACACGCACCATTTTAGGTCACACGCTCGCCGGCAACCCGGCGTCACACCGGCATTATGCCGAATATGCATAGCCCAGTGTTTAACAGCATTGGCCCAAAAAATCCCTTCGGCCTAGGATTCGCAGCGTTCCCGGCACAGACCGGGTCCCTACCGAGATGATCTCCGTCATGTCCTCCGCTGCATCTTTCCGCACAGAAAAAGACCTGCTTGGCGTACTCGAAGTACCGGCTCAAGCGTATTACGGCATCCAGACCCTGCGAGCGGTGAACAACTTCCGCCTCTCCGGCGTTCCGATTTCGCACTACCCAAAACTGGTCGTGGCCCTGGCAATGGTCAAGCAGGCAGCTGCTGACGCCAACCGCGAACTGGGTCATCTGAGCGAAGCCAAGCATGCAGCCATCAGCGAGGCCTGTGCCCGCCTGATCCGCGGCGACTTCCACGAAGAGTTCGTGGTGGACATGATTCAAGGCGGCGCTGGCACTTCGACCAACATGAATGCCAACGAAGTCATCGCCAACATCGCGCTGGAGGCCATGGGCCACAGCAAGGGCGAATACCAGTACCTGCACCCGAACAACGACGTGAACATGGCGCAGTCCACCAACGACGCCTACCCGACCGCGATCCGCCTGGGTCTGCTGCTGGGTCACGACGCGCTGCTGGCCAGCCTCGACAGCCTGATCCAGGCGTTCGCCGCCAAGGGCCAGGAATTCAGCCACGTCCTGAAAATGGGCCGTACCCAGCTGCAAGACGCCGTGCCGATGACCCTCGGCCAGGAATTCCACGCCTTCGCCACCACCCTGGGTGAAGACCTGGCTCGCCTGAAGACCCTGGCGCCGGAAGTGCTGACCGAAGTCAACCTGGGCGGCACCGCCATCGGCACCGGCATCAACGCCGACCCGCGCTACCAGCACCTGGCCGTACAACGCCTGGCCACCATCAGCGGCCAGCCGCTGGTACCGGCTGCCGACCTGATCGAAGCCACCTCCGACATGGGCGCCTTCGTGCTGTTCTCCGGCATGCTCAAGCGCACCGCGGTCAAGCTGTCGAAGATCTGCAACGACCTGCGCCTGCTGTCCAGCGGCCCACGCACCGGCATCAACGAAATCAACCTGCCAGCGCGTCAGCCCGGCAGCTCGATCATGCCTGGCAAGGTCAACCCGGTCATCCCGGAAGCGGTCAACCAAGTGGCGTTCCAGATCATCGGCAACGACCTGGCTCTGACCATCGCGGCCGAAGGCGGCCAGCTGCAACTGAACGTGATGGAACCGCTGATCGCCTTCAAGATCTTCGACTCGATCCGCCTGCTGCAACGCGCCATGGACATGCTGCGCGAGCACTGCATCACCGGCATCACCGCCAACGAAACCCGTTGCCGTGAACTGGTGGAGCACTCCATCGGCCTGGTCACCGCGCTGAACCCGTACATCGGCTATGAAAACGCCACCCGTATCGCCCGCATCGCCCTGGAAAGTGGCCGTGGCGTACTGGAACTGGTGCGCGAAGAAGGCCTGCTGGACGACGCCATGCTCGACGACATCCTGCGTCCGGAAAACATGATTGCCCCGCGTCTGGTTCCGCTGAAGGCGTAACCGGCGCAACACCGAAACACGCAACACCGCTCACCAGGTTGAGGGACTAGACACCTCTCACCTTTTGAGGGCTTGGAGATACGTCTCCAGGCCCTTTTTTTTGCCTGCGTTTTTTTCTCCTGCCGTTGAAATCGCCGCGCCCGCTTCGCGGCCGATCGCAGCCTGCGACAGCGGCTACACCACCCCACCTGAACTGCGCCCGCGACCTCATTTGTAGCCGCTGCCAAGCCCGCGAGGCTGCGAACGGCACCGCAGGGGCCGCAAAACCTGCCAGCACACTCTGGCTGGCCTACCCCACTCGTACACTCAACAAAGCCCCTATCACCCCCTGCCCATTAGCCGATTGATCAGGGAATGCCGCCCAGCGCTGGAGCCGTTTCGCTTTGTTTTGTAGGGCAAATCCGAGAGAATCCCCCACGCCTTTGAGCGCCTTGTACCCCTTCGAACGATCAGGCAGTCTCCCGGTGCCGCTGCCAAATCAGCGGCCCGGATGTGGAAGTCTGGGATAAAGGACGTGCAGTCGTCTCATTCGAACACCCTTGCCGATGCGGCTAGGGTGAACTCGATTTATGGCGGCTGTGCGTAGGGCACCTTCGGGTGCGCCGGTTCCTTTAGCCCGGTCTTCCACACCTGCGCACGGCTGCCACCCTCTCATGTGGAAGTGAGATCCGGCGGTTTCTTAAATTGCTAAAGGAACCAGTCTCATGAAAAAGCTCGTCCCCGATCCACCCTTGCCCACCGATCATCCGCGCCGCGACCCGGAGCTGGACCGCGCCAACGCCAACCTGCTGGCCGCCTTGCACGGCACCCGCCATCGCCCCTTCGGCCTGCGCGATGGCCAGGGCCACCCACTGTTCGCCGTGCAACCCCAGGTGAATGCCGAAGACGCCCTGATGCACGTTTCCCTACTGCTCAAGTGCGCCGAAGAGGTGTCCGATGAAATCACCGAACGGGCCAGCGGCATCGAGCGTGGGCTGATCTGGTCCATGGTGCATTCCGTGGAAATGGCCCGCGCCGTGGTGGACGCCCTGCTCGACAGCGCCCGCCCCGGCCCCTGACGCCCTGTAGCCGCTGCCGAGCTCGCGAGGCTGCGAAAAGGTCCGCAGGACCTTCAGCGACCTTGAGAACCCCGCGTCCCTTCGGGCCGTTCGCAGCCTGCGGCAGCGGCTACACCACCCAACCTGAACTGCACCCGCGACCTCATTTGTAGCCGCTGCCGAGCCCGCGAGGCTGCGAAAAGGTCCGCAGGACCTTCAGCGACCTTGAGAACCCCGCGGCCCTTCGGGCCGTTCGCAGCCTGCCGGCAGCGGCTACAGGTTTTGCTCGGCGCGGTGGATAATCAGCCTCCCGCCGCAGCCGGCAATGACTATCAAGGCACCCTGTCGATGGACCCGACGCACACCCAGGCCCTGCAACAGCTACGCAAGCTGATCCCCATCGGCCTGCGCCATGCCCAGACCCTGCTCGCCCGCTGCGCCAATAATCCGCAGCAAGCCGCCGAGCTCTACAAAGCCGAACTGCTGCAAGTGCTGGTAGACAAATCCGGCCTGCCCGCCGAGCACGCCCGGGAACAGCTGCACGCCGCCGGTTACGACCTGAACCGCGCCCTGCACGCTATAGAAGAAGCGCGCTTCACCCTGACCCAGCGCATCCTGCGCAAGCATCACCGGGACAAGGGCCAGGCCCTGGACCTGATTGCCCAGGCCATCGAAACCACCAAGCAGCTGCCGCGCCAGTACTGGCTGGATTTCGCAGCGCTGGAGCAACTGGCCCCGGCACCGCGCTGCTTCATGATCCTGCACGAATGGTTGGCCTATGAGGGCTGGGAAGGCTTCGACAGCGCCCTGCACTTTCATCTACCCCAGGCCATCGCCCAATTGCGCCACCTGCAACTCGATACCCTGGCGGACACCCTGGAACAGGCCGACCAGCGCCAACAGCAACTGCGGGCCGCCCATGCCGAGAGCGAAAGCCCCATCGAGCTGGCCCTGCGCATCAATCAGGACCCGCTCTTCAACCGCTACCAGGATCACTTCCAGCAGCAGCGGCAGCCGCTCGCTGAACGCCTGTACCAGTGGGTGGAACGGCATGTAGAGCAGTTCCCCGCCTGAGCAGCGGGTCGGCGTGCGCGCAAGCCGCTGCTCTGCGCATGCCAGAAATCGGTAAACTGCCGCCCTCACCGAACACGGACCTCGGATTCAGCCGCCATGGAATTGCAGTACCGCCTCACCCCGGCCCACACCGAAGCCCGGCTTGCCGAAAAATTGCCCCAGGCGCTGCTTGAGCATGACCAGTTGCAAACGCGGATCTCCAACGCCACCTCACGCTGGCAGGGGCGCCTGCTCGGCCCGCTGATCCTGCTGCTGTGCCTGATCGCCGCGCCCCTGGCGCTGTATTTTCCAGAGCGGCGCTTTACCCCGGAAAAGATCATCGCCCTGGTGCTCTGCGCGCTGATTTTCATCCCGCTGTGGTGGCGCTTTTCCGGGCGCCTGATCCAACGCCTGCAAGCCCGAACTCGCAACCGGACGCCGCTGCGCGGCCTGAACCATCGCCTGATCGAGGCCCGCCTGCGGGCGCCGCTGAAGGCCACCGAAGGCACTTACACCCTGACATTCGACGACCAGGGTTTCACCCTGAGCAAACTCCCACGCGCCAAGAGCAGCCTGACCTGGGAGCAGGTCGTGTACCTGCGTGAAGCGGCCCACTTCTATGACGTGGCCAGCGCCGAGATGCAGCGCAAGGGCCAGGCCTGCCGCATCGCCAAATACAGTGAACTGATGGACGACGAGGCATATCAGCAAGGGCTGCAAGCCTTTCTGAGCCATTGCCCGGTCGCGCCGTCCGCCACCTGATCAAGCCCCCGACGCCCTACAAACGGAATTTGCATGCACACATCAGCGTCCTCCCCCCGCCCGGCCCGTGCGCTGGCCATCCTCGGCACCGGCCACGCCCTGCCGCAGCGGGTGGTCACCAGTGCCGAGCTGGACCGCCAGCTCGGCCTGGAAACCGGCAGCGTGGCGCGCATCAGCGGGGTGCAGCAGCGCCACGTCGCCGATCCTGCGGACACCGCCGCCAGCCTCGGCGCCAGCGCCGCGCGCCAGGCCCTGCAAGCGGCGGGCCTGGCGCTGGATCAGTTGGACCTGATCGTCTGCGCCAGCGGCACCATGGACCAGGGCATGCCCTGCAACGCCGCTCTGCTGCAACGGGAGCTGGGCCTGGGGCAGTCGGGCATTCCGGCCATGGACATCAACGCCAGTTGCCTGGGCTTTATTGCCGCCCTGGACACCCTGTCCTGGCCGATCCAGGCCGGGCATTACCGGCGCGTGCTGCTGGTGTGCGCCGACATCGCCTCCTGCGGCCTGGACTGGCAGCAGGTGGAAGTCTGCGGCATCTTCGGCGACGGTGCGGCAGCGGTGGTGCTGGAAGCGGGCGACGGCGGCCCGAAGATCCTCGCCTCGCGCCTCAGGACCTACGCCGAAGGCGCCGCGCTGTGCCAGATCCCCGCCGGCGGTTCGCGCTTTCATCCGCGGCGCATCCAGGTGCCGTTCGAGCCCCTGACCAGTTTCACCATGCAGGGCAAGGGCGTGTTCCGCCTCGCGGCCAAGCACCTGCCCGAACTGATGGACGATTTGCTGCAGCAAGCCGCGCTGTCCCTTGCGCAGATCGACTGGATCATCCCCCATCAAGCCAGCCAACAGGCCATGCAGCATGCGGCCAAACGCCTGAGCCTGGGGCCGGAGAAAGTCATCAATATCTTTGCCCGGCATGGCAATCAGGTGGCGGCGTCCCTGCCCACCGCTCTGGACATCGCGGTGCGCGACGGGCGCATTCAACGCGGACAAACCCTGATGCTGATCGGCACCGGCGCGGGCCTGTCCCTCGGCGGCATGATCCTGGAGTACTGATGAAGATCCTGGTCACCGGCGGCACCGGTTTTATCGGACGGCATCTAGTCTGGAAGCTGGCCGCCGAAGGCTGCGAGGTGCAGTTCAGCGGGCGCAACCCCGAAGCGGCGGCGCAAGTCATTGCCCACAGCCCGGCGCCCGTGCGCTGGCTGCCCCTGGAGCACGGCAGCCCGCTGGCCAAACGCCTGCTGGCCGATGCCAGCCGCGAGCATGACGCCATCGTGCATTGCGCCGCCTTGTCTTCACCCTGGGGTTCGCCCCAAGCGTTTGCCCGGGCCAACCTCGACTCCACCGCCGAGGTGATCCACGCCTGCGGCAAGAACCGCATCCCGCGGCTGGTGCATATCTCCACCCCCAGCCTGTATTTCAACTTCAGTGATCGCCTGGGCATCCGCGAAGACCAGCCGCTGCCACCACCGGTGAATGACTACGCCCGCAGCAAGGCCCAGGCCGAAACCCTGCTGGCAGACGCCAAGCTGCCCGAATGCGTGATCCTGCGCCCCCGGGCGGTGTTCGGCCCCTGGGACGCAACCCTGATGCCGCGCCTGCTGCGGGTGATGCAACGGGGGGCGATTCCGCTGATGCGCGGCGGCCAGGCGCAGCTGGACCTGACCTGCGTCGACAATCTGGTGCACGCGGTGTGGCTGGCCCTGACCCGGCCCCTGCCGCGCCCGCTGTGCGTGTACAACCTGAGCAACGGCACGCCGCTGGCCTTCAAGGACCTGCTGCAACAGATGGCCGAGCACTTCCGCCTGCCCCTGCGCACCCGTCGCCTGCCCTGGCCCCTGGTGCATGGCCTAGCGCGCCTGCTGGAGCTCAAGGCACGGCTGGGCAACGGCGCCGAACCCCTGATCACCCGCTACGGCGCAGGCGTCCTGGCCTTCAGTCAGACCCTGGACATCAGCGCCATCCAGCGCGAGCTGGGCTATCGCCCGGTGATCAGCCAAGACCAGGGCATCGCCCTGCACGCCCAATGGTGGCTGGCCCAACAGAGGCAACGAGCATGAGCCGCAGCGTGAGCTTGAAGATCCTGCGGGCCGGCTGGTGCCAGCACCTGGAATGCATGGCCGACCGTGGCGGGCGCCTGGCGCCGGTGCAATTTCCGGCACTGTGCGGGCTGATCCAGCACCCGGAGCACGGCTGGATTTTGTACGACACCGGCTACGCCGAGCACTTCTTCCAGGCCACCCGCGCCCTGCCCGAGCGCCTGTACCGCAGCGCAGTGCCGGTGCAGTTGCCGGTGGTCGAGCAGCTGGGGGCGCAGCTGCATGAGCTGGGCATCGGCCCGGGGGATATCCGCCATGTGATCATTTCCCACTTCCACGCCGACCATATCGCCGGGCTGCGGGATTTTGCCAATGCGCGCTTTATCGCCCTGGAAGCCGATTACCGGCATATCGACAGCCTGCGCGGCCAGCGTTGGCGCGCCACCCTTGGCGGCCATCTGCCGAGCTTGCTGCCGGACGACTTCAGCGCCCGCCTGCGCCTGGCCGAAGCCAGTCCCAGCTGTGCGCTGCCAAGCTGGATGGCGCCCTTCGAGCAAGGCCTGGACCTGTTCGGCGATGGCAGCCTGATCGGCGTGCCGCTGCCGGGGCACAGCAAAGGCCAGCTGGGCCTGTTCATCCCCGACGCCCACGGCCGGCCGGTGTTCCTGGTGGCCGACGCCTGCTGGTCGGTGCCGGCCTGCCGCGCCGAGCGCCTGCCCGCTGCACCGGCACTGTGGTTTGCCAGCGCCGACCGTCAGCAATACGTGCGCACCTACAGCGGCCTGGGCCAGCTGATTCGCCGCGAACCGGCGGTGGCGGTGCTGCCGTCCCATTGCACCCAGGCCTGGGAGGCGTTCGCCAATGAACAGTGAGCGCCTGCTGGGTACCCTGCGCAGTATTGGCGCCTTCGTGTTCAGCCGCTACGCCCTGCGCTTTCGCCGCCGCGAGCGGCTGGAAGCCTGGCAGGCCCGGCGCCTGCGGCACTTCATGGCCAAAGTCCTGCCCCGTGGCCAGCGCTTCAACGGGCTGACCCAAGACGGCCTGCACAACTTGCCGCTCATGGACAAAGCCGCCCTGATGAGCGACTTCGCCGCCTTCAACACCCGCGCCCTGAGCCTGGAACAGGTGTTGCCGGTGGCCCTGCAGGCCGAGCGTTCCCGGGACTTCAGCCCGACCCTGGGGGACATCACCGTGGGCCTGTCCAGCGGCACCTCGGGGGCCCAGGGGGTGTTCCTGGTCAGCAGCGTGGAACGCCAGCGCTGGGCCGGCATCCTGCTGGCGCGCACCCTGCCCCGGGCGCTGCTGCCCCGGCTGCTGTGCCCCTGGCTGGCGCCGCTGCGGATCGCCTTCTTCCTGCGGGCCAATAGCCGCCTGTACACCACCCTCGCCAGCCGCCGCATCGACTTCGCCTTTCATGACCTGACCCTGGGCCTGACCGCCTCCCTGCAACGCCTCAACCAGCAGAACCCGGACGTGCTGGTGGCCCCGGCCACGGTGCTGCGGGGGCTGGCCCAGGCGGCCCTGGCCGGGCAGCTGACGATCCGCCCACGGCACATCCTGTCGGTGGCCGAAGTGCTGGAAAGCACCGACGCCGAGCTGGTCCAGCAAGCCTTCGGGCGCAAGCCGCAGCAGATCTATCAGGCCAGCGAAGGCTTCCTCGGCTACACCTGCGAGGCCGGCACCCTGCACCTGAATGAAAGCCACCTGCACATCGAGCCGCAATGGCTGGACCCTGAGCGCACGCGCTTCCAGCCGATCATCACCGACTTTTCCCGGCGTACGCAGCTGATCGTGCGTTATCGCCTCAACGACATCCTGCGGGTGGCCAGCGCGCCCTGCCCCTGTGGCCGTGCGGAGCGGGCCATCGCCGCCGTGGAAGGCCGGGCCGACGAGATCCTCTGGCTGCCGCGGCTCGACGGCCAGCAGCTGGCACCTCTCTACCCTGACGTATTGCGCCGGGCCCTGCTGATGCTGGGGGCGGAACTGGAGGAATACCAGATTCACCAGCGCGGGCTGCTCTGGCAGGCCAACCTGCGTACCTCGGGCGACTACCACGGGCTGTGCCAGCGCTTGGGCGAAGCCCTGGCCGAACTCTGCGCGCAACAAGGGCTGCAGGCGCCGCAGCTGAGCTTCGGCCACTGGCAGGCACCACCGCCACAAACAAAAAGACGCCGTCTGCTGATGCTGCAACTACCCGAGGGACTGCCATGCGTGTATTGATTCTCGGCGCCCGGGCCCCGGCCTGCCTGGAGTGGGCCCGGGCCTTTGGCCAAGCCGGCTGGACGGTGACCGTGGCCGATTCCCTGGCCCAACCCCTGAGCCGTTTCAGCCGCGCCGCCGAGCACTTCGTGCGCCTGCCGGAACCCCGCCACGACCCCGAGGCCTGGATCGAGGCCCTGGCCGGGGTCATCCGCCAACAGGCCATCGACCTGCTGCTGCCCACCTGCGAAGAGGTGTTCTACCTGGCCCACGGCCTGGAGCGCCTGCGCCCGCTGTGCCGGGTGTTCACCAGTGATTTCGACCTGCTGCACCGCCTGCATCACAAGGGCGATTTTGCTGCCATGACCCAGGGCTGGGACGTGGCCGCGCCGCCGACCCGGGTGCTGCATGACCCGGCTGCGGTGCAGGCGCTGGCGGCGGAGCACGACGCCCTGGTATTCAAGCCGGCCTATTCGCGCTTCGCCTCCCAGACCCTGATCCGCCCGAGCCCGGCGCAACTGGCCAAGGTCCGCCCCAGTAGCGATGCGCCCTGGGTGGCCCAGCGTTTTGTCCCCGGCCAGGAGTACTGCAGCTTCAGCGTGCTGGTGGACGGCCAGTTGCGCGCCCACAGCAGCTATCAGCCGCGCTACCGGGTTGGGCGCGGCTCGGGGATCTACTTCCACAGCTGCGCCCCGGCGCCGATCCGTGCGTTTCTGGAGCAGTTCGGCCGGGCCACCGGCTACACCGGGCAAGTGGGTTTTGACTTCATCGAGGACCGCCAGGGCCGCTTCCATGTCCTGGAGTGCAACCCCAGGGCCACCAGCGGCGTGCACCTGTTCGACGACCAGCGCGTGCAATTGGTTGCGGCGCTGGGCAGCGAAGCCGACGCAGCGCTGGAGGCGACCCTGGAACCCCGGATGATCGCCCTGGCCATGCTGCTTCTGGCGGCGCCGCAACGGGCCTTGAGCTGCACGTTCTGGCACGACTACCAACAAGCCCGGGACGTGATCGTCCAGGACGGCGATCGCGGCCCGCTGACCGCCCAGCTGCTGAGCCTGAGCGAGATCATCGGCCGCGCCCTGACCCGCCGTTGCGGGCTGCTGGCCGCCTCCACCGCCGATATCGAGTGGAACGGCCAGCCCCTGGGAGCGCCGCGCCGATGAAACTGTTGCTGCCCGAGCAACTGGCCCTTGAGCCCCCGAGCATTGGCGACAGCCACGCCCGGCAGTACGTGCGCACCTGCGCCGGCGGCGCGCTGATCGGCAATGTCAGCACCGCCCTGGCCCTGCTGGACACCGGCCGCCAGCAGTTCCCGGTGAGCATCAACCACGGCCACGACCCTGTGGATAACTGTTACGTGGTCTCTCCGCAAACCGCCTACAGCGGCTATGCCCGGGAAGAACTCCAACGCCTGAGACGGCCCTGGCTGGCCTGGCCCTTGAAGCTGCTGACCCAGGGCGTGGACCGGTTGCTGAGCGCGGCCAAGGTCGACCGCCTGGTGCAGGTCAACAACTGGCTGCTGTCGACCAACCTCTACCCCGCCGATTGGGATGGTTCGGATTTGTCGGCGATCACCGAACTGCTGCGCCGGCAGTTTCCCGACCACGGCTTTGGCTTTCGCTCGCTCAACGACTTCAGCAACCTCGAACTGCGCAAGCGCCTGCAAGCCCTGGGCTACCTGGCAATTCCCAGCCGTCAGGTGTACCTGTTCGACGGCCGCGAGGGCGAAAATTCAGCCTTCCTGCGCCACCACAACACCCGCCTGGATGCCACCCTGCTGCGCCGCAGCCCTTATACGGTGGTGCCCGGCAGCGAGCTGAGCGAGGCCGACTTCCAGCGCATCGAGCAGCTGTACAACCTGCTCTACCTGGACAAATACAGCCGCCTGAACCCCCACTACAGCGCCCACTGGCTGCAACGCGGGCAGGCCGAAGGCTGGCTGGATGTGCGCGCCCTGCGCAACGCCGAAGGGCGCATTGACGGCGCCCTGGGCTGGTTCGCCAACAGCGCGCTGATCAGCACCCCCATCGTCGGCTACGACACCGCCCTGCCCCAGCGCGCCGGCCTGTACCGGCAACTGACCAGGCTGTGCCTGCAAGAAGCGGTGAACCGTCGTCAGGTGCTCAACTTCAGCTCCGGCGCCGCCGCCTTCAAGCGCCTGCGCGGCGGCCAGCCCGAAATCGAATACAGCCTGATCCACGTCGCCCACCTGCCCTGGTCGCGGCGCCTGGTGTGGCAACTGATGGGCCTGCTGCTGCAACGGATCGGCGTACCGCTGATGAGGAAGCTCAAACTGTGAACAGTCACTCGGGCTGGTGGCCCGTCGCCCTGAGCCGGCAGCTGCACAAGCAGCCCCTGGCCTGCACCCTGCACGGCGTACCGCTGGTGCTGTTTCGCGATGCCGACGGCGCTGCCGCGGTGCTGCCGGACCGCTGCCCCCACCGCTTCGCGCCCCTGAGCGCCGGCCGGGTGCGCGACGGGCAGATCCAGTGCCCCTACCACGGCTGGCGCTTCGACCCCCAGGGCCGTTGCACTCAGTTGCCCGGCCAGGAGCAGCAGCGGTGCAGCCAACCCTTGCTGCAACCCCTGCACAGCTGCGAAACCCAGGGGCTTGTCTGGGCCAGCCTCGCCAGCGAACGGCCGAATGCCCCGCCGGTGGCCGCCGCCGAGCAGGCCCAGGCCCTGGATGTGTTCTGGATCAGCGACCGGGTGCAGTGCAGCTTGCAGGACGCCGCGGAGAACTTCCTCGACGGCTTCCACACCCACTTCGTGCACGCCGGATGGATTCGCCACGACCGCCAGCGCCAGCGCATTCGTGCCTGGGTGCATCAACTGGAAGACGGGGTCGAAGCCCAATACAGCGAAGAAGGCACCCAATCCGGACTGATCTCCCGACTGTTCGAAGGCGAACGCGGCCTCAGCATGGGCCGCTTTCGCCTGCCGGGGTTGGCGGAAATCGAATACCGCGACCGTCAGGGCCGGCTCAACCTGCTGGTCAGCGCCTGGCTGACCCCGACTGCCGAGGGCGAACTGCGCCTGTTCGCGCGCATCGCCACGGCCCGCGGCCGCTTGCCGGGCTGGCTCAAGCGCGCTGTGCTGCAGCCCTTGTTCAAGGTGATCCTCAAACAGGACCGGCAGATCCTGGAAAAAGTCAGCGCCAACCAGCAGCGCTTCGCCCAGGTGCCGCTGCGCTGGCACCGGCCCACGCCTCTGGACAGCTCGCTGGATCTGCTGGGGCCGTGGATCCGGCAATTACTGGAACAAGGTGAACTGAAGGACTTCCAAGAGTGCCGAGAGGAATTCTGGCTGTAATCCCGTAGGAGCCGAATTGCCAGCGAACAGGCGCTCAAGACCGGCGCCGCTCAAACGGGCCCCTTCGCTGGCAAGCCAGCTCCTACGGCTTGGCAGCGTTATCAAAGAGATGATGCGGGCCTCTGTTCGCGGGGTTTTGCGGGGCCTCGCAAGAACCGATTCAGCCCCCCGTACAGCCTGCCGTTCCTCGGCTCGACGCGCTACATGCAGACGGCGAGCCCGCGCACCGGTATAGTGCGCCCCCTCTTCACGTGGACAGCCGTCGGTAACGAGGCTCAAACCCACGGGAAACCCGAACTAATAACAACCCGCGAATAGAGAACCGGGACGAACAATCGCCCCACCGCTTTGCCGTGCGTGCAATCAGCGGTGTAACAGAATGTTTCCGTCTGCTCTGCTTTTGCCTACACAAAAAACAGCGAGGAATAATCCATGCTCGAAGTCATCAACGACTTCCTCTCAGGGAAAGTGCTGATCGTGCTCATTGTCGGGCTCGGCAGCTACTTCACGATCCGCTCGCGTTTCGTTCAATTGCGCCACTTCCTCCACATGTTCGCGGTGTTCCGCGACAGCCTGAAAAGCAGCGGCGGCCAGCTCAGCTCGTTCCAGGCGCTGATGCTCAGCCTCGCCGGCCGGGTCGGCGCGGGCAACATTGCAGGCGTCGGCATCGCCGTGACCCTGGGTGGCCCGGGCGCGGTGTTCTGGATGTGGGTGACCGCGCTGGTCGGCATGTCCAGCAGCTTCTTCGAATGCACCCTGGCCCAGGTCTACAAGCGCGCCGACGGCGACGGCCTGTACCGCGGCGGCCCGGCCTACTACATCGAGCACGGCCTGAAGCGCAAAGGCATGGCGGTGGTGTTCTCCATCCTGCTGCTGGTCACCTACGGCTTCGCCTTCATCGGCCTGCAGTCCTACACCGTGACGCACTCGCTGCAGGATGCCTTTGCCTTCGACCCAAGCCACACCGGCATCGTCCTGGCGGTACTGCTGGCCATTACCTTCATCGGCGGCATCAAGCGCATCGCCGCGGTGTCCGACCTGCTGGTCCCGATCAAGACCCTGGCCTACATCGCCGTGACCCTGTACGTGATCGGCACCCAGATCGAACAAGTGCCGGCCATGCTGGAGACCATCATCAAGAGCGCCTTCGGCCTCGACCCGGCCTTCGGCGGCCTGCTCGGCAGCGCCATCGTCATGGGCGTGAAGCGTGGCGTGTTCGCCAACGAAGCGGGCCTGGGCAGTGCGCCCAACGTCGCCGCCGTGGCCGCCGTGAAGCACCCGGGCGCCCAGGGCGTGGTCCAGGCCTTCAGCGTGTTCCTCGACACCTTCGTGATCTGCACCTGCACCGCGCTGCTGATCCTGCTGTCGGGCTTCTACACCCCGGGCTTCGAAGGCGACGGCATCGTCCTGACCCAGAACTCGCTGGCCGCCGTGGTCGGTGACTGGGGTCGCCTGTTCGTCAGCGTCGCGCTGTCGCTGTTCGTCTTCACCTGCATCCTCTACAACTACTACCTGGGCGAGAACAGCCTGCAGTTCCTCACCCGCAACCGCACCGTGCTGATGCTGTTCCGCGGCCTGGTGCTGGCGCTGGTGGTATGGGGTTCGATGCAGGACCTTTCGACCGTGTTCGCCTTCGCCGACATCACCATGACCTGCCTGGCCTTCGTCAACCTGGTGGCCCTGGCCATGCTGTTCAAGGTCGGCCTGCGGGTGATGCGCGACTACGACGAGCAGCGCCGCGCCGGCGTCGCCCAGCCGGTGTTCGACTCGCGCAAGTTCGCCGATCTGGACCTGGACCTGAAGGCCTGGCCCGCCGAACCCTCGGCCACCGCCGAGGCCGAGCCGCAAGGCGTGCCCGCAGCGCAACGCTGACGGGTGAACGACGGGCGCATCCTCTGCACCCGTCGGTTACAGTGCGATAAATGTGCGAGCGGGCTTGCCCGCTCCCACAGGTACTCACCGTTTCGGAGAATCCCATGACCCCTTCGACCTACCCTGGCGCCCAGCACGTCATGGTGCTCTACACCGGCGGCACCATCGGCATGCAGGCCAGCGCCGACGGCCTGGCCCCGGCCTCGGGTTTCGACGTGCGCATGCGCGCCTACCTCGACAGCCAGCCCGGGCTGGTGCTGCCGGCCTGGCGCTTTCGCGAGATGGCGCCGCTGATCGACAGCGCCAACATGACCCCCGACTACTGGCAGCGCCTGCGTGAAGCGGTGGTCGAAGCCGTGGACCAGGGCTGCGACAGCGTGCTGATCCTCCATGGCACCGATACCCTGGCCTACAGCGCCGCCGCCATGAGCTTCCAGTTGCTGGGCCTGCCGGCGCCCGTGGTGTTCACCGGCTCGATGCTGCCGGCCGGCGTGCCCGACAGCGATGCCTGGGAAAACCTCAGCGGCGCCCTGTCAGCCCTGGGCCAGGGCCTGGCCCCGGGGGTGCACCTGTACTTCCACGGCGAGCTGCTGGCACCGACCCGCTGCGCGAAAATCCGCAGCTTCGGCCGTCACCCGTTCGCCGCCCTGCAACGCAATGGCGGCGGCGCCAAAGCCGAAGCGCTTCCTGCTGCGCTGGATTACCGCCAAGCCAGGCAACTGGCCAAGGTCGGCGTGCTGCCGCTGTTCCCCGGCATCGGCGCCGAGCTGCTGGACGGCGTGCTCGACAGCGGCATCCAGGCCCTGGTGCTGGAATGCTTCGGTAGTGGCACCGGGCCCAGCGACAACCCGGCGTTCCTCGCCAGCCTCAAGCGCGCACAGCAGCAAGGCATCGTGGTGCTGGCCGTGACTCAGTGCCATGAAGGCGGTGTCGAGCTGGACATCTACGAAGCCGGAAGCCGCCTGCGGGGCGTGGGCGTGCTGTCCGGTGGCGGCATGACTCGCGAAGCGGCGTTCGGCAAGCTCAATGCGCTGCTCGGTGCCGGGCTGGAAAGCGCCGAAGTGCGGCGCCTGGTGGAACTCGATCTGTGTGGCGAGTTGAGCTGAAGCTCGCGCTCGGGAGCCGGTGGCTACTGCGGTAGCTGCCGGCTCGACGACGAGCAGGGGTGGCTGTCAGGTTACTTTTTGACCGAGTAATCCTGGCCCCAGACCCGCACCGAACTCGAGCTCTCGATCGGCCCTTCAAACACGAACTTCTGCCGCACTGCCGCCTTGGCCGGGATGGTGACTTCGTCCGGGTTGTCGAGGCTGACAGTCAGGTTGTTGGCGTAACCGTCCTGGTCGATCGCCAGCAGGGCGCCGGTCTGCTTGAGGTTGATCAGCCGCAACTGGCTGTCGCTGCTGTTCTTGAAACCCAGGGTGACGTTGAAGCTGTCGCCGACGGCTTCGGTCTTCAATACCTGGACCTCGACGCGGCCTTTCATTTGCTCACGGGAGGAAATGATCGACGCACCGTCGACGCCTTGCGCCGATTGGCGACCATCGAGCACACCTTCGCTGACGCCGCCCAAGAGGTTCTTGCCTGCCGAGATGGCTGACGAGACGGCTGACTTGGCAGAGTCCTTGATGGTGCTTTCGCTGCCTGGCTCAGCCTCGGCCAGGCACAGCGAACTCAGGAGCAAGCCGGACACCAGAAGCAGGGAACGCGCAGGAATGAGGGTCATACATAGTCCTTTATCGGGGTTGCTGCACCGCCACCTCAGGCGGTGAATGGCAGGCAGGTTGCACCAATCAATGCGCCAAGTCACTAGCCACACAACGCCGGGAATGCCGCATGTCGCTGGCCGGCAAACCGCAGGCCTGATCGCGGGCGGCATGCAACTTGCTCCGGTTAAGGGTCTTTCCCAGGCTGGAATCTGCGCATGCTGCACTCGCACCTCACCACCCTCAATGCGGTTTCCCTGATCCTCAACACCTTCAAGGACCAGGGCCAGGCCGGCGGCGCGCTGTTGGCCGGCAGCGGTATAAACCCCGCCGACCTGAGCCGCGCCGACACTCGCATCACCACCAACCAGGAAATGCTGGTGTGCGCCAACGCCGTGGCCTTGCAACGGGACATCGGCCTGGAACTGGGCCGGCGCATGCACGTTTCCTCCTACGGCATGCTCGGCTACGCCCTGCTCACCAGTGCCACCTTAGGTGACGCTTTGCGCCTGGCGCTGCGCTATCCGGCGCTGATGGGAACACTTTTCGAACTGAGCCTGGAAACCGACGGTTCGCGCATCTGGCTGACCGCCGCCGACTACCGCGAAAGCCCGGCCCTGGCCGCGTTCAATACCGAGTTCTGCCTGGTGTCGCTGAAGGTCATCTGCGACGACCTGCTGGGCCACGCCCTGCCGCTACTGGGCGCACGCTTCGACTACCCGGCCCCGGACTATCAGCAACGCTACCGCGAGCCTTTCGACTGCCCGTTGCAGTTCGACGCCCACAGCAACGCCTTCGCCTTCGACCAGCGCTGGCTGGACCAGCCCCTGCCCCTGGCGGACGTGATCACCCACCAGGCCATGGCCGAACGCTGCCGCAAGCAGAACACCGAGTTCACCGGGCGCCAGGCCTGGCTGGGGCGCATCCGCCAGTTGCTGGCGGCGCAGCTGGACGCCGCACCGGGCCTGGAGGGGCTGGCGGAACAGATGAACTGCTCGGCCCGGACCCTGCGCCGCCACCTGCGGGACCTGGGGTGCAGCTATCAGGAACTGCTGGACGAGCTGCGCTTCGAGCGCGCCAAGCAGATGCTCTGCGAAGACCAGATGCCCATCTACCGCATCGCCGAGGCCCTGGGCTTCAGCGAAACCGCGAGCTTTCGCCATGCTTTCATCCGCTGGAGCGGCGTGGCGCCGAGCCAGTTCCGGCCCTGACAAAAACCCCGGCACAACGCTGGCGATTGCATTACATTGCCGACCTTTCTACCGGCAAGGGACTGCACGCTTGAACCTATTCACAGACGCCATCGGCATTCGCAGGCTTTGCCTGGCACTGGTGCTGCTGGCTGGCGTCCCTGTCGCCCAGGCGTTCGACCTGTCGAAGATCCGCTGGTGGGAGATGCAGAACGGCATCCTCCTGGACGATCCGGAAACCGCCACGCTGCAACTCGAACCCTTCCCCCTGCCCGGGCTGGCCCAAGCGCCAGCCCGAGTGATCCTCAGCCAATACCACGGCCTGTTCTATCTCAACGGCTATGCGGATGGGCAGTACCGGCAGCGGGTCTACAAGTCGCCGCCCCTGCCGTTGTTCAACGCCCAGGAACTACAGGCCTGCGTGCCCGAGCAGCAACCCGTTGGGGCCTCGGACAACTGGCCGTCGAGCAAGCAGCTGGAAGCCGCCCTGAGCCTGACCAAACTGAGTTTCGACTGCCAGAGCCCAGGCTGGGAGTTGAGCAATCGCTATCTGCTGGTGGACAGCCGCGATCCCCAGCGGCCGTTGCTGGCCATCGGTCAGCGCCAGGGCGAGGCACGGATCGACTTCACCCCGCAGCAACCCATCAGCGCCGAGGTCCAGCAGCAATGGCTACAAGCCCTGCAGAAATATCCAAAGTTGCTGGAG
This sequence comes from Pseudomonas sp. GW823-FHT03E05, assembly GCF_058796855.1. Lineage (NCBI taxonomy): Bacteria > Pseudomonadati > Pseudomonadota > Gammaproteobacteria > Pseudomonadales > Pseudomonadaceae > Pseudomonas > Pseudomonas sp. GW823-FHT03E05. Next base: position 584,461 of record NZ_JBXAJB010000003.1, read on the forward strand.
CCCTTTGACGCCAGCAGCGGCCAGCTCAGCGTCAAGCCCTATGCGCTGCCGCCCAGCGCGGAGCAGATCTGGACAGAATTTCGCCAACTGCACGCGCAATTGCGCGACGCCAAGGACAAGGCTCCGGGCATATCCCGGGTGCAAGTCTTCTTCACCCGCCATGACTTTCGCGCTATCGCCCCCGAGCGCAGCACCTACCCCGGCCTGCTCAACGACATCGCCTATTGGGCCACCGAGGCCGGCCAGTTGCAGAGCGCTCGGCCCTGGCTGGCCTATGTACTGAGCCGCGACCCCAACCGCATGCCTACCTACCTCAATCTGGCGGACCTGGACTGGCGCCTGTACGAACAGGAGCCAGCGGACACCCGGCACCTGGGCCGGGCCATGGAAAACTATCGGCTGTACTGCGGGCTGCGTCTGCAACGCCAGCTCGGGGTGCCCGCCAGGGTTAGCCATCGTCTGGGCCTGGAGGTTGCCAGCGAGCAGGCCTGCCAGAGCTCCTGGCCACTGGTGACGGCAGTGGACCAGGGTGACCAGGCCGAAGTCCGGCGCCTGCTGCACAATGGCCTGCGCGGCGACGTCATCGCCGCCGATGGGCGCCCGGCGCTGTTGCACGCGCTGGACAAACCCGACCTCGACATTGCCCGGCTGTTGCTGGCCCATGGCGCCCGCCCCCAGGGCCAATACAACGGCCGCACCCAGGTGGTCCTGGCCATGCGCCGCGACCTCAAGGACAACCCGGACCTGAGCCAGGCCAAGCGCCTTCGGTTCCTGTTGCAGGCCGGTGCCGCGATCGATGAGCAGGATGCCCAGGGCGGCACTGCACTTCAGCAAATGGCCAAGGAACGCGACGACATCGAGCGCTTCAACTGGTTGCTGCAACACCCGCAAGACCTCGACAAGCGCAGCGGGCCAGACGGCGAAACCGCACTGTTTCTGGCGCTCAGGGGCGGCAACTACGCCGCTGCCAGAGAACTGATAGAGGCCGGTGCCAACCTCAACCTGAGCTACGGCCGCGATTTCTGCACACAGCAGCCGATTCGCCAAAGCCTGCTGATGATCGTCGCCGAACAGGGCTCGCCCGAGGTCATCAATCCCTGGGTCAGCCAGCAAGAGAGCCTGGACATGTTCACCCTGCTGCTACAACGTGGCGCCGACCCCAACGTCGGCCGCTACTGCAAGAACAACGGCTACACCTGGCTGCTGGAGATCATGGCCCGGCGCAAGCGCGACGACATGCTCAAGGTGCTGCAAGGCTTTGCACCGCCACCGCCGGCGACGGCGTTTCGTCTGTGAGGCGTGGCGCCGAGCCCGCTGCGCTCCAGAAACAAAGCCCGGCACAACGGCGCCGATTGCATTACATTGCCGGGCTTTCTACCGGCAAGGGACTGCACACGTGAACCTATTGACCGCCATCGCCCGGCGCAACGGCATTCGCGGGCTTGGCCTGGCGCTGGCACTGCTGGTTGCCGCCCCCGTGGCCCAGGCCTTCGATGTGGACCTGGCCTGGTTCAAATGGTCGGGAATGCGCCGCAACTTCGTCCTCGACTCCCCGGAAACCGCCACCCTGGAGCTCAAGCCTTTCCCCCTGCCGGGCTTGGCGCGAATGCCGCTGCGGATTGTCCTGAGCCAGTACCGCGGGCTGTTCTACTTCAATGGCTATCAAGACCTGCAGTACCGGCAGCGGGTCTACAAGTCGCCGCCGATGGTCCTGTTCAGCCCTGAAGAGCTGCGGGCCTGTGTGAGCCCGGGCGATGACATCCAGGTCAGCGACATCTGGCCCACGAGCAACAGCCTGGCCCCCGGCATCACCCTGACGCCCCTGAGCTTTCAGTGCAAGGAGCCATCCGAGTGGCAACTTAGCGGGCGCTACCTGCTGATCGACCAGCGCGATCCGCAACATCCGCTGCTGGCCATCAGTCACCGCCAGGACCTTGGCCAGATGGAATTCACCCCGTTGCAACCCATCAGCGAGGAAACCGGGCAGCAGTGGTTGCAGGCCCTGGAGACCTTCCCGCCGTGGTTCCGCCCCTTCACCCAAGGCAGCGGGCCGATCACCGTCAATGCCTTTGTGCCTGCGCCAGCCTCGACCCCGGACAGCCTGTGGAAAGAGTTCCGCGCGCTGCACGAACAACTGCGCACGGCCAAGGACAAACTGCCGGGCATCCGCGAAGTGGAAGACTTCTTCGTCACCCATGACTTTCGCAGCATCGCCACCGAGCGCCGTGAATACGCCGGCCTGCTCAACGACATCGCCTACTGGACCAGCGAAGCCGGGCAGCTGCAAACCGCCCGCCCCTGGCTCAAGGAAGTGCTGCGCCGCGACCCTGGGCGCATGCCGACCTACCTCAACCTGGCGGACCTGGACTGGGCGATCTACCAACAACGCTCGCAGGACAACATCCACCAGGGCCGGGCCATCGAGGGCTACCGGGTGTATTGCGGCCTGCGCCTGAAGCGCCAGATGAGCATCCCGCCCCGGGTGCTGCAGCGCTTGGGCCTGAACGCCGCCACCCCCCGGGACTGCCAGGCCTTCTGGCCGCTGGTGGCCGCCGCGGATGCCGGCGACCTGGGCGAAGTGCAGCGCCTGCTGGCCAGTGGCATCAGCGGCGAGGTCATGGCCGACGATGGCCGCAGCGCGCTGTTGCACGCCCTGGACGCACCGCACCTGGACATCGCCCGGCTGCTGCTGGAGCACGGCGCCCACACCAGCGGCCTGTACAACTGGACCACCCTGGCGACCCTGGCCATGCGCCGCGACCTGGGCGACAGCCCCGACCTGAGCCAGGGCGGGCGCCTGAAGTTCCTCATCGAGGCTGGCGTGGCCATCGACGAACCCGACAGCCAGGGCGTGACGCCACTGATGCAGATGGCCGAGAACAAGCGCAGCCTGCAAGGCTTCAGCTGGCTGCTGCAGTACCCGCAGAACCTCGACCTGCGCAACAAGAATGACGGCGAAACCGCACTGTACCGGGCCTTCTCGGGCAACAACTACGTGGCCATGAAGCAGTTGATAGCGGCCGGCGCCAACCTCAACCTGAGCTACGGCCGTGCCGTCTGCAACAACCAGCCCGTCGGCGAAAGCCTGCTGACCCTGGTCGCCGACAAGACCTCCGCCGACGCCCAGTCGCCCTCCGTCAGCCAGCAGGACACCCTGGAGATGTTCACTCTGCTGCTGGAGAAAGGCGCCGACCCGAATGTCGGCCAGCACTGCGAGAAAAAGGGCTACGTAATATTGCTGGAAGCCATTGCCCGGAAAAAACGCGAGGACATGCTCAAGGTCCTGCAGCGCTACGCCCCTACCCCGCCTGCCAGCTGAAACCGGATGGCGCCCCGCAACGGGGCGCCATGCCTCTTTAAGGGGCGAATTTCGGTCAAACACTTTGGCCAGATCAATCCCCTTTTGGCCGCTCCTGCCGTTCTCCCAAACCCCGCGCCCCGCAAGACTGTAATCCACCGAATCAGCCTGCGGAGAACAAGAAAATGCTGACGATCTACTCGGACGATCACCACCTGCACCACGGCCGTTGCGAACTCATCGACGGGCAACTGATGCCCTGCTTCGAAATGCCTTCCCGGGCCGACCATGTTCTGGACCGGGTGCAACAGCGCAACCTCGGTCCGGTGCAGGCGCCCAAGGATTTCGGCCTGGAGCCTATCGAGCGCATCCACAGCCGGGCCTACCTGGACTTCTTCAAGGGCGCCTGGGCGCGCTGGGCGGCACAGGGCATCGACGGCGACCTGCTGCCCTACACCTGGCCGGCGCGTACCTTGCGCAGCGTGATTCCCACCAGCCTCCACGGCCAGCTCGGCTACTACAGCTTCGACGGCGGCGCGCCGATCACCGCCGGCACTTGGCAGGCGGCCTATAGCGCGGCGCAGGTGGCGCTGACCGCCCAGGCCCATATCCAGAATGGCGCTCACAGTGCCTTCGCCCTGTGCCGGCCACCGGGACACCACGCCGCCGGCGACCTGATGGGCGGCTACTGCTACCTGAACAACGCCGCCATCGCTGCCCAGGCGTTCCTCGATCAGGGCCACAGGAAGGTCGCGATCCTCGACGTCGACTACCACCACGGCAACGGCACCCAGTCGATCTTCTATGAGCGCAGCGACGTGCTCTTTACCTCGATCCACGGCCACCCGGAAGCCGAGTTCCCGTTCTTCCTGGGCTATGCCGACGAATGCGGCGAAGGCGCCGGGGAAGGCTTCAACTTCAACTACCCACTGGCCGCCGGTAGCGGCTGGGATGCGTGGAGCGCGGCCCTGGAACAGGCCTGCAACGAAATCCAGCGCTATGACGCCGACATCATCGTGGTGTCCCTGGGCGTGGACACTTTCAAGGACGACCCGATCTCGCAATTCAAACTCGACAGCCCGGACTACCTGGCCATGGGCAAGCGCATCGCCGCCCTCGGCAAGCCGACGCTGTTCGTCATGGAAGGCGGTTACGCGGTTGAGGAAATCGGCATCAACGCCGTCAACGTTCTCGAAGGCTTCCAAAGCGCCCAGTGAGGGATTCGCATCATGCAAAGACTCAAACGCTTAATGATCCCCGCCCTGTGCGCCAGCCTGCTGGGGACCGCCGCCCACGCCGAAGAACGCACCCTGCGGGTGTACAACTGGTTCGACTACATCACCCCCAAGGCCCTGGAAGACTTCAAGGCCCAGAACAGCCAGGTGAAGCTGGTCTACGACATCTTCGACACCAACGAAGCCCTGGAGGCCAAGCTGCTCACCGGCAATTCCGGGTATGACGTGGTGGTGCCGTCCAACGTGTTCCTGGCCAAGCAGATCGAGGCCGGGGTGTTCCAGCCCCTGGACCGCAGCAAGCTGCCCAACTGGAACCATCTGGACCCCAAGCTGATGAAGCTGATCGAGGCCAACGACCCGGGCAACAAGTTCGCCGTGCCCTACATGTACGGCACCATCCTGATCGGCTTCAACCCGGACAAGGTCAAGGCCGCCCTCGGCGACAAGGCGCCGGTGGACAGCTGGGACCTGATCTTCAAGGAAGAGAACATCAGCAAGCTCAAGCAGTGCGGCGTGGCCCTGCTGGATTCGCCTTCGGAAATCCTGCCCCTGGCCCTGCAGCACCTGGGCCTGGACCCCAACAGCAAGAAGCCGGCGGACTACGAGAAGGCTGAAGCGCTGCTGATGAAGATCCGGCCGTACATCACCTACTTCCACTCCTCCAAGTACATGGCCGACATCGCCAATGGCGATATCTGCGTGGCCGTGGGCTATTCGGGGAGCTTCTCCCAGGCCGCCAACCGCGCCAAGGAAGCCAAGAACGGCGTGACCGTGGACATGCGCCTGCCCAAGGAAGGCGCGCCGATCTGGTTCGACATGCTGGCGGTCCCCAAGGGCGCGAAGAACCCGGAAGATGCCTACACCTTCATCAACTACCTGCTGCAACCCCAGGTGATTGCCCCGGTCAGCGACTTTGTCGGTTATCCCAACCCGAACAAGGACGCGACCGGACTGGTAGACCCTTCGATCCGCAACAACCCCAACCTGTATCCGACAGAAGCGGCCATGAGCACCCTGTACACGCTGCAGCCGTTGCCCCGTGATGCAGAGCGGGCGCGGACCCGGGCCTGGACCAAGATCAAGTCCGGGACCTGATCCGGCGCAAGCACACGGGCGGTGTTCTGGTGGGCGGCGACCGACGAGGACGCGGCGGGTGATAGACCGCGTCGCCGCTGTTCGCCGGCAAGCCGGCTCCTACACAGTGGCGTTTAGCAGCCGGTGAGGCCTTGGGGGCTGCGTTCTTCGGCGAAGAACCAGGGCCGCAGGCGCACGCCCACGCCGTTGCCGATGAAGGCCGCCACCAGCCACAGCCAGCCATGCAGGCTGCCGGAGGCGATGCCGCTGAAGTAGGCGCCGATGTTGCAGCCATAGGCCAGGCGCGAACCGTAGCCCAGCAGCAGGCCGCCGATTACCGCCGCTACCAGGGAACGGGTGGGGATTCTCAGGTTGGGGGCAAAACGTCCCGCCAGCCCAGCCGCCAGCAACGCACCCAGGACGATGCCGATGTCCATGACACTGGTGATGTCCTGCCACACCGGTGCCGCCAGCGCCTTGGCATTCGCCGCGCCCTGCCAGAACACCCAGCTGCCCACGTCCACCCCCAGCCCGCTGGCGACCTTGGCGCCCCACAGGGCGAACGCCGAGGTAATGCCCCATGGGCGCCCCGCCAGGGCCAGGGTGGCAAAGTTCAGCAGAGCCAGGGCTACCGCGCCCCAGACCAGCGGCCAGGGGCCGCGCAGCAGCCGGCGCCAGCCCTGGTGCTCGCTGGTGACCGGAGCTTCAAGGCTGCCATGACGGCGCTTTTCCAGGGTCAGGGTGAGCACCGCGATCAGCGCGAACAGGCACAGGCTCAGGCCCAGCGCCGGGCCTACACCAAAACTCTGGACGATGGAGATTGGCGGCAGCGACGGCAGCGCAAACCACCAGTCGACGTGATGGGTGGCGATCAGCGAACCGCAAATGAAGAACGCCAGGGTCACCAGCATCCTCGCATTGCCGCCGCCAACGGTGAACAGGGTGCCCGAGGCGCAACCGCCGCCCAACTGCATGCCGATGCCGAAGATGAAGGCACCGAAGATCACCGAGACGCCGGCCGGCGCCACCAGCCCCACCACCGGCTGGCCGAACAGGCTGCCCGCCCCCAGCGCGGGGAAGAACAGCAGTACCGCCAGGGCCAGCATGACCATCTGCGCTCGCAGGCCGGCGCCACGCCGGTCGCGGATGAACACCCGCCAGGCCGAGGTGAAGCCGAAGGCCGCGTGGTACAGGGTCAGCCCCAGGGCAGCGCCCAGCAGCAACAGCAGCACCTGGCGGGCACCCACCTGGGCTTGCAGGAACAGAGCACCGGCCACCAGCATCAGCAAGGCGAACAGCGGGGCGCCGAACTTGCGTTCAGGCGCCAGGGAGAGGGTCTGGCTCATGGGGGTTCTCGCGCGGGAAATGCTCGCGAGTATACCGCGTCAGGCCCGCCAGGCCTGGCGCAAACGGCTTACCGCAGCCTGTATATCGGCTTCCGGCACAGCCGCGAAGCCCAGCACCAGCCCGGCCCGCTGGTCCTCGGGCAAGGTGGTTTGCGGCAGCCAGTAGCTGCTCAGGCCGGCGACCTCGACCTCCACACTGGCGGCCTGGGCCAACAGTTCCTGTTCCCGCGCCAGGCTGTCGACCCGCACCGTCAGGTGCAGCCCCGCCGCCACGCCGGGCAGCGGCCCAACGCCGCCGATCGCCTGTGGCCAGGCCGCCAGCAAGGTGTTGCGCCGGCTCAGGGCCGCCCGGCGCATGCGCCGGATATGCCGCTGGAAGTGCCCGGCGGCCATGAACTCGGCCATCACCGCCTGGGTACTGACCTCGGAATGGCGCACGTCCACCGCCCGGCGCTGGGCGAAGGCCTGGAACAGGGTCGGCGGCAGCACCAGGTAGCCCAGGCGCAGGGCCGGAAAGGCGACCTTGCCGAAGGTACCGACGTAGATCACCCGGCCCTGGCGGTCCAACGCCGCCAGGGGGGCCAGGGGCGCACCGCTGTAGCGGTACTCGCCGTCGTAGTCGTCCTCGATGATCCAGCCCTGGCTGCGTTCGGCCCAGGCCAGCAGCTCCAGGCGCCGGGCCAGGCTCATGATCACCCCGGTGGGGTACTGGTGGGACGGCGTGACATAGGCCAGGCGGCAGCTGTCCAGCTGCTCCAGCTGGCGGCAGTCGATGCCCTCCTGGTCCACCGCCACGCCCTGCAACTGCGCACCCGCCAGGGCGAAGGCATGCCCCGCGGCGCGGTAGCCGGGGTTTTCCACAGCCACCTTGTCGCCTGGCTCCACCAGCAGCTGTGCACAAAGGCTGATGCCCTGCTGCGCGCCACTGGTGATCACAATTTGTTCAGCCGTGCAGTTCAGGCCCCGAGCGCTGCGCAGGTAGGCGGCGATCAGGCTGCGCAGCCGCGGATCGCCCGCCGAGTCGCCGTAGCACAATTGCCCGAGGTCGGGCCTGCGCCAGAAAGCCGCATTCAGCTTGGCCCAGACCTCGAACGGGAACAGATCGAAGGCTGGCACGCCAACCCGAAAAGCCCGTGGCGGCCCCTTGGGCGGGGTACTCAAATGATGGGTTTGCAGGCGCTGCCAGCCACTGCTGTGGATAACTTTACTGGATAAATCACCAGCAATTTCTGCCTGTTTTGTGGATAAACCTGTGGGTAAGCCTGTTGAAAACCCTGTGGATACTTTTGTGGATAGTTTTTTGATCGGCAATCGGGTTTCCGGCAATTGCGCCACATAGGTGCCGTCACCGACCCGCCCTTCGATAAAACCCTCGGCGTACAGCTGGTCATAGGCCCGCACTACGCTGTTGCGGGAAATCCCCAGGGCGGCGGCCAGGTCGCGGCTGGCAGGCAGGCGCGTACCACTGGCCAGGCGCCCGTCCAGCACCCGCTGTCGCAAGGCCTGGTACAGCTGGCGACTGAGGCCCTGGCGGCGGTCCAGCTCGATGCCGGCAGGGTTGAAAGACAGCGGAGGCAACGCACTGTTCATCGCGGGATCTCCAGGGAATTGGACCTATGAAATAGACCAGAGATGGCTCTTACAACGAACCATTAGCCTGCCTAGGATGCAGCCACTCGCCAAGGATTTTTTTACATGTACCTACCCCGCGCTTTCGTCGATGAAGACCTCGCCCGCCTGCAGCAACTGATCCTGGGCAGCCGCCTGGCGACCCTGGTGACCTGGGGCACCCTGGGCCTGCAAGCCAGCCACCTGCCCCTGCTGCTGGACCCCGGACAGGGGGCCAATGGCACCCTCTACGGGCACCTGGCCAAGGCCAACCCGCAATGCGCCGAACTGGCCGCTGGCGCCGAGGCGCTGGTGATCTTCACGGGCGAGGATGCCTACGTCAGCCCCTCGTTCTATCCAAGCAAGGCCGAGCACGGCAAAGTGGTGCCGACCTGGAACTACGTGGCAGTGCACGCCTATGGCCAGCCTGAGGTATTCAGCGACCCGGAGCGGCTGCTCAAGGTGGTGGGGGGCCTGACCGAGCGTCACGAAGCCGGCCGCCCCCAACCCTGGCAAGTGACAGATGCCCCCGCCGACTACCTGGAGGGCATGCTCCGGGCAATCGTCGGCTTTGCCTTGCCGATCCAGCGGCTGGAAGGCAAGCGCAAGCTCAGCCAGAACCGCAGCGCCGAGGATATCGCCGGGGTGCGCGAAGGCCTCGCGGCCAGCGCCGACCTGCGCGACCAGCAACTGTCCCGATTGATGAGCTAGGTTTTCGTCCAGAACAATAAAGGAGCTTTCATGCGCCAGATCCAGATCCGCCCCGTTACCGCCGCCGACCACAGCGCCTGGCTGCCCCTGTGGCAGGCCTACCTGCGCTTCTACGAAACCGAGCTGGCGGATGCCGTGACCCAGAGCACCTGGCAGCGCTTTCTCGACCCCAGCGAACCCACCAACGCGGCCCTGGCCTGGGACGGCGAGCGCGCCGTGGGCCTGGTGCATTTCATCTACCACCGCTCCAACTGGAGCATCGAGAATTCCTGCTACCTGCAGGACCTGCTGGTGACCCCGGACCAACGCGGGACCGGCGTGGGCCGCCAGCTGATCGAGTTCGTCTACGCCCAGGCCAAGCAGGACGGCTGTGCCAAGGTGCATTGGCTGACCCACGAAACCAATGCCACGGCCATCCAGTTGTATGAGCGCATCGCCGAGCGCCCGGGTTTCATCCAGTTCCGCAAACCCCTCTGAGTTGCCAAGGAGCCACTGCATGTCGATTTCACTCGCCGATTGGAAAGGCGTTCCCGCCCCATCGGCCACCCTGCTTGATGGGCGCTTCATCCGTTTGGAAAGGCTCGACCCGGCGCGCCATGGCGACGATCTGTTCCAGGTGCTGCAAGGCCCGGGCGCCGATCCGGTGCTGTGGAACTACCTGCCTTACGGCCCCTTCCCCGAGCGCGCGGCGTTCGATGCCTGGCTCAGTGGCCATGCCGCCGCCAGCGACCCGTATTTCTTTACCGTGATCGACCGCGCCAGCGGCCAGGCCCAGGGCATCATCAGCCTGATGTCCATCGTCCCGGCCCAGGGCCGCATCGAGATCGGCCACGTGACCTTCGGTTCCCCCATGCAGCGTTCGCCAAAAAGCACGGAAGCGGTGTACCTGCTGGCCAAGGAAGCTTTCGCCCTGGGTTACCGGCGGCTGGAGTGGAAGTGCAACAACGCCAATGAGCGCTCGCGCTATGCCGCACAACGCTTGGGTTTCAGCTTCGAAGGGGTGTTTCGCCAGCACATGGTGGCCAAGGGGCAGAACCGCGATACCGCGTGGTTCTCGATCCTGGATGGGGAATGGCCGGTGATTGCCAAGGGTTTCGAGCAATGGCTCAGCGATGAGAACCAGAGCGGCTCGGGGCAGCTCAAGTCGCTGGCGGAGTGTCGCGGGTAAGCGGGATTTTCGCCGGCAAGCCGGCTCCTACAGGCCTGTGTAGGAGCCGGCTTGCCGGCGAAGGACTCAACCGAGCTTCTGCGCCAACACCGCAATATGCTCCGGCCCAATGCCGCAGCAACCGCCCACATGGCTGGCACCGCGCTGGTGCCAGTCCGCTACCCAGTGCAGATAACCCGGCGGGTCCAGGTCTTCACGCAGCGGGCACAGGCCATCGTTGGCGGTGGCATCCTCGGGCTGCGGCGGAAAGGCATTGGCATACACGCCAATGTGAATCTGCACGCCCAGGCGCTCGAAGGTCTCGCGAGCCGCATCCACCGCAGCCCCAATCACTTCCGGCTGGCTGCAGTTGAACAGCAGGGTCTGCACGCCCAACTGCGCCGCCGCTGCCGCCGCTTCTGCCACCGGTTCGCCGGAACGCAGGCGTGGCACTTCATCGACGTCTTCATCCTTCAGGGTGAAGGACAGCCAGAACGGCTTGCCGTCCTTGGGCAATCCGGCGTGGATGGCCCGCGCCTCGGCGATGGAGCTTTGGGTTTCTGCGAGCCACAGGTCCACGAAAGGCGACAGGCCCTTGACCAGCGGGCTCAGCACTTCCTCGACCCGGGACGCATCGAACAGGTCCGGGCGATAGGAACCGAACAGCGGCGGCAACGAACCCGCGACCCGCACCGGCTTGCCGGAGGCCTCTACTGCGCGGCGCGCCAGCTCACCGGCCAGAGCCGCCAGGGCTTGGCCTTCAGCGGCAAAACGTTCCTCGCCGATATGAAACGGCACCACCGCGTAGCTGTTGCTGGTGATCACGTTGGCACCGCTGTCGATATAGGCCGCGTGCACCGCCTCCACCGCCCGGGGGTCTTCGCTCAATGCCAGTGCCGACCACTCGGGTTGCCGGAACGGCGCACCACGGCGCTGTAACTCGCGACCCATACCGCCATCCAGAATTACCGTGCTACCTGCGCCCATATGCTTTTCACTCATATGCTTATGAAAATAACTCACTATCAGAGTCGTTCTTATAACTATTTAATACGCACCATTCAGTTAATAACAACTCTTTTTCAGTCAGGTTTTCGATGAATTTCAAACCGCTGCTGGCCCTCGGCCTGACCGTTCTCGCCGCCTCCTCCCAAGCCTTCGCCGGCACCACCCTGGAACGTATCGAGCAGAAAAAGGAGCTGGTCGGGGTGCTGATGGAAAGCTACCCGCCCTTCTCCTTCCTCAACGAGCAGAACCAGCTGGACGGCTTCGACGTCGACGTGGCCAAGGCCGTAGCCGACAAGCTCGGGGTCAGGCTGCGCCTGGAAACCCCGTCCTGGGATGTGATCGCCGCCGGACGCTGGAGCGGGCGCTACGACATCTGCATCTGCTCCATGACCCCGAGCAAGGCCCGCGCCGAGGTCTTCGACTTCCCGGTGCAGTACTACGCCTCGCCGGCGGTGATCGTGGTCAACGCCAAGGATGAACGGATCCACGGCGCCCAGGACCTGAGCGACAAGAAGGTCGGCCTCACCGCCGCCTCCAGCTACGAGGGCTACCTGAACAAGAACCTGGTGATCGAAGGCGCCGAGGACACCCACCTGCAATACCCCTTCGAGAATGTGCAGATCGCCCCCTACGACACCGACAACGTGGCCTTCCAGGACCTCGGCCTGGGCCCGGGTGTACGCCTGGATGCGATCCTCACCAACCTGGTCACCGCCCAGCCGCGCCTGACCCAGGACTCGCGCTTCAAGCTGGCCGGCGAGCCGCTGTACGCCGAGCCCAACTCGGTGGCCATCGAGAAAGGCGATGCCCAGTGGAATGCCAAGGTGCGTGAAGTCTTCGCCCAGCTGAAGCAGGACGGCACCCTGAGCAAGCTGTCGCAGAAATGGATCGGCGCCGACATCAGCCAATGACCGCCTACACGCCACCGCCGCAGCCACCACAATCGGTGGCTGCACCGCTGCTCAAGCGCCTGCTGGGCTTTCGCACCCGCCTGTACCTGACCTGGGCCGCGTTGCTGGTGCTGTTCGCCAGCTTCTTCCTGAGCTTCGAGCTGAAGTTCTCGATCATCCTCGACAAGCTGCCGAACCTGCTGGGCCTGCACCTGTCCCCCAGTGGTTTCCTCCAGGGCGCGGCGCTGACCCTGTTCCTTTGCGCCTGCGCCATCGTCGCCTCGTCGCTGCTGGGCTTTGTCACCGCCCTGGCGCGGCTGTCCTCGAGCGCCGTGGCGTTCGGCATCGCCAGCTTCTACGCCTCGTTCTTTCGCGGCACTCCGCTGCTGATCCAGATCCTGCTGATCTACCTCGGCCTGCCGCAACTGGGGGTGGTGCCGGGCGCCATTACCGCCGGGATCATCGCCCTGTCGCTGAACTACGGCGCCTACCTCAGCGAGATCTTCCGCGCCGGCATCCTCGGCGTGCCCCATGGCCAGCGCCAGGCCGCCCTGGCCCTGGGCATGAGCGACAGCGTGATCTTCTGGCAGGTGACCCTGCCCCAGGCCATGCGCACCATCATTCCGCCGGCCACCAACCAGTTCATCTCGATGCTCAAGGACTCGTCGCTGATCTCGGTAATGGGGGTCTGGGAAGTGATGTTCCTGGCCCAGTCCTACGGCCGTTCCAGCTACCGCTACATCGAAATGCTCAGCACCGCGGCGCTGATCTACTGGCTGCTGTCCATCGGCCTGGAACTGATCCAGGCGCGGATGGAAAGGCATTACGGCAAGGGTTACGTTCAGCGCGGGTGAAGCTCAAGGGCGCAGGGAAACCACGCCCATCTGCAGGCCGAAAGGCTTGAACACCGCGTTCAGCGACTTGAGGGTCGGGTTGCCGTCGCCGTGTTCGATATGGATCAGGGTACGCAGGGAAATCCGGCACATCCTGGCGAACTGGCTCTGATGCAACCCGGTGACTTCAGTGCGCAGGCGCTTGACCGCATCACCAACCGACAAACGCCCAGCGGCCAGTTCCTGGCGGATGTTATCGATCAGCAGGCCGCGCTGTTCCAGGGTTGTAGTCATCGCAAACCCCACTCCTGCAGGCGTCGATCCAGGTCACGCAGGTAAATGCGCGGGTGATTCAGGGTGGCCTCGGGCAAGCCCCCGGCACTCAGCAGGTCCGGCAGGGCCCGTAGCCGTTCGGCATCTTCGCGCAGGCGCGTCAGCGCAGCATCGGGATCGATCAGCGGCTTGAGGCTGGCACACACCTGGCGCCAGTCGATATCTCCCGCCACTTCCATCCGGCCGGGCCATTTGGTGCTGCGGGTAATGCCCTTGTCATCCATCACTCGCGGCGCCAGATCGTGGATCGGCGCCAACTGCACCTGGCCCTCGTGACGGATGATCCAGGTATTGCGCCCATGGTTGGCCGAGTTGCCAAGGATCTTGTTGAGCAGGTCCCGACGCAGGTAGTCGGCCACCAGCTCCGGGATCGCCGAGGCCTGCCCGGCGGTTCGCCAGAGTTCGGCCAGCAGCCCCAGGACCTTGGTGTGCCGCATGCCCAGGCTCTGGCCGGGCAACCCCGCCAGGGAATAGATGGACTCCAGCGCCAGCCGTTCCACACCCTGCCCGTGCAGGCGACGATCAAAGCGTCGCATCCACAGGCTCGGCTGCCGCTCCTCTTCCAGGGCCAGGCCTTGGGCGGGAACCGTATCGATGCCCAGCTGCTGCAGCGCCCGGTAGTAGTGGAACTCGCTTCTGAGCATGTCGCAGTCATTTGGCGTCGCCTGCTCTGGCGGGCATTTCACCAGCCAGTGGCACGCCGCCAACCTGTCTTCCAACAGCGCATCGGGGTACAGCAACCCGTCACGCCCCTGGGTCAGCAGCAGCTTCGTCGCCTCGCCAACGGCACCGGTGGCCCCGCTCATTGCCGCTCCCTGTTCATGGGCGTATTCAAGAAAGCGGTTGTCGCGGGCGCTCACCTCGGCCCGGGAGAACCCCAGCAGCGGCCGTTCATTCATGGCGGCAAGGGACTCCTTGATCCGCAGATTGCCCATGGGGGCCGCGCTGGATCGGGCCAGCAGGAACAAGTCGGGGGCAATGCCGGCGGGGCGCGCGCCCACCGAGCGCTCGGCCAAAAAACGCTGCATGGTGAGCGTCGGCGCAATGTCATACAGGAACGCCGGGGCGCCCGGACTGCGCAGCAGTTCCCAGGTCAGCGGCAGACGCACACTCACCGATCCCGCCAGCGGCGTGGCAAAGGCTTCCAGATTGCCTGCCAGGTACGACTGCTCATAACCCAGACGGCAAGGGCTGGTGAAGCCCTGCTCGGGATGCTCGAAAATCAGGATCATCGCATCGCTCCACGTCCCGGCGCGATGGACCTGTAAAGTCAGCTGTAGCATTCATTACCTGCAATTTAATGCACTTTTTGTGCGTCATTACCTCTTCGAAATGCATTGTAATGCAGATACAGCCGATTTTTGCAGATAATAAATGCACTAAAATGCACTCAGGCAAATCGTGGACAAAAAAAGGGAGGCCGTAGCCTCCCCGAGGTAAAGCGTTGCAGATGAAGGCCTGAACTCAGCCTTCGATCTCGATCAGGATCTCGCCCGGGTTGACCCGGTCGCCCTTGGCCACATGGATCGCCACGACCTTGCCGGCAACCGCTGCCTGGACTTCGGTCTCCATCTTCATGGCTTCGGTGATCAGTACCGCCTGGCCGGCCTTGACCGTGTCGCCTTCCTTGACCAGCACATCGACGATGTTGCCCGGCATGGTGGTGCTGACATGGCCCGGGGCGCTCGCCTGCTTGCGCTTGCTACCACCACCGCCGACGAATTCGTTGAGAGGTTCGAACACCACCTCTTCCGGCATGCCGTCGATGGACAGGTAGAAGTGGCGCTTGCCTTCGGCCTTGACCCCGACGCCGGTGATGTCGACGCGGTAGGTCTCGCCGTGGACGTCGATGACGAACTCGGTGGGCACGCCTTCACCGCCCGGCTTGCTCACGCCGCCCGCTTCAGGAATCGGCAGCAGCACTTCCGGAACCAGGGTGCCGGCCTCACGCTCTTCGAGGAACTTGCGCCCGATGTCCGGGAACATGGCGTAGGTCAGCACGTCTTCTTCGGAATGCGCCAGGGCGCCGATTTCGCCACGCAGCTTGGTCATTTCCGGCTTCAGCAGGTCGGCGGGACGTACATCGATCACCTCCTCGCTGCCGATGGCCTGGCGCCGCAGTTTCTCGTCGACTTCCCCCGGAGCCTTGCCGTACCCGCCTTGCAGGTAGAGCTTCACTTCGTTGGTGATGGTCTTGTAGCGCTCGCCAGCCAGGACGTTGAAGAACGCCTGGGTACCGACGATCTGCGAAGTCGGGGTCACCAGCGGCGGGTAGCCCAGGTCGTGACGGACCCGTGGAATCTCGGCCAGCACTTCGTTCATGCGGTTCAGGGCGCCCTGCTCTTTGAGCTGGTTGGCCAGGTTGGAAATCATCCCGCCCGGCACCTGGTTGACCTGCACCCGGGTATCGACCGCGGTGAATTCGCTTTCGAACTGGTGGTACTTCTTGCGCACGGCGTAGAAGTACAGGCCGATTTCCTGCAGCAGTTCCAGGTCCAGGCCGGTGTCGAACTCGCTGCCTTTGAGGGCTGCGACCATGGACTCGGTACCCGGGTGGCTGGTGCCCCAGGCGAAGCTGGAGATGGCGGTGTCGATATGATCGGCGCCGTTCTCGATGGCCTTGAGCTGGCACATCGCGGCCAGGCCCGCGGTGTCATGGGAGTGGATGAACACCGGCAGCGACAGCTCGGCCTTCAGCGCCTTGACCAGCTCGCCGGTGGCGTAAGGGGTCAACAGGCCGGCCATGTCCTTGATCGCGATGGAGTCGCAGCCCATGGCTTCCATCTGCTTGCCCTGGGCCACGAAGGCCTCGATGGTGTGCACCGGGCTGGTGGTGTAGGCGATGGTGCCCTGGGCGTGCTTGCCGGCGGCTTTCACCGCTTCGATGGCGACCCGCAGGTTACGCACGTCGTTCATGGCGTCGAAGATGCGGAACACGTCGATGCCATTGACCGCCGCCTTGGCCACGAAGGCCTTGACCACGTCATCGCTGTAATGGCGGTAGCCCAGCAGGTTCTGGCCGCGCAGGAGCATCTGCAAGCGGGTGTTGGGCAGCGCGGCGCGCAGTTTGCGCAGGCGCTCCCAGGGGTCTTCCTTGAGGAAGCGCACGCAGGCATCGAAGGTGGCGCCGCCCCAGACTTCCAGGGACCAGTAGCCGACTTTGTCGAGCTTGTCGCAGATCGGCAGCATGTCGTCGGTGCGCATGCGGGTCGCCAGCAGCGATTGGTGGGCGTCGCGCAGGATGGTGTCGGTTACATGAATCTTCTTGGACATTGTTTTATTCCTCACAGGCCTGCGTGGGCGGCAATGGCGGCGGCGATGGCCAGGGCCAGCTCTTCGGGTTTGCGCTTGATCGAGTAGTTGGTCAGTTCCGGGTGGCTCTCAACGAAGCTGGTGTTGAACTGACCGCTGCGGAATTCCGGGTTACGCAGGATTTCCTGGTAATAGGCGGCGGTGGTCTTGACCCCTTGCAGGCGCATGTCGTCCAGGGCGCGCAGGCCACGGTCCATCGCTTCTTCCCAGGTCAGGGCCCAGACCACGAGTTTCAGGCACATGGAGTCGTAGAACGGCGGAATGGTGTAGCCGGTGTAGATCGCCGTGTCGGTGCGCACGCCCGGGCCGCCGGGGGCGTAGTAGCGGGTGATCTTGCCGAAGCTGGGCAGGAAGTTGTTCTTCGGGTCCTCGGCATTGATCCGGAACTGCAGGGCAAAGCCGCGGTGCTGGATGTCTTCCTGTTTCACCGAGAGTGGCAGGCCGGAAGCAATGCGGATCTGCTCGCGGACGATATCGATGCCGGTGATTTCTTCGGTGATGGTGTGTTCCACCTGCACCCGGGTGTTCATCTCCATGAAGTACACCTCGCCCTCGGCGAGCAGGAACTCCACGGTGCCGGCGTTCTCGTAGCCCACGGCCTTGGCCGCGCGCACCGACAGGTCGCCGATGTAGGCACGCTGTTCCGGGGTCAGCTGCGGGCTCGGGGCGATCTCGATGAGCTTCTGGTTGCGGCGCTGGATCGAGCAGTCGCGCTCGAACAGGTGCACCACGTTGCCAAAGCTGTCACCGAGGATCTGCGCTTCGATGTGCTTGGGATTGACGATGCACTTTTCCAGGAACACTTCCGCCGAACCGAAGGCCTTGGTGGCTTCGGAAATGACCCGGGGGAAAGCCTGCTCCAGCTCTTCACGGCTGTTGCAACGACGGATGCCGCGCCCGCCACCACCGGAGGTGGCCTTGAGCATCACCGGGTAGCCGATGCGGTCGCCTTCGGACAGGGCTTCGTGGATATCGGCCACGTTGCCTTCGGTGCCCGGAGTCACCGGCACGCCCGCCTTGATCATGCTGCGGCGGGCTTCGGTCTTGTCGCCCATGCGGCGGATCACTTCCGCCGACGGGCCAATGAACTTGATTCCACGTTCGGCGCAGATGTCCGCCAGTTCGGCGTTTTCCGAAAGAAACCCATAGCCGGGATGCAGCGCATCACAGCCGGTTTCCACCGCCAGGTTCACCAGTTTGCGTGGGTTCAGGTAGCCGGCCAGCGGCTCGGCGCCAATGCTGTGGGCCTCATCCGCGCGCTTTACATGCAAGGCATGGCGATCGGCGTCGGAGAAGATCGCTACCGAACGGATGCCCATTTCCGCGCAGGCACGCACGATTCGTACGGCAATCTCACCACGGTTGGCGATCAGGATCTTTTTTATCACTTGGAGGTTCCCTTGAGCCGTTGAAACAGACGACCCGCTAGACCGAGTCGGCGCGTGACCAAATGTTTCAAGTCAGTCGCAGCGACACACTAGCTCTGCAGAGGGATTAACAAAAATCAATAATTATTGGGTTGGCCATAAGTAAAGACTTATAGTCATGCCACCAGCCCTTGGCGCGAGCCCTCAAGAAATGCGCAAGTCCTTGATGAGACTGACATTGCGTCAGTTGCAGATTTTCAATGAAGTCTGCGATCTACGCTCCTACAGCCGCGCCGCCGATGAAATGTCCCTCACCCAGCCCGCGGTCAGCCTGCAGATTCGCCAGTTGGAGGAGCTGATCGGCCAGCCTCTGTTCGACTATGTGGGCAAGAAGCTCTACATGACCGAAGCCGCCGAAGCGCTGCAACGGGCCAGCCGGGACATCTTCGGGCGCCTGGAGAACCTCGACATGCAGCTCTCCGACATGCAGGGTTCGCTGCAGGGCCAGCTCAAGCTGGCCATCGAATCCAGCGCCAAGTACTTCGTGCCGCACCTGTTCGCCGCCTTCAAGCGCCAGCACCCGGAAGTGCACCTGCAACTGACGGTGGTCAACCGCTCCCAGGTGATCCGCCGGCTCTCGGACAATCGCGACGACCTGGTGATCATGTCCATGGTGCCCCAGGACATGGAGCTGGAGTTCCTGCCCTTCCTCAACAACCCGATCGTCGCGGTGGCCCCGCCGGAGCACCCCCTGAGCCACATGGGCCCGCTGCGCCTGCAGGACCTGGAGCCCTACACGCTGGTACTGCGCGAACAGGGTTCAGGCACACGCCTGGCGTGCGAGGAGTATTTCAAGGAGAAGCGCGTGCACTTCACCCAGATCCTCGAAGTGTCGTCGGCCGAGGCTCAGCGCGAATGCGTGCGGGCAGGTCTGGGCGTGGCCTTGTTGACGCGCCACGCCCTGAACCTTGAGTTGGCGACCGGCGGGTTGGTCGAGTTGCCGGTCGAAGAGCTGCCATTGCTGCGCAGCTGGTGCCTGGTGCAGGCCAAAGCCAAGCGCCTGTCACCGGTAGCGCATGCGTTCCTGGGATTCATCCGCAGCGAACGGGTGCAGATCAGCGGCTTGGTTGAACGCTTCGACGGGAAGCTGCGGGCGCCGCCTGCCAGTAATTGACGGCGTCCAGCTCGGGGTAATCGTTGATTTGCTGCTGTAACTGACGCAGCTCGAAGCGGTGTTCGATCGCACGACGAAATTCCATGCGGCGCTGGTCTTCCTGCTGACGACGGGTCTTGACTGCGCTGTTGCTCTCTTCGTAAGGCCGGGCCATTTCGAGTCTCCCAATGCGAGTACGGAAGCTTCACGATGCGCCACCCCGATGACAGTTGTACGTCAGCGGGGTAACAGAACGATGAAGCTTGGCACGCACGACGAACGGCAGCCCGGGAATGCTCAATGGGTCCGCTGCGAATCGTCCCGGTAACGCTCCGGACTCAAGGCACTCAAGATCAGTCTCTTGCGGGCCTGCGGCAAGCGGTAGTACGTATGCAGGTGCGGGTTCAGCTGGAAGTACAGCTTGCGGCTGCCGAACAGCGTCTGCGCATACAGGTGTTCATCGCGCAAGACTTCATAAGGCGTGGCGCTGTGCATGCTCAACACCGAGCGTACCCGGTCCTTGCCCTTGATGGCCTTGCAGATCAGCTTGCCGAACCAGGCCTCATCGCTTCCCGATGCTAGTGCGTTAAAGAACTCTCCCATGAATCCATTGAGCTTTTTCAACGGGTTGCAGTAGATCTCCTGGGAAATTCGCGCCAGTTCCAACATATCTCGGTTGAACTCTCTGATCGAGGAGAACACCGCCTGCACCGGGGCCGGCCACTCAGGCGGCATGTTGTATGGGGTGAAGACCGTAGGGAACGCCACGTACAGTTCAGCGACCTGCGGCTCCGATTCGATCCTGTAGCTGATCAGCGGGTTCTGGCTTCCATGTGGCAGAGGCATTTCCTGCATCACTTCCAAGGCAATGGCATAGGAAGCGGCATAGAACCCCAAATGCCCCAGTTGCTGTTTTTCCGAGTACGGCAGGACGTTCCGATAAAACCCCAGGGATCGGGCAGTCTCGCCATCCTCCAGTGCCAGGGCGGCACGAGCCTGCCACGCGAAGGCCTCGAACAGCCGGTAATCCGGATCCTGCTCCAGCTTCGAGAAGGCCTGTTCGATCACCACGGGGTCCCGGAACTCCTCTTCGGTGGCCAGCAGAAGTTGGTACAAGGGCTCGAACGCCTCCACTGACCTTGCGTCGACTTGTCGGGAAAAGAGCGTGAACAGGTACTCAAGATGCTCATTTTCACGGGCATCCAGCGATCTCGAAACAATGAAGCCATCAAATAGACCGGCATGCGCAGTAGCCAGTCGATCAGGCTTGCGGCGCCCGCAGACTGCTTCGTAGTGATAACGAAAACGTTCTACCAGGGTGGCTTTCGAATCCATCCGAGCAGCTTCGTACATGGCCGAAAAACGACTCAGCGCAGTCGCTGCCGTATAACCGCAACGAACGGCGTCCAGCAGTGCTAGTTGCTCTGCTGCAGTCAGTTTGCTGGATGAAATCTCCGCGCTCAGACCTTCGATCTCGGCATTGATCGTGGAGAGTTTCTTGTGGGACTTGTCACTGACCTTATCCAGAGCGTAGAAAAAATCCGGAGTTTCGATACCCGCCGGGACCAGGCTCTTCACGTACCCCCTCAGCGAAGCAGCCTGCATGTCGCTGGCCTGATGACTGACCAGCAGTGCCTCGAAATGATAGAGCGTGTTTCGAGAAGAAAGCTTGGCGTGCACTCGATGCAGAAGTACGGCCAGTTGTGGCAGGACCCAAGTATCCAGGAACCGGACTATTCCAGTGTCGTAATTCTGGTAAGTGATGACCGGACGTGACCTCACTATCGAGAAGACATGCTCGTATTGACCCAGACAGTGCTGGAGCGTAGCGGCCAGCGCCTTGTCGTCCTCTACCAGATACCTGAGCAGGTCGGGCAGCAGCCCCTGCTCCACGTCGTTGGTTTTCCTGAAGTACAGCTTCTGCTTGGCCTCATAGGACCTAAGTTCGGAAAAACCATCGGCAGTGGCAGTCACCAGCCCTAGCCCCCAGCACAGCACTTCGAAGACCTCAAAATACGCTGGAATCCTGACCATCGACTGTCGCTCCTTGAAAAATGGACACCGCCTCCACGGATTTCCGGTCAACCGGAAAATGCCCGCTCTCTATTATCGCCCTCGCAACACCCTGCAGGACAAACCCATCCCTGTACCTTTTTTAGAGACCGTCACCATGATCACACCCGCACACGAAAAAGCCCCCGGCGAAGCACCTGCTGAGCAACCCACGATCTTCGACCAAGGCAAAGACGACGCCCTGGCCGCGCTCGCCGCCAGTCGGAACCAGGAGCCGGCCCCTGACGCTGCGGCTGCCCCCGATGAAGTCGATGAAGTCGATGAAATCATCGATGAGATTGCCGGGCACCAGGATCTGCTAGAAAGAATCCATGCCAACCTGAGCGCCAAACAGCGGCGCATCGACGACCTGTCGGATGACGACACTTGCTACGAAGGCTATGGCGAGGAGCTGGTACGGCTTGAGGAGGCCAACGAACAATTGTTGGCCGCCGAAAGGTTGCTGGATTTCAAGCCGGACACTGCGGCAGTGCGCCAGGCGCGTAGCCTCAGCGAAGACGCGGCAGGCACTCTGGCGGAAGTGAAGCCTAACGATCTCGATGACCAGGACGAGACCTCGTTGTTCTAATCGGGAAGCTGCCGACTCAGTCGTCCAGGGCTTTCACCGACTTGGGCGACAGGCGCAGGCTGCGAAGGCTGCGCTTGACGCTCTTGAGGTGGTTCACCAGGCTCGGCCCGCGAGCCATGGCCACGCCCATCGCCAGCACGTCGATCACCACCAGGTGGGCGATACGCGAGGTCAGCGGGGTGTAGATCTCGGTGTCTTCGTGCACGTCGATCGCCAGGTTGACCGTGGACAGCTCGGCCAACGGCGTCTGGCTCGGGCACAGGGTGATCAGCGAGGCGCCGCTTTCACGTACCAGGTTGGCGGTGATCAGCAGGTCCTTTGAACGACCGGACTGGGAAATGCAGATGGCGACATCGGTAGGCTTCAAGGTCACCGCCGACATCGCCTGCATGTGCGGGTCGGAATAGGCCGCCGCGGTCAGCAGCAAGCGGAAGAACTTGTGCTGGGCATCCGCCGCTACCGCACCCGAGGCACCAAAGCCGTAGAACTCCACGCGCTGGGCCTGGGACATGGCGGTCACCGCCTGCTGCAGGGCCACCGGGTCGAGCTTCTCGCGGACCTCCATCAGGGTATGCAGGGTGGTGTCGAAGATCTTCAGGCTGTAGTCGGCGACTGAATCGTCTTCATGGATCGCGAACTGGCCGAAGCTGGCCCCGGCGGCAAGGCTCTGCGCCAGCTTGAGCTTGAGGTCCTGGAAGCCGGAGCAGCCGATGGCCCGGCAGAAGCGCACGATGGTCGGTTCACTGATGCCCACGCTGTGGGCCAGGTCCGCCATGGAACTGTGCATCACGGCCGCAGGATCAAGGAGCACGTGATCGGCGACCTTGAGTTCCGATTTGCGTAACAAATGACGTGACTGGGCGATGTGCTGCAACAGGTTCAAAGGGCTGGACTCATTGTTATTGGCTGACGCCGGGGATGTAGCAAGCTTGTAGTTATACTACAGGAATCGGCTTTTTGCCCGCCCAATGCATCACGAAGTTGCCTGCCTGCCCCCCATTTTCAGCCGGGTACGACTTATGTAGCCGTTGTGGCAGGCAGCCCTGGCGGCTACCGGCTCTGGGCCTGCAACAGCAGCGCGAGGCCTTCGGCGGCCACCGGGCGGCTGATCAGGTAGCCCTGCACCTCGTCGCAGTGTTCCGCCTTGAGGAAGGCCAGTTGCGCCGGGTCTTCCACCCCTTCGGCCACCACTTTCAACGACAGCCCATGAGCCATGGCGATGATCGCCCGGGTGATCGCCGCGTCCTCACCGCCCTCGGCCAGGCCGCGAATGAAGGCCTGGTCGATCTTCACGTAATCCACCGGGATCCGTTTCAGGTAACTCAGGGACGAATAGCCAGTGCCGAAGTCGTCGATGGCCAGCTTGACCCCCAGGCCCCGCAGTTGCTGGAAGGTCGCGATGATGTGCTCGACGCTGTCCAGCAGTTGGCTTTCGGTCAGTTCCAGTTCGAGAAAATGCGGCTCCAGGCCGGTTTCTTCCAGCACCTGGCGCACCAGGCTCACCAGCTTGCCCTGGCGCAACTGATACACCGACAGGTTGACCGACACGCGAATCGGCTCCAGGCCCTGGCGTTGCCATTCGCAGGCTTGGCGGCACGCCTGGCGCAACACGAACTCGCCAATGGGGCCGATCAATCCGGTCTCTTCCGCCAGGCCGATGAAATCTCCCGGGGGCACCCGGCCCATGACGGGGTGATCCCAGCGCACCAGGGCCTCGGCGGCATTCAGACGGCCGCTGGCCAGGCACAGCTTGGGTTGGTAGAAGACCGTTAACTGGCCCTCCTCAATGGCCTTGCGCAGCTGGTTTTCCAGCTGCAGGCGCTCCAGGGTGCTGGCTTGCAGGCTCTCGGTATAGAACTGGAAATTGTTGCCGCCCAGGTGCTTGGCATGAGCCATGGCCATGTTCGCTTGGCTGATCAGGGCTGCGATCTCCCGGGCGCTGTCGGGCAGCATACTGATGCCCATGGAAGCGCTGACTACCAGTTCATGGCCCTCGACGGTGATCGGCAGGCGCAGCTTGCTCAGCAGCCGGGTAGCGACCCGGGTCAGGCTCGACAGGCTGCCGTAAGCGTCGAACAGCACGGCGAATTCGTCCCCGGAAAGCCGGGCGATGGTGTCGGCTTCCGGCAAGGCATTGACCAGCCGCCGGGCCATCTTTTGCAGCAGCTGGTCGGCCACTTCATGGCCAAGGCTGTCGTTGAGTAGCTTGAAACGGTCCAGGTTGATGTGCAGCAAGGCCAGGCTGCGGCCGCCCTGGCGCACCCGCTGATGGGCCTCGCGCAGGCGCTCGCGGAACAGCGAACGGTTGGCCAGCCCCGTGAGTTCGTCGTAATGGGTGAGGTAGCGCATGCGCTCCTCGGATTCGCGCCGTGCCGAAAGATCGGCGAAGAAGCCCACGATATGCCGGACTTTTCCTCGTTTATCACGCACTACATTCAATTGCAGCCATTGTGGGTAGAGCTCGCCGTTCTTGCGTGTCTCCACCAACTCGCCCTGCCAGCTGCCGTACTGTTCCAGGGCCTGGTGGATCAACGGGTAGTGCCGGCGCGCATCGCGGCTGCACGACAGCTCCACTACATTGCGCCCGAGCATGTCTTCGATCTGGTAGCCGGTGACCTGGCTGAAGGCCTGATTGGCGGCGATCAAGGCGTAATCGGGGTCGAGGATGACGATGCCTTCGCTGGCCGCCTCGAACACCGTGGCCGCCAGGTTGCGCTGGACCTCCAGCTCCTTGTCGGCACTGATGTCGCGACGGGTGCCGGCCATGCGCAGCACCCGGCCACTGGGGCTGCGCTCCACGGCCCGGCCACGGTCCTCGATCCACACCCAGTGGCCGGCGCCGTGGCGTACCCGGTACTCCACCTGGTAATCGTCGCTGCGGCCCTTGAGGTGCTCCACCAGGGCGCGCTTGAGCAGGGGCAGGTCTTCCGGATGCAGGCGTGGCTTGAGATGGCTGAGCATGGCCGTGACATCTTCCGGCTCCAGGCCGAACAGCTCCTTGATCTGGGTGTGATGGACCTCGTCGGTCTGCAGGTTCCAGTCCCACAGCCCCAGCTCGCTGGCGTTCAGGGCCAGGGCCAGGCGCGCCTCGCTCTTGCTCAGGGCCTGGTTGGCGGCGTCCAGCTCCAGGCTGCGCTGGGCCACTCGCTGTTCCAGCCCGGTCTGGGCTTCGCGCAGTTGCTCCTCGGCACGGCGGCGCTGCTCCACTTCCCGGGCCAGCTCGCGGTTGAGCTGATCGCTGCGGCCCTGGGCATTCTGCAGGTGCTCGATCAGGGCCTGGTTCTGAAAGCGCCGCAGCAGGCCGCGCTGCATCAGGCGGTTGACCTGCCAGGCCACCACACTCAGGGACACCAGCAGGATCAGCCCGAGCCAGCCCCAGCCACGCTGCTGGTCGTCGCCGCCCCAGAACAGGTAGGCGGTGGCCGGCAACAGACACGGCAAGGTGAATGAAAGGAAGGCCTGCAGGCTCACCGCGTAGGCTACGCTGGCCGACAGGATGGCCGCACCGATGAGGCCGAAGACCCAGGCCTGCTGCAGGAAATTGTCGGTGGGCACCAGGGCGATGCCGGCGCAGGCCAGGGTCAGGCCACTGACCGCCGAGCCCAGGAGAAACATGCGTTGCCACACCGGCTGTGCCTGGCGGCTGGGAATCGCCGAATCGAAGGCCGCCACCTGGATCACCCGCAAAGCCACCAGGGCCAGCAGCCAGACCATCCACACACTGAGCAACAGATAGCGCGCCGGGCTCCATAGCAGCCAGGTGCACACCAGGCCGTTGAGCAACATGAACAAGGTAGGCAGCAACGAGCCCTGGTACAGCAGGCGCGTACGCTCCACTGCCATCTCCACGGCGTAGTGCTGGCGGATGACCCGGGGCTCCACAAAGGGCCCGGACAGGTCGGGGTTAAGTGTCATAGGCAGTGTTCTTATAATGGTTGAGCCCGAAACGTCGCCGGAGCATACACAAGCAAAGCCCCGAGCCAAACTGCTCCAGGTCATAAAATCGATAAAACCGGATGGCCCGGCTTGCACCCTGAAAGCGTCCGGGCGAGAAGCGCCAATGGCTGGGGCCTGTGACCAACCGGTCGTCATCGGCGGCTGTTTTATCGGCTAATGCAAAGCCGGGTTTGCCCGGGGTGGCGCCGCCCCCTAGAATGCCCCGATGCGCGATGATCTCTCCCTCCTGTTGAACTCCCTCAACGACGCCCAACGCCAGGCCGTAGCCGCCTCCGTGGGTCGTCAGTTGGTCCTGGCCGGTGCTGGCTCCGGCAAAACCCGTGTGCTGGTGCACCGTATCGCCTGGTTGATCCAGGTCGAGAACGCCTCACCCCACTCGATCCTGTCGGTGACCTTCACCAACAAGGCCGCAGCCGAGATGCGCCACCGCATCGAACAACTGCTGGGCATCAACCCGGCAGGCATGTGGGTCGGCACCTTCCACGGCCTGGCCCACCGCCTGCTGCGGGCCCACTGGCAGGAAGCGGGGCTGAGCCAGACCTTCCAGATCCTCGACAGCGACGACCAGCAACGCCTGGTCAAGCGGGTGATCCGCGAGCTGGGACTGGACGAACAGCGCTGGCCGGCCCGCCAGGCCCAGTGGTTCATCAACGGGCAGAAGGACGAAGGCCTGCGCCCGCAACATATCCAGGCCAGCGGCGACCTGTTCCTGGCCACCATGCGCGGCATCTATGAGGCCTACGAGGCCGCCTGCCAGCGTGCCGGGGTCATCGACTTCTCCGAACTGCTGCTGCGCGCCCTGGACCTGTGGCGCGACCACCCGGGTTTGCTGGCGCACTACCAGAAGCGTTTCCGCCACGTGCTGGTGGACGAATTCCAGGACACCAACGCCGTGCAATACGCCTGGCTGCGGTTGCTGGCCCAGGGTGGCGACAGCCTGATGGTGGTGGGCGACGACGACCAGTCGATCTATGGCTGGCGCGGGGCGAAAATCGAGAACATCCACCAGTACTCCGCCGACTTCCCGGACACCGAAGTGATCCGCCTGGAGCAGAACTACCGCTCTACTGCCGGCATCCTCAAGGCTGCCAACGCCCTGATCGCCAATAACACCGGGCGCCTGGGCAAGGAGCTGTGGACCGACGGCGGCGACGGTGAAGCCATCAACCTGTATGCCGCCTTCAACGAGCACGATGAAGCCCGCTATGTAGTGGAAACCATCGAGAGCGCGCTGAAGACCGGCCTGGCCCGCAGCGACATCGCCATTCTCTACCGCTCCAACGCCCAGTCCCGGGTGCTGGAAGAAGCCTTGCTGCGCGAACGCATTCCGTACCGCATCTATGGCGGCCAGCGCTTCTTCGAGCGGGCGGAAATCAAGAACGCCATGGCTTACCTGCGCCTCCTGGAAGGCCGTGGCAACGACGCAGCCCTGGAGCGGGTGATCAACGTGCCAGCCCGGGGCATCGGCGAGAAGACCGTCGAAGCCATCCGCGAGCATGCGCGCCACAGCGATGTATCGATGTGGGAAGCCATGCGCCAGCTGGTGGCCAATAAAGGCCTGACCGGGCGCGCTGCAGGTGCGCTGGGGGCCTTTATCGAACTGATCGAAAACCTCGCCGCCAAGACCCTGGAAATGCCCCTGCACCTGATGACCCAGACCGTCATCGAGCAGTCGGGGCTGATTGCCTACCACGAAGCGGAAAAAGGCGAAAAAGGCCAGGCCCGGGTGGAAAACCTCGAGGAACTGGTGAGCGCCGCGCGCAACTTCGAGAACACCGAAGAGGATGAAGACCTGACGCCCCTGGCGGCATTCCTCGGCCACGCTTCCCTGGAAGCCGGCGATACCCAGGCCGACGAGCATGAAGACAGCGTGCAACTGATGACCCTGCACAGCGCCAAGGGTCTGGAGTTCCCCTACGTGTTCCTGGTGGGCATGGAAGAAGGCCTGTTCCCCCACAAGATGAGCCTGGAAGAACCCGGCCGCCTTGAGGAAGAACGCCGGCTGGCGTATGTGGGCATTACCCGGGCCATGCAAAACCTGGTGATGACCTACGCGGAAACCCGACGCCTGTACGGCAGCGAAACCTACAACAAGGTGTCGCGTTTCGTGCGCGAGGTGCCCAAGGGGCTGATTCAGGAAGTGCGGCTGTCCAACAGCGTCAGCCGGCCTTTCGGCGGCGGCCAGTCACAAAGTACCAGCAGCCTGTTCGGCGGCAGCGAAATCCCGGACACCGGCCTGAGCCTCGGCCAGGCGGTACGGCACTCGGTGTTCGGCGACGGGGTGATCCTCAATTTCGAGGGCGCCGGCGCCCAGGCCCGGGTCCAGGTCAACTTCAGCGAAGGCAGCAAGTGGCTGATGCTCGGCTATGCCAAGCTGGAAGCCATCTAACCTCACCCGACCGTAGGAGCCGGCTTGCCGGCGAATCTCACTGGCGAAGCACCGCTTCGCCGGCAAGCCGGCTCCTACAGGTCGGTGCAGAAAAGGCAGCGCGAACATGGGCACAGGCTTTTTTTCCTCGTGGACATTCTGGGCCCTGTTGTCGGCAATTTTCGCTGCCTTGACGGCGATCTTCGCCAAAGTGGGGATAGAAAACGTCAATTCAGACTTCGCCACCCTGCTGCGCACCGTGGTGGTACTGGTCAGCCTGGCCTTGATTTTGTATGCAACGGGCCAATATCAGTCCCTGGGATCGATTTCTCCCAAAAGCTACCTGTTCCTGCTGCTGTCCGGGCTGGCCACGGGCGCATCCTGGCTGTGCTATTTCCGCGCCTTGAAACTCGGCCCCGCTTCATTGGTGGCACCGGTGGACAAGCTCAGCGTGGTGTTCGTCGCGATCATCGGCGTGTGCCTGCTGGGAGAGAAGCTCGACCTGCGGCAGTGGAGCGGAATCGGCTTGATCACCGCAGGTGTGGTGCTACTGGCACTGCGCCGCTAACGGCTTTCGGGTTGAACCAGAGCCAGGTCTGCGGGGACCAAAAACCTATCGGCGAGCATGACGCCTGGCGAAGCTGAACCGAGGCTGTCAGGCAAAAGCCCGAAACATTATGCCGCTCGCCACTGACACTTCACCTGTGCAATATGGCGCGCGTGCCATCCACAAATGGGAACCCCCTTTATGAAACGTTTTCTTAGCATCGCCATGGCGCTGTGCATCGGCCTGACGATGAGCCTCGACGCCAACGCCAAGCGCTTTGGTGGCGGCAAAAGCGTCGGCGCTGCCCCGACCCACCAAACCCGCCAGGCGGCGCCAACCGCTCCGGGCGCTCCCGCCGCTGCAGCCACTGCGGGCGCAGCCGGTGCCGCGGGCGCTGCTGCCAAGGCCGGCGGTGCTTCGCGCTGGCTCGGCCCTCTGGCCGGCATCGCTGCCGGTGGCCTGCTGGCCTCCATGTTCATGGGCGGCGGCTTCCAGGGCATGCAGATCTTCGACATCCTGATCATGGCGGTCATCGCCTTCGTGATCTTCCGCTTCATCGCCGCTCGTCGCCGCAAGCAGCAGGAGCAATACGCTCCAGCCGGCCACGCGCCGATGCAGCGCGAAGCCTTCGAGCCCCAGCAGCCTGCCGGCGGTTCGATCTTCGGTGGTTCGCCAGCGCCTGCCGCGCGTCCGGTAATCAACGCACCGGCCTGGTTCAATGAAGAGCGCTTCATTGAAGCGGCGCGCAGCCACTTCCAGTCCCTGCAGCAACACTGGGACGCCAACGAAATGGACAAGATCGCCGAGTTCGTGACCCCACAGATGCTGCAGTTCCTGAAACAGGAACGTGCCGATCTGGGCGACGGCTTCCAGTCGACCTACATCGACAACCTGCAAGTGCAGCTCGAAGGTGTGGATGACCGTGCCGACAAGACCATCGCCACCCTGACCTTCAGCGGTGTGTCGAAGACCTCGCGCTTCGACCAGGGCGAAGTGTTCAGCGAAAGCTGGAACATGGAACGCGCCCAGGGCGACAACCAGCCATGGCTGGTAGCAGGTATCCGCCAGAACGGCTGATTCATTCTGCTGTCACAGCTGTAAGGCAAAACCCCGACTCAGGTCGGGGTTTTGCATTTCACGATTGCACTTATAGCGAGCTACTGTATAAACCGCCGTCAAACAACCGCGCCATAGAGCTAAGAGGACCCAGGCCGTGGAAGAAGTCATCGAACAACTCCGGGAAGCCAACGAACCGGTACCCGTCCCCCTGGAACTGCCGGACGAAGACCAACTGGTGGAAATTGAAGAACAGCTGTTCATCAATATCCCGTTCGTCTTCAAGGAGTTCCTGTTGACGGTCAGCGACGTGGTTTACGGCAGCCTGGAACCTGTGACCGTCACCGATCCGCAATCCCACACCTACCTGCCGGAAGTGGCCGCGACCGCCTGGGACATGGGCGTGCCGCGCGAGCTGATCCCGATCTGCCAGGACGGCGACGATTACTACTGCGTCGAGGAAGACGGCACCGTGGTGCTGTGGTCCGGCGAGGAAGAGCTGATCACCGAAGAATCCTGGGAATCGGTGTGGCACTGGGCGCGGGACGTCTGGCTGGAAAGCTGAGACGCCGCCGCGGCTGCGTGCATCGCGGCGACTGAAACAGCTCGCCGGCGCCCTGCCGGCGAGCGGCAAGGTCAATGCCCACTGTTGTCCTTGCTGTGGTCGAAGGTTTCGATCAGCGCCACCTGCATCCGCGTATGCACACGGATGAACCAGCGCCACAGGACCGCGGCCACCGCCGCCGCCACTACGGCGATCAACACCAGCAGTTCCAGGGTCGGCAGGATGCTCGACGAGAGCGCCGCCAGCAGCAGGAAAATCACCAGCAGCGACAGGATCGGGATCACCTCGGCGATCACCCGACGCACTCGCTGGGTATGGCGCCCGGCCATTTCCGGCTTGACCCCCATCTCCGCCAGCAACATCGACAGTGCCTTGAGCTTGCGATAGGCAGCAATCAGGAACGGCAGCGAAAGCAGCAGCGCCCCGCCCCAGATCAAGGCTTTCTGCCAGCTCGGCTCACTGACCCAATCTTCCAGGTAGGTGCCAATGCGCTTGGCGAAATAGCCACCGGAAAAGAAGATCGCCACCACCAGCGCCAGGTTCACCCCCACTTGCAGCAGGATCTTGCGGATCATCGTCGCCAGCAGCGCACCCTCGCCCTGGGGCTGGATGCTGCGCAACCACTCGCCATACATGCCCAGTACCCGGCTCAGGCGCTTGGGCAGGACCCCTGCCAGCTTCAGCGATAGCGGGTCCGCGGCACGGATCAGGTAGGGCGTGAGCAAGGTGGTGATGGCGGACACCGCCACCGCTACCGGGTAGAGGAAGTCGCTGGTGACCTGCAGGGTCATGCCCAGTGCGGCGATGATGAAGGAAAATTCGCCAATCTGTGACAGGCCCATGCCTACCCGCAGTGAGGTGCGTCCATCATTGCCGGCGATAAAGGCCCCCATGCCGCAGGACAGCATCTTGCCCAGCACCACCGCCACCGTGATCACGGCAATCGGCCAGGCGTATTGCAGGAGGATCTGCGGGTCGATCATCAGGCCGATGGCGACGAAGAAGATTGCGCTGAACAGGTCGCGAACCGGTTCGATCAACCGCTCGATCTTCAGCAACTGGCGGGACTCGGCCATGATCGCACCGATCAGGAAGGCCCCCAGGACCATGCTGTACTCCAGTTTGACCACCAGCAGGCAGAAGCCGAAACACAGCCCCAGCACGGTGATCAGCAGCATCTCGTTGCTGTCGAACCTGGCCACGTAGGCCAGCAGGCGCGGCACCAGCAGGATGCCGATCACCAGCGCCACGATCATGAACAGCGAAAGCTTGCCGACGGTGGAGAACACCTCGCCGGAACTCACCGTACCGCTGACCGCGATGCTCGACAGCAAGGCGATGATGCCGATGCCGAGGATGTCCTCGACGATCAGTACGCCGAAGATCAGCTGGGCGAAGCGCTCGTTCTTCATCTTCAGGTCATTGAGCGCCTTGACGATGATGGTGGTGGAGGAAATGGCCAGGATCGCCCCGAGGAACAGCGAATCCATGGTGCTCCAGCCGAACCAGCGGCCGATCTCGTAGCCGATCCAGATCATCAGGACGATTTCCAGGAACGCCGCGATAAAGGCCGTGGCCCCGACCTTGAACAGCTTGCGCAGGCTGAATTCCAGCCCCAGGCAGAACATCAGGAAAATCACCCCCAGCTCGGCCAGGGTCTTGATGGTCTGTTCGTCGTGGATCAGCCCGAAAGGCGGAGTGTGAGGGCCGATGATGAAGCCGGCGACTATGTAGCCCAGCACGACAGGCTGCTTGAGGCGATGGAAGAGGATGGTCACCACGCCTGCGACCAGCATGATCACGGCCAGGTCCTGAATGAAGCTGATGGCATGCATGGCCGGGGCTCTCCTTGGAATGCTGGGCGGGGGTGATCGCCTAAAAAGAATGTTCTGATCAGTAGAAGGAAATATCCAAAATAGAAGCGGAAAATGCCCTGGAACGGGTGTTTTGCAGGTTAACACCGCGACTTCCGGCAGGAAGGCGGTGCAATATTAGGAAACAGATCCACCAGGGCGTGACGACGTGGCCCGGCCCGGCGTCCCGTTATCGATGGTTTGAAAACCCTTTGGAGCCAGCACCCGCAGAGGTGCTCCAGCAACCCCTGCCCAGAACCGTGAGCGTGCTATGGAACCCGGAAACGCCCAACTGTCGATGACGGTATTGATGACCCCTGACATGGCCAATTTCTCTGGCAATGTCCACGGCGGCACCTTGCTCAAGTACCTCGATGAAGTCGCCTATGCCTGCGCCAGCCGTTACGCCGGCCGCTACGTGGTGACCCTGTCGGTGGACCAGGTGATCTTCCGCGAGCCGATCCATGTCGGCGAGCTGGTGACCTTCCTGGCCTCGGTCAACTACACCGGCAACACCTCCATGGAGGTGGGCATCAAGGTGGTCACCGAGAATATCCGCGAGCGTTCGGTGCGCCACACCAACAGCTGCTTCTTCACCATGGTGGCGGTGGACGACCAGCGCAAGCCGGCCCAGGTGCCGCCGCTGCAGCCGGAAACCGCCGACGGCAAGCGACGCTTTATCCAGGCCCGGCAGCGCCGGCAGATCCGCCAGGAACTGGAGCAGCGCTACCGGGAAATCAAGGCCGACGGCCCTTGATGCTCAAGCTGCACCGCTGATTCAGCAGGGCCACGGACGGTCCTCCCCCCTCCAGAGCTTCCAGCGCTCCGCCGCCACACTCCAACACCCGCCAGCAGGCTTCTGCGGTCATCCCGAATGGCCAGATCCATCCCTTTTTGACCACATCGAGAGTTATGCCCCCAGGGCACCGCTGCCAGAATCGAAGGGCAAGGCACAAACGCACTCCCCGCCCGGGGAGCCTTCGAGCCAACGAACGCGTGAGAACAATAAAAATGCCCAGCGCCAATGCTCTCTCCAGCAGCCCCCCTGCGTCCGCCCATAACGCCAGCCTCGATGGCGGCTTCACCCACAGTGCCCAGGGCACCTCGCTGCGGCGCATCCTCGGCCTGCCGGCCCTGGTGTTCTTCGGCCTGGTGTACATGGTCCCGCTGACCGTCTTCACCACCTACGGCGTGGTCACCCAACTCACCGGCGGGCGCACCGCCGCAGCCTATGTGATCACCCTGCTGGCGATGATCTTCACCGCCCTCTCCTACAGCGTAATGGTCAAGAAATACCCCATTGCCGGCTCAGCCTATTCCTACGCCAGCCTCAGTTTCGGCCCGGGCATCGGCTTTCTTGCCGGCTGGTCGCTGCTGCTGGATTACCTGTTCCTGCCGATGATCAATTACCTGGTGATCGGCCTGTTCCTCAACCTGGCCTTCCCCGCCGTGCCCGCCTGGGTCTTCGTGGTGGCGACCATCAGCCTGGTGACGCTGCTGAACATCCGCGGCATCGGCTCGGTATCGAGCATGAGCAACCTGATCGTCTGCGCGCAGATGGTCTTCGTGGTGGTGTTCGTGGCCCTGGTGGTCCGCCAGTTGGCAGGGGCCGAGAGCCTGGACCTGAGCGCACCCTGGGTCGGCGATGGCAGCCAGGACGGGCTGTTGCCGCTGATGGCCGGGGCCGCGGTGCTGTGCCTGTCGTTCCTGGGCTTTGACGCGGTGTCGACCCTGGCCGAGGAAACCCGCGACCCGCGCCGGGACATCCCCCGGGCAATCGTCATCACCACCCTGGGCGCCGGCCTGCTGTTCATCCTGCTGGCCATGACCAGCCAGCTGGCGTTCCCCGGCAGCAGTTTCAAGGACGCCGACTCGGCGGCCAGCGAGGTCATGCTGCACGCCGGCGGACGCTTCCTGGAGATGTTCTTCACCGCCACCTATGTCGCCGGCGCCGCCGGTTCGGCCCTGGCATCCCAGGCCTCGGTATCGCGCATTCTGTTCAGCATGGGCCGTGACGGCATCCTGCCACGTCGGGTGTTCGGTACCCTGTCCGAGCGCTACAAGACCCCGGTGGTGGCCATTGTCCTGGTGTCGCTGGTGTCATTGCTGGCGGTGGTCATCGACCTCACCACCCTGGCGTCGATGATCAGCTTCGGTGCACTGGTGGCGTTCTCGGTGGTCAACCTGGCGGTGATCAAGAGTCACCTGGGCCAGGGCCAGCCGCGCAGCACCGCACGGCTGTTGCAGTACGGCCTGCTGCCGTTGATCGGCTTTGCCCTGATCGCCTGGCTGTGGACCAGCCTTTCGGCCCTGACCCTGGGCATCGGCCTGGCCTGGTTCGCCCTGGGCCTGCTGTACCTGGGCATACACACCCGGGGCTTTCGCCAGCCCGCGCCGACCGTGCAGTTTTCCGAGCAGGCCTGAGCCCGCCTCAGAAGCCGATCGGCGTGGCCTCGAAGCGCACCCGTGGGTGGGCGATGCGGTCCTGGGCGCGCACCAGCTCCAGCTCGTAACTGGCGCAGGCCTGGGTTTCCAGCAGTACTTCATGCACCGCCGCGGCGGTGAATTCGAAGGCCGCCACCAGGCTGTCCCCCAACAATACCCGGGCCAGGAACAAGCCTGAGGTCAGGTCGCCCACCCCCACCGGCTGGCGCGGGAACGCCAGTAATGGACGGCGCAGGTGCCAGCTGCCGTCAGCGGTCACCAGCAGCATCTCGAAACCGTCCACCAGCTTGCCCGGGTAGTCCAGGTGCTTGACCAGCACCGCCCGGGGGCCCTTGTCCAGCAGCGACCGGGCCATGCCCAGGCAGTCGAACAGCGATTGCGGCTTGCGCCCGCAAAAGCTGTCCAGCTCCAGCTGGTTGGGGCAGAGAAAATCCGCCATGGCCACGGCCTCGTCCAGCAGGAAGTCGCTGACTTCAGCCGGCACGCTGCAGCCCTTCTCCGGGTGGCCCATCACCGGGTCACACAAGTACAGGGCCTTGGGATTGACTGCCTTGATCCGCACCACACCGCTGAGGATCGCCCGGCCCTGGGCCGCGCTGCCCAGGTAGCCGGACAGCACCGCGTCGCAGTTGCCCAGCTCGCCGATGGCGGCAATGCCTTCCACCAGCTCGGGAATCTGCTGTGGCGCCAGCACTTCCCCGGCCCACTGACCATACTGAGTGTGGTTGGAGAACTGCACCGTATTCAGCGGCCAGACATTCACCCCGACCCGCTGCATGGGGAATACCGCGGCACTGTTGCCGGCGTGGCCGAAAACCACATGGGACTGGATCGCAAGCAGGTGGGGCGTACGTTTCATGCAGGATTTTCCATAAAACCGGTGGAATTCAAGCCGCGCAGTATGCGACTAAACGCAGCCTGTACGACAGACCGGAGTCGCAGTTAAGCTGACGCCACTTCGTTGGAGCAAACCTTCATGCTGACCCTTGGAAACATCTTTGTGCTGATGCTGCTGGCAACCGCTGCTGCCTGGCTGTGGCACAACCACGGCCTGCGCGAACGGGCCCTGGAGCGGGTCAAGCAGCACTGCGCGCGGCTCGACATCGAGTTGCTGGACGGTAACGTGGCGCTCAAGCGCATCGGTTTCGTCAAGGATGGCAATGGCCGGCGGCGCCTGGCGCGGGTCTACAACTTCGAGTTCACCGTGACCGGGGAAACCCGTCATGCCGGGACCATCACCCAGTTCGGCGCCCACAGCGCCCATATCGAGCTGGCGCCCTACCCGTTCGAAGCCAAGGAGCCCCTGCCCAGTGCCGAGGTGATCGAGCTGAGCCAGTGGCGCGAGGAACATCGCAAGTTCAAGCCGTAAGAGTGGCGTGCACGCCGTTTCCTACAGGCGACAGGCATCGAGACTGGCCTGCAGAACGGCAATGTCCTGAGGGCTACTGAAGATCAGTTCCAGGCGCGAATCCCGGCGCCATTCGCTGGGCAGCCAGTTCAGCGGTGAATTATCCAGCCCGTTGCCCGACCGCCAGCCTTGATCACTGTGGAGCACCAGCTTGGCCCGGCGCCAGTCGAGGTTCTGCAGCCAGTGCTCGACCCGGACCAGATCGAACTGCTGGCTGGGGTGCCAGCGCCAGCCGATGCTCCAGCCGTCCTCCTGGGACTGGCTGAGGCAGATCGGCAGCGCCGGATCACTCCACACGGCCGGCAACTGGGCCAGGCCCAGGGGAATGTCCGACTGCTCCAGGGCCGCTTCGGCGCTGGCTCCCAGGCCCGGCAGCTCGGCCAGGGGCAAGGCGGCATGGCGGGTCCAGAACAAGGGAAGGTCCGGCAATTGCTCCAGCACCCGCAACCTGTCGCTGTCGCTGAGCAGTTCGTCCTTGTTCAGTACCAGCAGGCCGGCGCTGGACAGCGCATCCTGCTGTGCCCGAGGCAACGACTTGCCAGCGGCCAGCGCCTGGGCATCCAGGACCAGCACGCAGGGTTGTACCGCCAGCACGCCCTTCCAGGGCGCTTCATTCAACTGCTTGAGCAATTGCGCCGGGTGGCCGAGGCCCGAGGGCTCGATAAACAGCCGGTCCGGCCGGGCCTTGCGCAACAGGCGGCCCAGGCCCACCTGGAACGGTGCACCGTTGACGCAGCACAGGCAGCCGCCGGCCACTTCGCCCAGGGCGATGCCATCATCGTCGCGGGTCAGCAAGGCCGCGTCCAGGCCGATCTGGCCAAACTCGTTGATCAGCACTGCCCAGCGCTCAGCGGCCGGGCGCTGGCTCAGCAGATGGCGAATCAGGCTGGTCTTGCCGGCGCCCAGGGGGCCGGCGATCACGTGGGTGGGGATGTTCTGCAGCATGGGAAGGGGTCCGGAAAACCTGTGAGGTGATGCTACGCCCTTCCCGCCCTGGGCGAAAATCCGCTCGATTCGACGCCGCTCTTGGGAGCGCTGAAGGTCCTGCGGACCTCTGCCCAGGCTCGGCAAGCGGCTACACGGGCCTAGGTCAACCCAGCCAATCGAGGGTGAGGATCAGCCGGCGCTCCCCTGGCGCTGGCTGCGGCGAGCGGTGGATCAGGCCAAAGCCTTCGTTGCCGTGCCATTTCTCGCCCTTGAACAGCGCCACGTCGCCGCTGGCGATTTGCTGGATCTGTGCCGGGTCCCGTGGTTCGCCCTCGGCCTGCCCCAGTTTCCTGCGGTCCATGGCGCCTTCGCGCAGCCATTGGCTGCCGGCTCCGGCGTAGGTGGTAATCAGCCGCACCGGTACATGGTCCACGTGAAACCGCGGGCACATGGCCTTGTCCAGGACCCGCAGGCGCAGCCCGACGCGCCTGGCCCCGAGCAGGCAGGCAAAAGCGCTGACCAGCCAGGCAACATCGGCGATAAAGCCTTCATAACCCTGCAGATCACTGAACCCCGAAGCCAGGCCGCGCAGATGGGGTTGCGCGTCTTCGTCGGGCAGCTCCAGGGACAGGGATTCGGCCAGCGGCTGGTCCAGGGACAGCAGCAACTCGGCGAAGTCGGCGATGTGGGCCGGCAACTGGCGCTGCCAGAGGCCGAGATTGACCTCATCCTCCAGCACCTGGGCGAGCACCGCCGGGGTGCTGCCGATGGCCTGGCGGCGAGAGACCGGCGCGGTCACGCTCGGCAGCAGCAGCCATCTGGGCGGATTGGCCAGTGGAGTCACCGGCAAGTTCAGGGTCAGCATCAGGCCGCTTCCTCGTCATGCCAGGGGCCAAAGGGATCGTTCAGCAGGCTCCAGCCCTCGACGCCGAGGGCCATTTCATCGTCATCCAGCAGGCACAGGTCGAGCTCCGCGCAAAGCCGGGTGAAGTCGATGTTCTGGCCGATGAACACCAGTTCCTGGCGGCAATCGCCGGTGGCCGCGGTCCAGTTGTGCATGATCGCCGCGGTGCCTTCTTCGTCCTGGGGCCAGTGCTGCTTGGGCACGAAGCGCCACCAGCGCCCGGCAAAGCCATGGCGCATCAGGCCACCGGCCTGGGACCAGCTGCCGGCTTCCTGGTACTTGCTGGCCAGCCAGAAGAAGCCCTTGGAGCGCAGCAGCTTGCCGTTGACCCAGGGCCGGTTGAT
Source organism: Pseudomonas sp. GW823-FHT03E05 (assembly GCF_058796855.1). NCBI lineage: Bacteria > Pseudomonadati > Pseudomonadota > Gammaproteobacteria > Pseudomonadales > Pseudomonadaceae > Pseudomonas > Pseudomonas sp. GW823-FHT03E05. Next base: position 622,791 of record NZ_JBXAJB010000003.1, read on the forward strand.
GAAGTCGAAGAAGCGCTGGGGATGGAACGGCCGCCGCGCCCGGTAGGCGGTGGAAGCGATGCCGTACTCCTCGGTTTCCGGCACATGCTCGCCGCGCAACTCCCGCAGCCAGCCCGGAGCCTGGGCCGCGCGCTCGAAATCGAAGCGCCCGGTGTTAAGGATCTTCGCCAGCGGCACCTGGCCCATGACCATGGGCACGATCTCGGCCTGGGCATTGAGGCTCTTGAGGATGGCCAGCAGTTCCTGGCGCTGGTCGCTGCTGATCAGGTCGATCTTGCTGACCAGGATCACGTCGGCGAACTCCACCTGTTCGATCAGCAGGTCGCTGATGGAACGTTCATCGTCTTCGCCCAGGGTTTCGCCCCGGGAAGCCAGGCTGTGCGCGGCCTGGTAGTCCAGCAGGAAATTCATGCCGTCGACCACCGTGACCATGGTGTCGAGCCGGGCGATATCCGCCAGGCTCTGGCCGGATTCATCGCGAAAGGTGAAGGTTTCCGCCACCGGCAGCGGCTCGGAAATCCCGGTGGATTCGATCAGCAGGTAGTCGAAGCGCCCGTCGCGGGCCAGCTTGCCCACTTCCTCCAGCAGGTCTTCGCGCAGGGTGCAGCAGATGCAGCCGTTGCTCATTTCCACCAGTTTTTCTTCGGCGCGATTGAGGCTGACATCGCGCTGCACTTCGCTGCCATCGATGTTGATTTCGCTCATGTCGTTGACGATCACCGCCACCCGCAGGTGGTCGCGGTTGCGCAGGATGTGATTGAGCAAGGTGCTTTTGCCGGCGCCGAGAAAGCCGGACAGCACGGTAACGGGGAGACGGTCGGTCATGGGTTGTTCCTCATCAGGATCGCGGCTGGGTCAAAGCGCCCGTTGATGGCGTTCGCGCAGCTCTTGGCGTTCTTTGGCTTCGATACACAGGGTGGCGGTGGGCCGCAGCAGCAGGCGCTTGAGGCCGATGGGCTCGCCGGTGTCGCGGCACCAGCCGTATTCGCCACGGGCCAGGCGCTCCAGGGCTTCGTCGATCTTGTCCAGGAGCTTCTTTTCCCGCTCCAGCAGGCGCAGTTGCCACTGGCGCTGCTCTTCGGCACTGCCGATGTCGGCGGGGTCGCTGTGGGGTTCCTGCTCGCGCAGCTGGTCGAACTCGCCGGCAATGCGCTCCTGCAGATCACTGCGCTGGGCCAGCAGCAGCTGGCGAAAGAAGCCCTGCTGGGCTTCGTTCATGTAGTGCGTCTCGGGTTGGGCGAGAAGGTCTTGTTCGGTCATGGCGAGTCACGGGTCAGGCTGTGTTTTTATGTTATATTATAACAACACAAATTAGCCAACCTTCCCTTGCCGCCCACGACGAAGGGCGCGATGCTGCGCCCCTGTCGTCATGAGAATCGCCATGCGCCCTGTCCTGCCCACCCTGCTTTCAGGCCTGTTGCTGCTGGCTGGTCACGCCAGCGCGGCGGTGCCCAGTACCCTGGCCACCTGCACCCGCAGCGCCACCCTGCTGGCCTGCGTCGACCCGCTGGGCAACGCCTACAGCGTCGCCACGGCCGGCAGCACCACCTACCTGCGCGGCTTCGAGGTGATCGGCAAGCGCTATTGGGCGCAGACCAACAGCCGCTACGGGCAGCTGACGTTCTTCACCGGCCTGGCCTCCGACGGCGAGGCCTGGGTGGGCTACAGCCAGCGCGTGGGCTGGACCACACGCAACCGCTTTTCCAGCTCCGGCGGCAGCCGCGGGCAGTTCACCTGCAGCCGCATCAGCGGCTGCTAGCGCCCTTTCCCGTACCGCCTGCGTAGGAGCTGGCTTGCCAGCGAAGACATCCTCAGCCACCCCATTCACCGGCCTCTTCGCCGGCAAGCCGGCTCCTGCAGGTCGGCGTTCAGGCGGGGCGGTTGTTCTTGGTTTCCTGGAGCCAGGCCATGTAGCTGTTAACCGGTGGGTTTTTCTCGAAGTAGCGCTGCAGGCCGTTGAACAGGCCATCGGCAATCGCCTGCTGGTGGCGCGCGGTGACCAGGCGCTGGCTGTCGCGGCTGTTGGAGATGAAGCCGGTTTCCACCAGGATCGACGGCACGTCCGGTGACTTGAGCACCGCAAAACCGGCCTGTTCCACACGCTTCTGATGCAGGGTGGTAATGCCCGACAGGCTCTGCAGCACAGTCCCGCCCAATTGCAGGCTGGCGGCGATGGTGGCGTTCATCGACATGTCGACAATCACCCCCGCCAGCATCGGATCCTTGTCCTTGAGGTTGAGCAGCGTCGTCGCCCCCAGCAGGTCGGCGCCGTTTTCCCGCTGGGCCATCAAGCGCGCGGTGGCCGAGGTGGCGCCACCTTCGGACAGGGCGTACACCGATGCGCCGGATGCGGTAAGCCGCGGCGCGGCATCGGCATGCACCGAGATGAACATGTCGGCCTGGTGCTTGCGGGCAATCTCCACGCGTTTGCGCAGCGGCACGAAAAAATCATCGTTGCGCACCAGCTTCACGTCGAAACCCTTCTCGCGCTTGAGCCGCTTGGCCAGCAGGCGGGCGATGGCCAGCACCACATCCTTCTCCCGTTCGCCCCTGGCCCCCACGGCGCCCGGGTCCTTGCCGCCATGGCCGGGGTCTACTACCACGATGATGTCGCGCTTGGGATGGGGCTTGCCTGTCGTGGCCTCGGGCTTGGCCAGCGGCGCGGCGGCCGCAGCGATCGGCAGGGGCGGCCTGGTGGCCTTGGACAGATCCAGCACCAGCCGATGGCCCTGGCCATCCTGGGGCGGCAGGAGAAAACTGTGGAGCTGCACCGGCTCGCGCAGGTCGAGGACGATCCGCGTATCGCCCTGGCCGAAGTGCCCGGAGCGAATGGCGCGGATCACCGTGTTGGCCAGGGCCAGCTGGCTGAAATCACCGCTCAGGCGCGCGCCGTTCAAGTCGATGATCAAGCGCTCCGGGGCACTCAAGCTGAAGGTCTTGTATTGCACCGGGTCGCTCAGATCGAGCACCAGCCGCAACTTTTCTGCGTCCTTCCACAATCGTGCGTTGCGGATCTGCGCGGCGCAGACACTCCAGGGAAACATCAGGGCCGTACCGGCCAACAGCAGGTTGAGCAATTGACGTCTGTGCATGGCAAATACCGCGAAAAAAGGAGCGTCCCTACTCACAAGACAAGATGAACAACCGTCGAGGAAAAATTTCCCATCGAACGTATTGTTATAATATAACATGTGAAATCACTTCCCACGACGGACCTGTTCATGAACGCGCTGACTCTGCCGGATATCGCCGCGCAGGCCTCACGCCAAGCCTTGCCCCTGGAATGGGTGGGCATGTGCGGCATTGCCTTACCTGTAGTGATCAACAACCAGCCAAGCGCAGCCAAGGCCGATGCCGGTGTCAGCCTCGACGATGGCGAGGCCCGGGGCATTCACATGTCACGCCTGTATCTGGCCCTGGAAATGCTGGAACAGGAGAACCTCACCCCCGCTCTGCTCCGGCGGATCTTGCAGCGTTTTCTCGATAGCCATGAAGGCCTGGCCCACAGCGCCTACCTGCGCATTCAGTTGGATCTGCTGTTGAAACGCCCGGCCTTGGTCAGCCCGTTGGCCGGCTGGAAAAGCTACCCGCTGAGTATCGAAGCGCGGCTGAAAAACGCGATGTTCCACGTGGAACTAAAAATCGACGTGCCTTATTCCTCCACTTGCCCCTGTTCGGCGGCGCTGGCGCGGCAGTTGATCCAGCAGCAGTTCATCGAAGATTTTGCCAACCGGCCGTTGCAACACGCCGACGTCCTGGCCTGGCTGGGCTCGCCCCAAGGCATCGTCGCGACGCCCCATAGCCAGCGCAGCAACGCGGCATTGCATCTGCGCCTGGATGATTTCATCGACGAACTGCCGTTGATTGCCCTGATCAACGATGCGGAAAACGCCCTGGGCACCGCCGTGCAAACCGCGGTCAAGCGTGCCGACGAGCAGGCCTTCGCCCTGGCCAACGGGCAGAACCTGATGTTTTGCGAAGACGCCGCCCGCCGCTTGAACCTAGCCCTGCGCCGTTCCCCCGGAATCAACGCCTTTCAATTGCGGGTCGTGCACGCCGAAAGCCTGCATGCCCATGACGCCGTGGCCGAAAGCCGCTGGAACTGGGAGGCCTGATGATCCGCTGCGAACACCTGCGTTGGGGCGCTCCGGGGCAACCCCTGACTCCAGCCCTGGATCTGCACCTGCCCAGGGCCAGCCTGAGCGCGATCATTGGCGCCAACGGGTCGGGCAAGAGCAGCTTGTTGAAAGTCATCGCCGGGCTGCAGAAACCACTCGCGGGCAAGATCCACCTCGGCACTGCCCGAGGCGGCTTGTCCTTCTTACCGCAGCAGCAACACCTGGATCGACAGTTCCCCATCAGCCTGGAAGAACTGGTGGCCGGCGGCTTCTGGGGCAAGCGTGAAGCGGCCAGGGTCAGGGCAGAAAAGCTGCGCACGGTCCTCGAAGACTGGTGCCTGAGCGGCCTGGAAAAGCGCCCGTTGATGGCCCTTTCCGGTGGTGAATTGCAACGCGCCCTGCTCGCCCGATTGAGCCTGACCGAAGCCCCCTTGCTGCTGTTGGACGAGCCCCACGCCGCCCTCGACGAAACCGGCCAGGCCTTGCTCTGGCGTCACTTGTACAACTGGCACGCTCAGGGCCGGACCCTGGTGGTGGTCTGCCATGACCTGGCCGCCGTGCGCCAGCACATCCCCCAGACCCTGCTGGTAAAAAGCAGTGGCTGCGTATTCGGCCCCAGCCTGGAGCTGATCGCCCCACAATCCTGCGCGCAGGTGGCTTGATGCACTTCGCCGCACATTTCTGGCAGCCGTTCAGCGAATTCCTGTTCATGCGCCGGGCCCTGCTCGGCGGCCTGCTGCTGGCCTGCAGCACCGCGCCCCTGGGGGTGTTCCTGATCTTGCGGCGCATGAGCCTGATCGGTGACGCCGTGGCCCACGGCATTCTCCCGGGCGCCGCCCTGGGCTTCTGGTTCGCCGGGCTCAGCCTGCCGGCGCTGACCCTGGGCGGCCTCGGTGCCGGGTTGGGCATGGCCGGGCTGGCCGCCTGGATCACCCGGCGCACCGGCCTGCGGGAAGACGCCAGCATCGCCGCCATCTACCCCATTTCCCTGGCCAGCGGCGTGCTGATCCTCGGGCTGGCGGGCAAGCGCCTGGACCTCTTGCACCTGCTGTTCGGCTCGGCCCTGGCGGTGGATGGCCCGACCCTGAACGGCATGCTGCTGGTCTCGCTCTTCAGCCTGCTGGCCATGGCGCTGATCTACAAAGCCCTGCTGCTGGACACCCTCGACCCGCTGTTCCTGCACAGCGTCAGCCGCCTCGGCCCCCTGGCCCACGGCCTGTTCCTGACCCTGGTGGTGCTCAACCTGGTGATAGGTTTCCAGGCCATCGGCGCGCTGATGGTGGTGGGCCTGATGATGCTGCCGGCCGCCGCCTCGCGTTTCTGGAGCCGACGCCTGCCCGCCCTGATCGGCATCGCCGCGCTGTTTGGCTGCCTTTCGGTGTGGCTCGGCCTGCTGCTGTCGTTCCACTACTCGCTGCCCAGCGGCCCGGCCATCGTGCTGGTGGCCGGCGGCCTGTACCTGCTGTCCGTGGTGTTCGGTCCGGTGCACGGCTTGCTGCACCGCCCACCTTTGCTCACATCCCCATGAGGTGTTTCCCGATGCGCGCTCTACTCGTGCTGTTCAGCCTGCTGTTGCCCTTGTCGCTGCCTACTGCCCAGGCGGCGGACAAGCTGGCGGTGGTCACCAGCTTCAGCATCCTCGCCGACATGACCCGCCAGGTCGGCGGTGAGCATGTGCACATCACCAACCTGGTGGGTGCCGACGAGGATGCCCACACCTACGAGCCGAGCCCGGATGACGCCAAGGCCCTGCTCAAGGCCCGGCTGATCATCAAGAATGGCCTGGGTTTCGAACCCTGGCTGGACCGCCTGGTGGCCAGCACCGCCACCCAGGCCCAGGTCGTCACTGCCAGCCGCGGGGTTATTCCACGCACCCTGGAGGAAGACGGCGAAAGCGTTCCCGACCCTCATGCCTGGCACAACCTGGCCAACAGCGAGCTCTATGTGAGCAACATCACCAAGGCGCTGATCGCTGCCGACCCGGCCCACCAGGCCGACTACCAGCGCAACAGCCAGGCCTACCTGAAACAGATCTATCGCCTGCTGGCCGAGGCCAAGGCCAAGCTCGGTTCCCTGCCCCCGGGCAACCGCAAGATCGTCACCTCCCACGACGCCTTCGGCTACCTGGGCCAGGCCTACGGTATCGACTTCATGGCGCCCCAGGGCCTGTCCACCGAGCGTGAACCTTCCGCCGCCGAAGTGGCTGCGCTGATTACCCAGATCCGCAACGCCAAGGTCAAGGCAGTGTTCATGGAGAACATCAAGGACGCCCGCCTGCTCAAGCAGATCGCCGACGAAAGCGGCGCCCATATCGGCGGCATCCTGTACTCCGATGCGCTCTCGGCCAGCGGTCCGGCCAGTACCTTCACCGGCCTGTTCGAGTACAACCTCGACACCCTGTACCAGGCCCTGAGCCGACCATGATCCGCCGCCCACCGCTGTCGCTGCTGGATCTGGAAGCCGCGCCCCAGGGCAGCCGCTGGGCCTTGACCGCAGTGCTCGACGCCCTGCCCTGGAACAGCGACGGCCTGATCGCCGCCATTGCCCAGCAGCACGACAGTGGCGAGGTACTGATGCTGGCCTGGATGAACCGCCAGGCCCTGGGCGAAACCCTGGCCAGCGGCCAGGCCTGCTACTGGTCGCGCTCGCGTCGGTGCCTGTGGCGCAAGGGCGAAAGCTCCGGGCATCGCCAGCGCCTGATCGAAGCGCGCCTGGACTGCGACGGCGATGCCGTGCTGCTGCTAGTGGATCAGCAAGGACCGGCCTGCCACACCGGGCGCCCCAACTGTTTCTACAACGCCATTCGCGATGGCGCGGTGGAAGTCATCAGTTCCCCCTTGAAGGACTCGCGCCATGATTCGTAAAAACCCCTCCGGCGATCTGCCCGTGATCGCCGAATCCGCCTACGTCGACAAGACGGCCATCATCTGCGGCAAGGTGGTGATCGGCGACAACGTCTTCGTCGGCCCCTACGCGGTGATCCGCGCCGACGAAGTGGACGCCAGCGGCCAGATGCAAGCCATCACCATCGGCGCCAACTCGAACATCCAGGATGGCGTGGTGATCCACTCCAAATCCGGCGCGGCGGTGACCATCGGCCAGCACACTTCCATCGCCCACCGCTCCATCGTCCATGGCCCCTGCGTGGTCGGCGACCGAGTGTTCATCGGTTTCAACAGCGTGCTGTTCAACTGCGAAGTGGGCGACGGCAGCGTGGTTCGACACAACTCCGTGGTGGATGGCCGCGACCTGCCGCCGGGTTTCTACGTGCCCTCCACCACCCGCATCGGGCCCAAGACCGACCTGGCGCAGTTCCCTCCCGTGAGTGTCAGCGCTTCGGAGTTTTCCGAAGACGTGGCGCGCACCAACGTCGACCTGGTGCGTGGCTACAAGGCCCTGCAGAACGAGTTTTGAGCATGAGCCGAATCCTCATCCGCAACGCCCGCCTGGTGAACGAAGGGCGCGAATTCGACGCCGACGTGCTGGTGGCGCACGGGCGCATCGACACCATCGGCAGTCTGGACCACCTCAGCGCCGAGATCGAAATCGACGCCCGCGGCCAGTGGCTGCTGCCGGGCATGATCGACGACCAGGTGCACTTTCGCGACCCCGGCGCGCCGGACAAGGGCAGCCTGTACAGCGAGTCGCGGGCGGCGGTGGCCGGTGGCATCACCAGCTTCATGGACATGCCCAACACCTCGCCGGCGACCCTGGATCTTGCCGCCCTGAACGACAAGAAGCGCCGCGCAGCGAGCGTTTCGGTGGCCAACTATGGCTTTCACTTCGGGGTCAGCAACGACAACCTCGACCTCGTCGCCGCCCTGGACCCCACGGAGGTGGCCGGGGTCAAGGTGTTCATGGGGGCCTCCACCGGCAACATGCTGGTGGACGATCCCGAGGTGCTGGACCGGCTGTTCCGCCAGGTGCCGACCCTGCTCCTGGCCCACTGCGAACACACCCCCAGCATCCAGGCCCGGCAACAGCGCTGGCTGCAACTCTATGGCGAGCAGATTCCCGCCGCCGCCCACCCGCACATCCGCGATGCCGAGGTCTGCTTTCGCTCCTCATCCCTGGCGGTGGAACTGGCGAAGAAACACGGCACTCGCCTGCACGTACTGCACCTGACCAGCGCCCGGGAGCTGACGCTGTTCGAGGACCGGCCCCTGGCGCAAAAGCGCATCACCGCCGAGGTCTGCGTGCATCACCTGCTGTTCGATGACCGCGACTACTCGCGCCTCGGCCACCTGATCAAATGCAACCCGGCGATCAAGACCCAGGCCGATCGCGATGCCCTGCGCCAGGCCCTGAACAGCCAGCGCCTGGATGTCATCGGCACCGACCACGCGCCCCATACCTGGGAGCAGAAACAGCTGCCTTACAGCCGCGCGCCCTCCGGCCTGCCGCTGGTGCAGCATGCATTGCCAGCGCTGCTGGAACTGGTGGCCGACCGGGTGCTGCCCCTGGCCACCCTGGTGGAAAAAACCAGCCACCGAGTCGCCGACCTGTTCGCCATTCCCGATCGCGGCTACCTGCGCGAAGGCTACTGGGCCGACCTGGTGCTGGTCCGCGCCGAGCCCACAGGCCTGGCCGTGGACAGCCAGCCGATCCTCGCCCACTGCGGCTGGACGCCCTTTGCCGGCCAGCGCTTTCGCCACAGCGTCAGCAGCACCCTGGTGTCGGGCCAGCTCGCTTGGCACCAGGGCCGCCTGTACCACGACTGTCAGGGCCTGCCCCTGCGCTTCACCCGTTAATAGCCCGACACCAAGGACCACCGAAGATGATCCGCATCACCCTGCCTGATGGCGCGTGGCGTGAGTACGACCAGCCGTTGTCCGTTTTCGAGGTGGCCGCCAGCATCGGCAGCGGCCTGGCCAAGGCCGCCGTGGCCGGGCGAGTGAACGGCCAACTGGTGGACTGTGACTACCTGTTGCACAGCGACGCCCGCTTGAGCATCGTCACCGCCCGCGACCCCGAGGGCCTGGAAGTACTGCGCCACTCCTGCGCGCACCTGCTGGCGATGGCGGTGAAACAGCTGTTCCCTTCGGCGCAGGTGGCCATCGGCCCGGTGATCGAGGATGGCTTCTTCTACGACTTCGCCCACGAGCGCCCCTTCACCCCAGAGGACCTGGAACTGATCGAGGCGCGCATGCATAGCCTGGCCGCCACCAATCATTCGGTGCGCCGCCGGGAATTGTCCCGGGAGCAGGCCCTGCAGCATTTCGCCGACCAGGGCGAGCACTACAAGGTCGAGCTGATCCGCGACTTGCCGCCAGATGCCGTGCTTTCGCTGTACCGTCAGGGGGATTTCGAAGATTTGTGCCGTGGGCCACACCTGCGTTCCACTGGCCAACTGCGCGCCTTCAAGCTGACCAAGGTGGCCGGTGCCTACTGGCGTGGCGACGCCCGCAACGCACCGCTGCAGCGGATCTACGGCACCTGCTGGGGCACCCGCCCGGAACTGGAGGCCTACCTGTTGCGCCTGGAACAGGCGCAACAGCGCGACCACCGCAAGCTCGGCCAGCAGCTGGATCTGTTCCATTTCGACGACTGCGCGCCGGGCTCGGTGTTCTGGCACGCCAAGGGCTGGACCCTGTTCCAGGAACTGATCGGCTACATGCGCAGGCGCCAGGAACAGGCCGGCTACCAGGAAGTGAACACCCCCGACGTGATGGACCGCGGCCTCTGGGAAACCTCCGGGCACTGGCAGAACTACCGCGACCACATGTTCACCACCACCACGCAAGACCAGCGCACCTTCGCCCTCAAGCCGATGAACTGCCCCGGCGCGGTGGCGATCTTCGGTCATGGCCGCAAGAGTTACCGCGACCTGCCACTGCGCATCGCCGAGTTCGGCAAAGTCCACCGCTACGAACCTTCAGGGGCCCTGCACGGCCTGTTGCGAGTGCGCCATTTCACCCAGGACGACGCCCACATCTTCTGCACCCCGCAACAGATGCAAAGCGAATGCGCCGCCACCATTGCCCTGGTATACGACATCTACAAGGAGTTCGGTTTCGACCAGGTGGCGGTGAAGCTCTCGACCCGCCCCGACCACCGCATCGGCAGCGATGAGGTCTGGGACCAGCTGGAAGAGGCCCTGGTCGGTGCCTTGCAGAGCATGCACATCGACTACCGGATCAACCCCGGGGAAGGTGCCTTCTACGGCCCCAAGCTGGAGTTCGTGCTGCGCGACGCCATCGGTCGCGACTGGCAGTGCGGCACCCTGCAGGTGGACCTCAACCTGCCCGAGCGCTTCGCCATCAGCTACATCGACGAGCGCGGCGAACGCTGCCAGCCGGTGATGCTGCACCGGGCGCTGTTTGGTTCCCTGGAACGCTTTATCGGCATTCTCCTGGAACACCATGGCGGCGCCCTGCCCCTGTGGCTGGCACCGCAACAAGCGGTGGTGCTGAACATCAGCGAAGCCCAGGCCGACTACGCCCGGGCCATCAGCGACAGCTTGCGCCGTCACGGGCTGCGGGCCAGCGCCGACCTGCGCAACGAAAAGATCGGCTACAAGATTCGCGAACACAGCCTGCAGAAAGTGCCTTACCTGCTAGTGGTCGGGGAAAAGGAAAAGGCCGGAGGCTACGTCAGCCTGCGCAGCCGAAATGGCGAAGACCTGGGCCGCCTGAGCCTGGAGCAGGCCCTGGCCCGGATGCGCTAGGCGCTGCCCGGGGCACGGGCAGCGTCAGCGTCAGCCAAAAGTCAGGAGGCGCGGGGTTTGACCGTGCCGCAGTCCTGGCCCAGCCACACGGCGCGGGTGTCCATGCTGCCCTTCTGCTGCAGGCCGGTGGCGTTGAAGGTGCCGGCCACGTTGGTGGTGAACTCACGATCGCTGATGAACGTGGCCACTCCATTGCCCTGGGCCTTGGGGCAACTGAAGCGGAACTTCCATTGATTGCCACTGCGTTCGGTCACCTGCTGCTGGCAACCCGACTGCGGGTCCTGCAGCGGGATGGTGTCCGACTGCACCTGGGCCGGTGTCAGGCACACCCGAATCCCCTTGCCGCCCATGGTCACACCCTGCTTCTCCAGCATCGCCCGCTGTTGCGGGGTCATCTGCTGCTGCAACTGGCCGAGGATCAGCGACAGGTCCGGCATGTTCTGGTCGTCGATCTTCATGTTGCTGCTGGTCAGCTCCCACAACCCCGGCTGCAGCATCTGCGCCTGCGCCACCACCGGAAGCGCCAACCCCGCCGCCAAGGCCCAACCCAGTAAACGAAGTTTCATCGAATGACTCCTAGACAATAGTGGCCGTTAGACTTCAGCCGGGGCACGGTGTTGCATGCAGAATAAAATAGCGACATTCACCGTGGAACATGGTCTGTTAGGCATTGAATCTTCAGGAGCAAGGCTGCCCCATGGATTATTTTGGCCCGCACATCTTCGGCTATCTCATCGCACTGCTGCATTTTCTCGGGTTGATCGCCGCGATCCACGCGGTACTCACCGTCAGGACCGCCCAGGGCGCCATCGCCTGGGCCCTGTCGCTGCTGTTCATGCCCTACCTGACCCTGATTCCCTACCTGGTGTTTGGTCGCAGTACCTTCGACGCCTATATCCAGGCCCGGCGTCAGGCCAACGTGGAAATGCACAAGGCCATCAATGAGCTGAACTGGCGTCCCTGGGTGGAAGAAGCCCTCACCGCCCGCGCCTCCAAGGCCTACGCCTCGCTGCGGGCCATGCCCAAGCTGGGGCGCATGCCGTGCCTGGCCAACAATCAGGTGCGCCTTCTGGTCAACGGCGACGCCACCTTCGAAGCGATCTTCAACGCCATCCGCCGCTCCCACAAGGCGGTGCTGATCCAGTTCTTCATCATCCACGACGATGACCTGGGCCGGCGCCTGCAACGCCTGCTGCTGGAAAAGGCCGCCGAGGGCGTGTCAATCCACCTGCTCTACGACCGCATCGGCAGCCACTCCCTGCCCGCCAGCTACGTACAGACCCTGCGCGACGCCGGGGTCCAGGTGCACGCCTTCGCCACCCGCAGTGGCTGGCTCAACCGCTTCCAGGTGAACTTCCGCAATCACCGCAAGATCGTGGTGGTGGACGGCATGCTGGGGTTCGTCGGCGGGCATAACGTCGGCGACGAATACCTGGGCAAGAAGCCGCCCCTGGCGCCCTGGCGTGATACCCACGTGCAGGTCAGCGGCCCGGTGGTGGCCTGCCTGCAGGAGTCCTTTGCCGAAGACTGGTTCTGGGCCGCCCGGGAACTGCCGCCGCTGATCCTCCCGGACACCTACCCGGACGACGGCGTGCTCTGCCAACTGCTGGCCAGCGGCCCGGCCGATGCCTACGAAACCTGCTCGCTGTTCTTTGTCGAGGCCATCCACGCGGCCACCGAGCGGGTGTGGATCACCAGCCCGTACTTCATTCCCGATGAGGCGGTGTTCGCTGCCCTGCGCCTGGCGGTGCTGCGGGACGTGGATGTGCGCATCCTGCTGCCCGCCCGCCCGGACCACCGCATCGTCTATGCCGCCTCCAGCCTGTACGCCTTCGAAGCGGTGCGCGCCGGGGTGCGGGTATTCCGCTATCAGCCGGGCTTCCTGCACCAGAAGGTGGTGCTGATCGACAACGAAATCAGCGCCATTGGCAGCGCCAACCTGGACAACCGTTCGTTCCGCCTGAATTTCGAAGTGATGCTGCTGACGGTGGACGACGACTTCGCCACCGAAGTGGAACACATGCTGGAAGCCGACTTCGCCAAGGCCCGGGAAATCGCCAAGGAAGAAAGCCGCCAGACCCACCGCCTGCAACAACTGGGCATGCGGGTCGCGCGGCTGATTTCTCCGATCCTTTAAGGGCCAGGCTTATGGATGGTAGAGGTCATCCCGGGTCCAGGGCAGTTCATGGCTGCCATCGGCATGGGGCTTGACCGCAAGGATCTGGTGCAGGTTGATCCAGCCCTTGGCAAAGGCATAGGCGCAGCCCGCCAGGTACAGCCGCCAGATCCGTAGCGCCTGCTCCGGAACCTGCCTGGCGGCGGCTTCCAGATTGTCTTCCAGGCGTTCGCTCCAGTGATCCAGTGTCCGCGCGTAATGCATGCGCAGGCTCTCGACATCGACAATTTCCAGCCCCGCCTCGCTGATGAACGCCGAGATCATTGCCAGGTGCGGCAGCTCGCCATTGGGAAACACATAGCGCTCGATGAAGTCCCCGGCCCCGCGGCCTACCGGGCGGCCGTCGGTGTGCTTGGCGGTGATGCCGTGGTTCATCACCAACCCGCCCTCGCGCACGGCCCTGAACAGGGTCTGGCAGTACTCCGGCAAGTTGGCGTGGCCGACGTGCTCGAACATGCCGACACTGACCACCTTGTCGAAGCGGCCATCCTGGGGCAGGTCGCGGTAATCCAGCAGTTGCAGGTCCACCAGGTCGTCCAGGCCTTCGGCGGTCACTCGCTCGCGGGCCAGGGCCAGCTGTTCCTTGCTCAAGGTGATGCCGAACACCTTGGCGCCGAACTCACGGGCGGCGTAGCGGGCCAGCCCGCCCCAGCCGCACCCGACATCCAGCAGGTAGTCCCCCGGTTGCAGGCGCAGCTTGCGGCACAGATGGCGGAATTTGGCTTGCTGGGCCTGTTCCAGAGACTCGCTTCCGGTCTCGAAATAGGCGCAGGAATAGGCCATGTCGCTGTCGAGCCACAGTTGGTAGAAGGCGTTGGAAAGGTCGTAGTGATAGGAAATCGCGGCAGCGTCGGTCGCCTTGTCGTGCAGCGAGCGCACCGGCTGGTTGCCGTCGTCATCGTCGAGCAAGGCCTGGCTCAGTTCGTCGCAGACCCGGATGACTTCGCTGATGGAACCTTCCAGTTCCAGTTTGCCCTCGACAAAGGCGCCCCCCAAGGCGTCCAGGCTAGGGTGAGTCAGCTGCGCCACCAATTGCGGGTCCTTGACCACGATCGTGACGTTGGGATCCGGCCCCAGATTGAATTCATGGCCGTCCCAGAGCCGCAGGCGTAAAGGCAAATGCAGATTCTGTAAGGCCGGTGGAAGTTGCGCGAGCATGGAAAATCCCCCCTTGTTTCAGACGTCTGAAATGAGGGTAGACCATCCTAGAAAATAGCAGGCTATCGATTTGATAGTGGTTTTCTATGATTCGCTGCGCATCACCAGGCCATCTTCGACCCACTGTTTCAACCAGGTAACCGCCTGCAGCGGGGCCCCCTCGGCATAAGTGACGGCCAGCCCGGCGCAGAGTTCCGCAAAATTCCACCGTTGCTCGATCATGCCCCGCAGCGCTGTGGCCTCTTCGGCTGGCAGGCTGCGATAACGGCAGACCCGGTCCGCTCGCCAGACCAGGCACAGCTGCTGCTGATCGAGTAAAGCACTGCGGGGGAAATCCGCCTGCTCCTTGACCGCACGCCACTGGGCCACGCTGTTGTAGCGGCAGTCGAGCCATTGCACACAGGGCGCCAGGCGCAGTTGCAGCTGCGGCCATTGCTCGACATCCAGCCCGGCCATGGCCGCCACCGTCAGCACTTGGGCTTCGGCTGCGTCGAAGGCCAGGGTGAAGGCCCACTCCAGACGCGCCAGTTCCGCCAGGGGGGCGCCCTGCTCCGGCACCAGATGGCCCAGGATGAATTCGGCAAAGCCCTGCCCCAGCCAGCGCAGGCTGAAATGCCGGGACGGGCACTGGCGAATGTAGGCCTGCGTCAGGGCCTGGAATTCTGCATCCCCCAACCAGTGCCGGATGGCCGGGAAGTCGCTGCCCATGACCTCCTGCAACCGGGCCATGTAGGCGTTGTGATAGATCGCCAGGCCGGTCTCGACATCCAGGGTCGGGCCACCGATCAGGCTGTCTTGCAGGACGGCGCGGGCCTGGGCCTGTTCACCCAACAGATAGGCTTCAAAAGCCAGTTGCCAGTCGTTCAGGCGCATTGCTGCCTCCCGGCCAGGGTCTGTTGCCCGAGATCTCGGGCCTTGTGCAGTTCGCTGAGCAGCTCTTCCAGGGGCGGAAAATGATCGTCGCGCTCCAGCAAGGTGGCCACCGGCCCCAGGTGTTCAAGGGTGCGTTGATACAGCGCCCAGACGGGATCGCAGACCGGGTGGTCGTGGGTGTCGATCACGTAGTCGCCATAATCCTGATGCCCGGCCAGATGCAGTTGTCGCACGCGCTGCGCCGGCAGCGCCTGGATGAAGTGCCAGGGATCGAAACCATGGTTGCGCGAACTGACGTAGACGTTGTTCACATCCAGCAGCAGTTCGCAGCCGCTGAGCTGGCTCAAGGCGGCGAGAAACTCCCACTCGCTGAACTCGTCGGCCGCCGCCCGCACATAACTGGAGACGTTCTCCAGCACCAGGGGGCGCTCCAGAATGTCCTGCACCTGACGCACTCGCCCTGCCACGTAGTGCAGGCTCTCCTCGGTGTAGGGCAGCGGCAGCAGGTCGTGCAGTTGATGGGCGTTGCCCCGGCTCCAGCACAGGTGATCGGAGATCCACGCCGGGTTTGCCCGGCTGGCCAGTTGCCTGAGCCGCAGCAGGTAATCCCGGTCCAGGGCATGGGGGCCGCCGATGGACAGCGACACCCCGTGCATCACGATGGGGTAGCGCTCGGCAATCGCATCCAGGTAATACAGCGCCTTGCCGCCCTGCACCATGAAGTTCTCGGACACCACTTCAAACCAGTCGACGTTGGGCGCCTCGTCGAGAATCTGCTGGTAGTAGGCACTGCGCAAACCCAGGCCATAGCCCAGGCTGGAAGAAAATTCAGACATCGCCAACTCCTTGCCAAGTGGCCGCAGTGGTTGCCAACCCCACTGCGGCAGCACTCGAACGCCGCTTACTCGCCGACTTTTCCGCCTGCTTTGTCACACGCGGCCTGGGTCATGGCCTTGAAGCCCTGGCCTTTGCAGGCGCCCATGCCCTTGCAGGCGTGGTCCTTGGTCTTGCAGTCGTTCTGCCCTTTGCAGGCGTTGACGCCGTAGCAGTGCACCTGGGCATCGGCAGCAGACGCTTGAGTCACGACACCGGCAAACAGAGTGGCGGCAGCAAAGGCCAGGGCAGCGCCGGCGGCGGTTTTCTTCATGTTCATTTTTGTTTCCTCAATAGTCGCAGGGGATCGGCGGGTGCTTGTGCAATCCCGTCATAGCACTAGAGAGAGGAAGCATCCCGGCGTTACAGCCGGGATGAAAAAAACTGCGCGGCGGCGTCTACAGCTTCAACAGCGGCTCCTGGAAACGCAGCAGGCGACCGGCATTGCCCAGCACCAGCAAGGTGCTCAGGTTGTGCAGCACCGCAGCGATCATCGCCCCCGCCGCCCCCAGCCAGCCGAACGCGGCAAAGGCGACGATGGCCAGGGTCCAGCCCAGGCCGATGATCACGTTGACCTGCAAGGTCCGCCGGCATTCACGGCTCAGGCGCACGCAGGTGCCCAGGCGTCGCAGGTCGCTGCCGATCAGCACCACATCCGCCGAAGCCAGGGCGATGTCCGCACCACCGGCGCCCATGGCCACCCCCACCACCCCGGCCTTGAGAGCCAGGGAGTCGTTGATGCCGTCGCCGACCACCATCGGCCGGAAGCCCTTGTCGATCTCCTCCAGTACCCGCTCAAGCTTGTCTTGCGGCAGGGCCTGGGCCTCGACGTCGGCGATTCCCACTTCCAGCGCCAGGCTGTCGGCCACACTCTGGCGGTCGCCGGTGAGCAGCAACTGCCGGCCCAACCCCAGTTCGCGCAACTCGCCCAGGGCATGCCGGGCCTCGGGTTTGACGCTGTCGGCCAGCAACAGCCAACCGAGAAATTCGCCATCAAGCGCCAGGCCGGCAATCGGCCCGTCGTGCCCCGGCACCGGGCTGGTGTCGATACCCAACTGGCGGAACAGCTCCGGGCGGCCAAGGGCCGCTTCGCCCTCCTCGGTACGGGCCACCACCCCCAGGCCCTGGCGTTCATGAATGTCCCCCAGTGGCCATTGCTCTTCCTGGGGCACCAGCCCTGCCAGGGCCCGGCTGACCGGGTGGCTGCTGGCCGAGCCGAGGCTGGCGGCCAGAGTGAGCAGGCTTCGCTGGTCTTCCCGGGGGCTGTCGATGGCCTGCAAACGCAAGGTGCCGTACGTCAGGGTGCCGGTCTTGTCCACGACCAGGGAGGTCAGGTCCGCCAGCTCCTCGAGAAAGGCCGAACTGCGAATCAGGATGCCGTGGCGCGCGGCCACAGCGATCCCGGCGATGGCGGTGGCCGGCGCCGACAGCACCAACGCGCAGGGACAGGCCGCCACCAGCACCGCGAGCATGGCTTGGGCATCGTTGGTGATGAACCAGGTCACCGCCGCCAACAGCAACACCAGCACCATGTAACTGCCGGCATAGCGCTCCAGCAAACGGGTGATGGGCGGCTTGGCGCGCTCGGCGCTTTGCATCAGGGCAATCACCTTGCCCAAGGTCGACTCCTCGCCGGTACGGGTGACCTGCACACGCAACAGCCCATCGAGATTGATTGCGCCGCCAAATATCTGCATGCCCTGAACCGCTTCCAGGGGGACCGATTCGCCAGTGATCGGCGCGGTATCCAGGCTCGCCTGGCCGGACACCACCAGACCATCGGCGGGCACCCGATCGCCGGCGCGTACTTCCACCAGGTCGCCGGCCTTGAGGCTGGCGTTGTCCACTTCCACGACGCTGCCATCGGCCCGTACCTGTCGCGCCAGGCTGCGGGTCAAGCGGCCCAGGGCGTCGATGGCTTCCTGGGAGCCGATCACACTGCGCTCTTCCAGTACGTGGCCGAAGATCATGATGATCGGCAACAGGGCCGCGGTCAGCAGGTCGCCAGTGGCCCAGGCGCCGAGCATCGCCAGGGCGATCAGTTGGTCGGTAATGCCGTGCAGGCTCGGGTAACGCAGGCTGAACCAGGCCGAGCGCATCACCGGCACCGCCACCAGCAGCGAGGCGACACCCAACAGCAACTGGCTGACGCCCACCTGGCCTGGGGCCAGCCAACGCCAGACCAGGCCAAGGGCCAGAAGCCCCAGGGCGAGCATAGCCAGGGTCAGCTGGCGGGCGGCGCTGCGTTGCTCGGCCGAGGTCAGCATGCTGGCGGGGGGCGCGGCATGGGTGGTGGCAGTCATTGTTCGGCTCCCTGAATGATCAGGCGTGAATCGTCTTGGGGATTGACCGTGGTCACCGAACCGGCCTGCCCGAGAATCTTCGGCAGGCGTTCACGGTAGATACGCAGCAGCATTTCCGGGTCGGTGCCGTTGCGCTGCGCCTGGGCCAGGCTCTGCACCGTGGCAGTCTGGGCCCGGGCCAGGGCCAGCCGTTCGCTGGCCTGGGCATGGGCCACTTGCAAGCTGCGGTCCGCCTGCTGGTTGGCGCCCTGGGTCAGTTTTTCCGCTTCGGTGCGGGCGTTGGCGACCGCCTTGTCGGCTTGCTGACTGGCAGTGAGCACCGCGTTGAAGGCGCTGACCGCCGGGCCGGGCAGGCTCGATTGCACATCCACCCGCGTTGCCTCGACGCCAATGCCCTGGCCGCTGGTGGTCAACTGCGCCAGGCGCTGGTTGATGCTTTGCAGCAGATCGCCCCGCAGCCGCTCACGACGCTCGGCGGCCTGGTTGTCGCTGCCGATCAGTTCCGGGCGCGCCACCAGGATGGTGTCCAGGTCACGGGCGGCGGTCAGGGCCACGGCACTGCGGGTCACCAGCCGATCCAGGGCCGGCAGCACGTGGTCAGCCTGGAGCACATAGGCGTAGGGATCGCTGACCTTGTAGAACACCCGCACGTCCAGCTGTACCACACCGGCATCGCCAGTCAGCAGGTAACCGGACCCGGCCAGGGTGTCGTTCAAAGGCGTGGCCAGGGTGGCAACCCGGTCCCCTTCCAGAGCCGCCTCGGAACGCAGCAAACCCTCCACCCGCCGCTCCAGTACCCGGTCGGCGGCGGGCAGCAGCACCACCTGCTCAAAAGGCTGGGGCCAGGCCAAGAGCAATCCGGCACTCTGCACCCTTTCCAATTTGCCAAAGTGCAAGACCATGGCCCGGTTCTGCGGGTCGATCTGCCGCACATTGGAGAAGGCCCAGGCCAGCGCCGCCAGTACTGTCACCCCGTACAAGGCGATGAATGCCAGACGCCCGGCCTGGATCCACGGGCTGCTCAACTCATTTGTTCCACGTGGAACCTTATTCATGGTTGCGAACCAGCGGCTTTGCCCGGCAGGTTTGGCGGGCCATCCACCAGCACCCGGAAAGGCGCCGCGTCGGTGCGCAGGATCAACTTGGTGCCCGGAGTCACCACAGTACCCAGGGTGTCCAGTGAACGCAGCAAGTTGTACAGCTGCGGGGAACTGGCGTAGGCGCGGCCATAAATCTGCGCCGCTTCAACCCGGGATTGCGCCTCGATATCCGCGGCCTTCACCGTGGCATCGGCCTGGACGATCCGCGCATCGCGTTCGGCGCCAGAGCGGATTTGCGCCGCTTCGCGCTTGCCGATGGCGGTGCGTTCCGTGGCGATGGTTTCACGCTCGGCGCGCATGCGGTCCACGGTGGCGGTCAGGGTCACCGAGGGCAGGGTCAGACGCTCCACTCCCACCTGCACCACTCGCACTCCATAAGTGGAAAGCAATTGCTGTTCGATCTGCTGGCGCAGTTGCGCTTCGAAATCAGCGATGCGCACCTGGCTGGCATCGGTGTTCACCAGGTTGGCCAGATCGAAGCTGCTGGCGGTGGTTTCCAGGGCCGAACCGACAAAGGTGCGGATCTGCCGCGCCGCTTCGTCCGGCTGGTTCTGCACCGCCCGCATGAAACGCTGCACATTGTCCGCGTCGCCCTGGACCCGCCAGGCCACGTAGGCCTGGACGATAATCCGCAAACCGTCGCGGGTGCCCACATCCTGCAAGCCACTGGACGTGGTGCGCAGGCGCAGGTCCACCGGGATCGCCGCTTCAAAGGGTGCCGGCCAGCACCAGTTCAGGCCCGGCTCCAGCAGCACCCGCGCCGGGTTGCCGAAGCGGGTGATTACCGTGGCTTCGCCGGAGCGCACTTGCACCAGGCTCGCCGCGGCCACGGCAAACAGCACCAGTAGCACGGCCCAGCCCATGCGCCGCCAGGGGAAAGGCCCGGCCTCGGCCGGCGCCCCATGATGATGGTGGTGATGCCCGTGATGGTGGTGATGGCCGTGCCCGTGGTCGTGGCCGGCGTGATCGTGGGAATGGGAGGACTGGCTCAATGGACGGCTCCTGGCTGAGCGGCTTTACGCGGCGCCGAAGGGTCGGCCGGCAAGGTGAACGTACGCAGGTCGAGGGTCGGCGCGCTGTCGCCCCCCAGACGATGATCAAGAATCAGCAGCTTGGCCTGGCTCAGGCCCTGGCTCAGCTGGCTCAGGTACTGCTCGAGGACGAAGGCCTGCCCCGCACTGGCGAAGGCTTTCTGTTCGGCGGCAAAGCGCAGGTCGGCAGCCTGGGCCGCCGCCTGCACTTCGCGCGCATCGGCCTGGGCCTGGTCGCGGGCCACGCTGGCTTGCAACTGCGCCTGGTTGGTCTGCTCGGCAGCCGCTCCACGTTCCCGGGAAATCAGCGCCTGGGCGCCAATCTGCGCCGCTTGCACACCGTGGTAGGCATTGGCCGCGCCAGCCGGTGGATGGATGGCTTCGACTACCGTGGCGAGAATCTCCACCCCGCTGTCGAGCCGATCCAGATCGCCCTGCACGGCCCTGCCGATGTCATCGGCCAGCCCGGTGCGGTCCTGGCCCAGCAGGCCGTCGAGGGTGCGCGAGGCAAAGTCGTGCACCAGCACGCGGCTGGCGGTGCTGCGGATCAGCGTCGGCACATCGCTGCTGTTGTAAGTGGCGGCCAGCGCCGCAGCGTCGCCCAGGCCGATGCGGTAGACGAAGCGCACGTCCATGTTGACGATCTGAAAACTCTGTTGCTGGGCATTGCCGCTGGCGATCACCTGGGATTTGTCATTCACGTGGCTGGCATCCCACAGGCGGTTGGCAATGGCGGGGGCCGGGCCTTCGGCAGGGGCCGCTTGAAACGGCTGCGAGCTTTCGCCCACGCTGGTGGCCAGTTCATGGACCACGCCGTTTTCCACCGTCAGTACCCGCCCCAGGGGCCAGGGCAGGCCCAGATGCAGGCCCGGGCCAAAGACCTGTACCGGCTTGCCGAAACGCTCGTAAATACCGCGATTTTGCATGGAAAGTTCATGAACGCCGGTCAACAGCCAACCTACCGCCAACACCACCAGCAATACCGGTACAAAGGCCCGGCGCATATAGGCGAAGGCCCAGATCTGCCGCAGATCGATGCCAAAACGGTTGTGCAATTCATGCTGCAGGCTGAGCAGGGGTTGGGGCGGCCAACGCAGCATGTCGGCAACAAAACTGTGGGCCAGAAGCCGTGGCTCCAGCTGTTCGCGCTGTGGGCTGAACAGCGACAGCACCGCGCGCAACAACAACTCGCCGGCCAACAATGCCGGCAGCAGCCCCGTCAGCACCGCCAGCCGTACTGGCCACAAGGCCGTGTCGCTGCTGAACAACAGGCACAGGGCGCTCACCAGCAAACAGATAATCGCCACCCGCAGCAGCTGCGCCAGGGCGCCGGCTTCCGGCCATTCCCCTGGGTGCTCCTGGGCCAGTTGGCGTTCCAGCACCAGCAGGGCAAACGCCAGCAGCAGAGCCAGCACCGCCACCACGCTGGCACCCAGGCCCAGGGCGGTGGCGGGCAACGACAGGTTGAACACCTGCACCACGCTATACAGGATCAGCAGCGACCAGCCACCAAGCCACAGGGTAGGCGCGCCGATCTGCTGCAACAGGCGCCGCCCGCGCAGGGTCAGGGCAGCCGCCAGCCGGCCCTGTGGCTGCCGATCCTCCGTGGCCTCGGGCGTGACAACCGGCGCCGGGGCGATCACCTCTTCGCGCCAGCGGCTGACCCAGCACGCCGATTGCAGCCCGGCCACCACCACCAGCAAGGCACACGAAAGGTTCACCAGCAGTGCCGGCCAGATGGTCAGCGCCGCAAACAGATCGACAAACACCGCCGCCACCAGCCCCAGCACCGCCAGGCCCAGCAAAGCGGCGCCCCAGCGCTGCAAACGCGCCGCATGGGACGCCGCCTGCTGAAACCGTGGCAAGGCAGCCACCTTGCCACCTTGCGCCTCAAGATCGACTTGCATACCACCCCGCCGCTCTGGTCCGGCCCTGTGGATAAACCCACGGACCGAAGAAATTCGAAACAATTCGTTACTATATAACGAGCCGAGTGAAATTTTTGTCCCCCGCCATGCCTTTTCATCTATTGCGTACGTCGTAGACACAGAGACAGCTGTTTGCTCATGACAAAACTTCTGATGTCAGCCCCCTGGCATTTAAGGCAATAATCCAGCCCTGCTCACCGCGTGCGACAAGGAACCGTCCCATCATGCTCTCGATTTACCAGCTCAAACCGCGCTTTCAGAACCTGCTGCGGCCGTTGGTGCAGCGCCTGTACGACAACGGCACCACGGCCAACCAGATCACTGTCCTGGCCGCCGTCATCTCGGTCCTGGTCGGCACCGTCATCGCCCTGTTCCCCGGCCATGCCTGGCTGTTCGCCCTGATTCCCCTGTGGATGATCCTGCGCATGGCGCTCAATGCCATCGACGGCATGCTGGCGCGGGAATTCGGCCAGCAATCGCGCCTGGGGGCCTACCTCAACGAACTCTGCGACGTGGTCGCCGACAGCGCCCTGATCCTGCCTTTCGCCCTGTTGCCCGGGGCCAGCCTGCTGCTGGTGCTGGCCGTGACCCTGCTGGCGCTGTTCAGTGAATACGCCGGGGTGCTCGGGCCCATGGTCGGGGCCTCGCGGCGCTACGACGGGCCCATGGGCAAGAGCGACCGCGCCTTCATCCTCGGCGTGCTGGCCACCGGTATCGCCCTGGGCTGGCTCAGCGCCCTGTGGATAAACGGCGTGCTGGCACTGGTCGCCGCACTGCTGGTCTACACCCTGATCAATCGGGTCCGCCAGGGCCTCAAAGAAGTTCAGCACAATGCTCCCTCTGCATAAGGAAATGGCTATGCGCGACGCTCAACACCAGACGTTCCGAACCCATGACGGTGTCGAACTGTTCTACCGCCACTGGCCAGCCACTGAAGTGGCCCCTGGCGAACCGCGGCAAGCGGTGATGCTGTTCCACCGCGGTCACGAACACTCCGGGCGCATTGCCCACCTGGTGGAAGAGCTGAACCTGCCCCAGTTCGATTTCTTCGCCTGGGATGCCCGTGGCCATGGCCAGTCGCCGGGCGCCCGTGGCGACAGCCCGAGCTTCGCTACCAGCGTGCGCGACGTGCAGACCTTCTGTGATCACCTGGGCAGCGCTCATGGGATCGCCGAGGAAAACATCGCCGTGGTGGCCCAGAGCGTGGGCGCGGTGATCGCGTCCACCTGGGTCCACGACTACGCGCCGCGCATCCGCTCCCTGGTGCTGGCCTCGCCGGCGTTCAAGGTCAAGCTGTACGTGCCCTTCGCCCGGCCCGGCCTGGCCCTGATGCGGCGCTTTCGTGGCAACTTCTTCGTCAACAGCTACGTCAAGGCGCGCTTCCTGAGCCACGACCCGGAGCGGGTCCGCAGCTATGACAGCGACCCGCTGATCACCAAGGCGATCTCGGTGAATGTACTGCTGGGCCTGTATGAAGCGGCAGACCGGGTGGTAGCCGACGCCCAGGCGATCCAGGTGCCGACCCAGTTGCTGATCTCCGGCTCCGACTTCGTGGTGCATCGCAAGCCCCAGGAGCAGTTCTTCGAGCGCCTGGGCAGCCTGCACAAGGAAAAGCACATCCTCCCGGGCTTCTTCCACGACACCCTGGGGGAAAAGAACCGGGCGCCGGCCATGGCCAGCATCCGTCGCTTCATCCTGCAGAATTTCGAGCGCCCGCTGAACCGCCCTGCCCTGCTGGACGCCGACCGCCTGGGCGTTACCTGCGCCGAGTCCGAAGCCCTGGCCGCGCCGCTGCCGCACAATTCCCTGCGCGACCTGTACTGGCGCGCCACCCGTGCCAGCATGCGCCTGGGCAGCCAGCTGTCGGCGGGGGTCAAGCTGGGCTTCGACACCGGTTTCGACTCCGGCAGCACCCTGGACTACGTCTACCGCAACCGCCCCACCGGGCATTCCGCACTGGGCCGGATGATCGACCAGAACTACCTGAACTCCATCGGCTGGCGCGGCATCCGCCAGCGCAAGCTGCATGTGGAAGAACTGCTGCGCCTGGCCATGGAAAAACTCCGTGAGCAAAACAGCGAAGTGCGCATCGTCGATATCGCCGCCGGCCACGGCCGCTACATCCTCGAAGCCCTGCAAGGGGTCAGCCCGCTGCCGGAGTCGATCCTGCTGCGCGATTACAGCGATATCAACGTGCGCGACGGCAGTGCGCTGATCCAGGAGAAAGGCCTGGGGGACATCGCCCGCTTCGTCAAAGGCAACGCCTTCGACCGCGAGGACCTCGCAGCCCTGGACCCGAAACCCACCCTGGCGGTGGTCTCCGGGCTCTATGAGCTGTTCGCCGACAACCAGATGGTCGGCGGCTCCCTGGCGGGCCTGGCCAGTGCCGTGGAGCCCGGCGGCTACCTGGTGTACACCGGCCAGCCGTGGCACCCGCAGCTGGAACTGATCGCCCGCGCCCTGACCAGCCACCGCGAAGGCCAGGCCTGGGTCATGCGCCGCCGCACCCAGGCGGAGATGGACCAACTGGTGGAGGCCGCCGGCTTTCGCAAGGTCACCATGCGTGTGGATGAATGGGGGATCTTCAGCGTATCCCTGGCGCAACGGGTGCAATGATGGCCGCAGGCGCCTTGCCGGCCCGGGAGCCGGGCCTGCTGAAACCCGCGGTGCTCTGGCTGCTGTTGCTGGCACCGCTGTTCTTCAGCACCTACGGCTTCGCCACCTGGGTCACCGCCCAGCGCGACGACGTCGGCAGCATGGTCTTCGACTGGGAACGGCACATGCCGTTCTGGGCCTGGACCATCGTGCCCTACTGGTCCATCGACCTGCTCTACGGCTTCTCCCTGCTGTTGCCAGGCAGCCGTGACGAGCTCAAGCGCCACGCCCTGCGCCTGCTCACCGCCCAGGTGATCGCGGTCAGTTGCTTCCTGCTCTGGCCGCTGAGCTTTACCTTCTCCCGGCCGGAACTGGACGGGGTTTTCGGCTGGCTGTTCGCGGTGCTGGCCGGCTTCGACAAGCCCTTCAACCAGGCGCCGTCGCTGCACATCGCCCTGCTGGTGGTGCTCTGGGTCTGCTACGCACGGCATACCCAGGGCTTCTGGCGCTGGCTGGTGCATGGCTGGTTCGCGCTGATCGGGGTCTCGGTGCTGAGCACTTATCAACACCACTTCATCGATGTACCCACAGGCGCCCTGGCCGGCTGGCTGTGTGTCTGGCTATGGCCGCTGGACCGTCCCAGCCCGCTGTTCAGTGCCCGTGCGGCCCAGGACCCGAAGCGCCGCCAGCTGGCCCTGCGCTATGGCCTGGGTGCGGCGCTGTTCGCCGGGGCAGCCTTTGCCTGGGGCGGCGCCGCGCTGTGGCTGATCTGGCCCGCCGTGGCGCTGTTGCTGGTGGCCCTGAACTACGCCCTGCTGGGTGCCGAGGGTTTCCAGAAGCGCCAGGACGGCAGCCTCAGCCCCGCTGCACGCTGGTTACTGGCGCCTTACCTGGCGGCGGCCTGGATCAACTCGCGGCTGTGGACAAAAAAACATCCACAGCCGGACCCGGTTGTGGATAACGTCTGGCTCGGGCGCCTGCCGACACCGGCCGAGCTCAAGGACAGCCCGTTCGACGCCGTGCTCGACCTGTGCGCCGAGCTGTCCCTGGACAGCCGCGGGCTGCGGGCCTACCAGAGCCTGCCGGTGCTGGACCTGTGCGCCCCCAGTGCCGAGCAGTGCCTGGCCGCCGCCCACGCCATCGAACGCCTGCGCCAGCAAGGGCCGCTGCTGGTGTGCTGCGCCCTGGGTTATTCGCGCAGCGCCACGGCGATTGCCGCCTGGCTGCTGCACAGCGGCCGGGCAGCCACGGTGGATGCCGCCATCGTGCAGATCCAGCGAGCCCGCCCGCAGATCGTCCTGCACCCCGCCCACCGCCAGGCGCTGCAAGCCCTGAGCAGCGCCGGGAGAACGGCCCATGTCCACTGAAATGCAGCTCTACAGCGTGGCCAGCCTGCTGCGCCGGGGCCGCGCCCTGGATCAGTTATCCACAGGCCTGACCCTGCTCGGCGCGCTGTATGGCCTGGGCCAGTACCTGCTGACCAGCGTCACCCTGGGCGGGCTGCTGGTCAGCCTGGCCCTGGTGCTGCTGGGGCTTGTGGAAAAGTACCTGGCGCTGCGGGTAGCCTTCGACGCCGACCTGTTTCAACGCGTGGCCGACGCCCCAACTACCCTGGAACACAGTACCCAGGCCCTGGACCAGGCCCTGAGCGCCCTCGGCCTGCAACCCGCGCAGCGCGGCGGCCGGCCCTGGGACCAACGCAGCCGCGGGGCCCTGGGCCTGCTGCGCCGCCAGGCATTACTGCTGGCAGCACAAGTGCTGGTGATACTGAGCGTGATCCTGGTCAGCCCCTGGCTGACCT
Organism: Pseudomonas sp. GW823-FHT03E05; assembly: GCF_058796855.1. Taxonomy (NCBI): domain Bacteria; kingdom Pseudomonadati; phylum Pseudomonadota; class Gammaproteobacteria; order Pseudomonadales; family Pseudomonadaceae; genus Pseudomonas; species Pseudomonas sp. GW823-FHT03E05. The sequence goes on from NZ_JBXAJB010000003.1 coordinate 649,414, forward strand.
TTGCCGGATAAGGAATGCCCATGTTCGAACCCCTGGTCGCCAATCTCATCACCTCCGCCGCCCGCAGCATCACCGGCGCCCGCAGCCTGTGGCTGGGCTCGGCACCGCGCGCGGTGCAGCGGATCTACTTCGCCAACCACAGCAGCCACGGCGACTTCGTACTGCTCTGGGCCTCCCTGCCGCCGGCCCTGCGCAAACTGACGCGGCCCGTGGCCGGCGCCGACTACTGGCAGAAAAGCAACCTGCGCCGCTACATCATCAATCGGGTGTTCAACGGCGTGCTGATCGACCGCGAGCGCAAGGAGGCTGTGGATAACAACCCCCTGCAACCCATGATCGATGCCCTGGAGAACGGCGACTCGCTGATCATCTTTCCGGAAGGCACGCGCAACCCCGAAGACGGCCTGCTGCCGTTCAAGAGCGGGATCTACCACCTGGCCAAACGTTATCCACAGGTTGAGGTGATTCCGGTGTGGATCGCCAACCTCAACCGGGTCATGCCCAAGGGCCGCTTCCTGCCCCTGCCGCTGCTGTGCACCACCAGTTTCGGCGCCCCCCTGACCCTGGAAGAAGACGAAACCAAGGAACACTTCCTCGAACGCAGCCGCGCCGCGCTGCTGGCCCTGGCCCCGGAGCACGCCTGAGATGGATAAGCAGACCCTGATGTTATTCGGCGGCATCGGCGCCATTCTGGTGCTGGCCTCGCTGATCGGTTTCATCCTCCAGTGGCGCACCCGTGGCGCGCCCAACCCGGTGATCGACAACCTCAATGCGCGGATCAATGCCTGGTGGGTGATGGTGCTGGTGATCGGTATCGCCTTCTGGCTCGGCACCGCGGCGGTGATCCTGCTGTTCTATGCGGTGTCGTTCTACGCCCTGCGCGAGTTCCTCACCCTGACCCCGACCCGGCGCAGCGACTATCCGGCCCTGGTGGCGGCCTTCTACCTGGCCCTGCCCCTGCAATACCTGCTGATCTACTCCGACTGGTACGGGCTGTTCTCGATCTTCATTCCGGTCTACGTGTTCCTGCTGCTGCCGATCCTCGCGTCGCTCGGTGGCGACAGCACGCACTTCCTGGAGCGTGCCTCCAAGGTCCAGTGGGGGCTGATGATCGCGGTGTTCTGCGTGTCCTTCGTGCCCGCCCTGCTGACCCTGGACATCGCCGGCTATGAAGGCCGCAACCTGCTGCTGATCGCTTACCTGGTGATCGTGGTGCAGCTCTCGGACGTGCTGCAGTACGTCTGTGGAAAACTCTTCGGCAAGCGCAAGATCGCCCCCAACCTGTCGCCGTCCAAGACCGTGGAAGGCTTTGTCGGCGGCATCCTGCTGGCTTCGATGATCGGCGGGGCGCTGTTCTGGATCACCCCGTTCAATGTCTGGCAGTCATTCCTCATCGCCCTGCTGATCAACCTGCTGGGCTTTGCCGGCGGCATCGTCATGTCGGCGATCAAGCGCGATCGCGGGGTCAAGGACTGGGGGCACATGATCGAGGGCCACGGCGGCATGCTCGATCGCCTGGATTCGGTGTGTTTCGCCGCGCCGATCTTCTTCCACCTGGTGCGCTACTGGTGGACCTGAACCCTTCAGCCCGGTAGATGCCCCAATGGCAGGGGCCCCGGGGTTTTCACCGTGTGAATCGCGAAGTTGCTGCGGATGTCGCTGACCCCGGGGATCTTCAGCAAGTGGCCGGTCAGGAAGCGGTCATAGCCACGCAGGTCCGGGACCACCACTTGCAGCAGGAAATCCGATTCACCCGATACCAGGAACGCCGAGATCACCTCCGGCAACTGCAATACCGCCTGGCGGAAGGCTTCGGCCTCGGCATCGTTGTGTCGCTCCACCTTGACCCCGACGAACACGGTCAGCCCCAGGCCCACCTCGTCGCGGTCCAGGGTGGCCTGGTAGCCACGGATCACCCCGGCCTCTTCCAGCATGCGCACCCGGCGCAGGCAGGGTGACGGCGACAGACCGATCTCTTCGGCCAGCTGCACGTTGCTCAGGCGACCATCGCGCTGCAGCGCGGCGAGGATCTTGCGGTCATAGGCATCAAGTTTCATGTTTGGCATATCCAGATGGTGATTCCGTTCATTAGTGGAACATTATGCCAATTTCAGCTTTTCCGTTGGTTGATTACGCAAGCACCTGCCCTGCCCTGTGGCCCTAAACTGGGCGCACCGACTCGACAACGAAGGGGGTGCAAGGTGGCGCAACTGTGGATGTATTTCCTGGCTCTGGCGGTGGTCTACCTGCTGCCCGGCCCCGACATGATCCTGCTGCTGCAAACCGGCGCCCGCCAGGGCAAGGCCCAGGCTCTGGCCACCGCGCTGGGCCTGGCCCTGTCCCGCGGCTGCCATGTGGCCCTGGCCGCACTGGGCCTGGCGGCGCTGTTCAAGGCCGCGCCCTGGACCTTCGACCTGGTACGCCTGGCGGGCGCCGCCTACCTGCTGTGGATTGGTATCCAGTGCCTGCGGGCGAACCTGTTGCCCAACCTTGAGCCCGGCACCGCCGCAGCCACGCCCCTGCGCTGGCGCGAGGCGATCCAGCGCGGCCTGTTGACCAACCTGCTGAACCCCAAGGCATTGCTGTTCTGTTCGGTACTGCTGCCGCAGTTCGTCGATCCCCAGGCCGGTGCGGTGGTCCCGCAATTCATGACCCTGGGGGTGCTGCTGGTGGCCGTGGGCGGCCTGTTCGACTGCTGCTACGCCCTGGCCGGTGCCGGGCTGGGCCGCTGGATGCAGCGCAGCCCGTCGGCGCAACGAGTGCAGCAATGGCTGTTCGGCAGCCTGCTGATCGGCTTCGCCCTGCGCCTGACGTTCGTCCAGCAGGCCTGACGGCACCTGTAGCCGCTGCCGAGCCTCGGCGAAGCTGCGCGAAGGTCCGCAGGACCTTGCCTGGCGATCCCCGGCAAAATATTCGCCCCAGAGATCGCCGCGACCGCTGCGTCGGAGTGCCGCCCAGCTCGTACGCAGCCTGCGGCAGCGGCTACAGGATCCTGGGCACGCCTTTATGTCGCCTTGTGCGAGGACACCGCGCGGCGGCGTCGGAACAGGTAGGCCGCCCCCAACAGCAGCACGCCGGCACCGGCGCCGGCACCGGCGCCGGCAGCCAGCCTGTGCTCGGCCACCGCGGAACGGGATGCGTCCAGCCACTGGGTCAGGTAGCGCTTGTTGGCGCTGCCGAAGTCCGGTTCCTCACAGTTCATGCCGAAGTTGCCGGCCCACTCCACAAAGGGACCGTTCTGCACATAACGCCGGTAGTACTCGATCTCGGCATCGCTGCCCCGGGTCCAGCGCGCCGCCTTGCACAGCACCGCGGCATAGGCCTGGCTGGTGTGGGGCAGGAAGTCCGCCGCCTGGTTGCCCAGCTCGCCGGCCACGTAGCGATAGTGGTAGCGCACATCGGGTTCGGCAGTGGTGGCCTGCTGGCGCTGCACTTCGTCGGCGCTGATCAGCGGGCCAGCCTGTACCGGCGGGATTTCCAGGCTGTAGCTGCCCCACAGGCTGTGGTAGTCCGGACCCATCTCGTAGCCGAGGATCTCCATCCCCGACGCCCGTGCCAGCTTGCCCGCCTGGTAATAGGCCTCGGCTCGCCGGGTTGGCAGCCAGGCCGACTCGGCGCTGCGCCGGTACTCGCCGTAGGCCTTGGCGATCGCCTGGCGCTCGGGGGTGTAGAAGTAGCCCCAGCCCTCTTCGTAGCGGCCCTCGCGCAACAGCCGCCGGCCCAGCAGTTCGCGCACCTGGGCGGCAATCGGCAGGCTCTCGTAGTAGGCATCGGGCTGCTGGGGGACGAGCGGCGGCGCCGGAACCTGGGCGTCGACGAAATGCTTGAGTTCATCCAGGGTCAGCACTCGCTCAGCCACGGTTGCCGCGTCGTGCCAGTAAATGTCGCCACTGCGGTAGAGCAGCTCGAACGCCTGCACATAGTCGCCACGGTCCAGGGCCAGCACGGCGCTTTCGCCTTCTACCCGGCAGCCCGGCTTGAGGTCTTCATAGTTGCCGTCGTAGTCGCCGCGAAAGCCCCAGCTCTCGTCCCGGGGGAAAGCCGCGGCGGCCTTGGCGTAAGCGGCTGCGGCCGCAGCCTTGTCGCCGTCGCGCACGGCCAGCTTGGCCCGCAGCCACCAGGCCAGGCCACCGTCGCCGGCATGCTCGAGCAGCAACCGGGTGGTGGCGAAATCGCCGTTCTGGTAATTCAGCGCCGCCAGGCGATCGGCGTTGTCGAAGGTGCCGGCGGTGCCCTGGCTCAGCAGCTTGATCAGTTTTTGCTCGGCCTCCGGCTTTTCACCGAAGGACCAGCCCTGGTGCGAAACCAGTGAAGCCGTGAGCAAGCGCGCCACCGAGGGCTGCTTGAGCTGCTCCAGCAATTGCGCGTCCGACAGGCCGCCCAACTCGCCCACCACCTGCTTCAGCGAGCTGTAGCCGACCTCCGACCCCAGCAGGTTCTGGCTGGCATACAGATCGATGGCCTCGCTCCAGTGGTTCTGGTTCTTCAGAATGCGCGCCTCTTCTCCCAGGCTGGCGATGCCCAGCTCCAGGGGGTCGCTGAAGCCGTCGATGCTCAGTTGGCGGGTCTGGACGAAGGCCTGGCGCGCCGCCAGCAAGGTGTCGCTGCGCCCCTGGTCGTCCAGCTCGTTGGCTTCTTCACTGATGGCTTGCAGGGCCCGGCCCAGGGAGTAGGCGGCCCAGGTACTGCGCAGCGCCCGCTGCTCGGCGGGCAGCGCCAGCACCTTGCGGAAATACTCCGCCGCCAGCTCATGATCCCCGGCGCCGAAGGCCACTGCGCCCGCGGTGTAGAGGTTGATCTGCGGCGGCAGGCTGGCCCCTTGCTGCTCCGCCACGCGCCCGTCATTGAGCGTGCGCAACTGCCCGACCAGGGCTTTCTGGGCGTCGTCCAGCCCTTGCTGTTCCGCCCAGTTGCGCGCCTGCACCTCGTAGCTGTCAGGCAGGTTGTAATCGCGGCTGAAGGCATCCTTGACCACTGGCTTGAGCCCGACGATGGGCTTGCCCAGGCGGGACACTTCGAACTGGAAGCTGCCTTCCGGCAACTGCGCCAGGGTCTGCGGGCGATCCTCCAGCAGGCGCATGGGGAAGGTCGGACCGCAGGCCAGGGCCGGGGCCAAGGGCAGGCACAGGCTCAGGCACAGCAGGTAGCGGGATCTAGGGACGAACATGTGCAGCTCCTTGGTCAATTTTTGTACAGCGGGCCCAGCCCACGGCCCGGGTGCCGCCCGCCGCCAGACGGCCGGCCTGCTGGCGGGTCAATAGCAGCTGGCCGTCACGCAGCTCGGCGGAATAACCGCCCAGCCCGTCGAATCCGTCGCATTGGGCAACGGCCAGGGTCAGTTGTTCAGGCAAAGGGCGGTCGAGATTGCCCGGGTTGTCCAAGCGGATATCGAAGAGACCGTCCTGCTCCTGCAGGCTGATGCCCATGCGGCTGTCCAGCACGTCTCCACGGGCCACCGCGCGCAGGGTATCCAGGCTCCAGGCGCGGACATCGCCCTTGAGCGGCAGGCGAAACCAGATCAGCCCGGCCAGATGGGCCGGCGGATCATTGCGCAGGATCTTGGCCAGTTGGCTCAGTTGCTCGGGGTCGGCCATCAGCTCCCGGCGCTGGCCCCGGCGCGCAATGGGCGCCTCGCTTTCCACCACTGGAGCCTGGGCGGTGCCGGGCAGCAAGGCCACGCCGTAGGCAGGCAGGGCCAGGTAGAACGGCTTGTCGCTGACCCCAGCCCAGCGCCTGGCCCATTGTTCAGCCTGGTGCGGGTCGAACAGCCCGCGCCGGGGGTCGCTGACCGCATGTACCTGGAGCACGCTGCTGTCGACCTGAGCCAGCAGCCCGGGCAACTCGCGGCTGTCGAGCCAGGCGGGCAGCGCGGTGATGCTCAGGGCCAGCTGCTGCGGCAGCACCTCGCGCAGCCGCCGCAGGAGCCCGGCATAGGCCGGCAGCCGGGCGCTGCCGGCATCGTGGTCGATCTCCAGGCCGGCCAGGGTCAGGCCCTGCCCTTGCCAGTCGGCCAGCAGTTGCTGCACCTGCTGGAGGATGTCGTCCTGGTTCAGGGACGGCAGTTGGCCATCCAGGCGCACCACCGCAATCAGCGGGCGACCGTCTTGCTTGAGCAAGGCGGCGTCGATCCGCGCCCGGCTCCAGCCGGCCTGTGGAAAAGCCTGCAGGGCCAGCACTCGGACGGTGGAAAAGTCCGCCCGCGAGCCTGCCAGGGCGTCGGCGTGGGCCGGGGTCCACTGGCGTTGCCAGATATAGAGTTGCTGATCCAGCGGCGGCCCCTCTTCATGACGACAGGCATTGAGCAGCAGCCCGCAGACCAGCACGGCGCAAAGACGGAGCAAAACCCGGGGGAGCATGAATCGTTGATTCCCTTTAACGCAAAAGCCCCGGAATACCGGGCGCCATACACCTGATCGACATCGCCTGTAGCCGCTGCCGGGCCCGCGAGGCAGCGAAAAGAACCGCAGGGCCTTCACCTCTCACTTACAACCCGCAACTACCGCGACAAAGCAGCCGCCAGCCTACGCAGCAGTGCGGTTGGCAGCAATCGCCGCAAGGAGTTTTTTCCCGCTTCTACAGGTCCAGCACCAACGCTGGCACCAGGTTATCCACAGCCGCCGGCACCGCGCAGCAGATCAGCACCTGCCCCGGTTCCGGTAACTGTGCAGGCACCTGTGGATAATTCACCTGGCCGCTGATCAACCGGGTCTGGCAAGTGCCGCAGGAGCCGCCACGGCAACTGAATGGCGGATGCAGGCCGGCGCTCTCCGCCAGTTGCAGCAGGCTGCCGCTGGCCGGCTCCCAGGACAGCTCCCGGCCGGCCTGCTGGAACCGCACCGCCACGGCCCGGGTGGCGGCAGGCTGTTGGGCAAAGGGCACGGCCTCGGGGTCCGGCCGGCGGCGCAGGGTCGAAGGGCCGAAGGTTTCGGCATGGATCTGCCGGTCGTCGATATCCAGGTCCCGCAGGCTGTCGTACAGGCCCTGGGTAAAGGCCCCGGGGCCGCAGAGCACGAAGTCTGCGCGGTCAAGATCCAGGTCCGGTTGCGCCAGCAGCAGTTGCACATCGATGCGCCCGCAATGATCGAAGCCAGCACCCGGCCGGACCCCGGCTTCCGGCTGGCTGAGCAGGCGCAGCAGCCGCACTGAATCCCCAGCCTGCGCCAGCAGGGTTTGCAGCTCCTTGGCAAAGGGTTGCTCGGCAAGCGTGCGCGAACCCTGGATCAACCAGGTGGGCCGGGTATGCCGGGTGCGCAGGCCCTGGTACAGCACCTCCCGCAGCATCGACAGCAACGGTGTGATGCCGACCCCGGCCGCCAGCAGCACCAGTGGCTGTGACGACAGCGCATCGGCAGTGAAACGCCCCTGTGGGGCGCGGGCCTGCAGCAAGTCGCCGACCTTGAGTGCCTGATGCAGGTGGCGGGAAACCTGGCCCTCGCGCTTGACGCTGATACGCAGAAAGTCATCGGAAGGCGCGCTGGACAGGCTGTAGGTGCGAATCAGCGGCTGGCCGTCGAGCACGACCTGCACGGGCAGGTGCTGGCCGGGCACAAAGCTCGGGGAGCCGGCTGCATCCGCCGGTTCCAGGTAGAAGGAGCGAATGCTGCTGCTTTCGTCCTCGATCCGGGTCACCCGCAATGGCCGCCACTGCTGGCCCAGGGCCGTGGCGCGCAGCCGAGCCTCGGCTTGCGGCCAACTGCCGGTCAGCAGGCTGTTGGGGGAAAAACCCTGCAACTGCCAACGCAGGGACAGCGCCGCCGGGCGCCGTACCAGCCGCTCCACGGTAAAGCGCCACAACCGCTCGGCGCCCTGGAAGGCCTTGACCAGCGGCCCGTCGTGGATGATTTCGGTGCGGCCACTGAGCTGCAGCAGCTCACCGCTGGGAAAGTCGATGAACAACAAGCCGGCCCGGGGGTTGAGCAGCAGGTTGCCCAGGGTGTTGAAGTGCAGGTTGCCGGCAAAATCCGGGATGGTCAGGCAATTGCCCTCGACCCGGACGAACCCGACCTGGCCGCCACGGTGGGACACATCCACCGAGCGCTGGCCGTCCAGGTCGACGTAGCTGGCGACAAAGAAAGTGTCGGCGCCACCGATCAGGGCCCGAGCCTCAGGATCCAGGCCGTCGCGATACTGTGCCGGCCGGCTGGCGGGGTCGCTCAAGGGCACCTGCTGCAGCTCGCGCTGCTGGATGTATTGCGGGCAATTGCCGAACGCCTGTTGCACCGCCACGCTGAAGCCGTGGCGGTCCACAGCACTGACCCGGCCATTGAGGCGGTTGCGCCGCCGGGTGTGCAGTTCAATGCCCAGCAAGCCCAGGGCCGCACCTTCCTGCAACTGCACGGGGTCGTCGGCGGCCGGCAGGCTGCCCAGGCGCAGCCGGGTCGCCTCGGGGGCCTGGGCGAAACCGGGCGGGCCTTCGAGAATGCTCGCCCAGGGGTTGCCCTGGGCATCCACCGCGCCCACCAGGATGAACGGCAACTGCCCGTAGAACTGCCGGTGCTGATCCGGCATCGCCTGGCGGATCACCTTGGTGCCAAAGGCCTCCATGCGCTCGGCCACTCCGGCCCGGGCCTGCAACTGCCGCTCGCCGGCATGCCAGGGGGAACTGCTGCTCATGGTGCTGCCTCCGCAGGTGCGCCTCAGGCGCTTTTGAGCCCCGCCGCCGTGGACGGCATGGGCACGAAGCCCGGCAAGGCCTCGATCCGCGCCAGCCAGGCCCGCACGTTGGGATAATCGGCCAGGGACACGTTGCCCTCCGGCGCGTGGGCGATATAGCTGTAGCCGGCGACGTCGGCGATGGTCGCCTGTTCACCCACCAGGAACGGCCGGTTCGCCAGTTCCTGGTCCATCACCTTGAGCAGGCCGTGGGCGCGGGCAATGACCTCCTCGGCATTGAAGGTGGCGCCGAACACCGTGATCAGTCGCGCCGCCGCCGGACCGAAGGCGATCGGCCCCGCCGCCACCGACAACCAGCGCTGTACCTGCGCCGCGCCCACCGGGTCGGTGGGCAACCAGCGGCCGCGGCCATAGCGTTGCGCCAGGTACACCAGGATCGCGTTGGAGTCCGCCAGCACCGTGCCCTGGTCATCGATCACCGGTACTTGGCCAAAGGCGTTGAGGGCCAGGAATTCGGGCTGCTTGTGGGCACCCTGGGCCAGGTCGACAAAGATGGTTTCGGTAGGCAGGTCCAGCAGCGACAGCATCAGCTCGACGCGGTGAGCGTGGCCGGACCGGGGAAAGTTGTAGAACTTGATGGGAAGCAGGGACATGCTCGACTCCGCAGGCTGGGACGCGGTCGAAGGGCCGCGCTGGCAGGGCCATCTTGGTCCATGACGCAAAACAACAGAATCACCAGAAATCGCAATCCGGCATTTCAGCCAGCGCAATAAAGCTGATCAAGTATTGAGCGATGGATGCTCGCGCAGGGCCTGCACGGCGAAATCGACAAAGCTGCGTACCCGCGCCGGCGCCTTGCGACCGCCCTGGTACACCACGTGGATCGGCAAGGGCGGCAGCTCGAAATCCGCCAGCACGATCTGCAACTGGCCGGCAGCGACCTGATCGGCCACCTGATAGGACAGCACCCGGGTCAGGCCCAGCCCCAGGCAGGCGGCACTGATGGCGGCCTGGTTGGCGCTCACCAGCAGCCGCGGTTCCGGGCGCAGGCTCAGAGCGCGCCCAGCGTCGTTGAATTGCCAGTGGCGCGCCTGGCCGGTGGAGGATGGCGCAATCAGCGGAGCCTGGCGCAGGTCATCGGGGTGCTGGGGGCAACCATGGGCCGCCAGGAATCCGGGGGCTGCACAGACCACCCGGCGCACCTGGCCTACTCGGATGCTGTGCTGGCCGCTGTCCGGCAATTCGCCGATGCGCACCGCCACATCGATGCCTTCATCCACCATGTTCGCCACTCGGTCCACCAGCAAGGCGTTGACGCTGACCTGTGGATAACGTTGCAGATAGCGCACCAGCAGCGGGGTGACGAACAGATCGCCGAACAGCACCGGCGCAGTCAGGCTCAGTTGCCCCCGTGGCTGGGCGTGGATGCCGGCGGCCGAGGCCTCGGCATCCTGGACCTCGGCGAGAATGCGTCGGCAGTCCTCCAGATAACGTTGCCCGGCTTCGCTCAGGTGCACCTTGCGGGTGGTGCGCACCAGCAACTGGGTGCCGATGCGCTGTTCGAGGGCTGCCACGGCCCGGGTGACGCTGGCCGCCGACAGGTTAAGGCGCCGCGCAGCCGCGGCGAACCCCTGCTCCTGGGCGACACAGACGAACACCTGCATTTCCTGAAACCTGTCCATGTCTTATCTCACCTGGCAGCGCCCGCCCGACAGGCGCCCCGCACGCGCAGCATAATCCACGGCCACGACGTCAGGGAGCGCACCAGGTCTGCACCTCGTGCTTGTCAAATCCGGGGCAACGGTTGGTTTTGGCAATCAACCGGTAAGGTTGGTCTTGGGCGTAGGAAAAATAGAAGTAGTACTGCTGATCTTCACCGTATAGCCAATAGGAAGAGGAACCCTGGTTGATCAGGGTCGGTTCAAAGGTCCAGATGGACGATTCAGCAGGAATGAAATTGGTTCGGTCCATCAGCAGCAAGAGGCTGTTGGAGAGCACTGGGGTCAGGACTCCCAGGCCCAGGACAGCCACCATCAGAACGATCATCCATCCATGAATCAGGCGAAGTGTCATTGGTTTTCCATTAGCGCTAAAAAAATTCCGGCCTGTGCACAAGTCGGGATTCGCCGGGGCGTCCACTGGCACTCGCAGTGGATTCGCAGAACCAAAACTGTCGCACAAAAATAACGCTCTGATTTCAATTGTTTTTCGAAGATCCAACGCGGACAGGCGAGCAAGGACAAGGGTGCACCCCAGCCGGTTGGTTCCTTCCCGCCGGCGGCGTGAAGCGCGAGTGGTCCCCTGTGACGACAGACTGCCTTCCAGCTCTTGCCGCGCCCCCGGTTACTCTTTGATAATCCGCCGCTCGGGCCACCCACTGGCCCCAGGGAAGATGCGTATCGCATCGCAGGCGGAGTCTCAGCATGGATGTACAGGCCGCAGCGCGGTTGGGCGACGACATCGCCCATGGATTCGGAGTTGCTGCCATGCTCGCCGGCGCGGTCGCAGGCGCTCTCATTGGCGCGGCCATCATTGCGGCGACCGCGGCAACAGGCGGCCTGGCGGTGGTGATCCTGGCGGGTTCGGTCGCCGCCGGTGGCCTGTCGATGTTCCAGCTGGTGAAGGGGCTGTCGACCATCTTCGATCTGCCCGAGCCAACCACCGGTGAACTCATAAGGGGCAGTCCCAACGTATTCGTCAACTTGCGCAATGCCATGCGTGCCGGCGAGGACGTGTCCAGTTCCTGTACCGGCTTTCCTGTGGCGCATCCCCCCTGGCCCTTCCCGGTCACCATCGCCGAAGGCAGCGCTACCGTGTATATCAACGGCAAGCCGGCGGCGCGACTGAGCAGCAAGATGACCTGCGGCGCGCATATCAAGTCCGGTAGCCCGAACACCTTCATCGGCGGTCCGACGCTGCAGGTGGAATTCGTGCTGGATATCGAGGGCTGGCTGCATACCGGCCTGGAGGCGCTGGGCCTGGTCGCCGCCGCCGGCGCGCTGGTGCTGGCCGCCATGGCCGGCCTCGCGGCCCTGCTGACCACCGTGGCGGTGGGGGCCGCGATCTATGGGGGCATGGAGTTGCTGGGCCAGCTCGGCGACCGGCTCGGCCCGGGCTACCGTGACCTGCTGCAAGGTATCGCCGGCCTGGCGCTGCTCGGCGCCGGGCCGAAAATGGCCAAGTTGAGCGCCGAACGCAATGCCGCGCGACTGGCCAACCAGTCGCAGGTGCTCGAGGTGCGCACGGCCGCCCAGGTCAACGAGGCGATGGTCGCCGAGGGCAACTTGCCGGCTTGGCTGGAAGGCACCCAGGTCAAGACCGAAATAGTGCCACCGGGAAGGCAATACCAGATGGTCGTCGCCAAGGGCCAGGCCGAAGCCATCATGCAGGGCAAGCCAGCCTTCGGAGGTTTCGCCGCCCCCGAGCCGATTCCCAGCCAGGCCTATGCTCGGGATAAACTGGTGATCCTCGATCGATTCAAGACAGACGTATCCCATGTGATCACCGTCGAAACCACCGCACCGCAAAAGATTCACAGTGGTATCACCGGCCCGCTGGAGAACTACAAGGGCGGCGTGCAGCAGGTGGAGTTCGTCGGTGACAGGAATCTGAAAATTGTCGGCACGCCTGGTGTGCTGCCTGTGGAGTGAAAGTTGTGATTAGTGATTTCGAGCGGATCCGCGAAGACGGCAAGGTCATCGACGAAAACATGACGGTGGACCAGATGATCGCCCTGGGGTGGTCTCCTTGCCGGGTCGTCGAGGCTCGCTGGCGCTGGCAGGAACAGCTCCTGAGCGTGGTCAACAGCCGCGGCCTGCTGGCGATCGTGGTGCCGGATCGGCAACACCTGGCCATCCTGTGGAACGATGACGATACGGGCGTGGCCGCAACCCTCTACGTGGTCTCCGGCGACCGCCAGCAACAGATCAGGATTGCCGACCAGTTACTGATCAATGGCCAGCTCGAAGCAGGTATCTACAGCTGGTTCGAGCAGTTCCCGCAGGTTTCGCCCAGCATCTTTACCTGCATGTTCAGCCGTCAGCGTGACCAGGCAATGTTCAGGGTGGATATCGACGCGTCGACTGGCGACATTGTTTCGATACAGCATTCGCGCTGAGCGCTGTTCAGCACCGCCACGCCTGAGCGACGAGCGCTGCAGGCAGGCAAAGGGAAATAACAAAGAGGGGAGCCCGGCTGGGCTCCCCTCTTGCTGTGTCAGCTTCGATGATCCAGGACCATCACTTGAGTGATAGTGAAGATTAAAGACTGTCTCGCCAGCCCAAGGAAATATCGCCCCGAATGCTGTCGCGGAATTGTTTCCTACTGATGCTGGCAGCGGCATGGCGCTGAGATGGGCTTGCCAATTTGGCAACCCATCACAGTAGAGAGAGGCCTGATATGCCCACTTTGAATCCTGCAATCACGCTGGTCGGCAACCTTGACCAATTCAACCATGATGGTTTCGAGATCGAAGCCATGAACTTCCTCTTCGATCGCCTTGATCGTGGCAACCTGACGGTGGATGGCGAGCCCCTGTACATTGGCAATCAAGCTGTCCATCACTACACCTGGCGCGACAAACAACGTAACCGCACCTGCTCAATGTTCTACACGTATGGCAATACCCCGAGCAGTCATCTTTCGGTTTATGGCCTAGGCAAACACGTTGGTGACAGCGACAAGGAATACGCGCTCTACACCTGGATCGACAAGAAAGAACAGCTGTACACCCTGGCCCCAACCCGCAGCGATTCACGCTTTCGCTCGCTGCTAGCGCCCAACTGAGTCGGCGCCATGTGAAGCAGCCCCCTGCAACAAGGCGCTCATCTGGAGCGCCTTGTTGCAAGAGCGAGCACCTGGGCGGTCACTGTGGATAACTCACTCCACGGTCACCGACTTGGCGAGGTTGCGCGGCTGGTCGACGTCGGTGCCCTTGAGCACGGCCACGTAGTAGGACAGCAGCTGCAGCGGGATGGTGTAGAGGATCGGCGAGAGGATGTCGTGGATGTGCGGCATCTGGATCACGTGGGTGCCTTCGCCATTGGTCATGCCGGCCTGCTCGTCGGCGAACACGATCAGCTCGCCGCCACGGGCGCGCACTTCCTGCAGGTTGGACTTGAGCTTTTCCAGCAGCTCGTTGTTCGGTGCCACGGTAACCACCGGCATGTCGTTATCCACAAGCGCCAGGGGGCCGTGCTTGAGCTCGCCGGCCGGATAGGCTTCGGCGTGGATGTAGGAAATCTCCTTGAGCTTGAGCGAGCCTTCCATCGCCACCGGGTACTGGGCACCACGGCCGAGGAACAGGGTGTGGTGCTTGTCGGCAAACAGCTCGGCCGTTTTTTCCACCACGCCATCCATGGCCAGGGCTTCGCCCAGGCGGATCGGCAGGCGACGCAGCTCTTCCACCAGCTCGGCTTCCACGCCGGCGGCCAGGGTGCCACGTACCTGGCCCAGGGACAGGGTCAGCAGCAGCAGGCCCACCAACTGGGTGGTGAAGGCCTTGGTGGAGGCCACGCCGATCTCGCGACCGGCCTGGGTCAGCAGGGTCAGGTCCGATTCACGCACCAGGGAGCTGATGCCGACGTTGCAGATCGCCAGGCTGGCGAGGAAGCCCAGCTCCTTGGCATTGCGCAGAGCGGCCAAAGTGTCGGCGGTTTCGCCGGACTGGGAGATGGTCACGAACAGGGTATCGGGCTGCACCACCACCTTGCGGTAGCGGAACTCGCTGGCCACTTCCACCTGGCAGGGGATGCCGGCCAGTTCTTCCAGCCAGTAACGGGCGACCATGCCGGCATGGTAGCTGGTGCCGCAGGCGACGATCTGCACATTGCGCACCTTGGCGAACAGCTCGGCGGCTTGCGGACCGAAGGCCTGGACCAATACCTGGTTGGCGCTCAGGCGGCCTTCCAGGGTGCGCTGCACCACGGATGGCTGCTCGTGGATTTCCTTGAGCATGAAGTGGCGGAACTCGCCCTTCTCTGCCGCTTCGGCGCCATCGCGGTACTGCACCGCTTCGCGTTCCACGGCCTTGCCGTTGATGTCCCAGATCTGCACGCTGTCGCGGCGGATTTCGGCGATATCCCCTTCTTCCAGGTACATGAAGCGGTCGGTGACCTGGCGCAGGGCCAACTGGTCGGAGGCGAGGAAGTTTTCCCCCAGGCCCAGGCCGATCACCAGCGGGCTGCCGCTGCGGGCCGCAACCAGGCGGTCCGGCTGGCTGGCGCTGATCACGGCCAGGCCGTAGGCACCATGCAGCTCCTTGACGGTGGCCTTGAGGGCCTTGGTGAGGTCTCCCAGGTCCTTGAGCTTGTGGTTCAGCAAGTGGGCGATGACTTCGGTGTCGGTGTCCGAAGTGAACTCGTAACCCAGGGCGCCGAGCTGAGCGCGCAAGGCTTCGTGGTTCTCGATGATGCCGTTGTGCACGATCGCCAGGTCGCCGGAGAAATGCGGGTGGGCATTACGTTCGCATGGCGCACCGTGGGTGGCCCAGCGGGTGTGGGCGATGCCCAGGCGGCCGACCAGCGGCTCACTGGCCAGGGCCTGCTCCAGTTCGCTGACCTTGCCCGGGCGCCGCATGCGCTCCAGCTTGCCGGCATTGGTATAGACCGCCACACCGGCGCTGTCGTAGCCGCGGTATTCGAGGCGCTTGAGGCCTTCCAGCAAAATGGCGGTGATATTGCGTTCAGCAACGGCGCCAACAATTCCACACATGGTTTCTCTCCTAGCTGACAGCCGCGCAAATCAGAGTTATGCCGCGGGCCTGGATCTGGTCGCGGACCTCTAAGGGCAGGCGATCATCGGTAATAAGGGTATGGACGCTGCTCCACGGCAGCTCCAGGTTGGGAATCTTGCGGCCGATCTTGTCGGATTCGACCATCACCACCACTTCCCGGGCCACTTCAGCCATGACCCGGCTCAAACCCAGCAGTTCGTTGAAAGTGGTAGTGCCACGGGCCAGATCGATGCCATCGGCACCGATAAACAGCTGGTCGAAGTCATATGAGCGTAGAACCTGCTCGGCCACCTGGCCCTGGAAGGACTCGGAATGCGGGTCCCAGGTGCCACCGGTCATCAACAGCACCGGTTCGTGCTCCAGCTCGCTCAGGGCGTTGGCCACATTCAACGAGTTGGTCATGACCACCAGGCCAGGCTGCAGGCCCAGCTCGGGGATCATCGCGGCGGTGGTGCTGCCACTGTCGATGATGATCCGGGCATGCTCACGGATACGCTGCACCGCAGCGCGGGCAATGGCCTGCTTGTAGAGGGATACGGGCTGGCCAATATCGCTGACCAGTTCCTGGGGCATGGTGATCGCTCCACCGTAACGGCGCAGCAGCAAGCCATTGCTCTCCAGAGCGGCCAGGTCCTTTCGAATCGTAACTTCAGAGGTTTCGAAACGCTTGGCCAACTCGTCAACGCTCACTTCGCCCTGTTCATTGAGCAAGGCGAGGATATTGTGGCGACGTTGAGGTGTGTTGCGTTTTGACATGATGGCTTTAAGTTTCGATTCGAAAGATAACGGAAGCAATAAAAACCCAAGATCGAAACTTCGTCAAGCGCGCAGGTGAAAAAAATCGCCGGCAAGCCGGCTCCTACAGATGGGTGTAAGAGCCAGCTTGCCGGCGAACAGGGTTCCGCGGTTGTGGATAACCTCAGTCCTTCTTGATCTTCTCCGGCCGTTTCCAGCCATCGATGTTCTTCTGCCGGGCGCGGCCGACCGCCAGTTGAGCCGGGGCCACATCCTGGGTGATGGTGGAACCGGCAGCCGTGGTGGCGCCGGAGGAGATATCCACAGGTGCTACCAACGAGTTGTTGGAGCCGATGAACACGTCTTCGCCCATGATCGTCTTGTGCTTGTTCACCCCATCGTAGTTGCAGGTGATGGTGCCGGCGCCAATGTTGGTGCGCGCACCGATCACCGCGTCGCCCAGGTAGGTCAGGTGGCCGGCCTTGGCACCCTGGCCCAGGTGGGCATTCTTCAGTTCGACGAAGTTACCCACATGAGCCCTGGCTTCCAGCACGGTACCGGGACGCAGCCGGGCGAACGGACCGGCATCGCTGCCCTCGCCCATCACCGCGCCATCGAGGTGGCTGTTGGCCTTGATCACCGCGCCCTTGCGCAGGGTGCTGTCCTTGATCACGCAGTTGGGGCCGATCACCACGTCGTCCTCGATCACTACCCGGCCTTCGAGAATCACGTTGATGTCGATCAGCACATCACGGCCAACAATGACTTCGCCACGCACATCAAAACGTGCCGGGTCGCGCAAGGTCACGCCCTGGGCCATCAACCGGCGGCCGGCCCGCAGCTGGTAGTGCCGCTCCAGCTCGGCCAGTTGCTTGCGGTCGTTGGCGCCCTGCACTTCCATGGCGTCGTGGGGCTGCTCGGTGGCGACGATCAGGCCGTCGCTGACCGCCATGGCGATCACGTCGGTGAGGTAGTACTCGCCCTGGGCGTTGTTGTTGGACAGCCGGCCGGTCCAGTCGCCCAGGCGCTTGCCGGGCACTGCGAGAATGCCGGTGTTGCCTTCGGTGATGGCGCGGGTGGCTTCGTCAGCATCCTTCTGCTCGACAATGGCGACGACTTTGCCGTCGGCATCACGAACGATGCGCCCGTAGCCGGTAGGGTCGTCCAGCTCGACGGTAAGCAGGCCCAGTTGCTCCGGCCCCACCTGCTTGAGCAGGCGCTGCAGGGTCTCGACTTCGATCAGCGGCACGTCGCCGTAGAGGATCAGCACCGTGTCAGCAGTGATAAAAGGCACGGCCTGGGCCACCGCATGGCCGGTGCCCAGTTGCTTGTCCTGCAGCACGAAATTCAGGTCGTCGGCGTCCAGCCGCTCGCGCACCGCATCGGCACCGTGGCCGATCACCACATGGATACGCTGTGGGTCGAGTTGCCGGGCGCTGTGGATAACATGCCCGAGCATGGAGTTGCCGGCGACCGGGTGAAGAACCTTGGGCAGCGCCGAACGCATGCGGGTGCCCTGGCCTGCGGCGAGGATAACGATTTCGAGAGACATGACTGGCTACCAATCCTGGAAGGTCAGACTGCGACCAAGAGGGGGGTGAATGGCGGAAAATAAAAAGGGTAGCCGAGGCTACCCTTTTTAATCAATCACACAGAAAGCCTGCGACTTAGCCGCCGAACTTCTTGCGGATCTGCTGGACGGTACGCAGCTGAGCTGCGGCCTCGGCCAGACGTGCAGCAGCAGAACCGTAGTCGAAATCTGCGCCTTTTTCATTCAGGGCCTTCTCAGCAGCCTTGACGGCTTCCTGAGCGGAGGCTTCGTCCAGGTCGGCAGCACGTTGCACGGTGTCGGCAAGAACCTTGACCATGTTCGGCTGAACCTCGAGGAAACCACCGGAGATGTAGAACACCTCGGCTTCCCCGCCCTGCTTGATCAAGCGGATCGGACCTGGCTTCAGGTTGGTGATCAGCGGTGCGTGACCCAGAGCGATACCAAGATCACCCAGTTCACCGTGCGCAACCACCATCTCCACCAGACCGGAGAAGATTTCCCCTTCCGCGCTGACGATATCGCAATGGACTGTCATAGCCATCTGCTTGCCTCAACCTAAATTAGCGCCCGTTGCCGGGCGCCGGGATTACAGTTTCTTGGCTTTCTCGATCGCTTCGTCGATGCCGCCGACCATGTAGAACGCTTGTTCTGGCAGGTGGTCGTAGTCACCGTTGAGGATGCCTTTGAAGCCAGCGATGGTGTCTTTCAGGGAAACGTATTTGCCTGGAGAACCAGTGAAGACTTCAGCCACGAAGAACGGCTGCGACAAGAAGCGCTGGATCTTACGAGCGCGGGATACCAACTGCTTGTCGGTTTCCGACAGCTCGTCCATACCCAGGATCGCAATGATGTCCTTCAGCTCTTTGTAACGCTGCAGTACATACTGAACGCCGCGAGCGGTTTCGTAGTGCTCGTTGCCGATCACGTTCGGGTCCAGCTGACGGGAAGTCGAGTCCAGTGGGTCTACCGCTGGGTAGATACCCAGGGAAGCGATGTCACGGGACAGAACGACGGTGGCGTCCAAGTGGGCGAAGGTGGTCGCTGGCGACGGGTCGGTCAAGTCGTCCGCAGGTACGTATACCGCTTGGATCGAGGTGATCGAGCCTTGCTTGGTCGAAGTGATACGTTCTTGCAGAACGCCCATCTCTTCAGCCAGGGTCGGCTGGTAGCCTACTGCGGAAGGCATACGGCCCAGCAGTGCGGATACTTCGGTACCGGCCAGGGTGTAACGGTAGATGTTGTCGACGAACAGCAGAACGTCGTTACCTTCGTCACGGAACTTCTCGGCCATGGTCAGGCCGGTCAGGGCTACGCGCAGACGGTTTCCCGGCGGCTCGTTCATCTGGCCGTAGACCAGTGCCACTTTGTCCAGAACGTTGGAGTCCTTCATCTCGTGGTAGAAGTCGTTACCCTCACGAGTACGCTCACCCACACCGGCGAACACGGAATAACCGCTGTGCTCGATGGCGATGTTACGGATCAGTTCCATCATGTTTACGGTCTTGCCTACACCGGCACCACCGAACAGACCGACTTTACCGCCCTTGGCGAACGGGCAAACCAGGTCAATTACCTTGATCCCGGTTTCCAGCAGGTCGTTGCCGCCTGCCTGTTCTGCAAAGGAAGGTGCTGGACGGTGGATGCCCCAACGCTCTTCTTCACCGATAGGACCGGCTTCGTCGATTGGGTTGCCCAGTACGTCCATGATCCGGCCCAGGGTCGCTTTACCGACCGGTACGGAGATGGCTGCGCCAGTGTTGTTGACGTCCAGACCGCGCTTCAAGCCTTCGGTGGAGCCCATCGCAATGGTACGCACCACGCCGTCGCCCAGCTGCTGCTGAACTTCCAGAGTGGTTTCGGCGCCTTGAACCTTCAAGGCGTCGTAGATGCTCGGTACGCTGTCGCGTGGAAATTCCACGTCGATAACGGCGCCGATGATTTGAACGATACGTCCGCTACTCATAGCTGGATCCTCTGAATATTTGAACCGTTAAACCGCGGCAGCGCCGCCGACGATTTCCGAGATCTCTTGGGTGATCGCAGCCTGACGCGCCTTGTTGTAGATCAGCTGCAAATCGCTGATCAAATCACCGGCGTTGTCGGTAGCGTTCTTCATTGCGATCATCCGCGCCGCTTGTTCAGCTGCGTTGTTCTCGACCACCGCCTGGTAGACCTGCGACTCCACGTAACGGACCATCAAGCCGTCCAGCAGCTCCTTGGCATCCGGTTCGTAGAGGTAGTCCCAGTGGTGCTTGAGTTCTTGATCCGGGGTTGCCTCCAGTGGAATCAACTGCTCCACGGTCGGCTGCTGGGTCATGGTGTTGATGAACTTGTTGGATACCACGGACAGGCGGTCAATCCGGCCTTCCAGGTACGCATCCAGCATCACCTTGACGCTGCCGATCAGATCATTGATCGACGGCTCTTCACCCAGATGGCTGATAGCTGCAACGACGTTACCGCCGAAGTTGCGGAAGAAGGCCGCACCCTTGCTACCGACCACACACAGATCGATCTCGACGCCTTGTTCGCGGTTTACCGCCATGTCCTTGACCAGGGCCTTGAACAGGTTGGTGTTCAAGCCACCACACAGACCACGGTCACTGCTCACCACAACGTAACCGACGCGCTTGATAGCACGGTCGATCATGAACGGGTGACGATATTCCGGGTTGGCGTTGGCCAGATGACCAATAACCTGGCGGATGCGCTCCGCATAAGGACGGCTAGCAGCCATGCGCATTTGTGCCTTGCGCATTTTGCTGACCGCCACTTTTTCCATGGCGCTGGTAATTTTTTGCGTGCTTTTGATGCTCGCAATCTTACTGCGAATCTCTTTTGCGCCTGCCATGTAACACCTATCAGGTTAGCAAGCGGGAGCCTTGCGGCTCCCGCTGCGGCTTACCAGGTTTGGGTGGCTTTGAACTTCTCGATACCGGCTTTCAGGCCAGCGTCGATTTCGTCATTGAAGTCACCCTTCACGTTGATCTTCGCCATCAGGTCGGCGTGATCGCGGTTGAAGTAAGCAATCATGGCCTGTTCGAAGCTACCAACTTTGGCAATCTCGACGTCCGTCAGGAAGCCACGTTCAGCGGCATACAGGGACAAGGACATGTCGGCGATGGACATCGGCGCATATTGCTTCTGCTTCATCAGCTCGGTAACGCGCTGACCATGCTCAAGTTGCTTACGGGTCGCTTCGTCCAGGTCAGAAGCGAACTGGGCGAATGCCGCCAGTTCACGGTACTGAGCCAGAGCGGTACGGATACCACCGGACAGCTTCTTGATGATCTTGGTCTGAGCGGCACCACCCACACGGGATACCGAAACACCGGCGTTCACAGCAGGACGGATCCCGGAGTTGAACATGGCCGATTCCAGGAAGATCTGACCGTCGGTGATGGAGATCACGTTGGTCGGAACGAACGCGGAAACGTCGCCAGCCTGGGTTTCGATGATCGGCAGAGCGGTCAGGGAACCGGTCTTGCCAGTCACTGCACCGTTGGTGAACTTCTCTACGTACTCTTCGGAAACGCGGGATGCGCGCTCCAGCAGACGGGAGTGGAGATAGAACACGTCACCTGGGTAGGCTTCACGGCCTGGTGGACGGCGCAGCAGCAGGGAAATCTGGCGGTAGGCCACTGCTTGCTTGGACAGATCGTCATAAACGATCAGCGCGTCTTCACCGCGGTCACGGAAGTATTCGCCCATGGTGCAACCGGAGTACGGAGCCAGGAACTGCAGTGCTGCAGATTCCGAAGCGCTCGCTGCAACGATGATGGTGTTAGCCAGTGCACCGTTTTCTTCGAGCTTGCGAACCACGTTGGCGATGGTCGATTGCTTCTGACCGATAGCCACGTAGACGCAGAAAATGCCGCTGTCTTTCTGGTTGATGATCGCGTCGATCGCCAGAGCGGTCTTACCGATCTGACGGTCACCGATGATCAGCTCACGCTGGCCACGGCCGACTGGGATCATGGCATCGACAGCCTTGTAGCCAGTCTGTACAGGCTGGTCTACCGACTTACGCCAGATCACGCCTGGAGCAACTTTCTCGACCGCGTCGGTCTCGGTGTTGTTCAGCGGACCTTTGCCGTCAACTGGGTTACCCAGTGCGTCGACTACGCGACCCAGCAGTTCCTTACCAACCGGAACCTCCAGGATGCGGCCAGTGCACTTGGCGCTCATGCCTTCAGCCAGACTGGTGTACGCGCCCAATACAACGGCACCTACGGAGTCTTGCTCCAGGTTGAGGGCCATACCGTAGACGCCGCCCGGAAACTCGATCATCTCGCCGTACATAACGTCGGCCAGACCGTGAATCCGCACGATGCCGTCAGATACGCTGACGACAGTGCCTTCGTTACGGGCTTGGGAGGTCACATCGAGCTTTTCGATGCGGCCCTTGATAATTTCACTTATTTCGGAAGGATTGAGTTGCTGCATTGCTCTGCTGCCCCTTCAAACTCAAGATTTCAATGCTTCGGCAAGGTTCGCGAGTTTGCCGCGAATCGAGCCATCGATAACCAGGTCGCCGGCGCGGATTACGACGCCACCAATAAGGCTGGCATCCTCCGCAGCGTGCAGTCGCACTTCCCGGCCGAGCCGTGCACTGAGAACCTTGGCGAGTTTGTCTTGCTGTTCTTGGTTCAATGCGAACGCACTGGTCACATCCACATCCACCGATTTCTCTTGCTCGGCCTTGTACAGGTCGAACAGAGCGGAGATCTCCGGCAACAGCAGGAGACGGTCGTTTTCGGCGGCAACGTGAATGAAATTCTGTGCCTGTGCATCAAACTTGTCGCCACACACTTCGATAAAAGTGCTGGCCTTTTCTGCGCTCGTCAGTCGCGGGGCCTTAAGCACGCGCTGCATGGTGTCATCTTGTGACACCGCTGCAGCCAGGCCGAGCATGGCTGACCAAGAGGCCAGCTGCTGGTGGGCCTGAGCGTGCTCGAAGGCCGCCTTAGCGTAAGGTCGGGCCAACGTGGTCAGTTCTGCCATGATCGCCCTCGCTTAAATTTCAGCAGCCAGTTTGTTAACCAGCTCTGCGTGCGCGTTTTGATCGATTGTGGCACCCAGGATCTTCTCTGCGCCGTTGACTGCCAGGCTGCCCAGTTGGGCGCGCAGCGCGTCTTTGACGCCGTTCAGTTCCTGTTCGATCTCGGCCTGAGCCTGAGCCTTCACACGTTCAGCTTCGACACGAGCCTGTTCACGGGCTTCGTCGACGATCTGAGAACCGCGCTTCTTGGCTTGCTCAATGATTTCAGCTGCCTGAGCTTTAGCTTCGCGCAGTTGCTGACCCGCTTTATCTTGGGCCAGTTCCAGGTCACGAGCTGCTCGGCTGGCAGCGTCCAGTCCATCCGCGATCTTCTTTTGACGTTCGTGCAGAGCTGCAATGACCGGAGGCCAAATGAACTTCATGCAGAACAATACAAAAATTAAGAACGCAACGGACTGGCCAATCAGGGTTGCATTAATGTTCACGCCAACACCTCGCTCGTTCGTTGTCCGTCACACCAATCAACTCGAAGAATCGAGTGATTAGCCAGCGAGTTGACCAACGAAGGGGTTTGCGAAGGTGAAGAACAGAGCGATACCAACACCGATCATGGTTACGGCGTCGAGCAGACCGGCAACGATGAACATTTTAACTTGCAGCATTGGAACCATTTCTGGCTGACGCGCTGCGCCTTCCAGGAACTTGCCGCCCAGCAGGCCGAAGCCAATTGCGGTACCCAGTGCGCCCAGGCCGATCAACAGTGCAACAGCGATAGCGGTTAGACCAACTACAGTTTCCATCTTTCCTCCCGACTTTTACGTCGTATGGTTTAGGTTTTTTAGATTAAAGCGGTAAAACAAATCGTTTCATTGACCCGAGACGGGCCCCCTCTCGCCGCAACGAGAGGGACATCAGACTAGTCGAGACTGGTCTTAATGGTTCTCTTCGTGCGCCATCGACAGGTAGACGATGGTCAGCATCATGAAGATAAAGGCCTGCAGGGTGATGATCAGGATGTGGAACACAGCCCACGCCCATTGCAGAACCACACCCATGCCGCTGAGCCACAGCAGGCCGCTGCCGAACATCACAGCGATCAGGATGAACACCAGTTCGCCGGCATACATGTTGCCGAACAGACGCAGTGCCAACGAGATCGGCTTGGCAACCAGGGTCACGAATTCAAGCAGGAAGTTCACCGGAATCAGCAGCGCCTGAACCAGGATGTTCTTGCTGCCGAACGGGTGCAGGGTCAGTTCGCCGATGAAGCCGCCGATGCCCTTGACCTTGATGCTGTAGAAAATGATCAGCGCAAACACCGACAGGGCCATGCCCAGGGTGGCGTTCGGGTCAGTGGTGGATACGGCACGGAACGGAATGTGCTGGTCGCCGGAGATCAACATGGCCAGTTGTGGAATCCAGTCCACCGGTACCAGGTCGATGGCGTTCATCAGGAACACCCAGACGAAAATGGTCAGTGCCAACGGTGCGATCACCGGGCTGCGGCCGTGGAAACTGTCCTTCACGCTGCCATCGACGAAGCCAACCATGACTTCAACGAAATTCTGCAAAGCGCCCGGCACGCCGGAAGTCGCCTTCTTGGCCGCCATGCGGAACAGAAGAATGAAGATCACACCCAGTGCGACAGACCAGCCGAGGGTATCGACGTGGAATGCCCAGAAGCCCATTTCCTTGGCTTCTGCTGCGGAGTGGGCAAAGCCCCAGCTCCCATTGGGTAGCTGACCGAAGGTCAGGTTCTGCAAGTGGTGCTGGATATAGCCCGAAGCGGTTGTTTCTGCTGACATGGTTGCCTCAAACGCCCTAAGGTCTCGAAAGTCTTGTTCTCATTAGCAGGGGAGCGAACCAGCTGACCAGTTGGGTCAGCACGAAGACGCCGAATACAGCCAGCGGCGCCAATGGCTTCACACCTGCAAACGTCAGTGCAAACAGCACCGCCGTCAAAATCAGTTTGCCCGCCTCACCGGCATAAAAAGACCGGACGATGGCTTGGGCCGCTCGGGCGCCGGAAAACCGAAATGCCCTGTGAGCGAAATACACATTGGGTAGCAAGGCTATCAGTCCTCCGCAAAGGCCTGAGTATCCGGCTACGACTCCACGCCATTGCCAGAGCGCCAGAGCGGCTATCAGTAAAATGATCAACTGAGCCAGTAAAACCGGAAAAACCGCCAAGCGATGAAACGGCAAGCGGTTTGGCGTGCGGGTTTCCATCGCTCTTGCTCCTCAAGGGTCGGCTGCCAGAATTCATTAACTTGGCATAATTTGTGCCGACAAAATGCGCGCAGAGTATAGGGGCGGTTCAGCCCCTATTCAACTGCCGGGTAGTGATTTCCGACTGCGCGCTACATAAGGAAATGTTTCAGCGGATGTGAGCGAGGACGCCTTGCAGCTCATCCAGGGAGTTGTAGCCGATCACCAGCTGACCTTTACCCTTCTTGCCGTGGCGAATCTGCACCGCAGAGCCCAGGCGCTCGGCCAGACGCTGCTCGAGACGGGCGATATCCGGGTCTGGCTTGACCGGTTCAGCAGGTTCCTGTTTGCCGCTCAGCCACTGGCGAACCAGGGCCTCGGTCTGGCGCACGGTGAGGCCTCGTGCGACAACGTGTCGCGCCCCTTCAACCTGTTGATTTTCCGGCAATCCGAGCAATGCACGGGCATGACCCATTTCCAGGTCGCCGTGGGACAGCATGGTCTTGATCACCTCAGGCAAGGCGATCAGGCGCAGCAGGTTGGCCACGCTGACGCGGGACTTGCCCACGGCTTCGGCGACCTGTTGCTGAGTCAGCTGGAATTCCTGCTGCAGGCGCTGCAGGGCCACCGCCTCCTCGATGGGGTTGAGATCTTCACGCTGGATGTTCTCGATCAGAGCCATGGCGATAGCGGTTTCATCCGGCACATCGCGGACCATCGCCGGGATGGTTTCCTGGCCGGCCTGCTGGCTGGCCCGCCAGCGGCGCTCACCGGCAATGATCTCGAAACGACCACCACCGATGGGCCGGACCACGATCGGCTGCATCACGCCCTGGCTCTTGATCGAATTCGCCAGTTCTTCCAGCGCTTGCGGGTCCATGTCCCGACGCGGCTGGTACTTGCCGCGCTGGATCAGGTCCAGGGGCAGGTGTTGCAGCTCACGCTGGTCGGCCTGCACCGCTTGTTCTTCCAGTGCGCTGACAGTCGGACCACTCAACAGTGCATCCAGTCCACGTCCGAGACCTCTTTTCTTGACGGCCATGGGGATTCCTTAAGTTGGCTGGGCGGCTGCGACGCGCGATTGTTTACGTTGCCGGCGAACCATCTCGCCCGCCAGGGCCAGGTAGGCCAGCGCGCCACGGGATTGTTTGTCGTACGCCAACGCCGGCATACCGTAGCTCGGCGCTTCGGCCAAACGGATGTTGCGCGGAATCACGGTGTCATACAGCTGATCGCCGAAGTGTTCCTTGAGCTGCGCGGAAACATCGTTCATCAGGCTCAGGCGCGGGTCGAACATGGTGCGTAGCAAGCCTTCGATCTTCAGCTCCGGGTTGAGCAGTTCGGCGATGCGCTTGATGTTATCCACAAGGTCGCTCAAACCTTCCAATGCGTAGTACTCGCACTGCATGGGGATAATGACCCCATCGGCGGCGACCAGGGCGTTGAGGGTGAGCATCGACAGCGACGGCGGGCAGTCGATCAGGATGTAGTCGTAGTTTTCACGGATTGGCGCCAGGGCGCTGCGCAGACGGCTTTCCTTCATCTGCATTTCCAGCAGCACCACCTCCGCGGCCGTCAGGTCGCGGTTGGCCGGCAGCAACTGGTAACCGCCGTGCTCGGAGAAATGCATCGCCTGGGCCAGGTCGCACTCACCGATCAGCAGGTCATAGACCGAGTTTTCCAAACCGTGTTTATCCACACCGCTACCCATGGTGGCGTTGCCCTGTGGATCAAGATCGATCAACAGCACCCGGCGCTTGGTCGCTACCAGGGATGCTGCGAGGTTGATGCAGGTGGTGGTCTTGCCCACGCCACCTTTCTGGTTCGCTATCGCGAATACCTTAGCCATTCTTGCTTGTGTTCCCAATCATGCCGTGCGGCGCAGTATCAGCAGATGGCGTTGGCCTTGGCAACCGGGTACGGCCAAGGCGTGTTCGCTATCGAGGTGGAAGTCTGCCGGCAATGCTAACAGCTCATCCGAGGGATGGACGCCCTTCATTGCCAGCCAGCGTGTATCGCGGTCGCCCAGGTGGCGGGTCCAGCTGGTGAAGTTCTCCATGCTGCTGAACGCCCGGGAAATGATCCCGTTGAAAGGCTGCTCAGGGGTGAAGGCTTCGACCCGACTGTGGATAACTTGCAGGTTTTCGAGCTTGAGTTCGAGTTTGACCTGGGTCAGGAAGCGGGTTTTCTTGCCGTTGCTGTCCAGACAGGTGACTTGCGACTCGGGAAACAGGATCGCCAGCGGGATGCCGGGCATGCCGCCACCGCTGCCGACGTCCAGCCAGCGGCCGTTTTCGATGAACGACATCACGCTCAGGCTATCGAGCAGATGGCGGGAGACCATTTCATCGGGATCGCGCACCGCAGTGAGGTTGTAGGCCTTGTTCCACTTGATCAACAGGGCCAGGTAACCCAGCAGCAATTGGTGCTGGGTCGGGCTCAGCTCGACGCCGAGCTGGCGAGCGCCTGTGGATAACTCATCCGCGTGTTGTGGGGTGACCATAGAACTCAAGCGCTTTGCTCCAACTGACGGCCCGCGCCGCGTTTTTTCAAGTGAATCATCAACAGGGAGATCGCTGCCGGGGTTACACCGGGAATCCGCGAGGCCTGGCCCAGGGTTTCCGGGCGGGTCGCGCCGAGCTTGCTCTGGATTTCCTTCGACAGGCCGGAAATACCGCTGTAATCGATATCCACAGGCAATTTGGTGTCTTCACTGGCGCGCAGGCGAGCAATTTCGTCCTGCTGGCGATCGATGTAGCCGGCGTACTTGGTCTTGATCTCGACCTGTTCGGCGACCTGCGGATCTTCAGCGCCCTGCCCGGTCACTTCGACCAGACCAGCGTAGTCGATTTCCGGACGGCTCAGCAGGTTCAGCAGGTTGTATTCGTGGGTCAGCGGCGTGCCGAATTTTTGTGCAATGGCATCACCCTGCTCGGTACCCGGACGAACCCAGGTGGACTTCAAACGTTGTTCTTCCTGGGCAATGCCTTCGCGTTTCTTGCAGAAAGCGGCCCAGCGCACGTCATCCACCAGCCCCAGTTCGCGACCTTTTTCGGTCAGACGCAGGTCGGCGTTGTCTTCACGCAGGATCAAGCGGTATTCCGCCCGGGACGTGAACATCCGGTACGGTTCCTGGGTGCCCAGGGTAATCAGGTCATCCACCAGTACGCCGATATAGGCCTCGTCGCGACGCGGGCACCAGCTGTCCTTGCCCTGAGCACGCAGTGCCGCGTTGGCCCCGGCCAGCAAACCTTGGGCACCGGCTTCTTCATAGCCGGTGGTGCCATTGATCTGGCCTGCGAAGAACAGGCCACCGATGACTTTGGTTTCCAGGCTGTACTTCAAGTCCCGCGGGTCGAAGTAGTCGTACTCGATGGCATAGCCCGGGCGCACGATATGGGCGTTTTCCATGCCGCGAATCGACTGCACGATCTGCAGTTGCACGTCGAATGGCAGGGAGGTGGATATCCCGTTCGGGTACAGCTCGTGGGTAGTCAGGCCTTCGGGCTCGATGAAGACCTGGTGGCTTTCCTTGTCGGCAAAGCGATGGATCTTGTCTTCGATCGACGGGCAGTAACGCGGGCCAATACCTTCGATCACCCCGGAATACATCGGCGAACGGTCGAGGTTCGAAGCAATGATTTCGTGGGTGCGGGCGTTGGTGTGGGTAATCCAGCAACTGACTTGCGGTGGATGCTGCTCTTTCGAACCCAGGAACGACATCACCGGAATCGGGGTATCGCCGGGTTGCTCGGTCATTACCGAGAAATCCACAGAACGGCCATCAATACGCGGCGGTGTGCCGGTTTTCAGGCGGCCGACACGCAGAGGCAGTTCCCGAAGTCGTTGCGCCAGGGCAATCGAGGGCGGATCACCTGCACGACCGCCGGAGTAGTTCTGCATACCGATGTGGATAAGTCCGCCGAGGAAGGTACCGGTGGTCAACACCACGGATTCGGCGAAGAAACGCAGGCCCATCTGGGTCACAACACCACGGACCTGATCCTGTTCAACGATCAGGTCGTCAGCCGCCTGTTGAAATATCCACAGGTTGGGTTGGTTTTCCAGAATCTCGCGAACAGCTGCCTTATACAGAATGCGGTCGGCCTGGGCGCGGGTAGCGCGCACGGCTGGGCCTTTGCGGCTGTTCAACACGCGAAACTGGATGCCGCCCTTATCTGTAGCCATGGCCATCGCGCCGCCCAGGGCATCGATTTCCTTGACCAGGTGGCTCTTGCCAATGCCGCCGATAGCGGGATTGCAGCTCATGGCACCGAGGGTTTCCACGTTATGCGTCAGCAACAGGGTTTTTGCCCCCATGCGTGCTGATGCAAGTGCTGCCTCGGTACCGGCATGACCGCCGCCGATGACGATCACTTCAAAACGGGAAGGGAAATCCACCACGCACCTCGTGCCTGCTTCAAGTAGGAGTAATTAGGAGTAGTTGTCGGGTTGGTTTTTGGACCAAGGCGGCAAGTATAGGGACTTCGACCTTTCTAAAGAACCCTTTGCACAAAATTTAACCAGCTGTGGATGACTGGCGGACAATAGAAATTAAAAGAGAGAGATTTATTAAAACCTTGTTTTTATGTTTATTCTTATACGGCACCCTATCTGTGGATAGATCGCTGTATCCCTTTATTTACAATGTGTACAGAGATTTTAAAGTCTGTGGTTAGGTGGCAATGAGGCCCTTGGATAACCGGTTTAAGCCTGTGGATGAATGGGGTGGTTATCCACAGGGGTGGTTTTCCTCAGTTTTGGAGCCCGGTTATCAACTGAGCTGAAGGGCAGTTATTCACAGGGCTTAATCCACAGAAAAACCTGCTTTCCACTGATAGACGCCCACAGCTACCCCCCTTCGCCCAGGGCAAAGAACGAAAATGGAAGCTGGATAACGCGAAAAGACAGGCCGCGAGCGCGACCTGCCGGTGGATAAATGACCGTTCAGGCCCGGTCGCGAGGCCACAAGCGTGGAAACAGCTCATGTTCCAGAGCGGCGCCGGCGGCCAACTGTTCGACCAGGCCGGGGAATTCCGGTGAGGTTCGCCATGGTCTCGGGGCATGGCGCATGTCTTCTCCGAGAAAACGCAGGGAAAATGCCCGCCGTCGTCTATTTCCGCCTACACCGCCGGCCCCATGCAGGGTCAGCATGTGGAAAAACACCGCGTCGCCGGGCTGCAGTTCCCAGCCCAGAATGTTCCATGCTGAACGATCGGCCTCGATGTCCGGAAGATCAGCCAGGCTGCCCTCGGGGAACCACCTGGCCTGGTTGTCGAGAAAGGTTCGCGGCATCAGCCAGGGCCCCAGGTGCGAGCCGGCAATGAACTCCAGGGTCGATTCCCGGGCCACCGGGTCCACCGGCATCCACATGCTGCAGTTCTGACGGCCTTCGACGTTGTAGTACGGCTGGTCCTGGTGCCAGGGCGTGCGTTGCCGGGTATTGGGTTCCTTGACCAGCAGGTGGTCGTGATACAGGCGAGCCTGATCGCTGCCCATCAGTTGCGCAGCCACATGGCCAACCCGGCTCTGGAAGATGAACTGCCGATAGGCCGGGTTCTCTTGCCAGTTGCAGAAGTCCTCGAAGAACCAGCCAGGGTCGTCCGGACGGCTGGCGACCTTGGCCCGTTCGCTGGGAAACGCCAGGTTGTGCTCGATCCCCCGCTCCAGCAGGCCGACTTCATCGCTGCTGAACAGTTGGCGAATGCACACAGCGCCATCGCGCTGAAAGGCTTCAATGGTTGTAGGCGGCAACTCGAACGATCCCATGGGTTATCCCTTTTCCTGAGTTCCGATACCGGGCTCGGCGGCGGCCGAGCCGGTGGTATCCGGCTTGATCCATCTCCAATAGGCCAGCGACAGCAGCGCCAACCAGCCCAGCCCCACATACAGAGCCAGGCGCGTATCGGCAAATGCGCCCAGCACACCGAAGATGAACAACATGAAAACCACGGCACAGGCCTGACCCGCAGTGCCCAGGGGCACCGGGAACTTCAGTTCGTGGATTTCCCTGGCACTCATGCCACGACGCATGGCCATTTGTGACAGCAGGATCATCAGCCAGACCCAGACCACGGAAAAGGTCACCAGTGAGGCAAAGATCAGGAACAGTTCCTGCGGGATCCAGTAGTTGAGCAGCACCCCCAGCAGCAACGCCACCGACATGACCAACACCGTCATCCAGGGCACGCCGAAGCGGGAGGTCCTGGCGAACACTGCCGGCGCCTGCCCGATCGCCGCCATGCCATACATCATTCGCCCGGCACTGAAGATATCGCTGTTGATGGCCGAGACCACGGCGGAAATCACTACGATATTCAGCACCGTGGCCGCCGAACTGATCCCCAGGCTGCTGAAGATCTGCACGAACGGGCTGCCATGGCTACCGATGCTCGACCAGGGAGCCAGGGTCAACAGAATCAGCAAGGTCAGTACGTAGAAGATCAGGATCCGCAGCGGTACCGAGTTGATGGCCTTGGGGATCATGCGCTGCGGGTCCTTGGCCTCGCCGGCGGTGATGCCGATGACTTCGATTCCACCAAAGGCGAACATGACGATGGTGAAGGAGGCGATCATGCCCTCCACGCCATTAGGGAAAAAGCCGCCGTATTCCCAGAGATTGGCCAGCCCTCCCCGGCTTTGTTCCTCCCCAAGCTGGATGCCGAAGAACAGCAGGGTAAAGCCGCCGACGATCATGGCCACAATGGCGCCAACCTTGAGCAGAGACAGCCAGAACTCCAGCTCGCCGAACACCTTTACGCTGCACAGGTTCAAGGCGCCAATGCCCAGGACAATGCTCAGCACCCAGATCCAGCGGGGAGTATCGGGAAACCACAGGCCCATGTAGACGCCAAATGCGGTGACGTCAGCCAGGCACACCATGAGCATGGAAAAGGCGTAGCTCCAGCCGGTGAGAAACCCCGCAAAACGTCCCAGATAACTGCTGGCGTAATGTCCGAAAGAGCCTGAAACAGGGGTCCTGACTGCCATCTCTCCCAGGGCGCGCATGGTCAGGTAGATGGCTGCGCCGCCAATCAGATAGGCCAGCAGGACCGAAGGCCCCGCCCGTTGAATGGCGGCCGCCGAACCGTAGAACAAGCCTGTGCCGATGGCAGAGCCCAGGGCGATGAAGCGGATGTGCCGGGTGCTCAGGCCACGCTGTAGAACAGTGCCCGCGTCAGCCATTTCAGCTCCTTGAATGCAGGTTCATGAAGACCAGCCGGCTTCCAACCGTCGGCCCAGGCGACGCATGCCGGGGAATTTCCCGAGATGTATAAACCTGTACAAAAAATGGATGCAAATAGGGAACCAAGTCGGCGTTTATGCGAACTTCTGCG
This sequence comes from Pseudomonas sp. GW823-FHT03E05, assembly GCF_058796855.1. NCBI lineage: Bacteria > Pseudomonadati > Pseudomonadota > Gammaproteobacteria > Pseudomonadales > Pseudomonadaceae > Pseudomonas > Pseudomonas sp. GW823-FHT03E05. Next base: position 681,594 of record NZ_JBXAJB010000003.1, read on the forward strand.
ATATGACGGTTATTGGCTGATTAACCAGGGGATAAAGCAGTTATTTTCAGGCGGGCGCTGTTACTCAATGTCGCAGCGGGCTTGGATGGGGGATAAAGGTAACGCCCGCAGACGGTATCCCAGAGGGAGTTGTCCACAGGCGCTTGCTCGGAAGGATGATTACTTGCCGATGCAGAAGCTGGAGAAGATCCGCCCCAGCAGGTCATCGGAACTGAAGGCCCCGGTGATTTCCCCCAGCGATTGCTGGGCCTGGCGCAAGTCCTCGGCCAGCAGTTCGCCGGCACCTGCCAGGGTCAACTGTGCCCGGCCATGTTCCAGGGCGGCACTGGCGTAGCGCAATGCCTCCAAGTGCCGGCGGCGCGCACTGAAGCTGCTTTCGGATGTCTGTTCATAGCCCATGCAGGCTTTCAGGTGGTCCCGCAGCAGTTCCAGCCCGCTACCCGCGGCCATGGCACTGAGGCTGATGGTGACATGGCCATCGTCACAGGTTTCCAGGGCAATGGGTTCACCGGTCAGATCGGCCTTGTTGCGAATCAGCGTGACCTTGGCCGGGTCTGGCCGCTGTTCGAGAAACTCCGGCCACAGGGCGAAGGGGTCCGCTGCTTCCGCTGCGGTGGCGTCCACCACCAGCAACACCCGGTCGGCCTCGCTGATGGCCTTGAGGGCCCGTTCGACACCGATCTTTTCCACCTGGTCCTCGGTGTCCCGCAGCCCTGCGGTGTCCACCACGTGCAACGGCATGCCGTCGATGTGGATATGTTCGCGCAGGATGTCCCGAGTGGTGCCGGCGATATCGGTGACGATGGCAGCCTCGCGCCCGGCCAGGGCGTTGAGCAGGCTGGATTTTCCGGCATTTGGGCGCCCGGCGATCACCACGGTCATGCCATCGCGCAGCAAGGCGCCCTGCCCGGCTTCACGCAGTACTGTGGATAACTCGTCACGCACTGCATCGAGCATGCTCAGCACATGGCCATCGGCAAGGAAGTCGATTTCTTCCTCGGGAAAATCGATCGCCGCTTCGACATAGATCCGCAGGGCGATCAGTTGCTCGGTCAAGTTATGCACACGTTGGGAGAACGCCCCTTGCAGCGAACGCAGGGCATTGCGCGCAGCCTGTGCCGAACTGGCCTCGATCAGGTCGGCAATGGCTTCGGCCTGGGCCAGGTCGAGTTTGTCGTTGAGGAACGCACGCTCGCTGAATTCTCCCGGCCGAGCCAGGCGGCAGCCCAGCTCCAGGCAGCGCTGCAGGAGCATGTCGAGAACAATCGGGCCGCCGTGGCCCTGCAGTTCCAGCACGTCTTCACCGGTGAAGGAGTTCGGCCCGGGGAAATACAGGGCAATGCCCTCATCCAGGACTTCTTCTTGCTCACTGAGAAACGGCCCGTAATGGGCAAACCGCGGCTTCAGCTCACGGCTGCTGATGGCTTTGGCTGCCGCGCCCGCCAGGGGCCCGGAAATCCGTACGATACCCACGCCGCCGCGGCCCTGGGCGGTAGCAATGGCAGCGATGGTTTCACGAGGGACATTCATAACCCGACATCCAGACAAAAGTGACAGATAGCAAAACGCCCCACTAGGGGGCGTCTTGTGTGGTTATCCACAGCGTAGGTCAGGCAGCTGCTTTCTTGGTAGCCGCTTCGATCTTACGAGTGATGTACCACTGTTGAGCGATCGACAGGCAGTTGTTCACTACCCAGTACAGCACCAGACCAGCCGGGAACCACAGGAAGAAGAAGGTGAAGATGATCGGCATCATTTTCATCACCTTGGCCTGCATCGGATCCGGAGGCGTCGGGTTCAGCTGCTGCTGGATGAACATGGTGGCGCCCATGATGATCGGCAGGATGAAGAACGGATCCTTGATCGACAGGTCGGTAATCCACAGCATGAACGGTGCCTGGCGCATTTCCACGCTTTCCAGGAGTACCCAGTACAGGGACAGGAAGACCGGCATCTGCACCAGGATCGGCAAGCAGCCGCCCAGCGGATTGATCTTCTCTTTCTTGTACAGCTCCATCATCGCCTGGGACATTTTCTGACGATCGTCGCCGAATTTTTCCTTCAGCGCGGCCAGTTTCGGAGCCACTGCACGCATGCGTGCCATGGACTTGTAGCTGGCAGCCGACAGTGGGAAGAAGATCCCCTTGATCAGCATGGTCAGGAAGATGATCGACCAGCCCCAGTTACCCACCAGGCTGTGGATATGTTGCAGCAGCCAGAAGATCGGCTGGGCAATGAACCACAGGAACCCGTAGTCCACGGTCAGTTCCAGTCCTGGGGACAACTCTTTCAGCACGGCCTGGCTTTTCGGGCCGGCGTACAGAATGGCGCTGGTTTCAGCCTTGGCACCCGGAGCAACGGTCATCGAAGGGCCGGTGTAGCCGATGATGTAGTTGCCTTTGCTGTCTTTACGCGCCAGAACCTGGTTGTTCTCGCCTTTTGGCGGAATCCAGGCGGTCACGAAGTAGTGCTGCAGCCAGGCAACCCAACCACCCTGAACATTTTCAGTGATGGGTGCCTTGGATTTGTCCTCGTTCACCTTGTCCATGTCTTTCATGGACACTTTTTTGTACGGCTCGGAACTTGTCCACAGGGCGGCGCCCAAGTAAGTCGCGGTGCCGGTGGCGGTGCTGGAGGATGGATCGGAACTGGCGTCGCGCTTGAGCTGGGCGAACATCGCACCGGTCCAGGGCTGCGCGCTTTCGTTGTCGATCAGGTAGGAAACGGTGATGTCATACAGGCCACGCTTCAGGGTGAAGCGCTTGATGTAGTTGACGCCGTCCTTGCTGAACTTCAGGTCGACCACCAATTGGTCCTGACCGTCAGCCAGTTGATAACTTTTCTTCTCGGCCGAGTAGATCGGGCGACCGGCCGGGCTTGCGTCCGGGCCGTTGCTGCCAATCAGGCCACTTTGTGCCAGATAAGTCCGCTCGTTGCCGTTATCGAACAGCTGGAACGGGATTTCCGGGTGGTCCTGACGACGTGGATACAGTGGCAAACGCAGTTGCGCGATATCCCCACCTTGTGGATCGACAGCCAGGTCGAGCACATCCGTTTTGATCTGAATGAGATCTTTGCTTGCCGCTACAGGCGCTTCAGCGGGTGCGGTGGTGTCGCTTGCCGCGCGCGGAATGTCGTCGTTGGCAGCGGAAGTGCCTGTTGGCGCATCCGGCAAGCCCGGGGCGGTCGTGCTGGAAGCAACATTCTGAGTCGGCAGGGCAGCTTGGCCATAATCCTGGTTCCATTTAAGAACCATGACATAGGACACGATTGCCAGGGCGACGATCAGGATCGTGCGTTTGATATCCATGATTACTCGGCCATCGAAGAAGAACGGGAGGTAGGGATAGGTGGAACCGGGTCATAACCACCGGGATTCCACGGATGACAGCGACCTAAACGACGAAAGGTCAGCCAGCCACCGCGCAGAAGGCCATGATTTTCGATGGCTTCCAACGCGTAGCAGGAACAACTGGGGTAGAAACGACAGTGATTGGCCATCAGAGGACTAATGGCATAGCGGTAAAACTGGATCGGAACGAGTGCCAGTTTACGCATCGGGACTGTCTACCCCTACAGTTTCGGAGTTGGCTGCTGGTACCGGCTTGTTGCGTGCCAGGCGTTTCCAGAGTTTGCCGAAATGCTGAATCAATTCGGGGTTTTCTACATCGCCCAAACCTTTGCGCGCGACGATAACGATATCCCATCCGACCAGTGAGTCCTGGTGGAGACGAAACGATTCGCGCATCAGACGCTTGAGGCGATTGCGCTCAACGGAGAGTTTTACGCTCTTTTTCCCGATCACGAGCCCCAGACGGGGATGATCAAGATCGTTGTTGCGCGCAAGGAGCAGGAGATTTTTCCCCGGAACCTTGCCGGTAGGGGAGTCAAAGACCGCCTTGAAGTGCCGGGGAGTAAGCAGACGCTTTTCCCGACTGAAGTCCTGACTCACCTCCAGTGCCGGATTATCAAACTGCCAGACGCGCACGACCTTTGGCGCGACGACGCGACAGGACGGCACGACCGTTCTTGGTAGCCATGCGAGCACGGAAACCGTGGGTACGAGCGCGTTTGATAGTGCTTGGTTGGAAAGTACGTTTCATGTCGTGTTACCTGGTTCGTCCACAACGGGCCGGAATGGCCCCCGTTTTAAGAGATCGGCGATTCTAGAGAAAGCAAGCCTCTAGGTCAATTTCCAACCAGCTTTTCCTTTATCTATGTATGTCCGGGTACGGGGTTGTGAGCCAGGGTCGGCTAGATATAAAAATAAAGAAGGAAAGTATTTAAAGCTTTTCTGTAAAGCTTATAAAGACTAGGAACGGCCTCATCTGTGGATAACTGACTCAAGCCCTTCTAGTCCGTACTGTACAGAGAATGACAACACGGTTGAGAAACGGTGTCCTGCCTGTGCTGCGCCATCGGAAAACCTGTGTGTGGAACCGTCGGTTATCCACAGGCGAGTTACCCACAGAGTTTCGCCCCGAGTTGTGCAATGGCCTCAAGTGGGGTTATCCACAGAGCTTATGCACATACCGCTGGTCGTGTTTATTCGGGGTAAGGCGTTGATTCTTAGTGTCCTGAGGACACGCTACATGTGGATAAGTGGGCGGCTGATCGCTACAATGGCCGCTTGTTTTTGCCTCACCGGCTTTCAACTTAGGGGATATCCGTGTCAGTGGAACTTTGGCAGCAGTGCGTGGAGCTTCTGCGTGATGAGCTGCCTGCCCAGCAATTCAACACTTGGATCCGTCCGCTACAGGTCGAAGCCGAAGGCGACGAGTTGCGTGTATACGCACCGAATCGTTTTGTTCTCGATTGGGTCAATGAAAAGTACCTGGGGCGCGTGCTCGAGCTGCTGGATGAACACGGCAACGGCATGGCACCGGTTCTTTCCTTATTAATAGGCAGCAAACGCAGTTCGGCGCCTCGCGCCGCACCTAACGCGCCACTGGCCGCTGCCGCTTCGCAAGCCCTGCAAGCCGCAGCAGCCAATGCTGCCCCGGCTGCTGCTCCCGCGCCCGCTCCGGCACCCACTTCTGCCCCGGCCAAGAAAGCCGCCGCGCAGAAGGCTGCCGAAGTCAGCGAAGAACCCTCTCGTGACAGCTTCGACCCGATGGCGGGCGCCAGCTCGCAGCAGGCACCGGTACGCGCCGAACAGCGTACTGTCCAGGTAGAGGGCGCGCTCAAGCACACCAGCTACCTGAACCGCACTTTCACCTTTGAGAATTTCGTCGAGGGTAAATCCAACCAGCTGGCCCGCGCGGCGGCCTGGCAGGTGGCGGACAACCCCAAGCATGGCTACAACCCGCTGTTCCTTTATGGCGGCGTCGGCCTGGGTAAGACCCACTTGATGCACGCTGTGGGTAACCACCTATTAAAGAAGAACCCGAATGCCAAGGTCGTGTACCTGCATTCCGAGCGCTTCGTGGCGGACATGGTCAAGGCGTTGCAGCTCAACGCCATCAACGAATTCAAGCGTTTCTACCGTTCGGTCGATGCGCTGCTGATCGATGACATTCAATTCTTCGCCCGCAAGGAACGTTCCCAGGAAGAGTTCTTCCACACCTTCAACGCCCTCCTCGAAGGCGGCCAGCAGGTGATTCTCACCAGCGACCGCTACCCGAAGGAGATCGAAGGCCTGGAAGAGCGCCTCAAGTCGCGCTTCGGCTGGGGCCTGACGGTGGCCGTCGAACCGCCTGAGCTGGAAACCCGGGTGGCGATCCTGATGAAGAAGGCCGACCAGGCCAAGGTCGAGCTGCCTCATGATGCAGCGTTCTTCATTGCCCAGCGCATTCGCTCCAACGTCCGTGAACTGGAAGGTGCCCTGAAACGGGTCATCGCCCACTCGCACTTCATGGGCCGCGATATCACCATCGAGCTGATTCGCGAATCCTTGAAGGACCTGCTGGCGCTGCAGGACAAGCTGGTGTCTGTGGATAACATCCAGCGCACCGTCGCCGAGTACTACAAGATCAAGATTTCCGATCTGCTGTCCAAGCGGCGTTCCCGTTCGGTGGCCCGCCCGCGTCAGGTGGCCATGGCCCTGTCCAAGGAACTGACCAACCACAGCCTGCCGGAAATCGGCGATGTGTTCGGCGGTCGCGACCACACCACGGTTCTGCACGCCTGCCGCAAGATCAATGAACTTAAGGAATCCGACGCGGACATCCGCGAGGACTACAAGAACCTGCTGCGTACTCTGACCACTTGATGACTCCAACGCAGCTTATTAAGGCAAGGGACTAGACCATGCATTTCACCATTCAACGCGAAGCCCTGTTGAAACCCCTGCAACTGGTCGCCGGCGTCGTCGAACGCCGCCAGACCTTGCCGGTGCTTTCTAACGTGCTGCTGGTTGTCGAAGGCCAGCAACTGTCGCTGACCGGTACCGACCTGGAAGTCGAGCTGGTCGGTCGTGTGCAACTTGAAGAGCCAGCCGAGCCGGGGGAAATCACCGTTCCCGCGCGCAAGCTGATGGACATCTGCAAGAGCCTGCCCAACGATGCCCTGATCGACATCAAGGTCGACGAGCAGAAGCTGGTGGTGAAGGCCGGGCGTAGCCGCTTCACCCTGTCGACCCTGCCGGCCAACGACTTCCCGACCGTGGAAGAAGGCCCGGGCTCGCTGACCTGCCAGCTGGAGCAGAGCCGACTGCGCCGCCTGATCGAACGCACCAGCTTCGCCATGGCCCAGCAGGATGTGCGCTACTACCTCAATGGCATGCTGCTGGAAGTGTCCGCCGGGATCATCCGCGCCGTGGCCACCGACGGTCACCGTCTGGCCATGTGCTCGATGCAGGCGGACATCGGTCAGCCGGATCGCCACCAGGTGATCGTGCCGCGCAAAGGCATCCTGGAACTGGCGCGCCTGCTCACCGAGCCCGATGGCAACGTCAGCATTGTCCTGGGCCAGCACCACATTCGTGCCACCACCGGCGAATTCACCTTCACCTCCAAGCTGGTGGACGGCAAGTTCCCGGACTACGAGCGCGTGCTGCCAAAAGGCGGTGACAAGCTGGTACTGGGTGATCGCCAGGCGCTGCGCGAAGCCTTCAGCCGTACCGCGATCCTGTCCAACGAGAAGTACCGCGGCATCCGTCTGCAACTGGCCAATGGTCAGCTGAAGATCCAGGCCAACAACCCGGAGCAGGAAGAAGCGGAAGAAGAAGTGGGCGTGGAATACAACGGCGGTTCCCTGGAAATCGGCTTCAACGTCAGCTACCTGCTGGACGTTCTGGGCGTGATGACCACCGAACAGGTTCGCCTGATCCTGTCCGATTCCAACAGCAGTGCGCTGGTGCAGGAATCCGACAACGACGACTCGGCTTACGTTGTCATGCCGATGCGCCTGTAATCATGCTCAGCAGAAGCTAGATGTCCCTCAGTCGCGTCTCGGTCACCGCGGTGCGCAATCTGCACCCGGTGACCTTCTCCCCCTCCCCCCGCATCAACCTTCTCTACGGCGCCAACGGCAGTGGCAAGACCAGTGTGCTGGAAGCCATCCACCTGCTGGGGCTTGCCCGCTCGTTCCGCAGTGCCCGCCTGTTGCCGGTGATCCAGTACGAGCAGCTGGCTTGCACGGTGTTCGGCCAGGTGGAGTTGGCCCAGGGCGGCCATAGCAGCCTGGGGATATCCCGTGATCGCCAGGGGGAATTCCAGATCCGCATCGACGGTCAGAATGCCCGCAGCGCGGCGCAGTTAGCCGAGATCCTGCCGCTGCAGTTGATCAACCCGGACAGCTTCCGCCTGCTGGAGGGCGCACCGAAGATCCGTCGGCAGTTCCTGGATTGGGGAGTGTTCCATGTGGAACCACGCTTCATGTCCACCTGGCAGCGCTTGCAGAAGGCCCTGCGGCAGCGGAACTCATGGCTGCGGCATGGTACACTTGACGCCGCTTCGCAAGCGGCCTGGGACCGGGAACTGTGTCAGGCCAGCGCTGAAATCGATGAATACCGCCGCGCTTATATCAAAGCCTTGAAACCAGTCTTTGAGCGGACCTTGGGCGAACTGTTGCAGCTCGAGGGCCTGACGCTTAGCTATTACCGTGGTTGGGACAAGGACCGGGAACTCAGTGAAGTGCTCGCGACCGCCCTCCACCGTGACCAGCAAATGGGTCATACCCAGGCCGGCCCACAACGTGCTGATTTGCGTCTGCGCTTAGGCGGACACAACGCCGCGGACATCTTGTCCCGTGGCCAGCAGAAGTTGGTGGTCTGTGCCTTGCGCATTGCCCAGGGGCACCTGGTGAGCCAGGCTCGCCGCGGTCAGTGTATTTATCTGGTGGATGACTTGCCGTCCGAGCTGGACGAGCAGCATCGCCGCGCACTTTGTCGCTTGTTGGAAGACTTACGCTGCCAGGTGTTTATCACCTGTGTAGACCACGAATTATTGAGGGAAGGCTGGCAGACGGAAACGCCAGTCGCTTTGTTCCACGTGGAACAAGGCCGTATCACCCAGACCCACGACCATCGGGAGTGAAGGCATGAGCGAAGAAAATACGTACGACTCGACCAGCATCAAGGTGCTGAAAGGTTTGGATGCCGTACGCAAACGTCCCGGTATGTACATTGGCGACACCGATGACGGCAGCGGTCTGCACCACATGGTGTTCGAGGTGGTCGATAACTCCATCGACGAAGCGCTGGCCGGCCATTGCGACGACATCAGCATCATCATCCACCCGGATGAATCCATCACCGTGCGCGACAACGGTCGCGGCATCCCGGTAGATGTGCATAAAGAAGAAGGCGTTTCGGCGGCAGAGGTCATCATGACCGTGCTCCACGCCGGCGGTAAGTTCGACGACAACTCCTACAAGGTCTCCGGCGGTCTGCACGGCGTAGGTGTGTCGGTAGTGAACGCCCTGTCCGAAGAGCTGATCCTCACTGTGCGCCGTAGCGGCAAAATCTGGGAACAGACCTATGTCCACGGTGTTCCGCAAGAGCGGATGAAGATCGTTGGTGACAGCGAAACCACCGGTACCCAGATCCACTTCAAGCCTTCGGCTGAAACCTTCAAGAACATCCACTTCAGCTGGGACGTCCTGGCCAAGCGGATCCGTGAATTGTCCTTCCTCAACTCCGGTGTCGGCATCGTCCTCAAGGACGAGCGCAGCGGCAAGGAAGAGCTGTTCAAGTACGAAGGCGGCCTGCGGGCATTCGTTGAATACCTGAACACCAACAAGACTGCGGTCAACCAGGTGTTCCACTTCAACATCCAGCGTGAAGACGGCATCGGCGTGGAAATCGCCTTGCAGTGGAACGACAGCTTCAACGAGAACCTGTTGTGCTTCACCAACAACATTCCTCAGCGCGACGGCGGTACCCACCTGGTGGGCTTCCGTTCGGCCCTGACGCGCAACCTGAACAACTACATCGAGCAGGAAGGCCTGGCCAAGAAACACAAGGTCGCCACCACTGGTGACGACGCTCGTGAAGGCCTGACCGCGATCATCTCGGTGAAAGTGCCGGATCCGAAGTTCAGCTCCCAGACCAAGGACAAGCTGGTTTCTTCCGAAGTGAAGACCGCGGTCGAACAGGAAATGGGCAAGTACTTCTCCGACTTCCTGCTGGAAAACCCCAACGAAGCCAAGTTGGTGGTGGGCAAGATGATCGACGCTGCCCGCGCTCGTGAAGCGGCGCGTAAAGCCCGTGAAATGACTCGCCGCAAAGGCGCGCTGGATATCGCCGGCCTGCCGGGCAAACTGGCGGACTGCCAGGAAAAGGACCCGGCGCTGTCCGAACTCTACCTGGTGGAAGGTGACTCTGCTGGCGGTTCCGCCAAGCAGGGCCGCAACCGCAAGACCCAGGCGATCCTGCCGCTCAAGGGCAAGATCCTCAACGTCGAGAAGGCACGCTTCGACAAGATGATCTCCTCGCAAGAGGTGGGCACCCTGATCACCGCGCTGGGCTGCGGCATCGGCCGTGAAGAGTACAACATCGACAAGCTGCGTTATCACAACATCATCATCATGACCGATGCTGACGTTGACGGTTCGCACATCCGTACCCTGCTGCTGACCTTCTTCTTCCGTCAGTTGCCGGAGCTGATCGAGCGCGGCTACATCTACATCGCCCAGCCGCCGCTGTACAAGGTCAAGAAAGGCAAGCAAGAGCAATACATCAAAGACGACGACGCCATGGAAGACTACATGACCCAGTCGGCTCTGGAAGATGCCAGCCTGCACTTGAACGAAGAAGCCCCCGGGATCTCCGGCGAGGCGCTGGAGCGCCTGGTCAACGACTTCCGCATGGTGATGAAGACCCTCAAGCGCCTGTCGCGCCTGTACCCGCAGGAGCTGACCGAGCACTTCATCTACCTGCCGGCCGTGACCATGGAGCAACTGTCCGACCACGCCGCCATGCAGGATTGGCTGGCCAAGTACGACGCCCGCCTGCGCACTTCCGAGAAGTCCGGCCTGGTCTACAAGGCCAGCCTGCGCGAAGACCGTGAACGCAATGTGTGGCTGCCAGAGGTCGAGCTGATCTCCCACGGCCTGTCCAACTACGTCACCTTCAACCGCGACTTCTTTGGCAGCAACGACTACAAGACCGTCGTCTCCCTCGGCGCTCAACTGAGCACCCTGCTGGACGAAGGCGCGTATGTTCAGCGCGGCGAACGCAAGAAAGCCGTCACCGAGTTCAAGGAGGCCCTGGACTGGCTGATGGCGGAAAGCACCAAGCGCCACACCATCCAGCGATACAAAGGTCTGGGCGAGATGAACCCTGACCAGCTGTGGGAAACCACCATGGACCCAAGCATGCGCCGCATGCTCAAGGTGACCATTGAAGACGCCATCGGCGCCGACCAGATCTTCAACACCCTGATGGGTGATGCGGTCGAGCCTCGTCGCGACTTCATCGAAAGCAACGCCCTGGCGGTGTCCAACCTGGACTTCTGATCCGGGGGCACAGCTGGAAATAAAAAGGCCGACGCTTAGCGTTGGCCTTTTTATTGGATGGAGTAAATAAGGATGTTGACCTTCGCGGGTACAAACAGCCACCTATTCGATGAAGCACCCTACCCCATCGCCTGGCGTTTCAACGCCGTGGACTGTGGCCTGAGTGCTGACGACAAACAGCAAGTCGTACTGTTTGATCAGGTAGCGTCAAAGGCGCTATGGGACTGGTTCATTCCAGTGCCCAGCCTTATCACAGCGCAGAGGTCATATTTTCCTTCGAGGAAAACTTCTTTTACGTGCAGTTTATGAGGCCCATGGCGGCGCCTCGGTGAGATGGAATGGATACCTCGACAGCACAGTTTCACAAGATCATTTTCAAGCTCACCGTCGACGCCGACGGTTATCCACCGGTGGAGTATGAGTCGATGTGGGGCATTCAACGGGGGGCAGATGTCTACCAGTTGGATAACACGCCCTACTATCTCTATGGCGTGAGCAAGGGGGACTGGGTGCTGACTCGCGCTGAGGCCCATGAGCGGATCGCGACTGGCGTGGTGCGGCAATCCGGGCACTCGACGTTGCGGGTTTTTGCCGAGCGCGAGTCAGAGCGCTCGGAGATTGTGCAGCACCTGCGCAGCCTTGGCGCCCGGTGCACGGTTACCCGGGGCCTGTCGCTGTTCACTGTGGATATCGCGCCCGAGGTCAGTTTTTGCGCAATCGACCAATACCTGGCCTCCATCACCGACGACCAACATGTCGCCTATGAAGATGCCTGTTTACAGCACGAGGCCATTGAGCCTGCGCGCCTGAGCGAGTGCTCTTCACTGGCCTCACTTGAGTGCGTCACCTGGAGGGATCACTAGGTGCTGTGCTGGCACCTGAGCTGCGAGACGCTCCGGCCATCGAACAGGCGCGTTCGAGATGTGTTTATCGATCAGTTGACCCCGCTACGCGGCTGGGCCGGTTCGGCTCATTTCACCCTTTGTAGAAACAGCAATCGCACGGAAATGGGTTATGGATGATGAAAACCAGGAAATATCGATTCGGGTTGTTGCGGGGCAGAACAGCCGTGGCCCGGTCTATGAGCCGCTGCATGTCCGGCGCATTGATGAGGACAGTTACGAGATTCTCTATTCACCAGGGCTGGCGCTGAACCTGGCCAAGGGCGACATCATTTCGATCAAGGATCCGCAGGCCCCCGCCGTGGTGCTCAAGCGTGGCGGCAACTTCTGTATCCATATCTATTCGGATCACATCCCTGAAGAACACATCATGGCCCTGGCGGCGGATGTGGCGAGCGAATTGGGTGGCATGCTCGACGGGCGCTACAAGGGCAATCTGACATTGTCGGTGCCGGCGCGAAACGGCATGGACAACATCGCCCTGTTCTTCAACCGCTTTCGCGAGACCACGGGCAGCGAGTGGTACTACGCCAACATCTATAAAAACCTCGATGACACCGATGACGAGACCCTGCTCGATTGGTGGCTGGCCCTATGAACGAAAGACAGCAGCTTATCTGTGAACGCTACGACCTTGCTCCCCAGGCCCCGGAGCCGATGATTGCGCTGGCCATAGGCTCCCTTGCGCAGTCGCCCATCTATGGCACCCGGGTCGAGTTGCCGGAAAACGGCACGGTCAGTTGGTTTATCCACTGCGGCGAACATTCCACTGCGGTGGATTTCTACCAGCCTCTGTGTGCCGGGCATCTGCTCGAGCTGTTGCCGGAAGTGATCGATTACTTGTACCTGCCGAGCGGGACGCGTTTCATCATCGACCGCGCCGGCTATGAAGATGTCTGGCGGGACCCGGAATGATATCAAGCCGCTTTTGAAGGCAAGCAGTCAGCTGCCCTGTTCTTCAGGCGACGCGACACTTTCCAGGCGGTAGCCATAGCCGTAGATCGTCAACAGTTGCCAGCCGCGATCCGCGGTCAGCCCGAGTTTGTTGCGCAAGCGGTAGATGTGGGTATCCAGGGGCCGTGAGGAAACGATTTCCTCATGGGTCCAGAACCGTTCGTACAGGTATTCCCGGGACAGCGGCCGGCCCAGGTTGGCGAACAGGCAGCGGGCCAGGCGGTACTCGCGCTCGGTAAGGCTGATGGGAGCGCCGGCGCGGGTGACGGTCAGTTCCGCATCATCGAAGCTCAGGTCGTTGAAACTCTGCACTTCTTCGCTGTGGTTGCGCTGCAAGCCATGGCGGCGCAGTACCGCGTTGACCCGGGCCTTGAGTTCGTTGGGACGAAACGGCTTGCTCAGGTAGTCGTCGGCACCGGTGTTCAGGGCCTGGACGATATCGCTCTCGGCATCGCGGCTGGTGAGCATGATGGCCGCGGGCGGCGAATCCATGTGTTCCCGGGTCCAGCGCAACAGGGACAGGCCGCTGAGGTCCGGCACTTGCCAGTCGAGGATCAGCAGGTCGAAGGTTTCCCGGCGCAACTGGCGCAGCAGGTCTTCTCCGCGCTCGAAGCTGTGCAAGGTCCAGGGCTGTTCGCCGGGGCCGGGAATCTCTCGCAGTGTCTGTTCCACCCGCGCCAGTTCCGCAGGTTCGTCATCCAGTATCGCGACACGCATGCGAGGCAGTTCCTTATGGTTCCAAGAGCGCCCGGGGCCGTGGCTGCCGGGCTCGGACTGAGGGGAAGTTTAGGCACCTGGCCTGAATCTGAACAATTGTGGCGAATTGCTCTTGAGCCCCGGGTCCCTCGGTACGCTGATATCAAATAGCCGGTAAGGCGCCCGGAGCACGGGCCGTCGGGCTATTGAGCAGCACGATACCGGCTCGTACAAACAAGGAAAAGAACCATGGGGAACCTGCTCAGGAAAGGCCAGGTCGCGCTTGTCAGAATATTCAGCGGCGATGATCCGGTGCGTCTTCTCAGTTTGATGCTGGCGGCTTATCTGGGAATCAGTGCCTGTACCGTGCCAGCGTCCACAGCGGGCTGCTGTCAGCCCTCCGGCATCGGGCAATACCCGGCGTCTGCCCTGCCCGCTGGCAGTGACTCCAACCTGACCCTGGACGCCGAGCCCGTGATCGGTCGGACAGCGCTACCCACGAACCTGCAGCCACCGGCCCCGCGCTGGGTGTTCTAGAGGCCGCGGCAATGATTCTGAACAAATATTGCAAATCCGTCGCAGCTTTGCGGCCAGCGTTACATTGCTTCCCGCTGAGTGGCACACGGGGGCACCTGGAAGTGCTCCGACACAGGGAGTGTCAACCGCCAGGCTGGCGGGACAACGCGCGCTCGCGTGCGTCGTTGAAGGGGAATACAGGGAGTGCCTCCTCAGGACTTTGGGCCGGGCGACCTGTCGCTCCGGTTCCGACACAGGGACGTGTCACTTTCTTCTCGCCCTGTCCTGTTTCCGCCCTCGCCCGACCGGGTTCCTGTCTTTGGGCGACATCCCGCAGCGTTCGGCTTTCTGCCAACGATCTGCCTCAGGTATGGTGCGTAGGATTTCGCCGCGGTTTTCCCAAAGGCTCTAAGCACATCCATGAATGACCTCTGCCCTTTTCCGTCCACCGGCCGGCCTCAGGTCGCGCGTGTCGCCCTGCTGCTGGCCGGGTTGATTCTGCCGCTGTGTGCGGCACAGGCGGCAGCGCCACGGCTGCCCTATATCGATGACAACCAGCAGTGCCGTGGCCAGCCCCTGCCGGCGACGGTGGAACACCTGACCGGCGAAGCCTGGAAACTGGACGCCAAGGGACGCGAGGTGCTCCTGCAGGAAGGCATGAGCATCGATGAGAAGGAAGGGGTCAGGACCTCGCCGTCGGCCTTCGTCAGCCTGTCCCTGGGAGACGGTTCGCGGGTGGTGCTGCCTTCCAGTTCCCAGGTCACCCTGCAACTCAATAACCAGTACTCCATCCCTCAGGTTGTGCTGGAGCAGGGCCAGATCGAGTCCTACGTGATCAAGCGCACCAGTGATCACGACCGTTTCCAGATCGTTACGCCGGTGGGCGTGCTGGGGGTTCGCGGTACTCACTTCCGGGTACGCAATGACGATCAGCAATCCCTGGTGGAGGTGCTCAATGGCCAGGTGGCGGTGAATCGCGAAGAGGACGCGCCGCAGCCGGCACCGCGGCGTACGCGTCAGCGCCCTGTGGATAAACCGGCAGGCCCGGTGCCGGGTGAAGTCCAGGTCATGGCGCGCCAGGGGCTGCGGATCCAGAAACAGGGCGAGCTCAAGCCGGTGGAACTGCTGGCCGCACCGAGGCTGCTGGGGCAGGCTGGGCAGACCGGTGCCCTGCCCGTCTGGCAACTGATCCTGCAACCTTTGCCCGGGGCCAGCCGCTACCGGGCCCAGGTCGCCACCGACAAGGACTTCCTGAACATCAAGCAGGAGCAGTTCTCCAGCACCCCGCAGGTCAACTTCACCGGCTTGCAGGCATTTTTTTATCACGTGCGTCTTTCGGCGTTCGATGAGCACGGCCTGGAAGGCGAAACCGGGGTCTATGACATCTTTTATTACCCCAGGACCACCCGTGTTGAATAACGCTCCGGTGGGCCGTCCATGAGCGTGTGGCGCCGTCGGGCCGAAGGCCGTGAACCGACCCAGGCTCAGCGCCTGTTCCGCGGGCTGGTGCGGGAGTGGCTGTGGGTCAGCCTGATTCTTCTGCCGCTGACTGCGGTGTTGTCCCTGAGCCACGGCCTGGCCCTGAACAATCTCTTCTACGACAACCTGCGGCGCTTCACCCCGCTACCGGTGGACCCGCGCATCCTGCTGGTGACCATCGACGACTACAGCTTGCAGCAACTGGGACGCTGGCCCTGGCCGCGGGCCATTCATGGCCAACTGCTGGACCGGCTGAGCGCGGCCGAGGCCAAAGGGGTGCTGTTCGATGTGATCCTCAGTGAACCCGGCAGCACGGTGGAAAACGACACCCGCCTGGCTGCCGCCCTGTGCCGGGCCGGCAATGTGTTCCTGCCGGTGCTGCGCCAGGGCGTTGCCCGCTATGGCCAGGACATTGAGGAAATCCCGCCGGTGCCGCTGCTGCGCAATTGCGCCCGCGGCCTGGGCCATATCAATGCCGAAGCGGATGCCGATGGCACGGTGCGCAGCGTGTACCTGCGCGAAGGCCCGGTGCTGGCTCCCCGGGCGCAACTGACGTGGCTGCTGTACCAACTGACCGAAGCCGAGCCGGCATTCCCCCATATGCCCGGGCCCGGTAAACCTCGCGTGGCCCAGGGGTGGCTGCGGTCCAACCCGGTGCGCATTCCCTTTATCAGCACCGACGCCGGCTTTCCCAGCGTGCCCTATGTCAGCGTGCTGCGGGGCGAAGTGCCGCCGGAGCTGCTGCGCGACCGGCTGATCCTGGTGGGCTCCACGGCCCCGGGGCTGGGGGACCGCTACGTGACCCCGCAATCCGGCAGCCAGGGCACCACCCCGGGGGTGGAGATCCAGGCCAACCTGCTCAACGGCCTGCTCCAGCATCGCAGCGTGGTTGCCCTGGGCCAGTGGTCGGGGATGCTGCTGTCCATGGCCCTGACCGCTGTGTTGCTGGGCCTGTTGCTGTGGCGGCCGCGCCACGCGCTGTGGATAACCCTGGGTTGCATGGGGCTGGGCCTGGCGGGCTCGGTATTGATGCTGCGGCTGGGCTACTGGTGGTCGCCGGTGGCCAGCCTGCTGGGCATGCTGCTGGCCTACCTGATCTGGAACTGGCGCCGGCTGAGCGTGATCCTGGCCTACTTCGGCTGGGAACTAGCGCGCCTGGACAGCGAGCCCAAGGTGTTGCCGGAACGCCGGCGCAGCCAGGCCCCGGCCGGGGATGTGCTGCAGGGGCAGATCGTCGCTCTGGAGCAGGCCCTGAGCCGCACCCGGGACACCCGGCGTTTTATCGCCGATGGCCTGGAGTACCTGCCGGTGGCGACCCTGATCAGCGACCCCGACGGCAAGATCCTGCTGGCCAACCGCAATGCACGGGAAGTGTTTGCCCATTCCCTGGTGGGTGAAGGGCTGATTGCCCAGTTGGCCGCCCTGGGTTACCCGGGCCTGACGGAACCGGCCTTGTACCCCCGGCTGGAACAACTGCCGGCGGTGGAGTTCCGTGATGTTCAGCAGCGCAGCCTGCGCATGGAACTGGCGCCGCTGCTGCCGGTGGACAGCGATACCGCCATTGGCTGGCTGCTGAGCCTCACCGACCTCAGCGTCGAGCGCGACGCCGAACAGCAACGCAGCGTGCTGTTGCGCTTTCTGTCCCATGATCTGCGCGCGCCCCATTCGGCGATCCTGGCCTTGCTGGATGTGCAGCGCCATCAGCCGGCGACGCCCCGGCAGGTGTATGGCCAGATCGAACAGCAGGTACGCCGGGCCCTGGCTCTGACCGAGGCCTTCGTGCAGTTGGCCAAGGCCGAGTCGGAGGCCTACCAGTTCGAACCGAGCATGTTCGCCATGCTGGTGCTGGACGCCTTCGATCAGGCCACGACCCTGGCCCAGTTGAAGGACATTCACCTGGAGCATGACCTGGACGACGAGGGCGAAGGCCTGGTGCTGGCGGACCAGTCGCTACTGACCCGGGCGCTGTTCAACCTGCTGGAAAACGCCATCAAGTACAGCCCGGTGGAGTCCAGGGTGAGTGTGCGGGTCAGTTGTACCCCAGGCTGGCTGCGCTGCGAGATCAGCGATGAAGGCCGGGGTATCGATGCCGCGGATCTGCCCCAGCTGTTCGGCCAGTACCAGCGTTTTGCTTCGGCCAAGGGCATTGATGGCCTGGGCCTGGGCTTGTCCATGGTCAAGGCGGTGGTGGACCGACATCAGGGCCGTATCAGTTGCCAGAGCGTGGTGGGTCGGGGCTCTTGCTTCATCCTCGAACTGCCTTTGCTGGAGGAATGAAGGGCCGGGAATATCCCAGGTGAAAAAAACCGGCTCCAAGGCCGGTTTTTTTGTCTGCTGAAAAACTTATGCACGTTTTTCCACATTTTATGAGCTTGGGAAATATATATATAAATCAGTGATTTATAATTCGATTTCAAGCCTTGTAGGAAAAGTCGTACACAGGTTATCCACAGAAGCTCATACAGCAACCTTATCCGTAGAAGTGGCCAATGGTGGCAATGAGCCCATATCCCGTTGAGCCTGTTCATTCCAGGCCGCCACCCGGTCATTGAGCTCGGCGATGGCCCGCGGGCCGCTGCCTTCGGCATACATCGGCGCGCCGATGGTCACGGTGATGGTGCCGGGGCGCTTGGCCCAGCCGGTCTTCGGCCAGAACTTGCCCGCGTTGTGGGCCACCGGCAGCACCGGCAGGTCGGCATTCACCGCCAGGGCGCTGCCGCTGCGGGAAAACTTGCCGATCTGGCCGTAAGGCACGCGGGTGCCTTCAGGGAAGATCAGTACCCAGACATTGTCCTTGAGCAACTCGTCGCCCTTGCTCGCCACCTGCTTGAGGGCAGCCTTGGGGTTGTCCCGGTCAATGGCGATGGGCCGCAGCATGGCCATGGCCCAGCCGAAGAACGGCACATACAGCAGCTCGCGCTTGAGCACCTGGCTCAGGGGCTCGAAGTAGGCCGAGAGAAAGAAGGTTTCCCAGGTGCTCTGGTGATTGGAAACGATCACGCAAGGCCGCTCGGGGACGTTTTCCGCGCCCTTCACTTCCACGCGGATATTGAGGAATACCTTGGTCAGCCACAGCGCGCAGCGACACCAGTAGACGTTGATAAAGCGATAGCGCGCCTTGAATGGGAGGAACGGCGCGATAAAAAAGCTCAGGGAGCACCACAGCAAGGAACTGGTGCCCAGTAGCAGGTAAAAGAAAAAGGTTCTGATGGCCTGCAGGATCGACATAGCGGCATTTACCATTGCGGGCATTGCCCGCCTGTTAAAAAGCGCTCTCCCGAACAGTCCTTGGTCAGGATGCCAGAAGGGGCCTAATTGTGGATAAGTTCAGCGGCAACGGCCGCCAGGTCGTCAAAAATCAAGGTGCCTACCGGCAGGGTTTTCCCCAGAGTCTTTTCGCCTTTCCCGGTCTTTACCAATACTGGCTGAGAGTCGACGGCTTTTGCGGCTTCCAGGTCACCGAGACTGTCACCGACAAACCATAGACCTGTCAGTTCTGCCTGGTAATGCTCGGCAATGGTTCGCAGCATGCCCGGTTTCGGTTTGCGGCAGGCGCACCCTTCGTCGGGCCCATGGGGGCAATAGACGATCAGCCCGACTTCGCCGCCCTGCTCCGCCACCAGTTCGCGCAGGCGCGCGTGCATGGCATCAAGGGTGGCCAGGTCGTAGTAGCCGCGAGCGATGCCGGACTGGTTGGTGGCGATCGCCACCGTCCAGCCGGCCTTGCTCAACTGCGCAATGGCTTCGATCGCGCCGGGGAGCGGAATCCACTCCTGCACCGATTTGATGTAGGCATCGGAGTCGTGATTGATCACGCCGTCACGATCGAGTATCAGCAGTTTCACAGCAGTTCCCTACCTGATCAGCTCAGTACCGAAATGTCGGCCACGCCCAGGAACAGGCCCCGCAGCCGCGCCAGCAGCGCGTAGCGGTTGGCCCGTACATTGGCGTCCTCGGCATTGACCATCACCGCCTCGAAGAAGGCGTCCACCGGCTCGCGCAGGGCAGCCAGGCGGGCCAGGGTCTCGCTGTACTGGCGGGCAGCGGCCATGGGCTGTACAGCCTGGTCCGCTTGCTGGATCGCCGAGTACAGGGAGAACTCGTTGGCGTTGTCGAAGTACTTGGCTTCGATGGTGGTCGGCACATTGCCTTCGATCTTGCTCAGCAGGTTCGACACGCGCTTGTTCACCGCAGCCAGGGCGGCGGCTTCCGGCAGCTTGCGGAAGGCCTGCACGGCTTGCACGCGCTGGTCGAAGTCCAGGGCCGAACCCGGCTTCAGGGCACGCACCGAGAGGTAGGTGGCTACATCCACGCCTTCGTCTTCGTAACGGGCACGCAGGCGGTCGAAGATGAACTCCAGCACCTGGTCGGCCAGGCCGGCGGCCTTGACCTTGCTGCCGAAGGCGCTGACGGCGAAGGCCACGGCGTCGTTCAGGTCGAGGTCGAACTTCTTCTCGATCAGGATCCGCAGCACGCCCAGTGCCGCGCGACGCAGGGCGTAGGGGTCCTTGCTGCCGGTGGGCAGCATGCCGATGCCGAAGATCCCCACCAGGGTGTCCAGCTTGTCGGCGATGGCCACGGCGGCACCGGTCACGGTGCTGGGCAGCTCGGCGCCGGCGCCACGTGGCATGTACTGCTCGTTCAGGGCCAGGGCGACATCTTCCGGCTCGCCGTCATTGAGAGCGTAGTAGTAGCCGGCGATACCTTGCATCTCCGGGAACTCGCCGACCATCTCGGTGGCCAGGTCGCACTTGGACAGCAGGCCGGCACGGGCGGCGCGCTGGGCGTCGCCGCCGATGCGCGGGGCAATGAAGGCGGCCAGCTTGGAGATCCGCTCGGCCTTGTCGTAGACGCTGCCGAGTTTTTCCTGGAAGACCACGTTCTGCAGGCGCAGGTTGAAGTCTTCGAGCTTCTGCTTCTTGTCCTGCTTGAAGAAGAACTCGGCGTCGGTCAGGCGTGGGCGCACGACTTTCTCGTTGCCCTCGATGATCTGGCGCGGGTCCTTGCTCTCGATGTTGGCCACGGTGATGAAGCGCGGCAGCAGCTTGCCGTCCACGTCCAGCAGGCAGAAGTACTTCTGGTTGTCCTGCATGGTGGTGATCAGGGCTTCCTGGGGCACTTCGAGGAAGCGTTCCTCGAACGAGCACACCAGTGGCACCGGCCATTCGACCAGGGCAGTCACTTCGTCCAGCAGGTCCGCCGGGACGATCGCCGTGCCTTCCTGCAGGGTCGCCAGTTCCGCGGTGCGCTTGCTGATCAGCTCGCGACGCTCGTTGGCGTCGGCCAGCACGTAGGCGGCACGCAGGTCGGCCAGGTAGTTGGCCGGCGCGGTGATGCGCACGCTTTGCGGGTGGTGGAAGCGGTGGCCGCGGGAGTCGCGACCGGCCTTCTGGGCGAGGATGGTGCAGTCGATGACCTCATCGCCCAGCAGCATCACCAGCCATTGAGTCGGGCGCACGAACTCTTCTTTGCGCGCGGCCCAGCGCATGCGCTTGGGAATCGGCAGGTCGTTCAGCGAATCTTCGACGATGGTCGGCAGCAGGCTGGCGGTCGGCTTGCCCTTGATGCTCTGGCTGTAGCGCAGTTTCGGGCCGCTCTGGTCGATCTCGCTGAGTTCGACGCCGCACTTCTTGGCAAAGCCCAGGGCCGCCTGGGTCGGGTTGCCTTCAGCGTCGAAGGCTGCCTGGCGTGGCGGGCCGTCGAGGTTGATGCTGCGATCCGGCTGCTGGGTGGCCAGTTGGGTGATCAGCACCGCCAGGCGCCGTGGCGCGGCGTATACGTGCTTGGCCTGGAAGCTCAGGCCGGCGCTCTGCAGGCCTTTTTCGATGCCGGCCAGAAAGGCTTCGGCCAGGGTGTTCAGGGCTTTGGGTGGCAGTTCTTCAGTGCCCAGTTCAACCAGAAAATCTTGCGCACTCATTGTGCCGCCTCCAACTTAGCCAACACTTCATCACGCAGGTCCGGGGTTGCCATCGGGAAGCCCAGCTTGGCACGGGCCAGCAGGTAGGCTTGCGCAACGGAACGCGCCAGGGTGCGCACACGCAGGATGTACTGCTGGCGTGCGGTGACCGAGATTGCCCGGCGTGCATCCAGCAGGTTGAAGGTGTGCGAGGCCTTGAGGACCATTTCATAGCTCGGCAGCGGCAGTGGCTGATCCAGCTCGATCAGGCGCTTGGCTTCGCTTTCGTAGAAATCGAACAGTTCGAACAGCTTCTCGACGTTGGCGTGTTCGAAGTTGTAGGTCGACTGCTCCACTTCGTTCTGGTGGAACACATCGCCATAGGTGACCTTGCCGAACGGGCCGTCGGCCCAGACCAGGTCGTATACCGAATCCACGCCCTGCAGGTACATGGCCAGGCGTTCCAGGCCATAGGTGATTTCACCGGTCACCGGGTAGCACTCGATGCCACCGGCTTGCTGGAAGTAGGTGAACTGAGTCACTTCCATGCCGTTGAGCCAGACTTCCCAGCCCAGGCCCCAGGCGCCCAGGGTCGGCGATTCCCAGTTGTCCTCGAC
Source organism: Pseudomonas sp. GW823-FHT03E05 (assembly GCF_058796855.1). Lineage (NCBI taxonomy): Bacteria > Pseudomonadati > Pseudomonadota > Gammaproteobacteria > Pseudomonadales > Pseudomonadaceae > Pseudomonas > Pseudomonas sp. GW823-FHT03E05. The sequence goes on from NZ_JBXAJB010000003.1 coordinate 703,553, forward strand.
GAAGCGGATGTCGTGCACCAGCGGGTCCAGGCCCACGTGCTTCAGGGAACCCAGGTACAGCTCCTGGAAGTTCTCCGGGTTGGGCTTCAAGACCACCTGGAACTGATAGTAGTGCTGCAGGCGGTTGGGGTTTTCGCCGTAGCGGCCGTCAGTCGGGCGACGACTGGGCTGCACATAAGCGGCGTTCCAGGTTTCCGGGCCGATGGCCCGCAGGAAGGTAGCGGTGTGGAAAGTGCCGGCGCCTACTTCCATATCGTAGGGCTGAAGTACCACACAACCTTGCTCGGCCCAGTACTGCTGGAGGGCGAGGATCAAGTCTTGGAAGGTACGCACGGCTGGCGTAGGCTGGCTCACGAAATTCACCTGTTACTTGGGCTGCGATTTAAGGAGCGGGAGTATACCCGATTCAGTCCTGCGCACGCCCCCTGGAGCCTTATGCCACGCTGCTTTTGGTGTTCCGAAGATCCGCTGTACATGGCTTATCACGATCAGGAGTGGGGCGTGCCGCTGCGCGATGGGCAGCGCTTGTTCGAGTTGTTATTGCTCGAAGGGTTCCAGGCCGGGCTGTCATGGATCACCGTGCTGAAGAAGCGCGAGCACTATCGCCAGGTGCTGTTCGGCTTCGATGTGCAGCGCGTGGCGCAGATGAGCGATGCCGAGATCGACGACCTGATGCAGGACCCGGGCATCATCCGCAACCGCCTCAAGCTCAACGCCGCGCGGCGCAATGCCCAGGCCTGGCTGGAGCTGGAAGACCCGGTGGCCTTTCTCTGGGCCTTCGTCGGTGGTGTGCCGAAGATCAACCATTTCAAGGACCGCAGCGAAGTGCCGGCGGTGACGCCGGAGGCCGAAGCCATGAGCCGCGGCCTGCGCAAGGCCGGCTTCACTTTCGTCGGCCCGACCATCTGTTATGCGCTGATGCAGGCCTCGGGGATGGTCATGGACCACACCCTGGACTGTGATCGGTACGCCATCCTGGCCGATGCGCGGTTAGAATAGCCGGCTGGCGACACGCTTCATGACCAAGATCAGGAGTCATTTGTGGATAAGTTCAAAGGCGCCCTGCTGGTGGGTGCTCTGCGGTTGTTTGCCCTGCTGCCCTGGCGCGCGGTGCAGGCGGTCGGCGCAGCCATCGGCTGGATCATGTGGAAGACGCCCAATCGTTCCCGCGAGGTGGTGCGTATCAACCTGGCCAAGTGTTTTCCACAGATGGACCCGGCGGAACGCGAGCGCCTGGTAGGCCAGAGCCTGAAGGACATCGGCAAGTCCCTGACTGAAAGCGCCTGCGCCTGGATCTGGCCGGCCGAGCGTTCCATTGCCCTGGTGCGTGAAGTCGAGGGCCTGGAAGTGCTCAAGGACGCCCTGGCCTCGGGCAAGGGCGTGGTTGGCATTACCAGCCACCTGGGCAACTGGGAAGTGCTCAACCACTTCTATTGCAGCCAGTGCAAACCGATCATTTTCTACCGTCCGCCCAAGCTCAAGGCGGTGGACGAACTGCTGCGCAAGCAGCGGGTGCAACTGGGCAACCGCGTGGCGGCTTCCACCAAGGAAGGCATCCTCAGCGTCATCAAGGAAGTGCGCAAAGGGGGGGCAGTGGGCATCCCCGCCGACCCGGAACCGGCCGAATCCGCCGGGATCTTCGTGCCCTTCTTCGCCACCCAGGCCCTGACCAGCAAGTTCGTGCCGAACATGCTGGCCGGCGGCAAGGCGGTCGGCGTGTTCCTCCATGCCCTGCGCCTGCCCGACGGCTCGGGCTACAAGGTGATCCTCGAAGCGGCGCCGGAAGACATGTACAGCACCGATACCGAAACCTCCTGCGCGGCCATGAGCAAGGTGGTCGAGCGTTATGTGGGGGCCTATCCGAGCCAGTACATGTGGAGCATGAAACGCTTCAAGAAGCGCCCGCCTGGCGAGGCGCGCTGGTACTGAGGGAGCTGGCACGATCTGTGGATAACCCCGCATCGGGAGTTATCCACAGCACACCGAACAAGGGCGCAGAAGATGTCCGATCATCGCAAGTCGTTCCGCATCAAGATTTCCCACGAAAGCATCGGCGAATGCCTGGGGCAGACCCGCAACCTGTCCGCCAGCGGCGTCTATGTACAGAGCCCGGCCCTGGCAAGACTGCCCAAGGGCGCGGTGGTCTACGGCCAGGTCCAGGGCCTGCCGGTGACGGCGCCGCGGGTGCGCATGGAAGTGGTGCAAGTGGACGCGGAAGGGATCGCCCTGCGCTACCTGTGAAATAGCCCTGTAGCCGTTGCCGAGCCCGCGAGGCTGCGAAAAGGACCGAAGGGCCTTGCTTGGCGCTCTCTTGTCGAGCCTGTGCGGGTCTTCAGAGCTAGCGAGCAGTGCATCGGAGTGCCGCCCAGCTCGTTCGCAGCCTGCAGCAGCGGCTACCGAGGAGGGGTGGGGTCAGCCTTGAGACTGGCGGTCGAGTTTTTTCAGGAACACCGTCATTTCCTTTTCCGCCTGCTTGTCGCCGTGGCCCCGGGCCGCTTCCAGGCCCTGTTCCCAGGCCTGGCGCGCTGCCGGCAGGTCGCCCTGCCCCTGGCAGGCCTTGCCCAGCAACTTCCACGCCGCGGAATACTTGGGGTCGAAGGCCACGCAACGTTGCAGGTGCTCGGCGGCCTTGGCGAAATCGCCCTGATCCAGGTAACCCTTGCCCAGGCCAAAGCGCAGCAGGGCGTTATCCACACCCTTGGCGAGCATTTTTTCCAGGGATTCAAGCATCGTTGTCACTCCTGTGGGCTCATGTAGCCGCCGCAGGTTGCGATCAGGCCCGCAGGGCCTTCGCAAGGGCAGCGCCTGCTGCGCAGTCGATCGCAGCCTTCGGCAGCGGCTACAGAGTTGTTGATCAGAAGAAGCTCAGGCCGACGTGGAACAGTTTCTCCACGTCGCGGATGTGTTTTTTATCCACAAGGAACAGGATCACGTGGTCGCCGGCTTCGATCACCGTGTCGTCGTGGGCGATCAGCACTTCTTCGTCGCGAATGATCGCGCCGATGGTGGTTCCCGGCGGCAGGCCGATGTTCTCGATGGCACGGCCGATCACCTTGCTCGACTTGGCGTCGCCGTGGGCGATGGCCTCGATGGCTTCCGCCGCGCCCCGGCGCAGGGAGTGCACGCTGACGATATCGCCGCGGCGCACGTGGGCCAGCAGCGTGCCGATGGTGGCCAGCTGCGGGCTGATGGCGATGTCGATGTCGCCACCCTGGATCAGGTCGACGTAGGCCGGGTTGTTGATGATGGTCATCACCTTCTTCGCTCCCAGGCGCTTGGCCAGCAGCGAGGACATGATGTTGGCTTCGTCGTCGTTGGTCAGGGCCAGGAAGATATCGGCGTCGGCGATGTTCTCTTCCAGCAGCAGGTCGCGGTCCGAGGCGCTGCCCTGCAGCACCACGGTGCTGTCCAGGGTGTCGGAGAGGTAGCGGCAGCGGGCCGGGTTCATCTCGATGATCTTCACCTGGTAGCGGCTTTCGATGGCCTCGGCCAGGCGCTCGCCGATCTGCCCGCCACCGGCGATGACGATGCGCTTGTAGGATTCCTCCAGGCGGCGCATCTCGCTCATCACCGCACGGATGTGGGCCTTGGCGGCGATGAAGAACACTTCGTCGTCGGCCTCGATCACCGTATCGCCCTTGGGCATGATCGGCCGGTCGCGACGGAAGATCGCCGCCACCCGGGTGTCGACGTTGGGCATGTGCTCGCGCAGCTGGCGCAGTTGCTGGCCCACCAGCGGGCCACCGTAGTAGGCCTTGACCGCCACCAGTTGCGCCTTGCCTTCGGCGAAGTCGATCACCTGCAGCGCACCGGGGTGCTCGATCAGGCGCTTGATGTAGTTGGTCACCACCTGCTCGGGGCTGATCAGCACGTCCACCGGGATCGCATCGTTGTCGAACAGCCCGGCGCGGGTCAGGTAGGCGGCTTCGCGCACCCGGGCGATCTTGGTCGGGGTGTGGAACAGGGTGTGGGCCACCTGGCAGGCGACCATGTTGGTCTCGTCGCTGTTGGTTACCGCCACCAGCATGTCGGCGTCGTCGGCGCCGGCCTGGCGCAGCACCGTCGGGAACGAGGCGCGGCCCTGCACGGTGCGGATGTCCAGGCGGTCGCCGAGGTCGCGCAGGCGTTCGCCGTCGGTGTCGACCACGGTGATATCGTTGGCTTCGCTGGCCAGGTGTTCCGCCAGCGTGCCACCCACTTGCCCGGCGCCGAGGATGATGATCTTCATCCAGTCACTCCCTTAAAACCGTTTAACCGCGTGCGGCGGCAATCTTGATCAGCTTGGCGTAGTAGAAGCCGTCGTGGCCGCCTTCTTGCGCCAGCAACTGGCGCCCGTGGGGCTGCTTGAGGCCGGCCGCAGGCTGCCCCAGTTGGCCGCCGATGTCCAATTCACGAGCACCCGGGGTGCGGGCCAGGAAGGCCTCGATGACCTCGGTGTTCTCGGTGGGCAGGGTCGAGCAGGTGGCGTAGAGCAGGATGCCGCCCACTTCCAGGGCCTGCCACATGGCATCCAGCAGTTCGCCTTGCAGTTGCGCCAGGGCGGCGATGTCTTCGGGCTGGCGGGTCAGCTTGATATCCGGATGGCGGCGGATCACCCCGGTGGCCGAGCATGGCGCGTCCAGCAGGATCCGCTGGAACGGCTTGCCGTCCCACCAGGCCTGGGTGTCGCGGCCATCGGCGGCGATCAATTGGGCGTCGAGCCCCAGGCGGTCGAGGTTTTCCCGTACCCGCACCAGGCGCTTGGCCTCCAGGTCCACCGCCACTACGCCGGCCAGGGCCGGTTGCACTTCGAGGATGTGGCAGGTCTTGCCGCCCGGGGCACAGCAGGCGTCCAGCACCCGTTGCCCCGGCGCCAGTTCCAGCAGCTCGGCGGCCAGTTGCGCGGCCTCGTCCTGCACACTGATCCAGCCTTCGGCAAAGCCCGGCAGGCTGCGTACATCCAAGGCTTCGTCGAGGACGATGCCGTCCTGGCTATAGACGCAAGCCTTGGCCGCAACTCCCGCTTCGCTCAACAGCTTCAGGTAGGCATCGCGGGAATGATGCCGGCGGTTGACCCGCAGGATCATCGGCGGGTGGGCGTTGTTGGCGGCGCAGATGGCTTCCCACTGCTCGGGCCAGAACGCCTTGAGGGATTTCTGCAACCAGCGCGGGTGCGCGGTGCGCACCACCGGGTCGTGCTCCAACTCGGCCAGCAGCGTTTCGCTTTCGCGTTGGGCACGGCGCAGCACGGCATTGAGCAGAGCCTTGGCCCAGGGCTTTTTCAGCTTGTCGGCGCAGCCCACGGTTTCACCGATGGCGGCGTGGGCCGGAACCCGGGTGTAGAGCAACTGATAGAGGCCCACCAGCAGCAATGCTTCGACATCGGCGTCGGCTGCCTTGAACGGCTTCTGCAGCAGCTTGGCCGCCAGCGCCGACAGCCGCGGCTGCCAGCGTGCGGTGCCGAAGGCCAGGTCCTGGGTGAAGCCGCGATCACGGGCCTCGACCTTGTCCAGCTGGATCGGCAGCGAGCTGTTGAGCGAGGCCTTGCCGTTGAGCACGGCAGTCAGCGCCTTTGCGGCGGCCAGGCGCGGGTTCATTGGGCGTCCGCCGTCTGGCCGAGGACGGTGCCGATGGCGAATTTCTCGCGGCGGCTGTTGAACAGGTCGCTGAAGTTCAGCGCCTTGCCCCCGGGCAGTTGCAGGCGGGTCAGGCACAGCGCCTGCTCACCGCAGGCAACGATCAGGCCGTCCTTGCTGGCGCCGAGGATTTCCCCCGGCGCGCCCTTGCCTTCGGCCAGGGTGGCGGCCAGCACTTTCAGCGCTTCGCCATTCAAGCTGCTGTGGCAGATCGGCCAGGGGTTGAAGGCCCGCACCAGGCGCTCCAGTTCCACGGCCGGGCGGCTCCAGTCGATGCGCGCCTCGTCCTTGTTCAGCTTGTGGGCGTAAGTGGCCAGGCTGTCGTCCTGGACTTCGCCTTCCAGGGTGCCGGCGGCCAGGCCTTCGATGGCTTGCAGCACTGCGGGCGGGCCCATCTCGGCCAGGCGGTCGTGGAGGCTGCCGCCGGTATCTTCGGCGCTGATCGGGGTGCTGACCTTGAGTAGCATCGGCCCGGTATCCAGGCCGGCTTCCATGCGCATCACAGTCACCCCGCTTTGCGCGTCACCGGCTTGCACCGCACGCTGGATCGGCGCGGCACCGCGCCAGCGTGGCAACAGCGAAGCGTGGCTGTTGATGCAACCCAGGCGCGGAATATCCAGCACCGCCTGGGGCAGGATCAGGCCGTAGGCCACCACCACCATCAGGTCCGGCTTGAGCGCTGCCAGTTCGGCTTGAGCCTCGGCATTGCGCAAGGTCGGCGGTTGCAGCACGGGGATGTCGTTTTCCAGAGCAAGCTGCTTGACCGGACTGGGCATCAGCTTCTGCCCGCGCCCCGCCGGACGGTCCGGCTGGGTGTAGACCGCAACGATCTGGTAAGGGCTGTCGAGCAGGGCCTTGAGGTGTTCGGCGGCGAATTCGGGGGTGCCGGCAAAGACGATGCGCAGTGGCTCAGTCATGGGAATTCTCGATGTTAAACATGCGGAAAAGAAAAAGGCTTGCCGTAGCAAGCCTTTGCAAGACGGTCATCAAGCCTGCTGGCGATGCTGCTTTTCCAGCTTCTTCTTGATCCGGTCACGCTTGAGCGTGGACAGGTAGTCGACGAACAACTTGCCGTTCAGGTGGTCGCATTCGTGCTGGATGCACACGGCGAGCAAACCTTCGGCGATCAGTTCGTAGGGCTGGCCGTCGCGGTCCAGGGCCTTGATCTTGACCCGTTGCGGGCGGTCGACGTTTTCGTAGAAGCCCGGTACCGAAAGGCAGCCTTCCTGGTACTGGTCCATCTCGTCGGTCAGGGCTTCGAACTCGGGGTTGATGAACACCCGTGGTTCGCTGCGGTCTTCGGACAGGTCCATGACCACCACGCGTTTGTGCACGTTGACCTGGGTCGCCGCCAGACCGATGCCTGGGGCCTCATACATTGTTTCAAACATGTCGTCGACCAACTGACGCACTTCGTCGTCCACTACGGCCACTGGTTTGGCGATAGTGCGCAGGCGCGGATCAGGGAATTCGAGGATGTTTAAAATGGCCATAAGCGCAATTGCTACACGTGTGAAGTAAGGGCGGAGTCGGCGTCCGCGCAGGTTCTGGACCTGGGCCGCCGGTGCAAAACGTGCTCTGGGATGGAGCGAGCCGTGCAGGCTCTGGCGTTTCACGCGAACGCACATAATAAAGGGATTCAGCCCATGAGGAAATCACTGTTCGCCCTGCTGCTGGCGGGCTGGACCGCCATCGGCCAGGCCCAGGTGCAACTGCGGGACAGTTATCCACAGCACTATCGGGTGCAGCCGGGCGATACCCTGTGGAGCGTCGCCAGCCTGTACCTGCAGCAGCCCTGGCAATGGCGCGAGCTCTGGCCGGCGGGCTTCGCCGGGCAGATCTTCCCCGGTGACCGCCTGCAACTGGTGCGCAATGACGGCCCGCCACGCCTGCAGCTGGAGCGACCAGCGGCGCCGCCGACGGTCAAGCTCGCGCCCCAGGCCCGGCGCCTGCCCCCTGCCCCGATTCCGAGTATTCCCCTGCAAGCGATCAGCAGCTTCTTGCTGGACAACCGCATCGTCGATCAGCCCGGGGCCCTGGAGCAGGCGCCGTATATCGTGGCCGGCGAGGGCGAGCGGGTGCTGGGTGGCATGGGCGACCGGCTTTTCGCCCGTGGCCGGCTGGACCCTGAGCAGCCGGTCTATGAGCTGTTCCGCCAGGGCAAGGTCTACCGCGACCCCCTGAGCCAGGAACTGCTGGGGGTCAACGCCGACGCCATCGGCAGCGCCCGGGTGGTGGCGAGCGAAGGTGACCTGGCCACCCTCGCCTTGCAGAGCAGCAACCAGGAAGTGCGCCTGGGTGATCGCTTGCTGGCCGCCGATACCTCGGGGTTGCCGGGCTCCTTCAACCCCAGTGCCCCGCAACGGCCGGTGGAAGGGCTGATCATCGACGTGCCCCGAGGGGTCACCCAGATCGGCGCCCTGGATGTGGTGACCCTCAACCGCGGGCGCCGCGACGGCCTGCTGGAGGGCAACGTACTGGCGGTGATCAAGACCGGTGAAACCGTGCGCGACCGGCAAACCGGCGAGCCGCTGAAAATCCCCGACGAGGCGGCCGGCTGGCTGATGGTGTTCCGCAGCTACGACAGGCTCAGCTACGGATTGGTACTCAAGGCCACGCGTTCGCTGGCGGTGCTGGACAAGGTCCGCAACCCCTGAGGGAGATCTTTCCTCAACAAGTTACCAACAGAGTTATCCACAGCTTGTTCCAGCTCAGGCTGGAGCCCTGACGATCAAGGATGATCCATGTCGAACTCGATGAGCGGCAGCATTTCCCCGGCAGAACTGGAAGCTCGATTGCGCTTGCACGTCCTGCCCGAACTCGGGCCGATGCGTTTTCAGCGCCTGCTTCAGGCATTCGGTTGCGCGTCTAAAGCACTCAGTGCCCCGGCCAGTGCCTGGCGTTCCCTGGACCTGCCGCCGGCCTGCAGCGAGGCCCGGCGCAGCCCCCAGGTGCGCGACGGCGCCCGTCGCGCATTGGCCTGGATAGATAGCCAGGCCCAGCATTTGCTGATGTGGGACCAGCCCGGCTACCCGCCCTTGCTGGCGCAACTCGAGGATGCGCCGCCGCTGCTGTTCGTGGCCGGCGACCCCTCGATTCTCGAACGGCCGCAGTTGGCGATGGTGGGCAGCCGTCGCGCATCGCGACCGGGGCTGGACACCGCCGGGGCCTTTTCCCGCAGCCTGGCCCGCGCCGGTTTTGTCATCACCAGCGGTCTGGCCCTGGGCGTCGATGGCGCTGCCCATCAGGCGGCCCTGGATGTTGGCGGGCGCACCGTGGGCGTGCTGGGCACTGGCCTGGAAAATTTTTATCCACAGCGGCACCGGGCCCTGGCCAGGGCCATGATCGACCAGGGCAGCGCGGTGGTTTCCGAGTTCCCTCTGGATACCCCGGCGCGTGCGGAACACTTCCCCCGGCGCAATCGAATCATCAGTGGCCTGGCCTTGGGCGTGCTGGTGGTGGAGGCCAGCGTCGCCAGCGGTTCGCTGATTACCGCGCGGCTGGCGGCGGAGCAAGGCCGCGAGGTGTATGCCATCCCCGGTTCTATCCACCACCCCGGTGCCCGGGGCTGCCACCAGTTGATCCGCGACGGCGCGGTGCTGGTGGAAAGCGTGCAGCACATCCTGGAGACCCTGGCCGGCTGGCAGAACCTGCCGCCCAGCGCCTCGCTGCCGACAGCGGCCTGTACCCACCCGTTGCTGGCCTTGCTGCATGCGGCGCCCCACAGCAGCGAAGCCTTGGCCAGCGCCAGCGGCTGGCCCCTGCCCCGGGTGCTGGCGGCCCTGACCGAGCTGGAGATCGAAGGCCGTGCGGTCCATGAAAATGGGCGTTGGTATGCGCGTCTGAGCTAGGTTTTATAAGCAGGATCGGTAAACTGCGCACAGCTTTTATCTGGAGAGTCGGCAATGGTCAGCAGTTGGCGCGTGCAGCAAGCCGCACGAGAGATTCGCGCAGGGGCGGTGATTGCCTATCCAACCGAAGCGGTCTGGGGCCTGGGGTGCGATCCGTGGAATGAAGAGGCGGTGGATCGCCTGCTGGCAATCAAGTCACGGTCGGTGGACAAGGGCCTGATCCTGATCGCTGACAACATCCATCAGTTCGATTTCCTCTTCGAGGACTTCCCGGACACCTGGATCGATCGCATGTCCAGCACCTGGCCGGGGCCCAATACCTGGCTGGTGCCCCATCAGAACCTGTTGCCCGAGTGGGTCACCGGGGTCCATGACACGGTGGCGCTGCGGGTCAGCGACCATCCGCTGGTGCGTGAATTGTGCTCCCTGGTGGGCCCGCTGATTTCCACCTCGGCCAACCCCCAGGGGCGCCCGGCGGCGCGCACGCGGCTGCGCATCGAGCAGTATTTCCGTGGGCAACTGGATCTGGTCCTCAGTGGCAGCCTGGGCGGGCGCAAGAACCCGAGCCTGATCCGTGACCTGGCTACCGGCAAGGTAGTTCGGCCCTCCTGAAGCGCTTCGCCGGCAAGTCGGCTCCTACGATACTCGGTAGGAACCGGCTTGCCGGCGAAGGCGTTCAAGGCAGCAGCACAGTCGAGCCAGTCGTGCGTCGCGCCGACAGTTCGATATGGGCCTTGGCCGCATCCGCCAGGGCGAAGCGCTGGCCAATCTCGATCTTCAGCTTGCCGCTGGCAATCATGCCGAACAGGTCGTCGGCCATGCGCTGCAGGTTCTCGGCATTGTTGGCGTAGCTGGCCAGGGTCGGCCGGGTCACGTACAGCGAGCCCTTGGCCGAGAGAATCCCCAGGTTGACCCCGTCCACTGCGCCAGAGGCGTTGCCGAAGCTGACCATCAGCCCGCGTGGGGCCAGGCAATCCAGGGAGGTCAGCCAGGTGTCCTTGCCCACGCCGTCGTAGACCACCGGGCACTTCTTCCCGCCGGTCAGTTCCAGCACTCGCCGGGCCACGTCTTCATGGCTGTAGTCGATGGTTTCCCAGGCGCCCAGAGCCTTGGCGATGGCGGCCTTTTCCGGCGAGCTGACGGTGCCGATCAGCTTTACCCCGAGGGCCTTGGCCCACTGGCAGGCCAGGGAGCCGACACCGCCGGCAGCGGCGTGGAACAGCACGGTTTCGCCGCCCTGGAGTTCATAGGTCTGGCGCAGCAGGTACTGCACGGTCAGGCCCTTGAGCATGACCCCGGCGGCCTGTTCGAAGCTGATGGCGTCCGGCAGGCGCACCAGGTTGGCTTCGGGCAGCACATGCACATCGCTGTAGGCCCCCAGTGGGCCGCTGCCGTAAGCCACGCGGTCGCCGACCTTGAAACGGGTCACGGCACTGCCTACGGCGTCGACCACGCCCGCGCCTTCGGCCCCCAGGCCCGAAGGCAGGGCGGGCGGTGCGTAGAGACCGCTGCGGAAATAGGTGTCGATGAAGTTCAGGCCGATGGCCTTGTTGCTGACGCGAACCTGTTGCGGGCCCGGTTCCGCCGGTTGGTAATCCACATATTCGAGCACTTCGGGGCCGCCATGGGCGCGGAACTGGATACGTTTGGCCATCTGCATTCTCTCCTCGGACGTGTCGTGAAAGTGCTCTATCGGACTCCTCTGCTTGACCTTCGTCAACTGCGGAGCGCCCCGGCGCGGTGTTATGCTACGCGCCCATTTGCGCCGGCCCGTGCTCCATCCCTAGCGCCGCGTAGCTTTGCCCGATTCAAGGTGATGCCATGACTACCCGCACCGAGGCCGTGAAAGCCTACCTGCTCGACCTGCAAGACCGCATTTGCGCTGCACTGGAAACCGAAGACGGTGGCGCACGCTTCATCGAGGACGCCTGGACCCGGCCTGCCGGTGGTGGCGGGCGTACCCGGGTGATCGGCGACGGTGCAGTGATCGAAAAGGGTGGGGTGAACTTCTCCCATGTATTCGGCAGCGGCCTGCCGCCATCGGCCAGTGCCCACCGGCCCGAGCTGGCCGGCCGTGGCTTCGAGGCCCTGGGCGTGTCCCTGGTGATCCACCCGCACAACCCCCATGTGCCGACTTCTCACGCCAACGTGCGGTTCTTCATCGCCGAGAAGGAAGGCGAAGAGCCGGTCTGGTGGTTCGGCGGCGGTTTCGACCTGACCCCCTACTACGGCAACATCGATGACTGCGTGCACTGGCACCGGGTTGCCGAGCGGGCCTGCGCGCCCTTCGGTGCCGACGTCTACCCGCGCTACAAGGCCTGGTGCGACAGCTATTTCCACATCAAGCACCGCAATGAACCGCGGGGCATCGGCGGCCTGTTCTTCGACGATCTGAACGAATGGGACTTCGACACCAGTTTCGCCTTCATGCGCGCCATTGGCGACGCCTACATCGAGGCCTACCTGCCCATCGTCCAGCGCCGCAAGGCCGCGGCCTACACCGCGCAGCAGCGGGAATTCCAGGAATTCCGCCGGGGCCGCTACGTGGAGTTCAACCTGGTCTACGACCGTGGCACTCTGTTCGGCCTGCAATCGGGTGGACGCACCGAGTCGATCCTCATGTCGCTGCCGCCACAAGTGCGCTGGGGCTATGACTGGAAGGCCGAGCCGGGCAGCGAAGAAGCGCGCCTGACCGAATACTTCCTGCAGGATCGCGACTGGCTGGCAGCCAGCAACTAAACCGCACACCACTGTGTAGAAGCCGGCTTGCCGGCGAAAAGGCCTTCAGGCGGATGCGGTTCCTACCCCTGTGTTGAGCAAATGGGATGAGAGATGGATCAGTACGTTGTCTTTGGTAACCCGATCGGCCACAGCAAGTCGCCGCTGATCCATCGGCTGTTCGCCCAGCAGACCGGCCAGCAGCTGGAGTACAACACCCTGCTGGCGCCCCTGGATGATTTCACCGGCACCGCTCGCAGTTTCTTCGCCCACGGGCGTGGGGCCAATGTCACGGTGCCGTTCAAGGAAGAGGCCTATCGCCTGTGCGACAGCCTGACCGAACGGGCCCAGCGCGCCGGCGCGGTGAACACCCTGAGCAAGCAGGCCGACGGCCGCCTGCTGGGGGACAACACCGACGGCGCCGGGCTGGTGCGCGACCTGAAGGTGAACGCCGGGGTCAGCCTCAAGGGCAAGCGCATCCTTGTGCTGGGGGCTGGCGGCGCGGTCCGTGGTGCCCTGGAGCCGTTGCTGGCCGAGCAGCCGGAGGCCTTGGTAATCGCCAATCGCACCGTGGAAAAGGCTGAGCTGCTGGCGGAGTTGTTCGCCGACCTGGGGCCGGTATCGGCCAGCGGCTTCGACTGGCTGCAGGAGTCGGTGGACCTGATCATCAATGCCACCTCCGCCAGCCTTTCGGGCGAGCTGCCGCCGATTGCCGGCAGCCTGATCGAGGCGGGCAAGACCGTGTGCTACGACATGATGTACGCCAAGGAGCCGACACCGTTCTGCCGCTGGGCCAGTGAACAGGGCGCGGCCCTGGTGCTGGATGGCCTGGGCATGCTGGCCGAGCAAGCGGCGGAAGCCTTCTACCTATGGCGCGGCGTGCGCCCCGACAGTGCCCCGGTGCTGGCTGAACTGCGTCGCCAGCTGGCCCTGTAACCCCTCCCTCCTCGTAGGAGCTGGCTTGCCAGCGAAGGCGGCCTCAAGACTGGCGCCAGGTCCAAGGGCCTCTTCGCCGGCAAGCCGGCTCCTACGGATGGGGGTTCAGTCTTCGAAGTGGATCGGGCAGCGTTCCGGGCCTTCGAGCTTGATCAACTCTTCTTTCACCGCCTGCCGTGCCCGGCGCAGGATCAGGCTACGGTCCTGGCGTTTCAGCCGGCGCGCCTCTTGGTGCAGCATTTCCACCCCTGAGTAGTCGATAAAGTTGATCTGCCGTGCGTCGATCACCAGCCTGGGCGCGTGGCAGCGCTGCATGCGCACCTGCAGGTAATGGCTGGCGCCGAAGAAAATCGAACCGCCGACCCGCAGGATGTCTTCATCGCCTTCGCTGGACTGCTGCACCCGCGGTTGCGAAGTGCGCTTGAGGTAGAAGAACAGCGACGCCAGGACCCCGGCATAGATCGCGGTCTGCAACTCCAGGAGCAGGGTGGCGACGCAGGTCAGGCTCATCACCACGAACTCGGCGCGGCTGACCCGGAACAGCGCGCGAATGCCCCGATGGTCCACCAGCCCCCAGCAGATCAGCAGGATGCTGCCGGCCATGGCCGGGATCGGGATATGGGCGATCAGCCCGGCGCCGGCCACGGCGAACAGCGCCACCCACAGCGCCGAGAACACCCCGGCCAGGGGCGAGCAGGCGCCGGCCTCGTAGCTCAACCCGGAGCGGGTGAAGGAGCCCGAGGACAGGTAGCCGGAGAAAAACGCCCCGACCATGTTCGACAGGCCCTGGGCGCGGACTTCCTGGTTGGCGTCCAGCAACTGTTCCGAACGTGCTGACAGCGAGCGGGCAATCGACAGGCTGGTGACCAGCCCGAGCATGCCCACCGCCACTGCGCTGGGCAGCAACCGCAGGATCAGTTCCAGGTCCAGGGGCAATGGGCTAAACGGCGGCAGCCGGCCGGCGAAGGCGCTGACCAGTTGCACATGGCCAAACACCCCTGGCAGCAGCCATACCACCAGGGCACTGAACACCAGGCTCAGCAGCAGGCCGGGCCAGCGCGGCGCCAGCAGCTTGAAGGCGACCCCCAGCGCCAGGGTGCCCAGCCCCAGCAGCAGCGAAGGCCGGTCCACCTCGCCCAGGTGCTGCAGCAACTGGCTGAGGCTGTTGAGGGCGGTGGCCTGGTTCGGCAGTTCCAGCCCCAGCAGGTTGGGCAACTGGCCCAGGGCGATGACCACCGCCGCGCCGAGGGTGAAGCCCAGCACCACCGAGTGCGAGACGAAGTTCACCAGGGCGCCGAAGCGCAGCATTCCCAGCAGCCACTGGAAGACCCCGGCCAACAGCGTCAGGAGCAGGATCAGGGTGATGTAGTCCTCGGAGGCCGGCACTGCCAGGGGGCTGACGCTGGCATAGAGAACGATGGAAATCGCCGCCGTGGGGCCGCAGATCAGGTGCCACGATGAACCCCACAGGCAGGCGATCAGCACCGGGACTATGGCCGCGTACAGCCCGTACTCCGGGGGCAGGCCGGCGATCAGGGCATAGGCGATGGATTGCGGCAGAGCGAGGATCGCGCCGCTCAGGCCCACCAGCAGGTCACGGCCGACGCTGGCCCGGGTCTGGCGCGGCAGCCAGCTCAGCAAAGGCAGGAGAGATTGGCGGTCGGGCCAGGCCATGGTTCCTCACGGGTGGGTTGATTCGGTGGGCCAGGGTAAAGCATTGCCAGGCTTTGGGTGCAGGAGCCGGCTTGCCGGCGAATGGCCGGCGCACCTCGGGCTACAACCTGCTCTTCACCGCTGCCAGGGCCTCTTTGTCATCAATGGTTCGCACTCCCTCCAGCCATTGCTCCAGCACTGCCGGGTGGGCCTTGATCCAGGCCTTGGCGGCCTCGGTGTTGCTGAGTTTGCTGTTGACCACCGCGGCCATGATGCTGTTCTCCATCTCCTGGGTGAACCGCAGGTTGCCCAGCAGTTTGCCGACGTTCGGGCAAGCCTGTGCATAACCCTTGCGGGTCAGGGTGTAGACGCTGCCGCTGGCGCCGAAGTACTTTTCGCCACCGGTCAGGTAGCGCATCTTCAACTGCACGTTCATCGGGTGTGGGGTCCAGCCGAGGAAGGTGATGAAGCGCTGCTTTTTCGTGGCCCGGGACACTTCGGCGAGCATTGCCTGTTCACTGGACTCGATCAGCTTCCACTGGCCCAGGTTGAACTGGTTGCTCTTGATGATTTCCTGCAGCGACAGGTTGGCCGGCGCGCCGGAGCCGATGCCGTAGAGCTTTTTGTCGAACTTGTCGGCGAACTTGTCCAGGTCGGCAAAATCATGCACTCCGGCCTCCCACACATAGTCCGGCACCGCCAGCGTGAACTCGGTCCCTTCCAGGTTCTTGGCCAGCTGGGTGACGTCGCCATTGGCCACGAACTTGTCATGGAAGCCTTGCTGCGCCGGCATCCAGTTACCCAGGAATACATCCACCCGGCCATCCTTCAGACCACCGAAGGTGATGGGCACGGCCAGGGTGTCGATCTTCGCCTTGTAGCCCATGCCGTCCAGCAGGAAGCCGGTGATGGCATTGGTGGCGGCGATATCGCTCCACCCCGGGTCGGCCATCTTCACGGTCTCGCACGAGTCGGCCCAAGCGGATGCGCTGCCCAGGGCCAGAAGCCCGAGCGTCAGTGCTGTGGATAACCTTTGCATGCTTTTCCCCTTACGTTTTATTGGTTTTGGCAGGGTTGTGGATAACGGGCCTTGCGCTCCAGGTCATCGAGGTCGATGTGGTTGCGCATGTACTGCTGGCTGGCGTCTACCAGCGGCTGGTGGTCCCAGCTCTTGAGTTTGCCCCGGCTCAGCGCCTCGGCCACCAGCCGGCGGCGGCGCTGGCTGGCCAGGACCTGTTGGTGAATGCGCGGAATGTCCCACTTGGCCCGGGCCTCTGCCAGGAACGCGGCGAACAGCGGCCGATGCTCGGGCGACTGGCCAAGGTCGAAGCGCTCTTGCGGGTCGTGGTGCAGGTCGAAGAGTAGGCAGGGGTCGTCTTCGCTGTAGATGAACTTGTAGGCACCGCGGCGAATCATCATCAGCGGGCCGATGGTGCCTTCGGCCATGTATTCGCCGAACACCTCGTCGTGCCCGCCCTGCCCTTGCAAGTGCGGGACCAGGGAGCGGCCATCCAGCGGCAGGTCGGGCTCGACCCGGCCGCCGGCCAGCTCCACCAGGGTCGGCAGCAGGTCGGCGGTGGAGACAGCGGCGCTGACCCGGCCGGCAGTGAACTGCCCCGGTGCACAGATCAGCAGCGGTACCCGGGCGGCCATTTCAAACCAGTGCATTTTGTACCAGAGGCCGCGCTCGCCGAGCATGTCGCCGTGGTCGCCGGAAAACACGATCAGCGTGTCGTCCGCCAGCCCGGTGTCTTCCAGGGTCTGCAGCAGCTTGCCGACGTTGCTGTCGATGTAGCTGCAGGCGCCGAAGTAGGCGCGGCGCGCGTCGCGGATCTTATCCACAGGCAAGGGCTTGTCCCACAGGTCGTAGACCTTGAGCAGGCGCTGGGAATGCGGATCCAGCTCGCTTTGGGGCGGGGTCTGCGGCAGTGGAATCTGGTCGTCGCGGTACAGGTCCCAGAAGGCCCTGGGAATGGTGTACGGATCGTGGGGGTGGGTCATGGAGACGGTGAGGCAGAACGGCTGGTCGCCGGCCTCGCGCACATGGTCGAACAGGTATTGCTGGGCCTTGAACACCACCTCCTCGTCGAAATCCAGCTGGTTGGTGCGTACACAGGGGCCGGCCTGCAGTACCGAGGACATGTTGTGGTACCAGCTGGGGCGCACATCGGGCTGGTCCCAGTTCACCGCCCAGCCATAGTCGGCGGGGTAGATATCGCTGGTCAGGCGCTCTTCATAACCGTGCAACTGGTCCGGGCCGCAGAAGTGCATCTTGCCCGAGAGCGCAGTGCGGTAGCCCAGGCGCCGCAGGTAGTGGGCGTAGGTAGGCACGTCGGCGGGGAAGTCCGCGGCGTTGTCGTAGGCGCCGATCCGGCTGGGCAACTGGCCGCTGACCAAAGTGAAGCGCGAGGGTGCGCACAAGGGGCTGTTGCAGTAGGCGGCGTCGAAGACCACGCCCTGGGCGGCCAGCCGGCTGAGGTGAGGCAGCTTGATCGGCGAGGGTCCGTAGAACGGCAGCAAGGGTGCGGCCATCTGATCGGCCATGATGAAAAGAATGTTCTTGCGCTTCATGGATTCGCGGCATTCCATAGTCGATGGTTATGCGAAAGTGCTGCAATCGAGCATGGATCCCATGCCTTTGGTGGTAAAGCCCATGTACAGCAATGACTAGGATAAGCACAGCTTATGTATGAAGCCCTTGGCGACCTGTCCCTGGACCTGCTCCGGGTGTTCGAAGCAGCCGCGCGCCTGCGCAGCTTCACCGCCGCGGCGGTGGAACTGGGCACCACCCAGCCGGCTATCAGTCAGCAGATCAAGCGCCTGGAGGAGCAGCTGGGGGTGCGCCTGTTCGACCGCATCTACCGGGGCATAGAGCTGACCGAGTCTGCAGCCTTGTTGCTGGATCAGGTCCAGGCCGGCCTGCAGAGCATCGATGCCGGCCTCAGCGCCCTCAGCCAGCAGCATCAGCATGAGGTGTTGCAGGTGGCCACGGATTTCGCTTTCGCCGCCTATTGGCTGATGCCCCGCCTGCATCGCTTTCATGAGGCCAACCCCCAGGTGGATGTGAGCCTGGTCACCAGCGAGCGCAGCCACAGCATGCTGCGCAGCGATATCGACGTGGCGGTGCTGTTCGGCGACGGGCGCTTCAGGCAGGGGGAAAGCCACTGGCTGTTCAGCGAAGAAGTGTTTCCGGTGTGCAGCCCGCTGCTGCTCAAGGACCGTGCTGCACCGCTGCCCGCCCCTTCCCTGCTGGAACTGCCGCTGCTGCACCTGCGGGGTGAAGGCAGCAACCACTGGTTCGACTGGAGCGGGGTATTTCGCGAGCTGGGCCTTGCGGGTGCGCCGGCCCCAGGGCAATTGCGCTTCGACAATTACACCCTGCTGATCCAGGCGGCCATCGGCGGCCAGGGCGTGGCCATCGGCTGGCGTCACCTGGTGGATGACCTGCTGGAGCAGGGCCTGCTGTGCCGGCCCATCGCCGAGAGCGCGCTGTCCGCCTACGGCTATTACGTGGTGCTGCCCCAGCGCAAGCGCCGCGGCCCGCTGATCCAGCGTTTCGTCGACTGGCTGATGAGCGAGCAGGCCGGCAGCGCCCAGAGCCTCAAGGGGCTGGCGCTGCCGTCCATTGCCCGCTAGGTGGCGGCCTGGGGTTGGGTGGCGATGAAACTCACATGCTCGCGCAGGTGCAGATTCAGGCGCAGCTCGTCGCTGATGCCGATTGCCACGCCGTTGAGCCGTCGCAGCGGCTCGGCAAGCCCCGGCTCGAGGCTGTCGCCAACCTGGTTGAAATGCTCGATACCCAGCCCGGCCACGCCCCGCGGCGCGTTGATCAGGGTCCAGTCCAGCGCGCTGCTGCGCAGTGCATCGAGGATTTCCTGCGCGGCATGGTGAGGCAGGCTGGTGCTGGAGGGCGGGTTGTCGAGAACGCTGAACTCCCCCACCAGCATCAACCTACGGATGCCGGCCCCCTGCATGCCTTCGATCAGGGCATCCACCGCCCGTACCTGGTTCACCGGGTCGGGGGCCTGGCCGGGCGTGGTGCTGCCGGGCAGGTCGGGGGCATCCAGCAGGCAGATCACCGCCGAGCTACCGGCTACGCTCTGCTTGACCCGGTCCGGGTCGAACAGGTCGCCGCCCTTGGCGCGCAGGCCTGGGCGCGGGGCCAGCGCGGTGAGGTCGTCGAGAATGGCGATCACCTCATGCTGGCGCCTCAGGCTCTCTGCCATCAACGCACTGCCCAGGCTGCTCATGGCACCATAGAGCACCAGTTTGACCACCGGAGTTTCGGCATTTTTCATGGCCTGGCTTCCTTATTTTCCACAGGTACCGGTTGTGACCTGTGGCGAGCCTTGAGGGTTCGTCTTGATTGCGAGGGTTTGCATGCAACGGATCAAGGGCTACCACGCCCATGTCTACTTTGACGCCAGCACCATCGACCAGGCCCGGGCCTTGTGCGAGCGGGCGGCGCAGCTGTTCGAACTGAAAATGGGCCGGGTCCACGAGCGGCCGGTGGGGCCGCATCCGGACTGGAGCTGCCAGTTGGCGTTCGGCCCCGAGGTGTTTGCCCAGGTGGTGCCGTGGCTGGCCCTCAATCGCCAGGGGCTGGTGGTGTTCCTGCATCCGGATACCGGTGATGACCTGCTGGACCACACCGACCATGCGATCTGGATGGGGGCTATGCGGCCACTGGACCTGAGGGGGTTCTGAGGGCGACGGACCGCCGGCAAGCCGGCTCCTGCAGGGGCCGGCCGGTCGGGTGAGGTCAATAGAGCACGCCGTCGAGGATCTCGTAGACGATGCCGGTGCCCACGGCGATCAGCACGATGTCGCCCCCCATGCGTCGCCATTCGTACCCCGGGTACACCGGCAGACGCGACAGGGCCCGGGGCTCCAGGCGTTCGCCGTAGTAGCCGCGCGGCAGTGGCTGGCCGCGTACCAGGTGGATGCCGGGAGGCGGCGGCGCGCCCCGGACGAAGTAGCCGTGGTTGTCGCGGATGGTCTGGCGCACCGGGCCGAAATCCCGTGGCGGGCCGCCGCGCCGATCATCCCCCGGGCCACGGTGCTCGTTGCCACGGTTGTCCCAATGGTCCTGTTGTGGCCCGCCACGATCATAGCCGCCGCGCTCGTCGGCCATGACCTGCAGCAACGGGCTGGCGCTGAGCATCAGCACCGCGGCACCGGCAATCAGACGTTTGGGCATTTTCATCAGGTATTCCTCGCAACACACACAGCAAAAAGGGATTCGCCACCTTGGTCGCGAACCCCCGGGTCTTGCTGTTTAGTCTGTGTCTCGAGGCGCTAATTCCTCTGTATCAGGAACTTTACCCTCAGCTGACGCGGGCCTTACGTACGCCCTCGGACAGCGCCGCACACAGGCTCAGCACCCCATCCACCGCCTGCTCGGCAGACTCGGCGCTGGCGATGTGGTCGATCAGCGCCGAGCCCACTACCACGCCGTCGGCCAGGCGAGCGATGGCGGCTGCCTGCTCCGGAGTACGGATGCCGAAACCGATGCTGATGGGCAGGTCGGTGTGGCGACGCAGGCGGGCCACGGCTTCTTCCACGTGTTCCAGGGTGGCGGCACCGGCACCGGTGACCCCGGCCACGGAAACGTAGTAGACGAAACCGGAGCTGCCGTTGAGCACCTTGGGCAGGCGGGCGTCGTCGGTGGTCGGTGTGGTCAGGCGGATGAAGTCGATGCCGGCGGCCTGGGCCGGGTCGCACAGTTCGCTGTTATGTTCCGGCGGCATGTCCACCACGATCAGGCCATCGACACCGGCCGCCTTGGCGTCGGCGATGAAGCGCGGCACGCCGTAGTGGTGGATCGGGTTGAAGTAGCCCATGAGCACCAGCGGGGTGTCGCTGTTGCCTTCGCGGAACTCGCGAACCATCTGCAGGGTTTTCGCCAGGTTTTGCTTGGCCCCCAGGGCACGGATGTTGGCCAGCTGGATCGCCGGGCCGTCGGCCATCGGGTCGGTGAAGGGCATGCCCAGTTCGATCACGTCGGCGCCCGCTGCGGGCAGGCCCTTGAGGATCGCCAGGGAGGTGTCGTAGTTCGGGTCGCCGGCGGTGACGAAGGTCACCAGGGCGGCGCGGTTTGCTTCCTTCAGCTCGGCAAAACAGGTTTGCAGGCGGCTCATCAGTGTTTCTCCTGCTGGGACTGTTGCATGTGGTGCATCACGGTTTGCATGTCTTTGTCGCCACGGCCCGAGAGGTTGACCACCATCAGGTGATCCTTGGGCAGGTTCGGTGCGCGCTTGAAGACTTCGGCCAGGGCATGGGCGCTTTCCAGGGCCGGGATGATGCCTTCCAGGCGGCAGCACTGGTGGAACGCGGCCAGGGCTTCGTCGTCGGTCACCGAGGTGTATTCGACGCGGCCGATATCGTGCAACCAGGCGTGTTCCGGGCCGATGCCGGGGTAGTCGAGGCCGGCGGAAATCGAGTGGGCGTCGATGATCTGGCCATCGTCGTCCTGCAGCAGGAAGGTGCGGTTGCCGTGCAGTACGCCGGGTACGCCGCCGTTGAGGCTGGCGGCGTGCTTGCCGGTCTCGATGCCGTAGCCGGCGGCTTCGACGCCGATGATCTCGACGCTCTTGTCGTCAAGGAACGGGTGGAACAGGCCCATGGCGTTGGAACCGCCACCGATGCACGCCACCAGGCTGTCCGGCAGGCGGCCTTCCTGGGCTTGCATCTGCTCGCGGGTCTCCTTGCCGATGACCGCCTGGAAGTCGCGGACCATGGCCGGGTACGGGTGCGGGCCGGCGACGGTGCCGATCAGGTAGAAGGTGCTGTCGACGTTGGTCACCCAGTCACGCAGGGCTTCGTTCATCGCGTCCTTCAGGGTGCCGGTGCCGGCCACCACCGGGATCACTTCGGCGCCCAGCAGCTTCATGCGAAATACGTTGGCCTGTTGGCGCTCGATGTCGGTGGTGCCCATGTAGATCACGCAATCCAGGCCAAAACGCGCGGCCACGGTGGCGGTGGCCACGCCATGCATGCCGGCGCCGGTCTCGGCGATGATGCGTTTCTTGCCCATGCGCCGCGCCAGCAGGATCTGGCCGATGCAGTTGTTGATCTTGTGCGCGCCGGTGTGGTTCAGCTCTTCACGCTTGAGGTAGATCTTGGCGCCGCCGCAGTGCTCGGTCAGGCGTTCGGCGAAGTACAGCGGGCTGGGGCGGCCCACGTAATCGCGCTGGAAGTAGGCCAGCTCCTTGAGGAATTCGGGATCCTCCTTGGCCTTTTCGTATTCGCGGGCCAGGTCGAGGATCAGCGGCATCAGGGTTTCGGCCACGTAACGGCCGCCGAATGCGCCGAACAGGCCGTTGTCGTCAGGGCCATTGCGTAATTGGGACTGGGTCATTGCAGCGCTCCCGGGGGAAGTTTGGAGAAAGAAGGCCTGGTGGAAAGACCGCTTCGTAGAAACACAATGGAGCCCACTCTACCCCTGACATCCGATGCTGAAAACCGATAAGATCGCCGCAACCTGTCAGGAAAACTCACAGATAAAATGAGCCGCGACCTGCCTCCCCTGAATGCCCTGCGGGCCTTCGAAGCCACTGCCCGGCTCAATAGCGTCAGCCAGGCGGCCGAACAGCTGCACGTCACCCACGGCGCGGTCAGCCGGCAGTTGAAGGTGCTTGAAGAACACCTGGGGCTGAGCCTTTTCGTCAAGGAAGGCCGTGGCCTTAAACTCACAGATGCCGGCATTCGCCTGCGCGATGCCAGCAGCGAGGCCTTCGAGCGCCTGCGGGATGTCTGCGCCGAGCTGACCCAGGGCAGCGCCGATGCGCCCTTTGTCCTGGGCTGTTCCGGAAGCCTGCTGGCGCGCTGGCTGATCCCGCGCCTGGGGCGCCTGAACGCCGACCTGCCGGACCTGCGCTTGCACCTTTCGGCCGGTGAAGGCGACCTCGACCCCCGGCGCCCGGGCCTGGATGCCTTGCTGGTCTTTGCCGAGCCGCCCTGGCCGGCGGACATGCAGGTCTATGAACTGGCCAGCGAACGCATCGGCCCGGTGCTCAGCCCGCGCTATGCCGGTTATCCACGCCTGCGGCAGGCGCCGGCTGGCGTCCTGGCCAGCGAGGCCCTGCTGCACACCACTTCCCGCCCCCAGGCCTGGCCCAGTTGGGCGCGGCGCAACGACCTGAATCCCGAAACGTTGAAGTACGGGCAGGGTTTCGAGCATCTGTATTATTTGCTGGAGGCGGCCGTGGCGGGCCTGGGGGTGGCAATTGCCCCGCAGCCGCTGGTGGCCGAGGACTTGCTGGCGGGCAGGCTGGTTGCGCCCTGGGGTTTTTCCGACACCCCGGGGCAACTGGCGCTGTGGTTACCCAAGCGCGCCGCGGATGGGCGCGCCCGGCAATTGGCGCAGTGGCTGGAAAACGAACTGCGCCAGCAGCTTTAGTCGCCGCGCTTGCACAGCAGATAGGCGGCCAGCAGGCCGATGGCACCCACGGCGACCCCGGCGGTGGTCCAGGGGTGTTCCTGGGCATAGTCGCGGGTCGCGATCCCGGTTTCACGGGTTTTCACTTTGACTTCTTCATAGGCATCGCTGAGCAGGCTGCGCGAATGCTTCAGCGCGCTTTCGGCATTGCTCTTGAGCGCCTTGAGGGTCTTGCGCGACTCGTCGGACGCATCGTCCTTCAGGCTTTCCAGCGATTTGAGCAGGCTGGAGATCTCGGCTTCCATACTTTCCAGTGAGGCTTTGCGTAACGAGGTGTTGGCCATGTCGGCTCTCCTGCAGGGTGGTGAATGGGCTGTGTAGGTTCCGACTGCGGCGTGTTGGGAAAGTGCAGAAAATCTGAACTTAGCCTTGGGCGCAGGCGCCACAAGTAATAAGAAAAATCACTGCTAGGCTGTAATTCACAGCTAAAAAGGAGAGCGCCATGACTGATCATCACACTTACAAGAAAGTCGAACTGGTGGGTTCGTCGCCGAACAGCATCGAAGATGCGATCAACAACGCGCTGGCGGAAGCGCACAAGAGCATCAAGCACCTGGAATGGTTCGAAGTGACTGAAACCAGGGGCCATATCAAGGACGGCAAAGCGGCGCATTTTCAGGTCACGCTCAAGGTGGGCTTCCGAATTGCCAATAGTTGAAGGCTTGAGCTAGGCTCTGGAACTTGTGCGCTGGCCGAGTGCCATAGGAAATGGCAAAGCGCTACAAGTGTCTTGAGCCTCTGTCAGGCAGGCGTCAATGCCGCCTCTTTTGATCCGACC
This sequence comes from Pseudomonas sp. GW823-FHT03E05, assembly GCF_058796855.1. Taxonomy (NCBI): domain Bacteria; kingdom Pseudomonadati; phylum Pseudomonadota; class Gammaproteobacteria; order Pseudomonadales; family Pseudomonadaceae; genus Pseudomonas; species Pseudomonas sp. GW823-FHT03E05. The sequence goes on from NZ_JBXAJB010000003.1 coordinate 727,544, forward strand.
AGGGAATGTGACCGATGAAAAAACTAGTATTAGCTGCTGCTTTGTTGAGTCTTGCGGGAACAGCCCTTGCCGCTGGCAAGCCGTGCGAAGAACTCAAGAGCGAGATTGCCGCCAAGATCGACGCCAACGGCGCCAAGCACTACTCGCTGGAAGTGGTGGACAAGGGCGCGGCGGCGGATGGCAAGGTAGTCGGCTCCTGCGAAGCCGGTACCAAGGAAATTGTCTACAAGCGCGGTTGAGCCTTGTGGATGGTCAAAAAAAAGCCGACGCAGAACGTCGGCTTTTTCATGCCTGTCGTTTCAGCCTTTCATCACCTGTGACAGCAGCTCGTAGGAGTGCAGCCGATCGGCGTGTTCGTACAGATCGCAGGTGAAGATCAGCTCATCGGCTCCGGTCTGCTCGATCAGCACCTGCAGCTTGGCGCGGATTTTCGCCGGGCTGCCGACCATCGCCAGGCCGAGGAAGCTGGCAACCGCTTCCTTCTCATGGGGCAGCCACAGGCCGTCCATGCTTTGCACCGGTTTGCGCTGGACCAGGCTCTGGCCACGCATCAGCGCCAGGATGCGCTGGTACACCGAAGTCGCCAGGTAATCGGCCTGTTCGTCGGTGTCGGCTGCCACCAGCGGCACGCCAAGCATCACATAAGGCTTGTCGAGCACCGCCGAAGGCTTGAAGTGGTTGCGGTAGACGCGAATCGCCTCGTGCATGTAGCGCGGTGCGAAATGCGAGGCGAAGGCGTAAGGCAAGCCCCGTTCCCCGGCCAGTTGTGCACTGAACAGGCTGGAGCCCAGCAGCCATACCGGCACGTTGGTGCCGGTGCCCGGCATGGCGATCACCCGTTGTTCGGGGGTACGTGGGCCCAGGTAGGCCATCAGTTCGGCCACGTCCTCAGGGAAATCGTCGGCGCTGCCGGAACGTTCCCGGCGCAGGGCGCGGGCGGTCATCTGGTCGGAACCCGGGGCGCGGCCCAGTCCCAGGTCGATGCGCCCCGGGTACAGGCTTTCCAGGGTGCCGAACTGTTCGGCGATCACCAGGGGCGCGTGGTTGGGCAGCATGACCCCGCCGGAACCGACACGAATGGTCGAAGTACCGCCCGCCAGGTAGCCGATCAGCACCGAGGTAGCGGAACTGGCGATACCGTCCATGTTGTGGTGCTCGGCGACCCAGAAGCGCGTGTAACCGAGCTTCTCCACATGCTGCGCCAGGTCCAGGGAGTTGCGCAGGGACTGCCCCGGGCTGCCGTTTTCACGCACGGGCACCAGGTCGAGGGTCGAGTATTTAACAGCGGACAGCGGTTTCATAAGCCTGCTTCTCCTTGGGGTGCGCAGGCTTTTGTCATGAGCCAAAACCTGCCGAAGTCTGTAAGTCAGATCTATGCAATGTGGGCATATACCCGAGTTTCAATAGCCTGAGTGAATTTGTCGGGTAAACGGGCATCGGCGATAACGGCTGAACTTTGCCATCGGATCTATCCTCAGAACCCTTAGGCAACAAAAAACATCAGGGTGCGAACTTTCGCACCGGTTCTTGAGGAGAAAGCGATGAGCATCAAAAAGAAAGCCTCGGCGCATTGGGAAGGTGACCTGAAAACCGGCATTGGCTCGATCTCGACCGAAACCGGCGTGTTGTGTGAGGCGCCCTACGGTTTCAAGGCGCGTTTCGAAGGTGGCAAGGGCACCAACCCGGAGGAACTGATTGGCGCGGCCCACGCGGGCTGTTTCTCCATGGCCTTTTCCATGATCCTTGGTGAGGCCGGGCTCAAGGCGGACAGCATCGACACCCAGGCAGAAGTGACCCTGGACCAGGTCGATGGCGGCTTTGCCATTACCGCGGTGCACCTGATCCTCAAGGCGAAGATCCCCGGTGCCAGCCAGCAGCAGTTCGATGAGCTGAGCAAGAAGGCCAAGGAAGGGTGCCCGGTGTCCAAGGTGCTCAACGCCAAGATCAGCCTGGATGCGACGCTGCTGAGTTGAGGCAACTGCTTGGCCGGCAAGCCGGCTCCTGCACCGGTCCGTAGGAGCGGGCTTGCCGGCGAATGCGCCTGTGCGGCGGACAAGCACCTGTGGTCGAATACGCGACTGCGGCTTCAGCGCACCCCCGTGTGCACCGCAGCAAGGGAGCTTTAGATCATGAAACGTTTTGCCTTGGCGGTTGTTAGTTGTGCGCTGGCCACATCGGCCCTGGCCGCGCCCAAGCCCTGCGAGGAACTCAAGGCCGAGATCGAAGCCAAGATCCAGGCCCAGGGCGTACCTTCCTACACCCTGGAAATCGTCACCAACGATGAAGTCCACGACAACAACATGGTGGTCGGCAGCTGTGAAAACGGCACCAGGAAGATCATCTATCAGAAGAACGATCGCTGACCCGACTCAGGGCACGCAGTTGATCATGCGCTCCTCGGCGACTATTTCGCGCTGGGCGTTGTACAGCCGGGCGCTGGGGGTGAACCCCAGGTTGCGCGCCTCCAGGCGATAGCGCTGGCCGGCCTGGAAATGGTCGTAGCGCAGGCTCAGGTAGCACAGGCGCTCCTGGGGATCGTTGTTCATGCCCATGCCGCCGGCGAACACTTCGAAATCGAAGCGCACCATCAATTCGTGGCTGCCGGGGCTGACCTGGAAGAAGCGCCCGTCGTCCAGGCGCTGGTTGTCCAGGCGTTCGGCCATGACCAGCTTGCCCCCGGGCGTCGGGGTGGCCAGGTCGATCCAGGCCTGTTGCGGATCGACGCCCGGCAGGGGCGTAGTGCAGGCGCTGAGGGTGCCAAGGGCGAGAAACAGTAGAAATGGACGCATGACTGGGGCCGAGTGAGCGAGAGGCCCTCAGCATAGCGCCGTTCAACTGCGCTGGCAGCCTGCCGGCCGGGCTTTGTCGAGCAGGGTGTGCTGCTCGTCGTAGAGCCTGGCCCAGGGGTGGAAACCGATGTTCCCGGCCTGTACCTGGTAGCGCTGGCCGGCACCGAAATCCTTGAATTTCACGTTCAGCTGGCAATCGCGCCACAGCGGCTCGGCGTCTGGCCCGATGTTGCTGGGTTGCACGGCGAACTGGTAGCGCAGGGTCAGTTCATGGCTGCCGGGCTGGACCTGGAAATAGCGCGGATCATCGATGTTCTTGGCGTCCACCTCCAATGCCTGCAGGTGGGTGTCCCGGGGCGGAGCCAGGTCGACCCAGGCCTGGGCCGGGTCGGGGTCGGGCAGGCCGGCGCAACCGCCGAGGGTCAGCAGGCCGGTGGTCAACAGCAACACGCGCATGGCGAAACTCCAGGCTGGCGAGATAGTCTTGCGGACAGACTCTCTGTGGATGATTCGATTTGACTAGGCCGTGTTCAAGCCATGGGTTACTTGATCCTCTTTTACGGCTTTTGTTTCCGGCACTGATGCTTTTGCTGCTCAACGGTTGCAGCAGCGTCGGTTATTACAGCCAACTGGCCAGTGGCCAATTGCAGCTGCTGCGAGCCCGTGTGCCGGTGGCGCAAGTCGTCGCCGACCCGAGCCGCGATGCGAGCCTGCGTGCCCATCTGGCCCAGTCGCAGCAGGCACGCCGCTTTGCCAGCGAGCACCTGCACCTGCCGGACAACCGCAGCTATCGGCTGTACGTCGACATCGGGCGGCCCTATGTGGTGTGGAACGTGTTCGCCACCCCGGAGTTTTCCCTGAACCCGCAAACCCACTGCTTTCCCATTGCCGGGTGCGTGGCTTACCGCGGCTATTACAGCCAGGGCGCGGCCCGGGGCGAGGCGGCGTTGCAGCAGTTGAAGGGCATGGACGTGGCGATCGGCGGGGTCGAGGCGTATTCCACCCTGGGCTGGTTCGACGACCCGATCATCAGTTCGATGATGCACTGGGGCGACGAGCGCCTGGCGACCCTGATCTTCCACGAGCTGGCGCACCAGCGCTTCTATGTGAAGGACGACACCGAGTTCAACGAGTCCTACGCCACCTTCGTCGAGCAGGAAGGCACCCGCCAGTGGCGCGCCTATCGCGGGCTGGCGCCATTGAGCGACGGCGAGTTGCGCCAGCGTGACCAGTTCACCCAGCTGGTGCTCGATACCCGCAAGCGCCTGGAGCAGCTGTATGCCCTGCCTTTGCCCGCCGAGCAGATGCGCCAGCGCAAGGCCGCAGAGTTCGAGCGCATGCGCAGCGAGTATCGGCAGTTGCGCGACAGTCAGTGGGCCGGTTCCAAACGCTATGACGCCTGGATCAACACCCCGCTGAACAACGCCCGGCTGCTGCCCTTCGGCCTGTATGACCAATGGGTGCCGGCGTTTGCCGCCTTGTTCAGGCAGGTGAAGGGGGACTGGCCGGCATTCTTCGCCGCCGTGGAGACGCTGGGGCGTTTGCCGGCCGAGGAGCGCAAGGCGGCCCTGATCCGGTTGCAGGACACCGTCGCCCTGGCGCCGGCTCCTGCTTCGGGCCTGTAGCAGCCGGCTTGCCGGCGAAGCCTCTGCCCTAACGCGGCAAAAACGCCTGGTGCAGCTCGCCCAGGGTCTGGAAGTGATAGGCCGGGGCTTCGGCAGTCAATTCCTCATGGCTGCCAAAGCCATAACCCACCGCCGCCGCATCCAGCCCGTTGCGCCTGGCGCCGATCAGGTCGTGCTTGCGGTCGCCGATCATCAATGTGCTGGCAGGGTCGAGTTGCTCCTGCTCCAGCAGATGGGCGATCAGCTCCACCTTGTCGGTGCGGGTGCCGTCCAGTTCGCTGCCGTAGATCACCTTGAAGTGCTTGGCGAAGTCGAAGTGACGGGCGATCTCCCGGGCGAAGACCCAGGGCTTGGAGGTCGCGATGTACAGTTGCCGCCCTTGCCCGCCGAGGGTTTCCAGCAGCGGCGTGACGCCATCGAAGACGCGGTTTTCATACAGGCCGGTGACCTTGAAGCGTTCGCGATAGAAGTTCACCGCTTCCCAGGCCCGGGCCTCGTCGAAGCCGTAGAACTGCATGAAGGCCTGCAACAGCGGCGGGCCGATGAAGTGCTCCAGTTTGCTCAGGTCCGGCTCGTCGATGCCCAGTTTGCCCAGGGCGAACTGGATCGAACGGGTGATGCCCTCGCGAGGGTCGGTGAGGGTGCCGTCGAGGTCGAACAGTACGGTTTGGTAATGCATGGGGATTCCTGGGCTGTGCGAGGGGGGTCAGGGCCGGTCGTAGCCTTCGGCCAGGTGCAGGTCCTTGAGCTTCACGTAGTTGGCGGCGCTGTAGGTGAAGAAGGCGCGCTCCTTGTCGGTCAGCGGGCGCGTCTGTTTCACCGGGCTGCCCACATAGAGAAAGCCGCTTTCCAGGCGCTTGCCCGGCGGCACCAGGCTGCCGGCGCCGACTATCACATCGTCCTCCACCACCGCGCCGTCCATGACAATGCTGCCCATGCCGATCAGCACCCGGCTGCCGATGCTGCAACCGTGGAGCATGACCTTGTGGGCGATGGTCACGTCGTCGCCGATCAGCAGCGGGAAGCCGTCGGGGTTGAACGGGCCGGCGTGGGTGATGTGCAGCACGCTGGCGTCCTGCACGCTGGTGCGTGCGCCGATGCGGATGTGGTGCATGTCGCCGCGGATCACGGTCAGCGGCCAGACCGAGCTGTCGGCGCCGATTTCCACGTCGCCGATGACCACGGCCGAGTGGTCGACAAAGGCCCGCTCGCCCAGGTTCGGGGTGTGGTTCTGGTAGCTGCGAATGGCCAAGTGCGAATGCCTCTCTGAGATTTATTAATGGGGGCTATAGCTGCGGTGGGCGTCGATTGTAATTAAGATGGCTCAATGTTTCTTCCAGCCAAGGTGCCCACCGTGAGTGTGAACAACCCTCTTCTGCAGCCCTACGACCTGCCGCCGTTCTCGGCGATCCGCGCCGAGCATGTGCAACCGGCCATCGAACAGATCCTGGCTGACAACCGCGCCGCCATCGCTGACATCCTCAAGACCCAAGCCACCCAGCCGACCTGGGCTGGCCTGGTGCTGGCCATGGACGAGCTCAATGATCGCCTGGGCGCTGCCTGGAGCCCGGTCAGCCACCTCAACGCAGTGTGCAACAGCGCCGAACTGCGTGAAGCTTACGAGGCCTGCCTGCCGGCCCTGAGCGCCTATTCCACGGAAATGGGCCAGAACCGCGAGCTGTTCCAGGCCTTCGACGCCCTGGCCAAGAGCCCGGAAGCCGCCGGTTTCGACGTGGCGCAGAAGACTATCCTCGAACACTCCCTGCGGGACTTCCGCCTGTCGGGCATCGACCTGCCGCCCGAGCAGCAAAAGCGTTATGCCGAGGTGCAGAGCAAGCTTTCCGAGCTGGGCAGCCGGTTCTCCAACCAGCTGCTGGATGCCACCCAGGCCTGGACCAAGCACATCACCGACGAAGCCGCCCTGGCCGGCCTGACCGACTCGGCCAAGGCGCAAATGGCTGCCGCCGCCCAGGCCAAGGACCTGGAAGGCTGGCTGATCACCCTGGAATTCCCCAGCTACTACGCAGTGATGACCTACGCCCAGGACCGTGCCCTGCGCGAAGAAGTCTATGCCGCCTACAGCACCCGCGCGTCGGACCAGGGCCCTAACGCCGGTCAGAACGACAACGGTCCGGTGATGGAAGAAATCCTCGACCTGCGTCAGGAGTTGGCCAAGCTTCTGGGTTTCGCCAGCTTCTCCGAGTTGAGCCTGGCCACCAAGATGGCCGAGTCCAGCGACCAGGTGCTGAGCTTCCTGCGGGACCTGGCCAAGCGCAGCAAGCCGTTTGCCGCCCAGGACCTGGAGCAGCTCAAGGCCTACGCCGCCGAACAGGGTTGCCCCGACCTGCAAAGCTGGGACAGCGGTTTCTACGGCGAGAAGCTGCGTGAGCAGCGCTACAGCGTTTCCCAGGAAGCCCTGCGCGCCTATTTCCCCATCGACAAGGTGCTGAGCGGGCTGTTCGCCATTGTCCAGCGCCTGTACGGCATCGAGATCGCCGAGCAGAAAGGTTTCGATACCTGGCACCCGGACGTGCGCCTGTTCGAGATCAAGGAAAACGGCCAGCACGTCGGCCGCTTCTTCTTCGACCTCTATGCCCGCGCCAACAAGCGCGGCGGTGCCTGGATGGACGGTGCCCGCGATCGCCGTCGCACGCTGGACGGGGTATTGCAAAGCCCGGTAGCCAACCTGGTGTGCAACTTCACCCCGGCGGTCAGCGGCAAGCCGGCCTTGCTGACCCACGATGAAGTCACCACCCTGTTCCACGAATTCGGCCACGGCCTGCACCACCTGCTGACCCGGGTCGAGCACGCCGGAGTGTCCGGGATCAACGGCGTGGCCTGGGACGCCGTCGAGCTGCCGAGCCAGTTCATGGAAAACTGGTGCTGGGAGCCGGAAGGCCTGGCACTGATCTCCGGCCACTATGAAAGCGGCGAACCGCTGCCCCAGGACCTGCTGCAGAAGATGCTGGCGGCGAAGAACTTCCAGTCCGGGCTGATGATGGTGCGCCAGCTGGAATTTTCCCTGTTCGACTTCGAACTGCACGCCACCCACGGCGACGGCCGCAGCGTGCTGCAAGTGCTGGAAACCGTGCGCGACGAAGTCTCGGTGATGCGCCCGCCGGCCTACAACCGCTTCCCCAACAGCTTCGCGCATATCTTCGCCGGCGGTTATGCCGCGGGGTACTACAGCTACAAGTGGGCGGAAGTGCTGTCGGCCGACGCCTTCTCCAGGTTCGAGGAAGAGGGTGTGCTCAATTCGGCCACCGGGCGTGCGTTCCGCGAGGCGATCCTGGCCCGTGGCGGCTCCCAGGAACCTATGGTGCTGTTCGTCGATTTCCGCGGACGCGCGCCGTCGATTGACGCACTCTTGCGCCACAGCGGCCTCAGCGAGGACGCGGCAGCATGAGTGACGCACCCGTGAAGACCAAGAAACGCTTTATCGCCGGGGCGGTATGCCCGGCGTGCAGTGAGCAGGACAAGCTGATGATGTGGAGTGAGGACGATGTGCCTCATCGCGAGTGTGTGGCCTGTGGCTACTCCGACACCCTCAACGAACAGGGGCTGTCGGTGCCCAAGGAACTCGGGACCCGGGTCAACAGCGCGACGCCCAAGGTGGCGGACATCAAGGTGCAATCGGTGCAGTTTTTCCCCAACCCCAAGTTGAAGAAAAAGACTGACTGACCCCGCAGTAAAAAGCCGGCTCCCCTCCAGGAGCCGGCTTGCCGGCGAAGCGATTCGCCCCCCTTCTTTCGATCCCTGGGTTTTCGCAAGCAGGCTCGCTCCTACACAGGGTGTGGCGCTCAGTTGCTCAGCGGCTTGGTCGCGCTCACCGTCTCGAACCAGCTCTTCACCGAACAGGTGGCGAATACGCTGGTGCTGCAATCGCCATTGGCCAGGGCGGTGCGCAGTTTGTCGACATCGGCCTGCATCATGTAGCGAATGCCATCCTTGAAGTGGGAACTGTCGCCGTACCCACCCTGGGTCATTTCATTCAGCGCTTCTTCTTTGCTCCAACCCTGGATCACCACCCGGTACATGGCCGACATCAGGCCGGTGCGGTCCGAACCATGCTTGCAGTGCATCAGCACCGGGCCTTGGGCTTCGGCGCTCTGGATCGCGCGCAGGGCCTTGAGCACATCGGCGTCGTCCACATGGTTGGTGCGATAAGGCAACTGCACCTGGTTGATGCCCGGTGCCGACAGCCAGCTGGCGTCGGATTCCGGCAGGAAGTTGATCACCGTTGCCACCTTGAGCTGCTGCAGCAGCGGCACCGCGCCTTTGTCCGGCAGGGCGCTGCGATACAGGGTCGGGGACATCTGGTACAGGTTGTACTGCTTTTCCACTGGCTGCGCCCATTGGTCCGGGCGGCTGGAGGGGGCCTCTGCGGCTTGTACCTGGGGCCCGGCCAGCAGCGCCAGCAACGACAGGCAAAGGGCCGGGATGAAACGAATGCTCGACATGCGCGGGATCACCGATGAGGGGATTCAATGCCGCGCAGTATCGATTTGCCGGGGTCAAAGCCCCGTGAGCCCCCTGTCAAAGAATCGTGAAGCTGATCCGCTTTTTCCGACGGTTTCTGATCTTTTTTCCGCCTGAAACGATTCATCTGGATGCTTAGCCTGCTACCATTTGTAACTAAAGTTTGCTGATGTGTTCATAAAACCGGGTCTTCCCGGCCTTTTGCGTTGCCAAAACACAAAGTCGCGCCATGACGCGGCTGACCAATCCATCAATGCCTGATGAGGTGCACCCATGTCTGATCAAGATCGAGACAACCCGCGGCGTGAGTTCTTGCGTAAATCCCTGACCTTGATCCCTGTGGTCACCGTCGCCAGCACCGGCCTGGGCGGCTCCCTGCTGGCGGCTGCACCTGAAACGGCCGCCGCTGCCACACCAGCCACGCCGGGCAAGCAGCCCGCCGGCAGCGGCCAGGGCTATGAGCCGGGCTATTTCACCGCCGAGGAGTGGGCCTTCATCAAGGCCGCGGTGGAACGCCTGATCCCTGCCGATGAAATGGGCCCGGGCGCCCTGGAAGCCGGCGTGCCGGAATACATCGACCGGCAGATGAATACCCCCTACGCCGCTGGCGCCCTGTGGTACATGCAAGGCCCGTTCAAGGCCGATGCCGCACCGGAGATGGGCTGGCAGAGCAAACTGGTGCCCAAGGACATCTATCGCCTGGGCATTGCCGCCACGGATGCGTGGTGCAAAGAGCTCAAGGGGCAAACATTTGCTGCGCAAGACAGCGCTACCCGAGACGACTTGCTCAAGCAACTGGAGGCCGGAACCCCGCAGTTCGACGCGGTCCCGGCCAAGCTTTTCTTCAATCTGCTGTTGCAGAACACCAAGGAAGGCTTCTTCAGCGATCCGATCCACGGTGGCAATAAAGGCCTGGTGGGCTGGACCCTGATCGGCTTTCCCGGCGCTCGCGCCGATTTCATGGATTGGGTGGAACGCAACGAGCAATACCCCTTCCCGGCTGTATCGATTCGCGGCGAGAGGGCTTGAGCATGGCAACAGTGATGAAGAAGGTCGACGCAGTGATCGTCGGTTTCGGCTGGACCGGCGCGATCATGGCCAAGGAACTGACCGAGGCCGGGCTCAATGTGCTGGCGCTGGAACGCGGGCCGATGCAGGACACCTACCCGGATGGCAACTATCCCCAGGTGATCGACGAACTCACCTACAGCGTGCGCAAGAAACTCTTCCAGGACATTTCCAAAGAGACGGTGACCATCCGCCACAGCGTCAACGACGTGGCCCTGCCCAACCGGCAACTGGGGGCCTTCCTGCCGGGCAATGGCGTGGGCGGCGCCGGCCTGCACTGGTCCGGGGTGCACTTTCGGGTCGACCCCATCGAGCTGCGCATGCGCAGCCACTACGAAGAACGCTACGGTAAGAACTTCATCCCCAAGGACATGACCATCCAGGACTTCGGCGTCAGCTATGAAGAGCTGGAGCCGTTCTTCGACTACGCGGAAAAGGTCTTCGGCACCTCGGGCCAGGCCTGGACCGTGAAGGGCCAACTGGTGGGCGACGGCAAGGGCGGCAACCCTTATGCGCCGGATCGCTCGGACCACTTCCCGCTGGAATCGCAGAAGAACACCTATTCCGCACAGCTGTTTCAGAAAGCGGCCAATGAGGTGGGCTACAAGCCCTACAACCTGCCGTCGGCCAATACCTCGGGGCCTTACACCAACCCCTATGGCGCACAGATGGGGCCGTGCAACTTTTGCGGCTTCTGCAGCGGCTACGTCTGCTACATGTACTCCAAGGCCTCGCCCAACGTGAACATCCTGCCGGCCCTCAAGCCGCTGCCGAACTTCGAGCTGCGGCCCAATTCCCACGTGCTCAGGGTCAACCTCGACAGCAGCAAGACCCGCGCCACCGGCGTCACCTACGTCGATGGCCAGGGCCGCGAGATCGAGCAGCCGGCGGACCTGGTGATCCTCGGCGCCTTCCAGTTCCACAACGTGCGCCTGATGTTGCTGTCGGGCATCGGCAAGCCCTACGACCCGATCACCGGCGAAGGCGTGGTGGGCAAGAATTTCGCCTACCAGAACATGGCCACCATCAAGGCCTACTTCGACAAGGACGTGCACACCAACAACTTCATCGGCGCCGGCGGCAACGGCGTGGCGGTGGACGACTTCAACGCCGACAACTTCGACCACGGCCCCCACGGCTTTGTCGGCGGCTCGCCGATGTGGGTCAACCAGGCCGGCAGCCGGCCCATCGCCGGCACCTCCAACCCGCCGGGTACCCCGGCCTGGGGCAGTGCCTGGAAGAAAGCCACCGCCGACTACTACACCCATCAGGTCTCCATGGACGCCCACGGAGCGCATCAGTCCTACCGTGGCAACTACCTGGATCTGGACCCGGTGTACCGCGATGCCTACGGCTTGCCTCTGCTGCGGATGACCTTCGACTGGCAGGAAAACGACATCAAGATGAACCGCTTCATGGTGGAGAAAATGGGCAAGATCGCCGAGGCGATGAACCCCAAGGCCATTGCCTTGCTGGGCAAGAAGGTCGGTGAGCACTTCAACACTGCGTCCTACCAGACCACCCACTTGAACGGCGGCGCGATCATGGGCACCGACCCCAAGACCAGCGCCCTGAACCGCTACCTGCAAAGCTGGGACGTGCACAACGTCTTCGTGCCCGGGGCTTCGGCCTTCCCTCAAGGCCTGGGCTACAACCCTACCGGCCTGGTGGCAGCGTTGACCTACTGGTCGGCCCGGGCGATCCGCGAGCAGTACCTGAAAAACCCCGGCCCGCTGGTTCAGGCATAAGGAGCGATGACCATGAAAGCACTCGTTATCGCCACCCTGGCGCTGCTGGGCAGCGCAGCCGCCAATGCTGCCGAAGCGGATCAGCAAGCCCTGGTGCAACAGGGCGAATACCTGGCCCGCGCCGGTGACTGCGTGGCCTGCCATACCGCCAAGGACGGCAAGCCGTTCGCCGGCGGGCTGCCGATGGAGACCCCCATCGGCGTGATCTATTCCACCAACATCACCCCGGACAAGACCGGCATCGGCGACTACAGCTTCGAGGACTTCGACAAAGCCGTGCGCCATGGCGTGGCCAAGGGCGGCAGCACCCTGTACCCGGCCATGCCATTTCCCTCCTACGCCCGAGTCAGCGACGCCGACATGCAGGCGCTGTATGCCTACTTCATGAAGGGCGTGGCACCGGTGGCCCGGGACAACCAGGACAGTGACATTCCCTGGCCCCTGAGCATGCGCTGGCCGTTGTCCATCTGGCGCTGGATGTTCGCCCCGAGCGTGGAGACCCCGGCACCTGCGGCTGGCAGCGATCCGGTGATCAGCCGCGGTGCCTACCTGGTGGAAGGCCTGGGCCACTGCGGCGCCTGCCACACGCCACGGGCCCTGACCATGCAGGAGAAGGCCCTGAGCGCCAGCGATGGCAGCGACTTCCTGTCTGGCAGCGCGCCGCTGGAGGGCTGGATCGCCAAGAGCCTGCGTGGCGATCACAAGGATGGCCTGGGCAGCTGGAGCGAAGAGCAACTGGTGCAGTTCCTCAAGACCGGTCGCAGTGATCGCAGCGCGGTGTTCGGCGGCATGAGCGATGTGGTGGTCCACAGCATGCAGTACATGACCGACGCCGACCTGACGGCGATTGCCCGCTATCTCAAGTCCCTGCCGGCCAATGACCCCAAGGACCAGCCGCACCAGTACGACAAGCAAGTGGCCCAGGCCCTGTGGAACGGTGACGACAGCAAGCCGGGCGCGGCGGTGTACATCGACAACTGCGCGGCCTGCCACCGCACCGACGGCCACGGCTACACCCGGGTGTTCCCGGCGCTGGCGGGCAATCCTGTGCTGCAATCGGCGGATGCCACCTCGCTGATCCATATCGTGCTCAAGGGCGGCACCTTGCCAGCGACCCACAGCGCGCCTTCGACCTTCACCATGCCGGCCTTCGCCTGGCGTCTGTCGGACCAGGAGGTGGCCGATGTGGTCAACTTCATCCGCAGCAGCTGGGGCAACCAGGCCTCGGCGGTGAAGCCCGGGGATGTGGCGGCGCTGCGCAACGGCGACTTGCAGAGCACCTCCAACGACGACCTGGGGCAGGTCACCAGCCACTAGCCCCAAGGCCGGCGCTCGCTGCGGGCGCCGGCCCGGGATGGTCGTTCAGCCCTGGGTGAAGCGCTGGATGCCCAGGCGGCTTTCCAGTTGATAGCCGGCGATGCAGTCCGCCAGCCCGGCGGTCATCAGGTCTTGCCAGCTTGCGGGGAGCAGGCCGATGCCTTCGTGGCAGGGGCTCCAGCGCACCTCGGCGAACTTCGGGTCCGCTTCATCGAAGGGTTGCTGGCCGCTCAGGGTGGCCTTTTCGATGTCCTGGGTGCACAGCTCGAACTCGCAGGCCACTCCCCACAACTGCCCGTCGGGCGCCCTGACGATGATCAGGTCGGCACCTTGTTCGTAGCTGGGGAGGTAGGCCTCTGCGGCGTAGAAAATCTTTTCCAGCGTGCCGGGTGTCCTGGGCATGCTTGTGCTCCTGTTCTTTGAGCCTGCCTTATACCCTAACGCCACACGCCCGCAGTAGCCGGCTTGTCGGCCAAGGATGCGGGACGCCTTGTGTCGCACTGGGGAACGTCCGCTGGCAGGGGTGGGTTTCGGTCCGAAGGTGCTGGTCAGGTAAATCCGGCTCCATTACTGTATGTGCATACAGTTATGGAGTGCTTCCATGTTCAACCCCCTGCCTCCCCGTGGTCGCGGTACCGCGAGCAATCCGCACAACCGTTTTGCGCCCAATCGTTCGGTGGCCGAGGATGATGGCTGGTACCAGGAAGTGCCGTTGACCCAGGGCACCGAGGTGCGCTTTGAAACGGCCAAGTCGATCATCACCCGCAACAGTTCGCCGGACCTGCCCTTCGACCGCTCCATCAACCCCTATCGCGGTTGCGAGCACGGTTGCATCTATTGCTACGCGCGGCCCAGCCACGCCTATTGGGACCTGTCCCCGGGGCTGGATTTCGAAACCAAGCTGATCGCCAAGAGCAACACCGCGGCCTTGCTGGAGCAGCAACTGTCCAAGCCCGGCTATCGCTGCGCACCGATCAACCTGGGGTCCAATACCGATCCCTACCAGCCCATCGAGCGCGAACAGCAGCTGACCCGGCGCACCCTGGAGGTGCTGCTGCGTTATCGACACCCGGTGACCATCGTCACCAAGGGCTCGTTGATCCTCCGGGACCTGGACCTGCTGAGCGAGCTGGCGCGCCAGCGCCTGGTGGCGGTGATGATCAGCCTGACCACTTTGGACGATGAGTTGAAGCGCATTCTCGAGCCCCGGGCGGCGGCGCCCAAGGCGCGCTTGCGGGCCATCCGGGTGATGCGCGGGGCGGGCATCCCGGTGGGCGTGCTGTGTTCGCCGATGATTCCGATGATCAACGACAGCGAGCTGGAAAGCCTGCTCAGCGAGGCCCATGCCGCGGGGGCGCAGAGCGCGGCCTACATGATGCTGCGCCTGCCCCTGGAAGTGGCGCCGCTGTTCGAGGAGTGGCTGGCGGCGCATTACCCGCAAAGGGCGGCCCATGTGCTCAGCCTGATCCGCCAGAGCCGTGGCGGTGAGCTCTACGACAGCCGTTTTGGCGCCCGCATGCGCGGTGAAGGGCCCTTCGCCGATCTGCTGGCCCAGCGTTTTGCCAAGGCGCTCAAGCGTCTGGGGCTCAACCGTCGCGAGGGTTTCGATCTCGACTGTTCAGCCTTCTGTCCGCCGGGCGGGCAGATGTCGTTGTTGTGAGCGGCATTGGCCTATCGTTGAGTAGTGGGCGCAGCGTTCCCGAGGTACTCTGGTCGCCTTTTGCCATCGCTCATAGTGGCGTTCTAGAGCCTTCCGTTCAGTTTGAGTTAAGTATTCATGGCTACCTTGTTCATCGAGTGACCTACGGGTCGCCGCCAGCGGGTCGGTGGTTTTTTTATCGATGGCTGGCGTCGTGCCGGATATTTCTGGAAAATTCACCAAATCCGACAGAGAGGATGAATCATGAGTGACAAGGATAAACAGCCGTTGGCTGCGTCGGCTCCGGCACCCACAGAAGTCGCCGAGACCGCCGATGCAGCGCTGCAGCACATCGTTGACGGCTTTTTGCATTTTCATCATGAAGTCTTCCCGCAGCAGGAAGAGCTGTTCAAGAAACTCGCCACCGCTCAGCGGCCGCGGGCGATGTTCATTGCCTGCGCCGACTCGCGCATCGTTCCCGAGCTGATCACCCAAAGCTCCCCGGGCGATCTGTTCGTGACCCGCAACGTGGGCAACGTGGTGCCGCCCTACGGGCAGATGAACGGTGGTGTTTCCACGGCGATCGAGTACGCGGTGCTGGCCCTGGGGGTGCATCACATCATCGTCTGCGGGCACTCGGATTGCGGCGCCATGCGCGCGGTACTCAACCCGCAGAGCCTGGAGAAAATGCCCACGGTCAAGGCCTGGCTGCGCCACGCCGAAGTGGCGCGGACCATGGTCCACGAGAACTGCGATTGCGCCGACGAATCCTCCAGCATGCATGTGCTGACCGAAGAGAACGTCATTGCTCAACTGCAGCACCTGCGCACCCATCCTTCCGTGGCCTCGCGCATGGCCAACGGCCAGTTGTTCATCCATGGCTGGGTCTATGACATCGAGACCAGCTCGATCAAGGCCTACGACGCCGACAAGGGTTGTTTCCTGCCTCTGGATGGCAGCCACCCGATCCCGGTAGCGACGCCCAAAGCGCGTTTCTGATCCCACCTCAATCCCCCTGAGTGGTTGTAGCCAGGGCTGCCATCTGGCGGCCCGGCTTTGCCACGCCTGAAGAAAAGTCGGGAGAACTGTCATGCGTGCAGCACAGTTGAAAAGTGTCCTGCCACGGGAGCTGCTGGCTTCGGTGGTGGTGTTTCTGGTGGCCCTGCCCCTGTGCATGGGGATCGCCATTGCCTCGGGCCTGCCGCCGGCCAAGGGCCTGATCACCGGGATCATCGGTGGCCTGGTGGTGGGCTGGCTGGCGGGCTCGCCCTTGCAGGTCAGCGGGCCGGCGGCCGGGCTGGCGGTGCTGGTGTTCGAGCTGGTGCGCCAGCATGGGCTGGCCATGCTCGGGCCGATCCTGCTGCTGGCCGGGCTGCTGCAATTGCTGGCCGGGCGCCTGCGCCTGGGTTGCTGGTTCCGGGTCACGGCGCCAGCGGTGGTCTACGGCATGCTGGCGGGCATCGGCGTGCTGATCGTGCTGTCCCAGGTGCATGTGATGCTCGATGCCGCGCCCCAGGCCTCGGGCCTGGATAACCTTGTGGGCTTTCCCCAGGCTCTGGCGCAGGCCTTGCCGAGCCTGGGGTGGCAGGCTGGCTTGCTGGGGTTGGCGACCATCGCGGTGATGTGGGGCTGGGACAAGTGGCGGCCCCAGGCGCTGCGGTTCATCCCCGGTGCCCTGCTCGGTGTCGGGCTGGCGACCCTGGCCAGCCTGCTGCTGGCGCTGCCGGTGAAGCGCGTCGAGGTGCCGGCCAACCTGGCCGAGGCCATCGACTGGCTGCGCCCCGCCGACCTGCTCAACCTGGCGGACCCCAACCTGCTGATCGCCGCCTTCGCCGTGGCCTTTATCGCCAGTGCCGAAACCCTGCTGTCCGCAGCCGCGGTGGATCGCATGCACAGCGGCCAGCGCTCGGACTTCGATCGTGAACTGTCGGCCCAGGGCGTGGGCAACATGCTCTGCGGTCTGCTGGGTGCCCTGCCCATGACCGGGGTCATCGTGCGCAGCTCGGCCAATGTCCAGGCCGGGGCCCAGACCCGTTATTCGACGATTTTCCATGGCCTGTGGCTGCTGGGTTTCGTGCTGGTGCTGTCCAGCGTGCTGCAGAGCATTCCGGTGGCGAGCCTGGCGGGGGTGCTGGTCTACACCGGCTTCAAGCTGGTGGACCTCAAGGTCTTTCGCGGCCTGGGGCGCTACGGGCGCATGCCGATGCTGACTTACGCGGTGACGGCCCTGGCGATTGTCTTCAGCGATCTGCTGACCGGGGTACTGATCGGCTTTGCCCTGACCCTGGCCAAGCTGGCGTTCAAGGCATCGCGCTTGAAGATCAGCCTGATCGACCTGGCAGAGGAAGGCGAGATGGAGTTGCGTCTGGTCGGCGCTGCGACCTTTCTCAAGGTGCCGGCCCTGACTCGGGTACTGGCGACGATTCCCCCGGCCACCACTGTGCATGTGCCCCTCAGCAACCTCAGTTATATCGACCATGCGTGCCTGGAGTTGCTGGAAGACTGGAATCGGGCCAACAGTGCCAAGGGCTCGCGGCTGGTGATCGAAACGCGGGGCTTGAAGCGGCGCCTGGAGGGCCGGTTGACCACCACCAGCGGCGTGGGGGCGGCTGCGGCGAGAGGTTGAATCGCCGGGTGGGCGAGAGGGGCTTGGGCGAGCCAGGCCCTTCGCCACAAGGCTCGCTGCGAGCCTTGCTGGCGAGGAGTGGGTCAGGCGGCGGGCTGGTCGAGTTCCAGTTCCACGCCCAGTTGGCGTGACAGGCAAGGCCAGCGTTTCCAGGCGGCCTCGGTGTCCGGGCTGCTGAGTTTCTCGCGGTAGGCTTCCACCGACTCCAGGGCGAAGCTTTCTTCGTCGAGCATGGCGTCGACGGCGTGGTGCACCGCTTCGTCCAGCTGGTTGGCGAAGGTTTCGCCGATCAGTTGGTGGGCGATGAGGTTGGCGACAGTCATGTCCAGGGGGATCAGCGGACGGCCGAAATGCTTGATGTACAGGTCGTTGACCTCTTCCACCAGACGGTGGGCCAGATAGGCTTCATCCAGCAGGCCGTCGAGGCCGACGTGGCCGTCCATGATGGCCGGCGGCTGGAGGAAGAATTGCTCGGCGATCTTCAGCACCGGCTTGATCTGCGACTCGATGCCGGCTTCCCGGGCTACAGAGTTGGCGGCGTCCAGAAGGTCTGGAACCTGGTCGATATAGGCGCTGACAAAACGGGTCATGACGCCCTTGGCGTCGACTTCGGGCAGCTGGATGGCGGGGTGCAGGTGAGGCAATTGGCTCTCCAACTGACGGGTCAGGAGGCCGGTACTGGCTTCGTGCTGCTGGGCCAGTTTGATCTGCTCGCGCAATGCGGCGGTGTTCATGAAAACTCCAGGGAACAAGGGCAATTGAATAGGGAGAACATAAGTTAGCCTGCTTACAAAAGCGCTTAAGACGCATTTGTCATAATTATTTCATGCTTAGTCACCACGGTTATATCGTTTCGCCATCCAGGGCACTCGATCCCTTTCCCGCCGTGGCCTGCAAACCTCCTTATTAGTGTTTCAGCTGATTTACGCCCTCGCGTTGCGAGGTGGGAGTCGCTGTCTATACTCGCCCTTGTATGAAGTTAGCTGATGACGCCCGACTGCAAATGCAGCGAAGGCTCGGCCGGTTTAAGTTCGTAGTCTAGGCAGCCGCTCCCTTGCCGCAGGTGTTAAGCCGGCGGGATAACAAGAACGATAAGGGGAACCCGCAATGATGCGACATCCACATGTCTGGATGGGCCTCCTGTTGTGGTCGGTATTCAGCCAGGCGCAAGCCGCCTGGACCGTGAATATGACGCCTGGGGCGACCGAGATAAGCCACGCGGTATTCGACCTGCACATGACCATCTTCTGGATCTGTGTGGTGATCGGCGTCATCGTCTTCGGTGCGATGTTCTGGTCGATGATCGTTCACCGCCGTTCCGTCGGCCAGGTCCCGGCCAAATTCCACGAAAGCACCACGGTGGAAATCCTCTGGACCATCATTCCCTTCCTGATCCTGGTGGCCATGGCCGTGCCTGCCACGGCGACGCTGATCAAGATGTACGACACCAGCGAGCCGGACGTGGATATCCAGATCACCGGCTACCAGTGGAAGTGGCACTACAAATACCTTGGCCAGGACGTGGAGTTCTTCAGCAACCTGGCCACCCCCGCCGACCAGATCCACAACCAGAGCACCAAGGGCGAGCACTACCTGCTGGAGGTCGACCAGCCGCTGGTACTTCCGGTGGGCGCCAAGGTGCGCTTTCTGGTGACCGCCGCCGACGTCATCCACTCCTGGTGGGTGCCGGCCTTTGCGGTCAAGCGTGATGCTATCCCGGGTTTCGTCAATGAGGCCTGGACCCGGGTCGACAAGCCCGGCATCTACCGTGGCCAGTGCGCCGAGCTGTGCGGCAAGGACCACGGCTTCATGCCGATCGTGGTGGAGGTCAAGAGCCAGGCCGACTACGACACCTGGATGGGCGAGCGCAAGGCCGAGGCGGCCAAGCTCAAGGAGCTGACCAGCAAGGAATGGACCCTCGACGAGCTGGTGGCCCGCGGTGACAAGATCTACCACACCACCTGCGTTGCCTGTCACCAGGCGGAAGGCCAGGGCCTGCCGCCGATGTTCCCGGCCCTCAAGGGCTCGAAGATCGCTACCGGTCCCAAGGAGGCTCACCTGAGCCTGGTGTTCCACGGCAAGCCGGGCACCGCCATGGCGGCCTTCGGCAAGCAGCTGTCGGAAGTCGACATCGCCGCCGTCGTCACCTACGAACGCAACGCCTGGGGCAACAACAAGGGCGACATGGTGACGCCCAAGGAAGTCCTGGCGCTGAAGCAGGCGGAAAGCAAATGAGCCGGCTCATGGGGTATGTGCGCAACCGGTCGCGGCGTCTCGCCGCCGATCATCCAGTCCATTCGCTCGCAGGAGACAGGACATGAGTGCTGTGATCGATGACCACGGCCACGCCGGCCATGATGACCACGCCCATGGCCCGGCCAAGGGCCTGATGCGCTGGGTACTGACCACCAACCACAAGGACATCGGCACCCTGTACCTGTGGTTCAGCTTCTGCATGTTCCTGCTGGGCGGCTCGTTCGCCATGGTGATCCGTGCCGAACTGTTCCAGCCCGGGCTGCAGATCGTCGAGCCGGCGTTCTTCAACCAGATGACCACCATGCATGGCCTGGTGATGGTCTTCGGTGCGGTGATGCCGGCCTTCGTCGGCCTGGCCAACTGGATGATCCCGTTGATGATCGGCGCGCCGGACATGGCCCTGCCGCGGATGAACAACTTCAGCTTCTGGCTGCTGCCGGCGGCCTTCCTGTTGCTGATCTCGACCCTGTTCATGCCCGGCGGCGGGCCGAACTTCGGCTGGACCTTCTATGCCCCCCTGTCCACCACCTACGCCCCGGAAAGCGTGACCTTCTTCATCTTCGCCATCCACCTGATGGGCGTCAGCTCGATCATGGGCGCGATCAACGTGATCGCCACCATCCTCAACCTGCGAGCCCCGGGCATGACCCTGATGAAGATGCCCCTGTTCGTCTGGACCTGGCTGATCACCGCCTTCCTGCTGATTGCGGTGATGCCGGTACTGGCCGGGGTGGTGACCATGATGCTGATGGACATCCATTTCGGCACCAGCTTCTTCAGTGCAGCCGGCGGCGGTGACCCGGTGTTGTTCCAGCACGTGTTCTGGTTCTTCGGCCACCCCGAGGTGTACATCATGATCCTGCCGGCCTTCGGCGCGGTCAGCTCGATCATTCCCACCTTCAGCCGCAAGCCACTGTTCGGCTACACCTCGATGGTCTATGCCACCGGGGCGATCGCCTTCCTGTCGTTCATCGTCTGGGCGCACCACATGTTCGTGGTGGGCATCCCGCTGGTGGGCGAGCTGTTCTTCATGTACGCCACCCTGCTGATCGCCGTGCCCACTGGAGTCAAGGTGTTCAACTGGGTGAGTACCATGTGGCAGGGCTCGCTGACCTTCGAGACACCGATGCTGTTCGCGGTGGCCTTCGTCATCCTGTTCACCATCGGCGGTTTCTCCGGGCTGATGCTGGCCATTGCCCCGGCGGACTTCCAGTACCAGGACACCTACTTCGTGGTGGCGCACTTCCACTACGTACTGGTGCCGGGGGCGATCTTCGGGATCTTCGCCTCGGCCTACTACTGGCTGCCCAAGTGGACCGGGCACATGTACGACGAGACCCTGGGCAAGCTGCACTTCTGGCTGTCCTTCGTCGGCATGAACATGGCGTTCTTCCCCATGCACTTCGTGGGGCTGGCGGGCATGCCGCGGCGGATCCCGGACTACAACCTGCAGTTCGCCGACTTCAACATGGTGTCCTCCATCGGTGCGTTCACCTTCGGCGCGACGCAGATCTTCTTCCTGTTCATCGTCATCAAGTGCATCCGCGGCGGCAAAGCGGCTCCGGCCAAACCCTGGGAAGGTGCCGAAGGCCTGGAGTGGAGTATTCCCTCGCCGGCGCCGTACCACACCTTTGTCACCCCGCCGGAAGTGAAATGAACATCTGTGCTGTAGGAGCGAGCTCGCTCGCGAAGGCGCCAGAGGGTGGTGCCCGCTTCGCCGGCAAGCCGGCTCCTACAGGCTTGGGAGGACGTTGAGATGGCCGAGGTAACGCTGAAGAAACTGGTGACCCGCCTGTTGCTGGTGGTGGTGGCGATGTTCGTCTTCGGTTTTGCCCTGGTGCCGATCTACGACGTGATGTGCAAGGCCCTGGGGATCAACGGCAAGACCGGTGGGCAGTATGCGGACCAGGGGCAGCAGGTGGATGTATCGCGCCAGGTGCGGGTGCAGTTCCTGTCCACCAATGCCATCGACATGGTCTGGGATTTCTATCCCAAGTCCGATGACATCGTGGTCCATCCGGGGGCGGTGAACGAGATGATCTTCATCGCCCGCAACCCCAGCGACCACCCGATGAGCGCCCAGGCGATCCCGAGCATCTCCCCCAGCAGCGCGGCCATGTATTTCCACAAGACCGAGTGCTTCTGCTTTACCCAGCAGGTGTTGCAGCCGGGCGAGAAGATCGAGATGCCGGTGCGTTTCATCGTTGACCGTGACATGCCCAAGGATGTGAAGCACCTGACGCTGGCTTACACGCTGTTCGATATCACCGCGCGTCATCCACCGGTGGCGGTTGCCGCCAAGAACGGTGGCTAGACGATCTAGCGTGCCCGATAAGGAGAACAACCCATGGCGACTCATGAGCACTATTACGTTCCCGCCCAGAGCAAGTGGCCGATCATCGCAACGGTGGGCATGTTCGTCACCGTGGTGGGCCTGGGCACCTGGTTCAACGACCTCAAGGCTGCGCGACCGGAATCCCACGGCCCGCTGATCTTTTTCGTCGGCGGCCTGCTGCTGGCCTACATGCTGTTCGGATGGTTTGGTGCGGTGGTCAAGGAAAGCCGCGCCGGGCTCTACAGCGCCCAGCTCGATCGTTCGTTCCGCTGGGGCATGAGCTGGTTCATCTTTTCCGAAGTGATGTTCTTCATGGCCTTCTTCGGCGCGCTGTTCTATGTGCGGCACATGTCCGGGCCCTGGCTCGGCGGTGAGGGGCACAAGGGCATCGCCCACATGCTGTGGCCGAACTTCGAGTTCGTCTGGCCGCTGCTCAACAACCCCGACCCGAAACTCTTTCCGCCGCCCAAGGGCACCATCAGCCCCTGGGGCCTGCCGCTGCTCAATACCATCCTGCTGGTGAGTTCCAGCGTCACCGTGACCATCGCCCACCACGCCTTGAAGAAAGGCCATCGCGGCGCGCTGAAGATCTGGCTGGCGCTGACGGTGCTGCTGGGTTGCGCCTTCCTGGGCTTTCAGGCCGAGGAATACATCCATGCCTACCACGAGCTGGGGCTGACCCTGGGTTCGGGGATCTACGGCGCCACCTTCTTCATGCTCACCGGTTTCCACGGTGCCCACGTGACCATTGGCACCCTGATCCTGTTTGTGATGCTGATGCGCATCATGCGCGGGCATTTCGACGCTGAGCACCAGTTCGGCTTCGAGGCCGCCAGCTGGTACTGGCACTTCGTCGACGTGGTCTGGATCGGCCTGTTCGTTTTCGTCTACGTGCTCTGAGGCGCCCTACCAGGGCGCGTGGGAGACCAGCTGGCCGCTGAAGAAACCCCAGGCGATCAAGCCGACGGTGACCACGGCCAGCGCGACCCGAATGCTCAGTGAGGTCACCAGGCGCTTGGATGAACTGTCGTCCTTGACCAGAAAGAACAGGCCGCTGAACAGGCTGACAACCGTGGCAATCAGCATCAGGACGATGGCTGCTTTGAGCATGGTGGGACTCCGGGGGAAACGCGATGTACAGCAGTATAGCGAGTGGATTTCTCAGCCTTGCAGGCCAGCCATGAAGGGCTTCCGGCCGGGCATCGGGCCGACCCTGGTGGTGCTTTTGCTGCTGCCGGTGCTGGTTGCCCTGGGCTTCTGGCAACTGGGCCGGGGCGAGCAGAAGCGCCAGTTGCTGGCCAGCTACGCCGAGCGCCGTGCGGCGGAGCCGGTGGCTGTGTTCGAGCTGTTGGCCAGCGAGGATCCGGCTTTTCGCCGGGTACGCCTGCACGGTCATTTCGATGCCGACCACAGCCTGTTGCTGGATAACCGCCTGCATGACGGCAAGGTCGGGGTCGAGCTGCTGCAACCCTTCCTCGACCAGGCCAGCGGTCGCTGGCTGCTGGTCAACCGCGGCTGGCTGCCCTGGCCCGACCGGCGCACGCCTCCCGTATTCAGCACCCCGCAGCAGAGCCTGAGCCTGGATGCCTGGGTCTACGTTTCGCCGGGCGCGGCATTCCAGCTGCACGCCGACCCCAGCGGTGCGATCTGGCCGCGGCTGATTACCGCCGTGGCTCCGCAGGCGCTCTGGGCCGAGCTGGGCCGCAGCGGTTTCGACCATGAAGTGCGCCTGGAGTCGGGCCCGGGGGCCTACCTGACCGAATGGCCGGTGGTCGCCATGGGCCCGGAAAAACACCAGGCCTATGCGGTGCAGTGGTTCGCCATGGCCCTGGCGCTGTTCGCTCTCTATCTCTATTTCGGCTGGCACAACACTCGGGAGAAACGCCATGGGAACGGCCATGAATCCACCCAACATCTCTGACGCCCAAGCGCCCAACCGGCGGCGCGGCCGCTGGCAACTGGTGCTGATCCTGCTGATGGTGATCGGCCCGATGATCCTTGCCACCGGCATGTACAAGCTGCAGTTCTGGGTACCGGAAAGCCGCAGCTATCACGGCGAGCTGATCGGCAATGGCCAGACCCGCGCCCAGATCGGCGTGCAGGCCGAGGAGGATCGCTGGCAGGTTCTGGTCACCGCGCCCGGGGAGTGCGCAGTGGATTGCCAGCAACTGGTGTACCTGGCGCGGCAGATCCAGATCGCCCTGGGCCGTGATGCCTCGCGGGCCAGCCATGCCCTGGCCAGCGCCCGGCCCCTGAGCGCCGAATACGAAGCCAAGCTGCAGCGTGAATACCCGCAACTGCAACGCTACCCCCTGGACCTGGCGACCTTCACCAAGGGCGCCAACGACAAGGAGGCGCCGCAGCTGTGGATCGTCGACCCCCACAGCAACCTGGTGCTGCGCTACGACGCCCGGGTCAAGGGCAAGGACCTGCTCAACGACCTGCGCCACCTGCTGAAACTGTCGAACATCGGATAAGGGCATCGTCATGGCCAAACCTGGATTTCGCCTCGCGTTGTTTGCCACCTTGCTGGCACTGATCGTGGTGCTGCTGGGCGCCTACACCCGGCTGACCCATGCCGGCCTCGGCTGCCCGGACTGGCCCGGCTGCTACGGCTTTATCAGCGTGCCGAAAGGCGAAGCCCAGTTGGCCCATGCCGAGCTGCATTTTCCCGATACCCCGGTGGAGGCCCACAAGGGCTGGAACGAGATGATCCACCGATACTTCGCCGGTACCCTGGGGCTGCTGATCGTGCTCCTGGCGGCCCGGGCCTGGACCCATCGCCGGCATCCGGGGCAGCCCCTGAAGCTGCCGCTGTTCCTCCTGGCAGTGGTGTTCGCCCAGGCGGCCTTCGGCATGTGGACGGTGACCCTCAAGCTCTGGCCGCAAGTGGTCACCGCGCACCTGCTGGGCGGTTTCGCCACCCTGAGCCTGTTGTTCCTGCTGACCTTGCGCCTGTCCGGGGTATTGCCGGCGCTGATCGTGCCGCGGCGCTTGCAGTACTGGGCCACCGCCGGGCTGGTGCTGGTGATCGGGCAGATCGCCCTGGGCGGATGGGTCAGTTCCAACTACGCGGCGGTGGCCTGTATCGACCTGCCCACCTGCCATGGCCAGTGGTGGCCGAACATGGATTTCGCCAACGGCTTCCACCTGACCCAGCACATCGGCCCCAACTACCTGGGCGGGCAACTGGACAGCGATGCCCGCACCGCCATCCACATGACCCACCGGATCGGCGCGGTGCTGGTGACCCTGGTGTTGCTGGGCCTGGCCTGGCAGCTGCGGCAGACCGGCATGACCCGCCTGGCCGGGCTGGTGCTGGTGGCGCTGGGGGCGCAGGTCAGCCTGGGCCTGAGCAACGTGTTCTTTCATTTGCCACTGCCGGTGGCCGTGGCCCACAACGCCGGGGGGGCGGCGCTGCTGCTGACCCTGGTGCTGGTCAACTACCACGCCCGTACCAGCTTGGTACGGGCCCGGGATCGCCTGCCCCTGGGCTGGCGGCTCAGCCCGCGTAAACAGATGGCGGGTCCCATCACCATCAAAGGAGAGATGCCATGGCGACTCTGATCAGCGAACGTCAGCATCCCCAGGCGATCTGGCGCGATTACCTGGAGCTGACCAAACCCAAGGTGGTGGTGCTGATGCTGATCACCTCGCTGGTGGGCATGTTCCTCGCCACCCGCGCTGGGGTTCCGTGGACCGTGCTGGTGTTCGGCAACCTGGGCATTGCCCTGTGCGCGGGCGGGGCGGCGGCGGTCAACCATGTGGTGGACCGGCGCATCGACGCGCTGATGGCCCGGACCCACAAGCGGCCCCTGGCCGAAGGCCGGGTATCGCCACGAGCGGCGCTGGCCTTTGCCCTGCTCCTGGCGCTAGCCGGGCAGGCGCTGCTGCTGACCTTCACCAACCCACTCACGGCCTGGCTGACCCTGGCCTCGCTGCTGGGCTATGCGGTGGTCTACACCGGGTTTCTGAAGCGCGCGACGCCGCAGAACATCGTGATCGGCGGGCTGGCCGGCGCGGCTCCACCGTTGCTGGGCTGGGTCGCCGCCACCGGGCACATGAGCGCAGAACCGCTGCTGCTGGTGCTGATCATCTTCGCCTGGACCCCGCCGCACTTCTGGGCCCTGGCCATCCACCGCAAAGAGGAGTACGCCAAGGCCGATATCCCGATGCTGCCGGTCACCCATGGCGAGCACTACACCAAGGTGCACATCCTGCTCTATACCTTTGCCCTGCTGGCGGTGAGCCTGTTGCCCTATGTCATCCATATGAGTGGCGTGTTGTACCTGGTGTGTGCCCTGGCCCTGGGCGGGCGCTTCCTGCAATGGGCCTGGGTGCTGTACCGTGGCACTCGGCCGCACGCGGCGATCAACACCTTCAAGTACTCTATTTATTACTTGTTCCTGCTGTTCATCGCCCTGCTCGTAGACCACTACCTATTGTTGAACCTATGACTCGAACTCAGAAAACCGTCTTTATTCTCGTTGCCCTGGTGGCCCTGGTGCTGGGGCTTACCGTCAACAAAGTACTGTCCGGCAAGGGTCAGGGCGACCCCACTGCACTGATCGATGCGGGCATCATCCTGCTGCCGCAAAGCCGTACCCTGCCTGCGGTGAAGATGGTCGACCAGGACGGCCAGCCAGTGGTGATCGACGAGCTGAAGGGCAAATGGTCGCTGCTGTTCTTCGGCTACACCTTCTGCCCGGACATCTGCCCCACCACCCTGGCGCAGTTGCGGCAGATCAAGAGCGAGCTGCCCAAGGAAGCGGTGGACAAGCTGCAGGTGGTCCTGGTCAGCGTCGACCCCAACCGTGATACCCCGCAGCAGCTCAAGCAGTACTTGGGCTACTTCGACAAGGACTTCAAGGGCCTGACCGCCTCCTCGGTGGAAGACCTGCAGAAGCTCGCCAACGCCGTGAGCATTCCCTTCATCCCGGCCGATACCAGCAAGCCCAACTACACCGTGGACCACAGCGGCAACCTGGCGGTGATCGGCCCGGACGGCACCCAGCGCGGTTTCATCCGTGCTCCGCTGAACAACCAGAAGCTGGTGGCCCAACTGCCGGTGATGCTGCAGCGCAAATAACGCTACATGCTCGAACCGCTGAACCGCTGCCGCAGGCTGCGATCGGCCTCGAAGAGGACGTGCTCCTGAGGCCCTCGGAAGACGCTGGGCGCCTTATCCCGGCCTTCGGCAGCGGCTACAACGAAACGGGGCGCCCCAAGGCGCCCCGTTTGTGTTTCTGCAACCGATCAGAACGCCGGCACGATGGCGCCTTTGTACTTCTCGAGAATGAACTGCTTCACTTCAGGGCTGTGCAGGGCCGCGACCAGCTTCTTCATGGCGTCCGAATCCTTGTCGTCAGGACGGGCCACCAGGATGTTCACGTAAGGCGAATCCTTGCCTTCGATCACCAGGGCGTCCTTGGAAGGATCCAGCT
This sequence comes from Pseudomonas sp. GW823-FHT03E05, assembly GCF_058796855.1. Classification (NCBI taxonomy): domain Bacteria; kingdom Pseudomonadati; phylum Pseudomonadota; class Gammaproteobacteria; order Pseudomonadales; family Pseudomonadaceae; genus Pseudomonas; species Pseudomonas sp. GW823-FHT03E05. The sequence continues at coordinate 754,870 of NZ_JBXAJB010000003.1, forward strand.
TGGCTTCCAGGGCATAGTTGGTGTTGATCAGCGCCAGGTCGACCTGGGTCAGCACGCGCGGGATGGTGGCGGCTTCCAGTTCACGGAACTTCAGGTCCTTGGGGTTCTCGGTGATGTCCTTGATGGTGGCCAGGATGTTGTTGGAATCCTTGAGCTTGATCAGGCCGGCCTTGTCCAGCAGCAACAGCGCGCGGCCGCCGTTGGTGGCGTCGTTGGGGATCACCACGGTGGCGCCGCCCGGCAGTTCGGAGAGCTGCTTGTACTTGCTGGAATAGGCACCCAGGGGCTCGACGTGAACACCGGCAACGTTCACCAGCTTGGTGCCCTTGGCCTTGTTGAACTCATCCAGGTAGGGCTGGTGCTGGAAGAAGTTGGCGTCCAGGCGCTTTTCGGCGACTTGCACGTTGGGCTGCACGTAGTCGGTGAAGACCTTGACCTTCAGGTCCACGCCTTCCTTGGCCAGGGCCGGTTTGACGAACTCCAGGATCTCGGCGTGGGGCACTGGTGTGGCGGCCACGGTCAGGGTTTCGGCGGCGTGCGCGGAGAACGCGGCAACGGCTGCGAAAGCGACGAGTAGTTTTTTCATCCAACAAGCTCCTTGTAAGTCGCCCGACCCCGGGCGCCTGCCGGCCTGGGCCGGCAATTTTATTTGCGGGAAAAGTGCACCACCAGCTTGTCGCCGACGGTTTGCAGAACCTGGACCAGCACCAGCAGCAACACCACGGTCACCACCATCACATCGGTCTGGAAGCGCTGGTAGCCGAAGCGGATCGCCAGGTCGCCCAGGCCACCGGCCCCCACCACGCCGGCCATGGCGGTGTAGGACACCAGGGTAATGGCAGTCACGGTGATAGCGGCAAAGATGCCCGGGCGGGCTTCCGGGAGCAAGGCATTGGTAATGATCTGCCGGGTGCTGGCACCCATGGACTGGGTGGCCTCGATGATGCCGCGATCCACTTCGCGCAGGGCGGTTTCCACCAGCCGGGCAAAGAACGGCGTGGCGCCGACCACCAGCGGTGGAATGGCCCCGGCAACCCCCAGCGATGTGCCGGTGATCAGTACGGTGAAGGGAATCATCACGATCAGCAGAATGATGAACGGCAGCGAACGCAGGATGTTGACCACCAGCGACAGCAGCGCATACAGCGACTTCTGCTCCAGCAGTTGGCGCGGGCTGCAGAGGAACAGCAGCACGCCCAGTGGCAGGCCCAGCAGTACGGTGAACAGCAGCGAGCCGCCGAGCATCATCAGGGTGTCGCCGGTGGCCAGCCAGATTTCCAGCCAGTCGATGTTGGCGAAGAAGGTATCCATCAGCGCAGCACCTCCATGTGGACATCGGCCGCGGTGAAGCGGGCGAAGGCCGCTTCCATGTCACCGCCGGTGATGGCCAGGGTCAATTGCCCGTAAGGGGTGTCCTTGATGCGGTCGATGCGTCCGGCGAGGATGCTGTAGTCGACCCCGGTCTCCCGGGCCACGGTGCCCAGCAGCGGCGCGTAGGTGGCATCGCCCTGGAAGGTCAGGCGCACGATGCGCCCCGGTACGTGGGCGAAGTCGTCGCGCTGCTCGTTCTCGTCGATCTGCTCGTCTTCCTGGACGAAGCGCCGGGTGGTCGGGTGCTTGGGGTGCAGGAACACGTCGGCCACCGGGCCCTGTTCGACGATCACGCCGGCGTCCATCACCGCCACCTGGTCACAGACGCGACGGATCACGTCCATCTCGTGGGTGATCAGGACGATGGTCAGGTTCAGCTCGCGGTTGATCTCGGCCAGCAGTTGCAGGACCGAGGCAGTGGTCTGCGGGTCCAGGGCACTGGTGGCCTCGTCGCACAGCAGGATCTTCGGCTTGGTGGCCAGGGCGCGGGCGATGCCGACGCGCTGCTTCTGGCCGCCGGACAGCTGCGCCGGGTATTTCTTCGCGTGGTCGGCCAGGCCGACCCGGTCCAGCAGCTCGGCCACCCGGCGGTCGATGTCGCTGCGCGACAGCTCGCCGGCCAGGGTCAGGGGCAGGGCGACGTTGTCGGCCACGGTCTTGGACGACAGCAGGTTGAAGTGCTGGAAGATCATGCCGACCTGCTGGCGGAAGCGGCGCAGGCCACTGGCGTCCAGGGCGGTGACGTCTTCGTCGTCGACGACGATGGTGCCGCCACTGGGGTTTTCCAGGCGGTTGATCAGGCGCAGCAGAGTACTTTTACCCGCACCGGAGTGGCCGATCAGGCCGAACACCTGGCCATTCTCGACCCGAAGGCTGGTCGGGTGCAGGGCGGGAATATCCTTACCGGCGACCCGGTAGGTTTTATGGACGTTTTGAAACTCGATCACGTAGCGAACCTTGTGGGGCGCGTTAGAAAAGGATCAGCGGTTAGCCGGGCGCGCATTTTAGCCTGTCCGTATAGAGGTTCTTAGCATTTATTTCGCAATCATCCTGCCATTTGGCAATAACGCGATCAAAGGTCATAAAAAAGGAACGCTCGCACCTTCTCGTCAGTCACTAGTTAAGTCACTCGAAAGCCGCCAGGTGCCGTGCCTGGAGGCCTTTGCCCACGAAGCCCCGGCACGCCAGGGATTTCGCCAACGAGGAGTTTTGCCTGATGAGCACGAAGAAGCCCGATACCCCAAAAAGCCAGATGGCCGGGACCGACACCCTGGACCGCGGCAACAGCAACAGCAAGCTCAAGAGCCTGGAGACGTTCCGCTCCGACGCCACCGGGCAGGCCCTGCGGACCAACCAGGGGGTGAAGATCGCCGACAACCAGAACACCCTCAAAGCCGGTGCTCGTGGGCCTTCGCTGCTGGAAGACTTCATCATGCGGGAGAAGATCACCCACTTCGACCATGAGCGGATTCCCGAGCGCATCGTGCATGCCCGAGGGGTGGGTGCCCATGGTTACTTCCAGAGCTATGACAACCATTCGGCATTGACCAAGGCCGGTTTCCTGCGTGATCCGGGGAAGAAAACACCAGTGTTCGTACGCTTTTCTACGGTCCAGGGGCCAAGAGGCTCTGGCGACACCGTGCGTGACGTGCGCGGCTTTGCGGTGAAGTTCTTCACTGACGAAGGCAACTTCGACCTGGTGGGCAACAACATGCCGGTGTTCTTCATTCAGGACGCGATCAAGTTCCCCGATTTCGTACACGCCGTGAAACCCGAACCCCACAACGAAATACCCACCGGCGGCTCGGCCCATGACACCTTCTGGGACTTTGTCTCGCTGCAGCCGGAATCGGCGCACATGGTGATCTGGGCCATGTCAGACCGGGCCATTCCGAAAAGCCTGCGGGCCATGCAGGGCTTTGGCGTGCATACCTTTCGCCTGATCAACGCCCAGGGCCGGTCGAGCTTCGTCAAGTTCCACTGGCGGCCGACGGTGGGTACCTGTTCGCTGGTCTGGGATGAGGCGCAGAAGCTGGCGGGCAAGGACACCGACTTCCATCGCCGCGACCTGTGGGAATCGATCGAAGCCGGGGATTACCCGGAGTGGGAGTTCGGCGTACAGATCATCGCCGAGGAAGACGAGCACAACTTTGATTTCGACATCCTCGACCCGACCAAGCTGATCCCCGAGGAGCTGGTGCCGATCACGCCCCTGGGCAAGATGGTGCTGAACCGCAACCCGGACAACTATTTTGCCGAGACCGAGCAGGTCGCCTTCTGCCCGGGGCACATAGTGCCCGGGATCGACTTCTCCAACGACCCGCTGTTGCAAGGACGGCTGTTTTCCTACACCGATACCCAGATCAGCCGCCTGGGTGGGCCGAACTTCCACGAATTGCCGATCAATCGGCCGCTGGCGCCCTTCCACAACAGCCAGCGCGACGCCATGCACCGCATCACCCTGGACAAGGGCCGGGCCTCCTATGAGCCCAATTCCATCGACGGCGGCTGGCCCCGGGAAACCCCACCGGCGGCCGAGGATGGCGGCTTCGAGAGTTACAACGAGCGTATCGATGCGCACAAGATCCGCCAGCGCAGCGAATCGTTCAGCGACCATTTCTCCCAGGCGCGGCTCTTCTACAAGAGCATGAGCAAGCACGAGCAGGAGCACATCATCGCCGCCTACAGCTTTGAGCTGGGCAAGGTGGAACGTGAATGGATCCGCGAACGCCAGGTCAACGAGATTCTGGCCAACATCGACCTGCAACTGGCCGCGCGAGTGGCCGAGAACCTCGGGCTGGCGGCGCCGAAGAAAGCCACGGTGGCGGAGCGCAAGACTTCGCTCTCGCGCTCGCCGGCCCTGAGCCAGGCGAACCTGTTGCCGGGCAATATCAAAACCCGGAAGGTGGCGATTCTGGCGGCCAACGGCGTCGATGGTGCGGCGATCGATGCGCTGAAGAAGGCTCTCAAGGCCGAAGGGGCACACGCCAAGCTACTGGGGCCGACCTCGGCGCCGGTCACCACGGCGGACGGCAAGCGCCTGCCGGTGGATGCGTCCATGGAGGGCTTGCCATCGGTGGCCTTCGATGCGGTGTTCGTGCCCGGAGGTGCGCAGTCGATCAACGCCTTGAGCGGCAATGGCGTGGCCCTGCATTACTTGCTGGAGGCGTACAAGCACCTCAAGGCGATTGCCCTGCACGGCGATGCCCGGGAGCTGTTGCACAGCCTGCGGCTGGAGGCGGATGAAGGCTTGATCGTGGGGGTCGATGCCAAGGCGCTGAAGGCATTCATTGCCGCCATCGCGCAACATCGGGTCTGGAGCCGAGAGGAAAAGGCCAAGGCAATCCCGGCCTGAACACACTTTCCCCGACAAGCCTGCTCCGTCTAGGAGCCGGCTTGCCGGCGAAGGCTTTACTGCGCCTTGCGCGGAGTCAGCACCATCTGCGCCGGTACATGGCGCACGATTTGCCGATTGATCTTCTGTTCAAAGTCCGGGTCGAGCTTCTTCACCCGCTTGCCGAGCAGGGTCGACAGCCAGGGGTAATCCTCGGTGCGTGGTACCTGGATGCTCACGTCGCACTGGTAATTCACCACATCGGCGGCCAGGGCATCGAGTTGATGCCGCAGCTTGCGGATATCAGTGACGTTCAAGGCGACGGTGGTGCTCTCGGCGGTCGGATCGATCAGCTTGGCCGCAGGGCGCGCTTCGGCGGCCTTCAGGGCGGCTTCGGCCTTGTCCAGCTCAGCCTTGCGGGCGTGGGCAATGGCATTGTTGACCCCACCGGTCAGCGCCGGAGCCTTGGGCATCAGTGCCCGGGCACGGCTCAGGGCCGTGGCTGCGGCGTTCACATCGCCCTTCTGCAGGACGATCTGGCTGCGCTGCAGATAGGCTTCGGCCAACTGCCGCTGGTACTGCACCAGTTGCGGGTCGTCGGGCGTCTGCGCCTGCAAGGCACTGAGTTGATCTTCCGCGGTGGCCAGTTCGCTGCTGGCGATGTTTTGTTCCAGCTGCGCGATGGCCGTGGCCCGTGCATCAGGGACCTCGGTGGCCGCTGGTGGCGTGCTTTGGCAGGCTCCCAGTAGCAGGGAAAATGCGACAAGGAGCAGATAACGGGAGGCGAACGGCTTCATTCCTGCGACTCTCTAATTGCGCAAAAAGCGAGCAAGTCTACACCCCTCGACGGGGCAGAACAAAACTCAGCAGAAACAGTGTGGCGGCGGTGACCACGATCGACGGCCCGGCCGGTGTGTCCTTGAACCAGGACAGCGCCAGCCCGCCGCACACCGCGAGCATGCCCAGCAGGCTGGCGCCCAGGGCCATCTGCTCCGGCGAGCGGGCGTGACGCTGTGCCGCAGCGGCCGGGATGATCAGCAGCGAGGTGATCAGCAACACCCCGACAATCTTCATGGCCACGGCAATCACCACGGCGATCAGCAGCATCAGCGCCAGGCGCAGCGAGGCCACAGGCAGGCCTTCGACCCTGGCCAGTTCCTCGTGCACGGTGATCGCCAGCAAGGGGCGCCACAACGCCACCAGCAGCAACAGCACCGCCGCGCTACCGCCGAGAATCCACGCCAGGTCGCCCGGGCTGATCGCCAGCAGGTCACCGAACAGGTAGGCCATCAGGTCGATTCGCACTTCATGCATGAAGCTTAGTACCACCAGGCCCAGAGACAGGGTGCTGGGTGCAAGAATCCCCAGCAGCGTGTCGGAAGCCAGGGGTTGGCGCTGTTGCAGGGTCACCAGCAGCACCGCCAGCAGCAGGCAGCCGACCGTGACCGCTACCGCCGGGCTGACATCCAGCAGAAAGCCCAGGGCCACGCCGAGCAGCGCGGCGTGGGACAGGGTGTCGCCGAAATAGGCCATGCGACGCCAGACCACGAAGGACCCCAAGGGGCCGGCAACCACCGCCAGGGCCAGGCCTGCGAGCAGGGCGTAGAGCAGAAAATCAGCCATGCTTGCAGTTTTCTCCATGGACATGGGCGTGGCCCGAAGCGGGCTGGGTGACGACCGAACCATGCAGGTCGTGGGCATGGTCGTGATGGTGGTGGTAGATCGCCAGGCTCGGTGCGTTCTTGCCGAACAGCTCGACGAAGGCCGGGTCGCCGCTGACCTGCTCGGGGTGGCCAGAGCAGCAGACGTGGCGATTGAGGCAGACCACCTGATCGGTGGTGCTTATCACCAGGTGCAGGTCGTGGGAGACCATCAGCACGCCGCAGCCGTGACGGTCGCGCAGGCGGGTAATCAGGCTGTAGAGCTCGGCCTGGCCGGCCACGTCGACGCCTTGCACTGGTTCATCGAGCACCAGCAGCTCCGGCTCGCGCAGCAGCGCCCGGGCCAGCAGCACACGCTGCATCTCGCCACCGGAGATGCTCTGCACCGGGCTGTCGATCACCTGCTCGGCACCTACTTCCTTGAGCGCTGCCAGCGCCCGGGTACGGTCCACTCCCGGCACCAGGCGCAGAAAACGCAGCACCGACAGCGGCAAGGTCGGGTCCACATGAAGCTTCTGCGGCATGTAGCCCACCCGCAGTTTGGGCTTGCGCCAGACACTGCCGGTGTCGGGCTTGAGCAGGCCGAGCACGGCGCGCACCAGCGTGGTCTTGCCGGCGCCATTGGGGCCGATCAGGGTGACGATCTGGCCGGGTTCGACGCTGAGCTGGATGTTCTCCAGCACGTTCTGCCCGGCAAAGGTCACCCCGACCTGCTCGAGGCGGATCAACGCATTGCTCATCAAGCCCCCTGGCAGCCCGAGCAGAGCCCGACCACTTCGACGGTCTGGCCCTCGACCACGAAGCCGACGTCGCGGGCGCTGCTGATGATGGCGTCGCTGATGGATTTCTGTTCCAGCTCGATGGCGGCGTGGCATTCGCGGCAGATCAGGAACTGGCCCTGGTGCGCGTGCTCGGGGTGGTTGCAGCCGACAAAGGCATTGAGCGAGGCGATGCGGTGCACCAGGCCGTTTTCCAGGAGGAAATCCAGCGCCCGATAAACCGTTGGCGGGGCGGCGCGACGGCCGTCCTGCTCGCTGAGCACGGCCAGGATGTCGTAGGCCCCCAGGGGCTTATGGCTTTGCCACACCAGCTCCAGCACCCGCCGGCGCAGGGCGGTCAGGCGCAGGCCTTGCCGTGCGCACAGGGCGTCGGCCTCAGACAGTGCGCTGTGTACGCAGTGAGAGTGGTCGTGTGGACGGCTGGCAAGGGGTGTTTTAGGCATGAGCGGCGACGAGGTTTGTGAGAGACGTTATTATGTTACCCGTTCTCGCCTCCTCGAGTGTCCATCGTGCCCAGACTTTTTCGCCTTTTTGTCGCTTTTACCTTCAGCCTGTTCGCGATCGGCTCGGCCCAGGCCGAAGTGCGGGTGCTGACCAGCATCAAGCCGCTGCAACTGATTGCCGCCGCCGTGCAGGATGGCGTGGCGGTTCCCGAGGTGCTGCTGCCGCCCGGAGCTTCCCCGCACAACTACGCGCTGCGCCCTTCGGACGTGCGCAAGGTGCAGAGCGTAGACCTGCTGTACTGGATCGGCCCGGACATGGAAGGCTTCCTGCCGCGGGTGCTGAAGGGCCGTGGCCTGCCCTCGGTGGCGGTACAGGACCTGCCGGGCATGAAACTCCGGCACTTTGCCGAAGATAGCCACTCCCACGCTGAAGATGCCGACGAACATGACCATGATCATCGCCCCGGCACCCTGGACGCGCACCTCTGGCTGTCGCCGGTCAATGCCCGGGTGATCGCCACCCGCATGGCCGCGGACCTGAGCGCCGCCGACCCGGCCAATGCCGCCCGCTACCAGAACAACCTGAAGGCGTTCAGCGAGCGTCTGGATGCCCTGGATGCTCGCTTGAAAGCCCGCCTGGCGGGGATCGCCGGCAAGCCTTACTTCGTGTTCCACGAAGCTTTCGACTACTTCGAGGACGCCTACGGCCTCAAGCACGCCGGGGTGTTCAGCGTGGCAGCGGAAGTCCAGCCGGGGGCCCAGCACGTCGCCGCCATGCGCGCGCGCTTGCAGCAGGTGGGCAAGACCTGTGTGTTCAGCGAGCCGCCCCTGCGCCCGCGCCTGGCGGAAACCCTGGTGGCCGGCCTGCCGGTGAAACTGGCGGAGCTGGATGCGTTGGGCGGTTACACGCCGGCGACCGCTCAAGGCTATGAGCAGGTGCTGGAGAAGTTGGGGAATGATCTGGCGGGCTGCCTGGAGCAGCTTTAAGCGGGGATTGTTGCGCGAGGGCTTTCGCGGGCAAGCCCGCTCCTACAGGTTGGGCGCATCTCTGTAGGAGCGGGCTTGCCCGCGAAGCGTTTACAGGGCGAACGGCAGCGCGATGCTGACCTGTTGCCGCTGCGCCAGGCGCTGCTGGAACTCCATCGGATCGTGAATCAGCACGTCCTGCCCGGCGAAGCTCTCGGCGGCGATCAGCCGCGATAGCCAGAAGCGCACGCAGGCCACCCGCAGCAGGGTCGGCCAGAGTTCGGCCTCTGCCGCAGTGAACGGGCGCAGCGCCGCGTAGGCGCCCAGCAGGGCTCGGGCCCGTTGGCCGTCGAGTACGCCTTCATCGTCGGAGCACCAGTCATTCAGGGCGATCGCCACGTCGTAGAGCATCGGTCCCGAACAGGCGTTGTAGAAGTCGATCAGGCCGGTCAGGTGGGTGCCTTCGAACATGGCGTTGTCGCGAAACAGATCGGCGTGGATGTTGGCCCGGGGCAGGGCGAGGATCTTCACCTTCTGAGCGGCGATTTCATCCAGGGCCCGCTGCAGCAGGTCCTGGGCCGTGGGGGCCAGGTGCGACAGCAGTTGCCTGCCCTCTTCCTGCATCCAGTCCAGGCCGCGATCGGTCTTGCGCTTGATCATGTGGTCCTTGGTGGCTACGTGCAGGTGGCCGAGCAGCTCACCGACCTGGGCACAGTGCTGGGCGTTGGCCTGCTTGATGTGCTTGCCCGCCAGCCGCGGTTGCAACAGTGCCGGCTTGCCCGCCAGTTCGCGCAGGGCGACGCCGTCGGTGGTGCGCAGGGCATAGGGCACTGGCAGGTTGGCCTGGTGCAGCACGTCCAGCAGTTCAATGAAGAACGGCATTTCCTGGACCGGGCCACGTTCCACCAGGGTCAGGACGAACTCGCCCTGTTCCAGGCTGATGAAGAAGTTGGTGTTTTCGCTACCAGCGGCGATCCCCTGGAAATCAAGCAGGCGGCCGAGCCCATACGGGGCGAGAAAGGTTTCCAGCTCGGGCCGAGCCAGGGGGGTGAACACAGACATGGTTAAAAACTGCCAGTACGGGCGCTGCTATCCAGCCAGCGCCATTGAGTTGAAGTCGGAGTGGTTTACCACTCAAAGATTTTCCACGAAGGGATCAGCATATCCGGCTGATCCGAACGGATGAAGTTGCCGTCCGAGCCATCGGCACGCACCAGGAAGTAGGGTTTGCCGCCCTTTGGCGTGATCTTGATGGCATACAGGAAGCCATTTTGCCGGTATTCCTGGATGGTCTTGTCGCCTTCCGTGCGAATGGTTACTTCCGGGTCCGCTGATGGCGCATCTTCTGCGGCGATCGCGGCCAATGGAGCGATTGCAATCAAGCCGGTCAGCAGCAAGCGATTTAGTGTGCGCATGATAACCTTGTCCCTTTGTCGTCAACGGTCCCGCTATTCTAGCGCCGGACCCGCCGAAAAGGTTGATCCCGCTCATGAGCCAAGCCCCCCTCGTCCTGGTGGACGGTTCTTCATATCTGTACCGCGCGTTCCACGCGCTGCCACCGCTGACCACCTCCAAAGGCCTGCCTACCGGCGCGGTCAAGGGCGTGTTGAACATGCTCAAGAGCCTGCGCAAGCAGTACCCGGACAGCCCGTTCGCCGTGGTCTTCGATGCCAAGGGCGGGACCTTCCGCGATGACATGTATGCCGAATACAAGGCCAACCGTCCGAGCATGCCCGACGACATGCGGGTGCAGATCGAGCCGTTGCACGCCAGCGTGATCGCCCTGGGTTTCCCCCTGTTGTGCGTGGAAGGGGTCGAGGCCGATGACGTGATCGGCACCCTGGCCCGCAGCAGCGCGGCGGCGGACCGCCCGGTGGTGATTTCCACTGGCGACAAGGACATGGCACAGCTGGTGGACGGGCACATTACCCTGGTCAACACCATGTCCGGTAGCAGCATGGACGTGGAAGGCGTGAAGGAGAAATTCGGCGTCGCTCCCGAGCAGATCATCGATTACCTGGCGCTGATGGGCGACTCTTCCGACAACATTCCCGGGGTGCCGGGCATTGGTCCGAAGACCGCTTCCGGCCTGCTGGTCGGGGTCAATGGCGGGTTGAAGGAGCTGTACGAACAGCTCGATATCGTACCGACCCTGCCAATCCGCGGGGCCAAGACCTTGCCGGCCAAGCTCGAAGAACACAAGGAAATGGCCTTCCTCTCCTATCAGTTGGCGACCATCAAGGTCGACGTGCCGCTGGATGTCGGGCTCGACGACCTGCACCTGGGCGAGCCGGACCGCGAGAAGCTGGTGGAGCTCTACAGCCTGCTGGAGTTCAAGAGCTGGCTCGACGAGTTGCAGCGCGATGCCAAGCGTGTCGAGCTCAGCGGCGCTGAGGCGACACCCGCCGCCGTGCCGCCGCCGCAGGCTGTGGAGCAAGCTCCGCTGGAGCTGCAGTACGAAACCATCCTCGACCAGGAGCGTTTCGATGCCTGGCTGGAGAAGCTCAAGGGCGCCAAGCTGATTGCCTTCGATACCGAAACCACCGGGATCGATGCGCAGCAGGCGCAACTGGTGGGCCTGTCCTTCTCGGTCAAGGCCGGCGAAGCGGCCTATGTTCCCCTGACCCACTCCTACATGGGCGCGCCGGCACAGCTGGATCGCGACAGCGTACTGCTGGCCCTCAAGCCCTTGCTGGAAGATCCCAAGCTGCTCAAGGTCGGCCAGCACGCCAAGTTCGACATGAACATCCTGGCCAACTGCGCCATCGGCGGCGACCAGGCCAATGGCATCACTGTGCGCGGCGTGGCCTTCGACACCATGCTCGAATCCTACGTGCTCAACTCCACCGCCACCCGCCATGACATGGACAGCCTGGCGCAGAAGTACCTGGACCACAGCACTGTGAGTTTCCAGGACATCGCTGGCAAGGGCGCCAAACAGCTGACTTTCGATCAGATCCCCCTTGAGCAGGCGGGGCCATATGCTGCCGAAGATGCCGATGTGACCTTGCGTCTGCATCAGGTGCTATTCGAGAAGCTGACTGCCATTCCAAGTCTGGCCAGCGTATTGACCGATATCGAGATGCCGCTGGTGCCGGTCCTGGCGCGGATCGAGCGTCAGGGCGCTCTGGTGGACGACAAGCTGCTGGGCGTCCAGAGCATCGAACTGGGGGACAAGATGGTTGCCCTTGAGCGCGAGGCTTTCGAGATCGCAGGTGAGGAGTTCAACCTGGGTTCGCCCAAGCAATTGGGGACGATCCTCTACGACAAACTCGGCCTGCCGGTGTTGAAGAAGACTGCCAAGGGGCAACCGTCCACCGCTGAAGAGGTGCTGGCCAAGCTGGCGGAAGACGACTATCCGCTGCCTCGGGTGTTGATGCAGTACCGCTCCATGAGCAAGCTGAAAAGTACCTACACCGATCGCCTGCCGGAGCAGATCAACCCGCGCACGGGGCGTATTCACACCTCCTATCATCAGGCTGTGGCGTCCACCGGGCGCCTGTCCTCCAGCGATCCGAACCTGCAGAACATTCCGGTGCGCACCGCGGAAGGTCGGCGTATTCGCCAGGCCTTTATCGCCCCGGCCGGCTATAAGCTGCTGGCGGCTGACTATTCGCAGATCGAGTTGCGGATCATGGCGCACCTGTCCCGCGACGAAGGTTTGCTCAACGCCTTCCGCAACAACCTGGACGTGCACACCGCCACGGCGGCCGAGGTGTTCAAGGTCGAGCTCAAGGACGTCACTTCCGATCAGCGCCGCAGCGCCAAGGCCATCAACTTCGGCCTGATCTACGGTATGGGCGCGCAGAAGCTGGGCAAGGACATCGGTGTCGATACCAAGCAGGCCAAGGCCTATATCGACACCTACTTCGCGCGTTACCCGGGGGTTCGCGAGTACATGGACCGCACCCGCGCTCAGGCCGCGGACCAGGGTTATGTCGAGACCATCTTCGGTCGCCGTCTGTACCTGCCGGAGATCAACTCCAACAAGCCACAGGAGCGCGCCGGCGCCGAACGCACCGCGATCAATGCGCCGATGCAGGGCACCGCGGCAGACATCATCAAGAAAGCCATGGTGGCCGTGGACAACTGGCTGGAGTCCTCGGGGCTGGATGCCCGAGTGATTCTCCAGGTGCACGACGAACTGGTGCTGGAAGTGCGCGAGGACCTGGTGGACCAGGTTCGTGAGGAAATTCGCGGGCACATGAGCGGTGCCGCAACCCTGGATGTGCCGTTATTGGTGGAAGTGGGGGTGGGAAATAACTGGGATGAGGCCCATTAAGGGCACTTTTCAGGTGTTTTTGCCGCGGCATAGTGTCGCGGCAAAAACTAGCGAAGAGCTATTAGCACCGAAAATTTCATCGATTATTGCCAATAGTTTTTGCAACCGGCCGGAACTAAATAGGTGAACGCCCACTCAGAGTTACTGAATGGCTGGTGAAGCCCTTCGATGCTCCTATGTTGTGTTAAGTGTTGGCAGATATCTGGACCCCGCCCTAGCGGTCTAGAACTTGAACCCCGAACTTCCCCCTCCCCATACGAAGTCCGGGGTTTTTTTTGCCTGAAAACCGCCTGGGAAATGATCATGCTGCGTTAAAAGCGCGGCGCGAAATGCTCATTTACAGCCACTAAACTCCGCTTTCGCACCGCGCTTTTGCCTTGCCTGATCATCCCCTAGGCAATTTTCCCTACGTCTCTCAGGCCTCGGCTTCGGCGCCTTTGTCGGCCAGTTCCATCCAGCCCGCCAGCACGGTGTAGGCCTCTTCCAGGCCCATGCGCTTGGGGGCCGAGAACAGTTGGATGGTGACGGCTTCGCCCCAGCCCTTGCGGATCTGCGACTGCACCTTGAGCAGGGTGTTCTTGGCCGCGCCGTAGGTCAGTTTGTCGGCCTTGGTCAACAGGATGTGCATCGGCATGCCGCTGGCGACCGCCCAGTCCAGCATCAGCAGGTCGAAGTCGGTCATGGGATGACGGATATCCATCATCAGGATCAGGCCCTTAAGGCTTTCGCGGCTGCCCAGGTAGGCTTCCAGGTGACGCTGCCAGTGTTGCTTGAGCGGGATTGGCACTTTGGCGTAACCGTAGCCCGGCAGGTCGACCAGACGGCGATCGTCGTCTAGCTTGAAGAAGTTCAACAACTGCGTGCGACCCGGAGTTTTCGAGGTGCGTGCCAGGCTGGCGTGGGTCAGGGTGTTCAGGGCGCTGGATTTGCCGGCGTTGGAACGCCCGGCAAAGGCCACTTCGAAGCCTTCATCGTCAGGGCATTGATCGACTTTGGCGGCGCTGAGCATGAACGTAGCCTGTTGGCACAGACCGAGGATGGGGTTCTTGAGTTGCATGGGATTTCCGATTGGGGCGATGCCGAGAGTGGACGCGGCGAGCGGTGTCGTTTCCGTTTCAGTAACGCCAGTATATAATGCCGCAGATTTTGTGTGCGCTTTGTCCCAGCGTAGGATGAAGTTCACGAGAGCGATAAACCTTGAATGCGCATTAGAACGCAGCACGCTCTCAACCCTGAAAAGGTCGTTTTATGACGAAATGGCTGCTAGCTGCCGGTGTCTTGATGCCGTTTTACGGCGCTCAGGCTACACAGGATCCGGAAGCTGTGTACAACCGTGTTTGTGGGGCTTGTCATTCCGGCCAACTACCCACGGCGCCCCGCAAGGGCGACCAGGAAGCTTGGGCGCCGAGGTTGGCGCAAGGTATGGAGACGCTGGTGCAACACGTGACCCAGGGTTTCAAGGCGATGCCGCCGCGTGGTTTGTGCATGGACTGCAGTGCCGAGGATTACCGAGTCATCATCCATTGGATGAGCGAGTGATCCCGGTCCATAACTCTTAACCCTTAGCCGTAGTTGGATTAGCTGATGAACAAATTACTCGTGAGTCTGCTGTTGACCTTGGGCATCACAGGTGTCGCCCATGCCGCAGGCGACGCTGCTGCCGGTCAGGCGAAAGCCGCAGTCTGTGGTGCTTGCCACGGCCCTGATGGGAACAGCATGGCGCCAAACTTTCCCAAGCTGGCGGGTCAGGGGGAAAAGTACCTGAACAAGCAGTTGCACGATATCAAGTCCGGCAAGCGCCAGGTGCTGGAGATGACAGGCCTGTTGACCAACCTGAGCGATCAGGACCTGGCTGACATCGCCGCCTACTTCGCCAGCCAGAAAGGCAGCGTCGGCGCAGCAGATCCTAAAGTCGTGGCCCGTGGTGAAGAACTGTTCCGTGGCGGCAAGCTGGACCAGGGCATGCCTGCCTGCACCGGTTGCCACTCGCCAAACGGTGCGGGTAACGCAGCAGCCGGCTTCCCCCATCTGGGCGGCCAGCACGCACAGTACGTGGCCAAGCAACTGACCGACTTCCGCGAAGGCAACCGTACCAACGACGGCGATACCCTGGTGATGCGCAGCATCGCTGGCAAGCTGAGCAACAAAGACATCGAAGCGGTGTCCAGCTATATTCAGGGCCTGCACTGAGGCCGGCTCGATCAGCGTTGCCCAAGGTGCTAAGCCACGGCAACGTTAATGATCGATTAATCTGACGGTGCAAGCATAAAGGGTGGCTCAGGCCGCCCTTTTTTATGGCGTCTGCCGCTACACTAGCGAACTCAAGCCCGCCAAGACCTGGCCGAATTCAGGTCGAGCGAGGCGCCAAAATTGTCCAGGAGTAAAGCATGCGTAATCTGATTCTCAGCGCCGCACTCGTCACCGCCAGCCTGTTTGGCGTGACCGCTCAAGCGGCCGAACCGCTTGAAGCCGGTAAACAATATGTCGAGTTGAGCAGCGCCGTTCCGGTTGCCGTGCCAGGCAAGATCGAAGTGGTTGAGCTGTTCTGGTATGGCTGCCCGCACTGCTACGCTTTCGAACCGACCATCAATCCCTGGGCTGAAAAACTCCCGGCCGACGTCAACTTCGTCCGTATCCCGGCCATGTTCGGCGGTATCTGGAACATCCATGGCCAACTGTTCATCACCCTTGAAGCCATGGGTGTCGAGCACAAGGTGCACAAGGCCGTATTCGAGGCCATCCATGGCGGCAAGAAACTCGCTACTCCTGAAGAGATGGCCGAGTTCCTGGCGGGCGAAGGCGTCGACAAGGACAAGTTCCTGAGCACCTACAATTCCTTCGCCGTCAAAGGCAAGGTCGAAGACGCCAAGAAAAAGGCCCAGGCCTACCAGATCACCGGCGTACCGACCATGGTGGTCAACGGCAAGTATCGTTTCGACCTGGGCACCGCCGGTGGTCCTGAAGGCGCGCTGAGCGTGGCTGACCAGTTGATCGCCAAAGAGCGCGCAGCCAAGTAAGCGCCCGCCGCCATGCCGCGCTGGAGCTCGGAACGCATCGTTGGCCTGCATGATCCGCAGGTCAACGAGCACCATTTGGCGTCGTCCGGCCTGCCGGCAGACAGTCGTCTGCGCTTGCTCAGTTTCAATATCCAGGTCGGTATCAGCACCGAACGTTATCGCCACTACCTGACTCGTGGTTGGCAGCACCTGCTGCCCCATCATGGGCGTGCCGACAATCTGCAGAAAATCGGCAACCTGCTTGGCGATTTCGACCTGGTTGCCCTGCAGGAGGCCGATGGCGGCAGCCTGCGCTCCGGCTACGTCAATCAGGTGGAACACCTGGCCCAACTGGGCGCCTTCCCCTACTGGTACCAACAGCTCAATCGCAACCTGGGACGCCTGGCTCAGCACAGCAATGGCGTGCTCAGCCGCCTGCGCCCCTGGGCCATCGAAGACCACCCGCTGCCTGGCCCCAAGGGGCGCGGCGCGATCCTCGTGCGTTTTGGCGAGGGTCCCGAGGCACTGGTGGTGGTGATGATGCATCTGGCGCTCGGTGCCCGCACCCGAACCCGGCAACTGGCGTACATCCGCGAGTTGATCGGCGGCTACAAGCATCAGGTGCTGATGGGGGACATGAACACCCACGCCAGCGACCTGCTGGAGCATTCCCCTCTAAGGGACCTCAGCCTCTTGGCGCCGCAACTGCAGGCGACCTTCCCCAGCTGGCGTCCGCAACGTTGCCTGGACCATATTCTGCTCAGCCCCAGCCTGACCCTGGAGCGCGTGGAGGTCCTGGCCCAACCCATATCCGATCACCTGCCGGTCGCGGTAGAGATTCGTCTGCCGGGTTCGCTCACGGCTGATGCATTGCCCGCGTTGAGTCCTGCCCCTCGCGGAACCGATGAATGAGCGACGACGCCAATCGCTGGAAAGAGAAATACCTCAAAAGTATCGAACAGCAGGAAAAGCTCGAACGCCGATGGGCGGCCCGTCTCGACTTGCTGCGTCGTGGCCTGGTACGCAGCACCCTGGCGGCGGAGGGCACCGATCGCGCGGTCGACCAGTGCATGAAGGAAATGCGCGAGGTGGTACGCACCGACGATATGGACGCCGGGCTTGCAGCCTTGCTGCCGCGCCTGGAAAAAGCCGTGCTGGACTCCGAGCAGCGGCGGGAAACCCGGGTCGAGCAGATGAGCAGCGCGCTGACGGCGCTGGTCAGCCAGTTGCAGTCCCTGCCCCTGCCCCGGGAGGTCAGCCGTCCGCTGAAAGCCTTTGCCAAGCAACTGGATGGCCGGGTTGGCCAGGCGCGGGAAATTCCCTTGCTGCTCGGCGAACTGAGCAGCCTGCAGGGCAAGGCCCTGAGCCGGCTGGAAACCCCGGCCGAACCCGACCGCCCAAGCCTGTTGCAGCGCCTGTTCGGCAGCCGCGAGGCGAGCGAGACGCCGGCCCCGGCGGAGGAAGCCGTTGCGACGAATCCGCCGCTCCCGGCCGCCGCGGCGGAAGCTCATCCGCAAGCCGAGGAAGCCCCGGCCCCGGAGGATGGCGCGCGCGAGCACTATCAGACGCCGACCCAGGCCTTGCCTGAGGCGGTTTCGGCGCCTGCCGCGCCCGCCCCGGCACAGCCCGAAGTGCAGCTCGAACCTGAGCCGGGTGCCCAGCCGGTTGCCAGCGACGAGCCGGAGGTTGCTGCAGTGCCCGCTCCAGCCCCGGTGGTAGCGTTCGTGCCTCCGGTACTGGTGCAGGAGGCGCCCGCCGAGCCTGTACCCGCTATCGAGGTCGAACCTCAAGCAACCATTTCGCCTGTCGCGGAGCCACAAGCGTCCGTCGATCCCGGGGTGGTCGCCGCTTCCGATTCGCCGCCCGCGCCTGTCGCCGAAGCCGCGCTCAATCCCGACGAGTTGTTGCCCCTGCCGACGGTTTCCCCGGCAGTGCTGCTGGACAGCCTGCCCCTGCCGGCAGTCATGGCCGAGGCCCTGGCCGCCATCGATCCGGAGCAGTCGGAGCACGATGTGCTCTACGCTCTGCCGGATTCGCCCGAGCCCTCCTACAGTTCGGTGGCCAAGCACATCGAGCACACCTTGCTGGGGCTGCTCGACGACCTGAGCCTGCCGGAGCGCCACCGGCCACAGGCCGAGGCCATGCGCGATCGTCTGCAGCATGGGTTGAACTGGTACGAATTGCTGCCGATCCTCGACGATCTGGCGGTGTTGATGCTGGCCATCACCGACTCCGGCCAGCATGAGTTCGAGACCTACCTCAAGCAGCTCAACGAGCGCCTGGAGGCCTTCCAGAGCAACCTGCAGGCGGCCAGCGACGGCCATGCCGACAGCAGTTCGGCGGCACGGGCCATGGACAGCCAGATCCGTGAACAGGTCGACGGCCTGCAAAGCAGCGTGCAGGAGGCCGCCGACCTGGATGACCTCAAGCAAGTGCTGGAAAGCCACCTGGAAGGCCTGCTGGGCACCATGGACCACCACCAGAAGCAGCGCGATGAGCGTGAACGGGAAGTGGCCGCCCGTCTGCAAAGCCTGGCGGAGCGGGTTTCGAGCATGGAGCAGGAAGCCCAGGGCTACCGTGAGCACCTGGAAGAGCAGCGGCAGAAGGCGCTGATCGATCCGCTCACCGGCCTGCCCAACCGTGCAGCCTGGAGCGAACGCCTGGAACATGAAGTCGGCCAATGGCAACAACATGGCAACAGCCTGCTGCTGGCCATGCTCGATCTCGATCATTTCAAGCGGATCAACGACAACTACGGTCACCTGGCTGGTGACAAGGTGTTGAAGATCATCGCCAACGTACTGCGCAAACGCCTGCGAGGCAGCGATTTCATCGCACGTTTCGGTGGCGAGGAGTTTGTTCTGCTGCTGCCCAACACCCCCTGGCCGGTGGGTGTGCGCATTGTGGAAGCCCTGCGCGCGGCAATCGAGGCGTGCCCGTTCCATTTCAAGGGCGAGCCGGTGACCATAACCGTGTCCGTCGGGCTGAGTGCGTTCAAGGCCGGTGATCGCAGCGATCTGGTGATCAAAAGAGCCGATCAGGCGCTGTACCGGGCCAAGGATGCCGGCCGTAACCGGGTGGAAGCTGGTTGAGGAGCCAGCACTTTGCTGAATGAGAGCGCTGTTTTGCCCATGATCGCCAGGGCAGTACGTTACACTGTTGCATTATTGTCTTCAGCGTACTGCCTTTTGCCATGAAACTTCTTGCTCTTGCCCTCTCCCTGCTGATCCTCGCCGGCTGCGCCAGCGGCCCGCGCATCGACACCAGCCACCCGTCGGTCAATTACGATCAGCGCGCCCAGTTCATCATCGTCCACTACACCTCGGCATCGCTGGAGCGCTCCCTGGCCCTATTGACCCATGGCCAGGTCAGCAGCCACTACCTGATCGGCGATGACAAGTCCGCCACCATCTACAAGCTGGTGGACGAGCAATACCGTGCCTGGCATGCCGGCGACAGCCAGTGGCAGGGCCGGACCTGGCTCAACTCCAGTTCCATTGGCATCGAGATCGTCAACCCGGGGTTCCGCGATGGCCCCAGCGGGCGGCTCTGGTACCCCTACAGCGAAGCGCAGATCCAGAACCTGATCGTGCTGCTCAAGGACATCAGCAAGCGCAACAACATCTCGCCGCGCCACATCATTGGCCACAGCGATATCGCCCCCATGCGCAAGCTGGATCCGGGCCCGCTGTTTCCCTGGAAACGCCTGGCCGAGGCCGGCCTGGGCCTGTGGCCCGATGCCCAGGCAGTGGCACGCCAGCAGGCGTTCTTTACCGTGAGCCCGCCGAGCATCGGTTGGTACCAGCAGCAACTGGCCCAGCTGGGTTACGCCACGCCGCAGACCGGCGAGCTGGACAAGGCGACCCGTAACGTCCTGGCCGCGTTCCAGATGCACTACCGGCCGGGGCGTTTCGATGGCACGCCGGACGCAGAAAGTGCGGCCATCCTGATGGTGCTCAACCAGACAAAATAATGACGCCGCCGGACGGTTGGGGCCGATTGTCCAATCAGTTGCTATAACTCATTGGTAATCCTTCGGATCTCCCACGATGCCGGCCGCTCGCGAGCCCTTGCGTACCTGGTTCCATCGCCCCTGGACGCTGGCGATGCTGGCGGCTGTGCTGAGTGCGGTGATTTTGCTGCTGGGCAGCGCCGGGCTGGCCATGCACCAGGTCCAGCAACGGGAAAGCGAGCAGATGAACGCCCAGGGCCAGCGTTTCCTGGAGCGGCTGGAGCAGTTGTTCGGGCAACTGCGCGAAGGTCTCGACGTGCTGGAGGCGCAGCCGCTGCGCGAGTGCAACGCCGATCTCATCGCAGCTCTGCAGCAGGTCAGCTACAGCTATCGCTTCATTTATGAAGCGGCCTACAGGGACGCCACCCATACCTGTTCCAACTGGCCACGGCAGAACCTCCTGCCGGCGGCCAGGCCGCCGGATATCCGCGGGCCGACCTACAGCTACTGGCTCAACACCTCGACCCAGCCCAATGAGAACCTTGCTGCGCTGATGCTGGGTCGCGGCAACTTTCGCGTGGCCACTTCCCGCGGGCACCTGACCGATGTGGTCGATCTGCCTCCCGGTGGCAGCCTGATGGTGGTGGTGGATCATGGTGCCCGGGCGATACCGGTGCTCGGCCCGGCCCGTGCCTGGCCTCCCGCACAGCCTTGGCGGGGGGGCCGCGACGGGCCCTTGCAGGTCACCCCGGACCTGCTGATCTATCGCATGCCCACTCGCAACCCCGAGTACCAACTGGTGCTGATCACCCCCCGCGCCAGCCTGCAGGGCGAAGTGCTCGACGGTTGGTGGTGGTTGCTGCCCTCCAGCCTGGTGCTGGCGCTGTTCATCGGTGGGTTGGTGTATCAGTTGGTCCGCCAGCGCCAGTCCCTGGGGGCGGAGCTGCAAGGGGCCCTGCGCCGCGGCGAACTGCAGGTGCTGTACCAGCCGATCTTTGATCTCAGTAGCCGGCTCTGCGTGGGGGCCGAGGCCCTGCTGCGCTGGCGCCGCCCGGACGGTACCCTGACCAGCCCCGACCTGTTCATCCCGCTGGCAGAGAACACCGGGCAGATCCGCCAGATCACCGACTTCGTCCTGCAGCGCCTGCTGGAGCAACTGGGGCATGTGCTACGGTCCAATCCCCAGTTGTACATCTCAGTCAACCTGGCGGCCTGCGACGTGATGGTCCCGCGGATCGGCATGGTCATGGCGCGGCTGCTGGCGACGCATCGGGTAGCGGCCCGGCAGATCGCCTTCGAGGTCACCGAGCGTGGGCTGATCGATGTGGTGGTGGCGCGCAACAACCTGCAGGCCCTGCGCGATGTCGGGCATCAGGTGCTGATCGACGATTTCGGCACCGGCTATTGCAGCCTGGCCTACCTGCAGAGCCTGCCGGTGGATTGCCTGAAGATCGACAAGGCGTTCATCGATGCCCTGGGGCACGATGCCGCCAGCAGCGGCGTGGCGCCGCACATCATTCGCATGGCCCACGCATTGAAACTCAAGGTGATTGCCGAGGGCATCGAGTTCGAGGACCAGGCGCTGCTGCTCAGCAGCGAGGGCGTGAGCTTCGGCCAGGGCTGGCTGTTCGCCCATGCCCTGAGTGCCTTGCAGTTCACTGAGCTGATTACCCGTGGCCGACGGCTGGTGGCCAGGCGCCTGGATGATGAAGCATGAAGCCCTAGAGCGGCAGGGCCAGATAGAACTGGGTGCCCTGCCCGGGCCTTGAGTAGACGCCCATGCGCCCGCCATGCAGCTGGACGATCTCCTTGCACAGCGCCAGCCCGAGGCCGGCACCGCCCTTCTTGCGGCCCACCTGGACGAAAGGCTCGAAGATCCGCCCTTGCTGGCCATAGGCGATACCCTCGCCATTGTCTTCGACGCTGACGATCACCCGCTCGCCATGGCGCCGCGCCTGCAGGCGGATCTGGCCCTCGCTGGCGGTGTGGCGCAAGGCGTTGTCGATCAGGTTGTCCAGCACCCGCTCCAGTTGTGCGCGGTCGGCATGCAGCCGTGGCAACGGCGCCTGGATCTCCAGCAGCAGGTCGATGCCCTGCTGTTGGGCCTGCTCGCTGAAGCGGCCCTGGGCCTGCACCAGCAGCTCTTCCAGGGGGCAGGGAGCGAGGGTGAGTTTCTGCAGGCCGTTCTGATAGCGGGAAAAATTCAGCAGGTCGTTGATCAACTGCATCAGGCGCTGCATTTCCTCGTTGACCGTATTGAGCAGGTCGGTTTCCCGGGACTCCTCGGGAAAGTGCAGGCGTTCCTGAAGCAGCCCGAAGGCCATGTGCATGCCGGTGACCGGGGTACGCAGTTCGTGGGAGGCGCGCAGCACGAACTCACTGCGTACTCGTTCGAACGCCCGTTGCTCGGTGACATCGTGCAGCACCATCACGGCGCCGAGAATATGGCCCTGGGTATGGCTGACGGGGGTCAGGCTGTAGGTCAGCAGGCGCGACTCGCCGTCGACCTCGATATCCAGGTCGTCCGGCGCCCGTTCCAGGTTGCCGCCGCGCAATACCAGCTGTAGCTGCTCATCCAGCTCCGGGCGTTGCAGGGCGCTGCCCAGGCCCTGGCCGAGGCGCTCCTGGTCCCAGCCCAGCTGGCGCTGGGCCACGGGGTTGAGGTGTTCCAGGCGGCCCTGGCGGTCGATCATCAGCAAGCCGTCGTCAATACTGTCGAGCACGGCCTGCAGGCGCTGCTGGCCGGCCAGCAGCTCATCGACATTGGTTGCCTGATGCTGGCGCAGGGCCTCGGCCATGATGCCGAAGCGCCGGGTCAGCAGGTTCATCTCCGCCGCCGCCGAAATGGGCAGGGTGACGTCGAAATTGCCTTCGCCAATCTTGTCCGCAGCCTTGGCCAGGGCTTCGATTGGCCCGCCAAAGCGCCGGGCGATGGCATGGGCCGTGACGAAGCCGATGATCAGCACCGCCAGGGCCACCAGGCCCAGCAGGCCGGCCACCAGCCATGCACGGTTGCGGGCCTGCTGCTCCACCTGGCTGATGTTGTCCAGGGCGCGCTTGTGTTCGTTGATCAGCCCGCCGCGCAAGGCGTTGAAGCGCTCGGTCAGCTCGTTGTTGTCATGCAGTCCGCTTGCGGTGCTGTTGCGCTCGAAGGCCTGGTAGAAGCTCAGGTAGTCGCTACGGGCCTGCTGGAAGCCACTTTGTACCTGGGTCTGCCGATCATGGGCGATGCCTTCGTCGAGCAGCTCCAGATAATGCTGCCGGGAGGTTTCCAGGGCGGCGCGGTCCGGCTGCTTGCCGAGCATGATGATCAGCTGGTCGCCCAGGGTCTGGCGCAGCTTGAGGCCCAGGTCCAGGGTGATGAAGTTGTTGCGGATCAGCGATTCCTGGGTGCTGGCCATCTGCATCACGCTGACCAGCCCGAGCACCAGGCCCAAGAGGGCCACGGTGATCAGGGCCGAGATGCTCAGAAACAGCCGGGTGCGCAGTTTCATCGCTAACTTCATAGGGTGTTGCTCACAGGTTGTACTGTTTGCGTTTGCGGTACAGCGTCGACGCGTCGATACCCAGGGTCTTGGCGGCTTGATCCAGGGTGTCGCTGGTGGCCAGGACCGCACCGATGTGGGCCTTTTCCAGCTCGTCCAGGCTCAGGGCGGCGCCGATCCGCGGGGCGTTGTTGGTGGGTTGCTCGGCCATGCCCAAGTGGCTGATTTCCACCCGCTCCTGCGGGCAGATGATGCTCGCCCGTTCCACCACGTTGCGCAGTTCGCGGATGTTGCCCGGCCAGCGGTAGTTGAGCAGCGCTTCCCGGGCTTCATCACTGAAGACCCGGGCCGGGCGCGAATACTCTTTGACGAAGCGGGCGAGGAAGCGGTCGGCCAGGGTCAGGATATCTTCGCTGCGCTCGCGCAGGGGCGGCAGGTGCAGGGTGATGACGTTCAGCCGGTACAGCAGGTCTTCGCGGAAACGCCCGTCGCGCACCATGTCTTCAAGGTTGAGGTTGGTGGCGGCGAGGATGCGCACATCGGCGCGGCGGGTTACCGGGTCGCCGACGCGCTCGTATTCCTTGTCCTGGATGAAGCGCAGCAGCTTGGGTTGAAGGGTCAACGGGAAGTCGCCGATCTCGTCGAGGAACAGGGTTCCGCCATCGGCCTGGTTGACCCGGCCCAGGGTGCTCTCGCTGGCCCCGGTAAAGGCGCCGCGGCTGTGGCCGAAGAGTTCGCTTTCCATCAGTTCGGCAGTCAACGAGGGGCAGTTGATGGTCACGCAGGATTTCTTGGCGCGTTTGCTCCAGCCGTGAATGGCCCGCGCCAACTCGCCCTTGCCGGTGCCGGACTCGCCGAGGATAAGGATGTTGGCGTCGGTGCTGGCCACCTGACGCGCGGTTTCCAGCACCACTTTCATTGCCGGGCTGTGGGAGTCCAGGCCGTCCTTGGGCTTGCGTACCTCACCTTCGAGGGCTTCCAGGCGCGCCGAGAGCTGGCGCACTTCCAGCTGCTTGGCGGTGGCCAGGCGCAACTGGTCGGGGCTGCAGGGCTTGACCAGGTAGTCTGCGGCGCCGGCCTGGATCGCATCTACTGCGGTGTCCACGGCGGAGTGAGCGGTGACGATCACTACCCGCATCCAGGGTGCCTGGGTACGCATTTGTGCCAGTACGTCGAGGCCGTTGTCTTCGCCCAGGCGCAGGTCGAGGAAGCACAGGTCGAATACCTGGCGTTGCAGCAGAGCATCGGCCTGCGCCGCGCTGTTGGCGGTGGCCACGGTGTAGCCCTCGTCTTCCAGGCAGTAGCGGAAGGTGCGAAGGATTGCGGATTCGTCATCCACCAGAAGGATGCGGCCTTGATTCTCCGGCGCTGACTCCATTTCCCGAGGCTCCTTAATGAATGATCTTTATTTAGTCCCGGAAAAATCGGGCAAGTTGCAAGGTTGATTCTGATCCATTCCAGCGCCAGCAGGTTAGATATCTCCGGCTGAAACGGCTAACAGGCTGAAATTACGCATGTTTTACCCAGAGTAGCTGCTGGGTGGGTCTGTATCAGGCTATTGGCCATTCATCAAAGTTCCCCCTGTGATCAAAAAACGCTCACTGTTTTCCCGGGACATCGTGCATTTCGCACGGCCGGCATGGGGGCATCGTGCAGTATGCGTGTGGAATGCTTTTGGTAATTTGATTTAAGTATTTGATTTTATTGAATTTAATTTCAAAGAAAAAGCTGGCATGCAGCCTGCAATATCCCTCTCATCGAGAAGCGCCGGCCGTGGCTTCCATAACAACATCACCACCAGTGTGGGAGGAGTTTCAGGATGAATCGCCAACGTCTTGCCCAATTGCGTATTGCGCCACTGCATCTCCAGCAAGGCCTCTTCGCCGTTCTGGCGTTGCTGGTCACCCTGATCGCCGGGCAACAGTTCCAGCGCTGGCAGGACAGCCAGGCACCCGCGCCGCGAGTGCCGGTTCATCACTTCACCCAGACCCATTTCAGTTCGGTGAGCAGCCAGCTCAACGACCAGGCCCCCATGCAACTGATGGCCGTCGACCAGGCACAGCCGGTCGCGGACGCGCCACGTCAGGAACGCTGGGTGTTCTAGCACCAAGGCCGGGCCCGCAATCGGCGGCGCCGGGCTGGCTCCATAGGCAGCACCACTAATAGAAGAGTAAGGAGAATCATCATGCTGAGCTGGGCAATCACATTCCTGATCATTGCCATTGTCGCTGCGGTCCTGGGCTTCGGTGGTATCGCGGGCACCGCCACGGGTATCGCCAAGATTCTCTTTGTGGTGTTCCTGGTGATGTTCATCGCTTCGTTCTTCTTTGGCCGTCGAGGCCGAGGCTGACCATGAGTCTCTCGTTGAAGACATTGACTGCCGCGCTGCTGCTGGGCGCCAGCGCCCTGGCGTCGGCGGCCAATGATGGCCAGGCACGAGCCAATCAGCTGCTGGGGTCGGACCCGCAGTTTCGTGAAACCTGGCAGGGGGTCGTGCACAAGGAGGAGCGCCTGCCCGAGTGGGTGATGAACCTCTCGGGTGATGCGCCGCAACAGATGAATGCCATGACCGAAGACGGCGATCAGTATCTGGTGGGCCCTCTGTGCGAAACCGCCCAGAGTTGTCAGAACCAGCGTTTGATCGTGGCCTTCAGTTTCGACAAGAAGCATGCCTACGCGATGCTGGTGGACGTGCCGGCGGGTTTGCCCGCGGACAAGTCACCGACCCGCCACGCCAATTATCGGTTCCTCGGCAAGCCCGATGACGGCATGCAAGCGCTGCTCCAGGAGCAGTTGCGCAAGGACCCGAACTGGTACTGATGTGCAAATTGCCGATATTGCATAACAGATAGACGAAAGGGCCGCCCTGGCGCTTTCGGCTGTTGCACCACCCGAGGAGGGCGAGTGCATGACCAAGGGGCCGGGATGTTCTGATCCACGGGTGATCGGAGTGACCTAGGGGTACAGGGAGTGCCTCCGCAAGGGCCGGGTCAGGAAAGAGCGGCGGCGCAAGCTCCCAGGTCGGCCACCGACCTGATGAGCTTGCGGCGTGCTTGAATGGCAAAGTCCTGTGCTAGAGCCGTCCGTCTGACAATTTCCGTGCTCGCGCGGGAAAAAATCTTCCTTTGACTCCGATCAAACGTTTCCTGGTGTTTCTCTGCGACCGTATATCGAGAAACTTTGTGCGAATTGCGCAGCGTTTCCGGGCGCCCGAATCAGAGCAATCCTAAACTTTTTTAGCCTTTTTCCTGACCCCTCCGACAAGCCTGCACGCCGCCTGAAATGGCCGTTTCACGGCATTTTTGCCTGCCGAAATGTCGTATTCGAACCGGTTGGGACGCTCGTTTTGTTTGGAAAAACTCATGCCGATTCGGCATAGGGTAGGCGTTTACGGCATTAGACGTGCCTCCCTAGCATCGGAATAGTTGCGCCTTTTTTCGCCCGCAGAGAGCCGTAAATGCTCGTTCGGGATGACCTTATACGGGGGCCGATGCACAAACTTTTCCGCCATTGAGCGTTCCAGTTCGCGCATCAGCCCGAGTCCAACTGAAGTAAGGGTAATGATATGAAGAAGGCAAAATTAAGCCTCGCCTGGCAGATCCTCATTGGTCTGGTCCTGGGGATTGCGATTGGCGCGCTGCTCAATCATTTCAGTGCTGAAAAGGCCTGGTGGATCAGCAACGTCCTGCAGCCTGCGGGCGATATCTTTATCCGCTTGATCAAGATGATCGTGATCCCGATCGTCATTTCCTCGCTGATCGTCGGCATCGCCGGTGTCGGTGACGCGAAGAAACTGGGGCGCATCGGCCTCAAGACCATCATCTACTTCGAAATCGTGACCACCATCGCCATCGTCGTCGGCCTGCTGCTGGCCAACCTGTTCCATCCGGGCGCAGGCATCGACATGAGCACCCTGGGCACCGTGGACATCTCCAAGTACCAGGCCACTGCGGCCGAGGTGCAGCATGAACACGCGTTCATCGAGACCATCCTCAACCTGATTCCATCGAACATCTTCGCGGCCATGGCCCGCGGCGAAATGCTGCCGATCATCTTCTTCTCGGTGCTGTTCGGCCTGGGCCTGTCGAGCCTGCAGTCCGACCTGCGCGAACCGCTGGTGAAGATGTTCCAGGGCGTTTCGGAAAGCATGTTCAAAGTCACCCACATGATCATGAACTACGCCCCTATCGGTGTATTTGCACTGATCGCGGTGACCGTCGCCAACTTCGGTTTCGCCTCCCTGCTGCCGCTGGCCAAGCTGGTGATCCTGGTGTACGTGGCCATCGCCTTCTTCGCTTTCGTGATCCTCGGCCTGATCGCCCGCCTGTTCGGCTTCTCGGTGATCAAGCTGATGCGCATCTTCAAGGATGAGCTGGTCCTGGCCTACTCCACCGCCAGCTCGGAAACCGTGCTGCCGCGGGTGATCGAGAAGATGGAAGCCTACGGCGCGCCGAAAGCCATCTGCAGCTTCGTGGTGCCGACCGGCTACTCGTTCAACCTCGACGGTTCGACCCTGTACCAGAGCATCGCGGCGATCTTTATCGCCCAGCTGTACGGCATCGACCTGTCCATCAGCCAGCAACTGCTGCTGGTGCTGACCCTGATGGTCACCTCCAAAGGTATCGCCGGGGTTCCGGGCGTGTCCTTCGTGGTCCTGCTGGCCACCCTGGGCAGCGTCGGCATTCCTCTGGAAGGTCTGGCCTTCATCGCTGGTGTCGACCGTGTGATGGACATGGCGCGTACCGCCTTGAACGTGATCGGCAACGCCCTGGCGGTACTGGTCATCTCCCGTTGGGAAGGCATGTACGACGACGCCAAGGGCCAGCGCTACTGGAACTCCCTGCCGCACTGGCGCAGCAAGGAAAAACTGCCAGCAGGCGAAGCGTCCAAAGGCTAAGCGCCTATTGTGTAGGAGCTGGCTTGCCAGCGAAGAGGCCCCAAGCCCTTCAGCGGCAATCCAGCCCCAACAGATGACAGACCCCGGTTAATCCGGGGTTTGTCGTTTCTGCCCGCCCCGCTATCATTCGCCGCATCTTTCGAGGGGTATGACCGATGCTCAATGGCCTGTGGCTTGGCTTCTTTATCGTGGCAACCGTGTCGGCCCTGGCGCAGTGGCTGGTGGGTGGCAACGCGGGGATCTTCGCTGCCATGGTGGAAAGCATCTTCGCCATGGCCAAGCTGTCGGTGGAGGTCATGGTCCTGCTGTTCGGCACCCTGACCCTGTGGCTGGGTTTTCTGCGCATCGCCGAGAAGGCTGGAATCGTCGAGTGGCTGGCCAAGGTCCTGGGGCCCCTGTTCAAGCGCCTGATGCCGGAAGTGCCGCCGGGGCACCCGGCCCTGGGCCTGATCACCCTGAACTTCGCCGCCAACGGCCTGGGCCTGGACAACGCCGCCACGCCCATCGGCCTCAAGGCCATGCGCGCCCTGCAGGAACTCAACCCCAGCGCCACCACTGCCAGCAATGCGCAGATCCTGTTCCTGGTGCTCAACGCCTCGTCCCTGACCCTGCTGCCGGTGACCATCTTCATGTACCGCGCCCAGCAAGGCGCGGCGGACCCGACCCTGGTGTTCCTGCCGATTCTCCTGGCCACCAGCGCCTCGACCCTGGTGGGCCTGCTGTCGGTCGCGGTGATGCAGCGCCTTCGCCTGTGGGACCCGGTGGTACTGGCCTACCTGGTTCCCGGGGCCCTGGCCCTGGGCGCCTTCATGGCCTTGCTGGCCACCCTGTCGGCCACGGCCCTGGCGTCCCTGTCGTCGATTCTCGGCAACCTCACGCTGTTTGGGCTGATCATGCTGTTCCTGGTGGTCGGCGCGCTGCGCAAGGTCAAGGTCTACGAGGCCTTTGTCGAGGGCGCCAAGGAGGGTTTCGACGTCGCCAAGAGCCTCTTGCCATACCTGGTCGCGATGCTCTGCGCCATCGGCGTGCTGCGGGCGTCCGGGGCCCTGGATTTCGGCCTCGACGGCATTCGTCATCTGGTGGAGTGGGCCGGTTGGGACACACGTTTCGTCGACGCCTTGCCCACTGCCCTGGTCAAGCCGTTCTCGGGCAGTGCGGCACGGGCCATGCTCATCGAGACCATGCAGACCCAGGGCGTGGACAGCTTCCCGGCCCTGGTGGCGGCCACCATCCAGGGCAGTACCGAAACCACCTTCTATGTGCTGGCGGTGTACTTCGGCGCGGTAGGCATCCAGCGGGTGCGGCACGCCGTGGGCTGTGCCTTGCTGGCGGAATTCGCCGGTGTGGTGGCGGCGATTGCGGTTTGCTACTGGTTCTTTGGATGAGTTGAGCGAGCCTTCGCCGGCAAGCTGGCTCCTACAACCTCCGCAGGAGCCGGCTTGCCGGCGAAAGGGCTCTCAATGTTTCAGCGCCCGATTGCCCTGCCCCACTGCCCAATCCACCACTTGCCGGGTCAGCGCATCGCCGGCCTGGCCAAATCCTGTGACCACCGCCGGCACCCCGGTTTCAGCCAGCGCTTGGCGCACTTCGAAGCGCCGGCTGGCGAGGATCTTCTGGTCGTAGCCACGAATCAGCCGCGCATCCAGGCGGATCACCACCTGGGCGGCGTTGCCCTGGTATTCGGTCTGGAAGGCTTGCAGGTCGCCGCCCAGTGCCAGGTCGGTCTGCAGGTTGCTGTCATCGGTGCTCAACAGCTGGACCCGGCCATCGCGCTGGAAGCCGTCCAGCAGGCGGTTGCGCAGCAGGATCGGTGCCGGGTCGCTCCAGCGCGAAGCCTTGTAGCTGCTGATCAGGTTGCCCTGGGGAATCACCGCGATCCGTGCGCTGTTCAGCGCATCCCCGGCCTGGGGCTTGAGCAACTGCAAGGACCACGGCAGGGCCTGGTTCGGCGCCGTGGCGCCGGCCTGGCTCACCGGCAGCCGATAGATGTCCAGCGGTTCGCCCTTGGGCAGTATCGAGCAGGCCCCGGTCAGGGCCAGGGCGGCGCTCAGGCCCAGGGGGGCAAGCAGGCGATAGGCACGCTTCATGGCGTGAACTCCTTGTTCTTCTCGTTACCCAGCAGGTAACCGCCGGGGTTGGCTTCCAGGCGCCGGGTGATGGCCCGCAGCGAGCTCAGGGTCTCGCGCAGCTCGCGGACGGCTGGCGCCAGGCCGTTGAGGCCCTGCATGCCGTTGTTCAGCGAGTCCTGGTTGTCGCTCAGCAGTTTGTTCAGGGTGGCGCTGCTTTGCTCCAGGGAGCGCATGGCGTGCTCGGCGCTGCCGAACATCTGCTTGCCCTGGTCGTTGAGCAGGCCGTTGGCGTTGCGCATCAGCGCGGTGGTCTGTTCCAGCATGGCGCCGGTCTGCTTGCTGATGGAGCCCAATTGCTGCATCAGCTGGCGCAGGTCGTCGCGCTGCTCGGCGATGCTGGCGGAGGTCTTCTGCAGGTTGTCCAGGGTGCTGCTGACCCGGGCCACGTTGTCCGGGGAGAACATGCGGTTGGCGTTGTGCAGCAGCAGGTTGACCCCGGTCATCAGGTCGTTGCTGTTGTTCAGCAGGCGGGCGATGGGCGACGGTGAGGCGATGATGGTGGGCAGTTCGCCGTCCTTGCCCTTGAGGGTCGGGCTTTGCGGCGTGCCGCCGCTGAGCTGGATGATCGAGGTGCCGGTGATGCCGGTCAGGGCCAGCTTGGCCTGGGTGTCCTCCTTGATCGGCGTCTCGCTGCCCAGGCGGATCTGTGCCAGCACCCGGCGCGGGTCCTTGGGGTCCAGGCGCAGGTTGACCACATCACCGACCTTGATCCCGCTGTATTGCACGGAGCTGCCCTTGGACAGGCCACTGACCGCCTCGTTGAAGACGATCTGGTAGTCCTGGAAGGCGCTGTCGACGCTGGACTTGGCCAGCCACAGGCCGAACAGCAAGGCGCCGGCCACCACGATCACGGTGAACAGGCCGATCAGTACATGATGGGCTCGGGTTTCCATGTCATCCCTCGTTGGTCTGTGTAGCGGCCTGGTAGGCCGCGCGGCCGCGAGGGCCATGGAAGTATTGGTGAATCCATTCGTCGTCGGTCTCGGCGACGATATCGATGGCATCCGCCACCAGTACCTTTTTCTGCGCCAGCACCGCCACCCGGTCGGTGATGGTGTAGAGGGTGTCCAGGTCGTGGGTGACCAGGAACACGCTGAGCCCCAGGGCATCGCGCAGGGTCAGGATCAACTGGTCAAAGGCGGCGGCGCCCACCGGGTCGAGGCCGGCGGTGGGTTCGTCGAGAAACAGGATGTCCGGGTCCAGGGCCAGCGCCCGGGCCAGGGCAGCGCGCTTGATCATCCCGCCAGAGAGCGAGGCCGGGTACTTGTCGGCCGCCGATAGCGGCAGGCCGGCCAGGGCCAGCTTGACCGCCGCCAGGTGTTCGGCATCGGCACGGGACAGGCCGGCATGCTCGATCAATGGCAGGGCGACGTTCTCGGTCACGGTCAGCGAGGTGAACAGCGCGCCCTTCTGGAACAGTACGCCGAAGCGTCGTTCGATCAGCGAGCGTTGCTGTTCCGGCAGGCTTGGCAGGTCCTGGCCGAATACCCGCACCGAGCCTTCGCTGGGCTGGCGCAGGCCGACGATGCTGCGCAGCAGTACCGACTTGCCGCTGCCCGAGCCGCCGACGACGCCGAGGATCTCGCCCTGGTACACATCCAGGTCGAGGTTCTCGTGCACGCTCTGCTTGCCGAAGCGGTTGCACAGGCCACGGACCTCGATCACCGCCTTCGCCGGCGCGCGTGGCGGCCGGCTCACCAGCCCATCTCCATGAAGAACAGCGCGGCCACGGCATCGATGACGATCACCACGAAGATCGACTGGACCACGCTGGAGGTGGTGTGGGCGCCCACCGACTCGGCGCTGCCGCTGACCTTGAAGCCTTCCAGGCAGCCGATGGCGGCGATCAGGAAGGCGAAGATCGGCGCTTTCACCAGGCCCAGCAGGAAGTGCTTCACGCCGATATCCGAATGCAGCAGCGAGAGGAACATCGCCGGGGAGATATCCAGGGACAGGGCGCAGACCACCGCGCCACCGACTATCCCCGAAAGCATCGCCAGGAACGTCAGCATCGGCAGCGACACCAGCAGGGCCAGGACCCGAGGCAGCACCAGCAGCTCTACCGGGTCCAGGCCCAGGGTGCGGATGGCGTCGATCTCTTCATTGGCCTTCATCGAGCCGATCTGCGCGGTGAAGGCGCTGGCGGTGCGCCCGGCCATGAGAATCGCGGTGAGCAGTACGCCGAATTCCCGCAGGAAGGAAAATGCCACCAGGTCCACGGTGAAGATGCTGGCGCCGAAGTTGGCCAGCACGGTGGCGCCGAGAAAGGCCACCACCGCGCCCACCAGAAAGGTCAGCAGGGCGACGATGGGCGCCGCGTCGAGGCCGGTCTGTTCGATGTGTGCCACCACCGGGGTGATGCGCCAGCGCTTGGGGCGCAGCAGGCCGCGGGCCAGGGTTTCCAGGATCAGGCCGATGAAGCCCAGGACCTTCAGGGTGTCCTGCCAGACGGTATAGACCGCGCTGCCAATGCGCGAAAGCAATTGCACGCTGACCGAGATCTCCGGTTCCTTGACCGGTACGCAGAAGTCGTTCAACGAGGTGTAGACCGTGTGCAGCAGCGCGCGGTCGGCGGCGGACAAGGTGCAGTCGGGGTGTTCGGCGGACTGCCCCAGGCGTTCTGCCCCCAGCAGTTCCACCAGCAGCGACGCGCCGGCGGTGTCCAGGGCGCCCAGGCCGTTGAGGTCGATATGGGTGCTGCTGTCGTAGCGGCCGTCCAGGGATTGGCTGAGGCGCTTGAGGTCGCTGTAGTGCGCCAGCGTCCAGTCGCCGCCGATGCGCAATTGCGCCGGGGAGTGGGCAAGGTCCAGTTGAGCGGTGCCGGGCGTCACGCTGCTAGTCATAAGCTCCGAGCTTGTGTGGCCATTTCGCAGTGCTACGTAATAGCACGATCCCGGTTACTTTGCCTCGCCGGTCTTGGCCGCGTCTTGATCTGGAGCGGTGATCTCGAAGCGCAGCACGCCGATCACCTGGCCGTCCTCGGTGATCACCCGCACCTGCCAGTCGCCCGCCGGGTTGGCGGGGAAATTCTGCTTGTGGGACCAGGCACGGTAGCCTTCCTTGCGCCCGCCATGGATGTCCAGCGCGACGCGATCCACCTCGCTGCCGTTGAATTGCCAGACGTGGTAAATGCGCTCGTCCAGGCCCCGGGGGGCGTTGATCGCGGTGTAGGCGTACAGGCCGGTGCTGCTTACCTGGGAGGTGCTGATCTGCTCCAGGCTGTCGCCCGGGGTGCGATCCTGGAGCTGGGTGCTGATGGCATCCTCGGTCAGCCACAGGGTGGCCGGCGGCACCCAGGAGCGCAGCAGCCAGCCGGTGCTGCCGATGGCCAGGGTAATGGCCAGCACGGTCAGGGCGCTGCGCAGGCTGCGGATCGGCAGGATCGAGGCCAGGCTCGGAAAGGACAGGAGCATGGCGATGCCCAGGGCCAGCTTGAAGCTCTGGGCGGTGGTCAGGTGCAGGATCAGCGGCAGGGCCGTGAGCAAGGCGGCGAACAGGGTCAGGGTGTGCAGCGCCAGGAACAGCCAGCGGCGCGGGGCCAGCCATTTGTAGTACAGCGGGTCAGTGATGGAAATCAGCGCCGCGGCGCCGAGCAGGCCGGTGAACACCAGTTGGCCACTGTTCCAGCTGGTGGTGATGAAGAAGAACGGCAGGACGAAGAACAGGCTTTCCTGGTGGATCATCTGCGTCGCATAGCGCAGCAGCGGCTGCGGGATCTCGCGCTTGAAGACCTTGGTGAACAGCTGGGTCAGGCTGTTCTCCAGCATCAGCCAGACCCAGCTCACCAGCAGGATCACGGCGATCCACGAGGCCAGGCTCTGTTGCCGGTCCACCAGGATGAAGCTGCCGACTCCGGAGATGAAACCGCCGAGCGCAATGATCCCCGGATAGCGCTTCATCAGTTCGAGAATGCGCTGGATAAGGAGGGTCAGGTTCGGCATCGGGGGGATCACAGTCAGGGCAGGAAAAACCGCGACAGGATAACGTCGGCGGCGGTCCGTGGCGAGGGAGCTTGCTCAGGTGCGCAGGCGCTGGCGAGGTAATCCGGCCACGGTGATCGCATTGCCCTGCCCCTGGGGCTGCTGCGCGGCCCGGCGGGAGCAAGCTCCCTGGCCATGGGTCAGCGGGCCCGGCGGCGCAGCAGGTAGACGCCGAAGCTGCCGAGCAGGACCAGGGACAGCAGGCCGCCGATCAGCCAGAGCAGTTGTTCGTCACTGAGCAGCGGTTGTTCGATGCGCAGGTAGCCCGGCTGCTGCAGCAGCTGGCGCAGGGCCAGGTTGGCCTGTTCCAGGCTCACTGCTTTCAGGCGCTTGGCCGGGTCGCTGAAGCGGCCGTTGTCGAAGTCCCCGAGGGCGCTCCAGTAATAGTCCGCCAGGGCGCTGTTGCCCTGCACGGCCCAGGCCTGGCGATCGATGGCAGCCTGTTTCAGGCGGGCGAAGGTGGCCGGGTCGAGGCCGTCCTTGAGCAGCCGTGCCTTGAGCTGCTCTACCACTTGCCGGGCTTGGGGCAGGTCGTCGCGCTCAAGGTCGGCATTGAGGCTGAGAAAGCCCACGCCACCGAAGACTTCCCGATCACTCCAGGGGCCGTAGGACAATTCGTGCTCAAGACGCAGTTGGCGATACAGCGCCCAGTCCAGGTAGTCCTTGAGCAGGTCGAAGGTCTCGTCGTGCTGCTGGTCCAGCACGGGCTCGGGAAACAGCCAGTGCAGTTGCGCACTCTGCCCTACCCAGCCATGGACCAGGGTGCGCTCAGGGGCGGCGGTGCCCTGGATCTGCGGCAGGTCGGGGTGTTCGCTGGGCTCCACCGGCTCCAGGGCACCGTAGGTGCGCTCCAGGTAGGCCGGCAGCAGGCGATCGAGCTCGCCCACCACGATCAGGGTCATGTTGTTGGGGGCGTACCAGTCCTTGCGTACCTGCTCCAGCTGGGCCAGGGTCAGGTTCCCGACCTCGGCGCGTTCGGCGCATTTGAGCCCCAGTTCCACCGCCAGCTGGTTGCCTGCCTTGTGTCCCAGGTCCTGGCGGTCGAGCCAGCGTTGCAGGTGCGAATAGTGACCCCCGCCTTCGCGTTCCACCACTTGCTTGGCCGCGGCCACGGCGTTGTCGTCCAGGCGGGTATGGGTCAGCAGCGACAGCAAGAGGTCCAGGACCTTGCGCTGGTTGCGCGCCGGGGCCTCGATGACGAAGGTGGTGTCGGCATTGCTGGTGTAGGCATTCCATTCGCCGCCCAGGGCCTGCATGCGTTCTTCCAGGCCGCCTTCCCCGCTGTCATCCACGCCGCTGAACAGCAGGTGTTCCAGCAGGTGCGGCAACTCCTTGTCGGCACAGGCGAAGTCGTCCAGGCCCACTCCCACCACCAGGCGGATCGCCACGTGGCCGCGTTCGCTGCCGGGCTTGAGCAGCAGTTGCAGGCCATTGGGCAGGGTGTAGCCTTCGACCTGGAAACGATCCAAAGCCCATCCTTGTGCACTGCCCAGCAACAGGCAGGCGAATAACAGACAACGCATAACAAGCTTCCTTACGGCGTGCGTAAGTTCTACAGACTTCGTGGGACTGTGGACGTTCAGGGTGAATGAGTGATGTCAGCCATCTCTTCGACCTCCAGCGCGCCGGTGTCCGAGGTTTCCAGAACCACGTAGGCACTGCTGCAGAACAGGGAGTTGAGGCGCTTCATGTCGGCGATCAGCTCCAGGTGCAGGGAACTGGTCTCGATGCTCTGGACGATCTTGCGTTGCAAGCGGCTGACGTGGGCGTGGGCCAGGCGCCGCTCCTGGGCGCGGAAACGGCGTTTTTCCCGCAGCAGCTGGCGCGCGCTTTCGGGGTCGGCGCTCAGGAACACCGAGAGCCCCAGGCGCAGGTTGGCGATCAGTTGCGCGTGCAGCCCGGTCAACTCTTCCAGGCCAACCTCGGAGAAGGAGCGGCGCTGGGAGGTCTTCTGCTGCTGGACCTTGCGCAGCATGCGCTCGATCAGATCGCTGGCCAGCTTGAGGTTGAACGCCAGTTCGATGATTTCGGCCCAGCGCCGGCTGTCCTGGTCGCTGAGGTCTTCCCGGGGCATCTGCGCCAGGTACAGCTTGATGGCGCTGTACAGCGCTTCGACGTCGTCGCTGAGGGCGCGCAGTTCCTGGGTGATGGCGGTCTGCTTGCCCTGCAGCGCGTCGCGCATCGCCTCCAGCATGCTGTCGATCAGGTCACCGATGCGCAGGGTCTCGCGGGCGGCGTTGGCCAGGGCCAGGCTCGGCGTGGCCAGGGCGGTAGGGTCCAGGTGCCGCGGGCGAGCGCGGCCGTTTTCCTGGGGGCGCTCCGGCAGCAGCCAGGCGCAGAGCCGGGCCATGGGGCCGACAGTGGGCAGCAGCAACAGGCAGCGGGCGGTGTTGTACAGCAGGTGGAAGCCGATCACCACTTCCTGGGGGCTGAAGTCCAGGCTGTCCATCCAGTGGGCCAGTGGGTCGAGCACCGGGATGATCAGCAGCAGGCCGATGAGCTTGTACAGCAGGCTGCCCAGCGCGACCTGGCGCCCGGCGGCGTTCTGCATGCTGGTGCTGAGGAAGGCCAGTACCCCGCTGCCGATGTTGGCGCCGATCACCAAGCCGATGGCCACCGGCAGGCTGATGACCCCGGCGCCGGCCAGGGTCGCGGTGAGCAGCACCGCCGCCAGGCTGGAATAGGACACCATGGCGAACACCGCACCCATCAGCGCATCCAGGAGAATATCGCCGGTCAGCGAGGCGAACAGGACCTTCACGCCCTGGGCATGGGTGATGGGGGCCGCGGCTTCGACGATCAGTTGCAGGGCCAGGATGATCAGCCCCAGGCCGATGCCGACCCGGCCCAGCTGGCCGGCGCGGGTCTGCTTGCGCGAGAGAAAGAAGATCACTCCGAGGAAGATCAGCAGCGGCGACAGCCAGGACAGGTCGAAGGTCAGTACCCGGGCCATCAGCGCGGTACCGACGTCGGCGCCGAGCATGGTGGCCAGCGCCGGGGTCAGCGCCATCAGGCCCTGGCCGACAAAGGACGTCACCAGCATCGCCGTGGCGTTGCTGCTCTGGACCATGGCCGTGACCAGGATCCCGGCAATGAACGCCAGTGGCCGCCTGGCCATGTTCTGGCCGATCACGTGGCGCAGGTTGGAGCCGTAGACCCGCAGGATGCCGGTACGGACGATATGCGTACCCCAGATCAGCAGGGCCACGGCGGAAAGCAGATTGAGCAGGGTCAGCATAGAGGCCCCCCCTGGGGTGAAGTGCCCCAAGCGGGGCGAGTGGACGTTGTTGCGCGACGTTCTACGTTATGTACTTAAGCTGTAGTTGGCTAACGCACGAGGCGCCAGCATCGCATAGCCAAACCGGCGATTGAAACAAAACTGTCATGAAAACAGCTTCCTGCAGACGCAGAAAAGGGGCCCGAGAGCCCCTTTTCCATTCAGCGCATTCCCGGATTATTGACCAGGAACGTCCTTGCGCAGTTTCACCGGGTCCTGCTGTTTTTTCTTTTTCGCGATGGCGGTGCGCATCTTGATGTTGATGGCTTCCACCGCCAGGGAGAAGGCCATGGCGAAGTAGACGTAGCCTTTTGGCACGTGCACTTCGAAGGCTTCGGCGATCAGGACCGTACCCACCACCAGCAGGAAGGACAGCGCGAGCATTTTCAGCGACGGGTGCTTGTCGATGAATTCGCTGATGGTCCCGGCCGCCAGCATCATCACCAGCACCGCGACGATGATGGCCGCCACCATGACCGGCACATGGGAAACCATGCCCACGGCGGTGATCACCGAATCCAGGGAGAAGACGATGTCGATAATGGCGATCTGGATGATGGTGTAGAGGAAGTTGCCGCCCTTGCCCTTGGGCTCATCAATGGTTTCGTCCTCGCCTTCCAGGGCGTGGTACATCTCCTGGGAGCTTTTCCACAGCAGGAACAGGCCACCGAAGAACAGGATCAGGTCACGCCCGGAAATGCCCTGGCCGAAGACCACGAACAGGTCGGCCGTGAGGCGCATGACCCAGGTGATCGACAGCAGCAACAGAATGCGCGTGACCATCGCCAGCGCCAGACCGAAGATCCGCGTGCGCGCCTGCATGTGCTTGGGCATGCGGCTGACCAGGATCGAGATCATGATGATGTTGTCGATGCCCAGGACGATCTCCAGGGCAGTCAGGGTAAAGAAGGCAACCCAGATTTCCGGGTTGGTCAGCCATTCCATGTGTATTCCTTTGAGCGAGTGTTATAGCCCGGGCCGTGAGGCCGGCCCGGGCGCAGAAGCATTGCTTTTATAGAGTGCTGAACAGCGGAAAAATCCCCATCAGCAAAGCGGCGAACATTATGCACAGGCAGACCAGCACTGCCCACTTGAGGGTGAAGCGCTGGTGATCGCCGAACTCGATACCGGCCAGGGCCACCAACAGGTAGGTCGAGGGTACCAGCGGGCTGAGCAAGTGCACGGGTTGGCCGACGATCGACGCACGGGCCATTTCCACCGCGGTGATGCCGTAGTGGCTGGCGGCTTCGGCCAGTACCGGCAGCACGCCGTAGTAGAAGGCATCGTTGGACATGAAGAAGGTGAACGGCATGCTCACCAGCGCGGTAATCACCGCCAGGTACGGCCCCAGGGCTTCCGGGATCACCGCCAGCAGGCTCTTGGACATGGCATCCACCATGCCGGTGCCGGACAGGATGCCGGTGAAGATGCCCGCCGCGAAGATCAGCCCGACCACCGCCAGCACGCTGCCGGCGTGGGCCGCGACCCGATCTTTCTGCTGCTGCAGGCAGGGATAGTTGACGATCATGGCGATACTGAAGGCCACCATGAACAGCACCGGCAACGGCAGCAGCCCGGCGATCAGCGCGCACATCAGGGCGAAGGTCAGGGCGCCGTTGAACCAGATCAGCTTGGGACGACGAGCGTCGGGGTACTGCGACACGCTGATCTCGCTGTGGTCGATCTCGTCGCCCGCCAGGTGCAGTTCACCCAGGCGCGCCCTTTCCCGCTTGCCGTACATGTAGGCGATCGCCAGGATCGCCACCACGCCGGCCAGCATGGCCGGGATCATGGGCACGAAGATGTCCGACGGGTCCACGTGCAGGGCGCTGGCCGCGCGGGCGGTCGGGCCGCCCCAGGGGGTCATGTTCATCACCCCGCCGGCGAGGATGATCAGGCCGGCCATGATCCGCGGGCTCATGCCGATGCGGCTGTACAGCGGCAGCATGGCGGCCACGCAGATCATGTAGG
The DNA here is from genome assembly GCF_058796855.1 of Pseudomonas sp. GW823-FHT03E05. Classification (NCBI taxonomy): domain Bacteria; kingdom Pseudomonadati; phylum Pseudomonadota; class Gammaproteobacteria; order Pseudomonadales; family Pseudomonadaceae; genus Pseudomonas; species Pseudomonas sp. GW823-FHT03E05. The sequence continues at coordinate 794,393 of NZ_JBXAJB010000003.1, forward strand.
TGGTGGCGCCGTCACCGTCCAGGGACACCACCAGGGCCAGTACCGCAGTGCCCACCGAGACCTTCAACGGGTCGCCCTTGACCAGCTTGAGGATCTTGCGCACGGCCGGGTCGAACAGGCCGGAGTCGATCATCAGGGCGAAATACAGAATGGCGAACATCAGCATCACGCCGGTGGGCGCGAGCTTGGTGATGCCTTCGAGCATCATCGGGCCGATCTTCGGCGCGAACCCGCCGAACAGGGCGAACAGGATGGGCACGATGATCAGGGCGATCAGCGCCGACAGGCGCTTGGTCATGATCAGGAACATGAAGGTGATGACCATGGCAAAGCCAAGGAAAGTCAGCATGGGATTACTCCAGGCGTAGCGCGGCTAGGGAATGGCGAACCGGGTGGGATCAGCGCAGAACGGCAAGCACGAGGCGTACGGGAGGAGTTGCAGCGAACAGGCGGGTAGGAGCGGACATCAGAATCACCATTGTTGTTGTTAATAGGGCCGGGAGCGCGAGAAACGCCCGCTGTGGCCAACCGGTCTGTTGCCGGTAGTGGAGGCGATCCTAATGGGGGAAGCTTTCAGCCAGCTTTCGTCGCTGAAAGGAACGAACGGATGTTGCAGCAGGCGACCAGCGGCATAAAGTGATGGCTATCGGCGCCAGGGAGACATGCACATGAGAGAGTTGCACACCGGAGGCTGCCACTGCGGGCGGCTGCGTTACCAGTTCAGCGGCCCGTTGCGGGACATCGCCCACTGCCATTGCTCGATCTGCCGCCGGGTCAGTGGCGGTCTGGTGACCACCTGGATCACCCTGCCCGCCTCGGCTTTCGAATGGCTGGAAGGCGTTCCCGCCCGGTACGACTCATCTGGAAGTTGTGCGCGCTATTTCTGCGGCAACTGTGGTGCTCATTTGGCGCTGATCACCCACCTGAGCCCAGACAGCATCGATGTCACCATCGCCACCCTGGATCACCCGGAACTGGCGCCTGCAGACCGGCATATCTGGACCGACAGCCGCCTGCCCTGGGTGCATCTGGACGAGCACCTGCCGCAAGAATCGCAGGAAACCCTGTAGCCGCTGCCGCAGGCTGCGCACGAGCGCGCAGCGGTCGCGAGGCTCTCAAGGCCGCCCAGCAAGGCCCTTCGGTCCTTTTCGCCGCTTCGCGGGCTCGGCAGCGCTACGGCAGCTCCAGGCCGCCTGCCGCCTTGTGCAGCGTCCGCAGATGCTCGCCCACCAGCTTCAGGTTGGCCTCGTTGGCGGCAATTTCCGCCGCTCGGGCCGGTTCCAGCAGGGCTCGCACTTCCTTGTCCAGGTCACCGGTCAAGGATTGCAGTTGCTTCTGCCGCTGGCTGCTCTCGGACTCCAGGCGTTGCCATTCAGCGGGCTGAGGCAGGCCGTAGCCGCCGCTGCCCAGCAATTCTGCCGGGCGGCTGAGGAAGCCGCTGTTGGCGAGGATCTGCTGCAGGGTCTTGTTGGCCTGCTCCATACCACCATTTTTCAGCTCGCGAGCCCCCAGGTAGCGCTGCTTGACCTCGTCCTGAGCCAGCAGCAGTTGCCGGCGATAACTGGCCTGCTCCAGCAGCAGCAAGGCGGCGCTGGTGCGCAGGTCGGCCTGGTCGAACCAGTGCCGGCGTTCCTCGGCGCTCAGCGACAGCCAGTCTTCGACGCTGGCCTGCTTGATCGGCAGGCGCTTCTTGATCACCTCGAACATCGCCTGGTAGCGGTCGCGGAAGGAGTCGAAGCGATACCCCAGGCGCAGCGCCTCGCGCGGGTCGTCGAGCACGCTGGTGTCCGCCAGTCCCCTGCCCTTGAGCACCTCCAGCAAGCCGTTGGGCATGATGCTGTCGAGGCCGATCAGTTGCTTGTTGTTGCTGCCGCTGCGCAGCAGCTTGAGGCTTTCCACTGCGCAGTTGTTGGACAGGAAGTAGTAGTTGCCGTCGTAGCTCCAATGCATCTCGGCGGCGTGCTCCACCACCTCCTCGATCTCGCTGCGTGACAGCTTCAACGGTACCGAGGCCAGGCTGCGCAGCTCGGTCTTGGTGTACTCGTCGATGACCTGGGACAGCGGCAGGACAAACAGCCGCGAAGGGTACTTGCCCACCAGGCCGTCCCAGCTGGAGAGCTGCACGTCACCGACAAAGGCGCGGTAGGACAGCACCAGGTGCTGGTCCAGGTCCAGCCGGCAATCCGGCCCGCGGGGGCGGCCCGGGGCGCAGATCACCAGGCGCAGCATGCTGTGGCCCCAGCGGCTGACCCAGTTCTGGTTGGCTTCGGCCAGCAGGTAGTCCACCGCGTAGACCCGCTCCGGGTCCACCTGCCCCAGGGGCGTCTTGGCGAAGTCGTTGCCGGCGTTGAGGAAGGCGAAGGACTTGGCGCAGCTGTCCTTGGCGGCCGGCGCCCAGCCGAAATGTTCTTGGTAATAGCGGTACAGCGCCGGGCGGCGGCAGGCGTAGCTCGGATCGAGAAGGAAGTACTCCATGTTCACCGCGACGAATTCCTTCGGGTTGGTGATCTCGTAGATGTCCGGGCTGCGGGCGACCTGACGGTTGTGCTGTTCGCGTTCGCCACGGCGGCCGACGTATTGCGGCCAACCGGCCAGATCCAGCAGCCGTGGATCATCGCTGAGGGTGAAGCGCCGGTCATTCTGGCCGCGACACTCATCCGGCAGGCCGATCAGCCCGGAGGTGCTGTTCTTGCGGGTGCAGCGCTGGATCAGGCTACGCTCGGCACCGGGCCACAAACGCGCGCGATCATAAATGTGGGTCAGTTCATGGAGTACCGTGGCGAGCATTTCCCGGCGCACGGTGCCATGGGGGCGGCTGGTCTTCTGGGTGGCGGCGGAGCCGTCGGTCAGGCTGGGCAGCAAGGCTCGGTTGAGGTCCAGTTCCGACACCAGGGATGCCTCGCCATAGGCGTTGTCGGGCATTCGGTCGGTCCAGCCGACATCAATGGTGCGATCCAGTTGCTGGATGAAACGCGGCGGCAACGCCTGCATCGCTTCATCCAGCAGCGCCTGGCTGGCGTGCTGCTGCGCCGGGCTCAAGCCATCGGCCTTGAGGCGCAGTTGCAGGTCGGCCTGGGCGGTGCTGCAGAGCAGCCCCAGGGTCCCGGCCAGCAGCCAGGCTAGGAGTGGTTTCACAGGGCCAGGATGGCTTCGGCAAGCACCTGGTCGCTGGCGTCGCGGGCTTCTGGCAGCTGCGTGCGCAGGGCATTGAACGCCGCTTCAAGTTGCGCGCCGCGGATATCACCGTTGCTGGCGACGAAGCTGGCGGCATCGTCGTGGGCTTCGCGCACGACTTTGGAGTCACGGATCGAAGTGGTGGTGTCCGAGGTGAAATCGATCGTGCGGCCGGAGGCGCGGACGATGATGTTACTGGTGGCCACCAGGGTGTGTGCCTGGGCCACGTCGGCCAACAACAGCAGGCCAAGGGTGGCGGCAATCAGCGGGCTACGCATGGAACGACTCCGGAAGAACAGGGATGGTTATTGGACGAGAATTGCCTGCGCCAGTTCAAGGTCGCTGGCATGAAGTTTTGCCGGGTCCTGGCGCAGGTATTCCAGCGCAGACTCCAGGCGGGCGCCGCGCAGTTGGCCGTCGGTTGCCACGAAGGCAGCGGCGTCATCCTGGGCAGCAAGCAGCAGTTTATGGTCGAAGGGCGCCGAGGTCACCTGGCCTGTCGCATAGACGGTGACAACCAGGCTTTGGGTGGTGAGGTCGAATGCCTGCACCGAACCGGCCCAACAGGCGGCGATCAATACGGGAGCGGAAAGCGAAATACGGAACAAACCCAAGAGTCTCGACAGCTGAAAACCAGCGCCAAGGCTAGCGCAATGCCCCTTGGAGGACCAGCGCAGAGGGTTTCAGGTGCGCCGGGGCACCTGAAACCGAGACGCTTCAGATTGCCAGGATGGCCTGGGCCAGCTGTGCATCAGAGGCCTGCAACTGAGGCGCTTGCTGGCGAATGTGGGCAAATGCGCTTTCCAGTTTTACCCCGCGAATGGCGCCATCGGTGGCGACGAAACTGGCGGCATCATCCCGGGCGGCACGGACAATCTTGTTGTCACGCAGGGATGAAGTGGCATCGGAGGTGGCGTCGGTGGTGGCCTTGAGCGCGCCGACAATGGCGTCGGTGGTCACGATCAGGCTGGTGGCGTGGGCATTGGCAGCCAGGGCCAGCAGGGCGGCGGCGCTGAGCAGGCGGAGACGGGACATGGGTAACTCCTGTGAATGAACAGACAATTTAAGGGCGCTGAGTGAGACGCCGGGCAGCCACTGCGAGGTGCTGTGTCTGATTGCTCTGACGCAGTTCGAATGAAAATCGCCACGTCGCCTCAGATATTAGGCTCAGCGGCCCCATTCGCACAGTGTTGCGGCAGGCCTCAGCGCCAAAAGGGTTTGTGCAGTTCCGCTGCCCGATCGCTGTGGCTGATGCCGCTGTCCGAGAGTTGTCGTTCATCCATTTGTGCCAGCAAGTGACGGGTGCGGGCCCGCTCCCGTGTGTTGGCGAGCGCCGTGAGCCAGCGCTTGAAGGGCGTGCAGTGAAGGTGGGTGCCAGGGGACGAGTGCATGATGCTTGCCTCCATGAGCAGCCGAGCGATGAGCTGGCTGCAACCTCATGGTTCGGCGGTTCGATGCGGTGATACAGATACACTCGAGCTAAATTGTACTGGTTAATTGTTATGTTTTATAAAACTGTACCTATCCCGATGAAACGGGCTGTATTTCAGCTGTGTAGCGCGTTTTCCGCGGCCAGAACGACAAGACCCGTCGCGGTTTCCCGCGACGGGTCTTGTTGTGTGCAATTCGGGGTGCTGGCGGTGGACCCGGTGGGTCAGGGCCAGCGACGCTGAGTTAGCGCCAGAACGGCTTGCTCAGCTCTTCGTAGCGTTGTGCTTCGCTGATCCCGGCATCGGCCAGCAGACGCGAATCCAGGCGAGCCAGTTGATGGCGGCTGGAGATGCGGCGCTGCCACAGCATCAGGTTGGCGATAACGCGCAGAGGCAGGGAAGCCTGGGTTTTTTCAGCTTTGTCTTCGAAGAACAGTTCGGAACTGAGTGTACGTTCCATGGTTGACATCCTTCCGCTTGTGGCGGGATCAGGTAGTGGTTTAACTGGTGACCATGATCCTCTTCCCGCGCAAGACTCTGTAGATACAGTTCACCTGTATTGTGAAGGACCAGTTAACTGTTTATAGGGGCTGTACTGTTCGGAAAAGGCGCAACTGTACCTGTCAGCACCTTTATGGTGCATTTCGGTGCTTTTTGATGGGAGGCAAGTGGTTTTAGGCGGGGAAAATACCGGTACAGCAGTACAGTTTTTGGCGGTCTCTGGCGAGCGGCCGGCAAGCTGACGAAACTGTGTTTGCGTCAGCTGCCAACTGTATCAATTACTCGACGAGCATTTTCCCAGTTTCTTCCAGGTTGATGTGCCAGCTCAGGGCATCACGCAGGATATGCGGCGTGTGACCACCCAGGGCGCAGGCCTTGGTGAAGTAGTCATTCAGTGCGTCGCGGTAGGAAGGATGCACACAGTTGTCGATGATCACCCGGGCCCGCTCCCGCGGCGCCAGGCCGCGCAGGTCCGCCAGGCCGATCTCGGTCACCAGGATGTCGACGTCATGCTCGGTGTGGTCCACGTGGCTGACCATCGGCACCACGCTGGAAATCGCCCCGCCCTTGGCAATCGACTTGGTAACGAAGATCGCCAGGTGTGCGTTGCGGGCGAAGTCGCCGGAGCCGCCGATGCCGTTCATCATCCGCGTGCCGCAGACGTGGGTGGAGTTGACGTTGCCGTAGATATCGAACTCCAGCGCGGTGTTGATGCCGATGATACCCAGGCGGCGCACCACTTCCGGGTGGTTGGAGATCTCCTGCGGACGCAGCACCAGTTTGTCCTTGTAGCGTTCCAGGTTGCCGAACACGTCGGCGTTGCGCCGGCTCGACAGGGTGATGGAGCTACCTGAGGCGAAGCTGAGCTTACCGGCGTCGATCAGGTCGAAGGTCGAGTCCTGCAGTACTTCGGAGTACATGGTCAGGTTCTCGAATGGCGACTCGATCAGGCCGCACATCACCGCGTTGGCGATGTTGCCGATACCGGCCTGCAGCGGGCCGAGCTTGTTGCTCATGCGCCCGGCATCCACTTCCTGCTTGAGAAAGTCGATCAGGTGGTTGGCGATGCCCTGGGTCTCGCTGTCCGGGGTGGAAACCGTGGACGGCGAATCCGACTGATTAGTGATGACGATGGCGACGATCTTGTCCGCAGGGATCGGAATCGCCGTGCTGCCGATGCGATCGTCGACCTTCACCAGGGGAATCGGTGTACGGGTCGGGCGATAGGTCGGGATATAGATGTCGTGCAGGCCTTCCAGATTCTGGTTGTGCGCCAGGTTGATCTCGACGATCACCTGCTTGGCGAAGATCGCGAAGCTGGCGGAGTTGCCCACCGAGGTGGTCGGCACGATATGGCCCTGTTCAGTGATGGCGACAGCTTCGATCACTGCAATGTCCGGCAGCTTGAGCTGCTGGTTACGAAGTTGTTCGACGGTTTCCGACAGGTGCTGGTCGATGAACATCACTTCGCCGGCGTTGATCGCCTTGCGCAGGGTGCTGTCCACCTGGAACGGCATGCGCCGGGCCAGCACGCCAGCTTCGGTGAGTTGCTTGTCCAGGTCGTTGCCCAGGCTGGCGCCGGTCATCAGGCTGATTTTCAGTGGCGTTACCTTGGCCCGTTCGGCCAGGGCATGGGGCACGGCCTTGGCTTCACCGGCGCGGGTGAAGCCGCTCATGCCGACGGTCATGCCGTCCTCAATCAGAGCGGCAGCGTCAGCGGCGCTCATCACCTTATCCAACAACGAAGGCAAGCGGATACGATCACGGTACATGGATTGTTATCTCGGGCAACGGAAGCAAGAAGCGCAGTCTAGTGATTTCAAAAAAAAACGCCCCGCGACAAAGGTCGAATGAAAGGCCCTGATCTAGAGCCTTCTGTCGGCTTTATGGAGTAAATAAAAAACCCCAGCCTACTAAAGGCTGAGGTTTTGGGTATTGCGCTACAGCAGCTTTATTCGACGGCTTTGACCATGTCTTCGATGACCTTCTTGGCGTCGCCGAAGACCATCATGGTCTTGTCCAGGTAGAACAGTTCGTTGTCCAGGCCGGCATAGCCGCTGGCCATGGAGCGCTTGTTGACGATGATGGTCTTGGCCTTGAAGGCTTCGAGAATCGGCATGCCGGCAATCGGCGACTTAGGATCGTTCTTCGCCGCCGGGTTGACCACGTCGTTGGCGCCCAGCACTAGCACCACGTCGGCCTGGCCGAACTCGGAGTTGATGTCTTCCATCTCGAACACCTGGTCGTAAGGCACTTCGGCTTCGGCCAGCAAGACGTTCATGTGGCCGGGCATGCGCCCCGCTACAGGGTGGATCGCGTATTTCACGGTCACGCCGCGGTGGGTCAGCTTCTCGGTCAGCTCTTTCAGCGCGTGCTGGGCGCGTGCCACCGCCAGGCCGTAGCCGGGGACGATGATCACGGTATCGGCGTTGGTCAGCAGGAAGGTCGCATCGTCGGCCGAACCGGATTTCACTGGGCGTGCCTCCTTCGAACCTGCCGGGCCGCCGGCATCGGCTGTGTTGCCGAAACCGCCGAGCAGGACGTTGAAGAACGAACGGTTCATCGCCTTGCACATGATGTAGGAGAGGATTGCGCCGCTGGAGCCCACCAGGGAGCCGGCGATGATCAGCATCGAGTTGTTCAGGGAGAAGCCGATCCCCGCTGCCGCCCAGCCCGAGTAGCTGTTGAGCATCGACACCACTACCGGCATGTCGGCGCCGCCGATCGGGATGATGATCAGCACGCCCATGACGAAGGCCAGGGCCAGCATCAGGGCAAAAGCACCGAGGTTGCCGCTGGCCATGAAGGTCACGCCCAGGCCGAGGGTGGCCAGGCCCAGTACCAGGTTGAGCTTGTGCTGCCCGGCGAACTGTACCGGTGCGCCTTGGAACAGGCGGAACTTGTACTTGCCCGACAGCTTGCCGAAGGCGATCACCGAACCGGAGAAGGTGATGGCACCGATGGCTGCGCCAAGGAACAGCTCCAGGCGGTTACCGGCGGGAATCGAGTCGCCCAGGTGCTTGACGATGCCCAGGGACTGCGGCTCGACCACGGCGGCAATGGCGATGAACACCGCGGCCAGGCCGATCATGCTGTGCATGAAGGCCACCAGTTCCGGCATCTTGGTCATCTCGACGCGCTTGGCCATGATCGAACCGGCGGTACCACCGATCAGCAGGCCAACGATGACGTAGCCGATGCCGGCGGTCGCCAGTTCCGCGCCCAGCTTATAGATGAGGCCGATGGTGGTCAGTACCGCCAGGGCCATGCCCAGCATGCCGAACAGGTTACCGCGGCGGGACGTGGTCGGGTGCGAAAGGCCCTTGAGCGCCTGGATAAAGCACACCGAGGCGATCAGATAGAGGGTTGTTACCAGGTTCATGCTCATTATTTCTGCACCTCTTCTTTCACGGCTTTGGGCGCTTTCTTCTTGAACATTTCCAGCATGCGACGGGTGACCAGGAAGCCGCCGAACACATTGACCGCAGCCAGGGCCACGGCCAGGGTGCCCATGGTCTTGCCCAACGGGGTCACGGTCAGGGCGGCAGCCAGCATGGCGCCGACGATGACGATCGCGGAAATGGCGTTGGTCACTGCCATCAGGGGGGTGTGCAGTGCGGGTGTAACGTTCCAGACCACGTGGTAACCGACATAGATCGCCAGCACGAAGATGATCAGGTTGTAGATACCGGGGGAGATAAGCTCTTCCATCGTCTGAATCCCTGCTTAGGCGTTTTTGCGGATGACTTGGCCGTCGCGGCACATCAGGCACGCGGCGACGATGTCGTCTTCGAGGTTGACTTCGAACTGCCCTTCTTTGGTGAAGACAAGCTTCAGGAAGTCCAGCAGGTTGCGGGCGTACAGCGCCGAGGCGTCGGCAGCCACTGCCCCGGCCAGATTGGTCGGGCCGACGATGGTCACGCCGTGCTCGACTACGACCTGGTCAGCCACAGTCAGTGGGCAGTTGCCGCCCTGAGCGGCTGCCAGGTCGATGACCACCGAACCGGGCTTCATCTGGGCCACGGTATCGGCGCTCAGCAGGGTTGGTGCCTTGCGGCCCGGAATCAGCGCGGTGGTGATGACGATATCGGCCTGTTTGGCGCGTTCGTGCACGGCCTGAGCCTGGCGCTGCATCCAACTGGCCGGCATGGGGCGCGCGTAACCGCCGACACCGACGGCGCACTCGCGCTCTTCGTCAGTCTCGTAAGGCACGTCGACGAATTTGGCGCCCAGGGATTCGATCTGCTCCTTCACTGCCGGACGCACGTCCGAGGCCTCAATCACCGCACCCAGGCGCTTGGCCGTGGCGATGGCCTGCAGCCCTGCCACACCGGCGCCGAGGATCAGCACGCGGGCTGCTTTGACGGTGCCGGCGGCGGTCATCAGCATTGGCATGAAGCGCGGATAGTAGTGGGCGGCCAGCAGCACAGCCTTGTAGCCGGCAATGTTGGCCTGGGACGACAGCACGTCCAGGCTCTGGGCCCGGGAAGTGCGTGGTGCCGCCTCTAGGGCGAAGGCGGTAATGCCGCGCTCGGCCAGTTTGGCGATGGTTTCATTGCTGAACGGATTGAGCATGCCCACCAGTACGGTGCCGCTCTTGATCAGCGCCAGTTCGCTGTCGCTGGGCGCCACGACCTTGAGAATCAGCTCGGCGCCAAAGGCATCGTTGGCGCTGCCAATGGTGGCTCCTGCCGCTTCATAGGCACTGTCGACCACGCTGGCGTTAATGCCGGCGCCGCTTTGCACAGTGACTTTATGACCCTGGCCGATCAGCTTCTTGATGGTTTCCGGGGTTGCAGCAACCCGTGTTTCACCCGTCTGGGTTTCGAGAGGAACACCAATGTGCACGTCAAATCTCCTGCTTGATCTTATTGCTTTCGATCTTTCTTAGAAGGCCAGCGCACTTCGGAGGGTGCGGCTGGGGCGGCCGATCAGCACGATCCCGCTGAAATCACAGCGGGGCGCGGCATTTTGCAGGCGAACTTTGAGGCCTTCAAGGGATTCTGACTAGTGACGGAAAATTAACTACAAGTCACCCCGTGACCGAATGTCGCAACGTACCAGGTTAAAGCCTTGTAAGCCGTGCCTTTCAAGGCTTTGTTATGGAAAATAAGATTTTTCTCATCCGTGACATGAATAGTCTTACATTGCCCTTGAATAAACCCTACAAGCCGCGTGGTTAGGCGCTTGTAGAACGATTGTTCAAGGTGTCGGTACAGTCTGTTAAAATGCGACAAATAGTTATATCTGTAGGGTTCTAATTTATTTGACTACGGGGTCAGCTATTGGCTGTGAGGCTTTATTTTTCAAGGTTGTAGCTGTTTGCCTGGTTCACCAGCCAGTCGCGAAAAGCCCGTAAAGAGGCCGATTCCACTTTGCGTTCGGGAATCATCAGGTAATACGCCTTGATGCTCGAGAGTGCCTGGGGGTTGGCAATGACCAAGCGTTTTTCGGCCAGCTCGCGCTGGATAAGGAAGGGCGGAATCAAGGCGATACCCATGTCGTGCATGGCGGCCTGGGCGAGCATGGAGAATAGCTCGTAGCGCGTGCCTGTCATGTCGCGGGGGATATTCAGCTGCTGTGAGTTGAACCATTGCCGCCAGGCATAAGGCCGCGTGGTCTGCTGCAGCAGGGGCAGTTCGGCTATGGCCTCGGCGCTCAACTCTTGCTGCTTGCCGAGCATTGCCGGGCTGCACACCGGCATCGGGTTTTCGCCCATCAGCCAGTGAGACTGGGTACCCGACCAATCGGCGTCGCCAAAGTAGATGGCGGCGTCGAAGGGGGTGTCGGCAAAGAGGAAGGGGCGCGTGCGGTTGGTCAGGTTGACCGTGACTTCGGGGTGCTGCTGCTGGAAGTCCTTCAGGCGTGGCAATAACCACTGCGTCCCGAAGGTCGGAACCACCGCCAGTTCGATGACGTTGGCCCCCTGCTGGCCCATCACTGAAAGTGTGTCGCGCTCCACTGCGTCCAGTTGTGTGGCGACCCGGCGGCTGTAGGACAGCCCGGCCTCAGTGAGCTTGACTCCCCGTCGTGAACGCCGGAAAAGTTCCAGCCCGAGGAACTCTTCAAGGCTGGCGATCTGTCGGCAGACCGCACCCTGGGTCAGGGAAAGCTCTTGGGCTGCCTTGGTAAAGCTCTCATGACGTGCCGCGGCTTCGAAGCTGATTAAGGCGGTGGTACTGGGGATCTTTCTGCGCATGTACGGCAATCTCACTAATAGATGCTGTAAAAGGCGGTTTAGGCCATTACGAAGTGAGAAATTAGCACAACACTATGCGAAATCCTCGTTTGCCTGGGGGCGCACCGTAGGCCTAGGATCTGTTCCACGATAGTTGACCTACTTCACGAGGATTCACTCATGGGCGGTAAAGCAAGCTTCAACTGGATCGATCCCCTTCTGCTGGACCAGCAACTCACCGAAGAAGAACGCATGGTCCGCGACAGTGCCGAGCAGTTCGCTCAAGACAAGCTGGCACCACGGGTTCTGGAAGCTTTCCGCCATGAGAAGACCGACCCGGCCATCTTCCGGGAAATGGGTGAAGTCGGCCTGTTGGGCGCTACCATTCCTGAGCAGTACGGCGGCAGCGGCCTTAACTATGTGTGCTATGGCCTGATCGCTCGTGAAGTGGAGCGAGTGGACTCCGGCTACCGCTCGATGATGAGTGTGCAGTCGTCCTTGGTGATGGTGCCGATCAACGAGTTTGGTACCGAGGCGCAAAAGCAGAAGTACCTGCCGAAACTGGCGTCCGGCGAATGGATTGGCTGCTTTGGTCTGACCGAGCCAAACCATGGATCTGACCCGGGTGCGATGATTACTCGTGCACGCAAAGTGGACGGTGGCTACAGCCTGACTGGTAGCAAGATGTGGATCACCAACAGCCCGATTGCTGATGTATTCGTGGTTTGGGCCAAGGATGATGCCGGCGAAATTCGTGGTTTTGTCCTGGAGAAAGGCTGGAAGGGCCTGAGTGCACCAGCGATTCACGGCAAGGTCGGCCTGCGGGCCTCGATCACCGGCGAAATCGTCATGGACAACGTGTTCGTGCCGGAAGAGAACATCTTCCCGGATGTGCGTGGGCTCAAAGGACCTTTTACCTGCTTGAACTCGGCGCGTTACGGCATCTCCTGGGGCGCCTTGGGGGCTGCGGAGTTCTGCTGGCACACCGCACGTCAATACACCCTTGATCGCCAGCAGTTCGGTCGTCCTCTGGCGGCAACCCAACTGATCCAGAAGAAGCTGGCGGACATGCAGACCGAAATCACCCTCGCCCTCCAGGGCTGCCTGCGCCTGGGGCGGATGAAGGATGAAGGGACTGCGGCGGTGGAAATCACCTCGATCATGAAGCGCAACTCCTGCGGCAAGTCCCTGGATATCGCGCGCATGGCCCGTGACATGCTGGGCGGCAACGGGATATCCGATGAGTTCGGTATTGCTCGTCACCTGGTGAACCTGGAAGTGGTCAACACCTACGAAGGTACTCACGACGTGCATGCGCTGATTCTCGGGCGTGCACAAACCGGTATCCAGGCGTTCTATTAATAGGAGAGCGACCATGGGCGCGTTATCGCATCTGCGGGTACTGGATTTATCGCGGGTACTGGCCGGGCCTTGGTCCGGGCAGATCCTTGCGGACCTGGGGGCCGAGGTCATCAAGGTCGAGCGTCCGGGTAATGGTGACGATACACGCGCCTGGGGGCCGCCCTTCCTTAAAGATGCCTATGGCGAGAACACCACGGAGGCTGCCTATTACCTGTCGGCCAACCGTAACAAGCAGTCAGTGACCATCGACTTCACGCGCCCTGAGGGGCAGCAGCTGGTGCGTGAGCTGGCTGCCAAGTCGGATATCGTCATCGAGAACTTCAAGGTAGGTGGGCTGGCGGCTTACGGTCTGGACTATCAGTCGCTCAAGGCCGTCAATCCGCGGCTGATCTATTGCTCTATCACCGGTTTTGGTCAGACCGGGCCCTATGCCAAGCGCGCGGGTTATGACTTCATGATCCAGGGCTTGGGTGGTCTGATGAGCCTGACTGGGCGACCTGAGGGTGATGAGGGGGCTGGGCCAGTAAAAGTGGGTGTGGCCTTGACCGACATCCTTACCGGGCTCTACTCCACTGTGGCGATTCTGGCGGCCCTGGCTCATCGAGATCAGGGGGGCTGTGGTCAGCACATCGATATGGCATTGCTGGATGTCCAGGTCGCTTGCCTGGCCAACCAGGCCATGAACTATCTGACCACAGGGGTCGCTCCCAAGCGTTTGGGTAATGCGCACCCTAATATAGTGCCCTATCAGGATTTTCCGACGGCGGATGGCGACTTCATCCTTACCGTGGGTAATGACGGGCAGTTTCGCAAGTTTGCCGAGGTAGCGGGTCAGCCGCAGTGGGCGGACGATCCTCGGTTTGCCACTAACAAGCTGCGGGTGGCCAATCGGGCGGTGCTGATTCCGCTGATTCGTCAGGCCACAGTATTCAAGACTACGGCGGAGTGGGTGAGCCAGCTGGAGCTGGCTGGGGTGCCTTGTGGGCCGATCAATGATCTGGCGCAGGTGTTTGCTGATCCTCAGGTCGTGGCTCGAGGCCTGGCTGTGGAGCTGCCACACGCGTTGGCTGGGATGGTGCCTCAGGTGGCTAGCCCGATTCGTCTTTCGCAAACCCCCGTTGAGTACCGTAACGCCCCTCCTCTATTGGGCGAACATACTGCAGAGGTTCTGCAACGTGTATTGGGGATGCGGGTCGAGGCTGTGGACGCCTTGAGGCATTCGCGAGTGGTGTAGCGCCGCCCTTCTATATATAGAGGCGCACCCTGTGCCTCTATATAGTCTTGTAGAAGCATCCTTAGAGGGTTCTTTTGAGCTTATTCATAGAAAATGCAAATTAACCCTTGACGGCAGATTCTACAGGTCTATAATTCGCCCCACTTCCGGCGCAGTCGAAACGGAAAACTCCTTGAGATTCAACGAGTTACGCAGTTTTCGATAGCGGTTACGCTTCA